>JBDWIC010000004.1:0-177145 GCA_039974935.1 Lentilitoribacter sp. | reverse complement strand
ACGTTGAGACAAATCATTTGTTGCATTACTGATTTCAGTTGAGTTGTCTTTTAGTGTCACAGAAACATCTGTGATACGGCCCATTGTTTCACTCAATTTCGCAACAGACGTGTTGAAATCTGAACGCAAGCGATCCAATTCACCCTCAAACGGTGTTGAGATATTGGCTGTGAGATCACCCTCGGACAATTGCGTTAGACCGCGAGCCAACGCATCAATAGCATTGGCAAGTTTCTGAGCTTCCATTTCTTTAAGCTCTTCATTACGCTTACGCTCTTGCTCTGTTTGCGTGCGAACTTCTTCACCTTCTTCTTCTAGTCGTACTTTCTCGATCGCACTCATTTTGAATATATCAAGTGCCCGTGCCATTTCACCAATTTCATCAGGGCGCGTTTTATCTGCGATTTCAGTGTTTAGATCACCATTTGCAACATCGCCCATCGCGCCAACCAGACGCCGTATTGGATTTCTAAGCGCAAGCACCAATACAGCAGCTGCCAATAGACCCAAGACGATAACAAATGCGCCTGCAGATAGCGTGATAACTCCGGCGCGGTCCTTTACCGCGATAGTATTGTTTTGCTGACTATTGGCGAAAGCAAGTACACTGGTCCATGCTTGACTGATATCTACCGACGTTGCATTGAACAAAGCCAATACTTCGTCTTCTTTTGCGATCAAATTTGAGGTCAATTCTGGGATTGCAGCAAGTTGCGCTGAGATCTGCATGCCGATTGCATCTAATAGAAAATCTTTATGTTCTGATTGCTCGATGAGTTTGAGGTTCTGTTGTACTTCACTCATTTTCGCATTCAGTTCAGCGCCAATTTCCGGGCTGGGATTACCAAGCATTTCTGTGATCAATAACTGTAATTCAGTGCTACGCGCTAGAAAGCTGCGAGCTTGCGCAATGGTATTTTGTTCTGCACGAATTTCACCATCAAGCGACAGGAAATTAACCGTTCCTTCGCGTGATGTTTGGGTGGCTAATCCATTTAGTTTTAATGCCGTTGAGCGCAAACCTGTTGCATATCTTTGTAACTTGACCATGTTCGGCTTATTGACCAAGCCACTGTCAGTGAGCTGAATTATCTGCTCAATATTGTTGGTGATTTGATTTTTCAACGCCACTCTATCACTAGGAATTGCACTAGGCAGATTCTCAGCCAAGGTAACAATATCACCCTTAACCTTGTTCGCTGCGGCAAATGCCTCCTCAGGTGTGCCTGCGCTTGTTATCGATCTTGATATAGCACCTATCGACTTACCGCCATTTGCTAGGGTGTCAGCTAACACCAGCATATCCCTGACAGCACTTTCCGATGCTGCAAGAATTTGGGAAATACCTTGAATAGTTACATTTAGTCGTTCCCGAACATTATCAATTTCGGTACCCGTCTCTTTTAAGGCTGTCCGCAGAACTATGTTTTTTCCTCGGATCGCCCACAGCCTATCAACATCAGTGCGGAGATGCTCAACCAGAGCCTTGGAACCAGTAAGAGATTCTATCTCATTTGGGTTTTCTGCCAATGACAGAACCTTCTCAGTTTGTTGAAGCTGATCATCCAGACTTTGCATAACTTGCTGACGACGCTCTTCCGTTTGGTCCTGTAAAAATCCTGTCATATTTATGTAGGTGTCTTTAAAGCCGCTTAGCGCTTGAATACTAGCATTGGTGCCATTGATGCGTTCACCGAGCAAAGAGCCGGTGAAAAGACTGACGGTCGCTAATCCGATGATACCAAGAACAAAAGGCAAAGACAGCAAGCCCACCTTCGTTTTGATTTCGAAGCGGGCAAGAAATTTATCGAGAAACATGAGAAAACCTCGGGGGTTGGAAGGAAAACGTCTAACTTTGGGCGTATGATTCGTCCCCGAACAAATCACGCCTGTGCGTTGTGATTATCCGCCTGTCATGCTTAATAAAAACTGAACGATCTTTAGGCACTAGTCAGGTATGAGATGTGATATGATATCGAAAACAAAATGATATTTGTTCTATTTGCGGCGATAGTGTCGTTTTAGATTTAAGCGACAATTCGCTTTTTTCGTTTTGCCAAATGGTAAAATCGTCTCAGCGAAATGAGAAATAATGCTACAGCAAGATAGAGCAATGGTTCCAACGCCCAAGTTTTCTTAATCATCACATAGTGAACCGCACCTAAAATAACCGCAGGATAAACGATCCAATGCAGTTTATTCCAGCCTGCCGCGCCTAATTTTCTGATCGATAATTTGTTGGATGTGATAGCAAGTGGCAACAGCAATAAAAATGCCGAAACGCCAATCGTGATATAAGGCCGCTTGATAATATCGGTGATGATTTCATCCCAATCAAACTGCATATCAAGGACGATATAAACGGTAAAATGCGCGACCACATAAAAAAAACCAACAAGACCTAAAGCCCTGCGATATTTGACGAGATTGATCCTTGCAAACCGCATCAATGGAGAGATTGCAAGTCCCGCGATCAAAAACTGCAGCGCATATTCACCCAAACCATTTTCAAGGGCTTTAACTGGATCAGGACCAAGTTGGTTTTGAACGGCGAGATAAAAAAGCCAAATTCCCGGTGCGATGCCCAGGGGATAAACTATCCAACTTGGCACAAACGTCCATGCTTTATGTTGTGCCATTTTGCTCTAATAAAACTTGGTTAGATCCATGCCTTCATAAAGTGAGGCAACTTCGTCTGCATAGCCATTAAACATCTCTGTTTCGCGTTTCTTGGCAAAAATGCCAGAACCGACAAGACGTTCAGCTTTTTGGCTCCAACGCGGATGATCAACAGTAGGGTTTACGTTTGAGTAAAAGCCATATTCATTTGGTGCAAGCTTGTTCCAGGTTGTCGGAGGCTCATTTTCGGTAAAGCTCATGCGCACAACAGATTTGATGCTTTTAAAGCCATATTTCCACGGCACAACTAAGCGAACAGGTGCGCCATTTTGATTTGGCATATCTTCGCCGTAAATACCAACCGCCAAAATAGTTAGCGGGTGCATGGCTTCATCCATGCGCAGACCTTCCACATATGGCCATTCAAGACCACCAAGACCGCGCTGGCCGATCATTTCCTCTGGTCTGACAAGCGTTTCAAAAGATACATATTTTGCACTGCCCTGCGGCTCATACGCGTTAATTACATCGCGCAGCGGAATTCCCACCCAAGGGATTACCATGGACCAAGCTTCAACACAGCGAAGGCGATAGATCCGCTCTTCCATGTCAAATTTAGACATAAGATCCTCTATGTCCAATTCTCCCGGCTTGTTCGTCAAACCATCAATCTTGATGCTCCATGGTCGCGTGGTCAGCGAACCTGCATTGGCGCTCGGATCGCCTTTACCCGTGCCAAACTCATAAAAGTTATTGTAACCTTTAATGTCTTCAATTGGATTTGGTTCATCGGTTATTGAATATTTGCTTTTGGAAAACTGCATCGATGCGGCTGTAGCTTGAGTGGATTGCAAAGCAAGTCCACTGGTCATGGCTGTTGCAGAAGCAACACCGGCAGCCTTAATAAAACTACGCCGATTTAGGAAGACTTCTTTAGGCGTGATCTCAGATGAAAGTGGGGTTGGGTATTTATATACAGTCATTTGCGTTTTCCTCAGCTCTCATCCTTGTACGCTGGATAGTCTTGGTATCACAAGACAAGATGGCTACACAGGCAATCAAATTTAGGTGAAGTGTAGGCGATATACTGAGATTTGACCAAATTGTTTAAAAACATGGACTGTAAATACTAAGTCACTAAATATAAGGTATTTTAGCCCGATAAATAAAAGTACTTATAGAAGTTTGCGTAAAAATCAGGCAATATTACTGAGATGGAAATACTGATTCGAAGCAGTTTAATGTCAATTGGATGATTTGGAGGGTCTTCCATAAATGAACCCAACGATCACATCCCAAAACCTTAAAACACAACTCGGCACTGTGCTATTAATTGGCGTTCTGTGCGGCGCTTACACAGTTTTTAGCTGGCTTGGATATTTCCTCGTCATGCCTCCAGGCATTGTATCAGTTATGTGGCCATCTGCAGGGATAGCACTTGCGTTTGTTTATGTCTTTGGATCACGAATTGCAGCTGGTGTATTTCTCGGTTCGTTTTTAACTCATGCGTTACGATATGGTATTCCCGACGCGGAATCATTTTCAACTGTGTTATCAATTGCTCTTGGCGCCACGCTGCATGCTGTTATCGGGGGATATCTGATCCGTAAGTTTTCCGATGCTCAACTGCATTCTGGAAACTTGCGTGATATACTTCTACTTGTGTTGTGGGGCGGGATTTTTGCTTGTCTCATTTCAGCGTTAATCGGCACATTCTCCATTGATCGAATTGCCAATTTCAGCCCAGCTGACTTCTGGCTTCAGCTGGGAACATGGTGGCTGGGTGATACACTAGGGGTGATAATGTTCGCCCCGATTACAGTTTTGCTGTTATCGGGTGTAAGTCCAAATAATGGCACATCTTTAAGACTAAAAGTCATGGTGATTGTTCCAGTTGTCATATGTATTGCTATCTTTGCAGTATTGTTTGATGCAGCCAAAAAGGAACTAAAATCCCACACATATGACGAATATGCGCGTGAAACGGCAAGCTTAGCCAATGACTTCACCCAATCACTTGCAGTGAACATCACCACAATTAAAGCAACAACTGCTTTTCTTGCAGCAACTGAAAAAATCACTTCAGATAAGTTTAAAACATTTACCGCACCACTTTTGCGAAAATCCAAAGGCTTATATGGCCTTTCTTGGCTGCCGAATATAAAACAGGCGGATCGAGAGGTATTTACCCAATCTATTCGCGACGAAGGCTATCCAGATTTCGAGATTGTTACGCGCAACAGCGAAGGTAGGCTGGAACCATCTTCAGATCGGGAGGTCTATTTCCCTCTTGCGTATACTGAGCCATATGCTTTGAACAAATCAGCACACGGATTTGATGTATACGGTCAAGATGGCGTTTCCGGTGATGTGCGTCGAAATATTCTCGATTTTGCAAAACGCATAAACAAACCGCGCGCGACGAGCCGATTTTCCATTGTTCAAAAACAGGATGAATATGGGTTTATTATCTACTCCCCTGTTTTTAAGAAGATGGAAAATAACAAATCAGAACATGTTGGTTATATAAATGGGATCTTCGTTTATCCTGACTTGGTTAAAAGCATAGAAGAAAAATTAGCAAGTGCGGACTCAAATTTTTATCTCATTGAATTGCGCGGCAACAAACCGCCACTTGTTCTTTATGATTCAAGAACAGCAGATAAAAAAGAAGGCTCAATTGAAAGTTATGATCTCAAAGATGTCAATTATACCAGTCATTCAGTCAATGTCGCTGGTCAAATCTGGCAAATAGTTTTCACCAAAAATGGACAACTCATCACCGGCGATTATCTAAGTTCACTTTGGTTTTTTGCAATTGGTGGTACAATTTTCACATTGCTCCTCTTTATTATTTTAACGATGATTTCGGCACGAAATGAATCCGTTGAAAAACTCGTTTCACTGAGAACCGAAGAGCTCAACCGTGCCAATGAAGAACTAGAAGAGTTTGCTTATAGAACATCGCACGACTTGCGATCGCCCATTGTTTCCTCCGTGCAACTGCTCAATTTGGCTGATGACGCGATTAAAGAAAACGAGACTGAATTTGCCTCAAAGAGTGTCGCGCATGCGAGACAATCGCTTGGTAAGCTCGAAACATTGATCTCAGATATTCTAACGCTGACTGAAATTGGTAGCCAAAATGAATCTGAGGCTATCCTTGATGTCTCAAAAGCTGTTGATGAAGCATTGGCCAAGCTCGACCATGCAAATGGATTTCATCGTTTGAAAGTCATTAAAGAAATTAACATAGAAGGCAACGTCATCGTAAGGCCGTCACGCTTTAAACTCATTTTGGAAAACTTGATCTCTAATGCGACAAAATATCAAGATCCCAAAAAGGATGAACCGTTCCTCAGAATTAGCTGTTTCAACACTGGCAATAATTTGCATTTGCACGTCTCCGATAATGGCCTGGGCATTGATCCTAGATATCAAAAACAAATGTTTGAAATGTTTAAAAGGTTCCATCCAAAAGTTGCCGTTGGCAGTGGTTTAGGACTATATTTAATGCGTAAAAGCGCGCACATTTTAGGTGGAGATATTGAATATGTACCACTTGAAGATGGCTCACTGTTTAAGTTGGTAGTGCCAGCTAGACTTGCAAATAAAGGAGATAGAAATTGACTTTACTTACGGTCATGGTTGTTGATGACAGTGAAGCAGATCACTTCATTTGCAATCACACTTTGAAAAAATATAACCCTGATATCAATATCATTGCAGCTTATGATGGCCAGGAAGCGCTTGAAATACTGGCGGCAGCTGACGTGCATCCACAAGTCATCTTTCTCGATATCAACATGCCTCGCATGAATGGTCATGAGTTCTTAGAAAAATACTCAGAAATATACGGCGAAAAGAATTGTTCAGTTGTTGTCATGCTCACCTCTTCTGATCAAGAAAACGATAAACAACAATCAATGGCTTATAATGCGGTTGTCGACTATTTTACCAAACCACTTTCCATCAAAGCGATTGATACGCTCTGCGATGAAAATAAAAACATTTGTAATTAGAGAAACCAGATTTATATGAGCGAGATGTCCGATAAACAGAAACTTCAAAAACTTGAAAAGGAATTTGAAGAATTTTTGTACATTATCTCGCATGATTTTGCCGCGCCCTTGCGCCACATCAATGGTTTTGTATCGATCATACAACAAGACAAACAAAACCAATTAGATGCGCAAACAACCTCTTTTTTGAATAATATTTCAAAAAGCAGCAAGCACTTGGACGCCATGCTACAGGGGCTTTTAAAACTATCTCGGGTCAACACACGCCCGGGTGAAAGAACGACAACATCGTTGAGCGGGATAATTGAAGCTGCGTGGCACCGCGATTTGCGTCATTTTATTCCCGAAGATGCGCAACTTAACGTCGCCGAAATGCCAGCATACTTTTGCGATGAAAGCCAATTACAGCAAACTTTTGGCGCCTTGCTGCTCAATTGCATTGAATATCGCAACCCAACAGGTGAGCTCAAAGTCAACGTGACGCATCATTTCGATAATAATATGCACGTCATAACTATTGAAGATAATGGTATTGGTATACACCCAAAGATGACAGAGCGTGTGTTAAAACCCTTCGCACGTGCGGTATCTGCAGCTGATTTTCCTGGCTTAGGAATGGGGCTTGCATTTGCGAAAAAAGTTATCGAACATCACAATGGCACGATCGAGATCAGCGTAAGTGAAAATGCCAGTACTTGCGTGATCATCCACCTGCCCCAGATTAGTAATGATGAAAAGCTTGTTTCTACGGTTTCGAGCACTTGATTATAAGCTAGGATCGGCCTATCTCAAGTCAAACAATCCTGGATCAGTGACATTAAAATGGCAGTCAATAAATCTTTCCGCGCCAAGCTATATGACTTTACCGAAAGTGAGCTATTTGGACGTTCAATACTTGTCTTAATCGTTATCAACGCGATCATATTGGGTATGGAAACGAGTGATGTTATTATGGGTACTATCGGCCCCATTTTACATTTTCTGGACCGTGCAATTCTCGCAATTTTCGTTCTTGAAGTCATCTTAAGATTAATCGCAGATTTTAAGGGATTTTGGCGCAATCCTTGGCGCATATTTGATTTTGTCATTGTTACGATTTCACTCATCCCTGCAACGGGAGCTCTCTCCGCCATGCGCGCGTTCCGCATATTGCGGGTCTTACGTCTCGTTAGCCAGGTTAGAGCCATGCGCCGCGTGGTCACAGGGCTTTTATCTGCGTTGCCGGGTATGGGCTCTATCGTGCTTTTGCTAGGGCTCATCTTCTATGTGTATGCGGTGATATCGACAAAGATATTCAAGGACACCTTCCCTGAATGGTTCGGTTCAATCGGTGAGAGTTCTTACACATTGTTTCAGATCATGACGCTCGAAAGCTGGTCCATGGGCATTGTGCGCCCGGTAATGGAAGAGTTCCCACTCTCATGGATGCTCTTTGTGCCATTTATCATTATGACAGCCTTTACTGTATTAAACTTGTTCATCGGTGTGATCGTTGACGCCATGCAACAAGAGCATGAAGCTGAGGCGCGCGCTGAGCGTGAAACCATGATGAGCGAAAACGAGCAGATGTTGATTGAAATTCGTGCCATGCGCAAAGAACTTCAAGAGATTAAAGCCAGCTTGAAATAATCATCACGTTTTATTTCCAATTTGTTGCATTGTAAATTTGTTGCGATGTTGCGAGGCTTTGCGGTAACATCACGGTGCGTATGAGATTCGTTTAGATCTCAGTTTTAATGATGTTGCGCATGTCATTCGGTGGTGCAAAACCTTGCAGGGTTAAACTTTGGATCATCGATAAATATGCGTATTGTAAAGGAAAATACCATGCCAATGGATGCAGGCGAAATTGAAAAATTGATCAAACAGGCTTTGCCTGATGCAGCTGTGACCATTCGCGATCTTGCTGGTGATGGGGATCACTATGCAGCAGAAGTCGTGTCGGAAAGCTTTCGAGGTAAGACACGGGTTGCGCAACATAAAATGGTTTATGATGCGCTGCAGGGAAATATGGGCGGTGTATTGCATGCACTTGCTTTACAGACGAGCGTGCCTGAATAGGTCATGAACTGGGACATAACCTAATTTTATAAGAGCCAAAACGGCCACACAATATCGGGACCACGCTCAAACGGGAACACCTCTTTATTAGAGGTAAAGAAGAGTGGGAATATGGTCGAATACCGAATGAAACTTCGGTCGATAGTGTGTGCGGCTGCGCTATTGGCTTTAGGGATAAGTGCCGCTTCATCTCATAGCAATCAACCAAAACTCGTTGCACCTTTAGATCCTGGCGAAGCTTACAACGTCGATGAAATGTTGGCGAAAAAAGCTCAGGTTACGGTCAATAATGCGTTCTTTTTTGTTAAAGTGAACAGCCCTGACGGGCAGTCGAAAACCGTTATTACAAACAATGTTCCTTATGTACCGAAGCATGTTTGTTATGGCTGGATTGTTCATTTGGCCGGCGATGATCGATTGGTAAAATTTACCGAGATCTACACGTCTTCAAAGGCGCCCAAAATATGGTCTGGCGAAGACAATCCTTATGGCGCGCAAGAAACATCTTCGGACCGGAAATCAACCCGTACAGAAAAGTTTATCACCACCTATAAAGGTTGGATTGAAAATTCATGGTGTGTGGATGAAGGAGATCCGTTAGGAGCGCACAAAATGGAAGTACATGTAGATGGCGAGCACGTGAAAACCTTTGATTTTCAAATGGTTGAAAAGGAATTATTCCAAGTTGTGGACGTGCAGTAAAGATGTAATCTAAACTGCACTCGGTGCCCAAAGCTAGCCAATTAATGACAGTGATAGGTGTTGTCTTTACGCTTGTTATGACACCCTTCGCTATTTGTGCGACCACCATGCGCATTTGCAGCTGTCATGGCGACTATCGAAGTTAAAAATGCGATGACCATAAGCGGAGAAACAGTTTTCATAAAATTACCCCAGTGAACGTTATGCTTTAACATAGTTTTATACTTATAGTATATCTACTAACTTACTACACTAAAAGGTTGCTTTTTTTCGCAGTTAAATTATAAATTGGCCCCTCACCCATACGTGACAATTCGTGAATGGTGCGACATCGTGTTGGCAGATAACCTATCAATGTTGAATACCGACTGAATTTAAATTTACCACAAATAGAAATTTAAAATACACGGATAAAAGCATGATTAAAACACTTCTCGCAGGCGCGATTATTATGGGGACAACAATGACTGCAAACGCAATGGACAAAGTCACGGACACTTGGCTGGTTAAAGAAAGTCAGCATGATGTTGCAACAACTACCGACAAGCTTGTTCAAGCTATTGAAGGAGCAGGTGCAACCCTCTTTGCAGTCGTCGACCATGCTGCGGGCGCACGTAAGGTCGGACTTGAAATGGATCCAGCCACTCTTGTCATTTTTGGCAACCCAAAACTTGGTACCCCCTTGATGAAATCAAACCCTAGAGCCGGCCTTGATCTTCCTATTCGCGTTCTTATCTGGCAGGAAAATGGCAAAACGCAGCTTGGTGCATTATCACCAGATGCTTTTCAAGAGCGCTATGCGTTAGAAGGTGTTGAAGGGCCGCTCGGTAAGATGAATGGAGCGTTGAACACGCTCATGGGAAAGGCTGCCGAGTAGCTTTTTCTTAAAATCGGGACAAACATCGCCGAATTTGACCCATATCAAGGCGTATTCGCATCCCTTTTGTCAAAATATCTCCAATTTCAAACAGAAATTGGAGAGTTTCATGTTAAATGACGCCTTAACGCCACCATCTCTGACACTACGCATTGGGTTGGGTAAGCTCATCGGATTTGGTATCGGTATATTAGGATTTATATTTCTTCCATATATTGCACCCGAAAGCTCATTGATGCTGCGGCTTGGATTGCTGTTATGGTACACAACCATCGGAGCAATTGTCGGGGTCTTTGGCGTATACACGCATCATCCTGTTCTTAATCTACCCCTGCCTTGGTGGATCAGAGCTCCCATTATTGGAGGATGGATGAATTTTGTGCTTGTCCTTTTTGCTTATGATCAATTTGCATATCTCATGCAAGCTGTAACAGTTTGGGGTTCAACTTTGGGAATGGGAACCCTCATCTCACCATTTTGGTTTGTTGGAGAAGGCGCACTAATTGGATTATTGATGGGTTGGGCATGCACACGCTTTGGCGGAGAAGGTCGTGATCTAATTAAGGAGACAACGCGGTAGTTTAAGTAAAACCATTTTCAAACAACAAGAGATGAAGCAGATCAACACCCACATGTATGCGCTTACATAAGTTCTAGCACCCTATTTCTTATAATTACTTTGACTTTATGGGTAACTCTGTCAGGCTCAAACGTGGGGAAAAACATACGATTCGTCGGTGTTTAGAACTTTATTTGGATCAAAAAGTCATTTGATTTGGGTGTAACTGGGCATGAATTTTAACAGACTAAGTGTGAAAGAACTTGGTTTATTGGATCGCGTGGACGAATCTTCGTTCGACCACTTGACTGAACTTGCCTCAAGCATCTTAGGTGTGCCTGTCTCGCTCGTATCCATTATAGACAAAGCAAATGACCGTCAGTTTTTTAAGAGTATTGAAGGATTGCAAGAGCCATGGCTATCACGCGGGGAAACACCGCTCAGCCATTCATTTTGTCAACATGTTGCCCACGACAACGCACCCTTAATTATTGAAAATGCACCAGAACACGACCGCGTAAAAGATAATCTAGCCATCCCTAATTTGGGGGTCGTGGCTTATCTTGGAGTTCCAATACATGATCCGCAAGGTCGCGCCATTGGCGCATTATGCGCCATCGATTCCAACCCAAAAAAATGGAGCAATGACGATTTAACAACGCTCGAGAAATTGGGATTGTGTGTTGATGATGCAATTCGTTTGCGTTCAGCCCTCAAATCGAGTGAAGCTATTCGTGAGGATCAAATGGACTTCACCTATGCGATGTCCCACGATATTAAAGCGCCAATCTTAACACTTAAAATGTTGCTAAGTGAGCTTGGCCCTCTTTTTGAGGCAAATTCTGATGAGCATGCTGAGTTTTTGCAAAAAGCATTACAAACCACTGAACGCATGGAGCAAAAAACTTCAGATATACTGAAATATGCCTATATGGGGCGGGAGCGCGATGAGCTAGAAGACGTCAACCTTAATGAGCTTGCGTCAGAAGTTATCGCTGATCTTTCAGGATTAATCCACTCAAGCAATGCACACATCACTGTTGGTGAAATGCCCACCATCGTGTCTAACGGATACTATATGCGCTTGCTATTTCAAAACCTTTTGTCCAATGCTTTGAAATTTCAACCACCCGGGCAATCGCCAGTAATTGACATCAGGTCTGAAAGCGATGTGTTTGAAAACACTATTCATATCACTGACAATGGAATTGGTGTGGATGAGAAATATCAGGATCAGATATTTAAACTTTTTGGTCGTTTGCACACGCAAAAAGATTTCCCAGGTACAGGGCTTGGTCTGGCACTCAGTGCAAAAGTTGTTAGCTATATGAACGGTGAAATCTCAATCAAATCAAAAGTTGGTAAAGGGACCACCTTCTCTATCGTTTTGCCTATACAGGACAAAGGTTTGGCGGCTCAATGTTAGAGACCGTTTTACTTATTGATGATGACGAGACCGACCACTTCTTTTTCAATCGGCTCGTTAAAAATACGGATCTAATCAATCAAGCCATATGTTTTCAATATGCCGATGAGGCTTTGGAATATCTCAAGCAAAAAGACGGTCCCAAGATCAGCGCAATCTTTTTAGATATCAACATGCCGCGAATGAACGGCTTTGAGTTTTTAGAAGAAGCTGAAAGATTGTTACCAGAAAGCTTTGGTGAAAAAGCTGTAGTGGTCATGTTGACCTCTTCAATTGCACCTCAAGACAAAGAGCGCGCAAATGCATTTAATGCCATTAAGGCATTCGTGAACAAACCTTTGGACGCGAAAGGTTTGGCAGATATTATCGCCAATATATCCTAAACGCCGATAATAAAGCCTGTATTCCGACAATTTAAAATCATAAAAAAAGCCACTCTAAAAAAGAGTGGCTTTCTCGCATTTTGGCTCCGGAAGAGGTCTCGTCGTTATTTGATCTTTCGCTCGAACGATCAAACCAAACAAGCATCCGGTTCAAAAGTTACTTTATGAAGACTGCCCCATAAAACCACTGTTAAACAAAGACCCAACCTTACCTGTTAAAATGCTCGACATTGGACCACCTCCTTTCAATACGTTAAAGATTTTATGAGTGTGACCGAGAAAATTGATTCTGACAATCGTTAAATTGGAAAACATTTTTTCTCTATTCTTTCCCTTTTTAAAACTAATTGATTGATGTGCTCGTTAAACGATTATTCTGAACAATTCAGCAAAACTTGCGACTTGAAAACTGGAAATAAAAAGCTCATATATAGCGAAATACAATTACCCCTTAAAGGATAACGCTATGGCTGGCATTGCAGACCTAATTGATAATGAAGTTAAAACGAACGATGTTGTTGTCTTTATGAAAGGCACACCGGACTTTCCGCAATGCGGATTTTCAGGTCAGGTTGTTCAGATCATGAACTATTTGGGTGTTCCTTACAAAGGTATCAATGTTCTTGCTGATGATGAGCTTCGCCAGGGCATTAAAGATTATTCTAACTGGCCAACAATCCCGCAGCTTTACGTTAAAGGTGAGTTCTTGGGCGGTTGTGACATCGTGCGTGAGATGTTCCAAAGTCAGGAACTGCAAGAGCACTTTGAACAAAACGGGCTAGAGCTCAATATCGCAGCAAGTTAAGCTTGTGTGTATTCAGGTTTAAATACCTGCGATTATGATTCTAAAGAGGCGCTTAAGTGCCTCTTTTTATTTTGGTATCACGCATTATTGAAAGCCTGACATGACAAAAGAATCAACTGAAAACCAAACATCCAGTAAATTAACCAGCAAATTAGAAGGCGCACAGAGAGCTGGCTTTTCAGAGCTAGCATTCACCATCTTCATCGCCGCAACGGTTTCCATCATTGCCTTTTCAGTTGATATCATGCTGCCCGCACTTTTGGATATTGGCAATGAATACCAGCTAACCGATCCAAATGACGCACAGCTTGTTATCGTCGCTTTCATCTTTTCGCTTGGTGTGTCTCAATTGTTTTTTGGCCCGCTGACTGATGCGTTTGGACGGCGGATTATACTCACACTGGCTTTGCTTTCATTTGCACTGACCTCGGTTGCAGCATTGTTTGCACCAAATTTTGCGACACTTTTATTTGTTCGTGTTCTAGCCGGCGCCTCAGCAGGTGCCGCGCGTACTGCGGCGCAAGCGATTGTGCGTGACTGCTATTCTGGAAATGATATGGCGCGGGTGATGAGTAATGTTATGGCAGTATTTATGGTTGCACCTTTGATCGCTCCCGCCATTGGCCAATATATCATTTACCTTGCCAACTGGCATTGGATCTTCTTGTTCTTAGGAGCTGGAGGATCCATTACCTATCTTGTTGCCTTCATTCGTTTGAAAGAAACGCAAAAGGTTGAAGATAGAATGTCATTGTCTATTGCGCATGTTTTTGAGGCGTTTCGCGAAAGCTTGAGATATCGCCGACCTGTAGGCTATTGCATCGTTGCGATCGCTTTTTCCGGCGCGCTTTTTACTTACGTGGTAACTATTGCCCAAGTGTTTGGTGAATTATACGGCATGGGTGATAACTTCATCTATGCCTTTATGATTGCAGCCGCTGCAATGGCAATCAGCAGTGTTATTAATGGGCGAATTGTAAAGAACACACCTTTACGCAAAATCGTACATTTATCAATTTTGGTATTCCTTGCCGTGACAATAATTTTCTTCGTCGCAGCAAATTTCGCAACGGTCCCGTTTGCAATGATGTTATTTGTTACCATCATGACAATGTTACTGTTTGGTTTTGTCGTTGCAAATACAACCGCAATTGCGCTCGAGCCATTAGGTCATATTGCCGGCACTGCATCATCGGTTCTAAACACAATGTCTGTGAGCTTTGGGGCGCTTATTGGAGGCGTGTTGGGGCAATTATACGATGGCACAATTATCCCAATGGCGAACGGCTATCTTATTTTAGGTATCGTCAGTTTAATCGCAGCATTATGGGCTGAGCGCTGGAGAATGACTTTAAAATAGTAACAACTGCTTAGCGCCACAGTTCGTAACGCAATTCATCCCACATATCTTTATTTGGCGCGTGGATAAGTCCACCATCGATGGTCTGAGGCATATATTGACTGCCATCAAAGCGCGCTGAATACCCACCAGCTTCTTGATGGATGAGCGTACCGCCTAAATGGTCCCAAGGCATCATTTTGCTGTACAGGACGAAATGCGCGCGCGCTGTTGCTAGAATTCGATAATCGTGTGCTGCGCAGCGATAGCCGAAGAAATTTAGACTGCGAGCCTGATTTGAAAGTAGCCTTACCCGCATTTCATGAGGCAAACCTGTCCAAGAGATGGAACCTGTCGCCTGATCAAAGCTTACTGGTTCTGATACTTGCAAACGGACCTCTTTGCCATCAGCTTGGCGATAAAAACCACCCTCACCTTTGCGGGCATAAATCGTATCACTCATGACTGGGTCGTGGATGATTGCACCGATCGTTTCGCTGTTTTTAACGATGGCAAGCATGGTACCAAAAATCGGCGCACCACTTGCAAAATTAAATGTGCCGTCAATTGGGTCAATTACAAATGAAACACCTTCCCATTTGTGGTTTTTTAAAACATTTGCATCTTCACTGACGGACTCTTCACCAAATACAATTGCGTCAGGAAACTTTGCGCGAAGTTCTTTTGTTAAAAACTTTTCCGCAGCCACATCCGCAATCGTTACAAGGTCAGATGCGTTGGTTTTTGCCTCAATATCATTTCCATCTAATCGTCGGAAATGCGGCATGATTTCTTGCAAGCCGCATAGCGATATGAGGGAAATAAGATCGTCAAAGTCTTGGTCAGTTAAAGTCATTATGCATCTTTCTCGTCAACATCTACATTTGCAAAATCAAATAGCTTATTATCAAGCATATGTGACGGTCTGATGTTGCCGAGCGCTTTAATCATACGATCTTTGCGACCTGGCATCTTGGTTTCAATATCGTTGATCATCTGCTTCATGACATTGCGCTGCAAGCCATCTTGTGAGCCACAAAGATCGCACGGGATGATCGGAAACTCGAGCGCCTGCGCAAACTTCTCTAAATCATCTTCTGCGCAATAAACCAATGGACGCATGACCATAACATCACCTTCGTCATTAATCAGCTTTGGCGACATAGACGCCATGCGCGCACCATGGAAGAAGTTTAAGAAGAATGTTTCCAATAAATCCTCACGATGATGACCAAGGATCAATGCATCGCACCCCTCTTCTCGAGCAACCCGATATAAGTGGCCGCGACGTAGGCGTGAGCAAAGCGCACAATAGGTCGAGTTTTCTGAAATCTTATCGGTCACAACAGAATAGGTGTCTTGATATTCAATGCGATGTGCAATGTTATGTTTGTTCAAGAAATCCGGCAGGATATGCTTGGGGAAATTCGGCTGCCCTTGATCAAGATTACATGCCAAAAGATCAACATTTAATAAGCCGCGCCATTGCAGCTCCATCAAGATTGCCAAAAGCCCGTAAGAATCTTTGCCGCCAGAAAGTCCTACAAGCCATCGTGGGCGTTTGCCATTGGCAGTTTCTTCCACTGTTGGAAGCATAGAGAATTCATCAAGCGCCTGACGGGTGTTTCGGATCAATCGTTTGCGTAGCTTTTTAAAACTTAAGCTATTGGGTGCATTGGCAAACAACGATAATTCATCTTTTGCTGAACTTTGCTCACTCACCGCGTCTTGTTCTGATATTTCTGGGATCACGTTCATTGGACACATCTTTTCGATATCGGGTTATCGTGGTTTTAGCGTTTGATCGATCAAATAACAATCAACAATATAGTCGCTTACGTGTGTGGGATCATAAAAAAAGCCCCACACTCGAAAGAGCGTAGGGCTTTTGAAACTCAGTTCTTTCTGTGTCAGAAAGAATTAGCGTGAGTAAAACTCAACCACTAGATTTGGTTCCATGATAACAGGGTAAGGAACATCAGCTAGTTGTGGAATACGAACAAAAGTCGCAACCATTTTGTTGTGATCTACTTCAACGTAATCAGGAACATCGCGCTCAGCTAGGTCTTTTGCTTCCATAACGAAAGCAAGTTGTTTTGATTTCTCACGAATTTCAACAACATCACCAGGCTGCAAACGATATGAAGGAATGTTTGTGCGAACACCGTTTACTGTCACGTGGCCGTGGTTTACGAACTGACGTGCAGCAAAGATTGTTGCAACAAATTTAGCGCGGTAAACAAGCGCATCCAAACGAGATTCCAAAAGACCGATTAGGTTATCTGGTGTATCGCCTTTACGACGAACAGCTTCGTTATAGATTGAGCGGAATTGTTTTTCGCGGATTTCACCGTAATAGCCTTTAAGCTTCTGCTTTGCACGAAGCTGAACACCAAAGTCAGACAATTTACCTTTACGGCGCTGACCGTGTTGACCTGGGCCATATTCGCGACGGTTTACTGGTGACTTTGGACGACCCCAGATATTTTCGCCCATACGGCGATCGAGTTTGTATTTAGATGCTTGGCGCTTGCTCATCGCATTTCCTTTCAAAACAAAATCCCCTAACACCACCATGGTGAAGGGTAGGAAACGCGCCCTCCTCTGACTTCTATTGAAGTCTGACAGAATACTCACCAATACGCTTTGTCGGGAACATTCACGGGACACGTAAAACAGCGCGAATGAATAAACATCCGCGCTTGTGAAGGCTTCTAGTGGCTAAATGGGTTCAAGTCAACTTGATTTTACTGAAAAATCAGAACTTAACGGCCAGAGTAGCCGTCGCGCCATAGGCTTCGTAATTACTGGCGCCTATCCCATCGAAAAACCCGTTGAAATCAAGCGTTAGTCCACTATCGTTAGCAATTCCAAATCCGAAATCCAAACGCGCCGACAAATCACCAACCAAATCTGTTCTGACGGTGTTGGTTACTGTATCTAAAAAGCCTGAATCTTTGAAATTCCATAGACCTTTAACACCAAATTTGGGTGTAACGATCAAACCATTATCCGTTAAAATTTCAGTTTTAAACTCTGTACCGAAAATAACCTGACCCAACTCAATTGTTGCTTCGGGGATCACAGCATTTAAACTATCGGTGTAAGCATGCTGAATTTCATGGATATAATTAAACCCAAAAGTTGGCGCGATCGTCCAATCATCGTGCTGAATATCACCTTTTAACTGACCACGAATGAGAAAACGTGTTGTATCAAACTGATCAATATAAGTTCCAATGGGTGAGACTTTGTTGTCTGATTGACCATATGCGATACGGCCATCAAATAGTAAATTATCACGTAATCGTGCAGCTAGATAAGGTCCAAGAAGCCAACCCGTGCCGCGCACATGAGCGGAACCATTGACTTCCTTGGCGTAATCCACTTGCGCCATAATGCCATAAATAAGATCTAGATTTGCGCGATACCCAATACCAAAATGGCTCACTGCAAAATCCTGGCGTTGTCCGGCTTCTTTTGATCGCGCTACAGTTCCATCAATCCAGAAATTAAAAGGATTAGCTGAATTATTTCCTGCACCATACCCCTGCCCCGCAAGTTGTGAACCTGTGCTAGCAGAAAACGTTGCATCGTAGCCTTCTAAAGAGCCCGTTGCTTTATATGTCACCGATGATACTTCTCCATCATCAGTGTTATCGCCTAATTGATCACTTAAATCTGGCTCTGCGTTTGAAATATTGCGCGCGCGACGACGAACAAAATTATTGGTGATTGCCGATGTATTTACAGATGTTGTTGTAGATGTTGTTGCAGGGGTTACATTCACAGTAATCGTTCTAGTTTCACAAAAGGTCTGATCTGCAATCGTACTCGCTGCAGCACAATTGGCTACTGTTACACCTTGTCGTCCCGAATAGGATTGCATTGTGATCGTAAAGCTAACCGTTGAGCTGCCAAGCGGTACCTTATCCACGGGGATCGTGATATCTTTTGTGATCGTGCTTAAACTCGACGTAATGGTTGTTTGCGTTGCAGAACCAGCTTTAGGTGCCGTTGTGGAAACGTCATTTCCCCACATCTGATAATTTGTAGCCGTATAGCTGATCTGTCCAGTGGCACGGAATATTATGGGATTATCAGTTTCGCTTGTGAGCTGGTCTGAATCAATGGTGACAACTTCACCTGAAAAAGTATTGTGATAGGAACCATTTGATATAGTTGTCGCTGAGCCCGACGTTGTAACACCTGTTGTTGTGGTTGGTGCAAGGCTCGTTGTCATGACATATGAACCAGCAAATGCTGAACCTGTTGCTAAGACAGTCCCACACAACACCAACCAAACCAAGAAGACTGCAGCTTTAAACGCACCCATTTAGCATCACCCCAAAATGTATCCCTCAAATTTGCTCTTGCTATTGCGACGAGACAAGACCAAATCACATTCAGGTCGGTTTATAGAGGGCTTTGGCAGATAATGGAATAAACATTAGATCAAAAAACTCCAGAAATCCGCATTATTTTAACGTAAAAACCAGCAAGTAAATCTGTGGTTTTAAAAATTAACTGTCAATTTTGCAGAACCACCATAGGATTCATAATTAGACGATCCAATCCCATCATAGAAGCCACCGATATCAAAACTCATACCATTGTCATTTTTTAAATCGACACCAAAATCCAATCGGGCTGATAATTCAGCATTATTTAAAGTCGATGCAGCACCGGTAGCAGCATTTAAAAACCCGGTATCTTTAAAATTCCAAACGCCTTTAATTCCAGCATTTGGTGTCATGACCAGACCATTGTCTAAAGTTAGTTCTTTAGAGAAGTTTGATCCAAATGTGACTTGACCCAAATTGATAGTTTGCTCGGGGATTGTTACACTTAGGCTATCAACATACGCTTTTTGTTTTTCAGTAAAATAAATAAACGAAAATAGCGGCGATATTTTCACATCTTCGTGGTAATATTCAGCCGTGATACGCGCTTTTACAAGGGCGCGTGTTGAATCAAACTTATCTGTATAAGCACCTGTTGGCGAAACTTTATTTGATGATTGACCATAGGCTATGCGTCCATCAAAAATAATATTGTCTTGCAACCGAGCGACAAAATATGGACCAATCATCCATCCCGTTCCTGATACGCTTGCACCAACGGATGTATCATCCTCTTTTGCACGATCAATTTGGAAAATGCCACCAATCAAAAGGTCGGAATTGATCTTATATCCTGCACCAAGGTGCACAATGCCAAAGTCCTGCGACTGACCATTTTGCTTAGTGCGGGATAAGGCTCCATTTATCCAAAAATTTGAAAATCCCGAAGGTTCTGCGCCTGCGTCTGCTTTGTATCCATGACCAAACTGGCTGGCAAGTTTACGGTTCGTCTGCGCGTTAAAAGAGCCGTTAAATCCGCTAGATGTTTCTGAAAGAGCATAAGTTACGGAATTGATCTCACCACCATTTTCATCATCAAGCTGTTTGTGTAAATCCGGTTCATTGGCCAATATACCACCCGCACGTCGACGGATGAAATTGTTGACAATAGCGCCTGTATCAGCTCCTGAACTTGTCAACGGCGTAACTGTGACAGTCAGCGTTGTTGTTTGGCACTCATAATTGCTAGGAAATGATGCATTTAGAGTATTTGCTTGCGAACACGTGCTAAGAGAATCCCCGTCCGGTGAACCAAAAGCTTCTAAAGTGACAGTGAAAACCGTATTAGCTGCGCCAACGGCAACTTGATCGACAGGAATAGTGTATGTTTTGACGACGTTTTGGGCTGTAGATGTCACGGTTGTTTCCGCAGCGGATGAGGCTTTCGGCGCGGTTGTTGAAGCATTAGCACCGCGAACCGTATGACCAGATCCACTTGTGGCAGTGATATCAAACACTATTGCGTTGTCAGTCGTACTGCTTAATAGATCTGAATTAATTGTAACGGATGTGCCGCTCGTCGACACTGCTGAATTTGTCTGAGGCACAATCGAGGACGTTAGCGAAAGGGTGCTAACGGAAGACCCAGCATTTGCTATACCCGATATGAACAATACCCATGCAATGGCTGCAAAAAAACAAAACACGATTTTTTTGAAACTTCTATACATGACGCCCCTCACAAATTACCCTATTTAAATCACTAGTAAAATTTACACCCTATTTTTTACCAGTGACTATTTACATGAGTTAACAAAAGATTAACAGTAAAGTTTTCGTAAGCGACTAATTTCAATAGGTTTTTGGTTAATTGGAAGTGGTTATAGTGTCGAAACACAAAAAATGAGACCTTTTTAAGTTGCATTTGCAAAGCGGCAACAAGACATGATTTTAGTTTCAAAAAAACGTAGTGGAATTTTTCATTAGTCATGATAATTCTAGCAGCTGTAAAATTTAGCCTATCAGGATGCTTCTTTGGCTCGAAAAACTCGCAAAAGAAAAAAGATAAATGTCAGCAATTCGCCAACTGCGCTTGATAAAGATGGTGAAGTCATACGCCCTGCTCTGCCAAATTCTCTTTACATTTTGGTCTATGCATTTGCGTGTTATGGCTTGATCATTTTGATGCAAAAGTCCTATCTCGCTATCGACACATTGCGTACTCAAAACGAGATGGATCTGATCAATGACATGATTGGCGTTTCGCAATATATTATCGCAAGTATCGCACCGGCGCTCGCAATTGTTGGGTTGTTTACACTGGTTGAGATCTTAACAACCAAGCGCTTGCGCAAAGCAACCTCTTATACTTTGTCTTTTATAAATCTGATCATTAGTTTTGCAGGTTTTGTAGCGTTTGTTTACCTCTTTGAGCAAGTTTTATCATCCCTAGGCCAAACACCACTGTTTGAAATTGGCGCAGCATCGCATGGCTACATCGTAGTCTATGCCATTACAATGGCGTATTTTTTCATCGAAGATGTCCTGCTGTATTGGGTCCATCGTTATGAGCATACCAATAAAGCACTATGGTATTTGCATAAAATTCACCACGCAGTTGAGGATATGGATAGTGTCTCTGGCGCGTTTCACCCGATATCTAATATTATTCGTTGGCTCGTGACGATCCTACCTTTGAGTTTGCTGATTAAAATCGAATTAAACGACGCATTGGTCATAGCTTCATTTCTTGCCGGCGTGCATTATGCTCAACATACGCGCGCACCGCTTCACTTTGGCTGGTTTGGAAAAGTTATCGGCGATAACAGGTTTCATTTTCTGCACCATTCTAAAGACCCACGCTACTACAACAAAAATTTCGCTGCGATCTTCCCAGTCATCGATATGATGTTTGGCACTTATATGGAACCAGAAAAAGGTGCGTTACCCGATACTGGACTGTCCCATCTTCGCGGTGCGCAAAGCGTTAAAGAATTTCTATCGGGTCGATTATCTCCACGACAGCAATAACGGCTTATAGCGAGTGTCAATCGGTCTTTACCTGATCGGCAATCCAATCGAACACGCGTTTGGGACCAGATGTGGCTTTGGTGTAATCTCGGCTCATGATGTGCCCTGCTTCGCTTTCAACCACTTGATCCATCATCTTTACCAATAGACCATTGTCGATGACCTGATCGATTAAACCCAACCAACCAAGCGCAACACCATGTCCAGCCATCGCTGACTGAGTGACCATGTCATAGTTGTTAAAACTTACATAGTTTTGTTCGCGTTCACCAGCGACCCCCATGGCATTGAACCAACCTTGCCAAGTTTGCCATTGCGCTTGTTCGGGTTTTGAGAGACTGAGCAATTGATGTTGTAGTAATTCTTCCGGCGTTACAGCGGGACCGTGTTCTTCGAGATATTTGGGGCTACAAACGGGTGTAACTCGTTCCTTTAAAAGCAGAATATCGTTGGCCAACATTTTGTTGAGTGGCGCAACATGAATTGCAATATCACAATCATCACCTTTAACTTCCTGTGGTGATTGTGACGCTAAAATTTGAATTTCAATTTCATCGCCAAGTTCAGAACGCAGGTGTGCAAGACGCGGCAACAGCCAAAATGTTGCAAACGAAAAATCGGCAGAAATACGCACTCGAGGCTTTGATTTCTGCACTTGCAAGCGCGAAACCGCCTGCTCCATCTGTGTCATTGATGGGCGAATAATATTGATCAAACGCGCGCCATCATTGGTTAATGACACCCCTCGATGCTCGCGCTTAAACAGAACAATTCCAAGCTCTGTTTCAAGCGCTCTAATGCGTTGTGACATTGCACTTTGGGTTAGTCCAAGGCTTTCTGCTGCGCCGGTAAAATTACCGTTTCTTGCAACAAGATCAAAGGCATAAAGGCCAACAAGGTTATGACTAAGTTTCCTATTAATGGAATTAATGTCAACCATTAAGATTTACCCTCTACAAATCGATTTAAATATGTAAGACTATTAATAATCTATTAATTTGGTGATCGGATTTGCCCGATATGTCAAGCTAATAGTGAGGGTATATTCGGGGAGGAGCGCGAATACTTTTCAAGGTACTGGTCAAGGTTCTGGTCAACCTTGATGTGAAAAGTATTTGTGATAAATTTAGGGGAGAAATCAATTTATGAGTATAAAACCGGCCTTAACTGATCTACCGATCAAAACCGCAGACAGCGGTTATTATCGAGGGTTCAGTGTTAACGTAACCGTCATAAGTAAGATCATCATCAGCGTTTTGGTTGTTTGGTGTATCGTATGGCCAACTGAAGCTGGCACAATTCTTGGAAACTGGAATTCTGCGATTTTGGCGCAGTTTGCTGCGTGGTATATTTGGGTTGTTGCAGCCTTTGTGATTGTCTGTATTGGACTGGCTATATGGCCGACCGCCGGGCGATTAAACCTTGGTGCACACGGTGAAAAGCCAGAGTTTTCGAACTTCTCATGGTTTTCAATGATGTTTGGTGCCGGTATCGGTGTTGGCATGTTGACATGGGCAGTTGCCGAGCCTGTTGCTCACTTTAAAAACAACCCCGCCGTTATTCAGGGCGTTACAACAGCACTTGACGCAAACAATGTGCGCGAAGCGTATATTTGGTCGTATCTGCACTGGGGTCTTGGCGCTTGGGCATGTTATGCTATTGCTGGTCTTGCTCTTGCATTTTTCAGCTATCGTCGCGGTTTGCCACTTACAATTCGCTCGTCTTTGACACCGCTATTTGGTAAAGCATTATCCGGAAACTTGGGCCACTTGATTGACATTGTTGCTGTGGTAGCCACCATTCTGGGTGTTGCACAAACACTTGGATTTGGTGTTGAGCAATTTGTTGCAGGTCTTACGCGGATTGGTATTGGCGGCCTTGCACTTGAAGATGGTTCTGCCACAACATTAGGTATCGTGGTTGCACTTCTTGTTATCATGGGTGCGTCAACGCTATCGGCATTATCCGGTGTTGGAAAAGGCATTAAATGGCTTTCAAACATCAACATGGTTCTATCGATCTTCCTACTAGGGTTCTTCATCATTTTCGGTGCGACTTGGTTCGGTGCGACAGCCTTCTTTGTTGGTATCTGGGACTACTTAATTGCATTGCCATGGCTAAGCTTTAACGTTTACAGCTCTGATGGTGTTGAAGGTTCAGAATCCTTCTTATTGACACAATGGCAAGGCTGGTGGCCTGTATTCTACTGGGCTTGGTGGATTGCCTTTGCGCCATTCGTTGGCTTGTTCCTAGCGCGTATTTCACGCGGTCGTTCAATCCGCGAGTTTGTACTTGGTGCAATGATCGTTCCATCTCTTATGTGCTTTGTATGGTTTGCATGGGCTGGCGGTACAGCGATTGATCTAGAACTCAACGGTGCAGCCGGTGGTGTTATCTTAGATGCAGCCAATGGCGATAAGATCTTTGCCATGACTGAATTTATGTTGGCGCCTATCGCTGAGGCACTTGCTTGGGGTATGGCACTTGTTATCGTGGTTCTTCTGATGACATTCCTGGTCACTTCAGCTGACTCTGCGGTTCTGATTGTGAACACAATCAATGCTGCTGGTGATGAAGGTCCAAAAGCTCGTCCACACATCCTATTTTGGGGTGCAGCGCTTGCGCTGGTTGTTGGCGGCTTGTTGATTTCAGGGGGGACTGGAGCCATTCAAACTGCGATGGTAATCGGAGCGTTGCCGTTCTCAGTGGTGATGGCGCTTATGTGCATTGCCCTGGTTAAAGCGATCTATAACGATGGTAAACGTGAAGCAGCTGGTGTTGAAACAGTTGTTGATCCATCAGAACGTGCAATGGACTAATCGTTCTTTACATAACGCAATTTTATTACCCCGCTTGAACATAGTTTGAGCGGGGTTTTTCGTTGCTTGATAATTTATCTAATCATCAAAAATCAAAAGTTTTTAGTATATTTTTATCAGTTGGTTTTGCCAGACTGCTTAGCAACAAGATAAACACCAAGCACTGCAAGGATACATCCTGTTATTGCAACGAGCCCTAGCGTCTCATCAAACAAAAAATAAGTTTGGATCACGGTAACTGGCGGCACAAGATAGAAATAACTTGCAACTTTTGCCACCTCACCTTCCCGGATCATAAACATCAAGAGCAAAATCGCACCAACAGATAGCGCTAGCACCGACCAAACCATCGCTGCGACTAGTTCAAATGTTATGATGACTTCATGGTTTTCTAATAAAAGTGAAATGGGGATCAGAGCAAGCGATCCTCCCAAATATTGATAAAAAGTACCAGAAACCAAAGGCACATTTTGAGCAAAAAGCTTTTGTAAGATGCCGCTCATTGAAATACCTATGAGCGATAAGATACAAGCAAGTAATCCCAAGGTGGATAAGGCTGTCCCATCGATGTTGTTTGAACCGATAACAACCAGCGAGATGCCAATAAAGCCAAAAGCCAGGCCAATTGATTGTAAAAGCTTTAGTTTTTGACTTAAAAAGATAAACCCTAAAAGCGCAGTTAAAGCCGGATGCAAACCCACAAAGATCGATGAAATACCCGCTGGCATTCCCAAATGAACAGCGAAAAATACACCACCCAAATAGACAGAATGTAATAAAACGCCGATGAGCATTTGCATCAGTGCTTGATTACGAGTTGGCCATCGCTTTTTCAGCACATAAATCAGAATTAAGAAAGCTAATGCTGCAAGCACCATGCGGATAAAAAGGAAATAAAACGGCTCTATATAAGGCAATGCATATTTGGCGTTAATAAATCCGGTGCTCCAGATCCAGACAAACAAGATCGGAACAATTTGAGTTAAGCGCGAGGACATTGGTGTATAACCTTGTTAAAAATCAGCACTCGGCGTTTCGCTTAACAGCAGCTGACTATAGGGATCTTTTGGGCCTTCGAAGAAACTATCAACTTCACCCTTTTCGACCAAAACGCCATTTTTAAGTACTGCAACTTCATCCGCCATTTGCCTGACAACTGCCAAGTTATGACTAATAAACAAAATAGAAAGGCCGAATTGAGCTTGCAAATCTTTCAACAAATTCAATATTTGCGCCTGGATGGACACATCAAGTGCGGACGTTGGCTCATCACAAATCAAAAATTCTGGCCTAGCGACAAGGGCGCGCGCGACGGCAATACGTTGTCTTTGCCCACCGGAGAATTGATGTGGATATTTGAGCATGGCACGTTGTGGCATTTCCACAAGTTCTAGTATCGAAGCAATGATCTTACGCTGTTCTGCACTATCTTTTGCAAGACCAAAGAAACGAATAGGCTCGCCGATGATATCTTCCACTTTCCGCCGGTTGTTAAGCGACGAATATGGGTCTTGAAATACCATTTGAATTTTTCGACGGGTTGCGTCTTTGCGAGATCGCGACTTGCCAAACTTAAGTGCTTCACCCAAAAACTCTATTTGCCCAGCGCTCGGGCGCACAAGCCCAACGATTGATTTAGCAAGTGTCGACTTGCCCGAGCCGCTTTCACCGATTAAACCGAGTACTTTGCCTGCAGGAATGGATAAAGACACATCATTGAGCGCTTTAAAACCATCATCTTTTCCAAGCGAAAACATGTTCTTTTTGTAATATGTCACATCTATGTTTTGGATATCTAATACGGGCTTATCATCTGATTGATGTCGCTCGCCTGTTAACAGCCAATGAGAGGCAAACTCACTAGAGGCGCCCTCAATTTTCCACAATAATTCAGGTGTTGATAATTTGACTTCATCATCAAGGATATTGGCAAATCGATCGAGCTTTTTATCAAGCCGCGGAACTGCAGCCATAAGAGCTTTTGTGTATTCATTGGTTGGGCGCTGTAAGACTATGCGCGTTGGCCCAACTTCCTGCAAAACACCGTTTCGCAACACAGAAACGCGATCTGTAATTTCGGCAATTACCCCAATATCGTGCGTAATAAGTATAAAGCCAACACTGCGCTTTTTTGCCAGGTGCTTTATCAAATCCAAAATCTGTTTTTGGATAGCCACATCAAGCGCTGTTGTCGGCTCGTCAGCAATGATCAAATCAGGCTCTGTGCAAAGTGCTAAGGCAATTACAACTCGTTGGCGCATCCCGCCTGAGAACTGATGAGGGTATTCTAGTATGCGCGTTTTAGCGTTACTAATCCCTGTTTCTTCCAACAGATTCACCGCTTTTGAAAAGGCTTCTTCATAGGACATACTTGAATGCTGCCGAATGGTTTCAACCAATTGCTCTTCAACAGTTAAAAGCGGATTGAGCGAAGTTTGCGGATCTTGAAAAATCATCGATATTTTCGCGCCGCGTAGCTTATGATATTGATTTTGGCTCAGATCACGGATGCTGCTGCCATTAAGCTCAATATCGCCCGAAGCAATGTAGCCTGGATTAGGGATCAGCCCCATAATTGCCTGACCAATGGTGGATTTTCCTGCTCCACTTTCACCCACGAGCCCATGGATCTCGCCCTGTTCAAGACGGATATTCAGGTTTTTTACAGCTTGGAAGGTACCAAACCGGGTTGGGTATTCAACGGTTAAGTCCGTCACATTTAATAAAAGTGTCATCAGCGCAACCTCGGATTCAAGTATGCGCGGAAAAAGTCGCCTAATACATTGATGGATATGATCAAGAAGATAAGTGCGAACGATGGGAAAATCACGATCCACCATTCACCTGAGAAAATATATTCTGTACCAATTCGGATAAGTGTACCAAGCGAAGGCTGATTTGGTGGCACACCTACGCCTAAGAAGCTTAAAGTCGCCTCAAGCAGGATTGCTACAGCAAGGTCTACAGTACCAATAACCAAAAGCGGACTTAAGATATTTGGCAAGATAACCACTAGCATGATGCGAATTGGGTGTAGACCAATGATTTCAGCTGCTTGCACATATTCTTTATTACGCTCGACAAAAGTTGATGCCCGCGCTGTTCTTGCAAAATTGACCCATAAAGACAGGCCAATGGCCAAGGATAAAACGATCAACAGTAAGTCTTCGTGCTGCTCGCGAGGCAGCAAGCCACGTGCTATGCCATCGACTAACAAAGCGGTTAAAATAGCAGGAAGACTAAGTTGCACATCTGCAATTCGCATAACAATAGTATCAAATTGGCCACCTAGATATCCGGCAGCAACACCAATTGCAGTTCCAAATATTGCGGCAAATGCAACAGATAAAACGCCGATAATTAATGATAGGCGCATGCCATACATAATAGATGAAAGCAGATCTCGCCCCTGATCATCCGTACCGATAATGAATTGTGGATTTCCCCCATCTGACCAAGCGGGTGGAGTAAAACTATCCAAAATATCAAAAGTTGCCAGATCGTATGGATTTGATGGTGCAATCAATGGAGCAAGCACTGCCCCTGATATGCAAATCAACGCAACTAAAGCTGCAAGCTGCGCAACACGGCTCCTTAGGAAAAGGTAGATAAATTCGTTTTCAATTTTTATTCGTCGCCAAGCTTTGAGCATTATCCTGCCTCCGGCTGAAGTCGAACTCTAGGATCGATAACGAAATAAAGCATATCAACAATCAGATTAATGACGACGAAAACAAGCGCGATAATTACCAAGTAAACCGCCATGACAGGAATATCGACATAACGAATGCTTTCTAAAAACAATAGCCCCATGCCAGGCCACTGAAAGACGCTTTCTGTCACGATAGAAAAAGCGATTACGCCACCAAATTGCAATCCGATGATGGTGATTACCGGCACCATCGAATTTCGCAATGCGTGATGATAGTGAATGCTTTTATGATTGATCCCGCGTGCCACGGCAAATTTGATAAAATCTGTATTGAGCACATCTTGCATTTCTGAGCGCACAAGCCGCATCGTCAGTGTTAGTTGATATATACCCAGAGTAATGGCTGGAAGGACCAAAGCCTCCAGACCTTTGATTGTAAAGAAGCTTGATTTCCACCACCCAATTTCGGTGACCTCTCCTCGCCCAAAAGTAGGCAACCAACCAAGCTGCACGCCAAACAAATAGATCAAGAATATACCTATGACAAATGTCGGAATTGAAATGCCAATTAGGGTGGTTATTAATATGGTTTGGGATAAAAACCCATCGTTTCTCAAAGCTGTATAAATCCCCGCGGGGATGCCAACGATGAGCGATATTAACAGTGAAACAATGCCAAGTTCTATTGTAGCAGGTGCGCGCTCAAGCAACATTTCGCCAATGGGCTGGCGCGTTCTGTATGAAAATCCGAACTCTCCGGTGAGCAAATTGCTGACAAAGCGGCCATATTGCTGAATAACTGGGTCATTTAACCCCAATTGTTCGCGAAGTCTCTCCTGATCTTCAACCGAAGTTTCTTGGCCAACCATGACCGCAATGGGGTCTCCGACAAAGCGAAACATTGCAAATGCCAAAAGACTAACCGTCAGCATCACAAAGATAGATTGGACCAGTCTGCGTGAGACAAAAGCGAACATAATTAAACCTTTCGAAGCACCTACACTTACATTGGTTTTAGACGATTACCAGAGTAATTTTTATTCCTCCCAGTAAACTTAGTTCGAAACGTCTCATGGAATAACGGCATCGGGTTTATTATCAGATTTACCGTTGGACAACTCGAATTATTATTCCTAAGCTGCGGCATAAACAATTGTGCGAAAAAATTGGGAGAACACAATGACAATTAAAAAAAGAACCGCACGGTCTCTAATTGCGTCCAGCATTATAGCGAGTGTTGCTGCAAGTATCAGTCTTACTTCCGCATCCGCTGAAACCTTTAAATGGGCCGGCTCAACTGACCCGCAAACGATGGATCCACATGCAGTGAACTCAGCACCTGTATTGGGTTTTTTGAACAATGTTTATGAAGGTCTAGTTCGCCGCAACAAAACGATGCGCATTGAACCAGCCCTGGCGGAAAGCTGGGAAGCATTGGGTAGCAACGGTTGGCGCTTTAAACTACGCGAAGGCGTCACATATCACGATGGTTCCGCATTTACCGCCGAAGATGTTTTGTTCTCCTATCAGCGTGCAAGCTCAGAAGAAGCTGATGTACGTTCTTGGTTCTCTCCGGTCTCTGAAGTCATCGTGCAAGACGATTATACAATCGACTTCATGACGAAAGCGCCAAACCCACTTTTCCCTGATTCCATTGCTAACTTTATGATCATGGACAAAACTTGGACTGAAGCAAATGATGCTGCTCGCCCGTCAAAAGAGGCTGAAAACTTTGCCACGCGCAATGTCAACGGAACTGGCGCGTTCATGCTAGCATCACGTGATCCGGGCGTTAAAACCACTCTCAAGCCATTTGAGAACTGGTGGGACGAGCTGGAAAGCAACATCACTGAGGCGACATTCACGCCAATCGGTGAATCGTCCACAGGCATGGCAGCACTGCTATCGGGTGAGATCGACTTTATCGCTCCAATCCCGCTTCAAAATGTTCCGCAAATGAAGGGTCGTGACGGGTTTACAGTGCATGAAGGCGTTGAAGCACGTGTAATCATGTTTGGTTTTGGTCATGAAGCTGATGCATTGAAATATTCTGACGAAACAAAAGACAAAAACCCATTCCAGGATGTTCGTGTTCGTCAGGCGATTTATCAGGCTATCGATGTTAATGCGCTCACAAGCAAAGTGATGCGCGGCACAGCCGAGCCTGTGTCTCAACTGGTATCTAAAGAAATGCGCGCTTATTCAACTGGCCTTGCTGATCGCTTGCCATTTGATCCAGAAGCGTCAAAAGCACTTCTTGCTGAAGTTGGTTACCCGGATGGATTCTCCTTCGGCCTTATGTGCCCGAATGATCGTTACATCAACGACGAGGCGATTTGTCGTGCGGCAGCGTCAATGCTTGCGAAAATCGGTGTAGATGCAAAATTATCAACCATGCCTGTTCGCGCCTACTGGCCTGAGCTTCGTGCGGATAATTTTGATATGTATCTTTTAGGTTGGTCACCAGGCACATTTGATGCTGAGCACCCTATCCGTTTCTTGGCTTCAACTCCAAACACTGAGAAGAAACTTGGTTCATGGAACTTTGGTGGTTACTCAAACACACGCGTTGATGAGTTGCTCCCTATGATCCAAACGGAAGTTGATGATGCTAAACGCCAAGCGATGGTGGATGAAGCACATAAACTGATCCAGGACGAAGTTGCTTATGTTCCAATGTATGTACAACCTTTGATTTGGGCAACTAAGGACAATATTTCACTTACTCAAAGAACTGATAACTTCTTTATCCTTCGTTGGGTTACAGTGAACTAATTTTCTGATTATAAACATCAAAAAGGCCTGTCAGATCGACAGGCCTTTTTTATTGCACGTTGGAGAATTTTTGCATCTACAAAGTTTAGATTTTCCTTGTCATGCCAGATACTTTAATGGCACTTCCAATCTCATCGGTAAATTCGGCTTTTAAGACAGAGCGTTGCTCCATGTCTTCGCCTTGAATGATTTTGATCTTGTTTTCATGGGGCCAATTGATATCGCGTAAATAACCAGAAAACGCGGCAGCCGCAGCTCCCGTTGCAGGATCTTCCAATACACCACCTGATGCAAAGGCATTGCGGACATCGAACAATTGATCTGCATTGATGTAAACCAGCATGATCGTCACAATTCCATGCTTCCGCATAAATTCACGACCTTCGTCGAGATCGTACTGCATGGCTTTGAGATCTTTACGATTGCGCAAACAAAGCACAAAGTGATCAGCACCTGCATGAATTCTAGCTGGGGAAATGGCTGAATTTAACTGCCCTCGATTGAGACCAAACAGATCCAAGATGGGGCTAGTTTGCGCGTTGGTAAGTTCTTTGCTGTTTGTGGGAGGCGAATATAATGACGCGCTATATTGATTACGCGAACTGAAACCTTCAACCGCAATTTCAGCATCATTGAGGCTTAGTTCATAACGGCCAGCACCATGAACTTCCGCAAGACAAGCACCCAAAGCAATAGTCGCATGACCACAAAACGGGACCTCAGTCTCGGGCGAAAAATAACGTGTGCGCCAACTTCCGTTAGCTTGTTTTACAGAAAAAACAGTTTCAGAGTAACCAATCTCTGCTGCAAGTGCTTGCATTTTTGCATCGCTTGGCATTTCATCTAATAAAGCAACACCTGCTGGATTTCCCCCGAATCTACCATCAGAAAAAGCTGCTATACGCTGAACATCCATTCTGCACTCCAACCTTTAAATAACCTTTATTCATCATAAATTGAGACCGACTACCTCAAAATATGCATATAAAGCTATATCTTATTCGCATTTGAGCTGCAATGAAGAGTACCTATCAAAAACCATATAAATTAAACTGATTTTGCGATCAATAAAGAATATAAGTATCAAACAGTTAAGCCTTTCCGAACACTAAACAAGAGAGCAAAACTCACCTATAAAGTGACACTCTGGAAGAAGCTTCAACCGAGCAAATTGTGAAATAATAAGACTTAAACTCGATTATTTTGAAATTCTAGCGTTTTTATATACAACCACTCAAACTTTATTCGCATATTCAACAACTGCTAAACACGCTAAAATCCTTGCCTGTTTAATCACTCCCGCAATCCACGCTCATCGCTTTGCGTTTGAAAATCTAACAAAGCGTCATTAAACTTTGATATACCCCATTCGAGCACTTGGTCAGTGCCATGGCGATCATTAAAGTCAGACACTAACATAGCATCTTTTGTTGTCGTTCCAGCCATGCTTTGAATGAAACGATCAGCATCATCTCCCGTTAGAAAGCATTCACCGCGCTCTAAACACTCATTTGGATCGTAATCCCAAATCACATTACCGCCATCAACAACGGTAAGTGATGCACCGTTAAACGTTGTTCCCGGCTCTATGCCAAACTCAACCTTATAACCCTGCCCGTCTGGCTCGATAAAAACAAATTGCGCGGCAAACTTTGGCGCGGGGCTAAAGACATCCACGTAGCGGATATAGCAACGTTCAACCGTCTTGCCTTTTCGAATAGCTTCATCACAAATTGTGTCCCATAAGCCAAATGGCTTGTAATGTGTGACTACCCAATCACCAGGCGTGTCATTGCCATCAGCATCTGTTGCAAATGCAACTGGGATGGATGATACAGCAAGGATGGACAAAAGGCTGGCGAAGGTTACGATCTTATTCATTTCTGATACCCCTTAGATTGAATTAATCTAATTTTATCAGATCGTGATCTCACGAAGGGTCATATCCATTCACATTTTCGGCATATGACAACCCTTTACGCGCATCCATCAGATATTCAAATGAATTGATCAATTTTTTACACTCGTCGGGCACACCGAACAGTGCTAAATCAGCTGCATGGCTATTATTGATATTCTCATTTTGATTGTTGTGACCGTAATTTGGGGATTGAACTTTGCAATCTCGAAGCTTGGGATGGATCAATTACCACCACTCATGCTGTCTGCGATGCGATTTTCGGTAGTCGCATTGGCCATCATATTTATTCCGCGCCCCAAGATTGATTGGCGTATTATCGCCGGAATTGCACTTTTTATTGGTGTTATCAAGTTCTCGTTGTTGTTTGTTGCGCTCGATATCGGTTTTGGTGCTGGCCTTTCCTCTGTCGTTGTTCAGGGACAGGTCTTCTTTACAATCATCTTAGCTTTCTTTTTCTTCGGCGAACGCATTGATAAGTTTCAAACCATAGGTCTATTTATCGGATTTGCAGGCCTTGCCATTATGGGGTTCGATGAAGGTGGAAGTTTTAATCTGCTTGGGTTTTTCTTTGTTGTGATCGGTGCAATCTGTTGGGCGAGCGCGAATATGCTCTTCCGCCAAACAGGAAGCGTACCTGCCGTTTCAGTTATCGTGTGGGCGAGCCTTTATGCTTCTGTACCTATTTGGCTGATCTCATTTTATTTTGAAGGCCCTACCCGCATTTTTGATGCCTTCACCAATATTGGGCCACTGGGTATTGGTGTCGTGTTATATGTCTCAATACTATCTACATTATTCTGTTATTCATTTTGGGGCAAAATGCTGTCGAAATACAAAGCTGCGGACGTTACCCCTTTTGCGCTATTGATCCCTGTATCGGGACTGTTGGGCGGTATCATATTGCTTGATGAAAAGATCAGCCTTTTGGCACAAATTGGCATTGCAACTATTATGGCAGGGCTAACAATTACAATTGTCGGCGGCCGCATCGCTAAACGCCGCAAAATAGCACTTAGCAATCAGGTGTAGATAGCTTTGAAGTTTGGATATGATGGCTGGAAAACAAATCGCGTCCTATCCCGTGTAAATAAACAGCTTTTCCCTTGACCCATAAGCGATTCCCTCCTATAAGCCGCGACATAGATGTGGTCCGTTTTGGGCCGCATTTGTTTTTGTGCAATTAAAATCGGCCATAGAGCTCGAGAATTACACAAATAAAAGCAACAAGAAATGTCCACATGGAGCAGAGCAATTAAGAATTCTGCCCGGGATTGGATCGAACATAGAAAGAATATTTCATGAAAACCTTTACGCAGAAACCTGCTGAGGTGGAAAAGAAGTGGATCATCATCGACGCTGAAGGCCTCGTAGTTGGTCGTCTAGCTTCATTGGTTGCCATGCGTTTGCGCGGCAAGCACAAGGCCACTTTCACTCCACATGTTGACGATGGCGACAACGTTATCATCATCAATGCCGAAAAAGTCGTTTTGACAGGCAAAAAATACACAGACAAAAAATACTACTGGCACACAGGCTATCCTGGTGGCATCAAAGAGCGCACAGCACGTGCGATCATTGAAGGCCGTTTCCCAGAGCGCGTTGTTGAAAAAGCTATCGAGCGTATGATCCCACGTGGTCCGCTTGGTCGTCGCCAAATGAAAAACTTGCGCGTTTATGCTGGTAGCGAGCATCCGCATGAAGCACAATCTCCAGAAGTTCTGGACGTTGCGGCAATGAACCCTAAAAACAAAAGGAGCGCCTAATCATGGCTGAGCTAGAATCCTTAGCTGAACTTGGTGAAGCAACTGCAGAAGCAGTCGAAGCGGCTCCAGTATATGTTCAAAAACTAGACGACCAAGGTCGTGCATATGCAACAGGTAAGCGTAAAGACGCGATTGCCCGTGTTTGGATCAAACCAGGTACAGGCAAAATCACTATTGTTGGCGCACCTTCAAAAAGCTCTGCTCGAAAAGAAAAAGCTGAAGACAAAAAAGTTGTCAGCGGTAGCACTGCACGTGATTACACTGAGTATTTCTCACGCCCTGTTCTTCAAATGGTTGTTCTTCAGCCACTTATTGCTGCAGACCGCGCGACACAATACGATATTGTTGTGACATGTTCAGGTGGTGGTCTTTCTGGTCAAGCTGGTGCTGTTCGTCACGGCATTTCAAAAGCTTTGACTAACTACGAGCCAGCTCTTCGTCCAGTCTTGAAAAAGGGTGGCTTCCTTACACGCGATTCACGTGTTGTTGAACGTAAGAAATACGGTAAAGCGAAAGCTCGTCGTAGCTTCCAGTTCTCAAAACGTTAAGTTTCAGAATTACAAAAGTTTTCAAAGAGGCCGGACATTGTTCCGGCCTTTTTTTACGTCCAAATTCCTGCATTCATGACCAATTTGGTCAATTTGATATATTTGATCCAGACATATTTATATGTAAAAATTCAAACAAATGAATGTCGAAGCAGTTTCGGGCTTGAAAACGTTAAAGGTTACAATAATGACTTTAAGAGATTTGCTTAGAATTTTGGCGCTACGTAATAAGCTCTTTCTCAACAAGGCGGCAGATATCTCCGAGGTTGAAAAGTTTGTATCCGATAATAAAGTGGTATCCGTAGGGCACGAGCTTGTTCGAGTGGGGTCAGACCGCGACGGTGGCTATCTTCTGCCAGATGTTATGGCCGGCATTGAAAAATGTTTTTCGCCTGGGGTTGATGTCTCATCCGATTTTGAAGATGAGCTGGCTGAACGTTTTGGCATGAAATGCTATCTTGCGGACTATTCTGTTGATGGACCTGCGTCCGAAAACCCTTCGTTTCATTTCGATAAGAAATTCCTTGGCGTTCAGAATAATGATCAGTTTATCCGGCTTGAGGATTGGGTAGAAAAATATGCAGCTACCGATACATCCGATCTGTTATTACAGATGGACATCGAAGGCGCTGAATTTGCGGTTTTGCTGGACACCCCACAATCTACGTTAAAACGTTTTCGCATGATGGCAATAGAGTTTCATTCAATGGAAACTGCATTTGAGATTGGAGCGTTTCCGATGATCAAATCCGCATTTGATAAACTTGCTGAGAATTTTACCATCGCTCACATTCATACCAATAATTATCAGCGCATTTGGAAACGTGATAACGTCGAAATACCAAGCGTGATGGAAATAACATTCCTTCGTAACGACTTTGTGAAACGAGATGGTAAGGCTTTGACCTTCCCTCACCCACTTGATGAACTCAACGAAGTAAACAAACCACCACGCCATTTACCAAAATGCTGGTGGCCTCTTTAAACTAGATGAGCGTCAATCTTGTTTCAGCAAAATCAATTTTCAGCATTGTTATAAATGAGGGATTCTGAAATACTGATAACTCAACATTTCAGGTTCTCATGCAAAATCAATCTCAACCACTTAAAGCTGCTATATGGATGTTTGGCGCGATCATCGCATTTTCGCTGATGGCGATCGCTGGGCGTGAAGTTGGCCAATATCTCGATACGTTTGAGATTATGTTTTACCGTTCAATTATCGGTATGATAATCGTTGTATCGGTGGCGAAATATGTAGGTACGTTAAACCAGATAAACACACGAAATTTTGGTTTGCAGACTATCCGCAACATCTCTCATTTTGCTGGTCAAAACCTTTGGTTTTTTGCGCTCACAACAGTTCCGTTATCGCAATTATTTGCTTTTGAATTTTCAACACCTTTGTGGGTTGCGATACTTGCGCCATTCTTTTTGGCAGAAAAACTTACCCCCATGCGCGCCTTTTGTGCAGCGCTAGGTTTCGTAGGGATCTTAATTGTTGCACGTCCGGATACGACAACGATCTCACCTCATATCATCGCTGCAGCTTTGTGCGCTGTTGGCTTTGCAGGTGCTGCGATCACCACTAAACTTTTAACGCGGACGCAAACCATCACATGTATTTTGTTCTGGTTGACCGCAATGCAGGCGGTGTTTGGTTTGATCACAGCGGGCTATGATGGTGATATTCATATCCCTAACTTGATCCAAACCTTCTGGGTGATCATCATAGGTCTATGTGGATTAACTGCGCATTTTTGCATCACAAAGGCGCTATCGGTGGCACCTGCAATTATCGTAACACCATTTGATTTTCTTCGTTTGCCGCTCATATCGATTGTTGCATATTTCCTTTATCAGGAAGTTTTGGAATGGCCGGTTATGGTTGGGGCGGTTATCGTGTTTGCTGCAAATTTGCTTAATCTTCGAAACGAGATGCGAATAAAAAAGACTGCCGAAACCGCGTAAGCGAAATTCTTACAATATTAACATACAATGTTGATTGCCGAACAAAGACACTCCATATATATCTCACTCTTAGGTATTAAATGAATGAGATAACATTATGATTCATTTTCTCCTATTAAGAATATGATATTAAAGAACTAACGGACACGATCATGGCTGCAAAAATCTTTATCGACGGCGAACATGGCACAACTGGCTTACAGATTATTACGCGATTATCTGAGCGCGATGACATTGAATTAATGTCAATTGCACATGAAGATCGCCGTGATCCAGAGGTTCGCAAAGCCATGCTGCGTGATGCTGATATCGCAATTTTGTGCCTGCCCGATGCCGCCGCGCGAGAAGCTGTGGCTCTTGCTGCGGATGCTGGCACACGCTTTATCGATGCGTCCACTGCGCATCGGACACATCCTGACTGGGTGTTTGGTTTTGGTGAACTCAATAAAGAACAAAAAGAGCAAATCGCCAATGCACAATTTGTGTCTAATCCGGGTTGCTATTCAACAGGTGCAATTGCTTTGATCGCGCCACTCGTGCAAGCGGGATTGTTGCCAGATGATTATCCAATCACAATCAATGCTATTTCCGGTTACACAGGCGGCGGCAAGCAAATGATTGCGCAGATGGAAGATCCTGATTTGGATGATGCTATTGCATCAAATCATTTTGCTTATGCACTTACACTTGCGCATAAGCATGTGCCTGAAATTGTCACAAGATCCGGCCTTTCGCGTCAGCCGATTTTCACACCAAGTGTTGGTCGCTTCGCCCAAGGCATGCTGGTCAATGTACCCCTGCATTTAGACCTTTTAAATGACGCGCCAGACTTGGTCGATGTTTATAAGGCACTGCGCGATCATTATGACGGACAAGATATAGTGCAGGTCGTACCGCTAATTGACAGCCAAGAGATTGCTCGACTTGATCCAGAGCAACTTGCAGGTCACGATACAATGCGTCTTTATGTCTTTGGCACCGAAGGCGACGGACGGGTCAACCTAACGGCTCAATTGGACAATTTAGGTAAAGGTGCATCAGGCGCTGCAGTTCAGAACCTTGATCTTATGCTCACCACAATCGCATAACTTCTACCTTAGCAAACAAAGCTAATGAAAGGGTGTCTCTTCAAGCAAGACTTGCTTCAGGGAAACGCCCTTTTTGCATTTTTATTGGCAAAGGATAGCTGCCTTTAAAACCACGCCAATGCGCAACGGCAAAACCAAGCACCACCAAGGCAAACCCTTGGTGAATAAGACCCCAGCTCATAGGGACCTGAAGCAACAACGTTATGATGCCAAATACGGCTTGTAATGTGATCAAAACGAAGAGAACAATTGAGCGACGGGCATGCGTTGTCTGTGCGTCCCCTTTTAAGCAAGCAATCATATGCCAAAGCGCAAGCGCCCACAACGCATAAGCGCTTATACGGTGAATGAACTGCACGGTTTTAGGCGCTTCAAATGCATTGAGCCACCATGGCTCCATGACCCATAGATTTGCCGGGATTATCGCACCATCCATAAGTGGCCAAGTGTTGTAAGCAAGCCCAGCATCAAGTCCGGCGACCAAACCTCCTAAGAAGATTTGCAACAGCACGAAAAGTGTTAGGATGCCTGCAAAAAAACCAGCTGACGTAGTGGGTGACTCATCCTTTGCGTGGTCAGCGAGCCCACGCATGACCCAGACAATGGCGCCAAATATGACGCAAGCGAGCGTTAAGTGGGTTGCGAGGCGATATTGGCTCACATCCACGCGATCAACGAGCCCGGAGGAGACCATCCACCAGCCGATAAATCCTTGTAGCCCCCCTAAGAACAACAGACCAACCAAAGGAAACCTCAGTGGCTTTTCAATCCGCCCTGCGACAGCAAAAATTAAAAGTGGGATACCAAATAATACGCCTACACCGCGCGCTAAAAACCTATGAGCCCATTCCCACCAATAGATCACTTTAAACTCATCCATAGACATGCCTTTATTGATCAATTGGTATTCAGGGATTTGGCGATAGAGCTCCAACTCTTCTTCCCACTCTTGAGCACTTAACGGCGGTATGACCCCATGGATGGGTTTCCACTCAGTGATCGAAAGGCCTGAATCAGTGAGCCGCGTTGCACCGCCTACGATCACCAGTGCAAAGATTGCTAATAAAACAATTGCGAGCCAAACACGCAAAACACCTCGATTGCTTTTTGCAGTATCCTGCTTTTGTAAAAGCTCTGAATGTTCAACGGCGATATCTGACATGAGTGATCCTGTACGTTACATGTGTTTATTTTAAACAGCGGAGGTTTTGCACTTATATATACGAAAGACAAGCGTAAAGGACTTGCGGCACGCGGTCGCGGGAAAAAGATCGAACCGGAGCTTTCCACTTTGCGTAATTATGTTTACAAGGCAGTTAAATGAAGAATAGTTGCGATGCATTGCCAACATGCTCAACACCGGAAGGAAAATAAATGCCAGTTCGATTGAAAAAATTCATCGGCATTTTTATCATGATCATCCTTGTAATCGTGTATGCTATGACAGCGGTTACCGTTGCGACTTATCGGCTTGCTGAATCTGCTTGGTACATCCACATGGCGTATTTCCTCGTCACAGGGTTATTGTGGGTGTTGCCAGCAATGTGGTTGATTAAGTGGATGGAAACCCCGCCTAAGTCCAATGCATCCGACGTGAAGGACTAAACCAAACGCTCGCATGCGTTGATAGTTCAAATTTTATTTTTTCTGTTCAATCTTCATTTTCTCTAATGCCAAACTTTGATGCCAGTTGGCGTCGAAAAATACCATTTGTTTAACTTTTTTGCCGATCTTGAGCGTAAGTTTAGTAATTTTACAGCGTGAGCGGTCAAAAAATGTCGAGTCTAGCATTAAATCGTAATACTTCCGGTGCAGTCTTATCACCTTATCATCCGGGCAATATTGTCAGATATCGGAACTTGCAGGATCAGATGGATAAGCAAAAGTCAGCTCAAAACAAACGCTACGTCGTTGTTCAAGACATAGCTGATCTGGAAAATGATTGGCGCCGAATTGAAACTGAACTGCATGTTTCTGTTCATCAGAGTTTTAGTTGGGTGCGCGCCTGGATACGCAATAAACGTGTTAATCCTGTATTTATCGCAGGATTTATTGGCGGCAAAATCGAGTTTATCCTACCTTTAGAAATCTCAAAAACATTTGGCGTAACCACGGCGCGTTTAATTGGAACTGAACACAGCAATTTAAACTTTGCTCTTTGTTCAACATTGTTCTTATCAACATGCGGCCAGAACTTTGTCAGCGATTTACAAAAAGATATTAAATCTGCTGCGCCATTCATCGATGTGCTTGTTCTTGATCGTATGCGCATGCAAGTAAAAGACAAGCGCAACCCGTTTCAAGACATTTTGACAACGAAAAATCAGAACGCGTCGTTTCAGCTGCCATTATTGGATGATTTTGACGAGACACTTGCGCAGCTAAATCGAAAGCGTCGCAAAAAGAAATTCCGAAACACGGAAAAACGCATCAATTCGGTGGGTGGGTATACTTACACGATTGCAAATTCCCTTGCGGAGAATGAAAAAATTCTCACTGAGTTTTTTCGACAAAAGGCCAAACGGTTAAAGAGCCAAGGCTTACCAAACGTTTTTGAAGACGAGAAGTTGAAAGACTTTTTTGCAGAAGTTTGCTCACTGGAAAACAGTGAAATTGGCTCTATGGAGCTTCACGCAATTGTTTTAAAAGGTGAAGCATATGATGGTCAAATCCTAGCAATTTCAGCAATCACACCAAAACGCGATCATGCGATTTGTCAGTTCAGCTCATTTAATGAAGAGATCAATGATGAGCTTGATTGCAGCCCTGGTGAGTTTTTATTCTACCTTGCGATCCAAAACTTCAATCAACGCGAATTCCGTAAGTTTGATTTTGGTATCGGCGATCAACCCTATAAGAGATCTTGGTGCACTGAATGCGATGAACACTTTGATGGCACGATCACTTTTACTCTGTTTGGCCAAATGTTTGCGCGCGCTTATATGGGTAAAACTGATCTCAAACGCTACATCAAATCATCAGATCGGCTACACAAAATTGCCGCTAAAATCAGGTCATTAAAGGCATAAAAAAAGCCCCGGGTTAGAATTAACCAAGGGCTTTGATTTAAATGCCTGAGTTATTATGCAACAGAGCTCTGACCGTTTTGCGGATCATGGTGTGATGGCTCAATTGATCCTTGGTTAAGGTCCAACGTGATCACATCAGGAAAGCCACTATCGATAAACTCTTGTTGGAACTCTTGCAAATCCTGCTCATCAAGATGCTTTACTGAGATAACATATTCAGGTGTTCTCTCGCCAATTAATCGCATTGCACTTTCAACAGATGATGGTCCACACTCAACAATGACAGTGTCATAGCTTTGACCCAATGCATCAATAATCATCGGAATGCGTTCCGCAGCACTCATCGCGCGCTGGATGTTGCCGTTACCGCGCGCCATAATATGCGCATTAGAGTTGCGATCTGGGTGCAACGTATTTGCAATGGATGTCTCACCACATAGCAAGTTGGTGATCCCAGTGATCCGGCTTGTACCAATTGTTACACCTGATGGTCCGCCATTAAGTGTTAAGTCCAGCAAGACTGGGCGCAAACCGAGCCCACTAAGCTGGCGCGCCAACATTACAGAACCAGCAACAGCTGTATCCCCTTCAGGCGACAAACAGACAACGAATTTTGTCTTTGCAATTGCAAACTCTGAAATCACCTGATCGATAGAGTATCCTAACGCTTCCTCAGATTGAGCTTGTGGTGGGATATCCTCGCTGATAAGGCTTGCGGCAAGAGGTGCTTTTTCAGCTAAATTTACACCTGGTTTAGCGTGGACATATTCGGGCTGCTCTGCATGGGATGCTGCAACTGCAGCTGCAATTTTACCTTCATGTTCCATAACAGGATCTTGATGATGGGTATGTTGCGCTGGACGAAGTGCTCGCCCGCTAAACAATTCAGCAAGCATGACCCACACCGCACCAATAAGAAATGTTGCAAACATCGCGACAATGATGATTGGAATTTTCTTCGGAAAATATGCTTGCGTTGGCTCAATTGCACGAGAAATAATCCGCGCATCCGGAGGCACAGCACTTACATTTGCGCGAGATGCAGATTCGCGAAAACGTGATAAATATGTTTCTAAAAGTTGGCGCTGTGAATTTGCTTCGCGCTCAAGTGCACGTAGCTGGACCTCTTCACCACCCGCTTGTGCAGAACTTGCTTTGATAGTGTCTAAGCTACTTTGCAATTCACGTTCGCGCAAACGCGCAACGGATGCCTCGTTTTCTAAGCTTGCAAGCACTTTGCGCGCTTCACCGCGCAATTGTCTTTGAATATCGAGAAGCTGGGCACGCAGCGCTTGCATGCGTGGATGTCCTTCAAGCAGGGTTGTTGATAGATCAGCAATTTGACCCCGAACATCCCCTTCTGTTTCGCGAAGACGTTGAACGGTCGTAGAATCTAAAACGTCGGCAATCGCTTCGATGTCTTGTCCGCTTTCAAGCACGCGGCGAACCGTTGTCGCACGCGCATCAGCATCAACTCGCTCTGAACGCACGCGTGTGAGCTCTGCTGAGATATCAGACAATTGTTGTGAATTTAGCGTATCGGTATCACCAACCAGCAAAAGACCTTTTTCTGCACGATATTCAGCAACTTTTGCTTCAGCTTGACGAACACCTTCGCGTAAACGCTCAATTTCTGGCTCAAGCCAAGCACTAGCAACATTGTTATCTTTTAACTTTTCACCTGACTGAACACGCAAAAACGCATCAGCCATTGCATTTGGAACAAGTGCGGCAAGCTTTGGATTTTCAGAAGAAAACTCGATAACAATTACGCGTGATGCAGCAATCTGATATACATCAAGGCGTTCATAAAATTCCTTTAACACACGTTCTTCGGCAGGAATATCAAATGGATTTGAAATTAATCCCATACCAATAAGAATACTTTCAATCGCTGAAGCTTTTTTCGGCGTATCAAATTCTGGATACGAAGCAAGATCTAGCTGACGAGCAACTTCTTTAACCAAATCATTGGATTTTAGTATTTCCATTTGGCTCGTCACACCTCGTTCATCCAGCACAGATGACTGCTGATTTCCACCAGCTTGTTGCTGATTGGTATAAACAGGTTCACGATTATCAATCAGAATACGCGCTTCTGAACGATATTTTTCTCCTAAGATATTCACTAGAAGGAATGCCGACACCCCTGCAATTATAACTGCGAGGATGATTTTGATCGCATTGCGTTTGACCGCTGAAAACAAGCGTCCAATATCAATATCTACATTCGTATCATCAGTGTGCACCTGACTCATACACTTTACTCCATATGGTATTTGACCGCGGAGCGTAAACGAACATGGTAACTTATCGGTTAACGCGAATGGTTTTTTGATATGATAGAACTGCGCTTGCGAGTTTAGCTTGAACCTCGCGATGCTTTCCTTAAATTAGGGCGCGCACAAAATCACTTACAGATTATTTTATCTAATCTTTACCAAGCATTAACCATAAATCGACGATAAATTGGTCTCACAGTTAACTCGTGGAGCATGGCGCCCGTGATCAGGTCGAAATTAAAAATTACATTTATTGCAGCATGCGCTGCGTTTGCGACAGCCCTTTCCGGCTGTGCAAGCTACCAACCTGCCCCACGCGCTTTTCATGAAGCGACTATTCAACCCTATCGGTTAGATTCAGGCGATCGTTTACGCATTACAGTATTTGAACAAGATGGTTTGACAGGTACTTATAGTGTCGATCAGGCTGGATATATTTCATTCCCCTTAGTTGGTGCAATTGCAGCACGTGGCAAAACAGCTCAAGAACTAGAAGGCGTTGTTGCAGGGGAACTAAAACAAGGTTTCTTGCGCGAACCAGATGTATCGATTGAGATTGACCAATATCGTTCATTCTTTATTCTTGGTGAAGTCGGACAACCTGGCCAGTATGCTTATGTACCTGGCATGACTGTACAAAATGCGATCGCAATTGCTGGTGGCTTTAGCAGCCGAGCCAATCAAAAAACGACAGATATAACACGTAAAATCAACGGCAAAATTATGACTGGTAAAGTGTCAATTTCCAGCCCGATTTTAGCTGGTGACACCATCTATATTCACGAACGCTTGTTCTAAGATTATTGCATCATAAAACAGGCTTTGGGGACCAAATCGAACACATGACTGAGCAGCCGTTACGCATCATCCATTGTTTTCGCTCTCCGGTAGGCGGTATTTTTCGCCATGTTCGCGATCTGGTAAATTATCATTCACAACAGGGTCATAAAATCGGCATCTTATGCGACAGCTCAACAGGTGGCTCACATGAAGATAAGCTCTTTGAAACGATCCTTCCCAAGCTTGAGCTCGGATTACAACGCATTGAAATTGGTCGCGCAGTTACGCCGAAAGATTTTCTAGCTGCTCGTAAAGTTTATAAAGAAATCAAAAGTTTGCAACCTGATGTATTGCATGGACATGGCGCTAAAGGCGGCGCATATGTTCGGCTCTTAGGTTCATTCCTGCGGGGATCCCAGTCTCGCGTTACCCGCTTTTATTCACCCCACGGGGGCACCTTGCATTACAAGTCTTCGAGCTTGCAGGGTAAAGCCTATTTTGCTGTCGAACGCTTTTTAGAACGCTGGACGGATGGGCTAATTTTTGTCAGTGATCATGAACGACGAACGTATTTTGAAAAGATTGGCTCCCCCACGACAGATTGGGACTTAGTCTATAATGGTTTAACCGATGATGATTTTAAACTTGTCAAAAACAAAGCAGATGCGGTTGATTTTCTCTATATTGGTATGATGCGGGACCTTAAAGGTCCCGATGTTTTTATTGATGCTTTGCGTGTTGCTGAGCGCATCACCGGTCGCCCTTTAACAGCACATATGGTTGGTGATGGACCTGATAAAGAGAACTATCAACTTAAGATCCATAAAATGGGTTTGGGAGAGCGGATAAAAATGCATCCAGCTATGATGGCACGCGATGCTTTTGCGCTTGCACGAAATGTTGTCATCCCATCTCGCGCAGAAGCTATGCCCTATATTGTGCTCGAAACTGTTGCAGCCCAAAAACCTATTATCTGCACCAATGTCGGCGGAATACCAGAAATTATGGGCGAAGATTGCCCCTCAATGGTAAGACCAGCAGATGCTGATGCGCTTGGCGCAATCATGGCAAAAGCAGTTGATGAAAAAGAGTGGCTTGCTAGCTGCTTGCCGGACCGCGACGAGTTTACCCAACGTTTTTCAGTTCAAACCATGGGTAAAAACCTATCCGAGATTTACCAAAAAGCATGCAAAAAAGCTGCTTAAACGGTAATTATCCCTAGTTTTGTCAAGTATTTCTTAGCTCCTTTGCGCTATTCTTGGTGCCAGTATTGGGTTCCTCTGTGTGTTTTAGAGGGATTTTGAGTAGCGGGTGGGTAAAATGAGTAATCGTATCACGGATAAGGTCAACCAGGTAAAGTCTGCGCCATTAGCGCCTACAGATCTGGTGCCAGATGATAATTCAGATCTTTTAGATAAGAACATCGTAAATGGTGTTGAGAAGAATAATCTCAACCGTCTTGCGCGCCATATCGCTGAACAATTAGCAGATGAAAACTACTCACCAGCAATTATTCGTGGAAGCTTTCGTGTCTTTGAAGCAATGGGCTTCTTAGTTGCTGGATTTGCACCATACTTCTCGCAAGAACACCATTTAGATGGAACATGGATGAGCCACTCAAGTGTTATGGCCTTATCCACAATCTTGCTTGCGATGGCGTATTATGCCGGTGGCCTTTACACCACACAAAGTCTGTCTGCTGGACTACGCATGTTGCCACGTGCAATGGCAATCGTGTCCTCACTCTTTGCCCTCATGGCACTGGGTGGATACTTTATCGATTTTAATTTCCTTTTTGACTGGAATTGGTTCAGCTCTTGGTTTGTTGGGGCCATCACATTTATCTGCGTAACACGCGTCTTGTTTGCGATTTCGATGAAAAAGTGGAACCGCAATGGATTTATGGAACGTCGCGCGATCATTGTTGGCGGTGGCAGTGCTGCAAAAAAGCTTATCCGTGACATTGAAGCTGAACCAGACAACGATATCCGAATTTGCGGCATATTTGATGATCGTTCAGATGATAGATCACCTCCTGTCGTCGCTGGCTATCCAAAACTGGGCACAGTCAAAGACGTTATCGCCTTTGCGCGCATGACGCAGATTGATTTGATCATCCTCACACTTCCGCTTGCAGCTGAAAGCCGCTGGATTGGTATGCTCAAGCATTTATGGGTATTGCCGGTAGATATTCGTCTTGCAGCGCATGCAAACTCGATGAAATTCCGTCCACGTTTTTACAGCTTCATGCAAAACAGTAAAATCCCGATGTTGGATTTGTTTGATAAACCGATTGCCGACTGGGATTCTGTGAGTAAACGACTGTTTGATATTTTCTTCGCGCTCGTTGCGATTGCCCTATTATGGCCGATTATGATTGGCGCCGCTATCGCAGTTAAAATGACTTCAAAAGGCCCTGTATTTTTCAAACAAAAACGACATGGCATTAATAACGAAGAGATTTTGATCTATAAATTCCGCTCTATGTATACGGAAATGTCGGATGAAAAAGCTGCTAAACTCGTTACGAAAGACGACCCTCGTGTCACACCTGTTGGTCGGTTTATTCGCAAAACATCAATTGATGAGCTACCACAATTGTTCAACGTGTTAATCGGCAATGTATCGCTCGTGGGCCCTCGCCCGCATGCAGTTGTTGCACAAGCACAAAATAAGTATTTCGCAGATGTGGTCGATGGATACTTTGCCCGTCACCGTGTTAAGCCCGGCATTACAGGATGGGCACAAATTAATGGTCTGCGTGGTGAAATCACATCCGATGATAAGATTAAACAGCGGACTGAATATGATCTTGATTATATCGAAAACTGGTCCTTATGGTTTGACATAAAGATCCTGTTCAAAACCCCGTTTAGCCTCTTAAACACGGAAAATGCATATTGAGCGATCTACCCGCCAATTATACCCCCTATGGTGCAGGCTATGTCGCGCAGTCTAATAGTGCAAGACAAGGCACAAACCAAAGCGTTGGGCTGCGATTAGGTCAATTGACCATTTCGACAAGAACCATCGGCAATTGGGCTATTGGTTTTTGTATGCTGACTTCTGGTTTTGTGATACGCGAACCAGCGCCTTATGAGCTATTACTATGTGCTGTTTTGGGTGTTTGGTTTCTTGCTGGTTTAAAGATCTCGCGCACAGTTGCGCCATTGCTTGTTTTGTGGATTTTATACAATATCGGTGGCTTGGGCTCGATGCTCACCATGGATGACTATGGTGGCATCCCGCTTTATCTCGCTGTAACCTTGTTTTTAGCGCTCACGTCTGTGTTCTTTGCAGCCGTCATTGAACAAGATTACCGCAAGCTCTCTGTTATCTTTAAAATGTATGTTGTTTCCGCCTGTATTACCTCCCTATTGGGAATAGGCGGGTATTTAGGTATTATTCCAGGCGGGGAAGTATTTACGCGCTACGGACGCGCTATGGGTGCTTTTCAAGACCCCAACGTGTTTGGACCATTTTTGGTACTGCCGGCGATGTATCTACTACATGGCCTAATCACAGGTAAGATTAAAGACGCACCCCTTCGCACGCTTGCGCTTCTCATTGTAACGCTTGGTGTCTTCTTATCATTCTCACGCGCAGCATGGGGTCTTTATGCGATTTGCGGTTTATTCCTTATCTCACTTTTGTTGGTGAAATATCGTAGTGGTGGTTTTCAACTTAAGATCTTCATGATGTCTATGGCGGGTTTTGTGGTCTTAATTGGCGCCATTATGATTGCATTGCAAATCGATCATATCGCAGAATTATTTACAACCCGCGCGCAGATTGTTCAAGATTATGATGGTGCGCGCCTTGGTCGTTTTGCCCGCCATGCAATTGGGTTTGCTATGGCTATGGAACACCCGCTTGGAATTGGTCCATTGGAATTTGGTCTAACTTTTGGTGAAGATACGCATAACATGTATCTTAAATCACTGATGGCGTATGGTTGGCTTGGCTTTATCAGCTATATGACTTTGTTCTGCATGACGTTTTATTTTGGCTTTAAATATATGCTGCGCGAACGCCCTTGGCAGAAATACTTCATGCTTGCTATGATTGTTTTGTTTGGCCATGCACTTGTTGGTATCGTCATTGACAATGATCACTGGCGCCATTTCTTTCTTTTATACGGTATTGTTTGGGGCTGTATTGCTGCGGAAAAACGTTATGGTGCGCAATATAATTAAGCGACATGCGACGCGACTTTAACCCTCATCATATCTGTAGTTGAGACTTGCCTTCGCATTGCGCATCTGGTCTAAGCAAACCATCTCTTTCGCCACTATAAGTTCTGGAAAATCAAATGCGTGACACAAAAGCAGTTTTGTTCGACATGGATGGTCTCATGTTGGATACAGAAACTATTTCCATGCAATCAATGAAAAAAGCCACTCAACGGCTTGGGCTTGATGTCAAAGATCAATGGCTTTTTGATATCATTGGTATGAACCGCAAAGGCGCAGAAGCATATATGTCAGACAAGCTAGGGCACGCTTTGCCTGAAGGTCTAGATGCAGCATATATTGAGATTTATTCTGATCACATATTCACCCAAGGCATTGATCTTAAACCGGGCTTGATTGAACTGCTTGACTATCTTTCAGCAAATAATATTCGCCGCGCTGTTGCGACATCCACGCGAACTGAAATGGCACATAAAAAGCTGAAAAGCTCGGAAATATTTGATTATTTTGAGCACATTATTGGTGGCGACCAAGTTACCAATGGTAAACCTGCTCCGGACATTTATTTAAAAGCTGCAAAACATGTCGGTATTGAACCAAAATATTGCCTTGCATTGGAAGATAGCGATAATGGTGCAAAAGCTGCTTACGCTGCGCAAATCAGCGTTATCGTTGTACCAGATTTAAAGCAACCGAAAGACGAGACCAAGAAAATGGCGACGAAAGTTGTGACAAGTCTGCATGATGTGCGTATCTTGCTGGAAAATGCAAATTAGCGGGGACTCAGGAAAAACAATGACATTAACAATTGTTGCAAAATTAACCGCTGTCGCTGGTCAAGAAGAGTTTCTCGCCAAACAATTGAGTACTCTCGTTGCGCCGACACGCGCTGAAAAAGGCTGTATTCAATATGACCTGCACCAGAGCAATGAAGATCCAGCAGTCTTTTTATTTTTCGAACTTTGGGAAACCAGAGAGCTTTGGCAGGATCATATGAACTCCGCGCATATCAAAGCCAATGGCATTGCCACAAATGGTAAGATCGATAATGTCGAGTTACATGAAATGAGCCAGATCGCTTAACTTGGATTTATCCTAATTGGGGTGAGGCTTCCCCTCACCCACAAATTTAAGCAAGGCTAAGCCGACACTAACTTTGCTCACCTTTTTGAATATCATCCATTTCATCACGCAACTCACGCTGCCAATCATCCAGATTGGCAAGGATGCTCTGTATGAATTCTTCATTTTCCATTGCAGGAATAGTAGGATCATATTTATCAGCAACCTCCAACATAGACTTGCGATCCATACGGCGGAACGCCTCGCCCATCTGGATGGAGTGTTCGCGCTCAACGCCCAATGCTTCAAGCGCTGAAGCACCCATACGAATAGAACCATCAAAAGTTTCGCGAACAATGTCGCGGCAACCCGCAAACCACAAATCATAAACATGATTACGATCAACCGCGCGCGCCAGAATATGAACATGAGGGTGATGCTTACTCACATGGCGAACCATCTCGGTGATTTGTTCTTTTTCATCAATTGCGACGACTAAAAGCTTGGCTTCATCAATTCCAGCAGCATGCATCATATCAGGGCGGCTTGCATCACCGTAATAGGTCCGCAGTCCGAATACTTTCATTGTATCAATTTGTTTAGAGCTAAAATCAATCACAGTTGCGCTATAACCTGCAACGCGCAAGATGCGTTCAACAACGCCACCAACGCGACCGCGACCTGCAATGATGATATGGTTTTTCTCTTCAATCGCATCCCCTTCACGTTCTTGGTCGATCACATATTTCGGCGCGATCACCTTGTCGTATAAGATAAAGAGCAACGGCGTGAGAAGCATAGAAAGCGCAACAATGAGCAATAGTTGATCAGCAACGCTTTCTGGGATCACATTGTTTGCAACTGTAAACGACAAGAGCACAAAACCAAATTCCCCCGCTTGGGCCAAACCAAGTGCAAACAACCATTTGTCGCTACCACGAAGCTTGAACACAAAAGCAAGAACTAAGAGCACACCAGCTTTTAAAGCAATCAACCCTATTGTGAGCCCAAAGATAGTGGCGAGATTATCAAAGAGCAGTATGAAATTGATCCCTGCACCAACGGTCATGAAGAACAAACCAAGTAGCAAGCCTTTAAAGGGATCGATGTCGGATTCAAGCTCGTGCCGATATTCGCTATTGGCAAGCACAACGCCTGCAAGGAAAGTACCGAGCGCGGGCGACAAACCCACTAGCGACATTAAAAGCGCAATGCCAACCACCATCATTAACGCAGTTGCCACAAATAATTCTCGCAAGTTCGCCGCTGAGATAAATCTGAAAATAGGCGATGTAAGATAGTTACCTGCTAGAAGCACAAAACCAATTGCACCTAGTGTTACCAATGCTGTTTGCCAGCCGCTTAACCCATCCACAAGGCTCATCGATGCCCCGTGGCCATCATCAGCATGTGCACCATCTGCAGCATGAGACGCTGTGTTTACCGCCGCATCCATTAATTCTGGTATTGCAAGCAACGGGATAAAGGCAAGCATTGGGATGACGGCAATGTCTTGGGTTAATAAAACTGAGAAACTTGATTGTCCGCCATCGCTTTTCATCAAGCCTTTTTCATTGAGGGTTTGCAACACGATGGCCGTCGACGATAGCGCAAGCACCATGCCGATTGCGAGCGCGATGGTCCAGGGTTGGCCAAACGCCATGGCAATTGCCATTGCGGCAAGTGTGGTTAAAACCACCTGCCCGCCGCCAAGACCAATTAACTTGCCGCGCATTTGCCAAAGCAATTTGGGTTCCAACTCAAGCCCAACCAAAAACAGCATCATCACAACACCAAATTCGGCGAAATGTTGGATCGAGACGACATCCACATTTAATGCTGCCAACACGGGTGAAATTAAAATACCCGCAATCAAGTAACCTAGCACGGAGCCCAAACCCAATCGCGTTGCAATAGGCACGGCGATGACGCCTGCGATAAGAAAGATAAATGCAAGCAATAAAAAGTCTGTCATGAGTGCCCCGGTATGTTTTTATGAATACTCAAACGAGCATAATGACAATGAAGGCCGCGAGCAATATCAAGTTTCAGTGCCTATGCGCGAAGCAAAACATTCGCCTATTTTACCTCGATAGCTTATGGCCAAGCTTATCGAGCATTTTTAGACATTGCGAAAGTTGATCAATTTCAATGAATTCATTTGCTTTGTGGGCTTGGTCAATTGAGCCTGGCCCACATACAACCACATCCATCCCGATAGATTGAAAAATCCCCGCTTCAGTTCCAAAGGGCACGACATCAGCTGTATTTGCGCCCGTCAGTTCTGAGACAATACGCAAGGCTTCATTCTCATCGGTTGGCATGAGATCCATCACTTCACCGATTATATCGGTTTGGATCGATGCATCTGGATAAATCTCCAACATCTTTGGCAATAGCACATCTTCGCAATAGCGTTCCATCGAAGATTTCACAAAGTCAGCATCACTGGTCTGTACTGGACGCATTTCCCAATCAATTTGCGCTTTTGCCGCGATGACATTTGGCACACGACCACCATTTAACGCGCCAACATTAATCGTCGTCCAAGGTGGGTCAAACCGGTTTTTGGGCGCCATCGATTTCAGCTCCTCGCGCAGCTCCAATAGGCGCGTGACATAGCGCACGGCATATTCTACAGCATTAACCCCAGCATCAGGGGACGATCCATGTCCTTCCAAACCTTGGATGCGCGTTTGATATTCGTAGCATCCTTTATGCCCCTCAATAATGCGCATTGATGTTGGTTCACCGATGATTGCGACAGATGGTTTTATCGCGCGTGCTTTAAGCTCCCTGGCCAAATGCCCTGCACCAATGCATCCGGTTTCCTCATCATATGTGAAGGCAAAATGTAATGGTTTATCGCGCACTTGTTTGGCAAAACCTGGTGCCATGGCAAGCGTTGTTGCGATAAAACCTTTCATATCGCATGTGCCGCGACCGAAAAGTTTACCCTCTCGCTCAACCATTTCAAATGGGTCGCTATCCCAATCCTGATCTGTGACAGGCACCACATCACTATGGCCGGACAAAACGATACCACCATCGGTGCTTGGGCCAAGTGTTGCAAACATATTCGCTTTTTTGCCACTCTCATCATGATATACATCAACCGATGCGCCACAATCTTCAAGCCGGTTTGACAAGTAATCGATCATGGCCAAATTACTGTCAGCGGAAACCGTTGGAAAAGCGATTAGGTCGGACAGAATTTTCTTGGTCTCTTCAATCATCGCTTTATCCTTTTACAAATAGCTTTCGCTCAACGTTACACAGAGTTTCGGCAGCACCATCTTCGCGGATTAAAATGGTTTCTGTGGTTTCCAAACCCCATGCGTCCATCCATAATGCTGGCATAAAGTGAAATACCATGCCAGCTTGTAATTCTGTTTTATCTTCCGCTCGGATCGAAGCTGTGCGCTCACCCCAATCAGGAGGATAACTGAGGCCAATTGGATATCCCATGCGGCCAGATTTTTCGATCCCGTGCTTTTCCATCACTTTCATAAAAGCATTGGAAATATCGCAGGTTCGATTGCCGGCGCGAGCTGCTTCAAGCCCCGCTTCGATACCTTCTAATTGCGCGTCTTCAGCTCGCCGCATCTCATCAGGTGGTGTGCCTAAAAATATCGTTCGACAAAGCGGTGCGTGATATCGACGATAACACCCTGACAGCTCAAAGAACGTTGCTTCACCTTCACGCATCGGGGTTCCATCCCAGGTTAAATGCGCCGCCGTTGCATCCAATCCAGATGGCGTGAGCGGCACGATAGCCGGATAATCCCCCCAATCATCATCAACTCCGGTGATGCCCGCATGCATAATATCTGCAACGAGGTCATTTTTACGAACACCAATATCGGCGCGATCAATTGCGGTCTTGATCACCTTTTCAGATATGCGTGCTGCTTTTCTGACAAATGCAATTTCAGCTGTTGATTTGATTAACCGCTGCCAATTTACCAAAGCAGTAGCATCGATGATGTTAGCGCTAGAAAGCTCGCGGATAAGCACATCATGCGCTTTGGCGGAGTAATAGTAGTTCTCCATCTCAACGCCAATACGCGCTTGTTCTAAACCATTGGATTTGAATAACTTTGCTAAATCCTGCATCGGGTGAATGTCAGTTGATTGCACATAGCGATCATCATAACCGATGATATTTTCAACCTGCATCCAACAGGTTCTTCGCCCACCCATCATATCCATGTGACGGCCCCACCAAATGGGTTCACCGTCCATCTTTAAAAGTACACCTTGATGAACATAAAAGGACCAACCGTCATAACCTGTCAGCCATGCTTGATTAGATGGATCGGTGACAAAGATTGCATCCAACCCCTCCTTCTCCATGGCTAAACGTGTTTTGGCAATTCGCCTTTCATATTCGGCAATTTCAAATGGTGTTTTTAATTGAGCCATCACATGATCCCTTTTTAAAGTATCAGCCCAAAACTGTTTTGACCGCTTGATGCGTTGCGGCAACGATTTGATCGGCTTCTGATTTGGTTAAACAAAATGGCGGCGCAAAACCTAAAATATCACCTTGCGGCATAGCGCGCGCAATGACGTTATTTTGCTCAAGCAATTTCGCAGCAATCTGAGGCCCGATTTTATCGCTTGCATCAAAGAAACTGCGGGTCTTTTTATCTGAAACAAATTCAACCGCGCAAATCATCCCCTCGCCGCGCACATCGCCAACATTTGCATGCTCCGACAATGCAGATGCCATTTCAGCGTTTAAATATGCACCGACGCTTCCTGCATTTTCAACAAGACCTAGTTTGTCGATCAATTCTAAATTGGCCACACCCGCAGCTGCGCCAATAGGATGGGCTGAATACGTCCAGCCATGACCAATTGGGCCATTTTCATCGGTGCCTTGCTCAAGCACTGACCACATTTTTTCAGATACGATTGAACCAGATAACGGCGCATATGCTGAGGTTAAGCCCTTTGCGATCGTGATTAAATCAGGACGCATGCCATAATGTTCTGAGCCAAACATTGTTCCCAGACGACCAAAACCGGTGACCACTTCATCTGCGATCAGCAAAATATCATGCCGATCCAAAACAGCCTGAATTGCGGGCCAATAACCTTGCGGTGGCGGAACGATGCCGCCTGTACCCAAGACAGGCTCACCAATAAATGCCGCTATTGTATCAGCACCTTCTTTGTCGATAAGTGATTCAAGTTCTGACACACAATGGGCTACGAACTCTTCTTCATTTTGGGAAAGATCATTGCGGCGGAAATAATATGGTGCCTCAGTATGAACAACTTGCGAAAGCGGTAGATCAAACTTCTTATGAAAAAGCTCGAGCCCGGTTAGAGAACCGGTCATTAATCCCGAACCGTGATAACCGCGCCAACGGGAGATGATCTTTTTCTTTTCAGGACGGCCTAAAATATTATTGTAGTACCAGACCAATTTAATGTTGGTCTCATTGGCATCTGATCCTGATTGGCCGAAATAGACTTTCGACATGTGATCTGGCGCGCGGTCAAGCACCATCTTGGAGAGTGTAATGGAAGCCTCTGTGCCATGGCCGACATAGGAGTGATAATATGCAAGTTCTTTGGCTTGCTCGGCGATGGCATCGGCAATTTCAGACTGTCCATAGCCAACATTTACGCAATATAGCCCGGCAAATGCATCTAAAAGTCTATTGCCATCACGGTCTTCAATGTGACAACCGGAGCCTCCGGTGATGACGCGTTGTGGCACGTTTCCACGAGCAAATTCAGCAAGATGGGTGGATGGGTGAAAGAAGTTTTCGCGGTCCCATTCTTCAAGTTTATCATTATGTAGCATGATACGATCCTTAGCTATGACGGCGCGCCGCCCTTTTGAAACAAAAGAGCCCGCCGCACGCTACAGATCGATAATAGACCTAGACTGTGAGCAGACAGGCTCCGCTCACCTAAGCAGCAGCGCGCAATGCCTTTATTGCCAAGGTATGTTCAAATTGAACCATTTTGAAATGCAAAGATCAACCGAATTTTTATCCTAAGGAAATTCGTAAATTGACGCTCGATATTATTAAACTTGGCAGGAACAGCGGCGCATTAGGCGGCTGGATCATTGATGCCAAATCGGATTCTTTGCCAGATGCGTTCGTGGAAAAAGTACAAAAACAGCTTGGTAATGACTTCAAAGCTGCCAATTGAAAATGCAGTTAGTAGATCGCCTGTGAAAAACCAAGCGAGCAACATCGTATCAAGTGATGCCAAAACGCGCCAAGTCGCAGTTTTTGCCACGGAGCGTGCTTTGGTTTCGGGCATTTCGCCATAAGCTGTGTTTTTGCCCCATGGCACGCGCGTCCAGATCTGCTCGTGCCCGCTGTAAATAACAAGCTTGGTGATGACCTCGGCAATGGCAATGTAACCCGCCGTGTGGACAATATTGCCACCCTCTTCTGCGAGATTAAACCCAAACCAAGGGGCCAAATATGTGATGATGACAAAGGACAGCAAAAATGTGTCCAAAGTTCCCACAACACGCCAAGATACCGCCTTGGCAAAAGAACGTTTAACGCTGTCACGTGGGGATTGCACCCGCGCGGTATTATCTGTTTCGTCGGTTTGTATTTGGGCAGTCATGAGTGCGCCTAGCTATAAGAGTTTAGTGCACTAACCTCATGATCTAGCTACATTATCAGCCTGCTGATCTCTGCGCGAGGTAATGACCAAAGCCTCTTGTTCTTCCTGGCCTCCCACTTGTGATGATACGCCAATCGCTGCCAAATTGACAGGTATTTCATGCTTTAAAACTGCAAGTTCAACGTCATCAGGGGTAAAATCTGCAAGCGGATTGATCTCAATGACATTTAAATCCTCACGCCATACAGCAAATTGCGGCGCCGTATGCAGCTCAGTTTCATCCGCTTCTAGCGATTTATGAGCACTAGTGATCCAAGCATCAAACTTCTTTAATGTTTGCGGCACATCTTCATCCAAATCACCAAATGCGATTTCATAGCGTTCGCTGGTAATTTGGCGCAACACAGCCTGTTCAGCATGCTTTGCCGTAATATCAGCATATAGCGCCACATGACCGTTTTGAGTGGTAAAGAGCCATGTGAGATATTGATCAGCCCAATTGAATTTAGACAGGATAGCCGCGCGACTAAACCGTTCATTTATAAACAAAATTCGCTGTTCTAAAGTAAGTTTAGCAAGTCCCTGGTTCAGACCTTCAACCATCTTTTTCTCAAACATTGGAATCTCCTTTTCAAGATTTCACCCATAATGATTAAAAAATGAGACTCTTGAAAGGTACGATTTTCCAAGCTGAGCGGTAAAAGCAGATCAAATTCTCCATGTATGCGGTTACATGGGAAATTGGGTTTTTCTTTGGGGCTACGCTCACCAATATGGAACGTAGCCCCACAACATCGACGTTAACTCGAAAATTTTAAATTAAACGGTTTTTTCAGTGGTTTGGACTGACCATCGGTCAAAACAGCATGTTCTTCAGCTATTTCAAGAACAAAATTACAGCCATATCCAGCGCCGTCGCCTCGAAGGTAATATCCATAATGTAAGCTCTCAGCTGACTGGGGAATATCAAGAACGATTTCTCTTTCTGTCCAGCCTGTCGTGCCTCGTAGAGGTCCATCCTCAGCCCTGGTCTCCATATTTGCAAATGCAACATATTGACCAGGAATGTTCCCATCTGCCCGCAGCCAGATTGTAACCGCACCCTCACAATTTTCAGCCCTAATGTCACCTTTAAACCGTACACGCTTTCCACGATACTCACCAATCTCACAGCTTTGCATAAAAGTGGCAAAGCCATCACCTAGCATCGGTGTATCCTTCTTTTTCCTAATCACCATTGGATGAACACCAGTATGTTTCTGATCTGGAACCAAACCATATTCATAAAAATCGACGTCACTCCCACTCATCTGCCACCCATCTGGTAGCGGATGTAGTTCGTGGATATTGTGAAGTTTAGCGCTAAGGCAATTCCAGTCTTTATAACCTGACAATCTTGCAACCGTTTCCAGCGCATGACCGCGACTTACATTGTAACCAAGTTCTTTTAAAATTGAGGAAAGCTTATCAGCTTGCGCTTTCGCATCTTCGAGCGAATTCATATCTCGTTCCTTTGCTATGCGATGTAGAATGGTGTCCAATTTGCCAAATCATCGCCAAACAAAGTCGAAGATCTAAATGTTAAAGTGCTTTTACGTTACCTATCAGGCTTGGACCGCCGGAAGCACAATCCTTAAACCTTAATATAACCTAGCAAAGAGCATCGTCAATATGTGGATTTTACGGCCACTTGACATTTAGTTTAATGCCAAACTATATTTAGTTCGACATTAAACTAAATAGGACATCCACAAATGAAACGTCGTAATTTTTTAGCTCTCTTGGGTGGCGGTGTTGTTTTAGCCGCTGGAAGTACATTAGGGTCTGTTGCAACTCGCACGCCCGATAAGGCGCTTACGCCCTGGAAATTAGCAGGCACCGCGCAATATGCTGAACCTCGCATGCGTGCCCTCTCCTATGCGATCCTTGCACCCAACCCACATAACCGTCAGCCATGGCTGGTTGATTTATCCAACGAGAACCAGATCATACTCACGGTTGATACAGATAAACTGCTACCACATACCGATCCCTTTAGCCGTCAGATCACCATTGGTCTGGGCTGTTTTCTAGAGGTCTTACACATGGCTGCGGCAGAAGATGGCTATCGCGCAGATATCACCGTTTTTCCGCAAGGTTCAGATGTAATGGCATTAGATCAACGTCCAATTGCGGTGATTGATATGGTTAGGGATGAGAACGTCCAACCTGATCCGTTATTTGCGCATATTTTCAAGCGACGCTCACTAAAAGAACCGTTTGATACGAGCAAAGAAGTTTCTTCAAAACTACTCAGAGATGTCGCTGATGAAACCCTTTATACCAGCACCGCGACTACCAATGATGAGAGCCATGTTGCCAAGCTTCGTAAACTCACGCGAGATGCGTTTACCATTGAGCTTGATACACCGAGAACATATAAAGAAAGCGTCGACCTCTTCCGCATTGGCAAGAAAGAGATTGAAGCCAACCCTGATGGTATCGATTTCTCAGGCCCGATGTTTGAGACGATGGGCTTTTTAGGGCTCATGTCGCGCGAGGGTGCGCTGGATACAAATTCCATTGAATTTGAAGAAGGGAAAAAGGCAATTTACGCGCAAACCGACACCGGCATGGCCTATCTGTGGGTGGTGACTAAAGGTAATACAAGAGAAGATCAGATTAACGCCGGGCGCGATTGGGTGCGTATCAATCTTGCAACGATGCGCGAGAATGTTGGGCTTCATCCCATGAGCCAGGCGTTGCAAGAATATGAGGAAATGACAGCAATTTATGATCAGATCCATGCCGATTTGGCACCAGATGGCGGGACAGTTCAAATGTTTGGCCGATTGGGCTATGCTGAACGAGTCGCGCCAAGCCCTCGCTGGCCAATTGAGGCTAAAATTCTAAGCTAGAAAGAAGTTCGATCTTTGAGTGAAACCGAACGAAAAGTGTTTCAGTTTTTCAATGAAATTGGGATCATCAATCAATTGGCGACCGATATTTTTCAGTCCAATATGCCAGATGGTCTGCATGTATCCCATTTCTCGGTGCTGAACCATCTCGTTCGGCTGGGTGATGGTGTCACGCCGCTAAAAATCACCAATGCATTTCAGGTGAGCAAAGGCACGATGACCAATACGCTTTCAGTATTGTCAAAGCGTGGTCTCATTCGCATCGCACCACATGAAAGCGATGGTCGAAGCAAGGTTGTTTATCTCACCGATGAAGGTCGCGCGTTTCAAAAACAAGCAATTGAAAGCTTATTTCCAGCAATCCAACAGCTGGGAGAAAAGATGGATTGGGCGCGCGTGGTTGAACTCATTCCAGAGCTGGAACGCGTCCGCAAAATCTTGGACGAAAACCGGGATTAGGCTTACTTTTGATTTGGAAATTGGTCGGAACGGCAGGATTTGAACCTGCGACCCCTACACCCCCAGTGTAGTGCGCTACCGGGCTGCGCTACGCTCCGACTAGCTCAAACTCCTAGTTTATAAGGGTTTTCAGCGCAAGTTCTTTTTCATAATTAAACACAAAAATGGAACAAACGGCGCACAGGCGCATGAATTGGAACAAAAAGTCCCACGAAAGTCCCACGGGATGTTCAGCAAATGTTCCATTCCACCTCAAATTTGGACGCCAAAGATGAAATACTTGCAAGCGGTAACACTGTTTGGTTGTAGCGAAAACTAACGGCTGATGTTCACAATAACAGAACTAGTACAAGCCTAAGTCTGGAACACGCAAAGTTAGATTTTGAGGTTGTCCTGCACTAATAGTGGTAAACCTAAAGCATTCAACGCAACTACCGCACACTGACGAATACCGACAACTAGTTAACAATCATGAACTGCTTAACAGATTTTTTCAACTTATGTGCGTTATGATTTCTATTTTGCTTTTTTTTACCTTATGTGGAATATAACGACTCTGAATAATATTTTTAGTTGTAATTTGAATTACAATTTTTAACGAAAGAATCCTGGATGCCTAACCTAGAAATAGACTTGCAACTACCAATTTTACCGGAAGACCATTCTGTGTTCATGGTTCGCCCTGGTTGGCGGTATTATTTGTATGCAGATTTTTTGGCTTCCGAGGCTGTTGCACCAGATTTTCCATATTTGGAGTTAGCAGATAAAACTTCTCCCGCATACATAAAGGAACTTCAGAACCAGCTTGGCAGAGGAATCGAATTTCGCGACTGGCTAAAAACAGCGAAAGATGAGCGGGGATTTCCTCCGTCAAAAAACATAGATGACTATGGTCTTAATCACGAAGATCGCATTCGAATGAGAAATAGATTGCAATCGACTGCTCAAGAGGTGCTTTGGGACCTACCAGATAACTCATTGATATTCATTCCAGCCAAAAGATTGGATGAGACTGCAATGACGGGTGAATTATCTCCAAAGTTATCGCCCCGCAAATTAATTACCAAAAAATTTGACGATGCTGAGATAAAATATCTGGGTAGAAGCCTACTAGGCGCAAAAAGAATTCCGATGCGGGTTTTCCCTGAAGATGTAACAGATGTTCCGAAATTAAGCGGTCTGACTACATATAAATTTGAAGGATACGCGAGAGATCGACTTCTGAGAGCTCACTACGGCGACTATCAGCTGGGAGATAAAATTTCTATGATGGAATTCATATCTGGTGATGATAGATTTGATGCGAGAGCATTAGCCCGACTTACTGCAATATCAGACGTATTGGATAACTTTCTAAAAACCGGGAAGGTTGTACACCCAGGTGATTTCTTATTCAGCGCCGACGGAATTTCTGGGGCAGAAGTCCATGCTAGGATTAATTCCAAAGATGGTCGAGTATTAGTTGAAGCATACAATTTCACACCTCATCTATTGAGAGCATTGTTACTTATAGCATCCATGGCCAACCCCATTTCTGCTCAAGAATTGATAAACAGAGCTAATTCCAGTGAGATTAAAGTTTCAAATTCTGCACCAATCCATTCAAAATATGATATAGTGACAGACGCAACCGAACAAAGTCTCAGGAATTTTGCTAGAGAAGCCGGTGTGAAAAACTTGGGTGATATACTTGAAAATTTGCGAAAAAGCAGCGAAATCACTAAGGGTAACATCACGGGTTCAGCGAAATAGGCTTAGTAGTATTGAAAGTTACAAAAATGCCGTCTTGGATACAATACATAATTGAACAGGCCAAAGTATATTGGTTTCGTTACATTTTGGTATCTCTGCTTCTCGCACTTGTCTCCGGCTTTTGGTTTGAATGGAGGGAAGAGCAGGCGTCTGCTGTCAAAAGAATCGAATCTAGTTACCAGCAATTAGAGCCCACGGAGAAAGCGTGGTTGAATCTGTCGTCAACCGTATTTTCTGCAGGTGCACGTCCTGGAGCACAGTATCCAGATCGTGAATCTCTTTTACCGTTGTACAACGCGATAAAAAATACATTGGATGAAGTTACATCTTTCTATGCACCTACTGGCAAAATTGAGATTAGTGCAAGAATCTATAAGAATGCACTTGAAGATGTTGCTGGAGCAATCAATCTATATGAACCCAGTCCCCATGGCATGGCACGTCTTTTGAATGCGCTCCAAACTGCTTCCAACGTTGGCGGATCATTTAAATCAAATATCGACAAATACCGCACAGAATCATGGCGCTCGTTTCTGAGCGTAATTATTTGAATCAGTGAACACCAATCTTCAAAACAAACAATAATCGATGACACCTTGGCATCCAAGTAAATAACTGTTCCATTGGCAAGTACCATCTTACTCATCGCGCGTAACGGGATATGGATAAGTCGTGAAAATGACATTAAGGAACATTTTGGGGCCAGAAGTCCCACGAGAAGTCCCACACAAAAATCCCAACCCTTATTTATGCATTAAATACAAATAGTTATGGAATTAAAAGCTCACACCCCCAGTGTAGTGCGCTACCGGGCTGCGCTACGCTCCGACTTGTTCAAAGAGGTAGTTTATCGACGTTTTTTGCGCAAGAGTTTTTTATCGCAAAACACAAAAATGCCGTCTCGCTCAAATGTATCCATACAATTCAATTACCGTTTATATACCACATTGCTTGGCTATTCTTTGTGATTGAATAGATAGAACTTTACCCTTTGCAACTGAAAGTTCCCCCTCCACATCCCCACCCAGTGCGCCAGAGATTGGTAAGCCAACGAGGAAAACGCCAACAGCATCGGCATCAGCGGCACCTCGTTGTTTACTCGATAAGACCTTCTCATTGGCTTGCTCTTTTAAGAGCAATTCATTGAGCTGCTTACAATTATAATATGCATATGTTTGTGATGGTAAATTTGCCGGTACAACAGCATTTGGACGCTTCGCACACCCTGAAAAAAGTAACGCGACCATAAGACTTGAGAACACAATTTTAATACGCATAACGCACCCCATTATTTAGTTGTATTATTTATTTACACAACTTAAAATAGAGTCGCAACTTAATTATTCGCCATAGTCGAGATAACAGTACAAGCTCTAGATTAGAGCCGCGTACAGACATAAGTATAAACTCAACTAAAGGCCCAACCAAAATCATTTTAGATACGGTATTTTTCATAAAATTTTGTTGTTAGACCCAATAAAAAGGATACTTATCCCTAGAAAAAGGGATAAATATCCTTCATAATATATGGATGAAAACACCATATGAACGCATATTTGACCGCTTAAAAGAGATGGGGATGAAGCCAACAACGGCTTCAAAACTCGCAGATCTCGATCCGTCCTATCTGCGTGAGCTCGCCAAAAATCCGGAAAGACAACCGCGCGGCGCCAGTGCAGAAAAACTTGCAAAGGTTTTGGGCAAATCTGCACAATGGATTTTGTTTGGCATTGAGGATGTCAACGAAGAAGAAATAGAACGCAATTTCACTATTGATCCTGCGATACTTGAGGCTGCATTGGAGCAAACAAAGAAAGTGATTGTCTTTACAAATTCAAAGCCATCTAAAGAAGATGAATGCAAAATGATTGCATTCCACTACGAAGAGATTTTTCGAAAACTCAACAATATTGCACCGCTGGAAGTTAGACACTCTTCTAATCCAAGTGAAGACCCCTCTCCTGAGTAATCGAGCCATTTACCACGCCAATTTATACAATTGCGTTTAGTTAAAACCTCAATTACAATCCATGGTTTAAAGTCAACAATATTTTTTCTAGACCTATGTTTACGTTTCGCGTAATTTCCCCCATAGGAGAAAGTCAAACACGTGGATTACATTTCAACCATACTCGCCAGATCACCGAAGATCGAGGATGATGAGCGTTATCGCCGGATCCTTTCTTACATTGAAGAGTGTAATTTGCATTCCTGTTTAGCAATTGCATTGCTGTATATCGGTTATGAACCTAAGGACCATGCAAAGAACATTTTTATTGCTGATCATTTGCTATCAGACGAAGAAAAAAACGAATTGACTGAATTGCTTGAAGCCGCTGCTTTTAACAAGGCGCCACCAAAACCGGAGACCAAACACTAAATGAGCCGAATTCATCCCATGAACAAAAGTGAGCTTCTCAAATCAGACACACCTGATTTGATGGTTGCTCTTTATGAATGGTCCCAAAAAGGCCATGCAGTCATGGATGACGAGCTTGTTGAAATGTCGCCTTACCTAACCTTTACGCATACAGACCTTACCACTGAGCGACCGCCAAGCTTTTATTTGATTGGCAAGAAGTCAGCAGCAAGGGAAGTTTTTGGCAATCAATGGGCAGATAATATTCGCAAATCCCAGGCATCTCCCATTAAGAACCATAAACAGCCTTCTGCTGAAGGCTATTTCAAAGCATTGCAAAACGATTTCAACTTTGATCATGTCGAGTTTGATACCGACGATGTAAAAGGGATCTATCGTCGACTGATTGTTCCTGTACGGACGGAAATTGACATGCAACCATCATTTTTCGTTATGCTGCCAATGCCAATTCAGATCGAGCATAAACACCGTAAGCCAGATGCTGAAGATCGCTCAAGTTCGAATAAACAAGCGCAAAATTTTCATTAGTTCCCTCCGGAACCACTGACCAATCAATCAACTGAGTTTGACAGCATGCATAGCCAGATTTAATCGGCAGCCAAGCTTCTGCCATACGTGGCGCAACAACTGCATAACAAAAATCTGGATTAAAGCGGCTCAACGATATCAACAAAGATAAACGCGGCAATAAATGCCCTAAGCCTCTCACCTTGTGCTTCTTTGCAATCCAGAAATCGCCTTGATAAACCACATCACCTGTTATTTCATGAGCGCGTGGTGCATGTTCAGCACCTGCCTTCCCGCCGAGTATGCGCGGATATTGCTTGCTCAACAGTTGAGCAAGACTTGTACGGCCCAAACAATCCTTTCGCGCAGCAATGGTTGCTACCAGCTTATCTTGCTCATCATAAAGAACCAGTGAAAAACTATTGCCACTGGTGAAATCAAAATTCACTTCGTCGCACTGTTCGGTCAACATGCGATCATCACGCATTTGGCAAATTTGCTTAAACTTTGAAAAGTCACTCGACTGAACAATTTTATAGCCCAAAGCAGATATTTCTTTTGCTGTGTAGATAATAGATGCTGAAAGTACCAAGTCCGAATGTTTGTCCAATATGTTTTCGCTCATAATATAATCCTCAATAGAACCCAAAAGAGCTACACCGAATAATAGAAAAGTCACGAAATCAAGTTGCAGGTTGCATGAAAATAAGTCGAAAACAAGTATCAATAGCTGCACACGCAGGAGGATTAAAATCCTTTATACCTACACGTAAGGATTTATATCCCTAGCACTATTTATGCTTTTTATATTTGCGCTTAAAAAGGATCACCCAGCAACAAAAATGCCCCCTTAAAAGACAAGAAGAAACACAATAGAGCTGTGAAGAAAAACGAGCTATCTAGTTTGATCAAGCAGTCGTTTACACTCAAGAAGATCATAGAGTGCTTCTTGTAATAAGGCTCTATCTTCTTCTGCCAATGCTTTGTTAGAGCCAGATGCAGGCGTGGGATCCACTTGTTGGGCATCATCATCTTTTTTACGTTGTAGAAAGCGTAATGATGAAGGTGCTTTTGCCTTGCCTAAAATATGATTTGGTTCAGGCGCGTCAACTTTTGGAGCTGGAGATACAACTCGCGCACCTTGCATGACCAAACCATCTTCTTCTTCAGCTTCTTTTGCTGCTAAAATCGCTTCTGCAGCAGCTGTATCACCTGCGCCAATGGCAATCACATATCGATTACCATTTTGTTTTAAGAGCTTTTGAACGCCCTTAATTGTATATCCTTGATCATAAAGAAGATGGCGAATACCTTGCAGTAAGACAAAATCGTCGGGTCGATAATATCGACGACCGCCAGCCCGTTTCATAGGCTTAATCTGCGAAAACCGTGTTTCCCAAAAACGCAACACATGTTGCGGTAAGCTCAACTCTTCTGCAACTTCCGAAATGGTTCGAAAGGCATCTGGTGACTTATCCACTCAAACTCTCCCAAGCGATGGAACGTTAGCGCATGCGATTATCTTCGCTTTAATTGCCCCAACAAGGTTGTACCCCCAAGCATCAATTAACTCATACTAGCTTCCAAATTTCGCAGCACAGCGAATAAGAAGTTTACGCAATTAACTGGACGCACACTAGCTAAAGGCTAGGCCGGCGTCCATATACTAAATGTTGTATATACAGGCTAGCTTTTACGTTTTTGGTGAGATTTTAAAACGCGCTGTTTCAACACATTGGATGCTTTAAAAGAAACAACTTTTCGAGGGGTAATCGGCACTTCTTCACCTGTCTTTGGATTTCGTCCGATACGCTCAGTTTTATCTCGTGCTTGAAACGTCGCAAAAGACGACATTTTAACCGTTTCGCCACGCACAATAGAATCGCAGATTTCATCAATGATCATTTCAACCAGATCAGATGATTCTGTCCGGGATAATCCAACACGTCGGAAAACTGCCTCTGCTAGATCCGCTCTTGTAACCGTTTTACCACTCATCTGTGCCACCCGTTCTGATAAAAACACATCCCTCAAACCAGATTTAAGACAATTTATCCTGTAACGTCAAGCATTTGTCGGGATTAGTTTAGTAATGAAATAATTATGCTACATTCTTGCTGATTTTAGAAGAATATATCATTCACACTTTAAAACAACATATCTCAGAGTTCGTTTTTACCATCTAAGTAAAACCGCACCCCAAGTGAAACCACCACCCATGGCTTCTAATAAGATTGTTTGACCTTCTTCGATCTTACCTGATTCTGCAGTCTGCGATAAAGCTATCGGAATAGATGCAGCGGAGGTATTACCGGTCTGATCAACATTGATCACAACTTTGGATGGGTCGATATTTAATTTCTTTGCCGATGCATCAATTATGCGTTTATTGGCCTGGTGTGGAATAAACCAATCAATACTGTCAGCATCCATTTGCGTTGCAGCAAATGCATCCTCGATCACATCTGTAATCATACCGACAGCGTGTTTAAACACCTCTTTACCTTGCATGCGCAAGTGACCAACGGATTGAGTTGTTGAAGGGCCACCATCGACATATAATTTATCTTTGTGCGATCCATCTGAACGTAGATGTGCTGACAAAATACCTCGATCGGATGTTAGACCGCGGCCTTCTTGCGCTTCAAGCACAACAGCTCCAGCGCCATCACCGAACAAAACACATGTTGTTCTATCTTCCCAGTCTAGCAGTTTTGACATTGTTTCAGCACCAATGACCAAAATTCGTTTGGCCTGGCCACTGCGTAAGTACATGTCTGCACTTGTAAGCGCAAAAATGAAGCCTGAGCACACAGCTTGCAAATCAAATGCCGCGCCATGTTTCATGCCAAGTCTACTTTGAATGTTAACAGCTGTTGAGGGAAATGTATTATCCGGTGTTGTGGTTGCAACAATGATCATATCAAGATCATCAGGCGTTACACCAGCACGCTCTAATGCTTTTCGTCCTGCAGCTTCGCCTAAACTGGCGCTCGTTTCGCCCTCACCTGCAATATGACGCTGTTTGATGCCCGTTCTTTGTACGATCCACGCATCATTTGTATCAACTGTTTTTTCCAGCTCCTGATTGGTTAAAATACGCTTTGGGAAAGCGTGACCGAATCCTGTGATAACTGAACGAATCATGAAGCTGTTGGCCCCTCACTTGTATCTGTTTCAGCCTCAATGGAAGCTGCACCCGGACCACGGGTATAGTATTGGTCCAAATCATTTTCAATCTTATTTTGCAAGCCATTTCGTGCCATATCAAAGCCCATTTCTACTGCGGCTGCAAAACCTTGTGCACTGGCACCACCGTGGCTTTTAACAACCACACCATTTAGCCCCAGAAATACGCCACCATTAACGCGACTTGGATCCATTTTTTGTCTCAAGCGCGCAAAAGCTTGGCGGGCAAATAAATATCCAATTTTTGCCATAAAAGTGGTCGACATCGCAGCGCGTAGGTATTCACCAATTTGTCTCGCGGTACCTTCAGCGGTTTTAAGCGCAATGTTTCCTGCAAAACCTTCAGTGACAACAACATCAACTGTGCCCTTGCCCAAATCATCGCCTTCAACAAAGCCGGCATAATCAAGGCCGGAAAACTCAGACTCTTTTAGCAAGTGTCCCGCTTCTTTAACCTCTTCTTGGCCTTTGATCTCTTCAACACCGATGTTCAATAAACCAACGGTTGGTTTTTCAACACCAAACAAAGCGCGCGCCATTGCTGCACCCATGAGCGCGAAATCCAGCAATTGTTGAGCGTCTGCATCCAAAGTCGCTCCAACATCCAAGACGATACTCTCACCGCGAATAGTTGGCCAGATCGCAGCAATTGCTGGTCGTTCAATATTAGCCATTGTGCGCAGGCAAAATTTTGACATTGCCATCAAGGCACCGGTGTTGCCTGCAGAAATACAAACATCTGCTTGCCCGACTTTAACAGCTTCAATAGCTTGCCACATGGTGGATCGTTTACGACCCTTGCGCAGCGCCTGGCTTGGCTTGTCCGACATTGTCACCGCAAGCTCACAATTGTGAAATTCCGAAACTGCCTTAACAGCTGGATACTCATCCAATACTTTTAGGCATTCTTCTTCCAAACCAAACATTTGGTACTTAATCGAAGGATGGCGCTCTAATGCAATCGCTGCGCCAGCTACAATCACAGAAGGGCCATGATCACCGCCCATCAAATCAATTGAGATTGTGGTCAACTCGCAATCCTTTGCATTTGCCAATCCTTAAAAATTACGCCGAAAATAACCATTTTTGCAGCCTGTACAACTTTATTCTTGCCAAATTTGAATATAATTCAGCTCAATTCGTCTTTTATTGATGCAAGTGCAGCAAAAGGTGACGGCGCTTTATCTTCTTCTACATCTGATGCTTGAAATTTTTCATCAATATGCGCCTCAGGATCTCTTGGATAAGGATCGATGACCAGGGCTGCATATTCTGCAACAACTTCACCAATATCAATTGTATTAGCTGTGAATGTATCTGGAATATCAGGACCATCGACATCGATGATAATTTCACCATTTTGGATATCATCGCGACGCGCAAGCTTTGATGTTTCTGGCACAAAGTGAGCGGTAAATTCGTCGTCAATCAACGTCGTGATTGGTTGAAGTGACGCAACACACATTTGTTTCAATTCGCCACGAAATGTGCCTGAAACGCGGATACCATCACGCTTCCACCGACTTAAGCGAACATCTGCTTTTAATGCGTCAACGCCAACAATGTTCCACAACTTCGCAAGACCCTCACGTTCTTTTTCATCGGCCTCAATGGTGATTGTGACCGCATTTGATGCAACGTGCCCTACTTTGATTGGAAATGAAAACGGTACATTTTCATCAAATTCTCTAGTCCGCTCTGCCATAATCTTATTTTTGCCTTCTAAGCTCGTACGATCTTTAAGTTACCTTTTGCCATCTCATCAACACGACAATCGGCAAGCGCTTTATCTGATGCGATTAAATAACGGCCTAATTCTGACATATCAGGAGCATTTTCGATATCTTCAGGAAACAGGTTGCGAATGAGTGCAGTATTTAATTCGCCAACATCGTCATTTTCTATCGCTTTACCATAAGAATCAGCACGTCCATAAAACATGCCAGCAAGCTTTTTCATGCGTTTGGGAACACCTGCATCACCAATACCAAGTTCACGGATGGAGTGATCGATGTCTTCAAAAAATGCATCGACGATATCCTGAGCTAAACCCTCAACAGCCTCGCCTTTATCCTTTGTTGCACGAAGATAGAGCATCATGAGAATTGATAACATCTCAAATCGACCCAATACCGTGTCTGGAACATTCATATCACGATAAAATGTCATCTGACGCGCTGCATCAGTAAGTTCTTGATACTGAAGTTTGATGATAGCGCTATTTGATCTTTTTTTGCGAAACAGATTGAGGATCATTTATATACCTTAAATACCGAATATAGCTCATTAATATTAACTATTTAATGCTTATAAGATAGCCGTAGAGCCTAAGAGTGGATACATAGTTATAAATTGCTGTGATTGCCATAAAATAATCACTAATTGCACATACAAGCTTAGAAATCTTGCATAACCTTGCAAGCTGGTTTACCAAAAGCCCAAGATATTTTTGACGTATGAGCGTTTTTGCCTGAAGGAGGCAGTGTTGTTGAACAGAGTTATCGGTCAAGCGGATCCAAAACGCTATTCTTTCCGCCCGCGATCTATTGTCGTTGGACTTACTATGTTAGCCGCAGCGACAGCTCTTAGTGCATGTAACACATCTCAAGTGCTCAATCAGGGTTATATTGTCGATCAATCTGCATTGGAAGCAACGCCAGTGGGTTCTAGTCGTGAACAAGTGCTTTTATCTTTGGGAACACCATCGACTACCCAAACTATCGATTCTAACGAAGTGTTTTATTACATTTCGCAACAACGTAAACGTGGTTTGGCATTCCAAAAAACTAAGTTAGTAGGTCAATCAGTACTTGCTGTTTATCTTGACCAAGAAGGCACGGTATCCCGTATTGCAAATTACACTCTTCAAGACGGTAAAGTCTTTGATATGATTTCAAGAACAACGCCAACAGGCGGTAGAGAACGCGGTTTCTTGGCTGGTGTTCTTGGCGGATTTACAGGTGGTGCAACCGCAAGCAATCCAAGTGGTTTTTAAAACTTCTAAATATGTACTTTAAAACAAAACCCCGCTGATAATTTTATCAACGGGGTTTTTTATTTTTTGATTTATATTTGTGGCTTAGTGAGCCAATACAGCCAGTAGCAGCAATGCCATAATGTTGGTAATTTTAATGGCCGGGTTCACCGCAGGACCAGCAGTATCCTTATATGGATCACCGACTGTATCTCCAGTTACAGATGCCTTATGCGCGTCGCCACCTTTTTCGTGTTTAACGCCATCTTTATCGACAAAACCATCCTCAAAAGATTTCTTCGCATTATCCCATGCGCCGCCACCTGATGTCATGGAAATAGCCACAAACAGACCATTTACAATCACACCTAGAAGCGAAGCACCCAAGGCTGCAAAAGCTGAAGCTTTTGAACCTGAGATGATCAAGACGCCGAAATAAACGAACAATGGCGCAAGGACTGGAAGCAACGATGGAATGATCATTTCCTTGATCGCAGCACGTGTCAGCATATCTACTGCACGGCCATAATCAGGTTTTTCTGTCCCCTTCATAATGCCAGGCTTTTCTTTAAACTGAGCACGAACCTCTTCCACAACCGCACCACCGGCACGACCCACAGCGGTCATCGCAATACCACCAAACAGATATGGGATAAGACCACCAAAGATCAAACCAGCCACAACATATGGATTGGATAGATCAAAAGAGATTTCACCTACATCTGCAAAATACGGATATTGCTCTGCATTAGCTGCAAAATATGCCAGATCGTTTGAGTAAGCGGCAAACAACACAAGTGCACCAAGACCGGCGGAACCAATCGCGTAGCCCTTTGTCACAGCTTTTGTCGTGTTGCCCACAGCATCAAGCGCATCTGTTGCTTGACGTACTTCAGGCGGCAGACCGGACATTTCAGCGATACCACCTGCATTATCTGTTACCGGACCAAATGCATCCAATGCCACAATCATCCCGGCAATACCAAGCATTGCTGTCACAGCAATACCGGTTCCGAACAATCCACCAAATTGGTAAGTTGCTATGATACCACCCACGATCACAATCGCTGGAAGTGCTGTTGATTCAAGTGAAACAGCAAGACCTTGGATCACGTTTGTACCGTGACCTGTAACCGAAGCTTGAGAGATTGAGTTCACAGGACGTTTATCAGTACCAGTATAATACTCAGTGATGACAACGATAAGACCCGTTACAACCAAGCCCAAAATACCGCAGATGAACAAGTTTGTTCCGGTAATTGATTTACCTGCAACAACACCTATCTCGCCCCAACCAATGGTGAGCGATGTTGCGAGACCAAGCGTGATGATTGACAAGATACCGGTTACGATAAGGCCTTTATAAAGCGCACCCATAATGGACCCGTTTTGGCCAAGTTTTACAAAGAAAGTACCAACAATTGATGTGATGATTGAGCCACCACAAATTGCAAGTGGGTAAAGCATAACACTGTCTAAGATGCCAGAACCGGCAAAGAAGATAGCCGCCAGTACCATAGTTGCAACAACTGTCACGGCGTAGGTTTCAAACAAATCAGCGGCCATACCGGCACAATCACCGACGTTATCACCCACATTATCAGCAATAGTTGCTGGATTGCGTGGATCATCTTCTGGGATGCCTGCTTCAACTTTACCTACAAGATCGCCGCCAACGTCAGCACCTTTTGTGAAGATACCACCGCCCAAACGAGCAAAGATTGAGATTAAAGATGCACCAAATCCGAGAGCAACCAATGCGTCAATCACTTCGCGAGAAGCTGAACCCAGACCCATTGGACCAATAAGGATATAGTAGTAAACGGCAACGCCAAGCAGCGCCAAACCAGCCACCAACATACCTGTGATCGCACCTGATTTAAACGCAATATCTAACCCTGCAGAAATGCTCTGGGCAGATGCTTGCGCTGTTCGAACATTTGCGCGAACGGATACGTGCATGCCGATAAAGCCTGCAACACCAGATAAAACTGCACCAATTAAAAAGCCAATGGCAGCAGTTGCAGATAGTAAGAGCCAAACCAATACAAACACCACAGCTCCCACAATAGCGATCGTTGTGTATTGACGATTTAGATAAGCAGATGCGCCTTCACGGATATAACCTGCGATTTCTCGCATCCGCTCATTGCCTTGGTCAGCAGCAAGAACGGATTTTGTTGCCCAGACCGCGTAAACGATCGACAAGATGCCGCATAATATTACTATTAACAATATTCCCATTTTTGGAAATTCCTCCTCCGATTATAGGCCCTAAAAAGAGCCCACCCTTTTCAAACAAATGGCGTTTGCCTCCTCCGCAAAGTGCCAGTGATGCGGGCAGTGAAGGACAGCAAGATGAAAAGGTCAAGTTGAATCATCAAAAATTGAGAAAGAATCACTAAATATAGACAGGCAACCACTACAATTAGTAGCTACAAAACGGTCTTCTATTTAAAATGCGTGCGCGTCGATACGGCGTTGTTTGGCTGAGTGGACTAGCAAAACAATTAGTGCAAGCCCACAAACTGGCCACAAAATGGCAGTTAAGACTTGCCAACCCCAGTAATTGAGCACCTGACCTGCGGCCAATGACGATAGTGCTACGAGCGAAAACAATAGCCCATCGTGAAAACCTTGAACTTTGTTTTTTTCAGACTGACGGTAGCTTACCGAAACCATTGATGTCGCACCGATAAAGCCAAAGTTCCAACCTATTCCAAGCAACACAAGTGCAAGCCAGAAGTTCCAGAGCTCGATACCCATAAAACCGATAAATGCGCAAATGATCATGATTACGAGCCCGGTAGCTGTGACACGATCTGCACCATAGCGGGTGATGAGTTTTCCTGTGAAAAAGCTCGGTCCATACATTGCTAAGACGTGCCATTGGATCCCCAAAGTAGATTGATCTGGGCTAAACCCGCAAATCATCATCGCAATTGGCGTTCCCGTCATCATAAAGGTCATCATGGCAAATGAAACAATACCGCACATCATCGCGACCATAAATTTTGGCTGCGTGATAATCTCTTTTAAGGGGCGCTCACTTTGATCTTCACCCGTTGGAACTGGCTTATTGTTTTCTGATGGGATGCGCAGAAAACTTAAGATAAATATCCCAATCAGCAGAACTGGTATAATACCTAAAAAACTCCCCGCAAAAGGGATCGGGTCGAAAAACCCACCCATTTGAATGGCAATTTGTGGACCGATAACAGCTGCGAAAATACCGCCCATTGCAACCCAGGAAATCGCTTGCGGTTTAAAGGCTTTTGGCGCTCCATCAGCGGCAGCAAAGCGATACTGATTGGAAAAGGCCATGCCATTTCCAATAAAGACCAGACCTAGCGCAAGCAAAACAAACAGACCGTTAAGCAATGCCAATGTGGCAAGCGCGCAACCGAGCATTCCAAGACATGCACCAGCAATAAAGCCTGTGCGTCGTCCAACTCGACGCATTAAATATGCAGCTAAAAACGCCCCTAAAGCGGTACCGACATTAAACCCCATCACAGGCAAAGTGGCCCAGGATTTATCTTCGTCCAATAAATAATGCCCAGCTAATCCACCTGTTGCCACAGCCACAGGGGCCATTGAACCTGTAAACGCTACCGTTGCACCCAATATCGCTGCGTTATATTTAGCGAGCGCGAGTTCATCTTTTGGTTGGGCCGGAGCATTGGACATATAAAAATAACTTTCAGATAGGTTTAGCCTTTACGCCATTTGCGCGCCAAGCGGTCTAATACTGCATTGACGAGTTTCGGCTCATCATCTTCTTGAAAAAATGCACGTGCGATATCAACATATTCATTGATAATGACCGCTGTTGGAACATCTTTGCGGTCATTCAGCTCAAATGCCCCTGCACGCAGTATGGCACGTAATGTAGAATCAATACGGGAGAGCGGCCAATCATCGGTCAATACGCCATGAATTTCTGGGTCAAGCGCCAATTGTTGTTCAACAACGCCCTTAACGACCATATTAAACCAATCCGGATCTGCATCTCGGTATTGATCGCCATCCATTTCGCTGCCCAAACGGTTGCTTCTGAAATCAGCTATCACTTCGGTAACGTGTTCGCCTGACATATCTAACTGATATAAAGCCTGAACCGCAGCTAGTCTTGCGACACCACGTTTATTGGCTGGTTTGATCTCCGGGTTTTGACCCGTTTTTGAAGCATCATCGCTCATTTATTTTACTCGTTTTTTTATTCTATAGCGCTAAGCAGATAGCTGCGCTTTGATCTTGATCATTTTCAGTGCCGCGCGCGCTGCAAAACCGCCTTTATCCAGCTCAGATTTTTTAACACGTGCCCAAGCTTGATCGGAATTTTCAACAGTCATAATGCCATTGCCCAAGGCAATCGATTCGCTGACAGAAAGCTGCGTTAACCCACGCGCTGATTCATTACAAACGATATCGAAGTGATAGGTTTCACCACGTATGACGATGCCGAGCGCGATAAATCCATCATATATCGTGCCACCAACATCCATTCCATCGAGCGCCATTGCGATCGTTGCTGGAATTTCCAGTGCACCATCAACGGAAATAACGTCATAAGTTGCGCCCGCATCTTTAAGTGCAGACACAGCGCCATCTAAAATCGCATCGGACATGTCATCGTAAAATCTTGCCTCGACAATCAACAAATGTGGTGCTTTTGACATGGGGTCACTCCAAATTAGCAAATATGGCCAATATAGCTCTTAGGGATCGTAAAATATCAGAACCCGCTCAAATCATGGTTCTGAGCAAGTCGCAAGTAAATTCTCGGAATTGGTGACTAAGCACCGTCTCTTTTCATCATATGTTCAACAAGACGGGCCACATGACGTGCCATTTGGTCAATTTCGATATTAACCTCATCACCAACGTCGCGCTGGCCCCAAGTGGTGACCTGTTGTGTATGTTTGATCAAAAGCACATCAAATATTGGTCCATCTACCTCATTGATCGTCAATGAGGTGCCGTCAAGGGTAACCGAACCTTTCGGTGCAATGAAGATTGCAAGGTCCTCAGGCGCTTTAAATCTAAACCGAACCGCGTCGCCTTCCATAATCTTTTCTATAATTTCAGCTTTGCCATCAACATGGCCAGACACCATGTGCCCGCCCAATTCATCGCCCATTTTAAGAGCACGCTCGAGATTGATATAATCACCAACCTTTACAGCACCAATTGATGTTAATCGCAGAGCCTCTTCCCAAGCTTCGACAACAAACCAGCGATCAATAGACCCAGCTTCTGGAAGCTCCGTTACCGTAAGACATGTGCCAGCACAGGCAATTGAGGCGCCAATTTCTATCGATTTTGGGTCATATTCGGTTTTTATTTTGATTTTTAAACCAGACTTAAGCTGATCTAATTCAGTAATCTCACCGATATCTGTGATAATGCCTGTGAACACTTGGTGCGCTCCTAACTTATTTTCTCATATTCATACATGACATCTGACCCAAATGTCAGCTTGTTTTCAAGCAAAAACCCTTGCGGCATATTCTCAGGCGTTATGGGAGCTTTGACTGTTGGAACTCCTGCAGCAACATCCAATTTTTCATCAGATTGAAAAATAACAATACGGTCGACATACCCCGCATTGAGAAAACTTGAAGCTATTTTTGAACCACCTTCTACCAGCAATGTCGAAACATCACACTGGCCAAGATGATTTAATAGCTCGGCAAGCTGATTATCATTTTCAGAGGATTTAATCGGCAAGGTTTCAACCCCAAGCTCTTTATAAGCCTGACTATTTGACTTTTCAGAACTGGTCGCAACGATCAGCTTATATTGCTTGGCAGTTTGCACAAGATTAGACGCAGTTGAGATACCAAACTTTCGGTCCATGACAACGCGAATAGGAGAGCGATGTTTAAGACCATTTAGTCGGCATGTAAGCGTAGGATTATCATTTTGAACGGTGCCCGAACCAACCAAAATTGCATCATTTAAAGCACGTAGAACCTGTACCTGCCCATTTGAAATCTCACTTGTAATTTTGATCTGCCGACCGTCACATACGCCAATCAAACCATCTTTTGACATTGCCATTTTGAGCGTCACAAATGGGCGCGCATGACGTTTGCGCATGAGATAGCCGGCAAGACCATACTCTGCCTCTTGCGATAACAAATTTTCGACAACTTCTATCCCAGCCACGCGCAGCTTTTCAAAGCCTCGACCTGAAACACGATCATCAGGGTCATTTGCAGCAACAACAACGCGAGTAACCCCTGCCTTTATTATTGCCTCAGCGCATGGCGGGGTTTTGCCGTAATGCGAGCAAGGTTCAAGCGTGACATAGATATGTGCGCCTTTTGCAGCAGATCCCGCTTCATTAAGCGCCAAAACCTCAGCATGTGGTCTGCCACCGATTGCAGTTACACCTGTGCCCATAACAACAGGCTGACCATCGAAATATTTGACTACAAGTGCTGAAACTGAAGGGTTTTCTGCTGTTAAACCCTCATGTTTGCGCGCCAAACGAATGGCAGCGCACATAAACTTTTTATCGATAATTTCTTGGTTTAAACGGACTTCTTCATTCTGAAAATCAAATGCGGGAATATGTTCCCCGCTAGTTGTCATCACCAGCATCGCGTGCGATCTGCGCACTTAAAGATTCAATAATTTTCTCAAAATCATTAGCCGCTGTGAAATCTTGGTACACTGATGCATAACGCACAAAACCCACGTCATCGAGTGCTTTTAATGCTTCAAGAGCGAGTAAACCAATCGCATCCGTTTCGATTTCAGTTTCACCTGAACTTTCTAAACGGCGAACAATGCCAGAGACTGCGCGATCAACACGGTCACGATCCACTGGACGTTTTCGTAGTGCGATATCAAATGACTTTTGCAATTTCTCGCGATCAAACGGGACTTTACGCCCCGTTTTCTTCAAAACTTGCAAGTCTCGCAACTGAACCCGCTCAAATGTGGTGAAACGACCACCACAATCTGGGCATACACGGCGGCGGCGAATTGCGGCACCATCTTCTGCGGGCCGCGAATCTTTAACCTGAGTGTCATGAGACGAGCAATAAGGACAACGCATTCACTAAGCTCCAATGCTCTGGTAAACTGGGAACTTATCAGTCAGTGCAATCACTTTGGTTTTTACAGCTTCTTCAACAGCTGAATTATCACCATCTTGACCAGCAGCACTCAAACCATTGACGACTTCTAAGATCATCTCACCCACCTGGCGGAATTCATCAGGACCAAAACCGCGTGTTGTTGCAGCAGGTGTACCCAAACGAATACCAGATGTAACAAATGGCGATTGCGGATCGTTTGGTACACCGTTTTTATTACATGTAATAAACGCGCGACCAAGCGCTGCTTCTGTTGCTTTACCTGTTACGTTTTTAGGCTGTAGGTCAACCAACATAAGGTGCGTATCCGTACCGCTTGAAATGATGTTCAAACCACCATCAACCAGTGTTTTTGCAAGCACTTGTGCGTTTTCTTTCACATCAGACATATATGATTTGTAATCATCAGTCAGCGCTTCTTTAAATGCAACGGCTTTGGCTGCGATAACATGCATGAGCGGGCCACCTTGAAGGCCTGGGAATACCGCTGAATTGATTTTCTTTGCGATAGCTTCATCATTGGTGAGAACCATACCGCCGCGAGGTCCGCGCAATGTTTTGTGCGTTGTTGTTGTTGCAACATGAGCATGTGGGAATGGGCTTGGGTGAACACCGGCTGCCACAAGACCTGCAAAGTGCGCCATATCAACCCAAAGGATTGCATCAACTTTATCAGCAATTTCACGGAACTTCGCAAAATCAATTTCGCGAGAATAAGCAGAACCACCTGCAACAATGATATTTGGTTTGTGCTCTAGAGCCAAAGCTTCTACTTGATCATAATCAAGCAAACCAGTTTCAGCTACAACACCATATTGTACAGCGTTAAACCATTTGCCCGATAGATTTGGTTTTGCGCCGTGCGTTAAGTGACCACCAGCATCAAGGCTCATACCCAAAATTGTTTCACCAGGTTTTGATAGTGCAAGCAAAACAGCTTGGTTGGCTTGTGAACCAGAATTTGGCTGAACATTTGCAAATCCGCAGCCGAACAATTCTTTGGCGCGATCAATTGCTAAGTTTTCGGCGATATCGACAAAGTGACAACCACCATAATAACGCTTGCCTGGGTAACCTTCGGCATACTTGTTTGTCATGATCGAACCTTGCGCTTCTAAAACCGCGCGAGAAACAATGTTCTCAGACGCAATCAATTCGATTTCATGGCGTTGACGACCCAATTCTTGTTCAATTGAGCTGAAAATTTCAGAATCTTGGTCAGCGAGGGAGGCTGTAAAAAATGCATTGGACATTTGAGGTTACCTTCAAAACTTGCAACGAGTCATTCTCGAGCATTCAGAATAAGATGGGGGCTATTTACCGTTAACAATAAGCAAGTGCAACATCTGCACACCGCCTTATTAGGACATAAACACACCAAATTGACGCAACTAGAGCCAGACGATTAGTTATCTGAAGACCAGAGGTCATTCTCTGCCGCTCTCAACACGCCATCAATGTAGGCCTTAAAACAAAAAAGCGGCCCTAAAAGAGCCGCTTTGAATAGATATTTCATTTTAATTTAGAGTTCGCGAGACGCCAATAGATCTACACCATCACGACGATACACATCATCGCGGAACTGCACGACACCATCAGCAGATGACCATGCTGTGAAATATGTGAAGTACACAGGAACAGGCTGTTCAACCTGAATTGGCATACTCTCACCAGAATCAATTCCGGATTCGATCGCTTGACGATCCCAACCCGCGGTATCTTTAAGCAACCAAGCGGATAGTTCACGCACGTTTTGTACGCGCACGCAACCAGACGATTCAAAGCGAAGCAACTTACCAAACACCGATTGCTGCGGCGTATCATGCATATAAACGGCATGTGGATTATGGAAATTGATCTTCGTTGAAGACATCGCATTGATTTTGCCTGGATCCTGACGGAACATAAGCTTAGGTGCTTCTGCAGCATTCCAATCAACAGTTTCTGGTGCGACTTCCAAACCTTTACCATCGAACAGACGAATTGCGTTGCGCTCAAGATATGTTGGATCCTTGCGCATCAGTGGCATAATGTCTTTTTCGATGATTGAACGTGGTGCAGTCCAATAAGGATTTAAAATCACTTCATGGATTTTTGAATTCAAAATCGGTGTTTGACGATCGATTTTACCTACAATTGCTGTGTGGCGTAGTTCTACACGACCATTTGCAACAGCTTCAATTTGTGCAGCTGGAATATTGACCATCACATAACGATCACCGAGATAACCAGACATTGAACGCAAGCGAACAAGGTTTGTTTCGATCTGTGTAAGGCGAACTTGCGCTGATACGTTGATCGCTGCATAGCTGAACTTACCAAGCACACCGTCAGATGGCATGCCATGACGCGCTTGAAAACGTTTCACCGCCCCTTGCACATATGTATCAAAGCTATCTGAGATACCTGCAGAGCGCGGCAGGTCGCCTGAAATCATTAAACGTTCGCGCAATTTGCGCACATCACCGGAAACCATGCCCAAACGCAAACGCTTGTTTGCAGGCACAACCGGCCAGCCACCATTTGCAACAATATTTTGATATTTGATCTGTGCAATTTCCAAATTACGAAGAGTTTGCTCAGAGATAATTGGGAAGTTTGCAACTGTTTCGCTGACCGTACGAGATGCTTGCGCATCAAACTGGTCATCCCAAGTGCCGCGACCTGGTGCGCGTATAATTTGTTCAATTGTTGATTGTGCAAAGGAAGGTGCAGTTAATCCCGCAATCAATCCTGTTGCAGCTGCGCCCTTTAAGATAGCACGACGCGCTATACGAGATTGAGTTTTTTCAGAATCTTTATTCAGTTTTTTCATCTCTTCACCAATTGTCATATCCGACGGTACAGTTACAAATACTGACATTAGTCAGCATCAATAATTTAAAGCCTTTACCCACATTCAGCAAGAGTATTTGGGTCAAACGCTGATCAAACTCGCGTGATCGAAATTCATCGATTAGCTCATGATCCCAAAATTCATACCTTTGTGGCTGTATCAAGGCAGCCTGCCTTAATCCACACGGCTAGTATGTATGACGATAATGGTGAATATAATGTGAAAACCACCACCAAATATGCATTTGGCAGTGGTTCATCAAAATTGTAATAGGTATTTCCTATCAGATTCTTCGTAAAAATCTGACAGCTATGTCATCAATTACAAGCGATACATGATCTGGTCATTCCAGAATCGATCCAGACGCTGCATCAATTTATTCATTGTTGAGAAATCATCTTCGCTGATGCCGCCAACTTGTTCAATTGATTGAATGTGACGATCATACAATTGTGCAACTACGCTCGCGATCTCTGTACCTTTGTCAGTAAGCGAAATGCGAACCGAACGGCGATCAACGCGTGATTTTGTGTGATTGATGAAACCAAGATCAACAAGTTTCTTCAAGTTATAAGAAACGTTTGAACCTAAATAGTATCCGCGACTACGCAATTCACCTGCTGTTAATTCCGCATTACCGATATTAAAGAGCAAAAGAGCTTGAACTGCGTTGATATCAGCGCGTCCTGAACGTTCGAATTCGTCCTTTACAACGTCAAGAAGACGACGGTGCAAGCGCTCTACAAGTTGTAGTGCTTCAAGGTATTGTACACGAAGGCCGTTTTCTTGACCTGTGTTTTCTGTAGATTGGTTATGAACCAAGATTGGTTGTTGTTGTGCCATTTTAGTTTGCCTCACTGTTTTAATGTGACGGTTTGTTTTGTTTTTTTCCGTCTTGGGGCAAATCTATCGAATGTATCGAAAATTTTACTTAATTTGTGTGCTTAACAAAGTCTTACTCTGAGACAAGGTAAATTAATCATTACTCGCAGTCATTGAAAATGATGGATGGGTATTACAACCCCTCCTCCTGCAATCGCTTGCGTTCTTTGAAGTAGAATATGGTTTGAAACACTAAGAACAGGACAACAACAGCACCACTAAATATCAGATTTAGTGGATCCGCGCCAAACCAATTGGGTAATACCGCATGCATTAGATATTGAATAAATGTTACCAATACCCAGCCCCATAGACCAAACGCTGTTTGGAACCAAACGCCAAGTGCGGTGAGCGGAAGTAAAAGTGCAAGTGTGGTTGCAGCTAAACGCCAATGGAGCGGGGCTATATCAAATCGAAGGGTACCGCCATCGGTTATTCCCATTAACATCGCCCAATACTTTACCGTGCCTGCCACACATGCCAAAGCTACAATTGATAAAAAGACGTTGTATAAAAGATGTATTCCCTCGGACGCGTCACTGCTCTTTTGCGTCATTTGCTCAAGCGAAATGCTATTATTGTCCACCATTAAACGCGATCCAAGCTTCGGTAAAAGTCACTTATTTATAGCTGTGTTTTATATAGGAGCATCAAAAAAGGCGCAACAAAGTGTCTCAATCTATATAAAATTAGTTGTGTTACTTGACCTTTTTTACAAAGAATGACCAAACCAGTGCGCAAATTTACTGTAGATGGGTAGAATAATGTCAGATATGAGCCGCAAAATTGATGATGTAACAGGACACAAACGGATGCGCCGTTATCGCGGCAGCGCATGGATGCGCAATATGGTGCGTGAAACACATCTCACTCCATCTGATCTTATTTGGCCAATGTTTTTAATTGAAGGCGACAACAAACGCGAAGCTGTGGACGCCATGCCTGGTGTTGAGCGCTTAAGTATCGACCTTGCGGTAAAAGCAGCAAAAGAAGCTGCGGAACTTGGTATTCCTGCGATCGCGACCTTTCCAAATATTGATTACGCAAAGCGGGATAAAACTGGAACCGAAATTTTAAATCCCGATAATTTAATCAACCAAGCCACACGTGCTATCAAGGCGGCAGTTCCTGAGATTGGCGTTATAACAGATGTCGCGCTTGATCCATTTACCTCAGATGGTCATGATGGAATTTTTGAAAATGGCGAAATCGTCAATGATAAAACTGTCGAAGTTCTTGCCCAAGCTGCCGTATTACAAGCGCAAGCGGGAGCTGACATTATTGCACCATCTGAAATGATGGATGGGCGTATTGGTGTCATCCGCCGTGCACTTGATGATGCAGGTTTTCAATCTGTTGCAGTTATGTCTTATGCAGCAAAATTTGTTTCTGCATTTTACGGACCCTATCGCGAAGCCATTGGCACAAGTGATTTTCTTAAAGGCGACAAGAATAGCTATTTCCTAAACCCAGCTAACCCTGATGAGGCGATGCGCGATGTTGCGCTGGACGTTGAAGAAGGCGCGGATATGGTGATGGTAAAACCAGGCTTGGCTTATTTGGACATGTGCCTGCGAGTTAAAGAAGAGTTCCGCCTGCCAACATTTGCGTATCAAGTATCGGGCGAATACGCGATGATTAAAGCTGCCTGCCAAAATGGCTGGATCGATGGCGAGCGCGCTATGATGGAAAGCCTCATGGCATTTAAACGTGCGGGATGCGATGGTATTTTAACATATTTTGCTCCAGAGGCTGCAAAGCTGATGCAAAAAATCTAACTTCGATTTTTGTTTGTAACTGAGCAATGTGAACGCGCAAAACTGTGGTTTGCGCCTATCGAGCGTTCATAATATCTCCATATTCATTCCACACTGGCTGCAAAGTGCTTTTATATATGAGAAGCATCGACAGTAAGTCGCGCCTGATCGCCAGATTATCATATGATCATACCCCATTGGATTGCGCGATTTTTGCTGCATCATCAAAGTAGAGGGATTTAAAATGATCAAAAACAACGCGGGTAAGTTTTTCGCCATTTTTACCGCAGGCCTAACAATGGTTTCCCATATCGCATATGCGGATGAAGGTATTCACACACATCAACTTATCGAACACTTTCTACCGGATGCACTTACGCAAGATCCAACAATCGTAGACTGCACGTTATCAAACGGACTTGAGGCCAAGTGCTTTTCATTTACAATAAATGCGCAACCGGTTGGTTTTGAAATAGGCCCATGGTGTCCTCGGTCAATCGAAGATGGTCCAGATAAAGGCGGCATTTGGATCAAAGATGGTGAGGTGGTTGATGTAGACGGCAAGTTTATCCAATCACTCCCTGAGATCTATAATGATAGCAATTGGCAATTATATGATGAAGCAACAGGTCGTGTTCGCGTAACAGATACTCAAGTTGCCTGCGAAGCTGCAGCAAGACCTGATGTTGCTGAAGAATATCAAAATTACTGCGTTGAATGCTCCATCTCTTATATCCCTGAGGGGCAGACATCGACACTGATTATTCCGATGGAACCTGTTAAGCGCGACAATTTTGAACCACGCATAGCGAGAGGGTTGCCCGCCGGAATATCCTTTAATGGTTTACGTCTTGATCAATCGGCACCGGTTGATGCGATTTTATCAGCATATACAATCGCTGCCTTTGATGATTGTGGTGGACACGTTAATCCACATGTTGGTTATCACACACATATCATCACAGATTGCCAGACGGCGGTTGAAGCTATTGAAGGCAAACCATCCATTATTGGCATTGCGATGGACGGATATCCGATTTTAGAGCCATTATCTGAGGCTGAGGCGAAAACAACCGAGCTTGATGAATGTAATGGACGCGTAACGGAGGGTGTTGGCTATCATTATCACGCTGGTGCACCGGCCTCAAACCAAATACTACCTTGTCATTCAGGTTTGACTGTAAAACCTGAGCGCCATCCATAGGTTGATTTACATGTAATTGTTACGGGGAGAGAATGTCACCTCCCCCCAAAACTTAGATGGAAAATGTAATTATACCTTTGCGTGATCATCCATTGGCTGAATTACAAAGCGGAACTGTGTCATGCAGTTTATTCCCATCAGATTCTTTCATTAAATCTGCATTGACAATAAATGGAACGAAGCTTTTCGTTTCGCTCGATTTTAGATAAATCGAAACGGGCAGTGTTTTGGGAAGGTTTTCTCCCAAACGACAAGCACTGGCACCAATATTAAATGAACCCTCCCACTGCTTAATCGGTCTTTTCTCAAGCGTGAATTTTCGAATCTCATTGAACCTTTTTATGTCATACGGTCGTATGCGATATGCAATAACCTGACGCCCGGGCTCTTTGATTTTAGCTAACATCAACTTGTCTTCTGAGCTTAACGATGTTGTTAAGCTGAATGTCTCCATCTTCTTTTCTGAACCATCTTTCTTCCGCAATTCCAATGTCATGATGACGCCACCTTGCTGAATTCTGTATTCATGAGGCAAGACAACAGCAACACTAAGCTGTTTGACATCAGTTGTTGCAGGATCAAAATTTCGCAACTTCACCATGGAAGACACAGGGGTATGCCCGCAAGCACTGATGACACCCATCACCACCCCTAAAAAAGATAATTTCGCAAAACGATTATTAATTTTAAACACAAACAAACTCCATATTGACTTAACATAATTCATGCATTAATTATCGTAAAACAATAATAAATCAACATTTAATTTTAAAAGGTGTAAAATGTCATCAGAGCAAAAGTCTTCGCTTTCCTATAGTCGCATTCGAAAATTAGCGCGCTATGCATGCGGGTTTTCTATTCTCGGAGCTGCAATATCAATTTTAACGATCGCCTATTATGCAATTCTCATGATTATCGATACTCCCGCGATTGATGATGCTATTCGCGAGGAATTTGTTGCAGCTGGTCGGACCATCACTATTAATGGTGTCAGCAGAACCTTAGCGTTTGTGTTTGAAATCACCCCGATGCTGATTGGGATCTATATTTTTCTACAAGCTGTGCAGCTTTTTAGGCAATATATGGGCGGAAAAGTCTTCACATTTGAAGCTGCGGGCAAACTCAATAAGATTGGTTGGGCGGTTACAGCGCTTGCCCCGCTTGGCATATTGTTTGAAACTTTGGCAATTTTGGCGCTAACGATATATAATCCTCCTGGACAGAAACAGTTATCAATCGGAATTACAGAAACTGAAATTTATGCAATAATCTTGGGATTACTGCTTGTGACACTTGCAAAAATTCTGCATGAAGCTGCTAATATTTCAGAAGAAAATCAGGCGATTATATAATCATGGCTATCATCGTCACACTCGATATCATGCTGGCAAAACGCAAGATGCGCTCAAAAGAGCTATCGGAACTTGTTGGCATAACTGAACAAAACATATCTCTGCTAAAATCTGGAAAAGTCAAAGGTATCCGTTTTGATACGTTGGAGAAGATTTGCCAGATTTTGGAATGCCAACCCGCAGATATATTGAGCTATGAAGCTGATGCTGGGTCTTGAAAATTGCGAATTCCTCCCCAGATAACAGATATATTTGATGCTAAAGAGGCAAATTATGGCAAGTTATGAAAAGATGGATCCTGAAGACGCATTTAATGGCTCAGAATTCCGTCATACCCACACAATCGATGACCGGATTACGGATCCCGCCTATTACGATGGTGTTCGAACAAAACGCATTTTAGCGTTTATCGTTGATTATATCATGGTTGCTATCTTGCACATTCCGGTTGCCATCATTGTGTTTTTCCTTGGCATCATCACGTTGAGTTTGGGCTGGTTACTCTTTGCAATCATCACACCTGCAATTGCTCTCGTTTATGTCGGCATGACAATGGGCGGACCAGATCAAGCAACGCCAGGTATGAAAATGATGGGGATTCGTATTGCCCGCCTTGATGGTGGACGTGTCGACTTTATGACGGCAATCGTTCACAGCGTGATCTTCTGGGCTGCAAATATCTTCACATCTGGGTTTGTCCTATTGATCGGTTTGTTTACCGATCGCAAACGCTTGGTTCAGGATTTATTACTTGGTACGGTCATATTACGATCAGATTTAAACGATGATTTCGAAGTTGATATCAAAATCTCTAAACGTAAATAAACACACGTATCTAAACCAGTATTGCCAGCCGTTGCTTGATTGATTAAGTTGGCTGGCAATTCACACATAGAAATTTCGTATCTCTTTTGATCTAACGAGCGAATGACGAGCCACAATAGTCAAACTCCCCAATTCTTTTTAACGGCACCAACCCCGTGCCCATATTTAAATGATCGTGAAGAGCGAAAAATCTTCACGCATCTTGCGGGAGAAAAAGCGGCTGAATTAAATGATATTCTCACACAAGGTGGATTTCGTCGCTCTCAAAATATTGCTTACCGCCCTGCTTGTGAGATGTGCAAAGCATGTGTTTCTGTCCGAATTCTAGCGGATGAATTCGTCTGGACCAAATCTATGAAGCGGGTATTAGCACGCAACAAAGATATAATTTCTGTTGATCATCAAGCCGAGCCATCAAGTGAGCAATATTCGATGTTTCGTGCCTATTTAGATGACCGACATCTAGATGGTGGCATGTCGGAAATGTCAGTGCTTGACTATGCGATGATGGTTGAAGACACGCATGTCGATACACGGGTTATTGAATACCGCATTCGACAAGAAGGTGATAGCATTGAAGATCATCCAGAAGGCAAGTTGATCGGTGCTGCTTTGACCGATAAAATGGCAGATGGGCTTTCGATGGTCTATTCGTTTTTTGAGCCTGACCATAAATCTCGCTCACTTGGAACATACATTGTTCTTGATCACATCAAACGCACCATTGAAGCTGGTTTGCCGCACGTATATCTTGGCTATTGGGTCGATGGATCACCGAAAATGGCTTATAAAACCCGCTTCCAGCCACAAGAGCATCTTGGCGCCAGTGGGTGGGAACGATTTACAAACAAAGCTGGATAGTTTCAGACAAACTTAAAACCTAAATTACTTGGCTTCGTCCAGTTTGCTAATCAGCGATTTTGCAACCTTGATATTGTTTTGGTTTCGCTCGTAGAACTCCGGAAAAATATTTTCAAAATAATCCGATTGCGTTGCAAGTTCGCTCGCTACAATGGCTTCTTCCAGCATCGATTTATCCTTAAATGTCGATCCAAGTTCCACCAAACCATTTCCGATGAAATACTGTACCTGCGCCCAGACATTTGGATTATTGTCTTTTGTTATTACCTCCAAAACGCTTTTGTGAGACTTAATGGATTTCTCAAGCCAAAATGTTCCGCCCTGTCTTTGGTGCAACGTGGTGTAGATGTCACCCAATTGGAACTGCAACCCAGCCCAACTCACCGGATCTGCATCCTTGGTATAAACATTCATAGCTGCTTGAAAGGCATCTTCAGCTTCGGTGAGACGCGTGTCGTTTGAAACTTTTCCTGAGATTGATAAATACGTATCTGAATTTGCATATACTTGCCCCAAAGCACGCTGCGCGGTCGCCCATTCGTTGGGGTTATCATCTTGGTTGAGCACTTCTAGAGCTTTGGTATATGCAACAATTGCATTGTTATATAATTTAGCTCCCTCTTCAGGTTTATTTTGGTTGTATTTCCCATAAGCAAGCGAGCGATAAGCTTCACCAAGCCTTGAATTGCTTTGCGCCCAAACCGTTGGCGATACTTCTGCATCTAGCACTTTCACAGCCGTCTCAAACGTATCAATTGCTTCTAACAAAGGCGTATCTTGCCGCGTAGCCCAAGCAATTTCTAAAAGCGCATTGGCTTTTGCTGATAAAACTTGTCCTTTAACAGGTGCAGATAAATTCGCTTGCGCCAATGCCTCATCATAAAGCTTAGTTGTTTGCTCAATTTGTCCCTGCTTCAGCGCTGCCATCGCATCATCTGCAAGTTTGAGCGCAGTTTCATCGCTTGCCAAAGCCGATGTGGATAAAAGAGCTGAGAATGCTGCGGCGAGAATAGGCGTTTTCAAATTTGAACAGAGGGACATTTTGTGACTTTCTTATTGTTATCTGACGTATATTTCGTTCGAACTTAGGCAAAGCGTATAAACAAAACAAGATGCTAAGGATCAAACTAATGTTAACTTGATATACGTGCTTGATTGTTGGATGGTTTGTAAATGCCAATGCAAGGATGAATAACAAATGATATTTCCAGCGATTACCGCGCTACTCTCAGTATTTTTATGCTTTTTTATGATCAAAATGATTATCGATATTGTGCAGATAAGGATGAGTGAAAAAGTCGAACTTCAAACAGGTGAAAGTGACGCCCTCACCCGGACGGTGCGTATTCACGGCAATATGGTTGAAACAGCACCGATGTTTTTGATCATGCTGGGATTGCTAGAACTTGGTGGAGGCCATCAAATTGCTGTTGGTATTCTTGCGCTCATCTTTGCGATTTCGCGCATCATGCACCCGATCGGCCTATCAGGCAAAAAAGGCACATTTAAGTACCGCACCCGCGGCATGGTGCTGACACTCACTGCATTTATTTTAACGGGGGTTTATTTAGCCATTGTTGCTGTGATGAGTTTTTAACCCGAGAACTTACCTGACCTTGGGAAGCCTTTTGGAACCATACGACCAGCTTGTGCTCTATCGCCAAGCCATTCAGTCAACTCGTCTTTCATGCGCGTGTATGAACGACCTGCACTGTCTTCCCAAGTCAATCCTTCTTCCATTGAGAAGCACCTAAGGTCCGCCACACCACCGTCTTTATAACGCTGCAATCGCACACCTTTACCGCGCGCCATTTCTGGTAGCTGATCAAGCGGGAATACAAGCATTTTGCGGTTTTTACCCACAACAGCTAAATAATCGCCACGCACTTCAACACATAGCTGCGCTTCATCAGGCATCTTAACGTTCATCACCTGCTTGCCCTTACGCGTATTGGCCACAAGGTCCGTTTCTTTAACGATGAAACCATTACCAATATTGGACGCAAGCAAGAGTTTGCGATTTGGCTGATGCACAAATGCTGTCAACACATCCTGATCATTATCCATATCAACCATGATGCGCAGCGGTTCGCCATGACCGCGACCGCCAGGGAACTTATCTGCGCCCAGCGTATAGGCTTTGCCGCCTGTGGTCATGATCAACACTTTATCAGTGGTAAAAGCGCTAAATGCGAGTTTTAGCTTATCGCCATCTTTAAATGTTAAGCTGGAATGATCGGACATATGCCCTTTCATTGCACGAACCCAACCTTTTGCCGATAGCACAACAGTGATCGGTTCTTTTTCGATCATCGCTTCGTAAATTGCGCTATCATCGATATCGATCGCTTTGCCGAAGTCAGTCCGTCTTGCGCCAAGTTCGGTGTTCTTACCGTAGGCTTTCTTCACTTCACGGATTTGCCATGCGATAGCTTGCCATTGCTGCTCTTCGGATGCGAGTAACGCTTCAATTTCAGCCTTCTCAGCTTCAAGCGCATCGAATTCCTTGCGAATTTCAAACTCTTCCAATTTGCGCAATGAACGCAAGCGCATATTGAGAATAGATTCAGCTTGCAAATCGGTAAGGCTAAACCGCTGCATCATCACAGCTTTTGGATGATCTTCCTCACGGATTATTCTGATCACTTCGTCGATATTGAGATATGCGACAAGCAGACCGCCCAATATTTCCAAACGGCGCACAATGGCAGCTAAACGGTGACGTGAGCGGCGTTGCAAAACATCGCGTCTGTGATCAATCCATTCTAGCAGCACTTCGCGCAAGGACATAACCTTAGGCACTTTGCCTTGGCTAAGCACATTCATATTTAGCGAAATGCGGTTTTCAAGCTCAGTTAGCTTGAACATAGATTCCATCAAAATCTCTGGATCAACGGATCTGTTTTTGGGCGTTAAAACAACGCGGATATCTTCCGCTGATTCATCTTGAATATCATCGAGCAATGGCAGCTTTTTAGCGATCAACAACTCAGCGATTTTTTCAATCAAGCGAGACTTTTGAACCTGATAAGGAATTTCAGTAATGATGATCTGATAACCACCACGGCCTGTCTCTTCCTTCTCCCATTTGGCGCGCACTCTGAAACCACCACGTCCCGTTTTATAGGCATTGATGATGGATTCTTGATCTTCAATGATCGTACCGCCGGTTGGCAAGTCCGGTCCTTGAACAAATTCCACAAGCTTTTCAATGCTTGCGTTACGGTGTTTAATTAAGTGCAGTCCTGCATCACATAGTTCCGCCGCATTATGAGGTGGAATGGACGTTGCCATACCCACGGCAATCCCTGATGAACCATTTGCCAACAGATTTGGAAACGCACCAGGCAACACGGTTGGCTCTTCGTTTTCCTCATCATAGGTCGTGCGAAAATCAACCGCATCTTCATTGATGCCCTCAAGCAACAACTCAGCAACGGGTGTCATTTTAGATTCCGTATAACGCATCGCAGCGGGATTATCGCCATCCACGTTACCAAAGTTACCCTGACCATTGACTAAAGGATATCGAACCGCAAAGTCCTGAGCCAATCGCACAAGAGCATCGTAAATTGCTTGGTCACCGTGAGGGTGAAAATTACCCATCACCTCACCAACAATTTTTGCGCATTTCTTGAACGACGAATTAGACTTTAGGCCCATATCATTCATGGCATGAACAATACGGCGATGCACAGGTTTCATACCGTCACGCGCATCAGGCAATGCCCGGTGCATGATAGTTGAAAGCGCATATGCAAGATAACGCTCTTCCAGCGCGGCCTTTAAATCAACACTTTGAATGTCATCTGGTCCGCCTTGAGGCGGTGTAATCTCTTTTCCCATAAATTTCACCTAACCTATGGCTTGATTCGGAGCAAGCAATTGAGGTTGGTTACACCCAACAAAGCTTAGGTTTTATTGGGTTTTTATGTATTTTTTTCTCAACTGCGCGACAAAAGCAACTTAAACCCGGCAAACGTGAAAAATGTTCCCAAGATTGCCTGCAATGGCCGCCTGGCTTTTGTATAGGTTTTGACCATTACATTTGTTGAAAACGCAATCGCATATAATTGGTGAAGAACAAAGGAGAGTACAAAAACACCCAACCCAAACAAAAGCATAACAGGAACAGGTGCACCGTCTTTAAAGGCGACTGACATCATTGCCACCCAAAAAATGGCTGCTTTTGGATTGGTCATCTGCACCGTAAAACCGCGCCAGAAATATCGCAAATGTGACGCCTTGCCTTCCAGCGCTTTAATCGTCATATCTTGATCTTTGCTCGCAGATAAAAATGACTTATATGCCAGCCACAACAGATACAAACCACCAACGATTTTAATCGCAATAAATGCCCAAGCATGGGTTGCGATGATCGCGGTGAGCCCAGCAATTGATAATAATGCCCAACCGAAAGAACCGATAGCAGTTCCAAATGCGAGGGCCATACCCGCTGATCTACCCGTGCTTATTGAGGTCCCAATTATGGTGAGTATATTTGGTCCTGGAGAAAGCATGGCTACTAAAAATATACCATAACCAATGATGAAACCGGGTAGATAAATATGTAAATCTTGCATGAACAAACCTCGCGTTTGTTCTTATAATGTTCTTTTAAGTTTTTATGTCAAGCATATTTCTTGGGCAACAATATTCTTTATTGTTATCTTATCGAATGTCTTTGCCCTACTTTAACCAAATTGATCGAAGTATCTTGAGAATATTACAATTGCCACATAAATTGTGATGCAAATCAAATCGCCACGGAGCACTTAATGTCACTTAACTTTTCAAAACGCGCACTACTCGCCAGCTCAATTCTTCTGGGGAGTGCTATCCCTTCTATGGCATTGGATGCCGACGCGTTTGCGCAACAGCTTATCAAAACATTCGCTAAATCAGGTTCTATTATGGAAGTTGGATCGGCAAGTTTGGATGGAACTACCGTGACATTATCTTCATCTGTTTTTAAATCGCCGCAAGCCGATCTACCCGTTGGTGACATTGTTTTTACAGGTGTGAGTGAACTTGGTGACGGTGGTTATAAGGCTGAGACCGCTTCGATTTCTGACATAGATACAACGAGCGAAGGCGCGCGAATACAAGTTGGGGGTATTGAAATCTCCAATCTGACTATTCCAGCTGGTGAAGAAATGTCCAAAGTGACAGATATGTTCTTGTATGAACGTTTTAAAACTGGCCCGATGAGCGTTACCGTTGAAAATGTCGACGTGTTTAAGTTCTCAGGTTCGGATTTTAACATTGATGCTAACGATCCATCTAAGATGGGTTTTACCGGCATGGTTGATGGCATTGCAATTGACCTTGCGCTCGTCAAAGAACGTAAGGCGCGACAAACGCTTGAAAGCATGGGCTATAGCATTTTAACAGGTGACTTGAGCATGACTGGTGTTTGGGAAGTTGATACCGGACGGATCAACATGCCTGAAATGGCGCTAACTATAAATGATGTGGGCCGCCTTAATACATCACTTGATATCTCTGGCTATACAATGGAATTCTTACAAGAATTACAAACCCTACAAAGTGATATGGTGGGCAAAGAAAACGATCCAAAAGCGCAGCAAGCCATGGGCTTAGCGACAATGGGCCTAATGCAACAGCTTACATTTAACTCGTTGGCTTTGCGTTTTGATGATGCGTCGCTGACAGGTAAACTACTAGAGTTCGCTGGCAAACAACAAGGCATCTCTGGCGAACAAATGGCTCAGGCCGCAAAAGGTTTATTACCATTTGCACTTGGTCGTTTGGGAATTCCAGCCTTGCAACAACAAATAACAACTGCAGCGTCGGCTTATTTGGATGATCCTAAAAACATCGAAATTAAAGCAGCACCTGAAGCGCCTGTCCCATTTGGGCAAATTGCAGGTTCCGCAATGGGTGATCCACGCAGCTTGGCCGAGTTGTTAAATGTACAAGTCACTTCCAATCAGTAGTTAAAAATCTTTTTTTGCGAAAGCCCGCCACTCACATGGCGGGTTTTTTATTGCCAATATTTTGGATTAATTTGAACATGCAAAAACTGTGGATGTAACTCTGCAACACATTTTCTTTAAACTCAGATAAAACCGCAAACTTCGCTATTTTGTGATGCTTGGAGCATTTTCATTATTGAATCTAGGGCGTATGACACTACAATTGATTACGAATTTGCATGTTTTTGAAAAGTGTAAGGTAGCCAGTGTGACAATCAAAAGTTTAAAAAAACAAGCTGGGCTGGCTGCTTTAGCATTTTCACTCGCTGTATCACAGCTCATAACGCCCCTTCCCGCACATGCGGTAGAAGCAGGTGATGCAGGTGTAAGATGCGTTCAAAACCAACTTACATCGCTTGATATCGATGTTGGTAGTATTGATGGATTGTTTGGCAAGAAAACTGCAGCCGGCGCACAAAAAGCCATCGAACAAATGCCAAAACTTGGCGAACTCAATTCGTTAAATGCAAATAATTCTCTCATGTGGTGCCGCGAAATGGCACTCCTATCTCCGCAGCTAAAGGAATATTGGCCAACCCATGAAGGGCCGAAATTGCAATATTTCTTCTCTGGAACGCTCAATGATGATGCGCAACAAATCATTCGATCAGCGATGGAGATTGCGGATAGGTATTTTGATGAATTTGGTGTTGAGTTACCAGGCACGGTAAACGTTGTTGCATCTGATGATTTACCTGCTCTTGCGCGCTCCATCAATAAAGTCGCGCGCAACGCAATCCCTGTTAAAGAGGGTATTGAAATCTTAGAAAAACAATGCGCTGGAAAACCACTAAGCGGTTTAAACATCAACGGTTTGATTGCTTTTTGCTTTGATAAAAAGACAGATGTAACAAGGCGAGAAAGAGTGCTCAAGGATATCGCGGTGCATGAATATGCCCATGAAGTTCAGCGCCAATATACAAGCTACACCCGTGCACTTGTTCGCGATCGTTCTGAAATTGTTGCGATCAATGGGCCACGTTGGTTGGTCGAAGGCACCGCTATTGCATTTGCCAGTGACTACTCTTATCGCGGGCTACAAAGCGAAGTATTGATCAATTTAATTCGTCAGGATGCAACACGCTTTTCTGGTCGGACTTTATCAACTTTGCGCCATGGTGATGCGCCGGAAAAACAGATTTTCGGAAGCTATGCCAGCTTGGCGGGTAACATGGTCGCCCAGAAAAAAGGACTTTCTGGCGTCATTCGGTTTTGGGAACAAATGGCGCGCAATGATTGGGAAACTGCTTTTGCATCCACTTTCGGACTATCTGTAAATGCATTTTATCGCGAATTTGACTGGCGCAAACCCACTCCAGCCAAATCACTAAAGGCTCCCATTATCACCGAAAATGATGCAGGCATTGTATGTGTTCAACAGCAACTGGTTGCAAACAAAATAAGTGTTGGATCAGTAGATGGTCTTTACGGTCGCAAAACTTTTCGTGGCACAAAACAACTTATTGAAAAATACCCTTCGCTTGCGGATTTAGATGACATGACACGCGACAATGGATTGATGTGGTGTCGACAAATTGGACTGATAGATGAAGCTTTGCAGCTTTACTGGCCAGCAAATCCAAACGCTTTAGCATATCAGTTTGACGAAACGGTTGATGTGAAGATGAGAAAAGTCATCCGCACATCAACAGAACGAGCTTTAAAAGCTCTAACTGATCTGGGTTTCAGACCCACCGGTTCCGTCCAAGTTATCGCATCCAAAAACAAGACCAAACTTTTGTCTGGTCTTGAAGCTAAATTGCGAACTCCAATTAATCCTCAAGATGTTAAACAAGACTTAGATAACCGATGTCCTGGCGAGCGTTCGAGCGGCGTTTCAACTGATGGAATTGTTGGCTTTTGTTTGGATGACATGTTCAATTTGGATGAAGTTGCGATGCATTTGTTATCGCATGAATATTTAAAACAATCAGCAGGTTATGCATGGCCTGACAAACAGGTAAGCGACCAATTCTTTCAATTCGGACCGCGTTGGCTTTATGAGGGCATTTCAGAAGCTCTTGTTGATTACATGCAATCACCCAAGAAGTCTTTTGCTGAGCATATTGCTGATCGTATAGGTGACAGTCTATCAGTCAGTTCTGAGCTAACTCAACTTGAAGCATATGGCCCTGCAGCCCCTATAAAGCACCAAAAACGCGGCGCAGTTGCTGCTCATATATTAGCAGAAAGCGGCGGTGGTTATAATAGTTTTATTGTTTACTGGGATGAGCTATCGCGCTCAAACTGGCAAATTGCATTTGAAACAGCATTCAACATCAGTGTTGGAGAATTCTATAAGCAGGTTAGAGACGGCCGTAGCTGATAATTACTCCCCCGGCATTATAAACACCGGGGGCATGTTTGTTTAAGCGTTTACAGTCTTATTGCTACTCTTTGACCAATCCACATTTCGTGTTGCGTACATTGTAAATGCAATGGCTGCAAACGCTATGATCGCTCCAATCATGAGTGCATACTCATCTTCTTTTAAAATCAGATACATAATGGCGTAAGTGAGCCCGACCACACTGGCCAGCACATAAACTGCGTTGCGACTAGAGAGCGCGTTACCCACATACCAAGCGATTAACCCGGTGGTTGCCAAACTTGCCACGATATAAGCTATATCAAATCCAACCTGCTCTGCTAAAGCTAATAAAAGAATGTAAAACACCACCATTGCAAGCCCGGTTAAAATGTATTGTATCCAATGTACTGAATTCTGGCTTGTGAGCTCCAATATAAAAATTGCAAGAAACACAAGAGAGAAGAACGCAACCGCATATTTTAGCGTCCTAGACACAAGCTGATAAAATTTTAGTGGTTTTACAAAGCTCACTTCAATGATTGAATCTGCCTTGCTCATTTGAGTGCCAAATGCAACTGCGCTAATGCCTCGCGCTAGGTTTGGCACTGTCCATTTAGCTTCAAACCCCGTTTCAGTGATGCTTCTCGTTTCAGGCAAAAACCTGCCGTTAAAACCGGGATGTGGCCAGTTAGATACCATGCTCACATGTGTTGTTTTGCCACTTGGCACAATCTCCAGAGCTCGCGAACCGTTTATGGCAAGATCAATTTCAAACTTCATCTCATCATTTAATAAGGCTTCATCGATATCTAGATGAATTCCATTAGATTTGGTTGCATTATGCTGACTGCCATATCGATTGTGTGAAACGCTTGGCGCTAATCCTGCAAGTCCTGGGGCAAAGATACCCTCATTAGCATCATTTAGCTTTGCTATGACTTCTGAACGGAACCCGGCAAGATCTGATACTTCAATAGCAATGAATGCTTCGCTCAGCCGTGGCCGCCCATTTCGGGCTATAATTTGGCTGGTATCAATCTTATCAAATGTACCAGTAAGCTTGGACTTCATGTGATAAAGCGGGGTTGAATAAATCGACTTCTTTCGCTCTTCAACATCAAGATCGCTTGACGTATCTAAGTTGGTTGGAGAGAAAATCGCATAACGCCTGACATCGATATAAACGTCGTTTTGTTTTTGCTTTGTCATATAAGGAACAACCAAATATGGACCATTGATGCGTTGCTGATTACCCCAACCTTGCGAAATGGATTGCGCAACTTGATCGGCTCTATTGGCTCGCTCTTCAACGAGCGCCCAAACAAGTAGTGCTGGAATGAGCAATAAAAATGTAATTATGCCAGTGATGATAAACTTAAAGCCAGGGCTTGATGACAGCCCTGAGAAAAATGATGGTCGTTGGTTTACCGTCGATGATGGGTTTGGAAGTTCTTGCTGATCTGACATGTCGCCTCCTGATGTCGTTTCAAGAAGCGCTATCGATAGGAATGAAATCGGGCTGAAGTTCAATCACTTTGTGACCAGCCAAAGGTCATTATTGGGTCTTTTTTGGGCGATCAATCAATAAATGTGACAGATTAGAAGCATTTTTCGCAACAAATTGAAGAGAATAAGCTCAGTTGTTACAAATTTTGAGAATATTTCTGCCTTTTTAAAAACACAATATAACCTTGATCAAGCCCAAAATCTGTCACCCTTGTCTATGATGCTCGCACTATTGAATGAAACGGGGAGTGGTTTTCATGAAAAGAAATCTTCTAAATCTATCTACATTTACAGCCCTTACATTTGCCCTTTTAGGATCGCAAGTGTTGGCCAGTCAAAATGTATCTGACAACAATCAACATGAGACAATCGAGGTTGCTTTTGTGCTTGATACAACAGGTTCAATGGCGAGCTTGATTGCAGGTGCAAAACAAAAGATATGGTCAATTGCAAACACCATTGTCGATATAAACCCAAAGGCAAATATTCGCATGGCACTTGTGGCTTATAGAGATCGCGGCGATGACTATGTCATCAAAAAGTACAAAATGAGCGACGACATTCAGGGGCTTTATGGCAATTTAATTGCACTGCGAGCAAATGGTGGTGGCGATACGCCTGAATCAGTTAACGAAGCGCTTGATGCTGCCATTGATCAAATCACTTGGACTACAGGTGATGACACGCGCCGGATTGTCTTTTTGGTTGGTGATGCCCCACCGCATATGGATTATGCCAATGCACCTAAATATCCGGAGGTTTTAAAACAAGCATCTGATCAAGAGATTACCGTGCATGCTGTGCAAGCGGGCGTCTCAAACGTGACTAAGAATTTTTGGAAGGATATCGCCCAGCGCGGAGGCGGAAGCTATATACCAATTCCACAAGATGGTGGGCAGATCTCCCAGATCGAAACACCTTTTGATCAGCAGATTATTGATTTACAGCGAAAGCTTGATCAAACAATCGTGCCATATGGTCCGAAAGAGACCCAGGCTGCACTTGAACAAAAGATCATCGACAAGTCATCCGGTAGTGTTTCTAAACGCGTCGATAATTCGGCCTTTTACTCAAAACGAGAGGCGCGCAAAGAAGTTGTCACAGGTGGTGGGGATATTGTCTCCGCGGTACGTAATAAAGATGTTGCATTAGAAGCAGTTGCCCCCGAACATTTACCTACACCTATGCAGGATATGTCGATAGATGAGCAGAAATCCTATATTACGGGTATTATTGAAAAACGAAAAAGCATCGAAGATGAAATGCGAAGTCTTGTGACCAAACGCGATGACTTCATCAAGGATGCGGAAAAGAATGCAACCGTTATGTCTGCGCCATCGTTTGATCAAGCTGTCCGCAACGCGTTATAGATTAAGCAATATCACGATGCTAATTTTGATCGCATGAGCCACCGGCGAAATGCGATCATTGCCCATATGCCTTCAGCGATTAAAAATGGGTATGAGGCAATCAGATAGGCATAAATTGCAGCTAGTACACAGGAGGTTGCAAAGATCAAAACAAAAGACGGATGTCGATCTTCAAGCGCGTAACTAACGACCATGCTGATCACAGCAAAAATGCCCAACCATTCAATCATAAAATTCTCCTTATTGGGTTACGATGGGCTAAACCTGAGCGATAAACACGACATACCACCATCAAGTTTTGCAGCTTCAGAATTACCAATTTGGCAGACATTATATCCTTCGCGATCCAATATATCAGCTGTCCTGAGGAACCCCTCTGGCATGATGACTAGATCATTAAAACGGATCGAATTTGCGCATGCTTCTTCGCCATCTTCAGTATACAAAACTCTGTAGCCATTAAAGCAATCTGTTTGCGCCAGACGCTTTGTGGACAAAATAGTCTCTTCATCAAGTAAACTACAATCTGTCTTAAAATGAAGAACATCAGGAGGGGTTTGAACCTCGCGAAGTTTGTAACCATAATCGCCCACAATGTTACCAAGTTCTGCAACGCCAGCTGAATTGGTTCGCGCAGATTTGCCAACCAGGATTTCTTGCTCTGTAACGAGAATATCACCACCTTCGATAAAACCAGGGCCATCAATCGTCCGAACGAGCGAATAATGCGCGCTTAAATGCGGTGCCATCAGTTTGGCTTCACCCAATCGCGTTGGTGCGCCGGGGCGCATGACGATTGCAAGTTCAGGCAAACAAAGCGCGGCATCCTCAACAAAAACAGAATCTGGATAGTCTTCTAACGCTTCTAAGACGTGCACTTCTGCACCCGTTGACTTCAATGCTGCAAGATAATCCTCATGATGTTTATCAAATAATTCTAAATCCGGAGCGCCTGTATCGACAGCCCGCAAACCATTAATAATGCTGCAGCTCGGCTTGCGACAAATAGCAAGGGTAAACGAAAATGACTTGGGCATTAAATTAACTTTTCTTAGTGAGCTGAGTAAATTTCCAATCGAAAACCAAAACGATCCTACTGAAAAAAACATCATAAAATCTATGTAGGGCTTTCAATAAAATTACAACTAATCAGTGATTTTGATTACATATATTCAACTTAAACCATTGTAATATAATGATTATTACTAATCAGATGTGACAAAATGAATCAACACTTAATTAACTCTACTCGCCCACTTTTACTCAATCACTCATTTACTGGGAAATCGAGGTCATAAGATGAAAATTTTTTCAAAGTTTAGCTTGGTCAAGACGATTACGTTCTCTGCTGTTGCTATTTTAGTCCTATCATTGGTAGCTATTGCTGCTCTGACAAACCAAACAATATCAAGCAAAATTGCTCAGCAAGCTGTTGATAGCCAAGACCGAAGCTTAAGAATTGCTGCGCAATTGTTGCAAGCTAATTTCCCAGAAACAAAAATCTCTTATCTTGAAAATGGCAATGTTAGTAAGATTGCAATGCAAGATATCCCAACTGAATTTACAAACCACGATATGATCGACACTGTGGGCCGTATTTCAGGTGAGACAGCAACTGTGTTTGCTTGGGATCCAGCAACCAAAGACTTCTGGCGTAAGACAACAAACATTATCAAGCCGGATGGAAGCCGTGCTGTGGGCACTGAACTAGGCCAAAAAGGCGCGGTATATCCTGTCCTTACAAGCGGCAAAACTTTCCGCGGCGCAGCCAATATCTTGGGCAAGGATTACTTTACAATTTACCAGCCAATTTTCTCAAATGATGGCTCTGTAATTGGCATCTTATATGCAGGTGTTTTGTCGTCGAAAATTGAAGCTATCTCAAGTGCGATTATGTCTCAGTTGATGTATTTCTCAATTGCAGTGATCTTAATCGCAATCGCCGCACTGATCTTCCTAACCAAAAATATTTTTGGTGGTATTCCAGGCCTTACGGCAATCGCTAAGAAAATGTCTGAGGGTGAGTATAATGATGAGCCTCCTTTGCAAGAGCAACAAAACGAGCTGGGTACACTCGCTCGCGCAATTGAAAACTTGCGCCAAGGTGCATTAGAAGCCAAATCAAACGAAGCTGAAACAAAGAAAATTCAAGAGCAAGCTTTGTATGAGCGTGATGAACGCGAACAACAAAAGCAAAAAGAAGACCGTCAGATTTCAAGTACGGTTCAACAACTAGGTGATGGGCTAGATCGTTTGTCACACGGTGATCTCACCGTGACGATCGACACACCATTTCCTGATGGGTTGGATGAGCTACGCGTGAACTTTAACAATTCAGTATCGAAACTTCGCGATACAATGGCATCCATCGTCAATGGTTCAAACTCAATTGATCAAAATTCTAACGAGATGAAAGCCAGTGCCGATGATTTATCTCGCCGCACTGAGCAACAAGCTGCATCACTTGAAGAAACAGCAGCTGCACTTGATGAGATTACATCGACAGTGAAAGAAGCATCATCTCGTGCCAATGAAGCGGCGGCAATGGCGCAAAACGCTAAGGTTGATACGGACCGCTCTGGTGAGGTTGTCTCAGAAGCCGTTTCTGCAATGGAAGGCATTGAGAAGGTTTCCTCAGAAATCTCTAACATCATTACGGTTATCGACGAAATCGCGTTTCAAACGAATTTGCTTGCCCTTAATGCTGGAGTTGAGGCGGCACGCGCTGGTGAGGCTGGTAAGGGCTTTGCAGTTGTCGCCCAGGAAGTTCGAGAACTTGCGCAACGTTCTGCCACAGCAGCTAAGGAAATTCAGGCACTAATTGATCGCTCAACCACAGAAGTTTCAAACGGGGTGGAGCTTGTGAAGAAAACAGGCGACGCGTTAGTGGGCATTGCTGAACACGTGACCAATATCAACGGTCAGATCTCATCTATTGCAACAGCTGCTGAAGAGCAACTAACAGGCATTCAGGAGGTTAACTCAGCTGTCAATCAAATGGATAAGGTCACTCAGCAAAATGCTGCCATGGTGGAAGAATCCAATGCTGTTACGCACAAGATGGTTGAAGAAGCGCAATCGCTTGCTGAAACAACGCAGCAATTCCAGCTTAGCGCTTCACAGCAACAAGTTAGAGCAGCTTAGCCTACCTCTTCGCTAGATACTAAAGAACACACAAAAAAGCCCGCTGAGGAAGATTTCAGCGGGCTTTTTATTATCCTTTAGATCTCAACAAAGACGTAAATTCTAGTCTTTTGCTTGCGGCAATACCCGCAGACCAAGCTCGACCAGCTGAGTATTATCAGCAGGTGCCGGTGCTGCCATGAGCAGATCAGCGGCTTGTTGGTTCATTGGGAATAGCGTAACTTCGCGAAGGTTTTTCGCGCCAGCCAATAGCATAACCACGCGGTCAACACCTGCAGCCATACCACCATGCGGCGGCACACCATATTGGAACGCACGGTAAAGACCGCCAAAACGCTCTTCAACAACCTCAGGGCCTAAACCAACTTTACCGAACACTTTGATCATCATCTCTGGAATGTGGTTACGAATACCACCGGATGCTAATTCAAAACCATTACACACCAAGTCATACTGATATGCTTTCAGCTCGAGCGGATCTTCTGCTTTATCAAATGCTTCCATGCCACCTTGCGGCATTGAGAATGGGTTGTGACCAAAATCAACTTTCTTATTGTCTTCATCCCACTCGTAGAATGGGAAATCAACGATCCAGCAAAATTCGAACTTGTCTTCATCAAGAAGGTTTAACTCCTGCCCAACCCGATCACGCGCAGCACCTGCAAATGATGCAAACTTAGATGGAACACCCGCAACGAAGAAGCAGCTATCGCCAGCTTCTAGGCCAAGCTGAGCGCGGATTGCTTCGGTGCGCTCTGGACCAATGTTTTTCGCCAATGGACCTGCGCCAACTGTCGCGCCATCTTCATCACGCCAGAAGATGTAACCCAAACCAGGCTGACCTTGCTGTTGTGCCCATGAATTCATACGGTCACAAAATGCGCGTGAGCCACCAGTTTTTGCAGGAACACCCCAAACTTCAACTTTTGGATCTTTTTCAATCATGCCAGCGAAGATTTTAAATCCAGAACCAGCGAAATGATCCGTTACGGCTTCCATTTCAATTGGGTTACGCAAATCAGGTTTATCAGAACCATATTTACGGATCGCTTCGTCGTAAGGAATGCGCGGGAACACATCGGTTACCGGTTTGCCGTTGGCAAATTCTTCAAACACGCCTTTGATGACAGGTTCCATTACCTGCAAGATATCTTCCTGCTCAACAAAGCTCATTTCCATATCAAGTTGATAGAACTCGCCAGGCAGACGATCAGCGCGTGGATCTTCATCACGGAAACATGGTGCGATTTGGAAGTATTTATCAAAACCAGACGCCATGATCAGCTGTTTGTACTGCTGAGGCGCTTGCGGCAATGCAAAGAAATTACCCGGGTGAATACGGCTTGGCACCAAAAAGTCACGCGCGCCCTCTGGTGAAGATGCTGTTAGAATTGGTGTTGCAAACTCATTGAAGTTGATCTCAGTCATGCGGCGACGCATGGATGTGATGATTTGCGAACGCAACATCATGTTTTTGTGCAAAGTTTCGCGGCGCAAATCCAAGAAGCGATATTTCAAACGCACATCTTCAGGATATTCTGGCTCACCAAATACAGGTAGCGGCAATTCGCTAGCTGCTGATAGCACTTCGATCTCGCGCGCGAAAATTTCAACTTCACCAGTGTCCAAGTTTGAATTGATTGTGTCTTCAGTACGCGCTTTAACTTCACCATCAATACGGATTACCCATTCACCGCGCACAGTTTCAGCTGTTTTAAATGCTGGGCTATCCGGATCAGCAACAATTTGTGACATACCGTAGTGATCACGCAAATCGATAAACAGCAAACCGCCATGATCTCGTACACGATGGACCCATCCAGCCAGGCGAACATTAGAACCAACGTCGCTTTTTCGTAAATCCGCGCAGGAATGGGAGCGATAAGCGTGCATAATAAAACCTCTTTGTTCATCAAATGGCGAGACGAAAACAATGCGCCTTCAAATAGCCAATAATTTCTTGTAATTCGCGGCGGACAAGCACATGTGGCAGCTGATTTGTCAAGGGAAAACGGCGGATTTGCCCGCTGAAAAGTCTTTTTTATATGTTATTGCTTTACCAAGTGAAATAGTCACGTATTTTTACGAGACAAACGTCTTATTTTGAGTTATCGACTTTCCCATGGAAATTATAACAAAAACAACAGAACTTGAAGCCGCATGCTTAGACCTTGCCAAAGCCGACTTCATTACTATTGATACTGAATTTTTGCGTGAGAAAACCTTCTGGCCGAAATTGTGCTTGATCCAGCTGGCCTCCCCCGAGCGTGCTTTAATCGTTGACCCACTTGCCAAAGATATTGATCTTGCGCCCTTCTTTAAGTTGATGGCTGACGACAGCGTGTTAAAAGTTTTCCACGCAGCGCGCCAAGACTTAGAAATCGTCTTCCACTTGGGTGATCTTATCCCCAAACCAATATTCGACAGCCAGGTTGCGGCCATGGTTTTGGGATATGGTGACAGCATTGCATATGATGCTTTGGTCAACAAAATCACCGGCCATCATATTGATAAAACTTCACGTTTTACCGATTGGTCACGCCGCCCGTTGACCGAGCAACAGCTCAATTACGCGCTTGCTGATGTGACACACCTGCGTGATGTCTATCTTGATTTATCCGCACAGCTTGAAGAGCAAGGTCGCTCAACATGGCTGAACGAAGAGATGGCGATACTTGAAGCGCGCGAGACCTATGATATCCACCCTGATGATGCGTGGAAACGTCTGCGTAATCGCATGCGCAAGCCTCAGGATTTAGCAATTCTACAACGCCTTGCTGCGTGGCGCGAAAACCTTGCTCGCAATCGTGATGTGCCACGTGGTCGTATCTTAAAAGATGATGCGCTTTATGAAGTTGCTCAACAAAAACCGCGTGATCAAGCAGGTCTTGGCCGCTTGCGCACTGTACCAAAGGGTTGGGAGCGCTCTGAACTTGGTGGAAGCTTGATGACAGCGCTAGAAGCGGCTTACGAGATTCCAAAAGAAGATTGGCCTGAAATCAAACGCCATAAACCAGCGCCTGAAGGCACAGCTGCTGCATCTGACATGCTGCGCGTATTGCTCAAAACAATTGTCGAGCAGGAAGGCGTGGCCGCAAAAGTCATCGCCTCCGGTGATGACTTGGATAAAATCGCTGCCAAAGGCGAAGAGGCAACCGTTGCTGCATTATCAGGCTGGCGCCGCGAACTTTTTGGTAACAAAGCCCTTCAGCTGATCAATGGCGAACTGGCGCTTAAATTTGCCGACAAACGCGTGCAAGTGATTGAGACCAACTAAGTTGGATTTAACTAGATAAAAGTTGCTTCAAAGCGCTTTTATCTCATGACGCGGATTGAACTTGGATACCTAAAAGCCGACATTTCGACGCTCATGATGCATTGCGCCTTTTGGCCCGAAGGAGAAGTAAGCCTACTTCAATTTACGATTAAAGGCTGTTGCAACAATATCAATCAATTGAGTGTGAATTGCTTGCCGCGAATTCCCGTTGCCATCTGCACAGATCTGCTCTTCAATCCCTTCCTGTAAAGCAATTTTGGCTGCATCTGCCTTGCATTCCGCAAACATGGAAAAATGACTAGCATTTTCTATTAGCTTGTAGTTGGCATTAGGAATTACTTTGGCGATATTTGCCACTTTTGCAGTTAGGGGAATTTCGTCTTCTTTGCCGAGATTTATCAATGTGACTGGGGTCGAGACTGCATAAAACGAATTAATTGCAAAGACATCCACAGGAACCGGATCGATTGACATAACAAAGCTAACACGCTCGTCTCGATTGTTTCTTCCAATGAATTCCTTGTTCAACAAATGTAAATCAACTCCACTTAGGCGGACCCAATCGCATAGTGACGCATTAAGTTCATTTGTATCGCAATAACTGGCCAAAAGCTCAGGATCGAGTAACGCACCTGCGATAGACAATGCAGTATTACCCCCCATCGAAAGCCCCAACACACCTACCCTATCCAAATTAACATAGGGTCTTAATGTTGCACTTTTTGTGATTGCGTTAAGTGTTTCTGATAGATCAGATGGCCTAAGCCAAAGCTTCATTGTCTCCGCAGCCGAGCGTTCAGGTCCTGTGTTGCCCGGGTGTGTAGGAGCCGCCACAATAAACCCCTTTTTTGCGAGTGCTGTTGCAATCCAACTCACTGCCTCAGCGCGTCCTCCCAGGCCTGCACCATGTGAAAGAAGAATCAAGGGAAATGGTCCAGCTGAGATCGGCGCATTACGCATAGCTATAGTCCCTTTGAAAAAAACACTTCCACCAAGCGCCACAGCCTCGCCACCTGGTGAAGCTGGATACCATATGCTCACATCAAGTTCTGTTCCGCGCTCTTGCGAATGAACTGCAAGCTCATACACGCCTGCATTGAATTCAACAGCAGTTGCTGGAAAAGAAGTATCAGACCCCATGTTAGGTTCAGCTATTGCGGAGTAGATGATGGTAAGGCTGATGGCTGTTGTCAAAAATATTTGTTTCATTAAAGATCTCCATGAGGTGATTTTAGAAGGATAATCCAAATTACAAATAACAGACGCAATTAAACGTCCTCGAATCGGTTTGAGGTCGCGCGAAACCGGATATAGGTCTAATATATTTTTATGTTAACGATTCCGATCACTCTTGCTGTCGCCCTAATTTTGGGTTTTTTGGGGTTGCGCCATGCGGTGTTAAAGGATCGCTCGGTTATGTTCCTTATCCTACTTGGGGCTTGTGCCTTCCAAACACTGGTAATATCGCTAACACAGCACTACGGGCTTGTTCAGTTAGCTGTCGTTCAAATGATCACCGCCGCCGTAATCCCACCATTGGCATGGCTTACATTTCAATCCGCAGTGCTGCGTTCACTCAACCTGAAAAGTGATATTTTCCATGTGTTTGGTCCATTGATTATAGTCTGTTGTGCAGTATTTGTTCCGATTGCCCTTGATATAATACTTTCAACACTCTTTGCGACTTATGGTCTAAGCATACTTATCCGATTGCAGCGCGGTGATACGCTGCCATTAGCACGGCTGGATGCAGGCCCACTGCCTGCACGAATCTGGAAAATGGTCGGTGCGCTGCTAGTTCTGTCAGCCCTTTCAGATATTTTAATAGCCGTTGCAGTTGGTCTAGGCCATGTTAGTATACGCCCATTAATCATTAGCACTTTTAGCTCATTTAGTCTTTTAGGAATAGGGCTTCTCAGTTTGTCGCGAGACGCGGAAGGCACCATAGAAAAGACTGCTGTGCAAAGCGGACCTCAGCGATATGCTACTGTGGAAGACGCGGCGCTTGTTGCGCGCCTTGATGAGCTTATGCAGATAGATCGTCCTTACCTTGATCCCGATTTAACGCTTAAACGGCTTGCACATCGTCTTCATGTACCCATTAAGCAACTGTCTGCTGCAATTAATCTGTCAAAGAACGAAAATGTATCGCGCTATGTGAATGGGTTTCGTATTCGCTACGCTTGCCAACAATTGAAGGAAGGATCTGACGTGACTGAAGCAATGCTAAGCAGCGGGTTTAATACTAAGTCAAACTTCAATCGCGAGTTTGCTCGCATTGTAGGGCAATCGCCGTCTATTTATATAAAAACCAACGGCAACGACGATTAATTCGAGTGGAAAACAGAGTGCTCCGCCAACGAAACTTGTACCAATTGTGATTTATCGCATCTAGTTAGCCATTTGGTTTGGTGATGATTTTAGAGTAAAAGCAGTAAACCTGTTCTAAATATCACGCACTAAGACGTTTTATCTGCTTGATTTGGTCGGAACTTTATCTCTTAAAACAAGCCCACCGATCACTAATAGCGACCCCAATATTTGCAATAATGTCAAGTTTTCGCTTAACAGCAGGCTTGCAAACAAAATAGCAAACAAGGGCTGTAAACTTGTGATCATTGTAGCCAAAACAGGGCCGATGATTTCTACAGCGTAAAAGAAGCTCAATAAACCTATACTAAAAGAGAGCCCAACACCTAACACAGCTGTCCAGCCGATAGCTGTGTTAGGGAACAACAATTCATTTCCCAATCCAGCATTATAAATCAGAAAGATCGCCGTTGTTATAACGACCATCAGAAGATTGACAGTAATGGCATCGCTTTTGGGTAATGCTTTGGCGTTGAGTAGGACCATAGCGGTAACAGACACCGCACCAAGCAGCGATAACATAATACCTTGACCATCAAGCCCTTGGATATTTATTCCAACCGCAATTCCCAATCCCAAAAATACAATTATGGAGCAGAACATCTGTCTCTTGGTGACGCGGTTAAACCCGAGAAAATGTGCAACAAGCATCACCAGAATTGGATGAAGAAAATATTAGGTTACTGCGATACCAACGGGGATAGATTGTACCGCTCCAAAATAACCATAGGACATCGCTGCAAAGCTTATACCAGAGGCGACGCATAAGAGCGTTACTTCTAAACTAGGAACCGCAAAGCGTCGTTTTAGCGCTAGAATAAAGACGCAAATGCCGATCATAACAAATCCGCGTACCATCATAACCGTTATTAAATCCGTTCCTTGACCTTAGGCGAATTTGGCAAGGCTAGGACCGATAGCTATCGAGGCTGCGGACAATACTGAAAGTCCAATCCCGTATAAAATGGTATGTCTTGGCATAGACGACATTTATGCTCGTTTCAGAAGTAGCGACCCCATGGGCTTACCTTTCAGGTAAGCTTCAAGCTTTTCGAGATTATCAATCTGATTGACATTTTTTTTACTCAGCTTCATCAACCACGAACTTATCTCTCAAATCAGACAGGTTGTTTATATCATTAACGTGTATTACCACCAAGGCACGCGTATTAGCTTTATGTCTCTTTCCCCCGCTTTGTCGTGAAATCTTGATTTTGCGAGAGTTTTAATTGTACAAAAAAGCTTCCAAAAACTAATCTGTATTACCCATCTTTTTATTCCGCAGACCCTGGCATTTCTTGGAGCAATATTTCACCTCATCCCAGACTTTTTCCCATTTTTTGCGCCAAGTGAATGGGCGTTCGCAGATGGGGCAGATTTTGGTGGGGAGGTCGGATTTTTTACGCATTGCTCATCAGCTCTCTAAGCTTTCGAGAAAGACCTTGCTGTCCTGCGCGATAGCAAGTTTTTTATCATCACCCATGCGATCATAAGTTTTATACATCATGCCAATACGATGATTATTGCTAAGTTTGTCGCGATTTCGAGCTAAAAAATCCCAGTAGAGATAGTTAAATGGGCATGCATCGGCACCGTTTTTATCTTTAACTTTATAGCTGCAATTTTTGCAGTAATCGGACATTTTGTTGATATAGCTTCCGCCGGCTGCATAGGGTTTACTGGCTAAATATCCACCATCGGCAAATAAGATCATGCCGGATACATTGGGTAATTCCACCCATTCATAAGCATCTGCATAGACAATTAAAAACCATTCATTGACCTGCTCAGGATCGATCCCGGCTATCAACGCAAAATTACCCAAAACCATGAGGCGTTGGATATGATGGGCGTAAGCATTTTCTTTCGTCTCTGTCACACATTGACGAAGGCAATTCATATCGGTTTCGCCCGTCCAATAAAAATCAGGCAATGCGCGCTTTGTCTCAAAGAAGTTCTCAGTCGCGTAATCCGGCATTTTAAACCAATAAATCCCGCGGACATATTCGCGCCATCCGATGATCTGGCGAATAAACCCTTCAACGGCATTAAGCGGCGCAAGCCCCTGATGATAAGCGTGCTCTACAGCCTTAACGCATTCAAGTGGTGTGAGCAGTCCGCAATTGAGATAAAAACTGATATGCGAGTGATACATCCACGCCTCACCCTCAATCATCGCGTCTTGATAATCACCGAAATGACATAAGCGTTGATCTATAAATTCGCGCAGTGCAACAAGTGCTTGCTCACGCGTGACAGCAAAATGAAACGGTTCAAGATCGCCAAAGTGATCGCTAAAATGGGTGGCAACAAGATCCATCACCTCACTGGTAATATCATCAGGTTCAGCCATGAAAGTTTGCGGAATGTCCAAACCATCCTTGGGAGGCTTGCGATTTTCTGCATCATAGTTCCACTTACCTCCTTCAGGTTTATCACCGTTCATCAAAATCCGATAACTCTGACGCATATCACGATAGAAATATTCCATGCGCAATTGCTTGCGCCCATCCGCCCAGTTTTTAAACTCCTCTGGCGTTGCTAGAAAGCGGTCATCATTGCGAATTTCAACATCAATTCCGAACGCTGTCTGCCAGGTTTTCATCTCTTCAAGAACTCGATATTCACCGGGGAATGTCGCTATGATACGGCTGAAATTATGCGCCTCAAGCGCGCGTTTGATTTCACCGGTGAATGATCCAGCATTATCCTTATCATCTAGTTTTACATAGCGAACATGAACGCCCTTACCTTGCAGCTCTTGTGCGAAGTGGCGCATAGCGGAGAACAAAAACGCAATCTTCTTTTTATGATGCTTCACATAATCTGTTTCATTGCTCACCTCACAGATCAGCACAATATCTTCATTGATATCAATATCTTGCAAGGCTGTGACATCATGGGTCAATTGATCGGCGAGAACTAATCGAAGGCTACTCATTTAGGCTGTGCTCTTTCTCTGGTTCGCTATGAAGGTTGATGTATTTTGATCTTAAAGATCAAAACTTAGTTGTTGAGATGCAGGTTTTGATTTGGAAGTTGGACGTTTTACCCCACGCTTTGGCTGCTTTTTACGGCTTCCCAAACGCTGATTGACCAATTTGGATTGTTCTTTAAATCCTTCAAAACCATTTCGGTTTTTAATTTCACTTCTGGCAAATTTTATCGCCGCTGCGTGATCAACAATCGGTTTTGGATAGTCGGTCAAATTTTGCTCATCGCGCCATGGCTCATGGATAAATGTGTTGGAGATCTCTTTAAGTTCCGGCACGTATCGGCGGATGAATTTACCCTCACTGTCATGGTCCATGGATTGCTTGATCGGATTATACATTCGGATCGCGTTAATGCCCGTTACACCCGATTGCATTTGAAATTGTGAGAAGTGAATACCCGGCTCATAATCAGTGAAAAGCTGCGCAAGAATTGGGGCAGTTTTACGCCAATCAAGCCATAAATGATAGCTTGCAAATGAGACGAGAAGCGCACGCATGCGAAAGGTAATCCAACCATTTTCATGCAGCGAGCGCATACATGCATCAATTAAAGGATAGCCTGTTTGCCCGGTTCTCCAAGCTGTTAAAAAGTCTTCTCTAAAATGCGGTTCACGCATCCCCTCAAAAGCAGGATGCATGCATTTAAATTCAATATCGGGCTGCTGCTCAAGCTTTTGGATAAAATGGCAATGCCATGCAATACGCGATAGATATGCGCGCAAATTTCGTTTGAAATACACTGCATCAGGATCTTTATTATCAGATAAAACGGCGAGTTTTTCGTAGGTTGCAGCTTCAATCTCGCGGATTGAAAGACTACCAAAAGTGATGTGTGCGCTAAGGCGCGAGCAATGCCGCGCAGATACGCCAGGCTTGGATACATTTGAGATATATCGCCGACCACGTTCTTTTAAGAACGAAGTTAATACGCGGAGCCCCTCTTCTCGACCACCTTTCTGAACATTGCCAATATTAATCTCACCGAACATTGGATCATGCTTACTTGGCAATGCATGCGTATTGATATCAGCAACGAAGCCCACATTTAATGGCGCATGGAGAACATCATTGCGCATGCGGTCATCACGAATTTTTGCCCAACCGTTGCGACTTTTAAGTCGGCGTACGACACCATTTGTTGGAAATTCATGCCATTGAATTGAATTACTTGCACACCAAGCCTGAACGTTTTTATCGCGCTTATATGTCCAATCGTTGCCTGTCTCTTCGTGGGAATAAAGTGAAAATGTGCCAACCTCGTTTTTGAGATCATTGAAAACTTGTGTTGCCTCACCAATTCGAATGCACAGTGTTATACCAAAACTGGAAAGCTTATGCTGCAACTCGCTCAGACAATCATGGATAAAATGCCAATGACGGCGCGAACTATCAGGTTGCTTCCATAATTCAGGCTCAACAATATAAAGCAGCACAATTGGCGCACACGCTGAAGCTTTTACAAGTGGCGCATGATCAAACAAGCGCAGATCGCGCTTTAACCAAACAATATTAGGCTCAACGCTCATCATAACCACATCGTTTTCGATAATGGATATAAGCGGGTGTTTTTATGGAACTCTTGCATGGTTAGTCTTACGTAGAATAACCGTTAAGAGATCAGATATTGTGGCAGCTTTATCGTTTCGGCTTGATACGATCTGAAATAACTTTAGCTGTGGCGGCAAGAACTAATATGCAAATTGCGGTTTTCGTGATCAGCTCCATCGTGCCTTCAATGAGCATTGCATGGCCAACACTGCCTATCACGGTTATCACAGCTAACCCCAAATGAGCGCGCTGCCAGACACGCAATGGCAAACGAATTTTTTTGCGAGTTGCTGCCATCAAGCCCATTATAAAAACCGCCCACATGGCAATCACCCCCCATAGGGAAAACGGTGTTGGAGAGCGAAATAGCAAAACATCGATTACATCAGGTGGGCTGGTAAACCATAAAAACAACACATGTATCACAACCATAGCGACCAGCAATCCACCAAACCATTTATGAAATTGTCTGTTTTTTCGTAGTGAAATTGAAGGCAAGTAGCCGCCAATTAGCAGTGGTTGGGTGAGTAAAAGTGCCATTGCAAAAATGCCGGCAAACCCCGCGATGATATAAATGCTATCACGCCAGGCTAGTAATGGACTGAAAGCGGCAGCTATTATCGGCGCGATCATAGTGGTTAAAAACACAAGCCAAATGAGTTTTGCTCGAGTTTTACTCAGCACCGTTTTACTCACTTTGTTAGACAGGCTTTAAAACAAAATTTGCTTCAAGACTTGTGTCTTTTGAACTTTTCATAACAGGACGCAAAAATACTGTTTCAAAATCACCGCTGTCATAGGCCAGATGCCCATGTGCTTGACCAAAAGCTGGCACGATCTGCGGCATCTCCAACCGGTAGACCCCGTTTTCATCTGTTAAAGTCGCGCCGTGGCTTTCCCAGTCACTTTCATAGCCTTCTGTTGTATGAGCCCATATTTGGATGCGTTGACCAGCTAATGGCGCGCCATCACCTGCCCTGCGCACAGTACCGGACATCCAAAATCCACCGCCCCCGATACGTTCAACGATAGGGGCGCCGGAGAGGTAGTTATTAGCGCCACCACGCATAGATTTTGTCGGCGCTAAACCTGCCGCGCTTGCGGGAGTTGTTAAACCGGATAAGCTTGTGGCGGCAACAGCACCAGAAGCTGCTAAAAGCGAACGGCGGGTTAGAGATATTTTAGGCATTGTGGCACCTCTTTGTAGTTTGGTTTTTCTACGATATTGAGATAAAATTAGATCATAACTGAGCCAAAACTATGACAGTTTATCACCGAACACAAACCACAAAGTTGTGAACAATACCCCTCTAAGGCTTGGTATTTTCAGCCTTTGAGGTTTCGAATTTAAGCCCTTTTGCGCTTCGATTTGCAAACCCCTTCCAATGGCTATGCTCCGGCTTTTCCGAGCCATCTTCATTTTTGGCCCAAATACCGTCATTTGAATGATCAACTAGATCAAGATATGCATCCATTTTTTGATTGCCACGCAAGTGTTTTTCCAACCAAACTGTGACAAAATGTTGGGAGATGTTGTTCATGCGCACATTATCCCAAACAGCATCTGTGTAATGCTCAGAAACATTAGACTTTAAATCTTCATCATATCGATATGCTTCTTTGGGGGCTGGCATGGGTGCACCCGTATTATGGTTTGCATTTTCATAAGTTAGCAAAGCGCGGTCGGCATAAATAGTCTTTTCCCAAAGGGCGCGAATACCATTTTCATAACCCGACACATCATCTACGGAACCTGCAATAAACAGCATCGGATTTGTTATACCCTTGAGCGTTTCCGCATCCCAAAAACCAGTATTCATACCCCAAGGGGCAAATGCAATTGCGGTTTTAAATCGAGCATCACTCAGAGCCTTATGCGTTTCAGATCCTGATAGATGCACTGATAACGTACCATGAGGCCCACCCCAAGGGTAATCAACAGACGTTTGTGTAACACCGCCACCCATGGTGATCACAGCACCATATCCACCCATAGAATAACCAATTAACGCTGCGTTGGACGCATCAACCAAACCATTTAAAAATGATGTTTCATCACTGTTGAAGCGTGCCATTTCGTTTAATGTGAAAAGTTGGTCCAATGGCCGGTTAACAAGAGTTGAACCGAATGCACCCTGTGTTCGATAGGTTGAATCTATATGATCAATTGATGCAACAACATATCCCTTTGAGGCTAAGTTCTCCGCCAGATGCGCCATTAAAAAGCGATTTCCTGGATAACCATGCGAAATGATAACAAGCGGATGTTCCCGCCCCTCAGGTTCTGCATCCCGTATCGCTTTACCTTTTATGCCTACTTCTGTTTTGCCATCCCGCAGAAACACAGAAAGAGTGTTATCTCCTTTGGAGCCTGTTTTGGCGGGATACCAAACCTCTATCGGGAGGGAACGGTCATAACGTGGCAATAAGCTTGGTTTTTCGACTTTGGGATCTATCTTTAAAATTTCAACTTGATTGGGATTGATAATTTCAAGCGTTCGCACACCAATCGCAAAACTACCGTAAGCGGCCATTTCAGGCGCGTCGGGGCGTTGAGCATCTATCCGGTTCTCTGCCAATGCAAGCTCACTCCAAGATGTAAGACATAAAACAATACCCAATGTGTAGCGTTGAAGCTTTTTAAAATCTACCATCGTCTGGTCCTTGATTATCTGAAACTACGCTAAGCTTAAAATAAGACATAAGGAAGACAATTTTTTGAAAGATTAAATCGGTTATCGTCAAAATTGCTGCTGCTCTGAACAGGTCATAATGATGCGCTGCACGCTCTGCTTGACCAACGCTCAGCACCGGCACAACATGTTCTGCAAATAGATATCTTAGCTATGGATTGGAATTGTCCAAAATGTATCCCAACATAAGTCCCAAAGGATATGATTGGGTAGATTTTTGATACAAAATTCAAAAGCCTCAGTCAGAAAATGGGACATTGTGTGACGAAATTGCTCGGCTAACTAAAAACCATAAATAAAAGACCCGATACCAAAAAGATAAAACGATCATTGTGTGTATAACTGTAGGCCTAGACACTTGCTAAAACCATGAATATCCAATTATATGCAATCAAGTGTGTATTTTTTTCGTGCCCTCAGACGGTTCGATGCGGGATGGGGATTAGCTGAACTCAACTTTGGCGCCGTGTGGCAGCCCATTAAATGAGTTGTTAGTAGCAGATAAATGACAAAAAAAGAATCGAACATTGTCGAAGGTTTTAGTTCTTGGCCATGGTATTGGAATTATTTAAGAGATTCCTACACATGCCTAAATCAAATATCAGAAAAATATGGCAAAGTTTTTGTGATGGGAAACCCTGTTCCGTTTCGTGGAAAAGGGCGTCGTCATGTGTTTGCATTTGGTGAAGAAGCCAACCGAACAGTCCTCTCCCAAACTGATGTTTTCAGATCAGGTGGCCAAGTTATAAGAGGTCAAAAAGGCTCAGCGCATCAAAGGTTGCGGATGGGTGTATTTGCGATGAATGGCGAAAAACATCGCCAGCATCGGAAATTAATGCAGCCACCATTTGCCAAAGTTGCCGTCAACTCTTACGTACCATCCATCGCCGGATTGATAGATCAAGTTTTTGATCAATGGGAAACTGACAAACCGTTCGACATGTATGTAGAGACCACAAAATTATCAAATTGGGTTGCAGCACACATCTTGTTTGATCATGACGACTTCGACAGCTCGACGAAAATGTGCAATTTGATCAATCAATGGATCGATCTGGATGTAAAGGCGCGTAAGTCTTCTGTTGTTGCATTTGATATTCCCGGCACATCTGGTGCACCTCTCCTGCGCCAAGCAGAAGTTGTTGAAGCAGCCATGCACAAAATGATCAATGCCAAACGACAAGAAGCAGTCCCTAGTAAAGACGTCCTATCGATCCTAGTGCATGCTGCAAAGGCAGAGAACTCAGACTTAACGGATGATGATCTCAGCGCGCATGCTGTTATTTTACATGCGGCGGCTTTTGTAACAACAGCAACCGCGCTTGCTTGGGCGATGTATCTAATTGCTCAAAACCCCAAATTCGCAGCTGAGCTTAACGAAGAAATTGAGAATGGAATTACCAATTGGCCACCCGACGCAGCACAGGTTGATAAATTACCACTTCTTGATGGTATTATTCGTGAATCTCTTCGCTTATTACCACCAATTCACCATGTCATTCGTAAGGCAGCTGTTGATACCCAATTGCAGGGTGTTGAGATGCGAACTGGAGATCGAGCCGTCATTAGCGCCTTTATGACCCACAGAGACCCCGATATATTTGATGACCCGGCGAAATTTGACCCAACCAGATGGATTAACAACAAGCCTGGACCATACCAATATATACCGTTTGGTGGTGGCCCGAGACTGTGCTTGGGATATCAATTCGTCATGCTTGAGATGAAGCTGGTTGTTATTCGGGCCATGCAAAGATTTAGATTAAATTTGGTTCCAAATTCTAATATACAGGCAAATGTTCAACTTACATTTTGCCCTGAGCAAGGTCTGCCGATGGTGGCGAACAAAGCTGACGGTAAATATTCAGCAAGTCGCGTGACAGGTAACATCAATGAGCTTGTAAAATGCGAACAAGACTAAACTAAAACCGAATTCTATTTACGGCCTAAAGCGTCGACCTGTTTACGGAAATGATTTATCAGTACCGTATCATCGTCAATGTCAGACCAAGCTTCTGGCGGCATTGCTTTACCCAGAGTTACTTCTAATTGGCGATTTTTCATTTTCGGAAACTCTTTAAAAATGAAAAGGTTTTGCAGCTTTGGCGAGATCATGCCGCAAAGTTGAAATAACCAGCCATTATGCCCATGCAAATAAACCGGAAGAACTGTCGCCCCTGTTTTACGGGCAAGCGTTGCTATATGTGCGTTCCATTCAGGGTCAGCTACGGATTTTTTCTTCCACTGAAAATGCGACACAGAACCTGCAGGAAAAACAATAAGGGCACCGCCACCTGACATGAGGCGAAATGCCTGGCGCCAACTTTTGATATTAAGGGATTGTCTGCTGCGTTTTTTAAGCGGGTCCACAAGGATTAAACGGTCTGTATATTCGGGAATTTGGCCTAAAGCATAAAACCCCATGAGAACTGAATCTGTGCGAATTTCAGTTAAGATGCAATCCATCACCATACCGTCCAACAAACCATATGGATGGTTTCCCATCAAGATAACCGGACCACTTTCTGGAATTGATGAAGCAGGTTCTCCAGATACTTTAAGATCGATATTTAGTTTATCAAGAAATGCGTTGGATAATCCCATCGCATTATGTTCGGGCAATCTGTCATACAGCAGATTGAATTGGGAAAAGCCAAAAAGATGGTTGAAAATAGAACCAATGCCGTTTGCGAGCCAGTCCGGCATGCGTTTTGATTTGACCGTTAAGCCAATCAATTTTGATTGCTCTTTAGAAGCGATAATATGTTACCCCGGGCGACTACCAGCTTATTATTCATGCAATTTTTAGTGATTTTTGACTTGCCAGTCAATTAGGTTATCGGCGATTTTATAGTCAGTATTTTCAAATGCTGAAAAAGACTAATTTGATTTGCAAGTCGCACACAAGCCGCGCAGCTCAATAACAGATTCTGTCAATGTAAATTCAATATCACTTGCTAGGCTTTTAACGACATCTAATAGCCGATCATTGGCAAGTTCCTGTACACTGCCGCATTTCTCACAAATTGCAAACAACACATTTTCCTTGCGGTCTCCACCACAGGAAGTGTGCTGACATGCAACAAATGCATTCAGGCTTTCCAACCGATGCACCAAACCATATTCAACGAGTTTTTCCAACGCACGATAAACTTGAAGAGGTGCTCTAAAACCATGTTCACGCAATTCATCAAGGATCGTATAGGCACTAAGCGGTCCGTCGGCTTGAGAAAGTGCGCCCATAACCAGCGATTGGTTCTTGGTCAAATCGGTATTTGATGCTTCATATTTACTCATTGATACACGCCCTTTCTGGTACTTGATTTTGTTCGCTTTATTTAAGTCCTGATTTTTGCTCAGCAACTGATTGCGAATGAATAGATTTCATAAATGGTAACGGTAATACGGATATAACAAACAAACCAAGCGCTGCAACCACAATGCTTGGTCCTGCAGGTGTATCCCACTCTAATGAGCCAAACAGACCACCAAAGACACCGCCACAACCAATAAGCGCCGCAAGGATGGCCATCTGTTCTGGTCCAGACGAAAATCTGCGCGCAGCTGCCGTTGGAATAATGAGCAATGCTGTGATCAGCAAAACACCCACTATTTTCATTGAGATTGCAATGACAGCTGCCATGAGCAACATAAAAATGACATTCGCGCGTTCTGGGTTCATACCTTCTGCCTGCGCAAGTTCAATATTGACCGTTGCAGCAAACAGCGACCGCCAAATCAAGACAAGAATGAACAGCACGATTGCACCACCTGCCCACACAACTGCAATGTCAGTTGGAGTGACAGCTAGGATATCGCCAAACAAAAAGCCCATGAGGTCAACGCGCACCCATGTCATAAAGGCCAATGCGACTAAGCCAATTGCCAGCGCTGAATGGGAAAGCAGCCCAAGCAAAGCGTCCGATGATAATGTCGCTCGTTTTTGTAACAACAACAGCGCAAGTGAAACACAAATAGACACACCAAAAACTGCGAGCGTAATGTTGACCTCAAACAAAAAGGCTAGCGCTACACCCAGCAGAGCGGCATGCGAAAGTGTATCGCCAAAATAGGCTAATCTGCGCCATACAATGAAGCAACCCAACGGCCCTGCGACCAGTGCGACGCCTACGCCAGCAATTAACGCTCTTGTGAAGAAATCATCTAGCATCAGTATTTGCTCCACGATTTATTTCATTTTGTGATTTTGGGGTAATCTCATTGTGATCATGTTCATGGTGGCCATCGCCAGGATGGTCATGTTCATGGTGGCCATCTTCGGGATGGCAGTGATCCGTTATTGTGCCATCATGATGGCGAACGCGGCCATCGGGTAAATGTTCATGGTCGTGCGAATGTTCGTAAATTGCCAAACCTGAAGTCGCGCGCGCGCCAAACAAGGTCTTATATTCATCACTAGATGTTACAGCAGTTGGCGTTCCTGAGCAACACACATGGCCATTGAGACAAACAACCCGATCCGTTGCAGCCATAACGACGTGCAAATCGTGAGAGATTAAAAGCACCCCACATTGTATTTGATCTCGGATAGTTTTGATAAGATCATAAAGCGCAATTTCACCATTAAAATCAACACCTTGCACGGGTTCATCGAGTACAAGTAAATCTGGTTTTCGCGCGATTGCGCGTGCTAACAACACTCGCTGAAATTCGCCACCAGACAAAGTACGTACTTCTGATTTTAGCAAATGAAGTGTCTTTGTCGATGCCATTGCTGCTTCGATTTCACTTTGCGTGACTTTGCTTGTTAAGCTCATGAAACGGTTTGCAGTCAGCGGTAACGTCCAATCTATCGAGAGCTTTTGCGGCACATAACCGATGGTCAATCCATCGCGTTGACGTGCGGCGCCCTCGCTTGGTTTATGAACACCAAGCGCCATTTTTGCTGTCGTAGATTTACCTGAACCGTTAGGCCCAATTAGCGTTAAAATCTCGCCCGGCTCCACCGTCATAGATACGCCACGGACCAACCACTTTCTGTCACGAAAAAGGCCCGCATTATCCAACGAGATAAGAGATTCGTTTTTTTGTAGCATCGTTTTTTTAGCTTAACTCAATTGTAGCTCAACTTAAATTAGTTGTTGATTTCACATATTGCACACGTTATACCGTTACGCAAGAATGTAATAACATAACATCACATATTCAGCGCGTTTTCGGAGTCCCCAATGCGATTTTTCAAATCTACTTTATTTGCAACGACCCTATTGTCCACAAGTGTTATTTCTGCTCAAGCAGATGTGAACGTTGTAGCATCCATTAAACCTGTCCACTCGCTTGTTGCGGCAGTGATGGAAGGTGTTGGTGAGCCGGAGCTAATCATTGAAGGTGCAGGTTCCCCTCATACATATGCACTCAAACCATCCCAAGCGCGCGTTTTGGAAAACGCTGATGTTGTGTTTTGGTTCGGGCATGAATTAGAAGCATTTTTAGAGAAACCATTAGAAGCTATAGCTGGTGATGCAAAATCCGTTGAATTGATCGATGCACATGATTTGATTAAGTTGGAATTCCGCGAAGGTGGTGCTTTTGAAAAGCACGACCACGATGACCATGACGGCGAAGAAAGTCATGATGATCATGATGATCATGATGATCATAAACACGATGAACATGCTGATGAAAAGAAGCATGACGACCATGATCACGATGAACATAAACATGATGAGCATGCTGAAAAAAAACACGATGATCATGACCACGACGAGCACAAACATGATGAACACGATCATGACGATCACAAAGACGACGACAAGCATGATCACGACAAGCACGATCACGATGAACACAAACACGAAGAACATGCCGATGAGAAAAAGCATGATGACCATGCGCACGAAGAGCATGCTGAGGGCGAACATGATCACGACGAACATGATCACGGCGCATTTGATGCGCACGTTTGGCTCGACCCATTAAACGCCAAAGCTATTGTTCATGAAATTGAGGAAACTCTGGCCGAGGTTGATCCTGAAAATGCTGAGAAATACGAAGCAAATGCAGAAGCACTAATGGCTAAAATTGATGCCTTGATTACTGAAGTATCAGCCGACTTGGAGCCGGTGAAAGACAAAGGCTTTGTCGTATTCCACGACGCTTACCAATATTTTGAAACACGTTTTGGCATGTCCGCAGTCGGTTCAATTACCGTTTCTCCAGAAGTGTTGCCAGGTGCTGAACGCATCAGCGAGTTACATGCTAAAATCAAAGAGCTTAACGCTGTTTGCATATTCTCAGAACCACAGTTTGAATCGAAACTGGTTCAGACGGTAACTGAGGGTACAAATGCAAAATCCGGCGTTCTTGATCCACTTGGAACAGGCATCGACAATGGACCGGAGCTTTACTTCACATTGATCAAAAACATGGCTACATCGTTTAAGACTTGCCTATCAGCAAGCTAAACATGATCATTACTTGAAACAGCGGGCGGGTTCAAAACTCGCCCGTTTTTTGTTGCATCAAACATTTTTTATCATCGCGCACAAAAATGCTTTTAATCACTGCTAGTTTCCCAATGTAACAACGGTACCCACGCCGGATGCGACCTGACGAAAACCACGAAATACGGAACCAATGCTATTTTCCAGACCATCGGTTGTAGTTGTCGATAATGTATTCCCATCAGCAATTCCGCGCCCAATAAGCTTAACAATCTCAGGCGATTGCGCAAATTTAGTATGATGGACATTACTATCATCATCAATTTGTGTCAGGTCTATTACATCAAGGCCATATTCAGCAATTGTATCGGGGTCTGCTGCCCCTACCCTATCAACACCGCCTGCAATCCGACGAGACAATTTCAATGCGCGATCGTCTTTTGAAACAAGGACAACGATATTTTTGCTAACCGGAGCTAAATCGCTTGCATATTGATCAAACAAATCCAAATCCACATCCGGGGCAGCTAAGATAACGCGGTTCAGCTCAGCCTTTGACCGGAACCCTTGCTTAATCAATTGTGTCATAGCTTCAAGCGTGACGAGATTCCCCATGGAATGCGCAACAATACTGAAACTCTCGGCGTTCGTACCAGCCAATATTTCCGCAAGCTCAAGAAGATAAAACCGAGCCTGCAACGCACTATTTATATCATAAACATAGTCCAATGCGCGCCCTCTTGATGCCCAAGTAAAGAGCAATGGCACGCCATTAAAACCGGTATCTTTTACAAATTGAGAGACACGTAAAACTGCGCTTGTAAAATTGGTATTATAGCCATGCACAAAAACGAGTACTTCGCGATCTCCTGGTGCTTTTGCAGATAAACTGGAGTTCAGCTTTGTGACAAAATCTGGACTATTGGCAAAAACCGAAGGCTTTGCGATAGTAAAGTGTTTTGAGATATCTTCAGGTTCACCAAAGCGCCGTTGTTCTAGTTTACCGGGCACATGAGAGTTTGGAACAGACACATCAACATTGGCGAGATTTAAAGCCTGTTCACGCTCACCTGAAAAGAATTCAGATGCATCATCTGATCGACGTCGGGATGTTGCTATGAAGAGATTTTGGATCGTAGCACCTTCAGAGACAACACGTGTAGGTTCCAGCGCGTTTATTCCGATCAAATTTGATGGCCCAGACGCGCAAGAAACAACCAAGAATAAAACTGGAAACAACACCAAAAGGCGTAACTTGGTCATAATCTATCACCCCAGAACAATCACTCAGAACTCACTTTAGTAAACCAAGGGTTTAACATCAAGAACAGCAAAAGACGCAAATCAAACGCCACATGCTCGCAGTTAGGCTGATGTAACATCAATTACGGAAGATTAAGAACTAGAATTAAATTTAGTTATGCAGCATGCTCAATGGGTAGAGTAATCTCAAGCGTTGCCAAGGTTGCGGATGCAAATAACATGATCTCATCCTGGGTGAAGTCTTCCCCCATTTGCAGCACCCAATCATAATTTGTAACTAATTTTGTCAAATGACGAAATAAGCCTCTGCGTTTAGCTTCTGGCTTGCCCCTTGCGAGGCGCGCGATAACGCCAATCTCCTGATCACCCTTAACGATTGAATAAGCCTCTTCCGAGCCTTCTAATGGGCTGCGCATGATACTATGAGGTAGTTTTTCTTGCTCACTGATCGCAAAAGACGAGCCATTTGCCTTGCTAGCTCGCCAATTATTGTTCTCACCACCCAAACGGCTAATATCACCACAATGCAAACCGTCAGGACCTGACAAACTCCATGTATTGCTGGTGCTGCCAGCTGATTGGAGAAAGGCAATATTCAATTCATCTTTGTGAAACCTTGTAATACCACCGAGATGCTTCTTTTCAATATCACAGCTAAACACCGTTATGCGTGTTTCATCGTCTACCACATCATATCTGCGGCGTACCCCTTCGGGCAGCCCATTTGATACTGGAACTTCTTTGAAGCGAATTTTGCGTAATCCATGCATTGAAAACTTTATCGCTGATCAAGGTCAGCGCTCCATTTCTGATGCACAAAATATCGAACGAATATGGCGGAATTACAATCTCACCATGAAGGGTTTAGAAGAGCATAACTAATGTGTCGGTGAACCATTATCTAAAAATGTTTTTATGTGTTCCATTGCGAGAATACTCTCCGGCAATTGGGTGTCCAACACAAAAACATGCCACATCTGATCAAAGATAATTAGCGCCGCCAAACCAGCGGCCGCTCGCACCTTATCGGCAACGCGAATGCTATCGTCTAACCAGACTTCATCTCCACCTACAATTAAAAGCATTTCTGGCAAACCACCCAGTTTTGAAAACATGGGAGAAACATAAGGGTGATCAAGTGCAATTTTTCCCTTAAAATATTGCTTTTGCCAATGGTGCAAAACATCAAATGAAAGCACAGGATCACTGTCGTTTTTTGACTGCATTGTTTGACCTTGCAATGATGCATCAAAAGCGCCTGAAATTGCGATAAAGCCTTTTGGCAACGCCGAGTTTTCCGTGCGTAGGTTTATTAATGAAGACAAGCATGCGCCGCCGCCGGAGCTGTCTCCAGCAAAATAGATATGTTGCGGGTCGTAATTTCGCTTCGTCAGTAATTCGCGATAAACGGCTGAAATATCAAGCATTGGTTTTGAAAAGTCATTTTCGGGCAATAAGCCATAGCCGACCATGAGGATCTTTCGCCCGATATATTTTGAAAGGTGGGACACAAAGGTGCGATGAGTTATAATTGAGCCAACGACCAGTCCGCCGCCATGCGCATAAATAAGCAATTTTTCATCAATGATGTTTTCAGGTAAAAGCCAAAGGCATTCGACCCCAGCGATTACTTCTTCTTGTGCGCTAACACCATCAGCAAGAGCTTGCATAGATGCATATTTGTTCCAATCCGCGCGTTGCTCCTCAAGGCTCACTGCTGGATTAATCACTTCCTTTTGAAGCTGACCCTTTGCAATTTGAGCTTGTTTGCTAATCATCTCAATGAAGCCTAATCGACGATTTTAATTTCGATCTTTTTCTCGGTAAATTTTTCCAAATGACCAATACGTGTCATCAACCGTTCGCCGACAAAATCCTCAAGATCTTTCGGAACAAGAAGATGGATATCCGTGTCTTTATCTTTACCAGCTTTTTCCAGCTTGATTTTTGGTACAATGCCCGACATCGAAGCTGAGAACAAATACAACACTCTTAGCAATGCACCCAGAAGCTTGGCACGATAAATGTATTTATCGGTTGCAACTTCAGCCAATCCTGCAGAAATCCCATCATCTCGCAGACCTTCATATCGATAGTAATTTGTCAAAGCGATATAAGCACGTCCTGGGTGGCTAACGCTTAAGAACGCACCATTGGAAATGATATTGAGCGCTTGTAAACCGCGATAATCAGGATGAGCTCGCCAGCTGATATCTGCAAGCAAACATGCTGCCATACGATAGCGCGCACCCTGGCCTTTTTCTTTGACATCAAAAATTGAAAAAGCATCGCCGGTCCAGTCAGCTAATTCTTGTGCGTGTGCGGGTGATCGAGCCCTCAAAATTGCCAACTCACGGGCACCTGATAACAAAGCATCTTCTTTTAGCTGCTCTTTATCAAGTTTGGAATATAAAAACCCTTCACGCACCCCAAGCGCTGAAAAAACCACTTTTGATGGTTTCATTTTTTTCAGCACTTCCTGCATGGTCGCAGCACCAAAAGGAAGAAGGATACGGCGGTTTTTAGAAACGGCTTTTAATGTCTCTTTTTCAAATTCATCTAAAGACGTGACGCTATCTAAAAAGCTCATCATCTCTTCATATTCAATTTCATAACCTTGCATCATATGAAGCGGATAGTTCGTCGCTTCCATATGCAGTTTCGCAATCGAACGCCAGGTACCGCCGACCGCATAAAACACCCGGTCTTTACCACCATCTAAAACGTCCGCTTTTGAAATATGCTTTTTGGCAATTTTTTGAGCTTCATCGATATCGCCATCGGCTTGCTCTTGAAGACGTAAGCCACCTAATGGCATAGTTATACCGCCAGTTAGCTGGTCGTCTTTAATATCAACGATCTCAAGAGACCCACCACCTAAATCGCCGACAATGCCATCAGGGGCATAAACGCCCGAGACAATACCAAGAGCTGCGTATTTGGCTTCTTCTTCACCCGTAAGCACATTAAGTTTGCAATTTAATGCAGCTTCAGCACGTTCAATAAATTCAGGGCCATTTTTGGCATCACGCGCTGCAGCTGTTGCAAGCACATAAACATCTTTAGCACCCGCTTGATTGGCAAGCATGCGATATCGGTGCAGAACATTAATTGCACGTTCAACACCTTCAGGGTCCATTTGACCCGTTGTGGCTAATCCGCGACCAAGTCCGCACAAAGCTTTTTCATTAAATAAAACGGTTGGGGAACGCATGAGGCCTTCATAGACCACTAAGCGAACCGAGTTTGAACCAATATCGATGACAGCCACGGGTTTTATACCCTGCAACCTGCCTTGAGCATCACTTTCAACAACAGACATTAAATTGTCATTACGCTTTGTTATTACGTTCAGCTAGAATACTGGCAATACGTTTAGGCGCACTTGATCCTAGCGCCTCCCCACGACCCGACAAGCTCGGATTGGTCATAAAATACTCCTGCGCGTTAAATGGCTCCTCACCTTTACGAACTTTCATTCGCTTAGATGTCCCATCCGAGAGAATTTCATAACTTTGCTGGTTGTCAATCAAATTTGCCAACATGATCTGTGAAAGCACCTGCTCATGCACAGTTTCGTTTGTAATTGAGACAAAAGTCTCAACACGTCGGTCTAAGTTACGTGGCATAAAGTCGGCGGAGCCGAAATAGATTATCGAATCGCTCGACGGCATTTTCTTGCCATTTGCAAAGCAAATGATACGGCTATGCTCTAAGAAACGCCCAACAATGGACTTTACGCGAATACGATCTGAAAGACCGGGAATTTGTGGCCGTAAACAACATATACCGCGCACAACAAGGTCAACTTCAACACCTTGTTGGCTGGCACGATAAAACGCATCAATGATATCCGGGTCCACTAGGGAATTCATTTTTGCCCATATCGCAGCCGGCTTGCCAGCATGCGCGTTTTCAATCTCTTGATCGATATGGCGCAAAATTGTTGGGCGCATGGTGCGCGGGCTTACGGCAAGCGTTGTGACCCCCTCAGGTTCACCATATCCAGTGATATAGTTGAACACTTGCCCCACATCAGCCGCGATTTTTGGATCGCAGGTAAAGTAAGAAAGATCGGTGTATATTTTCGCGGTTACAGAGTGATAATTGCCCGTACCAAGGTGACAATATGAAACAAGCTTACCTTCTTCACGGCGCACAACCAATGACATTTTGGCATGGGTTTTAAGCTCCACAAATCCAAAAACAACCTGCACACCTGCGCGCTCTAAATCTCGAGCCCAGCGGATATTGGCCTCTTCATCAAAACGCGCCTTAAGTTCAACAAGAGCAGTAACCGATTTACCCAATTCTGCTGCATCCATGAGCGCGCGTACAATTGGGCTATTGTTCGATGTGCGATATAGTGTTTGCTTAATGGCTAACACATCAGGATCAACCGCCGCCTGGCGCAAGAACTGCACCACCACATCAAAGCTTTCATAAGGGTGATGGATAATAAGATCTTTTTCACGAATGGCCGCAAAACAGTCACCACCATGCTCACGCACACGCTCAGGAAAACGCGCATTATAATCGGGAAACAAAAGATCGTTGCGATTTAGCTTGGTCAGCTCTGAAATCGTATTAAGCGCCAAAAGGCCACCTAATATAGCGACACGATCTTCCGGAACATCAAGTTCATGGATGACAAATTCGCGTAGGTATTCAGGAATTTCATCGTCAAATTCAACACGAATTACCGAACCCCTGCGGCGGCGTTTAAGGGCGCTTTCAAAATACCGCACCAAATCTTCCGCTTCTTCTTCTATTTCGATATCACTATCGCGAATGATACGGAAAGTCCCTGAACCATGAACATCATACCCTGGGAAAAGGCGTGTAATAAATTGACTAATTACATCTTCAATTGTGATATAACGCGTTTTACCTGCCTCACTTGGCAGCAGAATAAATCTCTTAATCGCAGTTGGTATACGCAACAATGCAATGAGCTGCTCCTGATCAGTTTTGCGAATGAGGCGCAAACACATCGAGAATCCTAAATTTGGAATAAACGGAAATGGGTGCGCGGGATCAATCGCAAGTGGCGTTAGAACAGGAAAGATCGTTTCTAAGAATTCTTGCTCAAGCCAATCATGGTCATCTTGACTGAGCTTATTTGGGCGAATGATAGAAATGCCTTCATCTTCAAGCAGGCCACGCAATTCTGTCAAAGAAGCGTGCTGGCTATTTTGTAACTCGCAAGTAACTGAGAAGATCTTATCGAGCTGTTCTTGAGCGGTGAACCCATCTGGTGAAGGGACATGAACACCCTCGCGCACTTGCCCTTCCAGGCCTGCAACTCGCACCATAAAAAACTCATCTAGGTTGGCGGCAGAAATTGACAAAAAGCGCAATCGTTCGAGCAACCTATGTGCTGGGTTATGAGATTCTTCCAAAACACGGTGGTTAAACTGTAGCCATGAAAATTCACGATTTACGAAGCGCGAAGGATCTTTAAACCAATCGCCGTGTAATGGCTGGATGTCGTTAGTATTATTATGTTTTAGTTTGTGTTTTTTACTCATGAGACAATCATAAACCTATCGTAGCGATCACATCAGCACGCTCGGGTTACTGGTTAACCGTATTGCATGACACTTTTGTGAAAAGCTGACGTTTGAACTTGTTGTTTCATTCTAACACACTTTCGCAGCGCCCTAGCATACGAATGTAATTCTTAGTTACTATTTTCAAACTTTGATAAAACTTCCGCCGCAATTGCGCGGCTAACTGATGTTTTTTTCGATAGTGCCAGCTCGTCCATTGCTTCTACAATATCGCTAGCGACCGCTAATGAACGCTCCATTCGCATGACCAAATAATTGACGGTTTTCTCATCGATTTCAACTTGCCGATCTGCAAATAGTTTGAATATAACTTGGGTTAAGAGCTGCTCATCTGGTTCGCTAATTTCAACGATGGTGGCAGCTTTAATGCGCGAGGCTAAATCCGGCAGTTGAACCTTCCAAGAAGCAGGCCAAGACCGCGCTGTCATCAACACAAATGAGCCAGCTTCTTTTGCCGAATTGAGCATGTGAAAGAGCTTGGTTTCATCTGCTTGAGAGTTTGCCAACAACTGATCGATATTCTCAACCAGCACAGGCGTGGTTTTGACCACATCGACCAGGTTATCAGTTCCAGCGCTTAGACTTACTTCGAAAGCATCTGATTTTTGTTGCCAAATATTTGCGATGTGCGACTTTCCAGATCCTGTGGGCCCCGCAAGGACAACAAGATGCGAAGGCCAATTAGGCCATTGATCGATAACTTGGATGGCTCCCTGTATTGAACGCGAAACAATTAAGTCATCGCGCCCTTTAGATGGTGTCACATCAAAACTCAGTGGAATTTGGCTGGGCATATTTTTTTGATCACCAGTCACGCAGGTTCAACCTTTTTCGGCCTTATCTTGCATACTATCTGATGCTTCATCTCCATTCCCGGTATAAAGATCGCTATCTAAATATCGCTCGATCGCAAATCTTACAAGCACAGCGATTGCAGCCGCAGCTGGTACAGCAATCAACATACCGACAAACCCAAATATCGCAGCAAATGCAAGAAGTGCAAACATGAGCCATACAGGATGCAAGCCAATACGCGAACCAACAAGTTTTGGCTGCAAGATGTTTCCTTCAAGGAACTGACCTGCTGCAAAAATTACAACAACCAACGCAATCATTCCATATTCAGGCCAGAACTGAACAACAGCCACACCAACAGATAAGACAAGCCCAACAAGGGAACCCACATAAGGTATAAAACTAATGAGCCCGGCAAATATGCCAATGAGCAATCCAAAATTAAGCCCGACAAGTGACAACCCGATGGCATAGAAAACACCAAGGATCACACATAACGAGCCTTGACCACGAACAAAACCTGCAATGGCATAATCGATTTTCTTTGTAAGATCACGCACGGTTTCAACATGATCGCGAGGGATCCAGCTATCCACTTTTGCCACCATATCATCCCAATCAAGCAGCAGATAAAATGCCACAACAGGCGTGATGACAAACAATGAAGCAATATCTACCAATGCTTTGCCTGAATTCCAGATCTGTTGAAAGAGTTTACTTAAAAACCCTGCGCCTTCTGCAAGGGCGCCGGAAAAACCATCTTTTATTGCGGCGATCTGAGCATTCATCCATTCAGGCAAGATTGTGCTTTCCGCTGTCAGCAATTCCTGCAATTGGGTCACATAATTTGGTAACCGTTCAATAAAATCAGAAGCTTGTGAAACAAGGACTGGAACAATAATCATCAACGCCAAAATGAAGATAAGTATAAACACAAATAGGATAACAACCGTTGCCCAAAGCCGTGATAACCCCCAAGTTTCAAGCCGATCAGCCACCGGATCAAGAAAATATGCGAGTGCCATAGCAACAACAAATGGCAATAAGATTGAGCTGAAGATGATTAAGAACAGCGCAAATAACGTGAGCGTTATGCCCCAGAAAATTGCCTGACGACGGATAGTCTTCGCAGAAATATGCGTGCTCATTTCAGGTCTCCCAAATAGTGCTATGTGGACGTTTTGACTGAGATATAGTGAAATCTAGCCGAAGTTAAAAGGCATTATTTCGAGCTTATGTGAGATATCTAGGTTTGTTTTTAACTAGCGGCGGTTAAAACGCGAGGCTTGCTCAATAAACTTGTGATAGTGTTCATTGGTGAACACCTCGTAGCGATTTCGGCCATTTTCTTTTGCCAGATACAAGGCAACATCCGCATTGGTTAAAATCTGGCTCACACAGTTTTCGCCAACTTTTTCCTTGGGGCAGAATACATCAATGCCGATGCTTACACCGACCATGAGTTCCTCATCATTAAACTGAAGTGGCGCTTCAAAGGCTGCCAAGATCCGCTTTGCTATGTTCTCTGCAGACACTTTGTTAATGCGATTATCTGAGACAATCACGAATTCATCCCCGCCAACGCGAGAAATGAAATCACTCGAACGCGCATTTTCGCTAAATATTCTCGCAGATTGCTCGAGCACAAAATCACCAGCTGCGTGCCCAAGTGTATCATTTACAAGTTTGAAGTTATCGAGATCAATATGAAGCACAGCCATTGTGCCGCTATCTTTTGCATAGCGTTTTAAACGATCATCAAGCTCCTGCTCAAGATATCGGCGATTGGCAAGCCCCGTGAGCGCGTCATGCAGTGCCGCACGCTCCATTTGATCATAGGATTGGTTAAGCTCATCATTTTTTGCAGCCAACGCACTTCTTGCACTACGCAATGATTTACGATGGCGTTCCAAGCGTCGAATTGCACGCAAAACAGAATGCTGTGATGGTAAGAATATTACGAAGAATTCAATGACGAGAAGAAGCGCAGCTCCCAACAATGACAAGCGTTGATTAAAGACCAAAGCATCAACGTCACTCTTTGCATCATTTTCGAGTTGCGTAACGGCGCGGTTTAATTTGCCAAGCAGGAATATTGGTGCCGAGGTTCGAATATAATCATAAGCATCTTTACTTTTTTGGCTCCCGATGCGTCCAGTGAGGATAATATAGACCTTAGCAACGAATTTTCTTGAATCAGCGTCGAGCCTGTTGGATGCACCTGGATCAAAATACAGCTCTTTTAGATCACTCGACATGTTCTCATTGCTGGTTAATTCTTTATGAACGTCGAAAAAGGTATTTACGAATTTTGACAGTATGACATGGTCTTCTGGTGTCGGATTTTCATAATAACGTTCTGCGAGAATAAAGATTTGCTGGCTTAGCGTTCGCTGTTGGCCACCCATATTGATCATTTGAGCATGTTCTTTACCCGAACTGATAACCGATAAAGAATTATTATGACTGATGACGAGCACCACAAAAATTAGTGATAAACCAAGTAGATAACGCACCCATAGTGTTTTGGGCGTTGCTCGTGTTTTCACACGTAATCTAGCAATTTTCCACTTTAAATTCTTCACAGAGCAGATAATCCAACTTGCAAATTTACTAGCGAGCATAGTGGATATTTAATATTAAATTTCGATGAAATATGATCCGGAAATGTCATGACCAATTTTGTGGGTTATGTAGGCAAACAAAAGAGTTCTGAATTATCGAGCAAATGCCTTGCACCTTGTGCCCTGACATGCGATTTGACCTTTAGAGCTTGAATATATCATCGACAAACTTGGAGATATCTGACGTGACAGACGGCAAAAATGGCCTTACTTATTCAGATGCGGGCGTGGATATTGACGCTGGCAATGACCTGGTCAACCAAATTAAACCGTTGGTAAAATCAACGCGCAGGTCTGGTGCGGATAGCGAAATCGGTGGATTTGGCGGCATATTTGATCTCAAAGCAGCAGGATTTAAAGACCCTTTACTTATTGCGGCAAATGATGGTGTTGGCACGAAATTACGCGTTGCCATTGAAGCAGGTGTTCACGATACAGTTGGTATCGATCTTGTTGCGATGTGCGTCAATGATCTGGTTGTGCAAGGGGCTGAACCATTGTTCTTCCTTGACTATTTTGCAACTGGCAAGCTCGATACTGCGCAAGGAGTGGATATTGTTCGTGGTATCGCAGAGGGGTGCAAGCTTTCAGGTTGCGCATTAATCGGTGGTGAAACCGCGGAAATGCCGGGCATGTATCACGGTGATGATTATGATTTAGCGGGCTTTGCTGTTGGTGCTTGTGAGCGAGATAAACTGCTTCCAAGCGAACAACTCACCGAAGGTGATGTACTGCTTGGGCTTGCCTCTTCTGGTGTGCATTCCAACGGTTTTTCGCTTGTTCGTAAGATTGTTGAAATAAGTGGCTTGTCATATCAAGACGCTGCCCCCTTTAAGAGCGCGTCTAGCGGCGAAACATTGGGGCAAAACTTGCTGGAACCAACACGCATTTACGTTAAATCACTCTTGCATGCGATCCGCAAGACAGATGCGGTTAAGGCCATGGCCCATATAACAGGTGGTGGATTTCCTGAAAATATCCCCCGTGTGTTACCAGATAATCTTTCAGCTGAAATTGATCTCACATCGGTTCAAGTACCGGAAGTTTTCTCTTGGCTTGCAAAAACGGGTGGTGTTGAGCCCAATGAAATGCTGCGCACATTTAACTGCGGCGTCGGCATGCTGGTTGCCACTGATGCTGAGAACGAAGATGCTGTGACACAAGCACTAACCGAGGCTGGCGAAACAGTTATCAAGATGGGTCGTGTTATTGCACGAAGTAATGACGAAGGCGTTGTTTACAAAGGACAATTGTCAATATGAGCATGATCGATAAACCACGCAAAAAACGCGTTGGTGTACTGATCTCTGGCACAGGCTCTAACATGAAGGTGTTAGCCCAAGCGTGTCAAAATGATGATTACCCTGCAGAAATTTGTCTGGTAATCTCAGACAAACCAGACGTAAAAGGCTTAGATACTGCACGCGAAATGGGTATCAATGCTGTTGCATTTCCGCGCAAAGATTATACGTCAAAAACAGACCATGAATCGGCCATCTTAGCAGCTATTGATGAAGCGGATCTCGATTTCATATGCCTTGCGGGATATATGCGTATTTTATCTGGTGAGTTTATTAAAAAGTGGTCTGGCAAGCTGATCAATATTCATCCTTCATTACTGCCGTTATTTCCAGGTCTTCATACTCACGACAGAGCGATAGCAGCAGGCTGCAAGGTTCATGGTTGTACCGTGCATTTTGTGACTGAAGGGATGGATGAAGGCCCTATTATCGCGCAAGCCGTTGTTCCAATAGTTCCAAATGACACAGCTGATAGTCTTGCTGGGAGAGTTTTAAAAACCGAACATATTTTGTATCAGCGCGCATTAAAGCAACTCGCCAGCGAAGAAGTGCGCATGACACAAGATGAAAAAACTGAGTTTTTGGATTTAAAAGCATCAGATGATCAATCAAATGAAAACGATTATCTCATTTCATAAACGCACCCTCGCCTGAGTGAAGATGCGCATGATTTTTTGGCTTAAGCTGCCAATTTTAGATGGGGCTGGCCATCAGATGTTTTATCATCACTGATACCATTTTCGTTCACAACAATGTTGATGCGTGATCGAAAATTGCTCATCCCCTCAAATTTAACAACGTCCACTGGAACATCAAATTTGATCGTTATTCCAAAGCGTTGCTTATTGGGAACTTTTCGCAAACCAATGATTTCACCTTCGAAAGATTGTCCAAGATAGGTTCCGCATACTGCTTCACCCAATGCGTAGGCAAATGCTTTATTGTTGCCAGCAAGCGCGGATAATGTGTTCCAATCTCTATAACCCAGCTGCTTTGCCAAGATTTCCAAAGATTTACTATGAGACATCACATGACCATCCTGAGCCATTGATTGCCGCAGTGCTTTTGCTTGAGTTTTTAACTCATCGGTAGATAAATGCTGAATATGCATCATAACCTCTTTCATAATTTAAAGCGGACTTTAAGTAGTTGGGGTTCGCATTGCCAACGGACCCCGCGTTTTAAAAACGAAAGTCGGTTGTCATAAGTAACTGAACTTCACCATGGAAAAACCAGCGAACGGCAGGTGTCAGCGACCTTGATGGGTAGATAGGGATGGCTTTAATTAATGTCAAGGCCATCATGGGGCTCTGAAAAAATACAACCAGTTGAAAATATTTCCGCAATACTAAGAAATACTCAAATGTATTTTCAATTACCGCCCCATTACACTAATCTAGAGACATTTTTTAACACCTTATTCACCATATTTTTTTACATTTAGGCAAGAAATTGCATATTCAGACAACTGATAATTGCACCCGATCAACAGTTAACGACGATTGAGCACCTTTAATGCAAGCGCTGAAAGAAGAATTTATCGAGGACGATGCGTCATTTGACGAAATACCCGCACCTCACCGTGAAGAGCTTAGCCAAACGGAACAATTGGAAACGTTATCATCGGCGTTTGCCCATATTTCCAAACGTATCACCACTTTGGCAGTAAATATTGCCGACACATCCGGAACGGTTGGTGATGTAACGGGCAAGTTAACAGATCAAGTTGCCTCATTAACACAACTGCTGGATTCAGTTGAAGCTCTTGAAGGACGCAATCAAACCATTAGCACAGTCGCAAATGAAACGATTGAACGTGCCAGCCATGTTCATGAAGGATTGGCAACAGCAACAAATGCTATTGAACATATTTTCACAGTCGCTTCAGACGACATTAAGCGCATGTCAGCATCAACAACCGAAACAATTGAAGCTTTTGGTGATATTAAGTCTGAACTTACCCAGGTTCATAACTATTCTGAATCCATCCAGAAAATTTCGACCCAAACACGTATGCTGGCAATTAATGCCGGTGTCATGGCCGCCCATGCAGGTAGTGCTGGTAAAGGTTTTGGTGTTGTAGCGGAATCTGTTAGCGAATTATCGGATGAAACTGCGGCTGTGTCAGCAAACATCATCAAACGTTTGGGCCATCTTGAAAAAACCATTGGTCGCCTGCTTGATCACAGTCAAAAAAGTTATGATGTTGCTACAGAAGCGCTTGGTCGCGCTGAAAGCACCAACGAAGAGTTTCGTAAGTTTCGCGAGTTCGGCGAAGAAGTTGATAACTTGGTCACATCGGTTTCCAATATGGCGGATCCCCTTGCAGCCAACAATGAAGCATGTGTTCGTGTTCTTAATGATCTTCGTATTATTGATAAATCATCGAATGAAAACTGTAATCAACTCAAGGCGACATCTGGTAAATTTGACGATCTGGTATCCTTCACAGAAGATATGGTGCTTTTGCTAGAAGAAAGTGGCATTGAAACGGAAGATACGCCGATTATTCGCGATTGTATCAAAAATGCTAATGTGGTTGCGAGGATCTTTGAAGATGCCATTGCCTCTGGTCGCCTATCCATGGATGATCTGTTTGATGAGCAATATATCAAAATTCAGGGCAGTAACCCTGAGCAAGTGATGACGCGATTTACGGCCTTCACGGATGCAAACTTAGTTCAGTTGCAAGAAGCGTTTAAAAACACACATGAGCGTGTTGCATTTTGTGCCGCGGTTGATCGTAATGGTTATCTTCCAACTCACAACCTCATCTATTCTCAGCCGCAAAGCGATGATCCAACATGGAATGCTGGCAATTGTCGCAATCGCCGGATCTTCAATGACAGAACAGGCTTGGCAGCTGGACAGAATACTAATCCATTTGTGATGCAAACTTATCGCCGCGATATGGGTGGCGGGAATTTTGTCATGATGAAAGACTTATCTGCACCAATTTTCGTAAATGGTCGTCACTGGGGTGGCTTAAGAGCTGGCGTAAGCGTCGGTTGACACTTACCAAGACATGAAGAAATACCACGATCCCTTTGCGGAATTCCGCAGAGGGATTTTTTTACGTCTGCGCAACTCTGCATGTCCAGACTTTACAAGTCCTGCGGTTCTATGTTGATTATCAATCGGTGAACCAAAGCTTGGACATAAAAGACATTGAACATTCAAAAACCAGGGACAGACGTCATAAAGCATAATCAAACGCAACCGCATAAGGATGCGAGTGATTTGGTGCGCCCGCAGCGCAAGCGCGTTACTGTCATCTTGATTGTTGTGACAATAGCGATGATCGTCTCTTTGTTTTTTGCCGCTACGTCTTACTTTCGCTCTGAAGAAACCACAGAAGCTGCGAACCGATTATCGCTTTATACTAGGTCTTTAAACGATACGCTTGAACGATTTCAATACCTGCCATACGTACTATCAAAAGATCCTTTGGTCATCTCCGGAGTTTCAACTGGGCAAGATGGTGTTATCCCTTTTGAGCTTAACAATCGTCTTGCAGAGTTTGCCAATGTATCAAACCTTGAAGCCATCTATTTGATGAATTTGAGCGGCAGTGTAATTGCGTCGTCAAACTATAACTTGCCTCAGAGCTTTATGGGGCAAAACTATGGCTTTCGCCCCTATTTTCAAAACGCATTGAGTGGCAGTCGTGGTGAATTTTTCGGCGTTGGCGCAACTACCGGACGACCTGGCTATTTTGTATCCGAACCGGTGTTTGAAAACGGAACTATCATTGGCGTTATTGCGATTAAAATCGATATGAGTGAATTGCAGTCACTTTGGGAAAAAGGTGGAGAAAATGTTTTTGTTTCCAACGGTGACGGTATTGTTGTTTTGTCATCAAATCGTTCCTGGCTTTACAGAACTTTGCAAACTTTATCGAGCGATGAAATTGCAGCCATCGCGATTAACCGCCAATTTATTGGAAAAGAACTCATAAGCTTAGACTGGGAAACCCAAGGTGATGATGTTGCCAAACTTGATGGAGGTAATTTTGTCTATGCAAAAGAGCCGATCAATCGCCTGGATTGGACTGTGCATTATCTTTTAAGTGAAACGCGAATTTATGAACGAACAGTGCTTACAACGGTCATTTTTGGCAGTGTTTTGGCGGTTTTTTTGGTCTTTGCGACCTTCATGCGATCAGTACGCATTCGTAGTGCTTTGTCTATTTCTCAGTCTGATAGAGCTCAACTACTTAAAACAAATCACGAATTAAAAAGCGCTCAAGAGCAATTATCCCGCACAAGTAAATTGGCCGCACTTGGGCAGTTATCTGCTTCTGTGACACACGAATTGGGGCAACCAATCTCGGCCTTGCGCAACCATCTCACAGCAGCTGAGATCAGCGGTGAGCTGAAACCCGGTCACACACTTGAGAAGCTTACCCGTGTGATTGACAGAATGGATAACATTACCAAACAACTCCGTTTTTTCACACGCCCTATTTCTACCGTTGGACATGAAGATAAGCAGCAGAATATTGAGATACAAGAGGTGATAAAAGGTGCGCTTGATCTCGTTGAACACACGTTGCAATTAGCAGGTGTGAAGGCAATATTTAATGCGCAACCTAGAACGATATATACACTTGGCAATCGATTGCGGCTTGAGCAAGTTATCGTAAATCTTTTAACGAACAGCATTACAGCGATGGAAGATCGCACCGTGAAAAAGCTTGAAATTTTTCTCCAAACACATGACAAAATCGTCAACATTATTGTGCGGGATAATGGGACAGGTTTTGGAGATCGAGACATTGCAAAACTGCAAGAACCCTTTCATACAACGCGAGCATCGGGCGATGGCATGGGGCTTGGTCTGTCTATCGCAACGGAAATCATTCGGGAACATAAGGGCATAATGACAGCTCAAAACCTCGAGCATGGAGGGGCTGAGTTTATCATTTCACTGCCGCTGTTAAAATTAAAAAACGCTGACAAGGTCAATCATGAGTAACCAAACAAAAATTCTTGTCATCGATGATGATCGTGAGATGCGAGATTCACTTAAACACCTTTTAGAAAGCGCTACTTTTGAGGTTCATACTCTTTCGCGGGCGGAACAAGTGATCGCACAATTGGAAAACGGTGCTTTTGATGTGATTTTGTCAGATGTGCGTATGCCTGGGATGACAGGTGTTGAGCTATTGCAAAGCTTAAAGTCTGCACCAAACGCCTATTCGCACATCCCGTTGGTTTTGATGTCCGCCCATGGTGATATTCAAATGGCAGTAGATGCCATTCAATCTGGTGCTTATAGCTTTTTGGAAAAGCCATTTGATCCAAGGCGCTTGATTAGGTTACTCGAAAATGCAGCGCGCATGAACCAGCTCACCCTAAACGAAGCACGCCTTAAAGCGCGGCTCTCAGACCTATCAGGGTTGGACCGGATTCTAATCGGGCAAACACAGCAAATATCAGCGTTACGTGAAGACATTTTGGACCTTGCAGATAGCGACGCGAACGTCATGATATTAGGTGAAACGGGCACGGGTAAGGAACTTGTTGCCCGCGCGTTGCATGACCTTGGAACACGCGCATCTGCACCTTTTGTAGCCATTAACTGCGCAGCCATCCCACTCAATCAATTTGAAGAAACTCTTTTTGGAAACGCCAACGGATCTATAGGCTATTTGCAGCAGGCAGATGGCGGAACCTTATTCATTGATGAATTGGGCGCGATACCGCATGAGGTGCAAGCTAAATTGTTGCGAGTGTTTGATAAAAAAGAATTCACGCCTGTTGGTTCGGCACAGATAAAGCAATCTGATTTCCGCATAATATCCGCTGGAAATGAAGCTTTTGAAACGCAAATAGCCGATAAAGAATTTCGAGAGGATTTATATTTCCGCTTAAATTCAGTGGTGCTAAAGCTCCCTGCTCTGCGGGAAAGACGAGATGACATTGCGCTTTTATACGCCCATTTTACTGGCTTATTTGCACAAACCTATGAGATAGAGCCGCCGATTGCCAACCAAGATGATATTGCGGCATTGCTAGCACATGATTGGCCGGGGAATGTGCGCGAGTTACGAAGCGTTGCAGAAAGACGTGTTTTATCTGCGCGGCGTGGTGTGGGGTCTGTTGCAAGTGCATTATCGCGCGATAATGTGCAAGAGGACATTCCTGATACATTACGCGAAGCGGTTGCTGCCTTTGAAAGGCAATTGATCGCAAAAGCTCTGGCCACACATAAAGGCCGAATGGATGCAGTTGCAGAAAGCTTGGGGATTGGGCGAAGAACTTTGAATGAAAAGATCGTCAAACTTGGCCTTAACAAGGACGATGTTCTAAACAATTAAACCAGACATTATCCACTCTGCGGAAATCCGCAGAGCATTGAAACACTTTCTGGCAGTTTTCTTCATTGCGAAACATCAACAAGTTCTCTTTATTGCCTATCAAGAGCACTCAAAAGGAGAGAATTGGGTGTTCAATATATGCTATCATCAGCATAAAATTGGAGGAATATGATGAAAACTATTACAGCTCTGGCTGCTGGCGCAATCTTTGCGCTTTCAACAAATCTATCATTGGCAGAAACTAAAGACTACGTTTTGAACACAGCTTCAACGGGCGGTACATATCACCCTGTTGGTACTGCGATTTCAACTTTGTCAAAAGTGAAACTGCTTCCTAAACAAAAATTTAGCTTAACAGCTGTGAACTCTGCAGGTTCAGGCGCTAACGTTCAAGCACTTGGTGCAGGTACTGCTGACTTTGCTATTCTTCAAGGTCTATTCGGCTCATATGCTGTTACAGGTACGGGCCCAATCACAGAACCACAAACAAATCTTCGCTCTGTGACTATGCTTTGGCAAAACGTTGAGCAGTTTGTTGTAGCAGCAGAAAAAGCAACAACTGGTACAGTTGACGACCTTAAGGCGCTTAAAGGCATGCCAATGGGCATGGGTCGCCAAAACTCGGGTACAATTGGCTCAAACAAAGTATTGATGTCTGGTCTTGGCCTAGATATCGATAGCGATTTTGAACTTGTTTATGCAGGTTATGGTCCAACAGCAGATGCTTTGGCTAACGGTCAAGCAGTTGGCGCAGGTATCCCATCAGGTCCTCCAACAGGTGCGATCACAAAATTGATGGCAGCGAACGAAGGCAAGTTCTCAATCCTAAACGTAACTGACGAGCAACTTGATGCGATGGATGGTGGCAGAAACCTTTGGGTTCCTTACACAATCTCTGCAGGCACATATCCTGGTCAAGCAGCTGACATCAATACAATTGCTCAGCCAAACTTCTTGGCAGTAAACGCAAGTGTGGACGAAGAGCATGTCTACCTTTTGACAAAAACAATGTACGAAAACCTAGGTTTCCTACAAGCTATCCACCCTGCAACAAAAGCAATGGCTGTTGAAAAAGCTATGGCAGGTCTACCAGCTCCGTTGCACCCTGGTGCTGCGAAATACTACAAAGAAATGGGTTTGGAAATTCCAGCCAACTTGATGGCTCAGTAAAACCTACGGTTTGAGTTGAATATATTGGGCAGCTTGGCATTCTAAGCTGCCCTTTTTTATAATAACTAAAAAAAGATCTATCTCGGGAAGCTTGTCAGATGGCAGAGGCAATAAACACATCCAGTCCAACGCGTGAAGCGCATTATGCCGATCGTTATTCATGGCTCACATTAGAAGGAGCCAGCCGAAGCAAAACCGCGACATTGGTTGCGTCTTTTGCAGTTTTATTTGGTATTTGGCATATCTTGACCAATGTGTGGCTTGTTGAACCTGGCATGTGGCAGAATGCCATTCACTTTGCCGGATTTGCCTTTCTAGCCAGTGTTTTCCATAGCCCCTTTGGTGAAAAAGTCGAACAAAAATATGCATTACCGTTTGATCTTGCTTATGGATTGATCGTTGCAGCTGCTGCCCTTTGGGTTGCAGGTGGTGAAGATGGTATGTATGAGCGCACGCTCGCAGTTACTGGTCAGGCTTGGCAGTTTAGAACAATTGATTGGGCTGCTGGCTTTATTCTCGTCTTTGCTGGCATTGATCTGGCGCGGCGCGTATCAGGCTGGGTCATCCCTGCGCTGGTTATTATCTCACTGTCTTATATTTTATTCCTCGGCGCTCATTTGCCGGGTGTATTCCGTGCAGCATCGCTACCGCTCAATGATGTGATGTTCAGAACGCTCTACAATGATGAGGGCATGTTCGGCATTCTCGCCAGCATCTCATCAACAAACATTACGCTGTTTATGATTTTTGGCGGGTTTTTGGTGGCATCTGGCGCCAGTGATTTCGTGATCGAATTATCCAAACTTGTTGCTGGGCGTATCAGAGGCGGTGCCGCATTTGTTGCGGTTATCTCATCGGCTTTAACAGGCACGATCTCAGGCTCAGCCATTGCAAACACTGCTTCCACAGGGGTGATTACCATTCCTTTGATGAAATCCAACGGGTTTCGCGCAAAATTTGCAGCAGGCGTTGAAGCCGCCGCATCAACTGGTGGCCAACTCATGCCGCCAATTATGGGTGCAGGCGCTTTTGTGATGGCAAGTTACACTTCCATCCCCTATTCAACCATTGTTGCGGTTTCTGTCGTGCCAGCCTTCTTATATTTCCTATCTGTTGCATTTATCGTGCGGATTGAAGCTGTAAAATATAATGTCGGTGATGAGATTGATCTGACAATTGATTATGGCAAGCTTATCTCTGGTGGCTTGACCTTCATCATCCCGCTCACTGTCATGATTACATTGCTTTTATCGGGCGTAACGCCAAGCTATGCTGCATCGTGGGCAATTGGTGTTTTGGTTCTTGTTTCATGGGGCACATGGCTTGTGTCAAAAATCATCAATCATGAACGTTTCCAACCCATTTTGATGGACCATAAATTAATCACGCAAGCCTTTCTGATTGGTATGAAATCATCAATCATGACAGGTATTTTGCTTGTTGTTATTGGCATCATGAACAATGCGATTGTTACCTCAGGTGTTGGCAATGGGTTCTCGCTGATGATTGCCCAATGGTCTCAAGGCTCGCTTGTTATCGCAATCTTGCTGATTGCATTGGCATCTTTGGTGCTGGGAATGGGGCTACCTGTGACGGCAGCCTACATTATCCTTGCTATCCTAACAGCTCCTGCACTTGCTGGCATTATGGCGGATAGCTTGATTATCGAACAATTGGTCCAAGGCATAACCGATCCAACTAAAATGGCGATGTTTGCACTGGTGGACAGCCCACATGTTGCCAATATTGCAACGGGTCTTACGCGCGCGGATGCATCCGAACTTATGAGCACAATTCCGTTTGAAGTGGCAATCACGCTTAGACCATTGTTGATTGATGCAGAAATTCAAACAGTATTCTTGCTGACAGCGCATTTGATCATCTTTTGGTTAAGCCAAGATAGTAATGTGACGCCGCCGGTCTGCTTAGCAGCATTTGCTGCTGCTGGAATTGCTGGTTCCAAACCAATGGCGACTGGTTTCCAGTCCTGGAAAATAGCAAAAGGGCTTTATATCGTACCGCTAATGTTTGCATATACCCCGCTTATTTCCGGCAACTTCATTGAGGTTATGCAGATTGGGGTATTTGCACTGTTTGGGATTTATGCCTTTAATGCATTGGTACAAAACTATGCTGAAGGACCGCTAAAAATTTGGTTCATTCCGGTTCTTATACTTGGTGCAATTGGTGCGTTTTGGCCGCTTAATTTAATGGCAAATATTGGTGGTGCTATCCTTGTGATCGGTGTGATCATGATGTCAAAGCGCCATGGCTCTGATGACCCTCAAGGTGCGATAATCGCCCAAAGTTAGCATTTGGTTATTCGCGAAATTGTTTCATTTTTCGCATCAATTTGTGTTGATTTAGCCATCTTGTTGTTATTATCCGCTCCGATTATGTTCAATATCAAGACGAACGTAATTGGAGCGAATAAATGAAAATTCAACGCGAAGATACTGACACCAAAGGCCGTTATGTACTTATACAAGACGGTGCTGACGCACATGCAGAGCTAACATTTTCAAAAGTTGGCAAAAGCATGATCATCATTGATCATACAGAAGTGCCCGAAGCATTTCGTGGTACTGGCGCTGGTTTAAAACTTGTTGAACAGGCGGTTGAAGATGCGCGCGCAATGGGCATTAAAATTATGCCGCTTTGCCCATTTGCTGCCGCTCAATATAAATACCATCCAGAATGGGCTGACACGCTTAAGCAAAAAGGAGTGCCTTCCTCATGAGTTGGAACCCAAGCTTAGAGCCGCATTGCCCAAACGCTGATGAAGCCAACGCTATTGAAACGCTGATTGTTCCCCGCTCGCGTGATATTGGCGCATTTGAAGTGCGCCGAGCACTGCCGGCTGCAGGTCGGCGCATGGTTGGGCCATTTGTATTTTTTGACCAAATGGGACCGGCGGAGTTTTTGACCAATGAAGGGATTGATGTGCGCCCTCACCCACATATCGGTCTAGCCACCGTGACATATCTGTTTAACGGTGAATTTCAGCATCACGATAGCCTTGGAACCAATCAAATGATTTACCCCGGTGAAGTAAACTGGATGGTTGCTGGCAATGGCGTGACGCATTCAGAACGAACAAGTGAAGCTACGCGACAAGGAAAGTCCAACCTCTTTGGTATTCAAACCTGGGTCGCACTGCCAGAAAAACATGAGGATGATGATGCAAGCTTTGAGCATCAGCCGGAATCCTCCCTACCGTTTTTAGAAGGTGAAGGCAAAGAAGTCCGCCTTATCTTAGGAAATGCATATGGTGAGAAAGCGCCGGTGACGACATTCTCAGAGATGTTCTACGCCGATGCGGTACTTGAAGCGCATGCGAAAATCCCGATGCCAGATAATCATGAGGATAGAGGTGTTTATATTGTCCAAGGCTCGATAAAAATTGCCGGACAAGAATTTAAAAATGGACAAATGATGGTGTTCAGACCTGGTGATCAAATGACCTTGGAAGCGGGTTCTTATGGTGCGCGGCTCATATTGCTCGGCGGCGAAACATTAAATGGCCCTCGCCATATCTGGTGGAATTTTGTATCATCATCGAAAGATAAGATAGAAGCGGCAAAACAGGCGTGGATTGAAGGCGATTGGGACCATGGGAGATTTAAGCTTCCCCCTGGCGATGATCAGGAGTTCATTCCAATTGTTGAGACATAGAAACGAGCAATTATGACGATTACCAAAGAAGAAACTGGCGGCAATAAAGGCCGATATGTAAAGCGAATGGGCGATGGATCAGAAGCCAATCTCACTTTCATAAATGCCGGAGAAAAACATATCGTCATTGACCATGTGGGTGTGCCACCGCAGTTTCGCGGTGGCGGAATAGCAGCACAACTCGTGCAACATGCAGCGCATGAGGCACGCGATGCAGGGATGAAAATCACACCACTTTGTCCCTATGCCGCTATGTGGTTCAAGCGCCATCCGGAATGGAGCGATTTACTCACGTAAGCTAAACGGTAAGAACACTCTTGCCGATCGCCGTACCGCTGGCTTGATGAACCAATGCCTTATTTAAGTTTTCAACATTCATTTCACCAAAGTCTTTTGTCATAGTTGACTGTAAGACGCCCTCATCCAACATTTTGCTGACAGCATCGAGTAAGTTTGCTTGTTCGATCATGTCTTCGGTTTCAAACATTGCTCTTGTGAACATGAATTCCCAATGGAATGAGATTGATTTCGGCTTCATTAGTGACACATCAAGTGAGCCAGGATCATCAATGATACCAATCTTGCCACCAGGCTTAAGCAGATCAATCATCGCGCCAAAATGCAGATCTGTCCGCGTTAATCCTGCTGCGTAATCGATATGCTCAATACCCAGTGCTTTGATCTGATCGACCAAATTTTCACGATGGGAAATGACGTGCGTTGCCCCCAGTTTCTTGCACCAATCTACCGTATCTGCACGAGAGGCTGTTGCGATGACAGTGAGGTTCGTCATTTTACTTGCAAGCTGCGTCATCATAGATCCAACACCGCCAGCACCACCGATAACGAGAAGTACGCCGCTTGCGTCTTTTGATTTCTCAACACCAAAACGTTCAAATAGCAATTCCCAAGCAGTGATCGATGTCAAAGGCATCGCAGCGCTATCAGCAAAGGATATCGACTTGGGTTTAAATCCAACTATACGCTCATCTACCAGTTGGTTTTCGGAAAATGAACCTGCTCTACTAACCAGCCCAGCGTAAAATACTTCATCCCCAACCTTAAACCGTGAAACCTTATCTCCAACGGCCTTCACAATCCCTGCAGCGTCATATCCCAAAATCACCGGCGCATCATTTGTTGCAGCGGCGCGCTCGCGCACTTTAGTATCGACTGGGTTTATCCCTACAGCCTTCACTTCAACGAGGATGTCGTGTCCAATGGGTGTAGGGGTTGCAACATCAAGCTGCTCTACATAATTTTGTTTGTCTTGTGAGAAAGGACCAGTAAATCCAAATGCTTTCATAACGAACCTCGTGCTTTTTGTTCAGGTTGATTTATTTTCAAGCATCAGTTAGGCATAATTAGCACTTATGGCAAGTACGTACAATTTATACATATAGGTACATTTTGTATACTGAGAGGAACTCTAATTGCGACACAAGAATTATGACTTTTCAAAAGCCTGCCCCGTAGAAGCAGCTCTTGAAGTAATTGGCGGCAAATGGAAGGGAATTATCCTTTACCACCTATTAGATGGTGAAATCCGGTTTTCAGAACTCAAAAGAAAAGTCGGTTCTGTGACACAGCGCATGCTAACTAAACAATTACGAGAATTGGAAAATGACGGTTTAATTTCGCGCAAAGTCTATGCTGTTGTGCCGCCAAAGGTGGAATATAGCTTGACCGAAAAAGGGCGTACGCTTGATTCTATTTTGATTGCTTTGCGTGATTGGGGCCAAGAACATGTCAAAGATCAACGGAGCTAAATCGCTACTCTAGATGAAGCTAGGTATCATCTAAATTCACTAAGGATGCATTTTTGCACTTTTGGTGATTTTATCGACGATCTTTTTGTCAGCTCGCAGCGCAATCCCAACAAGTTTTAGATCTTCGGTTGCACAATTTTGTATCGTGGCACGATTGGCAGCGTCATGTCCTGTGGCAAACATTTCCTCGACATAAATCCCCATATCCACCATGCGCCCCAAAGCTCGGTTATGAATTTTCGCCATTCCATTTGCATCCGTTGTTAAAACAATGATTGGCTGGATAATTAACGAGCTATAACTGTGCCCGCTGCCATCTTGATATCGCTCACCTACAAGATCTGGATTTTGCCCAACAAGACCTCCCGATAAAAACGCAGTTACATTTAATTTTTGCCAGGACAAAAGATCTTCACGCACAATAATTGCAATTTTCGTTTCGAACATATCGATAAATCCACATATATAAATTCATTAGTATTGACTTTTTGTAGAATATTCTTTGGATTAAACTATTTCAAACGAACACATTTCGGAAATATCATCAAATGCCTGAACTTGACCGGACAGATCTTAGAATACTCACGCTTCTTTCGAATAATGCTCGGATTAGCAACAAAGAGATTGCAGCCGAAGTAAAACTGGCACCCTCAAGTGTTCATGAGCGCGTGAAGCGTTTGCATGAAAGCGGGATCTTAAAAGGAAGCTATTCTGATATTGATCTTGATAAGATTGGCCTGCCAATCAAGGCGCTATTATTCATTCAATTAGCAGAACACCGGAAAAGCGATTTGGAGGAATTTCTAAATAGGTTGCTTGAAATTGCTGAAGTTAAGGGCGGCTGGATGGTCACCGGCAAGTTTGATGCAATTGTAGAAATTGTTGCCCGCGATACCAACCATGTGCACAGGGTCGTAATTGAAAAATTTTCCTCGAGGGAAGAGATCCATCGTATTGAAACATCAATAATATTTGAGAGCATTACCCAGCGTGACATGACCAATACACTTAATCTTGTGCAGACAGACTAAAACGCCGGCAAACTCCCAATTGCCGACGCTCCAGTGGCGGTGACAGCTAAGCTTTACCCAGCATCTCCGCGATTTGATCTTTGAGCATTATACGCTGCTTACGTAGGCTTGTTTCGCGAATTTCAGAAGCAGCTTCCACCCCTGTCTCAATGCGATGTATCTCACGGTTTATGTCATGATAAAGCTCTGACAATTTGACAAAATGTGCATTATTGAGCTTCAGTTCATGTAATTTTTCAATTTCATTTGGAAACTCTTCAGCCAGTTCATGCGGTGTATGGGACATAATTTCTCCTGTTATTATTGTAATTTTCGGATACGGATGATGCTTATCTTTTTTGATCTGGGTGCAGCGTTTTACCCAATATATGCTGCGAACGACCAATGACATCGCTGCTAGATCCAACAATTAGCGGATCGGGTTTTCCAACAATCTTCTCATTTTTGTTCGGATATGGAATGGACGCTAGGAAGTGCTTCATACAGTTAAGACGAGCACGTTTTTTGTCGTTTGATTTAACAACCGTCCATGGCGCATCTGCGGTATCTGTATAAAAGAACATCGCTTCTTTGGCTTCGGTGTAATCATCCCACTTATCCAAAGATAAACGATCAATCGGTGAAAGCTTCCAAGCTTTTAACGGCTCTAGCTCACGCGATTTAAAACGACGCATTTGTTCATCCTGCGTGACAGAAAACCAATATTTACAAAGAAGAATGCCTGAGCGCGTTAACATGCGTTCGAAGTCTGGCGCCTGGCGCATAAACTCTAGATATTCATTGGGCGAACAAAAGTTCATAACCCGTTCCACGCCGCCGCGATTATACCAAGACCTGTCGAACAAAACCATCTCACCTGCGGCTGGAAGGTGTTGAACATAACGCTGGAAATACCATTGCGATTTCTCGCGATCCGTTGGTTTATCGAGCGCAATGACGCGCGCACCACGGGGATTTAAGTGTTCCATAAAGCGTTTGATGGTGCCGCCTTTACCCGCAGCATCTCGCCCTTCAAACAAAAGTACAACTTTTTGCCCTGATGATTTGATCCAATCCTGCGCCTTTAACAACTCCACCTGTAATTCCGCTTTTTTGCGTTCATAAACAGCCTTTTTCATCTTACGTGCATAGGGGTATTCGCCATTTTCGAAGATGCGGCGAATATCATCGGGCGAGCGATGCTTGTCACGTAATTGCGCTTCTGAACTAGCCATAGCCTCATCCTGTTCAGTGCTTTGCAACATGTCATTTTCATGAACTAAGCGCGTCAATTTATCGATCTGCTCGACCATGCTCGTCTCCCCTTTCGTCTAATACAACTGAAAGACTAGCGCTGCTGGATGTCCTTTTCTTTGATATAGATCAATTATTCCGGTGGGTTTTTGCCTGATACTACCATAAGCGTAGCGATGAGGAGGTTGCTTCGCTATCGGCAAAACACGCAGGATTATTTGAGGAGATATTCATGACGACGGACCAAGGTTCACAACCTTTAACAATGTTGCAGGCACTTAAAGTGCGACAAATATCCGTAAGTGATATTAAGTTCGCATTTTCGCAAGGCCTAAAAGACTTCTCCCGAAGACCACTAATGTCCTTATTTTTTGGGTTGATATTTGCTGGATTTGGTATCGTGCTTGTGCTCGGATTTACGGTGTTTGACAGTATATGGATGACACTACCTGCAGCGGTTGGGTTTCCGCTTGTGGCTCCCTTCGTTGCTGTCGGTCTTTACGAAATGTCCCGCAGGATCAAAAGAGGTGAAGACTTCAATTGGAATGACATTTTTCTCGTTATTTTTCGTCAGCAACAGCGTGAATTTGGCTGGATGTCTTTTGTCGTTTTATTTGTGTTTTGGATCTGGATCTACCAGGCACGTCTTTTACTTGCATTGTTTTTACAATGGCAGAGCTTTTCATCGCTTGATAACTTTATTGAAGTGATCACAACCACTCAAAATGGCATTTTGTTCATTACCATTGGCACACTTGTCGGCGCAGTGCTGGCTACCGTTTTATTCAGCCTGACAGTAATTTCGATGCCACTTTTATTGGATAAAGAAATTGACTTTATTTCCGCAATGATCCTAAGCGTTAAAGCTGTTCATACAAACCCTTTTGTCATGCTGTCTTGGGGGGCAACAATCGCAATATTGGTCTTTTTGGCGCTTGCACCAGCATTTATTGGCATCATATTTGTGCTGCCAATTTTAGGTCATGTGACGTGGCATTTATATGAACGCGTCATCGATGACAGCGCTCTAAAAGCCCCGAGAAACTAACTAACCTGCACGCAGCCACACTTTGTTGTCATGAAAGGCAACCCCACCAAAGGGTGCGATACTATCAGCACTTGTTAACGTGTTGATACCCTCACCCTTTGCAAAGCTTGAATTGGGCCACAACCCTTCTTGAATAAGCACGCCGCGTCGCACACCATCAAAGAAACGGGCGTGTACAGAAACTTCCCCGCGATCATTACCGATTGTGACCAGATCACCTTCGCTGATATTTAAATCACCTGCATCTTCTGAGTGGATTAATATTTCGGGCCGTCCACCCTCTTGTTTTATTGAACTGGGAGTTTCTGCAAATGTTGAGTTTAAAAAAGCACGTGCAGGTGAAGTTGCAAAGCGGAATGGATGTTTGTCATCAACCACCTCTGGAGACGCGAGATAATCTGGAAACTCTGGCAAACGATCAATATCACCCATTCGGCCGAGCCGTTTCGGTGGCAAGTTAATCGTCACGGTTTCTTGCCAATTAGGTTTGAAATGGAATTTACCATCATCATGGGCAAAGCCATTTAAGAAATGCGACGTCTTAAAATCTGGTTGTTCATCAATCCATTTCTTTGCGGCAAAATCATCATATTCGCCGAAACCTGAATCTGCCAACATGCGATCAAGATGTTGACGCGCTGTCATATTAAATTCTTCGCGATCACCAAGACCCAAGCGTTTTGCCAGACCATCAATCACGTACAGATTTTCGCGCGGGCCTCCCAGTTCATTTGTCGGACCATCAACGGCTTTAGGACCTAAAATAACATGCTGATGCCCGCCGCCTTTATAGATGTCATCATGCTCTAAGAACATTGTTGCTGGTAGGACCACATCGGCTAACTTTGCCGTATCAGTCATGAATTGCTCATGAACTGCGGTGAATAAATCTTCTCGCATAAAGCCTTGCCGCACGCGACGTTGTTCAGGTGCAATATTTGCAGGATTAGTGTTCTGAATGAGCATTGCGTGAACTTGTGGCCCGCCTAAAAGCGCTGCGCTATCTCCGGTTAAAACACGCCCAATTTTTGATTGATCCATCACGCGCACATCTGGATCCAGCATTTTTGTTCCAGTTGCATAAGATGCATCAAGCGCTGTTATCTCCGCGTTGTTATGAAACGCGCCGCCACCCTCATGCTGCCAAGCGCCTAATACAGTCGCGATAGATAAAGCAGCATGCATGTTTACTGCACCATTTTGCTGACGGGCAAATCCATACCCAAGACGCAAATACGTGCGCTTTGTGTGCCCCATTAATTGCGCCAAGGCCTCAATCTCATCAACTGGCAATCCAGTGATGTCCGATGCCCATTGCGGGGTTTTATCGCGTAAGTGAGCTTCTAGCCCCCTAGGATCATCACTAAACTTATTAAGGTAATCCCAATCGGCCAATCCATCACGAAACAAAATATGCATGATTGCGCAAGCCAAGGCACCATCCGTGCCTGGTTTTAAAATCACTTTGTGATCCGCCTGCTTCATAGTTGGGTTATCATAAATATCGACAACAACGATTTTTGTACCGCGTGTTTTGCGCGCCTTTGCAGCATGGGTCCAAACGTTGATCTGTGTGGACACTGGATTAGTACCCCAGATCACAATACAATCTGATTTTGCCATCTCGCGAGGATCAACGCCGCGTACAGCGCCAGTACCCATGGCAAACCCTGTCCATGCCGGTGTGATGCAAACGGTGCCATGCATAGATGAATAGCGTTTGGCATATGTTAGCCTGCGGATCGAATTAATCTGCACCAACCCCATGGTTCCAGCATAGTAATATGGCCAAATACTTTCTGCACCGTGGCGCTGCTCGGTTTGGATAAACCTTTCAGCAATCAGATCTAGTGCATCTTCAAAATGCACCTCATGCCACTCGCCACCACCCTTTTCGCCCTTACGGATCAAAGGTTTCAGCAAACGATCAGGATGATATATGCGTTCGGAATATCGTGCGACTTTGGCGCAAATCACTCCAGCGGTATAGGTATTATCTGCCGAGCCTTTTAACCGACCGATTTTACCTTCATCTGTTATTTCCACATCGAGTGCGCAAGTTGAAGGACAATCATGGGGGCAAGCAGAGTGCAATATTTTTGCTTGATTTTTAACTATACCAACATTCATGACATCAATTCCTCTTTTGGCCGCGATTCCCTCTTATGACAATCTCATCATTAGTGTATAGAAGATTTTAAAAACCAACAGCCAAAAATTTAGATACAGAAATCAATTAATTTTATGAATTATCGTCACATTTATCACGCGGGCAATTTTGCCGATTGTCTCAAGCACACTGTGTTCTCGCGGATCATCACCTATATGCAACGCAAAGACAAAGCGTTTCGCATCGTCGATACGCATGCCGGTCCGGGCATTTACGATCTTTCATCGGAAGAAGCGCAAAAGACTGGCGAATGGAAAGATGGCATTGGCCGCCTTTTACAAGCTGAATGGTCAAAGAAAGCAAAAGAATTGCTGGAACCATATTTCAGCGCAGTTCAAGCTTATAATACCGATGGTAAATTGCAGTTCTATCCTGGTTCCCCAATGCTTGCGCGCAATTTAATGCGTCAGCAAGACAGGCTGACTTTAAACGAATTGCACCCTGAAGATTTCAAATCTCTAGCGAAGCACTTTGCCGGTGACATTCAAGTTAAAACCCAAGAGATCAGCGGCTGGTCAGGATTGAAATCAAACCTACCACCGAAAGAAAAACGCGGCATATTACTTGTGGACCCTGCTTTTGAAGAAAAAGGAGACTTCTTTCGCATGGTTCGCGGTGCGGGTGAAGCGCTTGAACGTTTTTCAACAGGCACAATGTGTTTTTGGTATCCAATTAAACCTGGCCTTGAGATGAAAGAGTTTAACCTCGACATGGTCAATGTTGTGGGTCATCCAGACACAATCGTCACAGAGCTTTGGGTGAAAGACAGTCAAAAATCCTTAAATGGTTCAGGCATGGTGATCGTCAATCCTCCATTTACGCTGGTCAATGAACTACGTATTATCTTGCCAGAAATGGCTAAGATTTTGAGCCAAGGCGATGATAGCGGCTGGCGCGTGAATGTGCTGGTTGGCGAGGATGGCAATACGTGAAGAGCGTAAAGCGTCAACATATCCATTTCCCAGGATTTGAACCCCTATCATCAGCTCAGCATTATCGCCGTTTTGTAAAAGGGGCAGAAAAAGCCAGCGAAGTATGGGGCAGTGAATTTCAAATTTCTGAATTTGATGAAAATACTGAAAGCTTTTCGATCAATGCGCGTGGCAAGGATTGGGACGCAAACACAAATATTTTTATCGCAGAAATAAGCGAACGTATTTTAGACTACGCCAAAGAACCGCTCATCATTCAGCTATTAAAGGGGTATCGCGCGTTTTTTGATGTCCTGTTTAATGCTGCTCTGTTTGGTTATTTCAAACATGCTTGGCGGTTTGGCATATTTGCAATCGTTCCATTTGCGCTGATAGGTATCGGGCTTTTTGGAATTTATTATTTAACCCAGCTACTCAGCTTTGGCGCACCATTAAACATGTTGTGGTCACTGCCTTTAAGCGTTGCTGCATTCGTCTTTTTATATCTGCCATTGTGCAATCGGCTGCACACCATTTTGTTGTTTGCGGATTGGCGATACACCATGGCGATGGTCAGTTTAAATGACCCGCAAGTGAATGCTTGGCTCGATGATGTTCAGATCGCGGTGAAACAACATATCGATCAAGACTGCGATGAGATATTGATCACCACGCATTCCATGGGCGGCAGTACTGGGGTGCATGTGATAGGTGCTTTGCTTGAGAAACATCCTGATTTGTTTGACGGCAAAAATGTGATCTTTTCGCAGCTTGGCGGATGTGTGTTGCAAAGCGCACTGGCAAAGCCTGCACATAAAGTACGCAGCCGTTTAGAACTGATTGCGCGCAATCCTTCGGTGATTTGGCTGGAAGTGCAATGCTTAACCGATGTCGTTAGCTTTTACAAAACAGATCCTATTGCAATATTTGGTTTTCAAACACCGGACAAACCAGTGCACAAAGTCTTCATTCGCTTTAAGCATCAGCTGAAAAAATCAAGCTATAAGCGGATCAAAGGCGACCTATTACGCATTCACCGACAATATGTGCTCAGTTCGGAAAAGGTCTATAAATTTGACTTTATTCCATTTATCGCCGGACCATTTACTGGCAATGAACGGCTTGAACGTCTAAGCGATGAAAAACTTGCATTGGACTAATTATGACAGATGCCAGCAACAAAAATGGAATGCCTCCAAAATCCGGTTTTACGGCGCTAAAGCCTGAAATACTGGTGACAGACTTTCAAAAAAGCCTTGATCATTGGTGTGAGATATTTGGTTTTGACATTGCCTATCAGCGGCCAGAAGAAAAATTTGCTTATCTAGAGCGAAAAGAAGGTGCGCAGATCATGTTGAGCCAGCGCCATGATGATCAAAAATGGGAAACGGATGCACTCGAGCCACCATTTGGTCGCGGGGTGATGTTTCAAATTGATGTTGAGAGCGTTGATCCAATCATTAAGGCCATGGAAACTCAAAATCTTGCGCATTATGATATCCCGCATCTCGATGGAGATGGAAGTCGCTTTCCAAACCCGCGTGAGATCTGGCGCAAATTAGTTGACCGACAAGGTGGCGGCAAAGAATATTTCGCGCTCGATCCTGATGGCTATTTGATTATGTTTTCGCAAAGCCTTGGCTATCGACCACTCAATACCTAGTCTCATATTCATCTTGCGAATTGCATAATTTATTTGCCCCTGCTAGCTTTACAAAAAACGTATTGTGGAGGGGCACATGAGACTTTTTAAAATCATAATCACTATGGTGTTTGCAACGCTTTTTCTAAGCGGACCAAGCTATAGCGCGAGCGAGATTGGCAAAGCGCTGATCGATGGCAAAATCGTCATATTATTTGATGATAATACCTGGCAGTTTGAGGGTGAAGCAGAAGTCAGCTCTGCGTGTGAGCGTTTATCCAACCGGATTGATTTTTGCAAAGGCTCCACACCTTATGAACAAATCGCGCCAGCCAACAATGAACTACTCGGTCAATTTAGAAAAGATGATCGCAATTATGCGATGGTCATTGAGGAAGAAGTTGGCTCAAAAGATGGTATGACGCTCGAATTCATGCGCAATGCCATTTATGAAAACCAGATAGCTGGTGGGGTCAAAAAAGAAGACATCATCATTATCGATACAACAGAAGGTGAAGAATTTGATCAGGACTCGACTTTTGTTGCCATGGCAACAAGTCTTGACGGTTTAAAGCTTGTTTATGCCTATACGATCATGATTTCTGAAACCACCAGTGTACAACTCATCACATATGCATTGGGCCAAGAGCTGACCGATGAGATGGTGGAAAATCACGAAGAGTTTTTGGATCTTATGCGGATTGATTTCGAATAGGGTTTATATTCGATGATTATGCATGAAGCGCGATGCGTTCAAGCACTTTGAGCGCATCTTGTTCGCGGCCTTCTGGCACAAAAATATGATCATGGTAAAAGCCTGATACGGGGTTCACACCCATATTTTCTTTTGCAAGTTCCGTTGCGATCACCGCCATAAACCCAACCGCTTCCAGCGATGAATGCACATCAAGCGTAATCATTCGCGATGGGAATTCATACGGCAAATTATGCGCTACCGCTTCTGATTTCAGCACAATAAGTGTTTGCCCTTCAGCCTCATTAAATCGCATGCGAGGGTTAAGCCCTGAAGGTTCATCCGCTGGATCAATTGTGACAAACACATATGTGCCGTCTACCAATTTCGCCTTCAGCGTTTTCAACAATGCTTTTAGATTTATCTCACCCGACATGAAGCTCTCCCGTTCAACAATAGCTGCATATCACGGGTGTGTGGTGGGCTGCAAATGGTGTGAATGATGACCAAAAATTAGCGCGCTCCCACCTAACATTTCCGCAAAACACTTGATTTAGATCAAAGCAAAAGTTCATCCCAACGTTATTCTACAACAAGACTTTTGGGAGGATGCTGTGGTCTTAGGGCGTTTTGACCGCAGCCCAGAAAGCAAGGTTGGTTCGTCTTATGGCGTGTTGGCTCATGGTGTATTTGACCTATTGCGTTTAGGTTCATGGCGTATAGGTTTATAGCGAGTTGGCTTATGGCAAATTGGTTATGACTGGGTCAAATTCGGCGAGTGCGAACACCCTCCCCTGATTGAGGCCACCGGCCTTGCTTTTCTTTTCCAAAAGTCTCTTTTTTCCACCTAGCTGCTGTCACGCGAGTGCCGAGTGCCTACGAGATATAAAACAAATATCCGATGAAAAAGCAGATGCCGATTAAAAACGGGTAGGCAAAGAACAGATAGCTCGGGTTTTCAATATCCTCGCCCTCGCCATATTCGCCTTGTTCCACATCCGCGCGCATGCGCTCAAACATCGAGCGGTCATTGAAATAGAGATAAATCTCCCAGCCCGCTTTGGCGGTTAGATAAAATCCAAGAGCAAATAGTAGATACGACATGATAGAAGTTTAATGCGATTTTAGAGCTTTGATCAAGCCCAATTTGGTGTGTGATTAACCTTCTAAGTCTTCGCGCGTGAAGAGCGGGCGTACTTCAAAGCCCGGTGCTTTTTTGATATTTGGTGATCCCTCACCGCGCCAAATTGCGCAAACAACGGCCAGCACATCCGCACCATCGGCTCGGGATAGTTCAAGCGCATCGGACACCGCGCCACCTGTGGTGATCACATCTTCCACGAAGCAGACTTTGCGCCCTTTAACAACCTGACCTTCAATCGCCTGGCATGTGCCATAGGTTTTGGCTTCCTTGCGCACAAAGGCAACTGGCAATCCAGACTCCAGCGACATAGCTGTTGCAATGGGCACACCGCCAAGCTCAAGACCTGCCAAAATTTCCGTATCAGACGGAATGAGTTTTAACATGCCTTTTGCTACCTCGCGCAAAAGAACCGGATCACCTTCAAAACGATATTTATCAAAATAACGTTCTGAAACAATACCAGAGCGCAATGTGAACTGACCTGTAAGTGAGGCAATTTGAGAAACCTTTTGGGCGAGTTCTGCATGTTCCATGAAAGTTTTATCCTCTAGCAGCAAGATCCTGTGTTTAAACGTCTATAACACTTTGCTTGTGCTGATGGCTATTGTTACAAGTCCGATATCCCCGAAAAGATCTTTGAGGAAAATTCTCATTTTTTGACATAAAACGATTAAAATTGAGACTTTTATTCCTGTTTTTTGATTTTTTTCAAAAATTTCTAGTTTCTGCATTGAGATTTTAGTTTTCATTCCCATATTGGTGCGAAGCGAGCTTGCCCCATGAGGGAATAGATGGAACAAGCTCTTTGATGTGGCGGGCGCCAAATTTGTTAGGGGATTTAGATGTTAAGCGTTTTGATGCTAGCCATTGGCTTGGTTGTGCTGGTGTTTGCCGGCGATTATTTGGTCAGAGGTGCTGTCTCATTAGCCGAGCAATTGGGCATAAGCCCGTTGATCATTGGCCTTACCATTGTTGCTTTTGGGACATCCGCGCCTGAACTATTCGTCTCCGTACAAGCCGCCCTTGATGAAGCCCCCGGCATTGCGCTTGGAAACGTGATTGGGTCTAACACCGCCAATATTTTACTTGTGCTTGGTGCGCCAGCAATCATTGCACCGCTCGCAATATCGGCAAAAGGTATGCGCAGCTCGCTTGCCATCATGATGGCATTATCATTCGCCCTCATTTGGTTTATGTATACAGGTCTTGAGATCACCCATTTTGAAGGCGGCATTTTGTTTGCAGGTATTGTAGGCTACCTCACCTATCAGTTTTTCAAAGCAAAACGCATCAGTCGATCTGTGAAAGGCCAACGCGCAGAAGAACAGCAGCTTGAAGACTTCGACGATATGCCTGAATCGACGTCCGACTATAAGAAGATCGCATTGTTTTTGGTCATTGGCATTATCGGCCTACCGCTTGGCGCTTATTTTACAGTTGAAGGCGCGGAAGAAATTGCCCGTAGCCTTGATATTTCAGAAGCCATTATCGGGGTAACCATTGTAGCAATTGGCACTTCATTGCCCGAATTGGTTACGTCTGTGATGGCGGCTATTCGCAAATCCGGCGGCGTTGCTTTGGGTAATGTTGTGGGTTCTAACATCTTCAATATTGGCTTGATTATGGGCACAACCGCGCTCATTCACCCATTGGATGTTGATCCGCATCTTCTAAGCTTCGACATTCCAGTCATGATGGTTGCCAGTGTATTGCTAATAGTTTTAGCTGTGCTTGCGCGACCGCTTGCAACATGGGGTGGCGGATTAATGCTGGTGGGATATACAGCATATATCGTTTCATCGTTTTAAAAAGATCAAACTGGGCTGATAGGATTATAGACTATTATGCTCTTTCACAGCGATGTCTGCCATTTTGATGATAGCATCGCGTGAGTTCGCCACGGCAATAAAGCGCGCATTATGGCAAAAGATCGCCCCTTGCACACCGCTTGCCGCCTCAAGATCACCATCGGTTAGCCCTGCCCATGAGCTGGGTAAATCTGCGCGTTGATCAAAAGTGTTATCATTTAATTTGATGCCATTTATTGTCCAATCATCGCCGCGCGGCGCAACCATAAACAGCAGATGATCCGCACCCGATGCACGTAGCGCTGAGAGATATGGCATCCCCATTGGCAATTCCAAGATTTGCGATTTTCCCGCTTTTGCAATGGCATCATTGACGATGGATTTGGCACGCAAAACAGCCGCCCGATCGTTAATCGACGCTTCAACGAATATTCGCGCGATGGAAAGGGCTTGTAAAAACGCTTCATCTGTCGCATTCGGAGATGAGTTGTCAAAAACAGGCTTCATCATATCGAACAAAGATGGCAGCGTGAGAATAGATAAAGAACCAGCAACAGATGGCTCCATCGCGCCATTGTCTAACAAATCAATCGGCAACACAAATTCTTCGTCAAACGCTTGATGAATAGTTTTAATATCAACTTCCGGCACATCCATCGCTTTGAGGTAGTCTTGGCCATAATGCGCCCAGATTAAGCCAAACGAGCTATAGGGCTGGCCATCTTCTCGCAATGGTCCGGGGCGCTGATGATGATCATAGATTTGATTATCTGCGTTATAATCGCCGCCCACATCATAAATGATTTTGTTCAAGGACGGTGTTAGCCAATCTCGATCTCGTGTACGGCGGAGCTCTGCATTTGGGAAAAGCTTGGTTAAAATCACAGATGACAGCAATTCATCGGCGTGAAAACCACCAGAATGCGTGATGAGATGGGAAATTGTCATTTTAATCCTTAGCTTGCTGCGAATCTGTTGAATTGGTTTATCTTCTAGCACGTTGAATGCCAAGCGCGATCGCTTATCGTTATAAAGGATCAATCTGGTACGAAACTGCTTTAATCTTCAAATTCCACACACCTATTTGACTTGCATTTATCAAGCGCCTTGAGGCATCTTGCGCATATGAGTGAATCAGATGTGACATTGCCGCAAAAGCTGAAAAAACCAAAAGAGCTGGATGCCAAATCCATGGCGAAAAAGCTGGACTGGAATGAGAGTCCGCTTTTGCAAGAGGATCTTAAAGGCACTGAGCTCATCACAGCACTGGTTAAACACCTCCCCAATTTGCCCGGCGTATACCGCATGATGAATGGCGCTGGCGATGTGCTTTATGTGGGGAAAGCTAAAAACCTTAAAAAGCGCGTAACTTCCTATGCACAAGGACGCGGGCACTCCAACCGCATCCACAAAATGGTGGCATTAACGGAGAAAATGGAATTTATCTCCACGCGCACCGAAACAGAATCTTTGCTGCTTGAGGCAAATCTGATCAAACGGTTACGCCCGCGCTATAACGTGTTGCTGCGCGATGACAAGAGCTTTCCGTACATCATGATGACTGGTGATCATGAGGCCCCGGGCATTTATAAGCATCGCGGTGCGCGCGCGCGAAAAGGAAGTTATTTCGGACCATTTGCATCCGCAGGTGCTGTGAACAGAACAATCAATTCGCTGCAAAAAGCATTTCTTTTACGCAATTGCACAGATAGCTATTATGAGGGACGCACTCGCCCTTGCTTGCAGTATCAAATCAAGCGATGTGCCGGACCTTGTACGGGCGAGATCAGCGCAGATGAATATGCAAATCTGGTGGACGAAGCCAAGCAATTCTTAACGGGTAAAAGCGCGCGCGTTAAAAAGCAATTATCTCAATCTATGCAATCAGCATCTGAGAATATGGATTTTGAGCAAGCTGCACTATATCGTGATCGCCTAGCAGCGTTATCGCATGTTCAAAGCCATCAGGGCATCAACCCGCAAACCGTGGAAGAGGCAGATGTCTTTGCGATTTACTTCGATGGCGGCATGGCCTGTATTCAGGTGTTTTTCTTCCGCACGGGGCAGAACTGGGGCAATCGCGCGTATTTCCCAAAGGCAGATGCATCCCTGACGTCAGCTGAAATATTAAATGCTTTCATTGGTCAGTTTTATGATGGCAAACCTCTGCCTAAGATGATCTTACTATCTGAAGACATCGCTGATCAGGAGTTACTGGAAGAAGCGTTCACCATCAAAGCTGAACGAAAAGTGGTTGTCATAGTTCCTCAGCGCGGCGAGAAGAAAGAACTTGTCGATCAAGTGCTCACCAATGCGCGCGAAGCCCATGGACGCAACTTGGCCGAAACTTCATCACAAGCCAAACTGCTTAAAGGATTGGCCGAAGCCTTTGATCTACCACACGCGCCACGTCGCGTTGAAGTTTATGATAACTCCCATATCCAAGGGACGGCCGCGGTAGGCGGAATGATTGTATCCGGTGGTGAGGGTTTTGCCAAAGGGCAATATCGCAAATTCAATATCAAGGATGAAACAATCACTCCGGGCGATGATTTTGGCATGATGAAAGAGGTCATGACCCGCCGCTTTTCGCGCCTTGTTAAAGAACATGGCTTACCTGATATGACGATTGCACAAAAACAAGAAGCAGCAAAATCCGACGATTATGAAGCTCCAGATTTAACCGAAATGCCTGCATGGCCTGATCTGTTATTAATCGATGGCGGACAAGGCCAGATGACGGCAGTGCGACAAATCTTAAAAGACCTTGAGATTGAAGAATACATCTCCGCAATTGGTGTGGCGAAGGGTGTTGACCGTGAAGCAGGGCGTGAGCAGTTTTTTGTAGAGGGTAAGAGACCTTTTAAACTTCCACCGCGCGATCCGGTGCTATATTTTATCCAGCGCATGCGCGATGAAGCGCATAGATTTGCTATTGGGACCCACAGGGCAAAACGTTCTAAGGAGTTGATCAAAAATCCACTGGATGAAATTTCAGGTATCGGTGCAAAGCGCAAAAAAGCATTGTTGCATCACTTTGGAACAGCAAAACAAGTTGCACAGGCTGCGCTTGAAGACTTGGAAAAAGTGGATGGTATTTCAAAGACAACTGCAGAGATTGTCTTTAATCACTTCCGTGACGCGAGTTAAGTTTAGGTGTTAGACCAGTTCTAACTCTTTGCGAAGCTGCATCATATATCGCGCACCAATGTCATCTTGAACATCTGCTTGTTCTAATGAGTGATTGATAAATTCAAACACTTCGTATCGCTGTGCGGGTGAAAGCTGCGATGTGATATTTGGTGCAATAAGGCTAATCGCTTTGGTCGGCGCAACATCTTGTTCAGACGCATAGCTACCATAATCAATGGCATTTTCTAAATGCCCAGCATCGACGGAAAACGGCTTTAACAAATCGCGCACTTGTTTCTCAACAGATGCATCATACTGGTCTTGTTCTTTTAAAATACAAATAGCGATTGTCGCTGCACCAGCTAAAGGATCATCGATATTGGTGAAGGCGTTTTCGCCACCAGCTTTGCGAGATTTTTTATCGTCCAACTGGTTCTTAACTTTCTTTGCAGTTTCAAAAGCATCTTTAGCCAGCTGCTTAGCCATTCGGTATCGATAATACCAAATACTCAATGTCAAAACCAATGATACGATTGCAGCGAGAATATGCAAAAATGTTTCCAATCTATCAGACGATGTGTCTATCACTATACAATATAGTTACGCTTACTCCAGCGCACAATATGGAAACAATAATCATTATTTTTGTAAAACAAACTCACATCATGGTGAGGATAGTTGGAATATCTGCCCGCTAATTATTCTCTTCAAACAAATCTTCGACAAACAGGGACAAAAGTTGGGTCTTACCCGTAACTCCCGCTTTTTTATATATCGCTGCATTTTGCGCCTTGATCGTACCTTCGGATGTATTTCGCATATGAGCAATTTCCGCTGTGCTCGACCCTTTGACTAAAAACATTGCGACGTCTTTTTCAGCATTGGATAAATTCCATTCTAAAAAGCGGTCTTCTAACACTTCTTCAAACGCACTTGATGCGCGCTTAAGTGCTAATTTTGCTCGGTCTCTTTCATTACGAGAGCGCTGAAAAAATCGGAAGCTCATCACCAGGCCAATGACTAACGCAAGTGCTGAGATCAATTCCAACGCCTCATAAATCTGCCATGGTGGTGGACGCAGAGAGACCCCGATAAATCCCAATAAAATTGGTGTTACAAAAAACAAACACCCGACGATCTGTAAAAGAGCCGCGAAGATAATGAGCCTTCTTTCATTCATGGCCTAATCTCGTTCCTTTGAGAACAGGCCGTAGAATTTATCTAAAGTCGTGTCGTCTTCATCATTGTCATCTAGGGGTTCTTTATAATCGCGCAATATCGCACCATTATTGGGGTTTAGAATAATTTCACGCTCGTGAGTATCGGATTCAAACTCAAGCGAAATGCGTCCAAGCCACGTGGCTTCCCGCTCAACCAGCTTAAACCCCTGACTTTGCAAATGTGTTATAAGCTCTTCTTCATGGGTTGCAGCATAGGCGGTCGAACTTAAAAAAATCAGCACTATTACTAGAATTTTTTTCATTGGCTCAACACTCAAGTTCGTTGTCGTTCCAAAGGAACTTCCTCTGGAACGACATGGCTTTTAATGCACTCGTAGGTTTTTAATGCACCGCTGGCTTTTCGTCCAGCAGCGATGAGGAAAGCTTAGCCCTGATTAGTAACAGCTTGATCGCTACATGATGCATATTCATCAGCATCATCATCGTCATCTTCGTCTTCGTCCTCATTCTCGTCTTCGTCTTCGTTTTCGTCCTCATCATCTTCGCACTCATTCTCATCATCAGCGGAAGCAATTTGGTATGATTGCGCATCTGTTGGCGCAAGTATTGGGTTATTCTTTGCGAGCGTGTCATTGATGATAAGTTCTTCAACAGTTGAGGTACCAGTTTCATTATTGGCTATTGCAGTGCCTGCCATAAGAGCTGTGATCAGAAGAGCACCCGTTGGGATTGTTACTTTTAAAATATTCATTGTCGTCGTTCCTTTATAATTTGATGAGACAAAATTTAGTTCAGTGGATCAAACGAGAAGGTAATGCGTTACAAATGCTGCAAAAGCGTCTGGGGGTTTTAAGCTGTTACAGCGTTATCCCGCTTGATCCGAATTTGACGATGAAGGTTTTTTATTGCGAACGAAATTTGCAATTGGGTTAAACATAACGCTTTAACCCTTGGGTTAGCCGTCTATATCAAAAGATGATGAGAACAATATTGTTCACGATTGACCGTATTATTTCGATGTTTATTTGACCCAAGGTTTTAATAGTCTATAGATGACGCTGAACGATCTAGTTACGAGTGTCTCATGCCTAAACACATCACATCGCTGCCAAATCTTTTGACTTATGGGCGAATTCTAATCGTACCGCTTATTGTATTGTGTTTCTTTGTTGAAGGGCGTCTTCATGGTTCAGATGCCGCAAGATGGTGGGCATTGGGATTATTTACAATCGCCTCTGTGACAGATTTCTTTGACGGCTATTTAGCGCGTATATGGAACCAAACATCTAATATCGGACGCATGCTTGATCCAATTGCAGACAAGCTTTTAGTCGCAGCGATCTTGTTATTAGTTGTGGCAGCTGATCGCACCACTGCGGATTGGACTATTTGGGCAGCAATCATCATTTTATGTCGTGAGATTTTAGTGTCCGGCTTACGTGAATATTTGGCCGATTTAAAAATCTCAGTACCTGTGACTTTTCTTGCGAAGATAAAAACAACTGCACAAATGATTGCACTTGGTTTTTTACTTGCAGGTCCCGCAGGCGATAAATTTTTAAATAATTTAATCGGCATTAGCGATAGTCTTTCAACAGATATTGGTATTACATTGCTTTGGATTGCTGCGATCATTACCATGATCACAGGATATGATTATTTCCGCGCCGGCTTAAAACATATCGTCAATGAGTAGATAAAGATAACAGGTGCTGCATGGTCAAGTTGGTTTACTTTGCATGGGTTCGTGAGCGAATTGGTAAATCGCAAGAAGAGATAGAGCTTCCAGAAAATGTTGTAACCATTGCTGATCTAATTGCACATCTTTGCACCATCGATGATGGCTATGCGGCAGCTTTCACGGAACCGCAAGTGATTAGAGCAGCGCTTGATAAAACTCATGTTCTTCATGATGAAGCAATTGGCAATGCCAACGAAATCGCCTTTTTCCCACCCATGACTGGGGGGTAATGAACGTGACGAACCAAGATCACAAAAACTTGGCTATTCGGGTTCAAATTCAAGCCGAAGACTTTGATTTAGAATCAGAAATCAACCACTTAAAGCAATTTGGTGATATTGGTGGAGTTGCAAGCTTTACAGGCCTATGCCGTGATGAAGGTGGTCAATTATCTGCTCTAGAACTTGAGCACTATCCCGGCATGGCAGAAGCGCAGATTTCGCAAATCTGCCATGAGGCATTTGATAAGTTTGACTTAATCAGCATTACAGCAATTCATCGCTATGGCAAAATTGCTCCGGGTGAAAACATCGTACTGGTGATCGCTGCCAGCACACATCGCCAAGCGGCATTTGATGGTGCAAATTTTGTGATGGACTTTTTAAAGACCGATGCACCCTTTTGGAAAAAAGAACATCTTAAAGATGGCACATCTGGTGAATGGGTTGATGCCAAAGACAAAGATGATGCCGCTAAAGACAAGTGGCGATAAGCGCAACACATCGAGGCAATTATGGAAGCAGACTTTTGGCATAAAAAGTGGCAGCTAAATGAAATTGGCTTTCATAAAACACATGCCAATCCGTTGCTTGTCAAATATATTGATCAATTGGAGCTGGATGAAGGTGACCGAATTTTCCTGCCACTTTGCGGAAAAACTCTCGATATAGATTGGTTGTTGCAACAGGATTTCCAAGTTGTCGGTGTAGAGCTGAGCGAGCTTGCCATTCAGCAATTGTTTGAACAGTTAGAGCTTAAACCTCAGATCGCAGAGATAGGGTCATTAAAACGGTATTCAACAAAAAATATTGACGTTTTCGTTGGCGATATTTTTGAAATTCATCGCAAGCTTATTGGGCACATCGATGCAATATTTGATCGCGCCGCATTGGTTGCACTTCCGAGCGAGATGCGGATTCAATACGCGAAACATCTTATAGATATTACCAACAACGCACCACAAATATTAATCACATTTGAATATGACCCAACCGGGGTTTCCGGTCCGCCTCATGCGATTGCGCAGGAAGAGATTGCGTCCCATTATGGTGATTTCTATCAAATAAAGACACTCGAGCAGTTTGATTTGCCCGGCGGTATCAAGGGAAAACCAGAGGCAATCGAACATGTTTGGTTGCTTTCAAAGCCAGAATGAAAACTTCTTTTTCATAGCATGGATCAATCGATCTATTTACCGGATCATTCATAGCGCAACCAGTTTCTTCAATTTTGTTGGCCAGTTTGCTATATTCTCAACAAACGCGAAAATTTAAGAAAAATAATCTGGACACCATATGATAATTGGTTTTCAAAAAGCGCTACCGATTGGGCTTTGAATGATTTTTTGGCTCGACACAACTTGGAGATAAAATAATGCCTGCTCTTTTACCAAATATAGACCCAGATGGTTTGCTTGAGTTTTCAGTGGTTTTCACCGACCGTTCGCTCAACTCGATGTCTAAGAAATTCCAAGGCGTTATGAATGATATTTCTACGACCATGAAAAGCGTTTACAACGCGGATGGCGTTGTCTTGGTGCCGGGTGGCGGAACATTTGGTATGGAAGCGGTAGCGCGCCAGTTTGCGACAGATAAAGATGTGATGGTTGTGCGTAATGGCTGGTTTAGTTTTCGCTGGACGCAGATTTTTGAAGCTGGGAACATTCCAAATAGCGCAAATGTTATGATGGCCCGTCAAAGCCAGGATAATGACCAAGCACAATTCTCACCCTACCCTATTGATGAGCTTGTTGCTGAAATCAAAAACGCAAAGCCCGACGTTGTGTTTGCACCGCACGTGGAAACGTCAGCAGGTCTTATTCTTCCAGACGATTATATCGCACAGGTTGGTGAAGCTGTTCATTCCTATGGTGGTTTGTTTGTGCTCGATTGCATCGCATCAGGCACAATCTGGGTGGATATGAAAGCGTGTAACGTCGATGTCTTAATCTCAGCACCTCAAAAGGGCTGGTCCGCATCTCCCGCGGCTGGGATTGTCATGTTATCAGAGCACGCCAAAACAGTAATGGCTGATACCCAAAGCTCAAGCTTTGCTTGTGATCTTAAAAAATGGTCGGAGATCATGGGAGCTTATGAAAATGGCGGTCATGCCTATCATGCAACAATGCCAACAGATGCACTTGTCACCTTTCATAAAACAATGAAAGAGGTTGAAGCATACGGATTTGAAAAAGTTAAAGCTGATCAGTGGGAACTTGGCAATAAAGTTCGCGAGCTTTTAAAATCAAATGGCTTTAAGAGTGTCGCTGCAGAAGGTTTTGGCGCACCCGGAGTTGTGGTGAGTTTTACCAAAGATGCTGACATGAAAACCGGCAAGAAGTTCATGAACCAAGGTTTACAGATCGCTGCTGGCGTGCCGCTTAAATGCGATGAACCTGCCGATTTCGGGTGTTTCCGTATTGGCCTATTTGGTTTGGACAAATTGCAAAATATTGATCGCACAGTGAATTATCTTGCTGAGGCGATCGATAGCTTCTAAAACGACTTCGTAATTGTAATTTAAAACCCGGAGCGAATTTAGCTTCGGGTTTTTTATTGTCTTTTGAAGATAACTGATCTGATTTTATGACAGATCAGGTTGGCGACGATCGGCAACTTCACCTGAGCGGCGCTCTGGACCATCATATTGCTTACGAGGAACAACATCGAGGAGCGTTTCAAAACTCGCGATAATCCATGTTGTACCCAGCGCTACGATATAAGTACCATGTTCCCAAAGTTCAGCGCGATCACCCACAATCACGTCCCACAACGAGAAGCCTGTAAAACATAAAATAGAAAGCAGTATTGGTAGTTTCATTGTTTCATGCGGTAGGTATTTGCCATAATCTTTCAATCGCAATATCGAAACAATAGCGCGCAGAAACGCCAGTGCGATGATGATCTCAATAACGAAAAGCATGAACATTAAATAAGTAAAGGCGTCTTGTGACCAATCAATCTTGTCCAAATACCCGGCGAACTGATTGGTGCGGTCTTTTCCACCCCACGTAAACAAACCCAAATTTGTTCCAGGTAAATACTTATCTAAGCCATTGAATAACCAAAAGATAAACCAATAAAATGATAGCCCGAGCGTGAGCATGCGTTCCATTTAACTTCCCCTCAAAAGTTCGATGAACAAATAAACTGGGTTGCATGGTATTTTAAAAATACAAATATGAAGTTAAATCAGTCGGAAGTTTCTAAGCGCGCGCTTTTTGCTGCGACTTAAACCATTTTTCGATTTTTTTGATCATCATGTCCGGTGAGATCGGTTTGGCGAGATAATCGTCCATTCCAGCTTCTAGACATTTTTCAAGATCACCTTTTACTGCATGGGCTGTAACAGCAATAATTGGTGTGTGCCGATTGGCATCAGCTTCGATTTTTCGAATTTCTTTGGTTGCTTCATGACCATTCATCACAGGCATTGAAACATCCATTAATATTAATGATGGTGATAGCTCTTTGTATAAGGCAAGCCCCTCTTCACCATTATTGGCAATCTTAAATGAATAATCTGTGTCATTTAGCATCTGCGTGAAGACAATTTGGTTAACTTCATTATCTTCACACACTAAAATATCAACGACAGCCTCATCATTATTTACCATCGGTTTCATTGCGTCTTGTTGCGCAATAGGTTGCGGCTCTAATTCGGGGGTTTGCTCGCCAACTTCCGGTGCAGGTGCTTGGGCAACACGCGTTGGTGCTTTTGTTGAAGCTCGATCTTGCAACGTATGAACAATCGTCTCTAACAACAACGATGAACGTGTTGGTTTTGTTAAATGCGCTTGAATACCCAAACTGGTGAAAGCGATACCATTTTCTGCCTGATCAACTGAGGTGAGCATGATAATTGGTGCGTCACAGTTGATAGGATCTGAATGAAGGGCCTTTACCACTTTTGTCCCGCTCATTTCTGGCATTTGATAATCGAGAATAATGCCATCGATGGTAAGATTTTGTGCTTGTGCTGCTTGTACAAATGCCATTGCTTCCGCACCCGAGTTAACCGCGGCATTGTCAAAACCCCAAGCATCCATTTGTTCTTTTAAGATGGCGCGATTTACTTCATTGTCATCAACAATGAGAATACGAGCACCTGAGACATCGCTGTGCAAACGCTTCTGCAGCTCATTTTCAGATTGCTCAAGTTCGATTTCAAACCAAAATGTGGTTCCCACACCCAGTTCACTTTCAACACCGATACGGCCTGACATGAGCTTTACCAAAGAGGCAGCAATTGATAGTCCTAGCCCCGTACCTTCATGTCGGCGGGAAGATGATGCATCGACCTGGCTAAATTTATCGAAGACCTTCGCAAGATCTTCCTTAGGGATACCGATACCAGTGTCTTCAATTTCAAACCTGATAGTCTGCGAATTAGTTGCTTTCTGATCATTGGCGGAAACAGGGAACACGTTGACATAAACGTGGCCTTTTTCGGTAAATTTAAGCGCATTGCCCATCATATTGGTGATGATTTGGCGCACACGACCAACATCACCCATGTGCATATTCCCCATTTTAGGATCGATACGCACCATAAACTCAAGATCTTTTTCTGCAGCTTTTGAAGAGACAAGCGTTGCTACATCTTCAACGGCTTCAGTTAGATTAAACGGTGCACTATCGAGCGTCATGCGCCCTGCACCAATTTTGGAAAAATCCAAAATATCATTGATAATCGTTAGAAGAGATGTACCCGATTTAACGATAACATCGGTAAACATCATTTGTTTGGAATCTAGCTCTGTTTTAGACAGCAGCTCAGCCATACCCATCACGCCGTTCATTGGCGTGCGGATTTCATGACTCATATTAGCGAGAAATTCTGATTTAGCTCGTTCCGCTTCCTCAGCTTTTTCAAGTGCCTGCGAAATTTCAGTAATATCTGTATAGGTTGCGACGGCCCCAATTTCTGTTCGAGGCATGACACTTGTATGTACCATACGCCCAGACGGCATCAAACGTTCGGTTTGATAGGCTTCGCCGACCTTCATTTTTTCTAGGAAATCATTCGCAACTTGGTCAGGTGTGCGGCTCTCTCCATAATCACCGCGCTCACCAGAAAAGACAATCATATCGCGGATTGAAGCACCTGCTTTGACGTATTCCTCAGGCAGCTCCAAGATTTCTGCGAGCTGATCATTTGAAAAGACAACTTTTGAATCATCAACAATCAAAAGGCCCTGCGCCATGGAACTTGCAGCTTCATCCATCATGGCATAGAGCTTTTGCGCTCGATCATTTGCCTCTGCGAGTTCTTCTTGTCGCCTTTGATCAGCGGTAATATCTGTGAATGTGACGATCTCGCCACCTTCTGCGCGATGAACACCATCGGCACGCACCATACGCCCGGCAGGTGTTGTTGTTTCAAGTGAAAAATCCTCGCCGACATTTACCTTATCGATGAACTCATCAATGCTGTTTTCAATGTCTTCATATTCGCCAAAATCACCACGTTCGAACAAAAAGCGGAGGTATTCTTTATAAGATTTTCCAGTAGAAAGAACGCTCTGGTCAATCTCAAGAAATTCGTTAGCCCGTTGATTGCAAAACAGAATACTCTCGCAATCATGGACAATAATGCCTTGCGCCATCGTTTGGGCGGCATCTTCGAGCATCACTGCTAATTGCTTGGATTCGTTCCGCATCGTTTCGATTTGCGACTGATAGCTTTCACTATCCGTGACATCGGTAAATGTTACAATCTGGCCCCCTGATGGACGAGGAATGATATCTGAACGAATTATGTTCCCGCTAGGCATCTCTGCTGCGGAAGTTCTTACACCTAGTTTGCCGTCGAGTTTTGCAAACTCTATAAGGCTTCTTTCAATATCAACATCTTCACCGAAATCTCCGCGCTCCATGCGATAAACTAGATGATCCCGCCATGGACGATCCGGTTGCAGCAACTCTCCTGGAATTTCTAACAGTTCATAAGCGCGGCAATTTGCGAATAATATGGTTTTGGTATCATGAACAAGAATGCCTTGCGCCATGATTTCAGTTGTATCTTCAAGAAGGGCGGCAACTTTGCTAAGGCGCTCTAGTTCTTTGGTCTCGTCTTGCGCATCTTCAATCCACATATCATCAAAATCTGGACGCGACTGATCAGCCTGTTGCGGCGCATCAGTGGGCGTTTTTTTAGATTCTGATTGATCGTTGCTCATTGTCATATCTATTAAAGTTGTAAAATTACACTTTTACTAGAACAAATTATGGTAAACGAAGTCTTATCAAAGTGCCCGATATCATACTGAGTAAGTCATATATGACGGATGAATTTGGTGCCAATTATTCCGCTATTATTCATAAAAAAACCGCCGCTTGTTTCCAAGCCGCGGCTTTTTAAATATCAAAAATTGGGTTGGAGATTAGCCAACAACTTCTGTTTCAGAGAACCAGTAAGCGATTTCGCGAGCAGCTGTTTCAGGTGCATCTGAACCGTGCACTGAGTTTTCGCCCAATGAAAGCGCGAAGTCTTTACGGATTGTGCCTTCATCAGCATCTGCTGGGTTTGTTGCACCCATGATCTCGCGGTTTGCAAGAACAGCATTTTCTTTTTCAAGAACTTGTACGATTGTTGGGCCTGATGACATGAATTCTGTCAATTCGCCGAAGAATGGACGCTCTTTGTGCTCAGCGTAAAAACCTTCAGCTTCACGTAGGCTCATCCATACGCGTTTTGATGCAACAATGCGGAAACCTGCATCTTCAAAACGTTTAGTAATTTCGCCAGTTAGGTTACGCTTAGTTGCGTCCGGCTTGATCATCGAAAAAGTGCGTTCGATCGCCATGGTAATATCCTTTAATTGGGAGTGTGATAAAACTTTTGCAATTGAGCATAACGTTTGCCCTATTGTTCGGCGGCTTCTTACCGCGCAAAACTCAGTTTCACAAGGCCTTTTGCCAGAATTGATGAATTCTGGTGCTAATTATCGCAAGCAGCACTCACTGAACGGCCTAAACCATCATGAAGATCGAGGATTTTGTTAAACCAGACCATAACTTCATCGTCTTCAGGCAAACACGCAGTGGCCGAACATATTCTTGACCATTGAAGAGCGCCAAAGACAATATAATCTGCAAATAAAGGCTTTTCACCACCAATGAAGGGCTGGGATTTGAGCATATGACGCAATGGCTTGACCAGATCAGGGAATTCTTCGACAGCTTTTGGCTTTCCCTCTGACACATGTGCGAGAGATTTTTTAAACATTTTTTCGCGACCGGTCACAAAATATTCCTTGTCTGCACCATCGAGCATTTCACTAATTTCTTCAACAGCGAGGACAGCAACTTTGGGATGCAATGTTAATTGCGACCAGCTTTCGATAAATTTAGCCAGTGCAACACCGCCCGGCCCACCAAACAATGTAGGTTTATCTGGGTATTTTTCTTCAAGATACATTGCGATACGAAAGCTATCATTCATGACGTTATCGCCATCACGTAGCACCGGAATAATTTTACCTAAACCGTTTTCAATCTTGGGCACATCCAAAAACCCTTGCGGAATGGTCTCAAATTCAAGGCCCTTATGCGCCAGAGCCATTTTTACCTTCCAGCAATGTGGACTAAACGGACGGGATTGATCGCTACCAACAAGGTCATAAAGCTGAATAGTCATAATTCTTTCCTTTGCAAACGTCACTCTTGCCTTGTTCATAGGCAATAGCCGTTTTAAGAACAATCGCAATTACCTGTTAATTTGTCCGTTTTTGGAACCTGATATCCACATACTAAAAAATCTATTGGTGTAAACACCCTGTATTTACACTCAAAAACCTCATAAACTGCAACAGAATTCGATATGAAATAATCTTTTGGAGGGGATTTTTATGAAAAACAAACTAGCAGCAGAAGCATTTGGAACATTCTGGCTTGTATTTGGAGGATGTGGCAGCGCTGTACTTGCAGCAGGTGTACCGGATCTTGGCATCGGTTTTTTGGGTGTCTCATTTGCCTTCGGCCTTACAGTACTTACCATGGCATATGCTGTTGGAGGCATATCAGGCGGACATTTTAATCCTGCAGTTTCTCTTGGCCTTGCCGTTGCTGGAAAGTTTGAATGGAAAGACTTAATCCCATATGTCATAGCGCAAGTTATCGGCGGCATTCTCGCCGCTGCAGTATTGTACCTTGTAGTATCTGGCAAGTCTGATTTTGCTGGTGTTGGTGGTTTTGCTTCCAATGGCTACGGCGAGCATTCACCAGGCGGTTTTTCGATGATGTCTGCTTTGGTTATAGAAATTGTACTTACAGCATTTTTCATCATCATCATTTTAGGTGCAACATCAAAACTTGCTCCGGCGGGCTTTGCACCTATTGCTATCGGTTTGGGCTTGACGCTCATCCATTTAATCTCAATTCCAGTCACCAATACATCGGTTAACCCCGCAAGATCCACAGCCGTTGCACTATTTGCTGATGGTTGGGCAATACAGCAACTATGGCTGTTTTGGTTAGCACCACTGGTAGGCGCTGTAATTGGAGCAATTTTGTGGAAAGCACTTCTTGGCGAAAACAACTAGGAAGAGGCTGCTTTGATCAATATTTATCGTTTGATACCAGCATTTTCCGCGTCAGTGATTTTATTGGTTTCAAATCCATGCTTTGCATTAGACCCCGAAGCAATGAACGAACGCGAAGAATACATCGCAGGTAATGCCTATCATGTTTTAATGCATGAGATGGGGCATTTGGTCATCGATCAATTACAGCTCGCGATACTGGGACAAGAAGAAGACGCGGCAGATAATTTTGCAACAATTGCTTTAATTGACGACGACACAGCTTTTGCTGACAATGCGCTCGCAAACACTGCGCATTTCTGGTTCGTTTTATCCGATGAGCAAGGCTCTGATGCATCAAACTATTTTGCTGAGCACGATCTGGATATTCAACGTGCCTATCGAATTGTCTGTCACCTTGTTGGTGTTGATGCTGAGGCTTTTGATTACCTTGCTCAGGCTGCGGAGTTATCTGAAGATAATTATGAAACCTGTGGCGCAAATTTTGAACAAACGGCCGATAGCTGGTTTTCGACCCTAGACGCCTATAAACCCGATGAAGGTTTCCACAATCAGGTAGATCTTATCTATCAAGAACCTGAACCACAGTTTGAGGCTGCTCTGTCACTTCTGCGCGATAGTTTAATTGTTGAAGATGCCATCGCTTTTATCGATACACATGTTGCACTCCCGAACCCAATTACACTGCGCGCCGCATCCTGCGGAGAGGCAAATGCCTATTACGATAGTTCTGATGTCTCTATCACCATGTGTTATGAATTAATCAATCTATACGGTCAGATTTTCGACGACACTCAGTAAACCGCAAGAATGTATATTGCTCGAGCGTGTGGAATTTCGCGTATCCTTCGCGCTTCGTCGACACGATAACAACACGATACAATTCAATTTGATTAATCTCACTCATTTCACTGAATTATAGCTTGCAATTCATCAAACGACCGCTACAACCGCGGTTATGCTTACAATATCAGACCTTACAGCTCGCATTGCCGGGCGCTTATTGATTGAAAATGCCTCTGTCACGCTTCCAACGGGAATGAAGGCAGGCATTGTTGGCCGTAATGGCGCTGGAAAATCAACCCTTTTTCGCGTCATAACCGGTGATCTCGGGGCAGAAACAGGTGAAATTTCACTGCCGCGTAAATGCCGCATTGGCCAAGTTGCGCAAGAAGCGCCTTCAACTGAAGACCCGTTGATTGACATCGTACTATCTGCGGATAAAGAACGTACAGAATTAATGGCTGAGGCTGAAACAGCTACAGACCCAACACGTATTGCTGACATTCAAATGCGGCTGTTTGATATTGACGCGCATTCCGCTGAATCACGCGCTGCATCTATTCTCGCAGGCCTTGGATTTGACCAAGAAGCTCAACAGCGCCCAGCATCGAGCTTTTCTGGCGGTTGGCGAATGCGTGTCGCGTTGGCGGCAATCTTGTTCTCGCAGCCCGATCTACTCCTGCTTGATGAGCCAACCAACTATCTCGATTTGGAAGGAACGCTATGGCTTGAAGCCTATATTCGTTCCTATCCTTATACTGCAATTATCATCAGTCACGATCGTGATCTTTTAAACAATGCTTGTAATTCAATCATTCACTTAGATCAAAAAAAGCTGACGCTTTATAAAGGGAATTACGATCAATTTGCGCGTCAAAAAGCCGAGCAGGATATCTTGCAAGAGAAAGCGCATGTTAAAAATGAAGCTGCACGTCAGCATTTGCAAAAATTCGTCGACCGCTTCAAAGCGAAAGCAAGTAAAGCCAAACAAGCTCAGTCACGCGTCAAAGCACTTGAGAAAATGGGAACCGTTGCATCTGTTGTGCAAACCAATGTCTCGCAATTTAATTTTCCTAATCCGAAAAAACCCGTCTCCTCGCCTATCATCAAGTTAGACAATGCATCTTGCGGATATGAAACTGGCAAACCAATCTTAAGCGATATCACGTTGCGCATTGATGCAGATGATCGGATTGCTCTTTTGGGTATGAACGGTAACGGTAAATCGACCTTCGCCAAATTGATATCAGATCGCTTACAAAATCAAACGGGTGAACTTGTTCGCGTTACAAAACTTAATATCGGCTTTTTTGCACAGCATCAGCTTGATGATCTACATGCTGGAGAAACACCTGTTGAGCATGTACGCGCGCTCATGCCAGATGCGCCCGAAGCTAAAGTGCGTGCACGCGTTGCCCAAATGGGTCTAACCTCTGAGAAAATGGGTACAGTAGTTGAAAAACTATCCGGTGGTGAAAAAGCACGTCTCTTGATGGGATTAGCAACATTTGATGGACCGCATCTTCTTATTCTCGATGAGCCGACCAACCACTTGGACATTGATAGCCGCACAAGCCTTATTCAAGCGCTCACTGATTACGAAGGCGCCGTTATCCTCATCAGCCATGATCGCTATTTGATTGAAGCAACTGTTGATCGTTTATGGATCGTCAATGAGGGAACTGTATCGACCTATGAAGGCGATATGGATGAGTATCGTGACCTTGTTGTGGGTGGTAAAACAAAGCCGAAAAAGTCTGAAGAAGATGCGCCTAAAAAATTATCTAAGGCTGATCAACGCAAACGCGCCGCCCAAGCACGTGAGAAGTACAAGCCACTAAAGCGTAAAGTCACCGAAGTTGAAAATAAGATTGAGAAGGTTGAAGCAAAAATAGCGACAATTGACGAACAATTAGCGGACCCTGACATTTATGAAAAGGATCCTGACAAGGTAACCGATATCACCAAAACGCGTGGTGAGCTGTTAATGCAGGTGGAAACTTTGGAAGAAGAATGGACTATTCGCTCAGAGGAATATGAAGCAGCTCTTGCAAAAGGTTGATGGGCAGGTGTTATTCACCAACCCATCAACTTTTATAGATATGTCAGAATTTAGAATTTTCCATCTTCATTATGTTTGGCATCAGCACCCGGCATATCAGCAATGACATCCCAATGTTCTACGATCAAACCATTTTCAACACGGAACAGGTCATAAAACGCCTGTGGTTTGTCGCCAAAGACACCCTCTGATGCCGTTAGAACAAAATTGCCTTCTGCGACTGTTAGATGACGTTTTGTGTAGTAGAATTTGATTTGATTTTCACCGAGATATTTCAAAAATGCACCAAGACCATCTAAACCATTGGCGACTTGAGGATTATGCTGAATATAAGTTTCCGGTGAGACATATTGGGTCAGATCAACCTGTTCACCCTTGATCAAGACCTTGTCAACGAACTCTTCGACAAGGGCTTTGTTACCTGCTGTTTTATCTAAATCAGCGATCTTTGTTGCACCATCGACCTGGCTGTTGCCATTGGCCGTTTCTGTCACTACGGGGGCCATATTATCCCAATGTTCAACGATGCGGCCATTTTCAACACGGAAAATGTCGAATGCCACTAGCGGTACGTCAGCAAAACCTTCATAAATTGAATGGGTTGCTACCAATTCACCTTCACCAAACATGCGAAATGATTGAACTTTAAAATTCTCATTAGTGGCAAGATAGCCAACCAAACCTTTTAGCGCTTCTGTTCCCGAAGCCACATCAGGATTGTGCTGAACATATTCAGGGCCGAAATAGCGATCCACGGCGGTCACATCTTTGTCGACGAAGAGCTCTTGAAGAGCTTTACCTACAATCATTTTGTTTTCGTTCACATCAGACAATGCCGGCGATGCGATCGTAAGAGATAAAAGGCTCGCAGCCATGAGTTTTTTTAACATTATTTTTCCTTTCAGATTTGTTCTGAAAAGAAAATATGTTACTGACTAAAATCAAACAATTATGCATATTTTTATAACTTTATGAAGTTTTTTAATATAATGATTAGAGATCTAAAAAGCCTTGCCGTTTTTCATGCAGTGGTCCAACACAATGGATTTGCAAAAGCTGCACGTGAATTAAAACTAACGCCTACTGGCGTTTCGCAACATGTCTCGAAACTAGAAGCAAGTTTAAATACGACTTTAATGTATCGCTCGACGCGTTCTTTATCGCTCACTGAGAAAGGAAAACTCGTCGCCGACATGGCTGCAGAAATGATGTCTGCCGTTGAAAAGGGGTACGAGCAATTATCTGATCAGGGTGTGAGCCTATCTGGCAAACTTCATATATCTATTCCATCTTTTACTGCGGATCACACGCTGTTGCCAGCAATCTGGGAATTTGCACAGCGTCATAAATCAGTGGATTTCGTCATCGACGCATCAGATACACTTGTTGATCTCACACGCGACGGATTTGACTTGGCAATCCGATTTGGATCGCTTGAAGCTTCTGCCATGAAAGCTCGGAAAATTGGTACATTTAATGTGATTACATTCTGTGCAGCAGCATATCTTGAGAACAACACTGCGCCTGAAACACCTCAGCAACTATCGAAGCTGGCCTATGTCAGTCTTGGGGCAAAACTGAAGCAACACACTTTCTATCAGGGGAAATCTAAAGTCGCATTTACACCCAGCAATGAGCAGGTTGAAATCAATTCGGTGGAACATGTCTTACAAGCGGTAAAATCTGGTTTGGGATATTCTTATCTACCAGAGAGCGTTTGCGAAGAAGGTTTAAAGAGCGGAGAGCTCGTTAAGCTCATCCCAAACTGGGAGATCAAACCATTCGGTATTTACGCGGTCCGACCGAAAGACGCGCGCGCGACAGATCTCTCAGCAAAACTCGTCGAGCATTTGGTCGCATATCAAATGCAGGAGCGATAAATCGGCATAACCCACTCCCCCATAAGCAAAAAAGCCCACGCGGATCGAACGCGGGGCTTTTTCGTGTTGGTTAGAAACAAACTTAAAAAATAACCAACAGGAGTTTAACTGATTTCATTTTTCAGTTGGTATTTGGTTCAAAGTTTGTTGTCTGTAATTTGGAATA
>JBDWIC010000003.1:0-320079 GCA_039974935.1 Lentilitoribacter sp. | reverse complement strand
TGTTGTGACTTTGCGTGATGGTACAGAAATGGTTATGCCTGGCGACAACGTAACAGTTGACGTTGAGTTGATCGTGCCAATCGCGATGGAAGAGCAACTTCGCTTTGCGATCCGTGAAGGCGGTCGTACTGTGGGTGCTGGCATCGTAGCAAGCATCACTGAGTAATTTAGATTAATTTAGAGCGCGCGATACGTTATCGCGCGCTTGTCTCTTAAACAAGGATCTGCCCTATGAACGGCCAAAACATCCGCATTCGCTTAAAAGCGTTTGATCACCGGATCCTCGATACATCGACACGCGAAATCGTATCGACAGCAAAACGCACAGGCGCACGAGTACGTGGTCCTGTTCCTTTGCCAACACGTATTGAAAAATTCACGGTGAACCGGTCGCCGCACGTTAATAAGAAGAGCCGTGAGCAATTTGAAATGCGCACACACAAAAGGCTTCTCGACATTGTCGATCCAACTCCGCAAACAGTTGATGCTCTTATGAAGCTAGACCTTGCTGCTGGTGTTGACGTAGAGATCAAACTTTAAGATCTCGATTTTAGTAAGGCTTGTTCGGGGTATCTCGGGCAAGAAGTTTAAACAAGAAACGTTCTTTATGAGCTCAAATTTGTCCACATAGGCAAAACTGCTCCTCTATCGAATTAAAAAGGATGAACCAATGCGTTCAGGTGTTATTGCACAGAAAGTAGGGATGACCCGGGTCTATAACGACGCCGGTGAGCACATTCCCGTTACTGTTCTGCGTCTTGAGAACTGCCAAGTGGTAGCTCAACGGACACAAGAAAAAAATGGTTACTCAGCCGTTCAGGTTGGTGTTGGCCGCGCTAAAGTTAAAAACACAAACAAAGCCGACCGTGGTCAGTTTGCAGTAGCAAACGTTGAGCCTAAGTCAAAAATGGTTGAGTTCCGTGTTTCTTCCGACAACATGATTGAAGTTGGTGCAGAGTTGATAGCAAGTCACTTTGTTTCAGGTCAGCTTGTTGACGTGACTGGTACTTCAATCGGTAAGGGTTTTGCCGGTGCTATGAAACGACATAACTTTGGTGGCCTTCGCGCTTCTCACGGTGTGTCAATTTCTCACCGTTCACACGGTTCTACCGGTGCTTGTCAGGATCCTGGTAAGGTTTTCAAAGGTAAGAGAATGGCTGGTCACATGGGTCAGACACGCGTTACTACACAGAACCTTGAAATCGTTTCAACAGATGTTGATCGTGGCCTACTATTGATCAAAGGCGCTGTTCCTGGTTCAAAAGGTACTTGGGTAACTGTTCGTGATGCGATTAAAGCTTCACTTCCTGCAGATGCTCCTGTTCCAGCTGGCATTCGTGAAGGAGCTGCTCCTGCAGAAGCCGCAACAGAGGGAGCTGAGTAATGGATATTGCAGTAAGCACTCTTGCTGGTAAGGAAAGCGGTAAAGTATCACTTTCTGAAACAGTTTTCGGTCTTGAACCACGCCAGGATATCATCCAGCGTGTTGTTCGTTGGCAGTTGGCTAAGAAGCAACAAGGAACGCACAAGACACTTGGTCGTTCTGAAGTTAGCCGCACAGGCGCTAAGATGTACAAGCAAAAAGGTACGGGTAAAGCTCGTCACCATTCAGCTCGTGCTCCTCAGTTCCGTGGTGGTGGTAAAGCTCATGGCCCAGTTGTTCGTGATCACTCACATTCAATGCCAAAGAAAATTCGTTCACTAGCACTTAAACATGCTTTGTCGGCGAAATTGGCTAGCGAAGATCTGATCATTCTTGATGAAATGGCGTCAAAAGAAGCAAAGACAAAAACATTGTCTGGTTCACTTGATAAAATGGGCATCAAAAATGCTTTGTTTATTGGTGGCGCTGAATTGGATGCGAATTTCAAATTGGCTGCGCAGAACATTCCAAATATCGATGTTCTACCAGTTCAAGGTATCAACGTTTACGACATCTTGCGTCGTGGCAAACTTGTGTTGTCAAAAGATGCAGTTGCAGCTCTTGAGGAGCGTTTAGCATGACGGATATTCGCCATTATGACGTGATTGTCTCACCGGCAATCACAGAGAAATCAACATTGGCTTCTGACAATGACCAAGTGGTTTTCAACGTTGCTCGTACGGCTTCTAAGCCTGAGATCAAAGCAGCAGTTGAAGCTCTGTTTGGTGTTAAAGTTAAAGCTGTCAACACACTTGTTCGTAAGGGCAAAGTTAAGCGTTTCCGCGGTGTAGTTGGTAAGCAAAGCGATGTTAAAAAAGCAATCGTGACTTTGGCCGAAGGTCAGTCAATTGACGTGTCCACCGGTCTATAAGGAAAAGAACAATGGCTTTAAAAAGTTTTAATCCAACGACCCCAAGTCAGCGTCAGCTGGTTATTGTGGACCGTTCAGGCCTTTATAAAGGTAAGCCTGTAAAGGCTCTAACTGAAGGTCTCACTGGTAAAGGTGGTCGCAATAACATGGGTCGCGTTACTGCCCGCTACATTGGTGGTGGTCACAAACGCACATACCGTATGATTGATTTCAAACGTCGTAAGTTTGATGTTCAAGGTACAGTTGCTCGTTTAGAATACGATCCAAACAGAACAGCGTTTATCGCACTTATCGATTACGAAGATGGTGAGCAAGCTTATATCTTGGCACCTCAGCGTATCGCAGCTGGTGATAAAGTTATCGCTTCTCTAAGTTCAGTTGACGTTAAGCCTGGTAATGCAATGCCATTGCAGGCAATGCCAGTTGGTACAATCGTACACAATGTTGAAATGAAGCCAGAGAAGGGCGGCCAGATCGCTCGTTCAGCTGGTACTTATGTTCAGCTTGTTGGTCGTGACCAAGGCATGGCGATCCTTCGCTTGAACTCTGGTGAAACACGTTTGGTTTCTGGTCTTTGTATGGCAACAATTGGTGCTGTATCAAACCAAGATCACATGAACACAAATGATGGTAAAGCAGGCCGCACACGTTGGCGCGGTAAGCGTCCTCACGTTCGTGGTGTTGTAATGAACCCGGTCGATCACCCTCACGGTGGTGGTGAAGGTCGTACATCAGGTGGTCGTCACCCGGTTTCTCCTTGGGGTAAACCAACTAAGGGTAAACGTACTCGTAAAAACAAGGCGACGGATAAATTTATCATGCGTTCTCGCCATCAGCGTAAGAAATAAGAGAGGAAGTCTAAGTGGCTCGTTCAGTTTGGAAAGGTCCTTTTGTTGACGGCTATCTTCTCAAGAAGGCTGAGAAGGTTCGCGAAAGCGGTCGTAGCGAAGTGATTAAAATGTGGTCCCGCCGTTCAACGGTACTACCACAATTCGTAGGTCTAACATTTGGTGTCTATAATGGTCAGAAGCACATTCCTGTGTTGATTTCAGAAGACATGGTTGGCCATAAATTTGGTGAATTCGCTCCAAGCCGTACCTATTATGGTCACGGTGCGGATAAGAAAGCGAAGAGGAAATAAAGATGGGCAAGGCAAAGACAGAACGTCGGCTCGCAGATAATGAAGCGCAGGCAGTTGCCCGCACGCTTCGTATCAGCCCGCAGAAACTAAATCTTGTTGCGGAAATGATCCGTGGTAAGAAGGTTGAAACAGCTTTGGCAGAACTTGAGTTCTCTCGTAAGCGTATTTCAGATCAAGTGCGTAAAACACTTCAGTCTGCAATCGCAAATGCTGAAAACAACCACGATCTAGATGTTGATAGCTTGATTGTTGCGGAAGCATATGTCGGTAAGTCAATTGTCATGAAACGCTTCCGTGTTCGTGGCCGTGGTCGTTCATCACGTATCTTGAAACCATTTTCTCATTTGACGATCGTCGTGAGGGAAGTCGAAGAGGAGGCCGCATAATGGGTCAGAAGATTAATCCAATCGGTTTCCGTCTAGGCATCAACCGTACTTGGGATAGCCGCTGGTATGCCGATCAAGGTGAATATGGCGATTTGCTTCATGAAGACATGAAGATCCGCGAATACCTTGTGAAAGAACTTAAGCAAGCTGGTGTTTCTAAGGTTGTTATTGAGCGTCCTCACAAGAAGTGTCGTGTGTCTATTCACACTGCTCGCCCCGGTCTTATCATTGGTAAGAAGGGTGCTGACATTGAGAAATTGCGTAAGAAATTGTCAGATATGACAAATTCTGAAACACACCTCAATATCATCGAGATCCGTAAGCCTGAGATTGATGCGACTTTGGTTGCTCAATCAATTGCACAACAGCTTGAGCGTCGTGTTGCTTTCCGTCGTGCTATGAAACGTGCTGTTCAATCAGCTATGCGTTTGGGTGCTTTGGGTATTAAAATCACAAGTGCTGGTCGTTTGGGCGGTGCTGAGATTGCGCGTACAGAATGGTATCGTGAAGGCCGTGTGCCATTGCATACTCTTCGTGCTGACATCGATTATGGTGTTGCAGAAGCTTTGACTGCCTACGGTATTTGCGGCATCAAAGTTTGGATCTTTAAAGGTGAAATCCTTGAGCATGATCCAATGGCTTCTGAGCGTAAAGCGACCGAGAATGACAATTCTGGTGGCAACAATAATAACCGTCGTCGCGAAAACGCGTAAGATACGCGATAGGTTCGGAGAAATAAAATGTTACAGCCAAAGCGAACTAAATTTCGCAAACAGTTTAAGGGCAAAATCAAGGGCGTCGCTAAAGGCGGTTCAGACTTGAACTTTGGGTCATATGGCCTAAAGGCTCAAGAGCCTAATCGTGTTAACGCACGTGAGATTGAAGCTGCCCGTCGTGCCATCACTCGTCACATGAAGCGTGCCGGTCGTGTATGGATCCGTATTTTCCCAGACGTACCAGTAACAACTAAGCCTACTGAAGTTCGTATGGGTAAAGGTAAAGGTTCTGTTGATTATTGGGCATGTAAGGTCAAACCTGGCCGTGTCATGTTCGAAATTGATGGTGTAAATGAAGAAATCGCACGTGAAGCATTGCGTTTGGGAGCTGCTAAGCTTTCTGTTAAAACGCGCTTTATTCAACGTGTTGCTGAGTAGGAAACTATCATGAAAGCTAATGATATCCACGCAATGAGCGCTGACCAGCTTAGTGACGAACTAGAAAAGCTAAAGAAAGAGCAGTTTAACCTGCGCTTTCAAGCTGCCACTGGCCAGTTGGAAAAAACATCACGTGTTAAAGAAGTGCGTCGCGACATTGCGCGCATCAAGACAATTGCTCGCCAGAAGGCGGCTGAAGCTAAGGCTTAAAGGAACGCATAATGCCTAAACGCATTCTACAGGGCACTGTTGTCAGTGACAAAAATGATAAAACTGTGGTTGTTCGCATCGAACGTCGATTCGCGCACCCAGTCTTAAGAAAAATTGTTCGCCGTACTAAAAAGTACAAGGCGCATGATGAAGCAAACCAATTCAAAACTGGTGATATCGTTTCCATTGAGGAATGCGCACCAATTTCGAAAGATAAGCGTTGGACTGTTGTAACTAGCTAATTTAGCTGTTATGCAGCCATTGTTTTCGACCTGGTCAGAGCAGACATTACGTGTTTGCTCTGATTATTTTCGAAAAAATGCTTTTTTAGGTCAGATTTTAGTTGAAAAAAATCTGACTTGTTCTAATACAACTTGAACGTTGGATAAGACTGCAGGCAATAGGGCTTTGTAGTGACTGTCCAGCATAATAAAGAAGGCGGTCTGACATGATTCAGATGCAAACAAATCTCGACGTCGCAGATAATTCTGGTGCTCGTCGTGTCATGTGCATCAAGGTGCTCGGCGGTTCCAAACGAAAATATGCTTCTGTGGGCGACATCATCGTATGTTCGGTCAAAGAAGCTATTCCTCGTGGCCGCGTAAAAAAAGGTGACGTAGTTAAAGCTGTTGTAGTTCGCACAGCAAAAGATCTTCGTCGTCCTGACGGAAGCGTAATCCGTTTCGATTCCAGTGCAGCAGTTTTGGTTAATAATGCGGGTGAACCTATGGGTACACGTATTTTTGGCCCAGTACCACGTGAGCTTCGTGCTAAAAAGCACATGAAGATCATCTCACTGGCTCCTGAAGTATTGTAAGGAAACGGTTCAATGCAAAAAATTCGTAAAGGCGACAAAGTCGTCGTATTGACTGGTAAGGACAAGGGTCGCTCCGGCGAAGTCACCAAAGTCTTGCCAAAAGAAGGCCGCGCAGTAGTTGCTGGTATCAACGTTGTAAAACGTCACCAAAAGCAATCACAAACTACAGAAGCCGGTATTGTTTCAAAAGAAGCGCCTATCAATCTTTCAAATCTTGCTGTTGCAGATCCAAAAGATGGTAAACCTACTCGTGTTGGCATCAAAGTTGATGGTGACAAGAAGGTTCGCGTGGCCAAGCGTTCAGGAGAAGTGATCGATGGCTAATGATGCTTATGAGCCAAAGCTCAAAACAGAATATGTAACGCGCATTCGTTCTGCTATTCGTGAGCAGTTCAATTACAAAAATGAGATGCAGATCCCAAAAGTTGACAAAATTGTCATCAATATGGGTGTTGGTGAAGCAACAGCTGATTCAAAAAAGCCTGCTATTGCAGCGGCTGATTTGGCTGCGATTGCTGGTCAAAAGCCAGTTATCACCAAAGCTCGCAAATCAATTGCTGGTTTCAAGGTTCGTGAAGAAATGCCTCTTGGCGCTAAAGTCACGCTCCGCGGTGCTCGTATGTATGAATTCATGGACCGTTTGGTCACTGTTGCGCTTCCACGCGTACGTGACTTTCGTGGCTTGAATCCAAAAAGCTTCGATGGTCGTGGCAATTTCGCCATGGGCATTAAAGAACACATTGTGTTCCCTGAGATCAATTACGATAAAGTTGATCAAATGTGGGGCATGGACGTCATCGTTTGTACGACGGCTAACACTGATGATGAAGCTCGTGCTCTTTTAAAAGAGTTCAACTTCCCATTCCGTGAACAGTCGTAACGGCATACGTAGAGAAGGATATTCAACATGGCTAAAGTAAGCGCAGTTGAGAAGAACAAACGTCGCCGTGGCTTAGTCAGCAAAGATGCTGCTAAACGCGCTGCTCTTAAAGCGACAATTAGAGATGAAAGCGTCTCTATGGAAGAGCGCTTTAAAGCAACTCTAAAATTGGCTGAGATGCCTCGTGATGGTTCGAAAACTCGTATTCGCAACCGTTGTGAAGTGTCTGGTCGTCCACGCGGATATTACCGCAAACTTAAAATGTCTCGTATTGCACTGCGTGAGCTTGGCTCATTCGGTAAAGTGCCTGGCCTTGTTAAGTCTAGCTGGTAGGGGATTTAAAAATGTCTTTATCTGATCCTTTGGGCGATATGCTCACACGTATTCGTAATGGCGCGGCACGTGGTAAATCATCAGTTTCATCACCAGCATCTAAATTGCGCGCTCGCGTATTGGATGTTTTGGAATCTGAAGGTTATATCCGCGGTTATTCGCAGTCAGAATTCGAAAATGGAAAATCTGAAATTAGCATTGAGCTAAAATATTCGGACACTGGTTCTGTTATTCGCGAAATCGGTCGCGTTTCAAAACCTGGTCGTCGCGTTTATGTATCAGTTAAGTCCATTCCGCAGGTCGCTAACGGTCTTGGTATTACGATTTTGTCTACACCTAAGGGTGTTATGGCTGATCACCAGGCACGCGAACTAAATGTAGGTGGTGAGGTTCTTTGCTCTGTCTTCTAAGACAGAGTTAAGACTTTTACAGAGAATAGGTTGAACAATGTCTCGTATAGGTAAAAAACCAATTGCGGTTCCGGCCGGTGTCACTGCCACAGTTGATGGTCAAAAAGTGACTGCGAAGGGACCTAAGGGCGAACTTAATTTTGTCGTTAATGATGAAGTTTTGGTCAAACTTGAAGAAAACGAAATCACAGTAACACCTGTCGATAAGTCTAAAGATGCGCGTTCAAAGTGGGGCATGTCCCGCACAATGATCGCAAACATCTTGGAAGGTGTCGAAAAAGGTTACGAGCGTAAGCTTGAAATCAATGGTGTTGGTTATCGTGCGGCAATGCAGGGTAAAGGCATCCAGCTTTCACTCGGCTTTTCACACGAGGTTATCTACACTCCGCCAGAAGGCGTAAGTGTTGCATGTCCTAAACCGACTGAAATCGTTGTGACTGGTATCGATAAGCAAGCTGTTGGTCAGGTTGCTGCTAAGATCCGTCAATATCGTAAGCCTGAGCCTTATAAAGGTAAGGGTGTTAAATATGCTGAAGAGCGCATTGTGCGCAAAGAAGGCAAGAAGAAGTAAGGAAGACGCGAAATGGCTAGCATTAAAAAAGAAATTATGCGCCGTAGCGCTCGCGTACGTCGTAAAGTTAAAGCGGTTGCCAATGGGCGTCCGCGTTTGTCAGTACATCGCTCTTCAAAGAACATTTATGTTCAAATCATTGATGATGTGGCAGGCAACACAGTTGCTGCTGCATCAACACTAGATGGTGATTTGCGTAAGTCTTTGAAGACAGGTGCTGATACTGCTGCAGCTGCTGCTGTTGGCAAACTTATCGCCGAACGTGCTGAAAAAGCAGGCATCAAAGATGTCGTTTTTGATCGTGGTTCATTTTTGTACCATGGTCGCGTGAAAGCACTTGCTGAGGCAGCTCGCGAAGGCGGCCTTAAATTTTAATCTCAATCTGCCGATTGAAACCGGAAAAAAACAAGGACAAGGACAATGGCAAGAGACGATCGTCGCGGTAAAGGCGGCAAAAAGGAAGAAGAGCAAAGCGAATTTGTCGATAAGCTCGTTCATATCAACCGTGTTGCAAAAGTGGTCAAAGGTGGCCGTCGTTTTGGTTTTGCAGCTTTGGTTGTTGTTGGTGATGAAAAAGGCCGTGTAGGCTTTGGTCACGGTAAAGCTCGCGAAGTGCCTGAAGCAATTCGTAAAGCAACAGATGCTGCTAAGCGCGAAATGATTTTCGTACCTTTGCGTTCTGGCCGTACTTTGCACCACGATGTGCATGGTCGCCACGGTGCTGGTAAAGTGCTTTTGCGTGCAGCAAAGCCTGGTACTGGTATCATCGCTGGTGGTCCAATGCGTGCTGTGTTTGAAACACTTGGCATGCAGGACGTTGTTGCGAAATCAACTGGCTCTTCGAACCCATACAACATGGTTCGTGCGACATTTGATGCGCTTAAACGCCAAATGCACCCGAAAGATATCGCTGCGCAACGTGGAATTAAGTATTCTACATTGCAAGCTCGCCGTGCCTCTGCTGGCATTGATGATCAATAGGCCTTAGCGCCGTACGTGAGGAGCCAAAAACATGGCTGATAACAAAAAAGGCAAGACTGTTACTATTGAACAGATCGGTAGCCCACTTCGTCGTCCAAACGTTCAGCGCCAAACTTTAATCGGTTTGGGCTTGAACAAGATGCATCGTCGTTCAACACTCGAAGACACACCAGCTGTGCGCGGTATGATCCGTGCAGTTAGCCACATGGTTCGTGTCGTCGAAGAGAACTAGGCGGGAGAGAATTCATGAAACTGAATGAAATTAGCAATAAAGAAGGTGCCAACAAAGCGCGTAAACGCGTAGGTCGTGGTATCGGTTCGGGCACTGGTAAAACTGGTGGTCGTGGTGTGAAAGGTCAGAAATCTCGTTCTGGTGTTTCAATCAACGGTTTTGAGGGCGGTCAAATGCCTATCTACCGTCGTCTGCCAAAGCGTGGATTTAACACTCCATTCCCAACAGACTTTAATGTGGTTTCCCTTGGTCGTTTGCAGCAAGCTGTTGACGCTAAGAAATTGGATCCAAAAGCAACAGTTGACGCAGCCGCTTTGAAAGCTGCAGGCGTTATCTCAAAAATCAAAGACGGTGTTCGTGTTTTGGCTGATGGCGACATCAAAGCAAAACTAACATTGGAAGTTGCTGGTGCATCTAAGTCTGCTATTGAGAAACTTGAAAAAGCTGGTGGCAAAATCACCATTCTTTCAGGCGAAAAAGTAGCTGCTGAATAAAAGTTTACCGCGCGGGGGATTTAAATCCACGCGCGGTTTCCCCATATTGAGACATATATTTCATTAAGAGGCTGTTTGAGCTTGATTTAACTCGTTAATTCCTGCATCTCAGTTCTCAAGTGGTCAGAGTGGGCGCATTTCGTTTCTGCACTTTCTGGCTAAAGTTAGATTATTGGCGGAGAATGGCATGGCATCTGCAGCCGAACAGCTCGCATCGAATTTAAATTTTTCTGCTTTTTCGAAAGCGGATGATCTAAAAAAGCGCATCTGGTTCACACTAGGGGCGCTTTTGGTTTATCGATTAGGCACCTATATTCCAATTCCTGGAATTAACCCTGAAGCATTTGCGCAAGCATTTGAACGTCAAAGCCAAGGTGTACTTGGTTTGTTTAATATGTTTGTGGGTGGTGCGGCCGAGCGCATGGCGCTGTTTGCACTTGGTATTATGCCATATATTTCCGCTTCCATCATCATGCAGCTCATGACGTCTGTTGTACCGTCATTAGAGCAGTTGAAAAAAGATGGCGAGCAAGGCCGTAAGGTTATCAACCAATATACCCGTTATGGAACAGTTCTACTGGCCACATTACAGGCCTATGGTATTGCTGTGGGGCTAGAAGCCGGAGTAGGGGTTGTTACAGATCCTGGCACGTTCTTTAAGGTCTCTACCGTTATTACGCTTGTTGGCGGAACAATGTTCCTTATGTGGCTTGGTGAGCAAGTTACAGCTCGTGGTATCGGTAATGGTATTTCTCTAATTATCTTTGCTGGTATCGTTGCAGCTCTACCTTCTGCTATTGCAGGTACTTTGGAGCTAGGCCGTACAGGATCACTATCAACATTCCTTATCATTGGTGTCATTGTTCTTGCGATTTCACTGATTGCTTTGATCGTCTTTGTTGAGCGTGCGCAGCGTAAGTTGCTAATTCAATACCCTAAGCGTCAAGTTGGCACGAAAATGTTCCAGGGCGACAGTTCGCACTTGCCACTTAAATTGAATACAGCTGGTGTTATCCCTGCGATCTTTGGTTCATCATTGCTTCTATTACCTGCGACATTAGCTGGGTTCTCAGATACTTCGAACCTACCGGATTGGGCGACTGCATTACTCGCGTCTCTTGGGCATGGTCAACCGGCTTACATGATCTTTTACGCTGTACTTATTGCATTCTTTGCGTTCTTCTACACAGCGATTGTGTTTAACCCTAAGGATACTGCGGATAATCTTAAACGCCACGGCGGTTATATCCCAGGTATTAGACCGGGTGATCGCACAGCAGAATATATCGATCACGTTCTGACACGTATTACCGTTGTTGGTGCTATTTATCTTGTATTTGTTTGTTTACTTCCAGAATTCCTAATCGCGCGTACTGGTGTTCCATTTTACCTAGGGGGTACTTCACTTCTCATTGTCGTGAGTGTTACTTTGGATACTGTTGCGCAAGTTCAAGGGCATTTGTTTGCTCAGCAATATGAAGGCTTGATTAAAAAGTCGAAGCTTCGGGGAGGGAAGAAGCGTAGATGAGATTAATTCTGTTAGGACCGCCGGGCGCGGGTAAGGGAACACAAGCACATCGTCTTGTAGACAAATATAGCATCCCACAACTATCAACTGGTGATATGCTGCGTGCAGCTGTTGCTGCTGGCACTGAAACTGGAAAACGTGCCAAAGATATTATGGATGCAGGTGGACTTGTGTCGGATGATATCGTCAATTCAATCATTTCAGATCGTATTGAACAAGATGATTGTGCGAACGGATTTATTCTTGACGGTTATCCGCGCACACTTCAACAAGCAGATGCGACTGAGGCATTGTTGTCCAGTAAGGGTATGAAGCTTGATGCAGTTGTTGAACTTGCTGTTGATGACAGCGTATTAGTTGAACGAATTTCTGGTCGTTATACCTGCGCAAATTGCGGTGCAGGGTATCATGATGTGAATTTGAAGCCTGCGAAAGAGGGTGTTTGTGATAAGTGTGGGGGCACTGAGTTCAAACGTCGTCCTGATGATCGCGCGGAAACAGTCGTTGACCGCCTTCAAACATATTATAAAGAGACTGCACCATTGATTGGTTATTACTACGCAAAAGGGCTCCTTCGCTCTGTAGATGGTATGGCTGATATCGATGATGTGACAAAAGAGATCGACGCTTTATTTGCTTAATTGCAATTATGGCGTCTTTTACAGTGGAAGAGCTTGACGAAGTACCGACTCATCCGCTAATACCCGCGCAACTCGCGAACTAAATGCGATCGGTGCGTTTCTCCAAGATTTGGGGATACGATGCTGGTCGTTTTTGCTCGTCGTAGATTGTAAAGTGTCGCTATTCATTCTGAATAGCTTAATTTGAATGCCGAAATTATTCGGATAACTAGGAGATAAGACGTGGCCCGTATTGCTGGCGTCAACATTCCGACGAATAAGCGAGTGGTTATTGCTCTCACTTATATTCACGGAATTGGACCAAAATTTGCTCAAGAAATCGTCGAAAAAGTAGGTATTCCTGCTGAACGTCGTGTTAATCAGCTTTCAGATGCAGAAGTTCTGCAAATCCGTGAAGCTATCGATTCAGATTACCAAGTTGAAGGTGATCTTCGTCGCGAAGTTTCAATGAACATCAAGCGTCTTATGGACCTTGGTTGTTACCGTGGCCTACGTCATCGTCGTGGTCTGCCTGTACGCGGTCAGCGCACAAGCACAAACGCACGTACACGCAAGGGGCCGGCAAAAGCTATCGCAGGTAAAAAGAAGTAATACCAATCTTGAAAACTCTAGACCTACAATACGGGTAGGGTAATCTAGGTTGGGTGTAGCCGCTGGCATTACGGCGGTGTTGATATCGAAGAAGGATATACAAAAAATGGCAAAAGATGCCGCACGCGTTCGTCGCAAGGAACGCAAGAATATCGCTACGGGCGTTGCCCACGTGAATTCTACATTTAATAACACAATGATCACAATTACTGACGCTCAGGGCAATGCTATTGCTTGGTCATCTGCTGGTGCAAACGGTTTTAAAGGCTCACGTAAGTCTACACCATTTGCTGCGCAGATTGCTGCGGAAGATTGTGCGAAAAAAGCACAAGATCACGGTATGAAGTCTCTTGAAGTTGAAGTTTGCGGTCCAGGTTCTGGTCGTGAGTCAGCTTTGCGTGCTTTACAAGCTGCTGGTTTTACCATCACATCAATTCGTGATGTTACACCGATCCCGCACAATGGTTGTCGTCCACGTAAACAGCGTCGCGGTTAATCATTCATTGTCTGTTTGCTCAATTCGTTGGGCGAATGTCTTCTCACATAGCTGTCACGATTGGATGTGCAGCAATAGGAAGGTTTAAAATATGATCCAGAAAAATTGGCAAGAGCTTATTAAGCCAAACAAGGTTGAATTTGCTGTTTCAGGAGATTTAAAAGCGACATTGGTTGCGGAACCACTGGAACGTGGTTTTGGTTTGACACTTGGTAATGCTTTGCGTCGTGTATTGTTGTCATCACTTCGTGGTGCAGCGGTTACTGCTTTGCAAATTGATGGTGTTTTGCACGAATTTTCGTCAATCCCAGGCGTTCGTGAAGATGTGACTGACATCGTATTGAATACGAAAGAAATCGCAATCCGTATGGAAGGTGATGAGCCTAAACGTATGGTCGTTCGCAAACAGGGTCCTGCTGTTGTTACAGCTGGCGATATTCAAACTGTTGGTGACATTGAAATTCTAAACCCTGATCATCCGATTTGTACATTGGATGAGGGCGCAGAAATTCGTATGGAATTTACTGTTAAGAACGGTAAAGGTTATGTGCCTGCTTCTGCAAACCGTGCAGAGGATGCTCCAATTGGTCTTATTCCAGTTGATAGCCTTTATTCACCGGTTAAAAAGGTTTCTTATAAAGTTGAGAACACTCGTGAGGGTCAAGTTCTTGATTATGATAAGTTGCTTATGACAATTGAAACTGATGGTTCTGTAACAGCAGAAGACGCATTGGCGTTTGCTGCGCGTATCTTGCAAGATCAACTTTCTGTCTTCGTGAACTTTGAAGAGCCACAGAAAGCTGAAGAAGAAGATACTGTTGCTGAATTGGCGTTCAACCCAGCACTTCTTAAGAAAGTGGATGAGTTGGAACTTTCAGTTCGTTCTGCCAACTGTCTTAAAAATGATAACATCGTTTATATTGGCGATCTTATCCAGAAAACTGAAGCTGAAATGCTTCGTACACCAAACTTTGGTCGTAAATCATTGAACGAGATTAAAGAAGTTCTCGCTTCAATGGGCTTGCACCTCGGTATGGAAGTCCAAGCATGGCCACCAGAGAATATCGAAGATCTGGCCAAGCGTTACGAAGAACAGTATTAAACTGCAGATTATAATATCTGCGCATTAAGGAGATAAGCTCATGCGCCACGGAAAATCAGGCCGCAAGCTCAATAGAACATCAAGCCACCGTAAGGCTATGTTTGCTAATATGGCAGCATCGCTCATTACACACGAGCAAATTACAACAACTGTACCTAAAGCCAAGGAAATCCGCCCAATCGTGGAAAAACTTGTAACTTTGGGCAAGCGCGGCGATCTACATGCTCGTCGTCAAGCTTTGTCACAAATTCAGGACAAAGAAGCAGTTAAAAAACTCTTCGACACAATTGCAGCGCGTTATGCAACACGTAATGGTGGCTACTTGCGCATCATGCGTGCAGGTTTCCGTCATGGTGACAATGCAGCAATGGCAATTATCGAGTTTGTTGATCGTGATGTTTCAGCTAAAGGCGCTGCAGATAAAGCACGTGTTGCAGCTGAAGAAGCTGAAGGCGAGACAGAAGCAGCATAAGCTGGTTCTTTCTAACGTTTTTAAAAAGCCGGGCTTTATGCTCGGCTTTTTGCTTTTTTGCTCTGTTTTGTGAGAATTATTCGTTCTCGTCAAAGATGCCGGTTGGACGATTATCAATAGAAAGCGTGTTTTTGCGCTGCCAATAATCTTTGACACCCTCTGGTCCCATATCATCATAAAAGGGAAGCATCTCAGTGTCAGCGCGTGGGTGCTTAAATTCCATGATTGGAACACCTGTGCCGCATGAGGATTGGACGAGATCAATTTGCAGATCGAAAATCTGACGACTACCAGCCATTTGAGGAAAGAGTTTAAGATACTCATTCCATTTCTCATCACGGGGATGATAGACGTCCGCAGAGCCGTATAAACGTAATATCCGAGCATCACCTTCAAAAGCACAAAACATCAGAGTCATGCGGTTTAATTCACGTAAGTGAGCCGCAGTTTCATTGCCACTTCCAGATAGGTTGAGCCATATGATGCGATTGTCGTCAACGATGTGAAGGGAGTCGCATCCTTTTGGTGATAGGTTAACCCGACCGTCAGGCGCAGCAGTAGCTACAAAGAATAGGTGCTGCGCTTGAATGAAGTTTCTTATTGTCGGATTTAGCTTTTTTGCAGTTGCCATATTTCTCCCCTTTGTTGAGAACAAATATAGAACAAAATGCTATTGAATGCAATTTCTATTTAGAACATGCCCAAGCACGTGGTGTGCAGTTTCTACCGTTATCCATGCAATAGGCCATTGCTTCGCTTTTGGCGACTTCCATATTTCCATGCCAAGCCCAACCCCAAGCGCCATTTGGCGCTGAAGCAATGGCTCCACAGGTGTTATAAAATGTCTTTATTGTGGAGCAACGGCCCCGACAGTTGTTCGCAACTGCATTAATTGCCGCGCGTTCTGATGAATAACTATGTGCCCAGGCTTGACCGTTAGAGCCAATGGCGACAGCACCCCAACAGCGCTCATAACCACAAGAACCTGCAATGGCGTTGGAAGCCAAAACAATACTAATAGTGACTGCGAGTGCTGCAGCTTTTGCAAATGACATAATTATTCCCCATATATTTGTTGCCCCGTCAAATAATAAACTAGTTCTTGGGTAAAAAGCTAGTAATTCCCTTTTGAATCAGAGCAAAGTATTGCTGTATGAATAAAGCAGAGACTAATGAATGACAAAAATTCAAAATAATCTTGTTAGAATATTGTGTGTAAATGCCGGTATGGCATTGTTTACAATGTGCTTATTCGTTTTTGGCGGCGCAGTTTCTGCTTCAGCGGATGAGTTAAAAAGACTTCCTTCTTCTCAACAAGAATTAAAGATGTCATTTGCGCCATTGGTTAAACAAACCTCAGAGGCTGTGGTCAATGTCTATGCAGAACGTATGGTCAGACAACGCTCTCCATTTAGTGGTGACCCATTTTTCGAACGCTTTTTTGGTCGTCAAATGCCGAACCGAACAGAGCGGCAATCATCTCTAGGATCAGGCGTTGTGATAGATGCGTCAGGCATTGTTATTACCAATCATCATGTAATTGAAGGGGCGGATGATATCAAAGTCGCGTTTTCAAATGGCCGCGAATATTCAAGCCGAATTTTACTCAAAGATGAAAGCGTTGATATTGCGATTTTACAAATCGAAGACGATCGACGTAACAGTCCAGGTTTTAAAGCACTAACATTTGGCAATTCTGATGCGCTCGAGGTTGGTGATATCGTACTCGCTATCGGTAATCCTTTTGGTGTTGGGCAAACAGTGACGAGCGGGATTGTTTCGGCCCTTGCGCGAAACCAAGTGGGCGTTTCTGACTTTGGCTTTTTCATCCAAACAGATGCAGCGATTAATCCAGGCAATTCCGGCGGTGCGCTGATTGATATGAATGGCAACTTGATTGGTATTAACACCGCCATATTTAGCCGCTCAGGCGGATCAAACGGTATTGGCTTTGCAATACCTGCAAATATGGTTAGAGCCGTCACATCTGCAGCTATTGGCGGCAATGACACATTTGTCAGGCCGTTTATTGGTGCGACCTTTGAACCGGTAACATCTGATATTGCAGAGGCGCTCGGATTAAACCGTGCAATTGGCGCATTGGTAAGCGCGCTTGCACCTGATGGACCGGCAGAGCAGGCGGGTTTGAGAGAAGGGGATGTTGTGTTTGCATTTAACGGACAACCCGTCCAACATCCAGACGCGCTTGGCTATCGATTGGCAACCGCGGGTATCGGCTCAACAGTAGAGTTAGGCGTTCATTCGCGTGGGCAAAATCGCGGTGTTCAAATCAAACTTGCGGAGCCTCCGCGTGATCTTACGCCACAAACGCGCGTAATCACCGGGCGCGTACCGTTCTCTGGCGCAGAAGTTGCAGAATTAAACCCATATTTGGCGGATCAGTTGAAACTACCGGCAAATCGCAAAGGTATTATCATTTTGGGTATTGAGCGAGGAAGTCGCGCTCAACGCTATGGTTTTAAACCCGGAGATGTCATCACAGCATTATCAAACCGGCCAATTGATAGTATGTCGGCTTTAGAGCGCGCATTAGAGCGTTCATCAAGTATTTGGCGTATCGAGATTATTCGCGATGGCCGCCGTATTCGCCAAGTTCTCCGTTAAAAGTTATAACCAGCCCCATGAACGATTTATTTAACGAGCCCAATGAAGAAGTCTTAGCTGTTAATGAAGCATCGCGCCCATTGGCGGATAGATTACGCCCTGCAAACCTGAGCGAAGTGACGGGACAAGAGCATCTCACGGGTGACGATGGCGCTTTAACTCGGATGATTGAAGCAGGCACTTTGGGTTCTATGGTTTTTTGGGGCCCTCCTGGAACGGGTAAGACGACAGTTGCGAGATTACTCGCAGGTCAAGGTGATTATGCCTTTGAGCAGATTTCCGCGATTTTCTCTGGTGTTGCGGAACTTAAAAAAGTGTTTGAAATGGCGCGAACGCGTAAACTTTCAGGACGTCAGACGCTTTTGTTCGTTGATGAGATCCATCGTTTTAATCGTGCTCAGCAGGATAGCTTTTTACCGGTGATGGAAGATGGAACTGTCATTCTTGTCGGTGCGACGACTGAAAATCCATCTTTTGAGCTTAATGCAGCGCTTTTATCTCGCGCAAGAGTATTGAGTTTTAAATCACATAATCCCGATAGCATTGGTGCGCTTTTGAACCGTGCTGAAGAGGTTATGGAAAAGCCATTACCGCTCGATGATGATGCGCGAGTAGCACTTGTACGAATGGCAGATGGTGATGGGCGCGCTGCATTGACGTTATCAGAAGAAGTGTGGCGTTCAGCCCGTGATGGTGAAGTATTTGATACAGATGGCTTATCTGAAATCGTTCAACGTCGTGCACCAATTTATGACAAAGGTCAGGATGGGCACTATAATCTAATTTCAGCTTTGCATAAGGCCGTGCGTGGCTCTGATCCTGATGCTGCTTTATATTATCTATGCCGGATGTTTGATGCAGGCGAGGATCCTTTATATTTGGGACGCAGAATGGTGCGCATGGCATCTGAAGATATCGGGATGGCTGATCCTCAGGCACTCGTCATTACAAATGCTGCCAAAGACGCTTATGACTATTTAGGTTCACCTGAAGGTGAATTAGCGCTCGCACAGGCGTGTGTTTATCTCGCCACCGCTCCGAAATCTAATGCGGTGTATGTTGCTTATAAAGCTGCACGCCGTGATGCAAAAGAACATGGCTCGCTCATGCCACCCAAGCATATTTTAAATGCGCCAACAAAGCTGATGAAACAAGAGGGGTATTCTGACGGGTATCGGTATGACCATGATGCGCCAGATGCTTTTGCTGCACAGAAATTTTTCCCAGATAAAATGGGTCGTCAGATCTATTACGACCCACCAGATCGTGGGTTTGAGCGCGAAATTAATAAGCGAATAGAGTTTTGGAACAAAAGACGGCGTGGTGATGGCTAAGTATTTAAAGGCTATTGAGCTTTCATTATAAATCATGCTTGGTTTTTGATCACCAATCGTCTATCAGAGCGCTATGATAAAACATCTCCTTCTTGTTGCAAGTGGCGGCGCGGTTGGCGCTTGTCTGAGATATCTAACGGGTGTCGCAGCTTTAAGGTGGTTTGGTGCAAGTTTTCCGTGGGGCACATTGATGGTCAATGTGATCGGTTCTTTCGCTATGGGTGTTTTGGCAGAGTTTATTGTCCGTAAACTGGGTGCAAGTAGCGAATTAAGGCTGTTGCTTATGACAGGCTTGCTTGGCGGTTATACTACGTTTTCAGCGTTTTCATTAGATGCTGTTTTATTGATTGAGCGTGGGGCGTATTCCGCAGCAACGGGTTATGTGCTCGCAAATGTAATCGGCTCGATCATCGCATTGTTGCTTGGGTTATTACTGGCAAGAAGTTTGTTTTAAGCTGTAAATGCAGCATGAGAGAGGCCATTATGGCAGGCGTTGAATTAAAAAGTGTGGATGAAGATGAAGGCGGTATGCGTCTTGATAGATGGTTTAAGGATCATTATCCGGGTTTAGGCTTTGGTAAATTGCAAAAACTTATCCGTTCAGGGCAAGTTCGTGTTGATGGTGGACGAGTGAAATCTGATACGCGTATTCAGCCAGGGCAAACAATCCGCGTGCCTCCGCTTGATGTTGATCATAAAGGCGCAAAGCCGATCACTGAAAAGACTATGCGCAACCATGGTGACGCGGACCTGCTTGCGCAAATGCTTATTCATGAAGATCCAAAAGTTTTTGTATTTAATAAGCCTTCAGGTTTGGCAGTGCAGGGTGGATCTGGTCTTAATCGCCATGTTGATATGCTTTTAGAATCGTGGCGTAACAAAAAAGGTGAAAAGCCTCGTCTTGTTCACAGACTTGATCGCGATACATCAGGTGTTTTGGTAGTTGCACGCACGCGTGGCGCCGCTCAAGCACTTACTGCCTCATTTCGTACACGCGATGCGAAGAAGAAATATTGGGCTCTTGTCCAAGGTGCGCCGTATAAACGTGAAGGACGCATTTCGACCTGGTTGATAAAAGATCAATTGCTTGATGGTGACCGCATGCGAGTGTGCGAACACGGTGAGAAGGGTGCAGATCATGCAATTTCTTATTACCGCACAGTAGAAACAGCGGGTCGTGATTTAACTTGGCTTGAAATGGAACCTCATACAGGTAGAACCCATCAATTGCGTGTTCATGCGCAATATCTAGAGTGCCCGATCATTGGTGATCCCAAATATTTAACCAGCGATCACCATTGGCAATTTCCAAACGGCATTCAAAAACGGCTACATTTGCATGCTAGATCAATCTCTATTCCGCACCCATCTGGTGGCATGTTAGAGGTTACAGCACCTTTACCGCCGCATATGGTGCAAACATGGAACTTATTGGAGTTTGATGAGCGTACTGCAGAGCAAGAGAGTGACGATCGATGAAACTGGTTTTGTTTGACTGCGATGGAACGTTGGTTGATAGCGCTGATGTCATTCATAAATGTATGGCTGCTGCATTTGATGACCATGGTTTCTCTGCGCCTAGCTTGGCGGATACAAAATCAATCATTGGGTTAAGCTTACATGATGCGATGAGTGATTTACTTGCCGGACAACATATTGATGATCTTGATCGCATGGTGCAAGATTACAAAGATCACTTCTTCAAAATCCGCACGAGTGAGAATCTGCTTGAACCGCTTTATGATGGTGTGGCGGATTTGCTTGATCAATTGCATAATATCGATGATCTAATATTGGGTATTGTCACAGGTAAATCTCGACGCGGGGTCAATGCCATATTAGATGGTCACGGTCTGCGTTCGCATTTTATAACATCTCGCACTGCAGATGATTGTCCATCAAAACCGCATCCTGCCATGGTTTTAGAATGCTGTGATGAGGTTGGTATTGCACCAGCGCAGACAATAGTTATTGGTGATGCAACATTTGATATGCAGATGGCGCAAAATGCGAATGCTGGATCAATTGGCGTTGATTGGGGTTATGCTTCTGTTGCTGAATTAGAAGAAACAGGTGCAAACCAAATTGTGAGCAAACCGTCAGAAATATATGATATAATTAGGTAAAACATGCGTGATATTTTAAATGACATGAACGAAAAATCTCTTCAAGAAAGAGATCCTATGCGTGATGTGCAAAAGCAAACTGCACTGCCGAAACGGTTTTACAAAGATGTAAGCGTTGGAAAAGACGGTGAAGAATTTGTCATTTTGCTAGATGGTAAAACAGTCAAAACACCGGCAAAAAGATCGCTATCCATTGCAAGTGAAGTTATTGCCAACGCGGCAGCTGCGGAATGGAGCGCTCAAGAAGAGCATATAGACCCAGCTAAGATGCCAATCACACGCATGACCAATACGACCATCGACGGTGTTGCTGATAATCCTGATGCTGTGTTTGAAGAGATTGTTAAATTCTCAGGCACAGATCTTTTGTTTTATCGGGCAGAGTCACCATCTGGTTTGGTGGCGATGCAAGCTGAACATTGGGATCCAGTGATCGATTGGGCGGCAAATAGCTTAGGTGTGCGTTTTGTTTTAACAGAAGGCATTATGCATGTTGATCAGCCTTCTGAGGCAATCAAGGCCTATGCTAACGCATTGCGCCGATATTCGTCTCCATTGGCGCTAACAGGCTTGCACAGCGCTACCACACTTACAGGGTCTGCGCTCCTTGGACTATCAATTGCAGAGCAGCAACTTACGTCGGAAGAGGCATGGGCTGCAGCACATGTTGATGAAGATTGGAATATTTCACAATGGGGAACAGATGACGAAGCAGAAAAGCGTCGTCTCTTTCGCTGGGCTGATATGCAAGCGGCTTGCTTGCTTATCGAAAATTCGACCTCGTAGTTCTACGATTAAATGATGTGCTGTTAACCCTCGGTTAAGCATAAAATGAAATGTTTCCTTAAGTTTTAGCTTAGGGGATTCGCGCGTCATGTTCGCCGTTACACAAGATTTCAGTTCCAAATTTCGAATTAGGCCATTTTGGCTTGTGATGGTCGTATGCATGATGGTTCTGTCATCTTGTGCGAGTAAGAAGAAGTCTGTCGCGCCAATACCTGTTGCTGAGGCAACGTATCAAATTACGCGCGTTGATGTTGCAGCACTTGATGCATCCGGAAATGGCTTTGCAAATCAATTAGCATTTGCATTGCGTAATTCGCTAGGTACGCCACGCAATGGTTTTGCGAAAAAGGCTAAGCTTTATGTCCGCGTATTACCTATTGGTACAATCAGAGATCCAAATTGGGCTTTAGCTGCAAGAGTTGCCAATTTAGGTGGCCCTACAGTGAGCGTAAATGTGCGCTTGGCTGATGATGTGACAGGTGCAACGTTGAACTCGGCGCAATTGAGTGCTTATTCAACCAGTGATGATCCAGGAACAGGTGCAATTGTACTTGAAGAGAAAATCGTTGCCCAAATCAGGCAATTTGTCGGTTTGAATCTTTATGCGCCGCGACCAATTTCAAACACAGGTTCTGATAATTCAGTTTATGTGCCAAACTCGCAGAATAACGCTGCAAACACACCAACAACGCTGGTCCCGGCGTTAAAACCCCGCGCAGCTGATCCTTTGTTGAATGGTGAAATTACACCTAAAACGTCCGTCAACGATCTTCGCAATAAAACGAAGAAAGTTGATGAAGAAATGACCTTGGAAGCTCAAGAGATGAAAAAGATTGTCGAAGAAGAGCTGTCTAAGAAGCCGGTTGTTCCTGAACCGAAAATGGAAAAGCCAAAAATGGAAAAACCAGCTGTTGTTCCTATGGTGAAAACCGAAGAAAAAGTTATGCCAAAGAAAGTTGAACCGACTGTTGGAGATGATGATGATGGCGAGTTATGTATTGTCACTGTAGAAAACGATTGTCTTGCAGTAACGCAGTAACTGCCAAGGTCTAACAGTTTAGTAAATCAATACGATATAAGAGCGCCTATGATAGGCGCTCTTTATGCCATTTAAGATGATCATCCATAAAGCTTGAAATAAAGAAATAGGAATGGTCGTAGTTTGGATGCATGCGCAAAGTTAGCGGAATATTGTTCTGCTCACATACCTCTTTGAGTAACCAGGGTCTGAGACCATTTTCTAAGAAATTATCTGCTTCACCTTGATCAACCAGAAATTCTGTAAATTTAGCACCATCTTCTATCAATGCTGTTGCATCATATTTACGCCATTTGCTTTGGTCACTACCAAGATAGCTCTCAAGAGCTGGGTGAGACCAATCTGCAGTCATTGGTTGAGCGATAGGAGCAAATGCCGAGCAACTTTTAAACGTGTCTGAGTTTTTTAAAGCCAGAGTTAAAGCGCCGTGACCACCCATAGAATGGCCAGTTATACCTTGGCGATCCATATCAACGGGGAAATGCTCTTTAATAACCTTTGGAAGCTCCTCCATGATGTGGCTTTCCATTTGGTAATATTGAGACCATGGTTCTTCTGTGGCGTTAAGATAAAATCCCGCACCTTTACCCATTTGCCAATTGGTTAATTCATCAGGTACGCCTTCGCCACGCGGGCTCGTGTCGGGACATACAATGATAAGGCCCAATTCTGCAGCCATTTTGCGGTATTCGCCCTTATCCATCACGTTTGAATGATTGCAGGTCAAGCCGGATAAATACCACAGGACCGGGCAGGGCCCATCCTTTGCTTGAGGTGGTAAATATACTGCGAAGGTCATTTCGCAATTACAAAACGTGGAATCAATGGTGTAAACACCTTGAACTCCGCCATGGGCGAAGTTCTGTGAAACAACTTTCATGTTAAAGTCCTTATCGGTTTAAAATTCAATCACGCTGCGGATTGATTTGCCAGCATGCATGAGGTCAAACGCTTTGTTGATATCATCAAGTGGCATTTTGTGGGTGATCATTGGGTCAATCTCAATTTTTCCATCCATGTACCAGTCGACAATCTTTGGCACATCTGTGCGGCCACGTGCACCACCAAATGCTGTACCGCGCCATGAACGGCCCGTTACAAGCTGGAATGGGCGTGTGGATATCTCTTGGCCTGCGCCTGCAACGCCAATGATAATGCTTTCACCCCAACCTTTATGCGCGCATTCAAGCGCCTGACGCATAACCTTCGCATTACCAATACATTCAAAGCTATAGTCAGCACCACCTTTGGTCAGATCAACGAGATAAGGAACTAAATCGCCTTCAACTTCGCTTGGATTGACGAAATGGGTCATGCCAAATTTCTCGCCCCACTCTTTTTTGTCGTTGTTTAAATCAACACCAACAATCATTTCAGCGCCAATGAGACGAAGACCTTGCACAACGTTGAGGCCAATACCGCCAAGACCGAAGACAACAGCGCGGCAGCCTGGTTCTGCTTTTGCCGTATTGATTACAGCGCCAATTCCAGTTGTGACCCCGCAACCGATATAGCAGACTTTATCAAATGGTGCGTCTGGGTTAATCTTTGCGAGCGCAATTTCTGGCAGAACTGTGTAATTCGCAAATGTCGACGTGCCCATATAGTGGAAGACTTTTTCGCCATTAATTGAAAAACGACTTGAGCCATCAGGCATAAGCCCAGCACCTTGCGTTGTGCGAATGGCTTGGCAAAGATTTGTCTTTGGATTGAGGCAATACTCACATTCTCGGCATTCAGGGGTATATAAAGGGATCACATGGTCGCCTTTTTTAAGGCTGGTCACACCTTCGCCCACATCAACGACGACACCGGCACCTTCATGGCCTAAGATTGCTGGGAAAATACCTTCTGGATCTGCACCTGAAAGTGTGAATTCATCAGTATGACATACACCTGTAGCCTTGATTTCAACCAAAACTTCTCCCGCTCTTGGTCCGTCAAGTGAAACAGTTGTGACTTCTAAAGGTTTGCCAGCTTGAAAAGCGACCGCTGCCCGAACATCCATATTTGTACTCCCAAATCAGTTTAATTTGTCTCAAAGTGTCAAAAAACTAAAAACCTGACAAGGATAAATCGATGCGGATGTAATTTTGTTGACTGTCAATACCCATAAATGTCCGTTTATTGAATGTTAAGGATCTTGAGTTTCAATCAGATACAGAGCCCGCTGTAGGGTTAAGGGGAATGATCCCGACAACATTTCATGACGAGATGGACATAAAAATGAAGCAAATAGCACCAGACATGGATCGGTCTGTCCAAATGACAGATATCATCAAGTCAAAATCTATTCAGCCGCATGATGTATTCGAGCTTAGAAATACCATCTATAAAGACGGCATCACTACCCAAAAACAAGCTGCGACTTTGGTCGCATTGGAAAAAGTTTGCACAGATAAATGCGCTGACTGGACCAATTATTATGTTACCTCACTTGCTGATTACATTCTTTGCCACTGCGAACCACATGGCGGTATTAGTGATAGCAATAGCGATTGGCTGCGCCGCGTAATCACACAAAATGGTTTGGTGAGAACTCAAAATGAGTTTCAACTATTAAAAAGCCTACTCGAACGCGCTGTGCCAGCGGCACCTTCGTTCTGCGCATTGGTTTTAGATCAATTGCATCAAGCTATGTTAGGGTTTCCAACAGGCAAGTTGGATAAGCCTTTATCGCAGCAAGACGCGAGCTTTTTGCCAACAACCAGCAGCATGGATGTGCTGGATGAATTAAGTCGCACAGTACCTTTCAATTAAAACTTAAAATCTTAACCATCTTTGTTGGGTGAATGGAAACACCTGGTGGTTATGTATTGCGTACACATTTCATGAGGAGATGGAAAAATGGGTGAATTGCTTATGGCGGGACCAGCATGGAAGCTGGTTGCCAAACAAAAAATAATGCCAATTGATGTAATTGTTTTACGACAAGAGGTGTTTCCAAACGGCATTAAAAGCCGGCAGGATGTTGCGACATTGATCGCACTTGAAACTGCATGTTACGAAAAATGTCCCCAGTGGGATGAACTCTTTACCAAATCAATAGCTGATTACCTTTTGTTTGTCGAAGGCGAGCACGGCATCATTAATGACGCGCAGGCTCTTTGGATCAAACAGTCTCTGACGCGTGACAGTTTAATTGAGACCCGTAATGAATTTGCAACGATTGTGCGCATTTTATCGCTGGCAAAACGTGCACCATCTTCTGTTATAGGGCTGGCTTTGGATCAGATTACACATCGTATTTATGCATCTGGTGCAAATCGTAGAAAATTTGAAGACATCAATGATGATGATATTGCAATCTTGTTTGACTTAAACAAAGTCATCGATGTCGCGAAGAAATTTAGCATCCACGAACATCTTCGTGCCATCGGTCTGGCGCAATTGATCGACGCACCTGAAACGGTTGATTATGAGCAAGAACAAGAATTGGAACTTCTTTACAACATGTAGGGCAGGTTTATAAATTATATTTAGATTTCTGGGAGGAAATCGCGCGCTCCGCTGGTAACGGCGGGGCGTTTTTTATATGCTTTGTATATGAGTGATATAGATCTAAATATACTTGAAGAGTTTGATGTCTCGTCTCCGCTATTAATCGCAGAAACTGCAATCGCCAAAGTCTGGCGGGTCAAGCGATCAGATAATACTCTTGCCGCACTTAAGGTCTACAAAGGACCCGATATGCTTAATGAGGCTGCAGGCGTCGTTTACTTGCAAAATTGTAATGGTGAGGCTGCTGCAAGAATTTATCAGTCGAGCACAAATGCATTTTTGATGGAATATCTTGGTGGCCAGACTTTAGGGGATCTAACCCTTTGTGGTGAAGATCATGAAGCCGCCAATATATTGGTTGAGACTGCGAAGAGATTAAGACGGGTAAAGTTTGATCAACACTATGATTGGCCGAAGCTTGATGAATGGATTAAAGAGCTCATCGATTTAAAGCGAGGCTCTTCTTGGTCAGATAAAAATTGGCAACATATTGTCTTGTGCCGTCAGCTAGCGAAAAAACTCATATCAAATCAGACAGATATTAGTGTTTTGCATGGAGACTTGCATCACAATAATATCATGAAAGGTGCCCGCGGTTATTGTGCTATAGACGCCAAAGGCGTGCTCGGCGATCGTTGTTATGAACTTGCAAACGCAATGTGTAATCCAATTGGCGCCGAAGAATTGATGATACAGCCTGATCGCATCGAGTTTTTGCTAAATTTATGGAGCACAGCGTTCGAGATTGACCGAAATAGATTTCTTGAATGGATCATTGCCCAAAGGGGAATGTCAATCTCCTGGAGCGGAAATGATATCCCAGCAGATCATATCAGTTTTAAATTACTCGATATATTTATTGGTCTTTATCGCTCGTAGACACAACTGTTGGACCAAAAATATCTTCAAAGATTTTTTGCAAGGATAAATCTGCATCTTCCATAGTGATTGGAAGTCCAAGATCTACTAAACTGGTCACGCCATATTGCTGAACGCCACAAGGTACAATTCCGCCAAAATGGTCTAGCTCGGGTTCGATATTGAGCGAGATGCCGTGAAAACTTACCCATTTTTTCAAGCGAATACCGATAGCGGCAATTTTATCTTCACTCATCGAGCCATCGGGCAGGGTAGCTTTTTCAGGGCGTTTAACCCAAACCCCAACACGGTCTTCTCTGCGTTCGCCTGTGATATTCATCTCATCAAGCGTGCCAATAATCCAGGCTTCAAGTGCAGATACAAAGGCTCTGACATCTTGCTTGCGCCGTTTAAGATCGAGCATCACATACCCCACGCGTTGCCCCGGGCCATGATAGGTGTATTCGCCACCTCTACCGGTCTCATGAACGGGAAAGCGATTGGGTTCAATCAAGTCTTGGACCTTCGCGCTGGTACCAGCGGTATATAGTGGAGGGTGTTCGACAAGCCAAACTAGTTCATCAGCTTCGCCATTGGCGATTTTTACAGCCTCTTGCTCCATAAAGCGCACAGCCTCGCTATAGGGCGTTAGTCCATTTTCAACGCGCCACCGCACAGGTGGGGCATTAACTGAGGGCTTAAAATCTACATTTATCTCATCACGAAGCATATAAAGCGGCCTTTGTTTTAATTGAGGTGTTTTTTATGCAAACGTGTCTTGTGTCAAGCAAAACCATTTGCTACATGCTGGCTCGCTGACTCATATAATACCTCAAGAGTTGGTTTTTAAGTGTGCGCCCGTGGCGGAACTGGTAGACGCGCAGCGTTGAGGTCGCTGTGGAGCAATCCGTGGAAGTTCGAGTCTTCTCGGGCGCACCAATTTTTCTTTTAAGTTATTGAATAATTACGTGTTGCTTTTGGCCGGTTGACCTAATTAGCTGATTGTTAAATGTCGCCGCGTTCAATCATTTTATCGATATGTTTGGATGTTAATCTAATAGCGCGTTCAATGTTTTCACGTTCTGTTTCGTATCGTGTTGATGGCACGGGAACAGATATTGCATGAACGTCACCAGCCCAATCTTTAAATGAAAATCCGATTGCCGATATGCCGTTTGTGTGGTCATCCGCATCATAGGCAAGGCCGTCTTGTTGGATTTGGGAAAGATTTTCCATAAACTCATCTAAATCAGCTTCGACATTCCAGCGCTCCCATTCATCGAGAATCAACTCTTGCGCCTTGTCTTTGTCCAATGCTGACAAACATGCACGCCCATTGGCTGTTGTGGTAAGTGGGAAAACCTCTCCGACGGATGACACTGTGCGAAGTCTGTGTGTGCCTGGAACCTGATCTAGAAATATCATAGCGCCGCCACGTAAAACTGATAGATCAGCAGTTTCGCCCGTTTCATGAGTGAGTTCTGTCAGTAGTAGTCTGCATTGTTCAACAATATTGTATTTTGTCGCATCACCTAATGCAGTTAACCCCGGTCCGAGCTTTAAGCCGCCGCCATTCGAATCAGAGATAATGAATTGTTCTGCCTGCAACGCGCTTACGATACGTTGGACTGTGGATCTTGGCAGATCAATACGGTTGGCAATTTGTCCCAAACTCATGCCTGATTGGTTGTTTTTAAGCGTGCGCAGAATGTCCGCCGCGCGGGATATGACCTGTACGCCGCTTTTTCCATGTTCACTCCGACTCTGATCTTTCCGACCCTGATCGCTTCTGGATTGATCTGCTTCTTTTCGCTTTGACATGCTCTCTCACTCGTTGATTCATCCACAATATGGGCTCTGTTACACCATTAACCCGTAATGCGATACAGAAAACCCACGATAGCGTAAAAATTACTTGACCGCAATACGGTACGCATGCATCAATATGTGAGACAGATGTATCAAATTACATCTTAAGACATTAAATATCGTCGCGGATGAGCGACATGTGGAGGAGAATATCATGGTTGAAATTCGTGGGATTGAGTTCCAGGCAAACACAGATAACGATATGGGGATTGAGTTTTACAACCTCAGCCACAGATACGGTTTTCAGTGTCCAAACTGGCCATATTTTAAAGATGTAGCCATTGAACGTAAGCACTATATGGCAAAGTCTGGTGTGCTTAGTCAGACAATTACAACAACAATGCACGTAACAACACACATTGATGCACCAGCACATGTGGTGCCAGGAACACCGTTTATTGATGAAGTTCCGCTGCCGCATTTCTTTGGTTCAGGTCTTGTTGTTTCAATCCCTAAAAAGAAGTGGGAGCCAATCACAGCTGATGATTTGGAAAAAGCCTGTGGTCATGCAATCCGCAAAAACGATGTTCTGATCATCAATACAGGTTGGCACAAACAATATGAGGATGGCGATTATTTTGCTTATTGCCCAGGTTTGGTATCTTCCGCTGCAGATTGGATGGTCGAAAAGGGTATTAAAGTCGTTGGTCATGACACCCAGGCAAATGATCACCCATTGGCGACTGCTATTGGTCCACAACGTAATGGCCCAATTCTGCCGCATCTTGAAGATGAATACACAGAATGGTCAGGTGGACGAAATTGGAAAGACGATTTCCCAGAGTGGGAACCTGTCCATAACAAATTGTTTAGCAATGGTATTTTGGGTATTGAAAATGTTGGCGGTGATTTGGATGCTATCACCGGTAAACGTTGCACATTCGCCTTCTTCCCATGGAATTGGGATCGCGGCGATGGTTGTATCATTCGCTTGGTTGCTATGATCGACAAGGGCCAGGGTTACCGTATTGAAGCGGGTGAAAACTTCTAAATAAATCAAATTATCAGGGCGCGGGTTAGGTCTCGCGTTCTGTTTAAAATTTGCACTGCTTTGGGAGGAGAACATCGTGCTACTAAAACGTTTTGAAGATGCTGAGACTTATGATGCGCCAAATCATTTTGGTGTAACGGGATTGCGCCTGCAAGGATTTGAAGATGGTGGGCCAGAAAATCAATGGATTGGTCTTAGCCAGTTTCTACCAAATGGTGGTGCTGGACCAGATTCAACACCATTTGAAAAAGTCTATGTCGTTCTCGATGGTGAAATGACTGTCATCGTAGATGGCGAAGAAACCGTTCTTAAAAAATACGATAGCTGCACGATTGCACCCAATGAAGTGCGTAAAATCGAAAATCGTTCCAACTTGGTTTGCACCATGCTGGTTGTTATTCCGTATCCTCCGGAGGCTTAAAATGGGCATTACCGATCCACTTTCAATGTTTGATATCAAGGGTAAAGTTGCTCTTATTACTGGTGCTTCAGGCGCTTTTGGTATGGTTGCTGCTCGGGTATTAGCGGGCGCGGGGTGCAAGCTCGCACTCGCTGCAGGTTCAAAAGATGCGTTATCTGAAATAGCTAAAGAATGCCGGGAAGCCGGTGCTGAAGTTTTAGAGATTAATGCTCGACCAAGCGATGCTGAGGCATGTGCTGACATGGTTGAACAAACTGCAAATGCGCTTGGTTCGCTAGATATTCTGGTCGTGGCATCTGGTATGAATAAAGTTGCCATGATCGATGACATGGAACCTGAAACGTTTACATCCGTCATTGATGCAAACGTTACTCAGAGCTGGCTTATCTCCCAAGCAGCAACGCGGCAAATGAAAGCACAAGGAAAGGGTGGTAAAATTGTTCTCGTCTCGTCGGCTAGAGGACTTCTTGGGCATCCAGCTGGTTACACTGCTTATTGCGCGTCTAAAGCTGCTGTTGATGGTATTACAAAGGCCTTGGGTTGTGAGCTTGGGCCAACGGGCATTACTGTCAATGCGATTGCGCCAACTGTGTTTCGTTCACCGCTCACTGCATGGATGTTTGAAGATACCGAAAAAGCAAAAGCAGTTCGTTCAGGCTTTTTAGCGCGTGTTCCAAAAGGGCGTTTAGGAGAACCGGAAGATCTTTCAGGTCCATTATTGTTCTTAGCATCAAAAGCATCAGAGTTTTATACCGGGCATATTCTATATGCAGATGGCGGATATACGGCAGGTTAATGATGAGCAATATCTATAACGTTGCAATTATTGGAGCTGGGTTGATGGGGCATGGAATTGCCCTGACGCTGGCACGTGCTGCGCATAGCGTAATTATTTATGACCCAATGGAAGATGCACGCAACAGTGTTCATGCACGAATTGCAAATAGTATGGATCTTATGGGGCTCGATCCGAATGAAACGGCCAATGCGATCGCGAAAGTAACAACGCGTGACACGATTGCAAGCAGCGTACGACGTGCTGATGTTGTATTTGAGGCGGCACCTGAAAAGCTGGATCTTAAACAGTCGATCTTTGCTGAAATTGAAACACATGCGCCCAAGACATGTATTTTGGCTTCCAACACATCTGTGATGCCAATTACAAAAATCATGTCGCAGCTTCGTCACAAGTCGCGCGCAATTGGTACGCATTGGTGGAACCCTCCGCATATGATCCCACTTGTTGAAGTGGTCAATACCGAATGGACTGATCCGCGTGTTGCTGATCAGATGATGGGCTTATTAAAAGACGTTGGCAAAACACCAGTGCTGGTAAAAAAGGATGTTCCTGGATTTATCGGAAATCGCTTGCAGCACGCACTTTGGCGAGAAGCTATCAGTCTTGTTGAAAATGGTATTTGCGATGCGCAAGCAGTTGATACCGTTGTTAAATCTAGTTTTGGGCGCAGGCTGTCAGTTTTAGGCCCACTTGAAAATGCTGACTTAGTTGGCACGGATTTGACCCTCGATATTCACAATAATGTTTTGTTTGATTTGGAGAGCGAGCAAAAGCCATCGTCATATCTTGAGGCGTTGGTTGAAGGGGGCAAACTTGGCATGAAATCAGGAGAGGGATTTCAGTCATGGTCAGAGGCAGAAGCTGCGGAAGTACGCGAGCGTGTTGCCAATCATCTAAAAAAATTGGACGGAATTTTAACCGACTAATTTCTTAGAATTTTAAAGGGAGAAGGAAAATGAAGAAGAGTAAACCAAGTGTGTCGAGCAATGTGACACGACGTAAATTTATTACTGCGAGCGCTGGAATTCTCGCGGCGCCTGCTATTTTGAATATCACGAAGGCCTATGCTGCTAATCCAACTCTTAAAATTGGACATGTCAGCCCGCGCACCGGCCCATTGGCTGGCTTTGCAGAAGCTGATGATTATGTATTGGAAGCAATTGCAAAGACATTTGCTGCTGGCCTTGAAAATAATGGCAAGTCTTGGAATGTTGAGATCATCTCTAAAGATGGTCAATCTAATCCAAACCGGGCTGCAGAAGTTGCCGCTGATCTTATTTTGAGCGATGAAGTTGACATCATGGTCGCAGCTTCCACACCTGAAATTGTAAATCCTGTTTCAGATCAGTGTGAGTTAAACGAAGTACCATGTATCACTACAGATTGTCCTTGGCAGCCATATTTCTTTGGACGTAATGGTGTTCCTGGAACTGGTTTTGAAAATACTTATCACTTTTTCTGGGGGCTTGAAGATGTCATTGCTGCTTTCTTGGCGATGTGGGATAAAAGTGGCGCTAAGAAAACTGTTGGCGGATTATTTCCAAATGATGCTGATGGTAACGCTTGGGGTGATGCAGAACTTGGATTACCAAAACCGCTCGCTGCAGCGGGTTATGATTTGATAGATCCGGGCAGATACCAACCATTATCGGACGATTTTTCAAACCAGATCGCTGCCTTTAAAGAAGCTGGTTGTGAGATGGTGACGGGTAATATGATCCCACCGGATTTTGCAACATTCTGGGCACAATGCGCGCAGCAGAACTTTAATCCTAAGGTCGTTACCATTGGTAAGGCATTGTTGTTCCCATCCGTGATTGAATCGCTAGGTGAACGTGGTAACGGATTGTCATCTGAAGTCTGGTGGTCACCTGCACATCCATTCTCATCATCACTCACAGGTGCAAGTGCAAAAGACTTGGCTGAAGGTTATACAGCGGCGACCGGACGTCCATGGACGCAGCCAATTGGCTTTAAACATGCATTGTTTGAAGTGGCAGCTGATGTGATCAAGCGTTCAGAAGATCTAGAAGATCCTGCGGCAATCGTAGAGGCGATCAAATCATCGAACGTTGATACAATCGTCGGTAATGTGAATTGGGCAAATGGTCCGATTAACAATGTGACTAAAACTCCGCTTGTTGCTGGCCAGTGGCAAAAAGATGGCGATGGTATGGATCTTAAGATCGTTGCCAATGAAACCGCGCCAGAAATCCCGCTTACGGGTGAATTGTTCACTTTGTAACGCAAACATTTTTAAACCCGGCATCAATATTGCTGCCGGGTTGAAGATTTTAAAGGATTTGTTGTGTCTTCAATTCTGCAGCTAAAAAATGTGACTAAATCATTCGGAGCCGTTGTTGTTGCCGATGATGTGACCTTTGATTTAGAAGAAGGTCAAGCATTGGGGGTTATTGGGCCAAATGGGGCTGGAAAGACCTCAATGTTTAATCTCATCACAGGAATGCTTTCTACAGATAGCGGCAACATCATATTTGATGGTGATGATATTACAAAACAAAGCGCTGCAAAACGTTGCCGGGCAGGGCTTGCACGTAGTTTTCAAGTGCCTCAACCCTTTAGCGGTATGACCGTGTTTGAAAATGCTCTTGTCGCTGCAACACAAGCTGCCGGTCTTGATGGCAAAGCAGCTGACGATTTTTGTCTTGAGGTCATTGAACAAACTGGTTTAATCGCCAAAGCCAATGTTCCTGCTGGCAAACTCACATTGCTCGAACGCAAGCGTTTAGAGTTGACCCGTGCGCTATGTGCAAAACCTAAACTGCTTTTATTGGATGAAATTGCCGGCGGTTTAACCGAGGCTGAATGTCATTCTTTAGTTGAGTCAATTACCAGGATCCATAAATCAGGCGTGTCTATTATTTGGATTGAGCATGTGGTGCACGCGCTGCTCGCAGTTGTTGATCGTTTGATTGTGATTGATTTTGGCAAAAAGATCGCAGAGGGCGAGCCAACAGCGATTATGAAAAGTGCTGAAGTTCAGGAAATTTATTTGGGGATAGAAGCTGATGCTTAAAACGAACTCCCAACCCATTTTACAAATGTCAGGCCTTAATGCCCATTATGGCGATTTCCAAGCGCTCTATGGTCTGGATATGGAAATTCAAGAAGGTGAAGTTCTTGCCATCATTGGCGCTAATGGCGCGGGTAAATCAACACTCATGCGCTCTGTTTGCGGCTTGATTGAGAATGAAGCCGATCAGGTTAAATATCGCGGGGAAAACATTGGAAACCTTCGCGCTGACCAAGTTGCTAAACTGGGGATCGCATTGGTGCCGGAAGGTCGGCAATTATTTCCTTCACTCTCTGTCGAAGAAAACCTTTTGATTGGCGGGCAAATTGGGCGGGAAGGTGTTTGGTCGCTAAACCGCGTGTTTGAACTCTTCCCGATTTTAAAAGAGCGCCGAAATGTCCCTTCAACGGCATTGTCTGGTGGTCAACAACAGATGGTGGCTATTGGTCGGGCGCTGATGTCAAATCCAGACCTTTTGTTAATGGATGAGATTAGCCTTGGACTTGCACCGGTGATTATCAAAACAATTTACGATGCACTTCCAGGCATTATCGACGATGGTATGAGCGTCATTATCGTCGAACAAGATATTACAAAAGCTCTTTCGGTTTCATCTCGCGTTTACTGCCTTCAAGAAGGTCGCGTATCGCTAGAAGGGCAATCGTCTACAGTTAGTCGTGACGAAATTTCACGCGCATATTTTGGAATGGAATAAGCATGGATTGGATAAATGCAATTATTCAAGGCACCTTGTTGGGTGGCCTTTATGCATTATTTGCCGCAGGGTTGTCTTTGATCTTTGGCGTGATGCGACTTGTAAATATTGCACATGGCGACCTTATCGTTTTAGGTGCATATCTTGGATTAAGTACAACGTTGTTATTGGGTATTCATCCGCTCGTTGCGTTGTTAATTGTAGTGCCGTTAATGGCTGGGATTGGTTATGTCCTTCAACGCGGTATCTTAAACCAGACGCTTGGAACAGATATCTTGCCGCCACTTCTTGTTACATTTGGATTGTCAGTGATTATTCAAAATGGATTGCTTGAAGTATATACCGCTGACCCGCAAAAAATGAATGCAGGTAGTTTGGAAATAGCAAGTGTGCCCTTGGGTAGTTTATCCGTCGGTGTGCTTCCGCTGATGACATTTGCGATTGCCGTTTTTGTAATTGGTGGTTTGCAATGGATATTTTATCGCACAGCGCTTGGTCGTGCATTTCGAGCAGTTTCTGATAATCAAGATATTGCGCAATTGATGGGATTAAATCGCCGCCATATTTATGGCCTAGCCATGGCGCTTGCGCTCGCGGTGACCGCCGTTGCAGCAATTCTGTTAGGTATTCGCACTAGCTTTGACCCATCAATTGGTGGCGGACGCCTGATCTTTGGATTTGAAGCAGTGATCATTGGTGGACTTGGAAATATTTGGGGCACGCTTGTTGGCGGTGTCATATTGGGTGTTGCGCAAACAGTTGGCGCCAATATCAATCCAGGTTGGCAGCTCTTATCCGGCCATATCGTATTTCTTATCATCCTTGCCATTCGACCAAATGGCCTTTTCCCTAAGGTGAACTAATGGCTGACACTACTTTTCAAATAAAAAGATCAAATAACGCTAGTCGTATCATCGCACTTTTGGGTGTTTTCGTTCTGGTGTTATTAATTGCAGCTCCGTATTGGGCTGGGCGTGCTGACATGCGCTTGTTGGGTGAGTTGTTCCTTTATCTCGCACTCGCCAGTCTATGGAACTTAATGGCAGGCTATGCAGGACTTGTATCCGTTGGGCAGCAAGCTTTTGTTGGATTTGGCGGTTATATGCTTTTTGCTCTGACCTTGTTTGCAGGATTTCATCCCTTAGTAGCGATCGGCGTATCAGGCATATTGGGCGCGCTGATTTCTCTTCCAGTCGCTTTGCTGGTATTTAGATTACAAGGGGCGTATTTTGCTATTGGAACGTGGGTGATTGCAGAAGTGTTTCGCTTATCGTTTGCGCAGATTAGCGCCCTTGGAGGCGGTTCAGGCTCTTCGCTTCCAATTGCAATCGTGAAGTCACTTTCAAGCAGTCGTTCTGGACGCGAAGCATTAAGTTACTGGTTGGCTCTTGGTGCAGCGTTGGCTGTGATTGCAGTGGTGTACTTCTTCTTGCGCTCCAAAAGGGGATTAGCGCTAACTGCTATCCGCGATAATGAAACTGCAGCGAAATCACTCGGTATTGATATCTGGTGGAACAAGTTTACTGTCTATGTCACGACGTCGGCTTTAACGGCTGTCATTGGTTCTATCATCTTTTTGCAAAAGTTACGGATTTCCCCCGATGCTGCGTTTTCGGTCAACGACTGGACAGCATTTGTCATCTTCATCGTTGTAATTGGCGGTATTGGAACCATTGAAGGACCAATTATTGGCACATTAATATTCTTTGCGCTGAGAGAGACGCTAGCCGACCTTGGGACTATCTATCTGATGGTTTTAGGACTGGTTGCCATTGTTGTGATGCTCAAAGCACCACAGGGTGTCTGGGGCTTTGTACGATCACGTTTCAATTTACAATTATTCCCGTTGGATCGCCGCGTTGTGCGCTCTGAGGAAGACTAGGAGTTACTTATGGCATCAAAACATAAAACTATCATCACTTGCGCTGTAACGGGAGCTATTCATACGCCCACAATGTCTGATGCACTGCCTTATACGCATGATGATATCGCAAGTCAGGCGATTGAAGCTGCAGAGGCCGGTGCATCGATCCTGCATCTACATGCAAGGGACAACCAAACAGGTGCACCGTCGGTTGATATTGACGATTTTTCAGCATTTTTGCCGCGCGTGAAGCAAGCAACTGATGCTGTGATTAATATCTCAACAGGTGGTTCGCTAACTTTATCTATTCAAGATCGGATTAAACCTGCAGCGACTTTTAGCGCCGAAATGTGTTCGATGAATATGGGTTCAATGAATTTTTCATTTCATCCACTGGCAAAGCGCTACAGCGATGATGATTGGAAATTTGATTGGGAGAAGGAATATGTTGCAAATTCGAATGGCAATATTTTCCGCAACACTTTCAAAGATATCAAAGAAGCCGCTGAAACCTTAGCGCCGCACAATATTAAGTTTGAACATGAGTGCTATGATGTTGGGCATCTTTATAACTTGAAATTTGGCGTTGATATTGGTCTGTTTAAAGCACCAATCTTCATTCAGTTCGTTATGGGTATTTTAGGTGGTATTGGTGCTGATATCGATAATCTGGTGTTTATGAAGAAAACAGCTGACAAATTGTTTGGTGATGATTATCGCTGGTCAATTTTAGCAGCAGGGTCTGCGCAAATTCCTATGGCAACGACAGCTAGCCAAATGGGCGGTAATGTTCGTGTCGGTTTGGAAGATAGTCTGTTTATTCAACGTGGCAAACTAGCTGAATCAAACGCTCAACAGGTGAAAAAAATCCGCCGGATTGTTGAAGAGTTGGGTTCTGAAGTTGCAACACCAGATGAAGCGCGTGAGATCTTAGACCTTAAGGGCGGTGATCGGGTGAATTTCTAGGGAGAAATGTCATGCCAGAAATTGAACCTAAAGATCCTTCATTAAAGTCATTAGATGGTATCCATCTTTGGCATGCGCCAATGTCGAGTTGTTCGCAGCGCGTTCGGATCACCCTAGCAGAAAGTGATCTATCCTTCTCCAGTCATATAATACATTTGGAAAAGGATGAGCATGCGTCAGCTGAATATCAGCGAATTCATCCCAAAGGTTTGGTTCCGGCGTTGGTTGATAATGGCCGGCTTTTCATAGAATCTATTGATATTATTCGTCATGTCGCTGGAAAAGATAGCCCGCTTGCTAAGGTTGGGTCGCCGAAATTATTAGAAATGGCCGATGAAGCGCAGCTTGATCTTAAACTACTGACATTTGAATTTTTATTCAAAGGGGGCCCGCCGCCATCACCCGAAGTTGTCGACGCGTTTCAACGGTCTCATAAAAACGAATGGCTTCAGCAATTCCGTAAAGACTTCGCGCAAGGTTTTGATAAACAGCGGATCAATGATGCCATTGCACGCACGGATGCAGGTTTTCAATATCTTGATCAGATCCTATCTGATGGGCGCACCTTCTTGGAAGGTAATAAATTTACGATAAGTGATATCGCTTGGATGCCAAATGTGCATCGTTTTAAACTCATGGATTGGCCATTTGAAAGAACTGCCAATATGCAAAGATGGTTTGAAGAAATCTCAAAAAGATCAAGCTATCATGAAGCCTTGTTGAAATGGCAAGCCCAACCAGCTGCCAAATCATTTTATGCATACACGAAACAGCGGCAAGGCGAGGGAACCGATGTCCGTTCGTTCCCACATTTCAATTAAACACCAATCTGCCAGAAATAATAAAAAGCTAGATACCAAAAAGCCAGATGAATGTATCATCCATCTGGCTTCTTTTTTGTTTGATAATCGGATTATACAGCGTCTGCATATTCACCGCGCGCAGGGTAATTATTCGCAATGGCGAAATCTAACGCACCAACAAGTTCAGAGAAGTGCGGGCGTGAGAATGGCATTGTTTGAACAGAACCGTAATAAAGCGTTTGCTCAGGTGTTACCATAAACAGGCCAGGCTCTGAGAATAATGCAGGCTCTTCAATACCTATTGATGTTTTGCCGCGAGAGGTTGAAATGTATAGGCCCCATTCTTTAGCTTTTGCCAAATCAAGATCATATGCAAAGCGAAGTTTATCAGCGTTGATTTTATCAGCCATTTCTTGTGTGCGTTCTTTGCCATCGGAACTAATGGCAATTGTTGCAACACCGCGTTCAGCAAAATCGTCAACACGCTTTTCAAGTTCTGTTAGATAATTCGCACATATTGGGCAGTGCAAACCACGATAAAAACAGATGATTGTGCCGCGCTCGCTGTTTTCGCTACTGAGGTCAAATTGACCGTGTTTGAGCGTTGGTAGCGTTAATGACGGGGTTTTCTGACGTGGGATTAGCATGTTTAAAGTCCTTGTTTTTGAATCTAAAACAGACTATAGATCGAAATAATATAAGATATATGCGAAAAAACTGATAGGAAATACTGAAATGTCATCATTGGATCGTCTCTCCGCGCTCATGGAGCGGTTTGAGTTGAAAGTGTCGCCGACAAGTTTTGATCAGGCAAATTTCGTTATCGTTCATTGTAAAGATAATGAATGGCCGAAATGGCTTTATCTCACTCCAAAGAGTCATAAGCTTGAACCCGTTTGTGACGAACAAGATGTGTCCTTTGCTGCTATTGTTTCGTGGGGCGGGGAAAGTAATCCATTTTTCTCCGCATTGAATGAATTGGTTAAACTTGAAATTGATAGCGAAAGTGACATCCGCCCACTTATTGAAATGTTGTTGACTGAATATAAAGCACCACGTTGTGGTTCAAGTTCTGTGCTTAGTCGCTTAAGTGAGATTTTGGTTGTGGGTTTATTACGCAAACAAATTCAACAGGGCGCAACAAGCATTAGCTTATTAGGTGGCTTAGCGGATAAGCGTCTATCACGTGCTATTGTTGCCGTTCATGATGCGCCGGGTAAGATGTGGAGTAACGAAGAACTTGCAGAAATTGCAGGGCTATCTATCAGCCGTTTTTCTGAGATCTTTAAAGACAAGGTCGGTGAGACGCCGGCGGCTTATATTCGAAAGTGGCGATTGACTTTAGCGCGCCAAGATCTCTCTCGCGGTGATCGTGTTCAGGAAGTTGCCCACAGATATTGCTATAATTCTCCTGAAGCACTTAATCACGCTTTCAAGCAAGCCTTTGGTGTTAATCCGAGCGCAATACGTAATTCAGCTTAGCTGCGTAATTTTTCCTTTTGTTCGCGCCATCTTTGCAGCTTGGGCATTGTGCGCGTCATCAGCCATGCAAGTGGTTTTGGTACGCCGCGTTCTTGCACCTTTATCATGCAAAGCGCTTGCATATCTTGAACGGTCATTTCTGGTGAGATAAACGCACCATCTGCATAGCAATAAGAGCAATAAGTTTCATTATGACTACCGTCTTTCTCGCTACCCCCATGATTTGGATCTTCTGCCATAGGTAGTGAACAGCTTTGGCAATAGTCCTGCATGATAATTCCTCCTAGGTTTGTTCAGTCATAGATGGATTAAACGGAATGGAATGAACCTCCATCGCTTTACTCAACAAAATTGTATATTCATCTCGGGGAATATCTACAGCACCAAAACGTATTAGATGGTCTGTTGTAAACTGAGTGTCTAATAGTGTAAAATTGTTTTTATTCATATGTTTGACTAAAAAAGCTAAACAAACTTTTGAGGCGTTAGTTGCCCGTGAAAACATGCTTTCACCAAAGAATGCTGACCCTAGTGATACACCATATAACCCGCCGACAAGTTCTCCATCTTTCCAAGCTTCAATAGAGTGTGCATGACCAGTCAGATGCAAATCATAATACAGTTTTAATATGGTGTCATTGATCCAAGTGGTCGGGCGATCATCGGTTTCCTTTGCACACTCTCTCATAACTTGTGCGAAATCAGAATTTATTTTTATTTCAAAAATACCGCGGTTGATTACTTTCTTAAGGCTGCGAGGTGTGTGAAATTTATCGAGCGGAATAATGCCGCGAACTTCCGGGTCTACCCAAAACAGTTCAGGATCATCTGCGGACTCTGACATAGGAAACAATCCGCAGCTATATGCTTTGAGCAAAATTTGCGGTGTCAGCATCATCTTATCTGTTTGTTTTGTCATGGGATGAAGATAATCTTTGGGGGGCTAAAACTCAATTGGGCAAATAAAAAAGGCCGGAAAAATCCGGCCTCATTTAGATAATAATTATAGATTATTCTTCGTTCGCTAGGAATTTTTCTAGCCAATGAATGTCGTAGTCGCCATTGACGATATCTTGATTTTCCAGCAGCTTGCTGAATAGCGGGATCGTCGTATTCACACCATCTACCACAAACTCGTCAATCGCACGACGCAAGCGCATCATACATTCGTTACGAGTGCGGCCATGTACGATCAGCTTACCAATTAAACTATCGTAATATGGTGGGATTTTATAGCCCTGATACACACCTGAATCGACACGTACACCTAAACCACCTGGTGGGTGATAATGTGTGATTGTGCCCGGTGATGGAACAAATGTTTTTGAATCTTCAGCATTAATACGGCATTCAATTGCATGCCCGGTGAAGCTGATGTCTTCTTGCTTCACTGAAATCGGAGCGCCAGACGCAATGCGGATTTGTTCATTAACCAGATCAATACCAGTTATTGCCTCAGTAATTGGATGCTCAACTTGTAAACGTGTGTTCATTTCAATGAAATAGAACTCACCGTTTTCGTACAAGAATTCAATTGTACCAGCGCCGCGATAGTTCAATTTGCGCATAGCATCGGCGCATACTTCACCAATTTTCATACGCTGTTCTACGTTAAGGGCAGGGGAATTTGCTTCTTCCCATACCTTTTGGTGACGACGTTGTAATGAACAATCACGCTCGCCTAGATGGATTGCACCACCTTTTCCATCACCAAGAACCTGAATTTCAATATGGCGTGGTTTTGCCAAGTATTTCTCGATGTAAACCGCTTCATTACCAAAAGCTGCACCAGCTTCTGTTCGCGCTGTAGAAAGTGCTATAGACAGCTCTGAATCATCATTTGCCACTTTCATGCCACGGCCACCGCCACCAGCTGTCGCTTTGATGATGACAGGATAGCCAATGTCGTTGGCAATCTTTTTGGCATCAGCTTCGGTTTTGACTTCGCCAGCAGATCCTGGAACAACTGGAATGCCGAGATCTTCTGCGGTCTTTTTCGCAGTGATCTTGTCACCCATAATATTGATGTGATCAGATGTTGGTCCGATAAATACAATATCATGTGCTTCTAGGATTTCAGCAAATTTGGCATTTTCGGACAGAAATCCGTAACCTGGGTGAACAGCTTCTGCGCCTGTAATTTCACATGCTGCAACAATCTGATGAATGTTAAGATAGCTGTCTCGTGATGATGGCGGGCCAATACACACACTTTCATCCGCAAGACGCACATGCATGGCGTTTGCATCAGCAGTTGAATGGACGGCAACAGTTTGGATGCCAAGCTCTTTACAAGCGCGCAACACGCGTAGTGCAATTTCACCACGGTTGGCTATGAGAACTTTTGAAAACATATTCGAAGGTCCTCGACTATTCGATGATGACAAGTGGGTCACCAAATTCGACTGGCTGGCCATCTTCGACCAAAATTTCAACGACTTTACCAGTTTTTGTGGCTGGGATTTGGTTCATTGTTTTCATCGCTTCGATGATCAGCAATGTTTGACCTTCTTTAACAGCCTGACCAACTTTAACAAAAGCATCTGAATCAGGAGAAGGAGCTAGGTAAACTGTACCAACCATTGGTGATGGTTCAGCTGCGCTATTGGTAGCTGCTGGTGCTGGCGTTGCAGGAACTGCTGGAGCTGCAGCTGAAGGCGCTGCTGCAACTGGTGCCGGCGCTGGCGCTGCAATGACTTGAGTAGCTGCAGGCGCTGCGCGAGAAACGCGGACGCGGAAATCATCTTGCTCAACTTCGATTTCAGTCAGGTCAGTTTCATTTAGAATATTTGCCAAATCGCGGACCAATGTTTGGTCGATATTCTTCTTTTTAGTTGTCATTGGAATTGCCTTTTAATTTACGAATTACGAATGTCGGCGAATGCTTGTATCGCCAGTTTATAACTATTGGGACCAAAACCGCAAATGACACCGCGCGATACTGGAGCGATCATCGACTTATGTCGAAATTCCTCGCGAGCGTGTACATTTGAAAGATGAATTTCGATCACCGGAGTAACGATAGAGCGAATAGCGTCATGAAGCGCAATTGAGGTATGTGTGTAGGCGCCTGCATTGAGAACAACACCAAATGCACCTTCATTGGCTTCGTGCAACCAATCAACGAGGGTTCCCTCATGATTTGATTGTCTGAAATCAACTTCAAACTCTAAAGATTTGCCTGTGTCACGGCACAATTGTCCGATGGAATCTAGTGATAGATCACCGTAAATACCTGGTTCCCGTTTGCCCAACATATTCAGGTTAGGACCGTTAAGAACAAATAACTTGTTTGACATTATTTTGCCCCGTAAAACTCTTGTCGTCCGTATACCCGCGTCAATGCAGGAATCAAAGCGTTTTGTCACAAAGATGTTATTTTTTGTAACGAATTCACCGCCCACCAACTCTATCAAGGTCATGATACGTAAAAATCGTTAGAAAAACGTTGCTATATTGTCTCATAACAGGGCGAATCTCTCACCCTGTTTTTAGGAGCATAGTTAATTTGATCCGTTTAAGAACAGATGGTTTCGCCACATTTTCGGATATTATCAACTTTCGATAAAATATCCGAAACGCCAACAGCGCCATAAACCGCTTCATTGCCGATGACATAAGATGGTGTGCCGTTGATGCCAAGTTCTTGGGCCAAATTATAAGTTACGCTGATAGGATCAAGAAGCGCATCGTCTTCCAAAGCAGCATTAAGCGCGTCCATATCAACGCCCATACCTTCTGCAACCTTCATGGCTTGTGCTTTACCAGCGCGGCCACCACCACCAAGTAGTGCAATGTGGAAATCAGCACCTTTTTCTGGGGCAATTTTTGCAACTGCCATACTGACACGCGAAGCTTCTAATGATTCTTCACCTAAGATAGGGAATTCTTTTAGAATGAACTTAACATTAGGATCTGCTGCAACGATTTCTTGCATATCGTTCATCGCACGTTTGCAGAACCCGCAGTTATAATCAAAAAATTCAACAATCGTCACATCAGCTTCTGGATTGCCGATAATTACGTCACCTTCTGCGTTGTAAAGGCGATCAGACATGCCTGCGATCATCTCACGCGTACGAACTTTTTCTTGTTCTGCAACGCGCACTTCTAGGGCAGCTTGCGCCTCAGCTAAAACTTCAGGGTTTTTTATGAGGTATTCGCGGATAAATTTCCCGATTTCCTCTTTTTCCAATTCATCAAGCGCATGGGTGGGTGAAATCGCTGATAATCCGATTACCATCACAGCAGTGAGCTTTAAGAGGAGTGTACGCATTGAAGGTTCCTTGTGATTAGTATTTACCGAGGGATTAAATTAGTTTCCAACGGTTAAAATGTCTTTTGCACGTTGCCAGCTTGGTTTGCCAGGGACAAGCTTTTGTACAGCTCTTCCTGCAAATATTTTTGCATCTCGACTATTTCCTGCACGGAAATGCCCTTCCGCCATGGCAAGCTCGGCCTCGCCAATATCGCCAGCTAACGCGTGAGCATTAGAAAGTGTGCGATAAGCATTGAAGTTGTTGGGATTGGTTTGCAATCCTGCGCGTAGGGCTGACACAGCCTTTTTGGCGTTTGCACGATTGCCAGTTGCGACATAGGCAAAACCTAGTCTTGCTTTGATCAAACCAGATTTACTGCGATCAAATTTAGCGGCAGTTGCGAATGACTTAACCGCTTGATCAGCCTTGCGCAGTTTTAGTAGCACTTCTCCACGCAACTCATAAAGGTAGGCATTTTTTGATTGTTTTTTGATCAATTGGTTTATGATCTTAAGCGCATCATTGGATCGGCCTGAATTATCAAGTGCGATTGCTCTTCCATAAAGTGCAGGCAATGAATTGGGTGATGATTTAAAGAGCCGTTGAACACCTGCCAAACCACCAGCGAACGCGGCAATTTTGGCTCTCGCCATATTGTGACGTGTTTGCAGAGATTTTGGATCTTTTTGATTAAAGTATCGGCTTTTCCTAGCACCTTCTGCCAATAAACTTATACGCTCGCGCGGCAATGGATGGCTCAATTTGTAAGGATTTGGGCGAACACCTGCCAAGGCAAGTTGCTGGGCAAAGCGATCAAATGTCTTTAACATTCCATTTGCAGATTGCTTGGTTTTGTTGAGATATTTCAGAGCAGCGGAATCTGCATTTATTTCTTCACCACGTTTATAGTTCAACAATCCACGCGTCGCTAAAGTCGGCGCAGCTGCGACTATTGCACTACCTGCTGAGCTAGCACCATTTGAATTTGATGTGGAACCTGCAACCAAAGCGCCGGCACCTAAAAGCATTCCAACAATGGCCAAAGTCTTTGATGCATCAAGTTGAGCTCTTAAGCGTTCTTGGTGGTTTCCCGCTAAATGTCCAGCTTCGTGTGCAATTACACCAATGATTTCGTTTGGTGTTGCTGATTGCAAGATAGCACCAGTGTTGATGAAAACCCGTCTACCGGAAACGAATGCGTTGAAATTGTTATCATTGACGAGAACAATATCAATGCCCTTACTTTGCAGACCTGCAACGCGGAAAATCGGCGATGAATAGTCTTTAAGTAACGATTCAATTTCAGCATCTCGGACAATTGCGATCTTGCGCCCTTGTGCCATCGAAACTTGTGTTGATAGCAGATAGCTTAAAATGGCAAATGCACCGAAAAGAGATCGATAAAATCTATTTATTTGAAGCACTTGGTTCTCCATTTTGTGCATCAACGACAATGGCGTAGTTATAACGCATTATACAATACAATATAGCACTTTTTCTGTTTTAGGATATCCATAAGCTGCTGAAAAAATACACATTATTGTGAGCCCTATAAATTTGGTTTGATTTGTAACTTGTGAAAGTGGAGGAAATCGGGCAGAGCTAGGGCAAAACTTTCAGTTGAGGTGTATTTTGCGCGCGAAAAATATTGTTGAACCATTTTATGCAATGGATGTGTTGTCTGCAGCTAGCAAGGCTGTGCGTGATGGTCACCCAGTTATATCTATGGCAACGGGCCAGCCCTCGCATAAAGCACCCCAGCGTGCTTTGGATGCTGCGAAAAATGCACTTGATCTGAAAACCATGGGTTACACGGATGCTGTCGGTCTTAACTCATTGCGAACTGCAATCTCAAAACACTATCAAAACTATTATGGAGTGGAGGTTGACCCTGAGCGTATCATGGTCACCAACGGCTCATCAGCTGCATTTAACCTGGTTTTTTTGAGTTTATTTGAACCGGGTGCCACCATAGCAATTGCAAAGCCTGGATATCCCGCATATCGCAATATCTTAAAAGCCTTGAGGCTTAATTGTGTTGAAGTGCAACTTAGTGCGCAGTCTAATTATACGCTCACTCCTGAAGTGCTTGAAGATGCCGAACGTGCTGAAGGTGTTAAAATCGACGGTGTGTTGCTTGCAAGTCCTGCAAACCCAACTGGAACAGTAACGAGTGAAGCTGATTTGCGCGCTTTGTCGGATTGGTGTGAGGCGAGGGGAACGATCTTTATTTCAGATGAAATCTATCATGGTCTGACTTTTGCCGGGCAGGAAACCACAGCTGCATCCTTTACCGAAAATGCAATCATCATAAATTCGTTTTCTAAGTATTATTGCATGACCGGTTGGCGCATTGGTTGGATGATATTGCCGGAGCATCTCATCCGACCCATCGAGTGTTTAGCGCAAAGTATGTATATTTCAGCGCCCGAATTATCGCAGATCGTTGCAGAAGTGGCATTAACAGAACGCGATGAACTTGATCAAGTTGTCGATGGATATCGTAAGAACAGAGAACTTTTGTTAGACGCATTACCGCGCGTGGGGCTACCGCTTAATTCTCCGATGGATGGCGCATTTTACGCCTATGTTGATGTGAGTTCGCACTCAAATGATAGTATGGAATTTTCTCAAAAGATGTTGAAAGATATTCATGTTGCAGCCGTACCTGGTCTAGATTTTGATATCAAAGACGGCGCTAAATACATGAGATTTTCTTATGCGGGTTCGGAAAGCGATATTGCAGAGGCTGTCGATCGATTAGAGAAATGGCTCAGCTAATACATAAAGTATTACTTTAAAGAAAAAGGCTCAATTTCATCAATTGAGCCTTTTATATATGTCAAAGTGTTCTTAACCTTTAAAGGCTCGTCGCCACCAGCCCGTCTTTTTGGTTGCTCCATCGTCTTCGTCACCTGATTTGGAAGATGTTACAACAGGTTCAGAGGCAATAGCATCTAGATTAGTGCGTGACTCTCTGCTTGGTTTTGCAGGTTCTGTACTGATTTCAGGAGTTTCCGCTACGGCCGCAGCAGCGACCACAGGACTTGTAGAAGAACTTGGCGCATCAGTTGGTTCCGCGCTTGGTCCTGCTTTCTGCTCGGGAGCTGTTTCTTTTAGCGTTTCCACCGCATCGTCATTGCTTGTTTTTTTACTTCTGCGGCGACGCGGTTTCTTAGGCTGCTCATCTGATGTCGCAGCTTCTGGCTCTGCTGATGCTTCAGCTGGTGCAGCTTCAGCGGCAACATCATCAGATGTACCTGTACCAACGGTTTCTAATACACCTTCGCGATCAGTCGTTTCTGTCGCTGCATCTTCACGTTCGCGATTTTTGCGTCCACCACGTTTTCCGCGACGACGACGTTTTTTAGGACGCTCATCTTCATCATCTGACAATTGACGTTCGTCCGCACTATCTTGCGCATCATCAGAGCTGTTTTCACCTTCATTATCAGAAGTTTGCTGATCTGACTGATCTTCACCAGACGCATTACTTTGATCGTCTTGGTTTTGACTGTCTTGTGAATTACCGCGACCACGACGACGACGACGACGACGTTTCTTACGAGGTTGTTCGTCCTCATCGGTATCTTCGTCTGTCTGCTCATGAATAACTTGTTCAGAGGTGTCCATCATCTCAGAGTCAGCTTCACCGTAAGAAGATACAGCGGCTTGCTCAGGATTAACCTTCGCCGTTTTAGTGCTTAAAGGACCTTTTTCGACAAAGAAGTCTTGTCCTGCAATCGATGCATCCACATTAAATGAAATGGTAACACCAAAACGTTCCTCAAGCTCGGTGAGTGTATCTCGCTTTTGATTGAGGATATAAAGTGCGATGTCAGAGTTTGATCTTACGTTTACATCATTGCGTGGTGATTTAAGAAGTTGCTCTTCAATGGCGCGCAAAATGTGCAAGGCAAGTGAAGAGTCTGAACGTACATGACCACGACCCTCACAATGGGCACAAACTGCTGTTGTGCTTTCAAGTACACTTGCGCGAATACGCTGACGCGACATCTCGAGTAGTCCAAAGTGGGATATACGCCCAACTTGAATGCGTGCTCTGTCGTGTTTGAGGCAGTCTTTTAAACGTTTTTCAACCGCACGGTTATTGCGTTTTTCTTCCATGTCGATGAAATCGATCACAACAAGTCCAGCCAAATCACGTAATCTCAATTGACGAGATACTTCTTCTGCAGCTTCTAAGTTTGTTGCTAGGGCAGTGTCCTCGATCGAGCTTTCGCGTGTTGAACGACCTGAGTTCACATCTACAGCAACTAACGCTTCAGTTTGGTTGATAATAAGATAACCACCAGATTTGAGCGTCACTTGCGGTGACATCATTTGATCTAGCTGGGCCTCAATTCCGTTATTGACGAAAATTGGGCGCGTTCCGCGATAGGGCTGAACTACTTTTGCATGGCTTGGCATCAGCATTTTCATGAAGTCTTTTGCTTCACGATATCCATCTTCACCGGATACGATCACTTCGCCTATGTCTTTGTTGTAAAGATCGCGCACTGATCTTTTAATCAAGCTACCTTCTTCATAAACGAGACATGGTGCTGTTGAATTTAGCGTCAAATTGCGGACGTTTTCCCACAAACGCATTAGATATTCAAAGTCGCGGCGAATTTCAGTCTTGGTACGGCTAGCTCCAGCTGTACGTAAAATAACGCCCATACCCTGAGGCACTTCCAATTCACGCGCAACTTCTTTTAAACGCTTACGATCCTGCACGTTTGTGATTTTACGAGATATTCCGCCACCACGTGCTGTATTTGGCATAAGAACTGAATATCGACCAGCAAGTGACATATATGTCGTTAGCGCTGCGCCTTTATTGCCGCGTTCTTCTTTAACAATTTGAACAAGCAGAATTTGACGACGTTTGATAACTTCTTGAATACGATACTGCTTTCGCGTTTTACGAGGTGCAGCAGGTACTTCTTCTAATGCATCATCTGAACCAATGTTTTCAACATTGTTATCATCATCGTCTTCATTATCTGAATTGTCAGTTTCCGTGACTTCAGGCTCTACCTTTTTGGCTTTGCGAGAACGAGATCTACGACGTTTCTTCGGCTTTTCTTCAGTTTCTTCCGAAGTGCTATCTTCAGAAGTTTCTGCAGTTTGTGCCTCGTCTGCTGAACTGTCTGCTTCGGTTTTTTCTGATGTGTCTGCAGGTGGAGTAGCATCGCTATCATCAGATTTTACGTCGCTGTCAGATGTTTCAGATGCAGATTGCTCTGGTACAGGCTCAGAAATTTCATCGTCTGTTTCCACCATTGCAGCCATCGTGTCAGGTTTGCCATCTGGCTTATTTTCACCTGACGCAGGTACAGCGTCATCAGTTGAAACTTCGGTTTCAATCACATCAATAGATGATTCTGGGGATTCAATTGCTGCCTGTGCGACCGTATCAACATCATCGCTTGCAGCTTCAGAATTTTGTTCTGTCTCTGCACTTTGCGTAGTTTCTGTATCTGGCTCAGCTGCTGCAGGTTCCGCTTTTTTACGACGTGTGCGGCGCTTCTTTGGTTTGGGCTTTTCCTCAGGTTCCGCTTCCGCATCTGTGGTTTCTTCAGATGCTGCTTGAGTGCTTGCCTCATCATCGGAATTTTTTGATGCAGCTTCGTCATTATCGGACGCATTTTCATTTGCATCATCATCATTGCCATCAGCTGCAGCTTCCGCCGCTTCTGCTTCTAATAATGCCTGACGATCGGCTAAAGGAATTTGGTAATAGTCTGGGTGGATTTCTGAAAACGCAAGAAAACCGTGGCGATTTCCGCCATAATCGACGAATGCTGCCTGCAACGAGGGTTCAACTCGCGTTACTTTAGCTAAATAGATGTTTCCGCGCAGCTGTTTCTTATGCTGCGATTCAAAATCAAATTCCTCTATCCGGTTTCCACGTACGACGACGACGCGTGTCTCTTCTTCATGAGACGCGTCAATAAGCATTTTGTCTGCCATTGAATTGTTTGCTCCTCGACACAAACTGACCGCGCACTATTTCCAGGAGGGTCTAGGACCTCAAATGCATAGTGGTTGGAGGGTTTTGTGCCGGATGTTGAACGCGAGCTTGGGAAAATACCAGTTAATGCACGAGCAGCGTCTAAAGGAGTGACGTTTTTAGTCACGTTCCCCGTTGCGCCTGCTGGTGTATAATTCATTAACATATTAGGTTTAACGCCCGCATTTATACTCTAGTTAGCTTTGATGCAGATGCAATTACATCGCTCACAAAGCCGATGACTTGGCCGTATCTAACGGCCGGTGATCTAAATCACCTTATTAAAACGGCGCATATTCGCCGATATTTTAGCGGTTCAGCATCAAAGTGAATGCGAACCGAAATCTTTCTCGTTTCATCTCAATATTTGCCGCAAATTCCGTATCATATGTGGAATTAGGTCAAATATATCAGGCTTTTACTCTGTAAAGACGTCGGGCGAATAACACAGATCACTTTCCTGAAATTCAGGCGTTTGGTGATGTATTGCTGATTCTACCCCGTCGAAGTTCCACCTATGATCGTTGTAATCGTTCGATTACGATGATGCAAGCATAAACGGTAATTCGCTTTCTGCTTTGTTTGGTCAACAAATCTATGTGCTTTATATATGGGGCTTTTTCGCATATTCAATTTTATACAATTTAGATAATGCCTTGCAATTGCCGCCTTTATCTCAATAAACGGTTACAATATTTATCAAATATTGATTCTTGCGATGCGCAAAAGGACTTAACGTGCGGCCGAACTTGATTAGATATAGATGTTTGTGGCAAGCGCCTATGTTTCTGTTTTGTTTGACTATTTTTGTTGTTTTGAACTCATTCACCTCTGTGATGGCGCAGGACAGCGCAAATATTGCTTACAGCGCACGTATTGTTGGGGATAGTGAGCGCGCCCGCATTTTGGTTGATTTCAACAAAGAACCAAAATTCAAAATTCGGTATTTGGCAGATCCAAATCGCATAATCCTAGACCTTGATGATACAAAACTTGCATTTGAAGATGAGCAACTTACGGCAAGGGGTGTATTGTCAGAGATCCGTTATGGCCTCATGTCAGAGGATAAATCTCGTATCATTTTTTCCTTGAAAACACCCGCCGTATTGGAAGATCAACAATTACAAACGCTAGAAGGTGAAACCTATCGTCTAGTGTTGGATATCAACATTTCTGAACAAGAAGATTTTGATGCTGTTATTAAAGAGCAAGATTGGGAAGTCATTGAGAATGACCCAACAAGCGACGATGGTGTTGATAAAAGCAGCCGTATCAGGGTTTCAGAAAGTAAAAGCTCAGATAAATTTGTTCTTGTGCTTGACGCAGGTCACGGCGGCATTGACGGCGGTGCTGAAGGGCGCAATGGGGCAATTGAAAAAGATATCACACTAAGCTTTGTAAAAGATCTTCAAGTCGCATTTGCTGACAATGACGACATTGAGGTTTTACTCACACGGGACAGTGACAAGTTCATGTCGTTATCTGCAAGAGTACAAATAGCGCGTGAAGCTGAAGCTGATTTACTTATATCGATACATGCGGACTCCATCCGTCAAAGATCTTTGCGCGGGGCTTCTATTTATACATTATCTCGAGAAGCCTCTGATGAATTTGCCTCTAATCTTGCAGATTCAGAGAACTTAACCGATGTTCTTGCAGGTTTGCATATTGAAGATGCGCCTGATGACGTAACAGGGATATTGGTAGATTTAGCGCGCCGGGAAACGCAAGGTTTTTCTGATGTTATGGCAGATCGAATTGTCGATGATTTTAAGGGGCAAATCCGGCTGATAAATAACCCTCATAGACGTGCAGGATTTCGCGTATTGATTGCGCCAGATGTTCCCTCGGTTCTAATTGAGTTAGGGTTTTTGTCCAATTTGACCGATGAAAAGCTACTGACCGACCCTCAGTGGCGTGAAAAAACAACAAAATTGCTCGCAAAATCGATCTCAGAGTATCAAAAAGCCATTTTGAGTGATCGGAAGTAGGCGTTTTCTCGTAAAACTCATTCAAAACGCGATAAATCTGATTACTCCTGTTTAACTATTTGAGCTCACAATGCTTTACTCTAATTGGTTGAATTAGTAGTGTATTTATAACAATTATAACAAAAATTTCGAAATGATATTATATGGCTGAGCCGCGCTTTCTCATTCAAACGAGTTTCAAATCACTCACTCCGACCTATGTAGGTGTGGGGCTTTTAAGCCTGGTCATTAATCTGCTCATGCTCACAGGTCCATTATATATGTTGCAGATCTATGACCGCGTGCTTGCTAGCGGTTCGGTTCCTACACTTTTGGTCATTTCGTTATTTGCTCTTGGAATGTTCGTTTTCTTTGGCGTTTTGGATGGATTAAGACAACGTATTTTAGCGCGCATTGGTGCATGGCTTGATGCCAAACTCACAGCATCTGTGTTTGATTTATCAACGGCTCTTCCGCTGGTGTTGGGGCCGGAAGCTACTAAAGTGCGGCCGATCCAAGACTTAGATACAATTCGCAATTTTATGTCCGGACCAGGACCATCTGCGATGTTCGATATCCCTTGGTTACCAGTTTATCTGGGTTTGGTTTACCTATTTCATCCTGTTTTAGGCAATATAGCGCTTGGCGGTGTGATCATTATTTTCGTTCTAATTTTGCTTAAAGAACACGTCTCAAAAAAACCAGCAAAAGAGTTAGCTGTTGCCGCGGCAGAGCGCCAACGTTTAATCGAACATGGGCGCGTCAACGCAGAAGCTATCCAGGCAATGGGTATGATGAATGCGTTAAAGACGCTTTGGGAAGAAAAGAACAGTGAGTTTTTGAAGGCATCACAAAATTCATTAGATAGCGGCGCAAATTTTGGATCTTTCGTAAAGACAATCAGAATGGTTTTGCAATCTGCCATGCTTGGTGTTGGTGCTTATTATGCTATTTTGCAGGAAATTACCCCAGGCGTGATGATAGCGGCCTCTATCATGACAACCCGTGCTTTTGCGCCCGTTGAACAGGCGATCGGGCAGTGGCCTTTATTTGTCAGTGCACGTCAATCTCGTCAGAGACTTGGCGATCTCTTATCAATGCGCCCAAGCAATGATGATGTTATGAACCTGCCTATACCAACCCAAAAGCTCACGGTTGGGAACTTGTCTTGCGGGCCTGCTGGGTTGAAAAAAATCGTAGTACAGAATGTTTCTTTTGAATTATCCGCGGGCGATGGACTTGGAATTATTGGACCGTCGGGTTCAGGTAAGTCCACATTAGCACGTGCATTGGTCGGCGTTACTACAATTGCTAGAGGCGCAGTAAGATTTGATGGTTCAAAACTTGACCAATGGGCAATGTCTCGCTTGGGTGAGATTGTTGGGTATTTGCCACAAGATATACAGTTGTTTGACGGAACTGTATCTGAAAACATATCGCGATTTTCGTTAGATGCTGATGCTGACAAAATTCGAGAGGCAGCACGCCTTGCAAATGTGCATGAGCTAATTGCCGCGTTACCAGATGGTTATAATACAGTTATTGGAAAATCAGGATTTGCAATGTCAGCTGGGCAGCAACAACGTATTGCATTTGCAAGAGCAATTTATGATAAACCGTTTTTGATTGTTTTAGACGAACCAAATTCAAATCTTGATGCAGAAGGTGAGCATGCGCTTACCAATGCAATTGTAGAATTGCGTAAAGCCGGTTCGATTGTCATCGTGATTGCACATCGACCTAGCGCTATTGCCGCGGTTGACAAAATACTCATGGTAGACAAGGGAATGACAAAAGCCTTTGGTCCAAAAGCTGATGTAATGGCAAAGGTTGTCGCTGCCGTTCCTAATCAAAAAGGTGCATAGAAATGGCGTCTACTCACCAAATTAAATCAAGTGTTCGCAAACATATGCTTCTTAGTTTGCTCATCATAGGTGTTCTATTGGGCGGCATTGGATCCTGGGCCTTCTTTACTGAAATTAGTGGCGCGGTTGTCGCATCTGGAAATGTGGTTGTTGAAACCAATACGCGCCAAGTTCAGCACCAAGAAGGTGGTATTGTTAAATCCATCTTTGTTAAAAACGGTGATGTGATAGAGGCGGGCGAACTTTTAATCCGTTTAGATGATACGATTACGAACGCCAATTTGTCGGTAATTGTTAAGCAGCTCATAGAACTTTATGCACAGGAAGCGCGTTTAATTGCCGAACAGCAGGGCATTGAACAAATCGTGTTTGCAGATAATGGTTTTGATCAAGATGTTCAAAAAGATATCCGAGATAGCCAAGTTGGACTGTTTAATGCGCGTAAAAACAGTTTGGATGGCAAACGTCAGCAGCTACGTGAGCAGATTGTTCAATTTCAAAGTAAAATTACCGGACTTGAAGCCCAACGAGAAGCTAAAGTAGCAGAGACACAGATTGTCGAAGATGAGCTTGCAAATCTTGATGATCTTTTGGGGCAACAGCTCGTTTCGGCAAGTCGCGTAACGGTACTTAATCGTGATATTGTTCAGCTTCGCGGTGAAATTGGAGGATTTACATCCGATATTGCTCAGACAAAAGAAGCGATCAGTGAGCGAAATATTCAAATTCTGCAGCTCGATGAAGAGTTTTTAGCAAGTGTCTTGCAAGAAATTCAGGATGTTCGCTCGCAAATAGGGAAAATCGAGGAACAGAAGATCGCGGCTGAAGATGAACTGCGCCGTATTGATATAATCGCACCCTTGGGAGGTTTCGTGCACAATTTGTCTGTTACGACAATTGGTGGAGTGCTCGGACCGCGGGATGTTGCAATGTCCATCGTTCCAAAAGATGATCTTTTAGTTGTAGAAGCCCAGATTGAGCCGATTAATATTGACCAAATTTCGCCGGATCAAAATGCGCGCATAAGATTGCCAAGCTTTGACCAACGCACAACACCAGAATTAAATGCCAAGGTTGAAACAATCTCTGCTGATTTATTGCGAGATGAGGCAACTGGTGTTCAATATTATAAAGTTCGTCTAAAAATATCAGAGACAGAAATTGACAAGCTTGATGGTAAATCGCTCGTTCCAGGCATGCCAGTTGAAACCTTCATTCAGACAGATAAACGAACGGTCATGTCTTATTTGCTCAAACCTATTCGAGATCAAATCTCTCATGCGATGAGAGAGCGTTGATCTAACCACTAACAATGATAGTGAAACTTAAGAGAAGCCCGGGATGAACAGGTCATCCCGGGCTTTTTTAGAACTAGTTTTTAGTCTGATCCAGAAACGTGTGCTAATACACCATCTTTGGGCTTTATGACCCGCTGGATCATAAACACCACTGCGGTTATCCCAGCACCAATTAGATCGGTGATCAGACCGCCTTCAATTAGGAAAATTGCGGCGATTATTAATCCCAAACGGTTGAACCAAACAACAGGTTTTCCAACAAACCAACCTTGCATGCCAGATGAGAGCAAGAACACGCCTACAACCGCGGTTGCAAATGCCTGAGCTATTTCCAAAAATCCACCATCCATGAGTAGTGCCGAATTATAAAAGAACATGAATGGTACGATGAACGCGGATATTCCAATTCGGAAAGACGTCACGGATGTTTCCATTGGATTGGCGCCGGATATTCCCGCGGCGGCATAAGATGCCAGTGCAACGGGAGGCGTTATTGCTGATACAACGGCAAAGTAAAACACGAAGAAGTGTGCCGTTAAGAGTGGTATTCCAAGGTCTATTAACCCCGGTGCTACGACTGAAGCTGCAACAGCATACGCTGCAGTGGTCGGCATTCCCATTCCTAGCAAAATTGCAATACACATAGCAAAAAACAGTGCAAGCAATTGAGACGTTTCTGCTAGCCCTAATAGTAAGGCTGAAAAACGTGCGCCAACGCCTGTAAGCGAGATAACGCCAACGATGATGCCTGCGCATGCGCAAACAGCAATAATTTGGATCGACATTAAGCCAGACAATTCGAAAGCTTTCACAATCGCTTTCGGACCCATCCGGTATGGTGTTAACCAGCTAACGACTGCAGCAGCTGCTGTTGCGAGCGTTCCAGCACGGATGACTGAGTAACCCATAAATAGTGCAACAATTAAGATGACAATTGGCAAGAATAGAAATGCTTGTCGCGCCATATCTGCAAATTTTGGTAATTCTTCGCTTTTCATTCCGCGCATGCCAAGTTTTGCGGCTTCGAAATCTACCATGAAGTAAACGGATACATAAAAAAGCACTGCAGGAATAATCGCAGCGATGGCGATATCCTGATATGGAATGCCTGTAACTTCTGCCATAATAAACGCGCCAGCGCCCATAATAGGGGGCATAATTTGTCCGCCTGTTGATGCTGCAGCCTCAACCGCACCAGATACTTTCTTTGAGTAACCAACACGTTTCATCAATGGAATAGTTAGCGAGCCTGTCGCGACAACATTACCGGCGCTTGTTCCGTTGATCATGCCCATAAGCCCAGAAGCAAAGATGGCAACTTTAGCCGGTCCACCGCGTGCACGACCGGCCGCAGCGAATGCGAAATTAACGAAGTAATCTCCAACTTTTGATGCTTGCAGAAAGCCTGCAAATATAATGAAGAGGATAATATAGGTTGAAGACACAGCTGTTGTTGGGCCTAAGATACCTGCATCAGTATATACTTGCGAGAAAAACCGCTGCCAGGTAACCGCTGGAGCATTTAATACGCCTGGCATATATTGGCCTGCAAATACATAGACCAAAAAAATCCCGGCAATAATAACTAAAGCAAGGCCAGCGACCCGGCGTGTCATCTCCAAAATGAGTGCCGTGCCCGATAGTGCGGCAATGGACATTCCAATTGGGGCAAATGGCGTTCCCGTCGCATTGCGCATTTGTGTGCCGTAAATTGTGATTAAGTACAGCGCAACTGAAATGCCGCAGACAACGAGTGTTAAATCTAAACCTGAAAAAGCACTTTGGCTTTTTCGATCATACCAAGACAGAATGATGGCTCCGAATGTGGCAATTAACAATGGTGCGCCAAAAAGCCATGTTTCATTAAATTTGATCCCGGCATCTAATCCATTCCACATCTTCCCTTGCGCAATTTCAAAGTTGAAGTAACCAGCCATCACAAGGCTAAACAGCGCAAGTGCTGTGAATAAAATAGATACTAGGTTAAAGAATTTCGATGAATTTTCGCCTTCATCTTTAAACTTTGCGGATGAAAATAATAAAAAACCTAAACCTAAGGCGCCGGATATATGGATAATGCGAAAGTTCCAAGTTTCCAGCGGAAATCTTGGTAGTAGGGGAATGTCAATTCCAGTCATTTCTTTGATTGATAAACCATTCAATGCAACAATATGAAACATCGCATAAACTGCGGAATAAAGTGCGATAAAAATCCCAAGTTTGCCTGAAAATAGTCGACGGTTTGGCTCTATTGGTTCGTCGTCTATGCCCTCAACTTTGATTGGTTCGATTATGTCGTCTTCGATGACCTTGTCACTCATTGTCCCCACCCAGAAATATAAAGTAAAATAGTATAATTGATTGTTACGCGGCCCGTATGTCGACGGTTTTGAAAGCAGAAACGCGCTTTATATTCTGCATGGAAAGAGCGTAAAGGGCCATTTGTGAATATGGCCCTTTAGCAATTTTGTTGGGTTACTTAACCACCATAAATGTTGCTAGCTTCAACGCTTGCGCCATTTTCGTTAAACCATTTGGCAGCACCAGGATGCCATGGCAACACTGTGTTTTTATCCCAGTTTTCTGGAACAGTTGTGCGAGCAGCTTTGTGAACTTTCATCATGCGATCGTGATCGCCCATAACAGCTTTTGTTGCTTCATAAACGAAGCTTTCAGGTAGATCACAGTTGGCGATAGCAAAGTTCCACATAGAAACTGAACGCAAGTCACCTGGCTGCGATGAATATGTACCTGATGGAACGACAAAGTTTGCAACTGGGAAATTACTTTGAACGGTTGCTTGCTCTTCTTCAGTAAATTCTACGAAGTTTACTTCAGTTTGTGCTTCAAGTTGAGACACTGCTGCTGTTGGTACACCCGCAGCAAATGCGACTGCATCTAAAAGGCCATCCTGAAGTTGAGATCCAAGATCATTCCAAGAACCATTACGTCGTTCAAAATCAACACCTAAGGTTTTTAGCATTTCTGGGAAATATGTATCTGATGTTGATCCGGCTGGACCAAAACCAATTTTTGCACCAGCTGGAATTTCAGCTATTGAAGTAATGCCTGATGAAGTCAATGCAGTTACGTTGAACGGTGTTTGATACATAGGGAACATAGCACAGGCTTTGTCCATCTTAAGACCCGGCGCGATTGGGTTTTCACCATTTAAAGATGCATTCGCAGGGCCCATAGTGGACATACCAAATGCAGCTTCGCCAGTGTGGACAAGTGCCATATTCTGCATTGGCCCGCCAGTGATCTCACCACCACCTGAAATGCCTAATTCTTCTGAAATGATGCCGGCAAAACCAGAACCATAAACAAAGTATGTGCCGCCTTGTGAAGCTGTACCAACTGTAAAGCTTTCAGGCCAACCTGTTTTATCTTGCGCGCTGGCAACACCAGACACCATAGTAAGCGCGACACCAGCCGCCATTAAAGTGCGAATATTCATTTATTCCTCCCAAAGCCCGTTAAGGCTAGTTTGCTGCCCATTTGAGCAAATTCGATTGCGCCACGTGTTTTGGTAACGCGGTGGTTACAAAACAGCGATTAATTGAACTGATCAAGGAATTTTATAGACTAAAAAACGGGTTTTTTACGGAAATTGTACTAAATGGGTGCAAAGGGTGACAATGCTATTAGATTTGTGATCCGTTTGGGGAACATGAATGTGTACGCCAATGCAAATCTATTCATCTGTTGAGAAATCTTCACGTCTGAGGTTAAATTTCAACATCTTTTCATAAAGTGCTTTTCTGGAAATTTTTAAACTCTCATAGGTGTTTTTCAAGCTTCCTTCATTTGCCGTTAGTGCAGAGGCTATGATTGCACGCTCTTGATTTGCCAACAGATCATTGAGTGACATGCCTTCTTTAAAATCAATATCTGTAGATGATAAATCAAGATCAAGGTTTAAAACAAACCTATCTACTATCCTCTGTAATTCGTGTAGATTTCCAGGCCAGTCGCTAGATGATAACTGCATATAAAGCGATGATGGGATGAAAGGAGTTTGAACTTTGTGGCGTAGTGACGATAGCTTTGCAAACTCATTAAACAACTGAGGGATATCTTCTTTTCGATCACGCAATGATGGCATTTTAATACTAGCGCCAGTCAGACAATAATATAAATCAGACCTGAATAGTCCTTTTTCTATCAGAACTTTGAGGTCTTTTTGCGAAGAAGCAATAAATCTAACATCGAGTTCAATGGGGCTGTTAGAACCAAGTTTTGTAATAATTCGATCATTAATTGCTTGCAAAAGCTTACCTTGAATTTCCTGCGAAAGCGCTTCAATAGAATCCAAAAATATAGTGCCACCTCGGGCATGTTCAAATTTTCCATATCTGCTATGTGTCGCTGATGGGAAAGCGCCAGCTTCATGGCCAAACAACTCAATTTCTACAAGGTCTTTTGGTATAGTAGCGCAATTAATATGAGCAAATGGACCATGTTGGCGAGCACTCAATTCGTGCAACAAACGCGCTGCAGTTCCTTTACCGGTTCCTGTTTCTCCTGAAATCAATATGTCAGTTTGAAGGTTTGCAAGTGCCGATATCTGATCTCGAACAGATTGAATTACAGCCGACTTACCGTTCAAATTTGTCTTTAGTATTTGTTGATGGTTTAGATTATTACGCAGAGACCTTACTTCAAGTGTAAGTCGTCTTTTTTCTATCGCACGGGTTACAGTCTCAATCAGATGATTTTGTGCATAGGGCTTTTCAATAAAATCATAGGCTCCATTTTGCATACAGTTGACAGCAATGGAGACGTCTGCGTGACCAGTTACCAATATAACTGGCAATTCATTGTCTATTTCTTTAACGGCATTTAGCAGTTCTATCCCATCCATCCCCGGCATGCGAATATCTGTGACAACAACAACATTTGAGTGCTTGTCAATTTTATCTAATAGATCTTTAGCATTTGAGAAAAGTGTAACGGGAAGATCGTGAAGATCAAATGATTGCGCAGCAGTTAATCTTAAATGTTCCTCATCGTCAGCAAATAGGATCATACTCATAAAGTTGCCTCAGTATCATTGGGGTTGATTGTCCGAACTAGGATGATTTTAAAGCATGCGCCGCCTTCTTCGACACTATTGGCCGTGAGTTCGCCTCCGAAGTCTTTTATGATGTTATAAGATATTGATAAACCTAACCCCATTCCTTGACCCGGTGACTTGGTGCTAAAAAATGGATCAAAGACCTGATCAAGAGTAGATTGTGCTATACCTGGACCATTATCGTAAACTGCGATTTCCACTTTTTTCTTTGTTGCTCTCGTTTCAATTTTAATGATTGGTTGTGATTTTTCCTCAGTGGCATCGAGTGCATTTTTGATCAAATTCAAAAGAACCTGCTGCAAACGAACGTTTCCGCCAATAACCCATAAATCTTCTTTTTTCGGTTGGAAGATAATTTGCGCATTTTGCTTGGAACTTTGTGCATTCATAAGTTCTAAAACGGTTTCAATGACCGAATTCACAGATACAGCTATAGTTTTTTCCTGAGGCCTGCGGGCAAAATTTCTCAAATGTTTTGCAATCGATGACATTCGATCGACCATTGCTACAATTTGACTTACATTATTCTGCGCGTCTGGTATTCGGTCTCGATCAATAAATTTGTTAGCATTTTCAGCATAGGCTTTTGTGGCGGCGAGGGGTTGGTTAAATTCATGCGAAATTGCAGCTGACATTTGACCCAATGCTGCAAGTTTACCTGCCTGAATGAGTTCGTTTTGCGTTTGCCTTAATTGGGTTTCAGCAGCCTTGCGTTCATCAATTTCCGCAATGAGTTTTCCATTGCTTTGATTAAGTTCCTCAGTTCTTTTTTTCACTTGCTTTTCAAGCGATAACTTTGTTGCACGTTGTTCAGATAACCGCTCTGCAAATCTGATTTGCCTTTGCCAAATTAATAAAACAACCGCGGACGCAAATAACGCCAGCAATATAGTGCCGCCGGCTATAAAGCCTGTCAGTATATATGCATCGCTGGTTGGGCTTAAAATGGTAACACGCCAACCAGCGCGCGCTAGTAGTGAGGTGGATGCAACAAAGCTGCTAGGGTCATCTTTAAGTTCGATTAAAGATATGTTGCGGTGAAGTGGCGATATGCTGTTAGGTAGATATTCAATTAAGTTTAATGGATATTGTTTTGCTGATTGAATGATATCTCTTTTGCTATCAGAAAGCGCTGTAAAGGATTTTAAGTTCCACTCGTTTTTACTGGAAATAAATACGATATCGTTTGAATCTCGAACAATTATTTCTGAATTAGCATCTCGCAAATTTGCTTCAAATTTATTGACAGTAAATCGAACCGCGATAACGCCATTAATTCTATTTTCTCTTCTAACGGGCGCTGCATAAAAATAGCCGCGCTCACCATTTTCAGTACCTAACGCGAAATATTGTCCTAAGCCGCCCGCAATTACTTGATTAAAGTAGGGACGCGAAAAATTAGGTGATTGTAATTGGCGAGACGTATTATTCGTCTTTGCTGAGGCTAGTAATTTCCCGTTAGCGTCCTCTAGATACACCCCTTGAGCGCCCAACGCTTCAGCAGTTTCCGATAAGAGTGCTTCGGCTTGACTTCTAAGTAATGTCGATTGCGGTTCATCGAGAAAGGCAGAAATTTCAGGCCGACCAGCAATCAAAGCTGGTATACGCGAATATCTATCGAGCGTCAGCCTCAAGCTATCAACGGCCAAACGAAGGGTTGCAGATTGGGCTTGAGCAGTCTCCAAGAGAAAGTATCGTTGCATGGTCGAGAGTGAGAATGAAATAATCACAATGACCATGACAATGAAACCGATCAAACCAGAATATAACCGGATGCGTTTTTGTTCATATACCTGGCTAAATTCTGAGTTCATGCAAACTTCTATACAGATAATAAAACGTAACAATCAAGTTTGCATGATAGAAAAAATCAGGAATCCCCGCTTTGTGCGATTGATTGGAAGTTTCAATTAACTCGTATTTATTTCCAAGGCAGAGCAATCGATGAAATGAATTTGAGTGCTACATCAAAGGTTGGAAGTTTGCATATTTAGCAGCGCTTAAACTTTCTTACGTCCGATCGCCTTGGTAAACATGTTTTTGATAAATGATATCTGACTAACAATTAGCAAGATGTTTAATGTCAGCAGGATAGCAGCGCCAGGCCGGGTGAAAAATACGCTCATATCACCATCTGAAATCAATAATGAACGTCTGAATGTCTCATCAAACAAACCTCCCAAAATCACACCTATAACCAAAGGTGCAACAGGATAATGCATAGCGTTCATAGCGTATGCGACAATGCCAACACCTGCCATTAAGAAAAGATCGTTAATTCCACCACCCACGCTGAATGAGCCAATGGTTGTAAGCACCATGACAACTGGTAAGAAGATGGTTTTTGGAATACGCAGAATTGTCACAAACAAACGAGCGGTGAAAAGCCCCATAAAGAACATGGTAAAAGATGCAAGTACCAGTACGGCAACAACATGCATGATGACGGCAGGATCAATTGTTGGGCCGGGGATCACATTGTTGATTTTAAGTGCGCCAAGTAACGCGGCGGCGGGAGGAGATCCTGGTATTCCGAGCACGAGCAGGGGAATGAGTGCCCCTCCGATGGCAGCGTTATTTGCAGCTTCTGCGGAGATTAATCCATCAACGGAGCCTTTCCCAAATTTCTCACTTTCTTTGGATGCTGCTTTTCCAACACCGTAAGATACCCAGCCAGCAACATCTTCACCCACACCTGGGAGAGCACCAACACCTGTACCAATGGCGCCACTCCGCAAGATGACCGGCATTCGTTTGGTAATTTCTTTCATTTCCGGTCGGATGCGTTGTAACTCAGGTGCCTTTGCCAATTGTATTGCCGCACGCATGCCATCCATAATTTGAGGGATTGCAAATGCGCCCATTAAAACCGGAACAACCTGAAAACCAGAAAGCAGATATGACCATTCAAAGGTATAGCGCGCTTCAGATAAAAGAGGATCAAGACCAACCATCGCCATAGCCAGGCCAATCAAACCAGAAATCCAACCCTTAATGACTAAGTCTTGAGACATTAAAGTGCCTGAAAGCAATATGCCAAAAAGTGCCAGCAGTGCTTTTTCAGGCGAGGCAATATTCTGCGATATAAGCAATAAAACCCACACAAAGATCAATAAGCAGAATGTGCCAAACAATGTTCCTATGAATGATGCAGTCGTGGTTATCCCAAGTGCGGATGCACCTTTTCCAGCCTTTGTGAGTGGATATCCGTCCATTGCTGTTGCGGCTGAAGCTGCAGTGCCAGGAATGTTGAGTAAGATGGATGGATATGAGCCACCATAAATTGCGCCTACATAGGCCCCAATTAAAGCAATTAGTGCCTGATCAAGCGGGAATTTGTTTCCAAAAAAACCGGTGAGAATAGTAACTGCAAGTGTCGCTGTTAACCCGGGTAGGGCGCCAAAAACAATACCTAAAAAGACCGCTGGAATGAGATAAGCATAAGTGATTGGATCTATGATCAATCCAATGAAAGAGTGACCAAAGCCAGCTAGCTGGGTGAGTACGAAATCCATTTTATTGTCCCTGCCAAAGAGGTTTGATCGTTACAAAATAGTGATATTCAATCTGTGAGAAGATAAGGCCTTGCCGGTTTGGTACATTTTGGCGGAAACCAAAGGCCATAGCGCAAACTAAGATGGTGGGAACCAAAATTGAAATGATTGGTGTGAATTTTACGATCCCATCAATCGAATTCGTGCGACGTTCTTTGATGAACATTAAAATCGTCAGGCCCAAAAATATTACCAGCGTTACCCAATCATCGTCATGTGGTTTTGTCCATTCACTCCGCGGAAAATGTGCAATGAGGGCATATATAGATGCAATCGCAATTGAGCTTACGCTGATCATCATGGCTTTTTGATCACCTTTATGAAATCCCCAAATGAGACAGGTAATCATGAGAGCTGATCCAATGATGAAATCGACACGGGGAACCAGACCAAATATGTAAAATAACAAAACTGCAGAAACACTGATAATCCTGAGCGTTTCACTTTTTGTAAAACCAAGCCCTACCAATGAAAGCGCTTGTTTTGCACCGCCATCTTTGACGGAAATATATAGCAAAACCAGAGACAAAATAAGCATTGCATAAAAGATGCCATAGGGAACCAATGCTGCGGAATTGTACCATTCTGCCGTATCCACACCTGCTGATTTTGCATTGAAAAACGGGATGTCTGTGGTTTTGAAAATAAAGAAGGCTGATACCGCCAACAAGACCAAAGAGGTCCAGAAATCACGTGTTCTAAGAACAGTTTTATCTTCCATTGGATGTCGCTTTATAAGTTTTGATTTTTAAAAATGCTACTGGCTGATCAAAACGACCAGCCAGTAGCCAACCTACAGGGGGGAATTAGGTTTTTTGTATTATGGCTTTGCAATGCCAAGTGTTGCTGGATCAACCTTTGCAGCACCTAGATCCCACAATGTCCAAGCAAATGTGCTTTCTAATTTAGAGAAAATTGCAGATGCTTCTGCGCCAGATTTACCTGAAACATCATAGTTGTTGGCTTTTGCCCATTCAGCAACCACATCAGATGCAACTGCTTTATCAAATGCTGCTGTGATTGCAGCTTTTGCTTCATCTGGTGCTGATGCGTGTAGCGCGAAACCAATTGCTTGTTTCAATGGAAGGTATTTATCCAAGCCATCATAGCTTGAAAAAGCTGACGGGATTGTTTGGCCGTTAAAATCAGCAGCTTCTGGCGTTAGCATTGCCAAAGGCTTAAGTTTGCCGCCAGCGATAAGTGGTGCTTGCTCAGCCAAAGACGTTACAACCAAGGAAACTTCGCCAGCAATTGCAGCTTCTTGACCAGGTGCTGAACCTTTATAAGGTACAAATTTGAATTTTGCGCCTGCGCCATTTTCGATAGCAAGAAGATTAAGATGGTGAATTGAACCTGAGCCTGATGCAGCTGCTGGGATCGTGTTTGGCGCTGCTTTTGCAGCGTCAACCAACTCTTCCAAAGTGTTGTATGGTGAGTTTGCAGGTACTGAGATCAAATCTGGTGAACCACCAACAATAAATGGATGCCAGAATTCAAATTTATTGTCCCAACCGCCTTGCACGGCTGCAGTTACGTTTGATTCTGATAGGCCAACCATTGTGTAGCCGTCATCGGGCTGGTTCATAACGTAAACCATGCCGTTTGAGCCAGCAACGCCACCAGTTTGGTTGATCACGGAGATGCCGACGGGAAGATGTTTTTCCATTTCTGCCATGATCATGCGGTTAATGGAGTCTGTGCCTCCTCCAGCGCCCCATACAACTGCTGTCGTAATGTCGCGGAAAGGGTAATCTGCAGACATTGCAGTGTTACCTAATCCGATCGTAATTGCAGCAGCTGCTGCTAATTTCAATACTGTATTTTTCATAAGTTCCTCCTAAAAAAGTATCGTTCGCCAAATTACGTATACATTAATAAATAAATTGTCAAATTTATTAATTGGAAAAACTATGGAGAAGTTTTGATGTGTTTGATTAGGAGAGGTTTTAGCGCGTTACGAAGCACTAAATGCGCTAGTTTTAACGTGGAAATACCGAGAAAATATTGCAATTGGCGTGTAAAGCTGCTTTGTGTTTAAGAACATACAAGCTTTGTTTTAATTGAAAACATGATCAATTTGATAAATGAATTTACGTATTTGGGATACGAAGACAAACAATGCAAAATGCGAATATAAAAGCGGCTAATGAGTTTTCTGTTCAAAAGAAAAAACCAAATACGTTCCATGCGGTTGATATACTTAAGGACATGATTTTATCAAACAAATTACAAGCTGGTTCTAATCATTTGGAGGCCGAACTTGCGAGTTTGTTGGGCATGTCGAGAACACCAGTGAGAGAAGCAACGCTGATTTTAGAAGCGCAAGGCTTGGTATCTGTAATCCCGCGCCATGGCGTGAAAATTCTTGCTATTTCACCCAAGGACATGACTGAAATTTATCAGGTTTTAACAGAGCTTGAATGTTTGTCTGCAGAACTTGCAGCAACAAAAAACCATCCTGATGAAGAATTTAGCGGTGCAGAAAACGCGATCAAGGATATGGAAGCAGCACTTCTAGATGAAGATTTAGAAGCCTGGGCTATAGCAGATGATAGATTTCACTCTGAACTTGTTCGATTAGGTGAAAACCAGCGTGTGATCAATATCTTTGATATGTATACAGATCAGGTAAAGCGCGCGCGGATGCTTACATTAAGGTTACGTCCAATCCCAACCAAATCAAACGAAGACCATCGTAAAGTGCTGCAAGCGATCAAATCTGGTCAAAGCGATGTTGCCGTAAAGGTGCATAAAGAGCACCGCGTGCAAGCAGGTCGAATGCTGGTTGAATTGCTGGAAAAATTTGGCCTTAATAATTTATAGTTAAATACTAAAATCTAATTGCGACGTTATGTACATCCAGGCCAGGGTTGCGCGTGGGTTTTAAATCACTAATGTCTGCACAAATACTAAAGTACAAATTGAGGTTAAGCCAATGGAAAATGAATTTGATGGGCTCGATGAAGCTTTTGATAATGATTCAAATTTGATTGAAGATTCTGAACCATTTGATTTGTTTAAAGATTGGATGGAATTAGCTGAAAAGCACGAAATCAATGACCCAAATGCGATGTCTATTGCAACGGTGGACCATGATGGTATGCCAAATGCTCGTATGGTTTTACTTAAAGGTATGGATCAAACTGGTTTTACATTTTATACCAACTCACAGTCTCAAAAAGGCAACGAGTTAGAAGATAATATGAAAGCCGCATGTGTATTTCATTGGAAATCTTTGCAAAGACAAATTCGCATTAGAGGCACTGTTGAGAAAGTTTCAGCGGAAGAGGCGGATGCGTATTTTGCATCTCGTTCTCGTGGCAGTCGCATTGGCGCATGGGCGAGCCAGCAATCTCGCCCTATCTCACACCGCAATGATTTAAAGATGGCCGTTGTTAAACAAGCGGCGCGTTTTAAACTTGGAAAAATTGATCGTCCAGATTATTGGAACGGATATAAGATTACACCCATCTATATGGAATTTTGGATGGATAAACCATTCAGATTACACGACCGTGCTATTTTTAAGCGTCAATCTGCAAGTGAGCCTTGGTCATATTCAAAATACTTCCCTTAGACACAGAAGCTTTGAGGGGCTTTGACTGGCCTACGACGCTTGTCCAAAGTCAAATAGATTGCAATCATATCTGGGCAGGGATTGTTTGTTGGATATGATGTCCAGTTGGGTAATATCTCGGTAATCCACATTAAACGAATAGGCGACACTTTGTTCGTCTAGAATGTCGACCGTGTTTTGATCAAAAGAATGAAACCCGCCATATGGGTGGCAATAGGTTTTATGATCTGTAACACCAAGGGTCTTCAAAAACTCAAAAGATGATTTGATTTCTCGTTCCTGCGCAGGTTTTGATAGTTTGCTCATAACAGGATGAGTTACGGTATGAGAACCAAGTAACATTCCGTTTTCATGCATTTTTATCAATTGATCTTTTTGGACATAAAATGACTGTGCTGAAAATTCATAGTTAAATACCATGCTTACAACGTCGATAAAGTCTGAACGATATTGGTAATCGATAAAGTAGTTTAGCAATCGCTTGAATTCCGAAACACCTTCGTAATTGGCCTGATTTGTGTAGGTTTGCTCTTTAAATTCAGCGCGCTTTGAATCGGGGATCATATCGTCATCAATTCGCTTCATGGCTTCATTGAATAGATCTGATCCATTTACCGCACCGCAAAGCAGATGAATTCGATGAACATCTAATATTTTATTGGTTGAGTAGGGCGCTGTTGGGACATAAAAGATGCCCCATAAGCCGCGCGAAACAAGCTCGGGATATACGTGTTCAAAATGGCAGCTCATTGCATCATCAAAGGATAGTACGATTTTTCCCTCTTGATCTGGCATTTGGCCATTTTTAATGAAGTTTTCCCATTCCTGACGGTCAACAAAACCGAAGTTTTGTTCAAAGAAATCGAGTTGTCGACGAAAATTTTGAACATCTAAAAATCTAAAGTTTGGGTGTTTATCGTCAAACTCTCTGACGTAATGATACATGACCGATTTCATGAAGATGACATACCTTGGTTGCGCACAATATAGGGCAGGCTGTTTTGGTCTGTCTTGAGAATGTAATCTTCGATCATTCCATCTGCGAATTGATCATAGAGTTTTCGGCATGCATGCTGATCAAAGTGCTTTTGAAGATAGAGCTTTCCATCTGATTGAGGCTGTCTTTCTTCTGCTAATTGATCAAAGCTGAGAATAAGATCAATGTAGCTTTCGGTCATTTTGGTGATAAGTCGATTTCCGATGGAGTGTGGGCTATCTCCTAAATATACATTGGCTCTGATTTGGTGGATAATGCTGCCTGTATCAATTCCCTCATCAATATACATAAAGGTCGCGCCAACCATATCAGGTTCGCCATTGATAAGCGGCCATACATTCGTCCCAGCTCCGCGGTAATAGGGCGATAAACCAAGATGAACGTTTAAAAACTTGCCTTCAAATTTTTGCAAGAGTTCAGATTTGATCAGAGATGAGCCGTAACAGATTAGTAGATCAGGATTGAGGTCGATGATTTGTTTAACGATGTCTGCGTCATTAATGGCACCCTTGGCAATCTTACGCGCGTTCGATTGCTCACCCATCGAGTTCAAAGATTGTTCAAAATAATCGGTTTCAGACTGAGTGCGTGCAGCGATATGTAATTTTTCAATGTCGCTTGCGTTTGGGTTAGTTTTGATCTGGTTTGCGAGGCTTTTTTCAACGCCCTCACAATATGAAGCGAGGACTTCGATGCCATTAGCTAATGCGAGTTTATTGCGAAAATACTGATGGCGCATTTCATCGCCGGTTAGAATTATTATTCGCATATGAGCCCCATAACTTAATCTCTGGCTGATTCATGTTTAGTTATATCAAGTTTTACCTCATCGATATATGCGTGATCTTTATCTTTCATATTGCCGGTGTGATTTAACTCGTAAACTGGGATCTTGTCGTCTGACCTTGTTCGATAATCACTTGGTGAGAAATCGTCTTTTTGGTCTGCGCTCCAAGTATTCTCGCGATTAATAACGACGCGCTATCCTGTCCCATTTCGTATCGCGGTGTGATGGCCGTTGTAATTCGTTTTTCCAGAACTTCGTTTATTGCAAGTCCATTATACCCAACGATACCAATTTGTTCGGGGCAAGATATGCCATTTTGCTCGCAATACATCAAACCACCGAAGGCCATATTATCGTGAAGATAGCAGATGACATCAGGTACTTTGTTTCCGCTTTCAAACAAACGCGCCGTCGCTTGATAGCCAGATTCAAATGTTGCAACCGTAGCTTCTCGATCTTTTGCACAAAATGATTTTCCGCTATCTGAAAAACTAAACTCCAGCCCTTGAAGCCTTCGGTCAGCACGTAGATCTTTGCCGCTTTGAACGCCAACATAAGCGGGGTTTTGATATCCAAGCTCAGTGAGGTGTTTGCCCATTTGAGAACCTGCTTGTACATGATTGATGCCCACACATAAATCAATGGGATCTTCGGTATAATCCCAGATCTCTAAAACAGGAATTTTAGCGCGACGCAGTGCATCTCGTGTTCGCTGGCTATGATCCACTCCCGTGAGCACAAGACCTGCTGGCTGCCACGAAATCATCCGTTCAACCCACGCCTCTTCATGGGTTATGGAATAGTCTGAAACATCGATGATTGTCGCAAAGCCAGACTTTTCTAAAGTCGCGCGCATGCCATCATATATCTCAGAAAATACGGTCCCAAATAGAGTAGGGACAGATACTCCAACTAGGTTTGAACTTGAGGCAGCCAATGAGACTGCAACGTTATTTGGGTAGTATCCAATACGCCGCGCGATCTTGAGAATCTGCTCTCGTTTTTTTTGTGATATACCTTCAACACCACGCATGGCACGAGATACACTCATGATGCTAACGCCTGCAGCCTTGGCAACTTCCTCAATTTTTGGCTTTGGTTTGTTTGGTGTTTTATTGTTCAATTTCAATGTCTTTTCAGTAATTAATAAAGTGAATTATTACTTAAATTACGTTAGCGCTAACGTAGTTTATTCATAGACTCGGTTGCTTGAGAATGCAAATTCCTATCTCATAATAACAAGATTATATGCAACGTGTCTCTGGGAGGGAAAAGCACTTTGCCCGAAATTATGCTTCAACAGGTCGAGAAGAGTTATGGCTCCGTTCGTGTGCTTCCACCACTTGATCTTAAACTCAACGATGGCGAATTTACTGTTTTGGTCGGACCTTCTGGTTGCGGCAAATCAACGACATTACGTATTTTAGCTGGTCTTGAAACGTTATCTGGCGGTGAGATCTTTTTTGATGGGAAACCTATCAGCAAGCTTGAACCAAAGGACCGCGATATCGCGATGGTGTTCCAAGATTATGCGCTTTATCCGCATATGAATATCGCTCGAAACATGTCGTTTGCTTTGCGGTTACAAAAACGACCACAAGCTGAAATTGACCAAAAAGTACAGACAGTCGCTGATATGCTCAACATTGGTCATCTGCTTGAGCGCAAGCCAGCCGAACTTTCCGGCGGTCAACGCCAACGTGTTGCCATGGGTCGTGCGTTGGTGCGCGATGCTTCGACATTCTTGTTTGATGAGCCTTTATCTAATCTGGATGCAAAACTGCGCGCCAAGATGCGTACAGAGCTTGCCGAAATGCGCCAAAGCATAAATAAAAATATGATCTATGTGACGCACGATCAGGTCGAGGCTATGACACTTGGCGATCGTATTGTTGTGATGTGCGATGGATTAATCCAGCAACAAGGCTCACCAGAAGAGTTGTTTAAAAGCCCGGTCAATAAATTTGTCGCTGGCTTTATGGGAAGTCCTACGATGAACTTCCTTGATGCGACGTTGTCGAGCAAAGATGATCATGTTTGGGCATCAGGGGATGGATTTTCCTTGCCTCTTTCAGATGAATTATCTTCAAAACTTAAAGATGCTTCTGATAACGAAGTCTATGTTGGTATCCGACCTTCATCCCTTAGTTTAGATGAGAACCCCAAATCAAACATTACGCTTAAAGTGAGTGTTGCTGAATATTTGGGAACTACGTCTGTTCTTTCAACACGATGCGGCACAGAGGAAGTGCTGGTTGAAGTTAATAGTACGCGCCGCGTTCAATCTGGCGAAACTGTCACCTTTGGCGTGAAGCCTGAGGACATCATGATCTTTGATCGTAAATCAGAAAATCGTTTGTAACGTCCAATTTGGACAACAGTATATTGGGAGGATCTTATGCTGAAAACAATGTCAAAAATTGCTGGAATCACGGCTGGACTAGCGATGCTAGCTTCAACTGCGCTTTCAAACCCTTATAAGGAATATGAAGGTACAACGCTTGTTGTAAACTTCCCAGCACACCCGCACTACAATGCGGTTATGCAAATTTTGCCTGAATTCACAAAAGAAACAGGTATTGAAGTAGAAGTTGATCAACTTCCATATTTGAAAATGCGTGAGCGTCAAACTCTTGAACTGGGTCAAGAAGAAGGCGATTATGATCTAATCGCTTATGTGGTTTTCTCAAAAGCTGATTATGTTTACGCCGATCAACTTGAAAACCTTGCGCGTTATTTCATGAACCCGAAATTGGCTGATCCTAGTTATGATGCTGATGATCTGATCGATGGTTATGTTTATAACATTGGTTTTGCTGGCGGTAATAAAGGCTATCTTCAAGGTAAAACTGGTTCATTGTTTGGTGTGCCATATGGTTCTGAAACATCTGTTCTTGGCTACCGTAAAGATATCTTTGAAAAGCATGGTCTAAAAGTTCCTGAAACATATGACGAGCTTTTAGAAACAGCATGTAAGATCCCTGAACTAGAGCCTGGTATGGGTGGTCTTTCATCACGAGCTGCATCTGGGCATCACGCTTCACACGCATTCTTGTTGCACCTTGCTCCACTTGGTGGACGCGTGTTTGATGATAGTTGGAACCCGATTGTTAACAATGAAGCAGGCGTAAAAGCAGCAAATGCATTGAAACAAATCGTTGATTGTGGACCAGAGGGTGCGTCATCATTTGGTTTTGGTGAAGCTTTGGGTTCATTCCTAAATGGCGACACTGCAATGTTCCTAGACACAACAGTTGTTGCGGGTCAGATCAATGATCCATCAAAATCAAAAGTTGTTGGAAAAGTTGGTTGGGCTATGCACCCAATGGGTACTCGTCGCGGTTCACAAACAGGTGGTTTTGGTATTGGCATTCCTAAAAATGCTGAGAACAAAGAAGCCGCATTCTTGCTAATGCAATGGCTAACATCCAAGCAAGGCGACAAACTCGTAGCGCTTGCCGGTGGTAACCCATCACGCTTCTCAACACACGCTGATGCAGATGTGAATGCTAAATTCCCTCACATGTCTACATTTGGTGAGGCATTGAAATATGCAGATCCAGACTGGCGTCCAATCATCCCAGTATGGGGTAAGATCAATGCTGATATCGGCACAACTTTGTCAAAGGTTCTAACAGAAGACCTTGATATCAAAGAAGCGCTTGATGGCGTTGCTGAACGCACCAAAACTGTGATGGAAGAAGCCGGCTACTACACCTGGCAGTAATTTCCTCCAAGATGTCGCGTTGGTCCGCCTCTAATTGGGGCGGGCCGCACTCAACAAACCTCTTTTTTTGTTTTTGGCAATTACGATGAATAATGCATCTATAAATCGACTTGCGCCGTTTGTGTTTTTAGCACCTGCCGCAATTATCATGCTGATAGCGCTTTTATACCCTTTGCTTTACATGATCTATGGATCATTTCGCGAGTGGGATCCAAGCCAAACCATTGGCGAAACAGAATTCGTCGGCTTTAAAAATTATATCACGTTGCTCAATGATCCGTCGTTTCACGAGAGCTTGGGCGTAACACTTAAATTTGCTTTCGCTGTTGTGTCGATTGAAATGTTGCTCGGGGTGGGGCTTGCACTACTCCTTGATCGCAATATTCGCGGCATATCAGTTCTAAGAACCATGTTTATCTTGCCTATGATGATCGCCCCTGTGGTTGTCGGTCTCATGTGGCGCTATATGTATCACCCAACTGTTGGTACGTTTAATCGCTTTTTGAAGTCTATGGGATTTGAAGGTGTGGATTGGCTTGGCCAACATGCTTTGATGTCCATCATCATCGCCGATATTTGGCAATGGACACCGTTTATTTTTATCCTAACACTTGCTGCGCTTCAATCGCTCCCGAAGTCGACCTTAGAAGCTGCGCGTATTGATGGCGCAACTGGTTGGCAGCAGATTATCTACATCAAAATTCCTCTCATGATGCCCGTATTGATCGTTACATGCTTGCTGCGCTTAATTGATGCATTCAAAGTGCTTGAGGTGATTTTGGTAATGACCGAAGGCGGACCGGGTCTTTCAACTGAAATTCTTGCGCTGCGTATTTCCCGCACGGCAACCGAATTCCGAGAACTGGGTGTTGCGGCTGCGATGTCGAACTACCTATTGATTTTACTACTAATTTTCACACTTTCGATGATCGCTTACAACAAATATGTCGAAAATCGAGCGGCACGACTACGCGCTGCTAAAGAGGGGGATGCATAATGTCAAATGCTAACACTAATTATGACAAACAGCATCCAGGTTACTTTGCCCTCCTAGCTGCACTGGTTTTTATGGCCGTTGGTCCTGTGGCATTGATGTTTATCAATTCGTTCAAGCTTGATGTTGATATTCTATCAGGCACATCCGGACTATTGTTTTTGCCCACCATTCAAAACTATGAAACAGCGCTTTGCGATGTGTTGCCATACGAGCTGGATCACTTAGATTTCTGTTCGCTAAAATTTGGCGGTTCTCTGATCAATTCATTGGTTATCGCGCTTGTATCAACCATCCTGACTTTGGTGATTGGCTGTATGGCAGCATATGCCTTGGTGCGATTTAGATTTATGGGGCGCGATGTGGTCTCTGGTGGAACATTGATGGTGCGCATGGTTCCGCCTGCTGTTCTTTTGGTGCCAGTATTTGGTTTGTGGAACAATGAATTTTGTATCGACAAAGCTTCGTTTATCGGTTCGTTTATCAGAGATACATTTGGTGGACGAGGGGACGTTTGTCTTGCTGGTACGCATTCGGGCATCATATTGATCTATGTGGCTATGAACTTGCCGTTCGTTATTTGGATATTGCAGAGCTTTATTGTTCAAGTACCACGGCAGCTTGAAGAAGCCGCGCGCATTGATGGCGCTGGACCTTATCGGGTATTCTTCCTAATCGTTCTTCCTTTGATTAAGCCCGGACTTGCTGCCGCTGCGATCTTTACCTTCCGCATTGCATGGAATGAATATCTGCTCGCCAGTGCATTGTCAGACCGCGATACAAAGACTGTTCCGATTTTGATCGTGAACAACATGTCCGAGTTCAATATTGAGTGGGGTGTGATTATGGCAACGGGTATGTTGCTTGCTATTCCACCTATCATCTTTACCCTTTTTGCTTCACGTCAGATTATTACTGGTATGACAGCTGGCGCGGTTAAAGGCTGATATAGCAATGGAATGGTTGCTGTCACCCATTGATCCAAGTCGGGTTCACGAGTTAAGCTTCGGTATTTCTTGGCACGCCCGACTAATGGTAGCCACGTGGTCATTTCTCATCCCCTTGGGTATTATATCGGCGCGGTTTTTCAAAATTATGCCGAAACAAAATTGGCCAGAAGAACTCGACAATAAGACATGGTGGAGCAGCCATCTGGTTTTCCAATATTTTGGTGGCGTGCTGATCATTGTTGCCATGTGGTTAGTATGGGGAGAAACAGGTAGCTATGAAAATGCGTTTTTTCATAAATGGGTTGGTTGGCTAACGATTGTTTTATGTTCAGCACAGTATTTTGCTGGCTGGTTACGCGGTACAAAAGGTGGCCCAACTGAGGTTGAGCGCACGGGTACAATTCGAGGTGATCATTTTGATATGACGCCGCGCAGAAATGCCTTTGAGTACTTTCACAAAAGTGTCGGTTATCTATGCCTATTTGTAGCGTGGGCAACAACACTGTTTGGATTATGGCTGGTGAATGCCGCGATTTGGATGTGGATTATTATACTCGCCTGGTGGGTGATAATATTCATCATATTCGTTGCTCTGCAAAAGGCGGGCCGCGCACATGATACTTATGAAGCCATATGGGGTGACGACCCAGAGTTACCTGGTAACAAGGTTAAAACCATCGGCTGGGGTGTTAAACGCAAGAACATCAACGATTGATGGCAAACCAAAGTTAAAACCCTCTTTTTTTTACTCAGAAACAAAAACAGCCGCTGAAGACTATCCAGCGGCTGTTTTTTAGTTTTGGAATTACTTAGCCTGAAATCAGGTTTGGTAATGTGAGTGATATTGCCGGTACATATGTGATCAACATAAGAGCAATGAAAATTGCGATATAGAAAGGCCAAATGGTTTTGACGGCTTTTTCTATAGGTAATTTACCCACTGCACATCCGGCAAATAAACAGGTGCCAACCGGTGGTGTACACAATCCCAAACCGAGATTGACGAGCATCATAATTCCAAACTGAATTGGATCCATTCCCAAACTTGTCGCCACTGGCAGGAAGATCGGAGTACAGATCAAAATAAGAGCTGCCATATCCATGATCATACCCAATAACAGCAACACAGCATTAATCATCAACAAGATCATGATTGGGTTGTCTGTGATACCAGTTAATAATTCAACGGTTTTAGTCGGTACACGATAGAATGTAAGCATATATGCAAATGCACCAGCGCAGGCGATTAAGATCATAACCATAGACGTTGTTCGAACTGATGAAACAACAGCGATCTTAAAGTTTGACCATGTGATATTGCGATAAACAAGCAAAGTAACGATGAAGGCGTACATGGCACCAAATGCACCAGATTCAGTCACTGTGAATATGCCAGACAATGTGCCACCAACAATGATGATTGCTGTCATAAGGCCTGGGATCGCGCTTGCAAAGTTTAGCGCGAGAATTTTCCAGCCCGGGAATTTTTCCGCTCTATAGCCACGTTTAACAGCAACGAAGTAAGCTGTTGCAGCTAAACACAAGCACATCATAATGCCGGGCACAACACCTGCGAGAAACAGTTTTGATATTGATACCGCACCACCTGTTGCAAGCGCAAAAATGATCATGTTGTGGCTAGGTGGAATGATAATACCGGCGATAGATGATGTGACGGTAACATTGACCGCGTAATCAGCATCGTAGCCTTTATCTTTCATCACTGGGATCAAGATTGAACCGAGCGCTGAAATATCTGCAATGGCTGAGCCGGAAATACCGCCAAATAGCATTGATGAAAATACGTTTACAACACCCAAACCGCCGCGAACCGCGCCAACAGCTGATTGTGCAAATCGAACCAATCGCATTGCTATGCCGCCGTGGAACATCAAGTCGCCAGCAAAAATAAAGAACGGAATCGCCATTAATGAAAAGACATTAATGCCTGAAATTATTCTTTGAAATCCAACGAGGAGGGGAAGTCCCTCATACCAAAATGCTGCCAGTGATGCGATGCCAAGTGCAAACGCAACCGGCATTCCAATGATAACGGAAACTGCGAAAGTTCCCAGAAGTAACGCCAATCCCATGATTTATCCTTGTTCGATGCTGTCGTGGCGTTCATCCGTGCTTGTTAAAACGCGAATTATGTGGCCGAGTGAGATTAGAAAAATGAGTGCGCCGCAAATTGTAAGGGGCAGCGAACGAAGCCCTTCGTTCCATTCAAGAAGAGGGATGAGTGCTCTCCATTTGAAAACCGTAAGATCAATGCCATACCAGAACATCAAGCCGCCAAATGTCATCATCAAAAAGTCCGAGACCAAGACGAATGCAAGGCGTATTTTATCGGGTACAATGCTTCGAAATACGACAACTGAAAGGTGGGTGTGTTGATGCACGCCAGCAGCTGCGCCAAAGAATGCGATAACCATTACCAAAAGCAAGGAAACCTGTTCTACCCAGGTTGGCGTATCATTTAAAACATAACGTCCAAATACAAGCCAAGCGAACAAGACGGTCATTAAAACCAATGCTGTTCCTGCAAGGATGAAACATATTTTTGTTATGCTATCGAATGCTGCATTCATCTTTTTGATCAATGCGTTTTGCGCAATAGGTTCCGCCATTTAAAAGCCTCCCAGAAAAAGACGCCTGACATTTATTGCTATGCCAGGCGTCACAGTTTTTACCTGAAACTTAGACTACTCAGTCGTTTGAGCAAGTTCTACAAGTTTCTTCATGTCAGGGTTTGCAGCCAAATACTCTTCGTAAACTGCTGCCATTGCTTCCTGGAATGGAGCTTTGTTAGCAATTTCGTTGACTTGGATGCCAGCAGCTTCAACGTCTTTACGAGCTTTGTCTGTATCAACAGCCCATAGTTCGCGCTGGTAAAGAGCAGCTTCTTGAGCGGCAGCTTTAACAGCTGCTTGCATATCTGCAGACAAAGCTTCAAACTTAGCAGTGTTTACACAAATGCACTCAGGAATGATCAAATGCTCACTCAAAGAGTAGTTTTTAGTAACTTCAAAGTGACCAACGCTTTTGTATGAAGGGAAGTTGTTTTCCGCTGCATCAACAACACCAGTTTTCAACGCCTGCTGAACTTCAGAGAAGGCCATTGGAGATGGGTTGCCACCCATAGCTGAAATCATAGAAGTGTATAGGTTATTGTTCATAACACGAACTTTAAGGCCTACAACATCTGCTGGAGTGTTGATTGCTTTTTGTGCGTAGAAAGAACGAGCACCCGCATCAAACCAAGCCAAAGGCATTAGGTTTTCAGCAGCCATAGCTTTTGAAATGATTTCGCCAGCTTCGCCTTCCATAACACGGAACATGTGTGGCACACTCTTGAAGATAAATGGAAGTGAAACAAGGTTTGCTTCGTTGACCATTGGGCCGATTGGACCCATTGAGAAGTTACCAACATCAATCGCACCAATACGTACTTGCTCAAGAGCATCTGGCTGCGTACCAAGCACACCACCGTGGAATACTTCGATTTTCACTTCGCCGTTTGTTTTTTCAGCAGCAAGCTCAGCAAAACGATCCATAGCACCTGTGTTTGGGTGACCGTCATTATGGATGTTCCATGCGCGCCATTCAGCGGATGCTGCAGCACCACACAATAATGACAATGCAGTAGCGGCCCCAAGAAGAGTAGTTGATAGTTTTTTGTACATGATTTCCTCCCTGTACTGTTTTGATAACTATTTTGAATTCGATAGAATTCTTATTACGAAAAGAGCATGCCTCCATTGATGTCGACATTCGTTCCGGTAATAAATGCTGCGCTGTCTGCGGCTAAAAAGGCTGCCAAATTAGCAACGTCTTCAGGCGATCCTTCGCGCTTTAATGGTGTAATATTTGCAACATGTTTGCGAACTTCTGATTTTGTAAATGTATTATGGAAGTCAGTATCAATCATTCCAGGACAGATTGAGTTCACTCTGATTTCTGGGCCTAATTCTTTGGCCAAGGCGCGCGTGAATGTCATCACTGCACCTTTAGAAGCTGCATAAGCGGAAGCGCCAGGTCCGCCGCCATCACGTCCGGCTTGGCTTGCAAGACCAACAATAGAACCGCCGTTTTTCATGTAAGGAAGCACAGCTTTTGCAGAACGCATGAATGATGTTGAGTTTAACTCCATTACATAGTTCCAGTGCTCGATGTCCATTTCCGCAAGTGTTTTGCGAGCGACAAGACCGCCTGTGACATGCACAAGGACATCGATATTGCCGGTGAAAGACTGAGCCGTTTTTTCAACGAGGGCATTTACATCATCTTGAGATGTCATGTCGCCCTGCAATGCAATCGCTTTTCCGCCCATTGCAATAATTTCTTCGACTGCGCTATCAGCACCTGCAGATGAGCTATGATAGTTGATGGCAACAGCTGCACCGCACTGAGCTAGCTTGATTGCGCAAGCGCGCCCAATGTCCCGGCCACCACCGGTTACAACAGCCACTTTACCTGTTAGGTCTTGTGACCCTGCAACGTTTAAATCCATCTTTATCTCCGCCCTTTTGTTCAGCTGCCCAATTGATTTTTGGGTCAATAATTACTCGTTTGTTGCGCATATTAGAAGACTAGTATGCTAGTATTGTCAAGCAAGAATTTTTCGGCTAATGTGATTTTTACAAACTAAATCGCAATTTTATGCACAGCTCGCAGTTACTCTTTTGAGAGATTATTCCAGCTAGGAGTACTTGCACGGCCTGCAAATTCGGGATATCCAAAACTGCGGTAAACGGGCGAAACGAGAGAGTATATTCATGCAGGAAATTGCAGAAAAATTTGAAAGACGCACTGCGACTGACATCGTATTTAGTCAACTGTATGAAGATATTACATCGTTGAATATTTTGCCTGGGGCTAAATTATCAGAATCCGAGATAGCAAAGCGATTTGGTATTTCCAGACAACCGGTTCGCGATGCGTTTAACCGTTTGGAGCATCTAGATTTATTGCTTATTCGCCCGCAACGCGCCACCGAGGTTCGCGGTTTTTCGATGGAGTTGATTGGGCATGCGCGTTTTGTACGACTTGCTGTTGAGCTTGAAGTTATACGTCATGCCTGTTCAATTTGGGATGATGCAAAGGCAAAGAAGCTTGATGAAAATCTACAGAAACAGCATCATTGCTTAGCAGAGGGACAGGCGGATCGTTTTCATTCCCTCGATTATGACTTTCATAAATTGATTTGCGAACTTGGTGGTTGTTCATTGGCATTCACAACGATTGAAGAAAGCAAACAAAAGGTCGATCGGCTTTGCGTATTGAGCTTAGATCGAAAAGACGAGTTTGCCGTTTTATTAGATGATCACATTCGCATTGCGGATGCTCTTAAAAACGGAACTCCAGAGCAGGCTGTAGATTTTGGGCGCCGTCATTTAGGTCGTCTCGATGCAACCATTGAACAAATTCACACCAACCACACAGAGTATTTTGAATAATGAGCAATAAACCTCGAGTAGGCGAACAAGTAGACGTTTTTGAAATTGAAACACTGAGCGGCAATGGACCAATCAAAATTGGTGCAACCAAGGATCGTTGGACAATGTTGGTCGTATACAGGGGCCGTCACTGTCCTCGCTGTAAGCGTTACCTCAACAAACTCAATGATATGCTGTCTAAATGGACTGATGTTATGGACGTTGTGGTCGTATCAGCTGACACCAAAGAAAAAGCAATCGCCGATCGCGATGAGTTCGGTTGGGATTTTGAATTGGGATACGGATTGACCGTAGATCGCATTCGTAAGCTTGGTCTTTATGTTTCTGAACCTTTGTCAGAAGCTGAAACAACAGATATGTTCTCAGAACCAGGTACTTTTGCAATTAGACCTGATGGCTCTTTAATGCTTGTTGATATTTCAAATGGACCTGCTGCGCGCCCTGATTTGGACGAGTTGTTGGATGGCATGATTTTCAACATCAATAATGATCGCCCTGTGCGAGGAACTGCATAGTTTTAAACGACTGATGATTTTATTACAAATGCTCGTTGGTAAAGATTACAGATCTTGCGAACGAGCATTTTTTGATTCAATCGTTGACGTTATGTTTAATTCAGCATAAACGGGCCTTGGCTTGTAGACGCCAGCTTTCCGCGGACATATTTTGTCTTGGTTAAGTTCTACACTTTCATAATTTGAATATTTCTTTCCGCTTATCGCGCGGATGGCAATGCGGACCCCATCTTTCTCAGCGCGTAATTAGCCCGAAAGATATCGATTATGTCTCAATCCTCTTCAAACAATTTTACCCAAGGTTCATTGAGAACCATTTATTTAAAAACGGCACCACCCATCATTTTTGTGATGGGTATGAATGGTCTATTGTCAGTTGCAGACGCATTGTTTTTAGGCGTGTTTGTTGGTCCGCAAGCGCTTGCGGCGGTCACACTCATGTTTCCAATATATATGTTGATTGTCGCGTTATCCACATTGGTATCTAGTGGAATGTCAAGTGTTTTGGCTCGTTATTTGGGTGCACAAGATCTAAACGGTGCACGAGGTGTTTTTGCAGGAGCTCACGGTTTAGCCATTAGCTTAGGTATTGGGTTAATCCTGTTGTTTATTGTTTTTGGCCAGCCAATGACATTAATTGCAAGTGGTGGTTCTAATGAACTTGCAAAAATGGGTTTGACCTATCTTTCCATTACCGTGTTTTTCTCACCGCTTTTGTTCGTCTTATCGGTTAATTCCGATGCATTGCGGTGTGAAGGTCGGATCGTCTTCATGAGTGCAATGAGCTTATTAGTTTCCATAGCAAATATCGTATTTAATTATATTCTTATTGCGTTGTTAGATATGGGAGTTGCAGGCTCTGCATATGGAACTGCAGCAGCTCAGGCGCTTGCATTTGTCATTATCTTTGCATTCCGTTTATTTGGGAACACCCCCTTAAAACCGTCTACTATCTTGCGCTTTTCCATCAAACGTTATTGGGGGGCAATATTAGCGCTTGGCGCACCACAAAGTCTTGGTTTTTTAGGTCTAGCACTTGGCTCTGTTGCAATCATTGCAGCTTTACAAATGTTTGGCGGGACGGGTTATGAAAACACAATCTCAGCATATGGCATCATCACCCGTGTCATTACATTTGTATTCTTGCCTTTATTGGGATTGTCATTTGCGATGCAAACCATCACTGGCAACAATTTTGGTGCTGAACGTTGGGGAAGATCAGATGCGAGCTTGAAAATAGCAATCTGGTTGGCATTGATATATTGCACTCTAGTTCAGATTATTGTGATGATGACACCGGATCTGATTGCAAGTTTCTTTGTGGATGATCAAGCCGTGATATCAGAAGTTGCCCGCATTTTACCAATCATGACGTCTGTGTTTTTTCTCATGGGACCACTCATGATGATTGGAACGTATTTTCAAGCGATTGGTTTGGCAGTTCATGCTGCTGTATTAGGGCTTACGAAACCGTATTTCTTTGCAATACCACTGACATTCTTATTACCGATATGGTTGGGAGAGGTTGGTATTTGGTTTGCAGGCCCAATTGCTGAGATAATGTTATTGGCACTTACAATTGCTCTATTGATGCGAAGATCTCATCAGACAGATCTAAAATTGGGCGTGTTTCATAACTAATCAATTAAAATTTGTGATGTATAAGCATAATAAAAACGGCCCCAAATTTTATTTAGGGCCGTTTTTAAATAGTCAAAGATCAGATTAAATTGCAGCGATGATATCTAAGATATCAGTTGTTGTATCTGTATCTTCATCTGTGGTGAGAGATGTGAGGGCTTCTTCATCCTCGTCCTCATCTTCTTCTATAAGAAGTTCAAGAGCGGCAGCTTCAGTTGATTCTACACTGCCAGATCCACCTTCTTTACCACCTGGGGGTGGCGGTGGTGGTGGTCTATCGTTTCCACCTTGAGTTTGACCCATCATCATTGAGCTAATTGAACCTTCAGCGCTGATAGATGTGGAGCTTGGGCCTCCGCTCATTTCGCTGTTTTCACCATTTCTTGGCGGAGGAGGAGGACGTTGTCCTTTTTCCTCTTCGGTGCCGTCTACGGCGTTTTCTAAACCAACCATTTGAGGTGGCTGATAATACACATTACTCGAGATACCTGAGATCATATCGATGCCCTTTGTTAAAGATTTAAATCATTTAACTAGAAGCTTTGCAGCTTCACCCCAACACCTAAATTAGTATGTCGCTATAGTTGATGATAGGTTAATTTTCACGCTGATAATTAAGGGGCTGACTTGCATATATTAAAATTACAGATACGATTTTAAACTCATAAGCAATTGTTATATATGGATGAATTGCAGCATATAAATTGAATTTGTTTGGGCCTGTTGTAACGGATCTTACGTCTAAAATAGCATTATACTAGCCGCTAAGACAACAATAACGCTTGTTATTGGCCCCCAAATCTTTCGCTCTGCAACTGAGGGTGTAATCCAATTGAGCACACACATGATGAGATTGATTATCACTGTAAGCCATCCAGTCCATCTGGGCCAAAATGGCCAGTGACCACCCATAGAAATGATGGAACATAACATAGCAACGAGTAAGATGATTGAAATTGCCGCAATTATCCGACCTTGTTTTGGCAACGCGCCATCATGCGCTCCACCTTGAGTTATTCGCCCCCAAGGCGCGCCTAAAATTAAAGCAATTTGAAAACAAATGACCCCAAGGATAATGATCGAATAAACAATTGTTAGGCTATAAATCATGTATCTTTTAGTGCTTTTAATTTTACAGTTCTTAGCAACACAGTAGCATTAGAAACAACGTTAGCTCAATCTTTGTTAAAGGACTTCTGATGCGACATTTATTTTTGGCGACTGTTTATATTCCTGTGATATAAACCAGCTTGGTAAAAGTATTTGCAATTAATACGTCTGATCTTTGGTTCATTGGAAAGAAATGTTGTAAAAATGATGTCTAAAACGTTCTTACATAAAATTAGTTTTCAACTTATCGGCCTCTTCGGGGTGCTACTTTTCACAATCACGGCGCATGCGGATGATGCAAGCTGTCCAGAATATGCGGTTTATCACACAACAACCCCACAAAGACCGGCCACAAGTGATAAATTTCTGCAATCTCAAGAGCTTCAAAATCAAGAACCAAAAGATGCAGACATTATCTTGCTTGGTGATTCTTTAACCCGATCATGGAAGACAAAAGATCTTCAAAAAAAGCTTCCAGATTATAGGGTGTTAAACCTTGGGGTAGGGGCTGACCGCACTCAGCAGATTATTTGGCGTTTAAGCGAAATGAATGCTTCAGAATATAATCCCAAATATGTGGTGTTATGGATTGGCACTAATAATCTACGTACTGATCCGACATGCGCCATATCTCAAGGTATTGTCACGATCATTGATATGCTGACCCGCTTCTGGCCAAACAGCAAAGTTGTGGTGTTAGAAACACCGCCTCGCGGTTTGGATTTTTCAGCTTATATGCCCAAACGTCTAGTGATGTATGATGAAGCTAAAGAAAAGTTTGCCGACAAAAACGTCAAGTTCGTCAATATCGATAAAGAACTAACATGCGGCATAACAAAGTTTAGCGAAGAATATCACACTCGTTATAAGACATTTAAAAAAGTTCCCAGCCCCTGTGAGAATTACAAAAGTGATCTATTACATATGACGAAAGATGCATATCAAATTTTAGATGACTTGGTCGCGGGTATCGTCGAAGGCAAGTAGGTTCGCTACCCCTAAATTTAGCTATATGATCTAACGCATGAGTTGTGCAAACTGATTTCAGTAAAAAGAATCAATCTCGCGCAACAAGCGAGCGTCATTACCCTACCTAACAGGTGGGCAGAAACTTTATTAAGGGGCGAAATTATTTTGCGCGAGCCACAAAGCAATCCAATTTTATTGGGTTGTAAAAACACTATGATACTTACCTTAGATCCGCTTAATTTGCGGGCGCCGGATACTTTCGAATATGCGCTTTTTGAACGTCACGCGAGGTGTGCGCTATGAAGAAATTTTTGATCGGTCTAGCCTTGGTCGTTGGGATTATGATTTTGGCATTTCGGAGCGCTTATCCGACATTTTCTTGGAACCAAAAAGTTACCGTTACAGTCAACACCCCAAATGGCGAAGCTTCTGCTTCGAGCGTTGGACGGATGGTTGTCTCTGAAAAGGTTAGCCTTGGTCTCGCAGAGGCTGGTGGAATAAATAGTGATTTTGAAGGAGAGGCAGTTGTCATAGCGCTCCCTAACGAGAGATATCTATTTTCTCTCATATCGGGTGCAACTTCATTCAGCTTAGAAGTTTTCGGAGATGTGCCAGGTGTTCGTAAAGAAGCTGATGGTTCTTTTGTGCAATGGGATGAGAGCGCGAGGCGTATACAAAACCTTGTTGGTGCAAAAGCATTTCCATCAGAGCACCTCCCAATGCTTGTCACGTTTGACGATATCAATGATCCAACCTCAGTTAAGGAAGTAGATCCTGCAAACTTAGCCGCCACACTTGGCGAAGGTTATTCCCTAAAATCTGTCACGCTGGAAATCACCACGGAAGCTATAACGCAAGGTGAAGTCGTGAAGGTTTTGGGATGGCTATATTCGCATAAATACAGACTAAAGTCGCCAGATTTGCGACTCGGCAAAGGTCCACATGCTGCGTCAGATATTCTACCCGAAGAAGAACTTAGAAGATCTAATTTTATTAGGAGCCCAAAATGACTGATCCTGAAAAAGACTTATTGCTTTCTATATTGGCGTTGGATTCTTACAATCGGGGCTATGATGACATTTGGCAGGAGACTGTCGCGCTATGAAGAAATTTCTTCTAATTGTTGCTTTTATTGTTGCAGTACCGGTGATCGTGGTTCTGTCGTTAATTGACAGTGCCGAATTGAAATACAAGCTGACTTATGAAGTTCAAACCCCGACTGGATTGCGAAGCGCCAGCTCAATTGTTTTTGTTCGGCGCGAGGACACGACACGACTCCCACTGCCTTCCACTGGTGTCGGTCATTCCGTTCAGGGCGAAGCGGTTGTTATCGATTTAGAAGATGAGAAATATTTATTTTCACTCATTGAGGAAAACGCTTACGCATTGCCTCAAAACACATTTAGCAGTTTTTTAAAGGATGGAATGGGGAATGTTGAACTCACCCGCGTTCTATCTAAAGCAAAACCATCAGCACCACTTTCACCAGAGTATTACCCACTACTCGTCACTTTTGACGATATCAATGATCCGACTTCGGTGAAGGAAGTTGATCCAGCAAATATAGCCGCCACTTTTGGTCCCGGTTTTAGCCTGCAATCCATCACGCTTGAAATCACCGATGACCCCGTCACCGAAGGCGAGGTGGAGAATTTTGGCTTTATGCAAAAACTCAAAACACAAGCAACATTATCGGGTCTTGAAAAATATGACCCAAATAAAGACAGTGAAATTCATTATTTAACAAGCAAAGCGTTTGTACGTGGAGACAATAAATGACCATTTCAAAAGACCTTATGCTCTCAATTCTAGCAATGGATTCATATAATCGGGGATATGGCGAAGTTAATTCCTATCGCGGGACTCATAAATTGGGGTTGGAGACTGTCGTGTCATGAAGAAGCTTTTGATCTGGCTGGCTTTGGTAGTAGGGATTCCTTTGGTCCTAACTGGATGTGGCGAAAGTTATTCGTGGTACCAGAAGTTAACTGTTGAAGTGAATAAACCAGGTAGCGTTGTGTCAGCTTCAAGCGTCACTTCGGTGAGATATGTTCTCAATGCAGGATTGATGGACCTTTGGGATGGCAAGGGCGTGTACGCTACTGGAGAAGCCGCCACTATCGATCTTGGGGACGGTAAATATGTGTTTGCCTTATTAAAAAATTCAAAGCGTTTGGAAGGTGCCACCCACTGGGCTTTTTACGCCATACCTTCGGAACAGCGAAAAACATGGCCTCTCATCGGCCCGATGATTGAAAGGTCAGGCCTTCGTTTTGAGTTGAACGGTGACAATCAACCCATGCTTGTCACATTTGACGACATTAATGATCCGACTTCGGTTAAGGAAGTTGATCCTGCAAATTTAGCGGCCACTTTTGGTCCCGGTTATAGCCTGCAATCCATCACGCTTGAAATCACCGATGACCCCGTCACCGAAGGCGAGGTGGAGAAGGTATTGGGGTGGTTGAATGATTACAAGCAGAAACAATATCGGCTCAACGGTGCGAAATGCGTTGCCTGCCCTTTCTCAAGTGACAATCTATCTGATCTATTGAGTGGATCTAACTTCAAAATTGGAACGAACTAATGAATATTTCACAAGATCTATTACTTTCTATATTGGTATTGGATGCGTATAATCCAGCGTAAGGTCGTGCAATCCTGCACGGTAGGACAATACGAAATTGTTTCGATAAATAAATTTTATTGAGGTTTTTATGGTGAGCGCGCAGGGGTTCGAACCCTGGACCTACTGATTAAAAGTCAGTTGCTCTACCAGCTGAGCTACGCGCTCCCAAAAGGGATGCTTGAAACTGCTTCGAAGCACCTTCAAGAATTGGCCGGAACATAGGGGTGAGTTTCCAATCGGTCAACCTAAAAAAACACATCTGCGACATTTTTTTATCACGTTAAATATTCGAAACTGTGATTAGCATGTTAAGGCCTTATTCTATAAAGGGTTATTCACTAGGTTTTATACGGAGAAATCAATGGAAATAGCGGAAATTTCAGTCTTAACGGCGATCTTAGCAGGAGCGATATCTTTCTTGTCTCCCTGCGTTTTACCGTTAGTCCCGCCATACCTTTGTTATATGGCCGGTGTTTCTATGGATGATTTTCGTCAATTGAGCTCCGATGATGAGTCAAACGAGAGTGTGACAACTGATTCTTCCTTCCGAAAAACAATCATGCTCACCTCGCTGCTGTTCACATTAGGTTTTGCAACTGTGTTTATAGCACTTGGTGCAAGTGCTTCGACCCTTGGCGGTCTTATGCGTCAACATATCGATGTCTTGGCGCAAATTGGTGGCGTGATCATCATCATAATGGGTTTGCATTTCTTAGGTGTCTTTAAGATCGGCTTACTGGCACGTGAAATGAGGTTTCAAGGAAGCGGTAAACCTGCGACATATTCAGGTGCATATCTGATGGGCCTTGCCTTTGCATTTGGATGGACGCCTTGTATCGGGCCTGTGCTTGGCGCAATTTTAGGGGTTGCAGCATCGACACAAACAGCTGGATCAGGCGCATTGCTATTAGGTGCTTATTCGCTTGGTCTTGCGGTGCCATTTTGGATTGCAGCGAGTTTTTCTGGCAAATTCATGAACTTTTTAACAAGGTTCCGTCGCCATTTAGGACTAGTTGAAAAACTTATGGGGCTGCTATTGGTGTTAACCGGGATTTTGTTCCTGACGGGTGCAATTGCAACGGTCGGATTTTGGCTTTTAGAAACGTTTCCGATACTTGGCACTATTGGTTAGTCGCGTTGAGAATCAAACTTTACGTTTGTTGAAGCTAATCGGTGCGGTTGCCAATATAACGCCACCCAGAACAAGTATCGATCCAACAAAGTGATGTTGCATATAGATCTCGCCTAAAAACAAAACCGCAAGCAACACGCCATATACTGGCAGTAAATAAAGCGAAAAACCGGTTGCTTGTGGGCCTAAATGTTTGATGCCGTGCTGAGTGCCAGTAAACGCCAGCAGCGATGAGAAAATCACAATTCCTCCAATACTAAGCCATGCATGTTGTGATACGGGCATTTGTGCACCTGATAAAAACTCATATGCGGCAAAGGGTGCAAGTAACAAAGCACCAGATAGCGTTGTTAGCCCCAACATCGATAACATTGGGATACCGCGACATGGCTCAGTCTTTTGCAAAACTGAATAGCCAGCCCATGATGCGGCGCAAAACAGGATCAAAATATCGCCGAGATTAAAATCCAGCTGCATAATAGCTGATAAATCACCCTTTAGCACAATATAGGCAACGCCTATGGTTGCTGCGATAATTCCGACGATTTCGCGCATTTTAACGGCGCGTTTTAGCCATATAAACTGGATCAAAATGGTGAAAATTGGTGCTGTTGTGTAAACAAGCGCGGTATTAATGGCTGTTGTGTAACCCAAAGCTAAATAAACAATTGCACCACAAATCCACATACCTAAAAACCCAAGTGCGAGCCATAAAAACGTATGTTCTTTAATAAACGGCAACGTCGTGTTTTTTGCGCGCATGACAAATGGGAATAAAATTGCGGCAACAAATGCCCAGCGTAAGAAGGCAAGAGTGAAGGGTGCTACTTCTGATACGACGCCGCGACCAAATATGATATTTGTTGAGAAAAATAGCGGCGTGAATGCTAAAACAACCCATGGCCAAACAGCATTACTTTGATTTTCGTTTGTTGCCACGCGTTAGACCTTTAGCTTTAAATGAGGATTTTTGATAAAATTTTGCCTAAAAAACAACATTTTATTTAGATGAATGGGGTAAAAGAGCAACAGGGATTTATCGATTCGAGGAAAATATTTATGTCGAGAACATGTTTGGCTGTTATTTTGGCGGCCGGAGATAGCAGTCGGATGAAGTCATCAAAGTCAAAAGTACTTCATACCATTGGTGGTCTGCCGATCATCTCTCACATTGTTTCCACCGCAGCTGAAATTGATATTGATCATGTTTCGCTCATTTTGGGGAGAGATGCGGATAAGGTTCGTGATACCGCAGCAAAAACGGGTGTTCCAGTTAGCGCTTTTTTACAAGAAAGCCGTCAAGGTACTGCGCATGCGGTATTGCAAGCGCGTGAAGAGATTTCAAAAGGCTATGATGATGTCCTTGCGCTTGTTGGCGATGCGCCACTCATTCGAAAAGAGGTTTTAGCTGAGCTGCGTAAGGGGTTGGCAGATGGCGCAGACGTTGTTGTGGCTGGTTTTGAGGCTGAAGATCCATTTGGATATGGCCGCATGGTGATCGAAAATGGTGAGCTGGTTGCCATTGTGGAAGAAAAAGAAGCTACCGATGAGCAGCGTAAGATCACGTTTTGTAACGGCGGACTCATTGCAATCAACGGAAAAATCGCACTTGAGCTGATTGATCAGATTAGTAACGACAATATCAAGGGTGAATACTACCTCACAGATATCGTTGCTGTATGCCAAAAACTTGGGAAAAAATCTGTTGCGATTGTTGCTCCCGAAGGCGATCTCATGGGATGCAATACACGCTCTGAATTGGCAGAACTTGAAGCGGAATGGCAAAACCGCAAGCGCGAAGATCTTATGCTTTCTGGCGTTACAATGATCGATCCAACCTCAGTTTATTTATCTTATGATACGAAAATTGCACAAGACGTTTTGATTGAGCCAAATGTCTGGTTCGGTCCGGGTGTTGAAGTTGCCCAGGATGCAAAAGTTCTAGCTTTTAGTCATTTAGAGGGTGCATATGTTGGCGAGGGCGCATCAATTGGGCCATTTGCAAGGCTTCGTCCGGGTGCTGATCTTGGAAGGTCTTCTAAAGTGGGTAATTTTTGCGAAGTCAAAAAGGCGAAAATTGGTGAAGGCTCAAAGATCAATCACCTTAGCTATATTGGAGATTCAATTGTCGGCGAGGGCGCAAACATTGGCGCTGGAACGATCACTTGTAATTATGATGGTTACAATAAGCATCAAACCCAAATTGGCGATAATAGTTTTGTTGGATCTAATTCCTCACTGATAGCACCTGTCAAAATTGGCAATAATGCGTTTGTCGGATCAGGAACTGTCGTCAATAAAGACGTGCCAGATAATGATTTGGCTGTTTCGCGCGTTCCGCAGGTGAATGTTACAGGGGCAGGTGAGCGTATCCGTAAAAAGAATGCTGCGATTAAAGCAGCTCGATTAAAAAAGTAACGTAACGAAACGTGAAATTTATCGGCTTTATAAAAATCAATTGAGGCTTTACTTGCCTATATGCGGTCACTGAAGACCGATTTGGAGAATTTTTGAATGTGTGGAATTGTTGGTATTGTTGGTAAATCTGCTGTCGCGGCGCAATTGGTGGACGCTCTTAAGCGTTTAGAATATCGCGGTTATGATTCAGCGGGTGTTGCTACGCTCAATAATGGTAAGCTTGAAAGACGCCGTGCTGAAGGTAAGTTGGTTAATCTTGAAAGTCGTTTACAAGAACAACCACTTGAAGGCACAGTCGGTATTGGTCATACGCGTTGGGCAACACATGGTGCGCCAACGGTGCAAAATGCGCACCCGCATTTCACGCAAGGTGTAGCTGTCGTTCACAACGGTATTATTGAAAACTTTGCTCCACTACGCGATGAGCTTAAAGCAGCAGGGGCTGAATTTTCCAGCCAAACAGATACCGAAGTCGTCGCACATCTCGTTTCATCATATCTTGATAAAGGCGCAACACCGCAGGAAGCCGCTCAACAATCTCTTACGCGCCTTGAAGGTGCATATGCGCTCGCAATCTTGTTTGAAAACCACGACAATATGATTATCGGCGCACGTCATGGGCCGCCACTTGCTGTGGGACATGGCGATGGTGAGATGTATTTAGGTTCAGACAGCATTGCGCTTGCCCCATTTACAGATGATGTAACATATTTAGAGGATGGAGATTGGGCCGTCGTCACACATGATGGTGTTGAGGTCTTTGATGTTGATGGCAATAAAGTTGTACGCGCACGTCAAACTTCGCAAGGCGGTTCAATGGTTGCCGATAAAGGCAATTACAAACACTTTATGCTCAAAGAGATTCATGAGCAGCCAGAAGTTATCTCTCGCACGATCAGCCATTACGTTGATTTTGCAACAGAAACCTTTAAGCCCATCCCTGAAGGTATCGATTTTGCGCAACTTGATCGTCTAGCTGTTTCGGCTTGTGGTACCGCTTATTATGCCGGGTTGATCGGTAAATACTGGATAGAGCGTTATGCCAGATTGCCAGTTGAAATCGATGTAGCATCTGAGTTTCGCTACCGCGAAATGCCGCTAAGTGGTAAAATGGCAGCATTCTTTATTTCTCAATCTGGTGAAACAGCCGATACGCTGGCATGTCTTAGATATTGCAAACAGTCTGGCGTTAAAATTGGCGCGATTGTTAATGTGCCAGAATCAACCATTGCGCGGGAATCCGATCTTGTATTCCCAACACTTGCTGGCATTGAAGTTGGCGTCGCCTCTACAAAGGCATTTACATGTCAACTGGCAGTGCTTGCATCTTTGGCCGTTGCTGCGGGTCGTGCACGTGGAACGATCACCGATGCGGAAGAAAAAGATCTTGTACGCGCGCTTGTGAGTATTGAACGCCTGGCAAGTGACACACTTGGCTCAGGTGAAATGAAAATTGAAGCGTTGGCGCGCGATTTAGCTAAATATAACAATGTGCTTTATTTGGGTCGTGGAACGAATTTCCCGCTTGCACTAGAGGGTGCGTTAAAACTCAAAGAGATCTCTTACATTCATGCAGAAGGTTATGCTGCGGGTGAATTAAAACATGGTCCTATTGCCCTCATTGATGAAGACATGCCGGTAATTGTGATTGCACCATTTGATGGTCTTTATGAAAAGACAATGTCGAATATGCAGGAAGTTGCAGCCCGTGGCGGTCAGATCATCCTTATCACGGATGAAAAAGGTGCTGAGAATGTATCTATTGAAACAATGTCAACTATAGTGATGCCGGAAGTGCCGGAGTTTATCTCTCCTATTATTTACTCTCTACCCATCCAGCTTTTGGCTTACCATACGGCTGTCTTTATGGGGACGGATGTGGATCAACCACGTAATCTTGCAAAATCTGTGACTGTTGAATAAGTAAAAATACGGTATTTTTGCACAAAATCTATACAAAAATTGGTGGCTAACAAAAAATAGCCATCATTTCCTATTTATTGTTATTTTATACTTGTGAGCTGGCAACAGATCACCATATGTTACTCATATCCAACTCCCAAGATTGCTCCTCATATTATCCCATAGGCCACAATGAAGAAAAAAGACAACAAGACCCAAAAGCCCGTTAAAAGATCTGCTGGTGCTAGATTACGCACTTATTTTTTAACAGGATTGGTTGTTTGTGCGCCGCTTGTTATTACAACATATCTAACTTGGACGTTTGTTCTTTGGGTTGATAGTTGGGCAAAACCTTACATCCCTAAGGTCTATAATCCTGAAACATATTTACCCTTCGGTATTCCTGGTCTTGGGCTCATATTTGCGCTTTTAGTCATAACTATAGCTGGTTTTTTGGCAGCAAATTTGATCGGTCGTTCGGTACTAAACTTTGGCGAATCTCTTCTTGATCGCATGCCTTTGATCCGCTCACTTTATAAAGCGCTCAAACAAATTTTTCAGACTGCGCTCGATGAAGGGCAAAGCTCATTTAGCCAAGCTGGTCTTATTCAATATCCGCGAGCGGGTTTGTGGGCGATTGTATTCATTGCAACGGATACAAAAGGTGAAGTAGGTAATCATTTAAGTGAAGAAGACACACTGTCGGTTTTCTTGCCAACGACACCAAACCCAACCTCTGGCTTTTTATTGTTCGTGCCACGAAAAGACGTTCATATTTTAGATATGAATGTTGAAGAAGCTGCGAAGCTTGTCATTTCCGCAGGTCTTGTCTCACCAGATCACAAAGATAATCTGGAAGATAAAATTATTAAAGATAATGAAGAAGCTTAGTTAAGCTATAAAAGGGGATCAAACTAACCAGCACGGATGAACCTGATCGCTTCATCGCGGCGCATAAGGTAAAGCAGCATTCGAATGGCTTGGCCGCGCTCACTCTTTAATTCAGGATCAGTTTCTATAATGTAACGTGCATCATTGCGCGCGGTTTCCAATAAGTCAGCATGCACATCTAGTCGCGCGATATGAAATCCAGGCGTACCTGATTGGCGCGTTCCTAAAAGTTCGCCTTCACCACGAAGCTTTAAGTCTTCCTCTGCGATGCGGAAACCATCTTCCGTCTCTCGCAAAATGTTTAATCTGGCCGTCGCGGTTTCAGATAGAGGGGATTTGTATAAAAGCACACAGCTGGAAGCTTCTTCACCTCGACCCACGCGGCCTCTTAACTGATGAAGTTGTGCAAGGCCGAAACGCTCGGCGTGTTCAATGACAATGATACTTGCATCTGGGACATCCACACCAACTTCGATCACTGTGGTTGCAACCAATATGCGCGTCTCACCCTGTTTGAACGCCATCATCGCTTCATCTTTTTCCTCACCAGACATGCGCCCGTGCACAAGACCAATCTTCACACCTGGCAGCGCATTGGACAGCTCTTTATGTCTTGCTTCAGCGGAGGTTAGGTCATTTAATTCGGAATCTTCGACAAGCGGGCAAATCCAATAAGCTTTTTTTCCATTGGCTGTTGCTTTGCGGAGCCGTTCGTACATTTCGCCCAAACGATCTCGATCAATGCTCACGGTTGATATTGGTTTCCGTCCAGCTGGTTTTTCAGTTAGTTTTGATACATCCATATCGCCAAAAGCGGACAAAACTAGCGTGCGCGGGATTGGTGTTGCCGTCATAACCAGCATATGCGGTGCGACACCTTTAGATGTAAGGCGTAGTCTTTGGTGAACACCAAATCTGTGTTGTTCGTCTACGACAGCCATCAATAGCTTGTTATAGACAACTGCATCTTGAAAGAGTGCATGTGTGCCTATAATGATTTGAGCTTCCCCGCTTTCAATACGCGCAAGTGTTTCTCGTCGTTCAGCAGCTTTGCTTTTACCTACGAGAATATCGACTTGAATGCCAGCAACCTCAACCATCTTACTAATGGATGCATGGTGCTGACGGGCTAAAATTTCTGTTGGGGCCATCAGAACAGCTTGACCACCAGCTTCAATTGCATCTGCCATGGTAAGAAGGGCAACAACAGTTTTCCCGGCGCCAACATCACCTTGTAATAATCGCAGCATGCGTTCTTCTTTGCCCATATCTGTGAGAATCTCGTCTATCGAGGTTTTTTGGCTGTTGGTCAGCGGGAAGGGCAAAGATGACAAGATCTGCTGACGAATTTTACCTTCTACACGCAGCGGATCACCTGGGAGCTTTCTGATTTTACGGCGAACCAAAGCGAGGGATAATTGCCCTGCAAGGAACTCATCATATGCCAATCTTCGCCTTGAAGGAGATAAAGGCTCCATATCATTGGCATCTCTTGGATTATGGATCATCTTTAAAGCATTTGAAAAGCTAGGAAATGAATTTTTCGAAGCTAACGCTTGATCCATCCAATCTTTAAGATCAGGCAATTGTTCAAGCGTTTCTTTAACTGCCTTTTTAAGTATTTTAGCAGAAAGCCCTGCGGTCATAGGATAGACGGTTTCATAACGCGGCAGATCTTTGGCATCTGCTTCTTTCATCATGAAATCGGGATGCACCATCGAGGCTTGACCATTAAACCAAGAGGTTTTTCCAGAAATGATAACTGTTTCGCCAATTGGCAGGCTTTTTTCCATCCAGGAAGCATGTGCTTTGAAAAATGTGAGTGCCATTTCACCAGTTTCATCATGCACATAAACGCGATAAGGAATATTGCGACGACCACGAGGTGATGGTTGATGACGGTCGACAACGACCTTAAGAGTAGAAACCCCGCCCTCAAGAACGTGGGCGATCCCGGGACCTATTTGACGATCAATGAGATTGGAAGGCACATGAAACAACAGATCAACGATCTTTGTGTCATCTCGGTTTTCTCGTCCGGTCAATTTTGCAAGCAAATCGGCAACCTTCGGACCAATTCCGGAAAGGGAACTGACAGAACGGAAAAACAGATCGATTTCATTTGGTCGCATATCTTTTTGTATCACTCGATTTTAATCGCGAAAAGTTTTATTTGTCCCACTGACAAGATGAATTGATTTATGTATAGGAGTGGTATGACCGGAACAAAACAAAGCAGCAGTGAATTGGACAGACGTCGGGCACGGATACATTTTCGTGCATGGCATCGTGGCACAAAGGAAATGGACCTTGTTTTTGGCCATTTCATAGATAACGAGCTTAAAAACCTTGCCGATAGTGATCTCGATGAGCTTGAATTTATCATGTCTCATGAAGATACAGATCTATCAAAATGGATTATGCGTGAGCTTCCAACACCCGATGAGTTGAACACGCCGCTCTTTCGTCGAATTATTGACTTCAAGCCCGATTTTTAAGCCAAACTTTAGCACCCTATATATCAAGGTAGAAACATGAGCGCGATTGCCGGATTTTCCACATCTGTCATCGAAAACAGATTTGGCCCTCTCACTATTTCAAATGTGAGTTCGGGGGTTGAGGCCATTGTTATCGCCGAACTTATACAAAAAGGGCAGTGCGTCACACACGTCATGTCCGATGGTCAACGCATGGCTGATTTGGCGCAGATGCTATCGTTTTTCGCGCCAGATATTGAAGTTTTAAGTTTCCCTGGATGGGATTGCTTGCCTTATGATCGCGTGTCACCAGGAACTGATATTTCTGCAAAACGTTTATCTGTCTTGGGCCAACTGGTGCGTCACAACGATCAATCTAGGCCGAAAGTTGTTTTAACAACCGTCAATGCAATGTTGCAGAAATTACCGCCAGCAAAACAACTGAAAAACATGGCTTTTTCTGCGAAAGCAGGCGCGCATTTGCATATGGATGATATGCCGCAAAAGCTCGAAGGTTTGGGGTTTGATCGCACTGATACGGTTCATGAGGTGGGTGAATATGCGGTTCGTGGCGGTATTTTGGATTTGTTTATTCCAGGAAGCGATGCACCTATTCGTCTCGATTTCTTTGGTGATACGCTTGAAAGCATACGTGCATTTGATCCTGAAACGCAGCGTACAACCAAGCAATTAAGATCATTTGAACTCAATTCAATGAGTGAAGTTTCGTTGAACGCAACGAATATTTCTCGTTTCCGTACCAATTACTTGTCGCAATTTGGTGCCAATACCCGTGATGATGCGCTTTACCAAGCGATCAGCGCTGGTCGACGGTTTGCTGGTATGGAGCACTGGTTACCGTTGTTTTACGATCGGTTGGAAACATTATTTGACTATATCGATGGGTTTACGATCACAACTGATCACATGGTCAAAGAGGCTGCAAAAGAACGTCGCGACCAGATTGATGACCATTATGATTCCCGTTTAAATACGCTTGAAGGTTCAAGAACAAATATTGGTGCCTCAACACCTTATAAACCCATTTTAGCGGACGATTTATACTTAAGTATTGAAAATTTTTCGGGGTTTTTAGATCGTGAAAAATCAATCAAATTCTCGCCTTATGAAGAGCCTGAAACAGATCATCGGCAAGTTTTTACTCTTGATTTAAAGCAAGGCCCAAGATGGGCATCATCGGCGAATAATCAAAGTGAAAACCGCGTAAATGTGTTTGATCAGGTCGTCAAACATATTGCTGACCAACGTGCCAATGACAAAAAAGTACTTATCACGGGTTGGAGTGATGGTTCCTTGGATCGTTTAATCCAGGTTCTCGGTGAACATGGATTAGAACGTATCAAACCAATTTCAAGCTTTGCCGATGTTGCTAAGATTAAAAACGGGCAGGCAGGGGCTGCGGTTTTATCGTTAGAAGGTGGGTTTGAAACCGGGGATCTCGTCGTCATCGGTGAACAAGATATTCTAGGTGATCGTCTTGTGCGACGCTCTAAGCGCAAAAAACGCGGGTCTGACTATATTTCAGAAGTCGCTGGGCTAGATGAGGGCAGCTTTGTTGTCCATGCTGAACACGGGATTGCAAAATTTGTTGGTCTACAAACAATCGAAGCAGCTGGCGCACCGCATGCTTGCCTTGAGCTTTTATATGCAGGCAATGATAAACTTTATCTACCAGTTGAAAACATCGAGCTGTTATCCCGTTATGGATCTGAAGAAACCAATGCTGTTTTAGATAAGCTTGGTGGCGTTGCTTGGCAATCTCGCAAAGCTAAGCTGAAAAAACGCTTGATGGATATGGCGGATCAGTTGATCGCAATTGCTGCTGCTCGCCATACTCGCCATGCTCCGACATTGGCAGCACCTGAGGGACTGTATGACGAGTTTTCTGCTGCGTTCCCTTATGATGAAACGGATGATCAGCTTTCCGCTATTGATGCTGTGCGAGATGATCTTGTTGCTGGTCTTCCGATGGATCGCCTTGTGTGTGGTGATGTTGGATTTGGTAAAACCGAAGTTGCTATTCGCGCAGCGTTTATCGCTGCAATGAATGGCGTTCAAGTCGCTGTCGTTGTTCCGACCACGTTGCTGGCGCGCCAGCATTATAAAAGCTTCTCAGAGCGTATGCGTGGTTTACCGTTGCGCGTTGGTCATGCATCGCGCCTTGTTGGCACAAAGCAGCTTGCTAACACTAAGAAGGAACTTGAGACTGGTAAAACAGATATTGTGATCGGCACTCATGCGCTGCTTGGACAATCCATCAAGTTTGCCAATCTTGGTCTTTTGGTGATCGATGAAGAGCAGCGTTTTGGGGTTAAGCATAAAGAACGCCTTAAAGAAATGAAATCTGATGTTCATGTTTTAACACTATCAGCAACACCAATTCCGCGGACCATGCAGCTTGCCATGACCGGAGTTCGGGAACTTTCACTGATCACTACACCACCTGTGGATCGCTTGGCTGTACGAACATTCATCTCACCATTTGATACGATGATCATCCGCGAAACCTTGTTGCGCGAACATTATCGTGGTGGACAAAGTTTTTATGTCGCGCCACGGGTTAAGGATCTTGACGAGGTTCACGCGTTCTTACAATCAGAATTGCCAGAATTGAAAGTGGCTGTTGCACACGGCCAAATGCCTCCAGGTGAACTCGACGATATCATGACGGCGTTCTATGAAGGTCAGTATGATGTGCTGTTATCAACGACAATTGTTGAATCTGGTTTAGATGTTCCAGCTGCAAATACACTTATTGTGCATCGCGCCGACATGTTTGGTCTTGCACAGCTTTATCAGCTTCGTGGGCGGGTAGGGCGTTCAAAACTGCGAGCATTTGCACTCTTTACGCTACCGGTAAACAGAACACTTACCGCAACGGCCGAACGCCGTCTTAAAGTTCTGCAATCGCTCGATACATTAGGTGCAGGTTTCCAACTCGCAAGTCATGATCTTGATATTCGCGGTGCTGGTAACTTGCTCGGAGACGCGCAATCAGGGCACATTAAAGAAGTCGGTTTTGAACTTTATCAGCACATGTTAGAAGAAGCGATTGCCGAACTTAAGGGTGATGAACTTGCAAGTGACACTGGTTGGTCGCCACAAATCACAGTGGGTGCTCCTGTCATGATCCCAGATAATTTCGTGCCAGATATTAACCTTCGTTTGAGCCTTTACAGACGTCTTGGTGAGATTAATGAGCTTTCAGAGATTGATGAATTTGGTGCGGAATTGGTCGATAGATTTGGTAAGTTACCGCTTGAAGTTAAGCATCTGCTCAAGGTCGTTTATATCAAAATGTTATGCCGTAAGGCCAATGTTGAGAAGCTTGATGCAGGTCCAAAAGGCATTGTCGTGCATTTTAGAAATGGCGAATTCCCGAACCCTGCAGGATTGGTTGCGCATATCTCAATTCCGAATAATCAAGCTAAAATCAGACAAGATCAAAGCGTGTTCTTTGCTCGTAAACTGCCGGATGCAGATAAGCGTTTAGCAGGCTCAGCGATAACGATGACTAAGCTTGCTGAGATTGCTAAAGCTGACTAAGTCATAGTTCGGATGTTACTTTATTCTTTACTGGCAACATCTTGAATAACTTGAATTATATGCTCTTTGGGTTGAGCGCCTTGCAAGGCATATTTCTTGTTCACAATAAAAAATGGAACGCCGGACACTCCTGCAGCTTGCATAGAATTTATTTGCCCTGAAATAACGTCTTTATCTTCGTCACTTTCCAAGCGTTCTTTAATGTAATCAACGCCCATGTCGGCAAGTTTAGCAGCTTCCAATAGCACCTCATTGTCACCAATATTTTTGCCTTCTTCAAAGTAAAAACGCATCAAAATTGATACAAGTTCATGTTGAACCTCTAAACCATAGTCTTGCCCCGCCCAATGAATGAGCCTATGCGCATCCATCGTGTTTGGTGAAACTTTGATATCATCAAGTTTAAACGCAATACCTTCCGCATCACCTGCATCTCTAATCGGTGCGTAAACTTGCGCATAAGCATCAAGCGATCCGAATTTATCGATGAAGTATTGTTTGCGATCTTTGCCAAGTTTGGGAAGCGTTGCATCGAGTTGATATGGCATCCATTGCACTTTGACATCAATATTATCTGGTACTTCAGCAAGCGCATTTTCCAGCCGTTTTTTACCAATATAACACCATGGACACATAACATCCGATACAATATCAATTGTGACTTGGCTCTTTTCTATGGGCGTATTCATTATAATTTTCCTACAATGGTAAAAGCGTTATTCAGCACGTGAATCCCACCATACTGGCAACTGATATCCATAAATTGGCTGTTTGCCTTCTGGAAACTTGATGTAGTTTCTACGTGCAATCCATGTTTGATCTAAATGATAAGCTGGAATGAGATAGTGACCAGAGAGCAATGTTCTATCATAGGCGCGAACGGCAGCTTGGAAATCTTCAGTTGTACGTGCATTGACCAAAGCATCGATCATCGCGTCGATTGCTGGGCTTGCAACACCTGCAAAATTGAACGTACCTTCTGGCTCAACCGCACGAGAGCTCCAGCGCCAAATCTGTTCTGCACCAGGTGAGAACGAAGATGTGAATGCCTTGATAATGATATCGAAATCATAGGTTTGTGAACGTTGTTGATATTGTGCGTCGTCAACAGTGCGCAAAGTCATCTCAACACCAAGTGCTTTGACAAATCGTTGATAAGCGAGCGCTAGCTTTTCTTGATCTTCGTTTTGCGGCAAAACTTCAAAAGTCAGTTGTTTACCTGATTGGTCAACAAGCTTACCATCTTTGATTTCGTATCCCGCTTCTTTAAAGAGTGTCAGAGCTTCTCGCAGTAATTTTCGATCACGGCCTGAACCATCTGATACTGGCATTTTATAGGTGCCGTTCATGATGTCTTCACTAACAGCGTCAGGGAAGGGAGCGAGTAGCGCCTTCTCGATATCATTTACGGGTACTTGATAGCTTGAAAGTATTGACCCCTGCCAGAAGCTATTGGTGCGGGTATAGACACCGTTATAGAGGTTTTTATTGACCCATTCGAAGTCAAATATCAGCGATAAAGCCTTACGAACTCGAACATCTTTGAAAATCTCGCGTCTTGTGTTGAACACAAAGCCAAACATGCCAGACGGGCGTTGTTTTTGGAATGTTTCTTTTATAATGTCTCCATCATTCACCGCAGCGAAATCATACGAGCGTGTCCAATTTGATGGATTACCTTCTGGGTAGACATCAAACAGGCCTTTTTTAAAGGCTTCAAATTGAGCCGTTTGTGACAAGAAGTACTCAACTCGAATTTCATCGTAATTATCAAAGCCAACTTTTGATGGGATATCTTTTGCCCAATAGTTCGGATCACGCTCATAGGTAATACTTTCACCCGGGCGAACTTCTTTAATCTTATAAGGACCTGAGCCAACTGGAATATCCATTGTTGATGTATCAAACCCTTCAGGATCCGTATCATGTTTCGGCAAAATTGGTGTTAGGCCCAAAATGAGCGGGAATTCACGGTTTGATTTCTCGTTGAATGTGAACTTAACGCTGAGATCTGAAATCTTTTCCATTTTCTCAACGCGGTTTAACCGACGATTATAGGGCGGGCGGCCATGGTCACGTAAAATTTCAAATGTATAAATGACATCGTCGGCTGTTACCGGCTTCCCATCATGCCAACGCGCATTTGGATTGATATTAAACTGCAAATAAGTGCGTTCTTCATCCCATTCGACAGTTTCTGCCAACAGGCCATACATGGAAAAGGCTTCATCGCGTGATCGCTGCATCAGCGTATCGTAGTAAAGATTGCCGTATTCTGGATCAACAATACCACGTGCGCGTGTCCGCATGCTTTTTAAGATGAATGGGTTCAAACTATCAAATGTTCCGACAACGCCATAGGCGATCTTACCACCCTTGGGAGCATCGGGGTTTGCATAGGGGAAATGAGTGTAATCTTTCGGCAATGCAGGCTCACCATGCATGGATATTCCATGTAACGGTTCGGCATTGGCTGACATTGAACCTGCAAACAATATTGCGACCAAAAGAGCTGAAGCAAACTTCATCACTGGATTCTCCCATAAAACAGTTGATTCTCGCGTTGCGCCAGCATGTACCGAATAGGAAGATGTGTCAAAATCGGAAATTGATAAAAATAATCAAATAACTTCTGGAAATTATTGAGTTGTCGGGTTAGATGGAGGGCACAAAGCCTTGTTGCTGCCTTATTTGGTCGGCAGTTAGGCGAAACAGATATTAATCCGATAAGGTCCGAACAGTAATGTTGAAATCAATTTTTACAAATATCACTGCAGTTGCAGTACTTGGTGCAGGTTTTGCGCTTGCACCACTGGCAGCCCATGCACAAACCGCGCCGCAAGCAATTGCTGGTTGGTTTAAAGAGTGTAACAAGCAAGCTGATAACGACGTTTGTATCGTTCAGAACATTGTGACAGCACCTTCAGGCCAGCTGGTTACAGCTGTGGGCCTTGTGCAAGTTTCAGGTAAAGTTAATCAGCGCTTGCTTCAAGTTACTGTGCCAACAGCGCGTTTCATTCAGCCAGGTATTTCTTTGCAAGTTGACGGTGGAAAACAAACTAAAGTTCCATACGCTATTTGTTTACCTGACAAATGTATCGCGCAGGTTCCGCTAACAGATGCAATCGTTGCATCGTTTAAAGCTGGTGGCGAAGCAGTCTTTACATCTGTAAACGCGCAACGCGCTGCAAATCCAATTCGTATTTCGCTAACTGGCTTTACACAAGCATTTGATGGTGAAGCAATTAGTCGTGCAGAACGCGAAGAAAAAGCAAAAGCTCGCGAAGATGAAATCCGCAAGAAGCTTGAAGAGTCTCGCGCAAAACTACAAGCGGCACAGGACGCTGCAAAAGAGTAGTTCTTAAAACATAATTTTAAAAATGCCGGTACAAGTAATTGTGCCGGCATTTTTTATGTCTAATTTTTAGTGAGATACGGTAACATATGGCAAATAAACACCATCGTGAAAGCCAACAAAGTGCTCGTTGATCTGCGGATGTCGCAGAGGTTTGGCATCCTCAACGCGCAATAGGTTTTGCTCTGAAACATAAGCGACGTATTCAATTTCACTATTTTCAGCAAGCAGATGATAGAATGGCTGGTTTTTATCAGGCCTCACATCTTCCGGGATTGATGCAAGCCATTCATCTGTATTTGCAAAAACAGGGTCAACATCATAAATCACACCCTTAAAATCATAGATCCGGTGTTTTACGATTTCGCCTAAACCAAATTTAGCAGATTTGCTTTGCATCAATATTCCTTTGATCTCTTATCGTTCCAGTATATCAATTAATAATTAGCTTTGAAAAGAGCAATGATTCTTCGAATACTTTTTGGAAAGCCCGACTTGTAGATGATTGAAATTATAACACTCGTGCTACCATTTTTTGGGTTGATCTTACTGGGTTACGTTGTCGCCAAGTTCACCCATCAACCCGATGGGGCTATGGGTTGGCTCAACGTATTTATCATTTATGTGTCATTGCCCGCGTTGTTTTATAAATTGCTTTCAACAACGCCCGTTGAAGAGTTCAAACGCGCTGATTTCCTTGCCACCACCACCTATGTCGCATTCATAATATTCGCGCTTGTTTTTGCGATTGGATATTTCATCAGGCGCAATAATATTGGCCACTCGACTATTCAGGGATTAGCCGGCGCTTACGGTAATATTGGGTATATGGGGCCGGGTATGGCGCTGTTGGCTTTTGGGGAAGCTGCTGCGGTGCCGGTTGCGCTGATTTTCTGTGTTGAAAATATCCTACACTTTACCATGGCGCCGCTGATGATGGCGCTGACCGGTAAAGAGAAAACAAATGTTGGTGCACTTGTTCTTAAAGTTGTAAAGAACATAGCATTTCATCCGTTCATAATTGCGACTTTCTTTGGGGTGATGGCTGCAATCTTTGCCGTTGATTTACCTGATGCTGCGGATAATACGATCAATATTCTTGCGCAAGCGGCTGCACCTTGTGCACTGTTTGCCATGGGTGTGACGCTGGCATTACGTCCGTTAAATCGAATACCGCTTGAGATCAGCTATATTGTTCCAATCAAGCTGTTGGTATTTCCTGCACTAATGTATGTCTCATTATCATGGCTTGGAAACTTTGATCCGGTGTGGGTTCAAGTAGCGGTTCTTCTTGCCTCACTACCAACTGCAACGAACGTATTTGTGATTGGCCAACAATATGGGTATTGGGTGGAGCGCGCATCCGCTTGTATTTTGATTAGCACAATATTTTCAGTTGTGACGACATCGACCTGGCTTTGGTTGTTTAAGACAGGGACAATACCGTACGATATGTTCCCTTAAGCCGTTTGTTTTTGTTTTTTAACGCCAGGAAGTGCGCCTTGACGCATAACAAACTGGCGAAGTGGTGCAATTGAACTAATGGCGGATATCGCACCTGAACGAATAAGCTGGACGGGTAGGAATGACGTCAGCAGGGTGCGGTTGAACATATCAATACCAAACGTACGCGTATGAACATCCGCGCGACGTTTACGATCATAAGACTGTGATGCCTTTAACGGATCATTATGATGTTCTTTTAGACACTCAATTGCCGTCATCACATCACGCAAGCCAAGATTTAAACCCTGAGCACCAATGGGCGGGAAGGCATGTGCAGCTTCACCAATAAGCATTGCATGCCCTTTGCCAAACCGTGTAGCAATAAGGCTTGATAGCGGAAAGCACTGAAGTTCGGTATCAATCTCAACAGGCCCCAGAGTTGAGTGCAAACCTTGTTCGACCAGCTGATTAAGTTCATCCTTCTCAAGACCCATAAAATACGTTTCTTCATCCTCCTTTATCGCCCAGACAAGACTGGATCGTTTGCCGGGAAGGGGAACTTGCGTAAATGGGCCTTTTTCTGTGTGAAATTCCGTTGATATATTCTGGTGCGGGAATTTATGAGTAAAAGCCAACACGATTGCTTTTTGCTGATACCCCCAGGTTTTTGCTGTAATATTCACTTTTTGGCGGATGAGAGAGTTTCGGCCATCTGAAGCCAGTATATGCTGGGCTGAAACTGTTTCGCCATTATCTAGTGTGACGACACCATAAACTTCATTTTCAGAATAATCGACCGCCAAGTTTTCGATGATCTCAATATCTGTTTCGGCCATTTTCTCATACATTGATACCAACAGAGGATGGTTTGGAAAATTATAGCCAAATGCGTCTAAGCCGATTTCAGAAGAGGGAAATGAAGCTGGTCGTGAACGAATTAAGCGATTGGTGCTGTCTAAAATGCGCATAGTTTTCAGCGCAGCCGTTTGGTCTTTGATTTTTTCCCAAACACCCAATTCATTCAAAAAATCAACTGATGGCATAAATAATGCAGTTGTGCGGCCATCATTTTTGGCCGGCTTCTTTGCGATGATGCCAACATTCATGCCCGCTTTGTGACACGCCAGCGCTGCGGACATCCCCGCCAAACCACCACCAACGACTAAAACTTGATAATTTTTCATTTAGCTACATCCAGTCCACACTTATCGACGTAATGTTATATACATTCTCACTGAATGCCTATGTGTGTTTTTGGCGCATCTTCTTTAAAGAACGGTTTGAAGTTTTAAATTTCAGATCATCACTTAAAGTTTATCTGCAAATTAATCACTTAACTATCTGGTATTTATGTGCACAATGGCCGCAATTCGTGACGGGACTCGATAAGACGTTATGTGTGTCAACACGAATAAAGATTACAGCTGGCGATCTTATTCTGTGCCGGTCACTGTAAAAACAGGTAAAAGACGTTGAACCAAAAAGAAGCCGTCATTGAACTCCAGGGCTTAAATAAATTTTACGATAAATTTCAAGCACTTAAAGATGTTGACTTAACTGTTAAATCAGGTGAGCGAATGGTCATTTGTGGACCATCAGGATCTGGCAAATCGACATTAATTCGCTGCGTCAACAGGCTCGAAGAGCATTCATCTGGACGCCTTACAGTCAATGGATTTGAGCTGAACGAAGATACCAAAAACATTCGCGAGATTCGTCAGAATGTCGGAATGGTGTTTCAACAGTTTAACCTTTTTCCACACCTAACAGTGTTGGAAAACCTCACTATTGGTCCAAAACGTGTGCGCAAACTCAGTAATGCTGATGCGGAAGCACTTGCGCGCAAATATCTTGAACGCGTTCATATTCCTGAGCAAGCTGACAAATATCCATCGCAGTTATCGGGTGGTCAGCAGCAGCGTGTAGCTATTGCGCGTTCTTTATGCATGGAGCCTGAAATCCTGTTGTTTGATGAGCCCACATCAGCGCTTGATCCTGAGATGATTAATGAAGTGCTTGATGTGATGGTTGAGCTTGCAGAAAGCGGCATCACAATGGTTTGCGTTACCCACGAAATGGGTTTTGCGCGCAAGGTGGCCGATACTATGGTCTTCATGGAAGATGGCGAGATCGTGGAAACAGCACCGCCAGAAAAATTTTTTACAAACCCTGATAGTGATCGCTGTAGAGCATTTCTTGATCAAATTCTGGATCACTGATGCCATGCAGATAAAACGCATTACAACGTCTTTGCCGGCGTCGATATTACAATATCTGATCATAGTTGGATTGATCATATATGCCGCTTATAGCGGATCTCAAACCATGGGATATAATTGGCAATGGTCTCGTGTTCCTCAATACATTTATGAGATTGAAGATGGCGTCTTTGTATGGAAAGAAATTCCGCGTGGAATGGTTGGTACGATCATTTTATCCGCAATTTCTTTCATTATTGCGATTGGTATTGGATTAGCGCTCGCATTATTGCGTTTGTCAGACTTAATCGTCGGTCGCACATTGTCTATTACGCTTTTGGAAATTATCCGCAACATCCCAATAATCGTTTTGCTATATGTCTGCTACTACATTTTCGGGCGTGTATTTGATTTAGATCGTTATGCAGCAAGCGTATTATGCTTAAGCCTTTATTCTGGAGTGCAAATCTCGGAGATTATTCGAGCAGGGATCAACGCAGTTCCAAAGGGTCAGTGGGAAGCTTCTAGCTCGATAGGGATGTCGAAAGCACAAGCTTATCGCTACATCATAATACCTCAATCTATTCGTTTGATCATTCCGCCGATGACCGGTGAAGCTGTTCAAATGATTAGAAATTCTGCCATTGTGAGCGTGATCGCAGTTTTGGAACTCACGACCGCTGGGCGCAACATTATTTCAGATACTTATATGAGCTTTGAGATTTGGTTTACGGTTGCTGCCGTTTATCTCGTATTCACGCTGATATTATCCATTTTCGTCTCAGGTGTGGAGAGGCGATTTGCTACACAAACACAATAACACACGACTGGAAACCTCAAGGAGAAAATCCAAATGACATTTATGAGTCAAATAAAAAGCGCAGCTTTTGCCGCATTGGCAACTGCAGCGTTGGTACTGCCAGCAACTGCTCAGACTGCAACTCAAGCTCTGACATCAGAAAGCGTTATCGAAACAATTAAAGATAATGGCGTGATGCGCGTTGGCCTTTCAACATTTAAACCGTGGGCTATGCGTGACAAAAAAGGGGATCTAATTGGTTTTGAAATTGATCTTGCCAAAAAGCTAGCAGCTGACATGGACGTGGACGTTGAATTTGTTCCAACAGCTTGGGATGGAATTATCCCTGCATTGGTCGGTGGTAAATTCGATATCATCATTTCAGGTATGAGCGTGAAGACTTCGCGCAACATGACGCTGAACTTCTCAGATCCTGTGATCTATTCAGGTCTTGCGCTTATTTCCAACATAGAAATGACAAAAGGCTTCACACTTGAAGACTATAATAGTGAAGATGTAACGCTTGCTGTGCGTCGTGGTACAACACCTGCAACAACACTTGCAGAATTATTCCCAAAAGCAAAGCTTCTTCAGTTTGACGAAGAAGGTGCATCAACACAGGAAGTTGTGAATGGCAATGCCCACGCAACAATGGGTTCACGCCCAACACCTGCATTGGAAGTTGCTTCATACCCTGACACTTTAGAAATTGGTCTAGGTGGACGTGAGTTTAACCCAGCATTTGAGGCTTTTGCTGTTCGCAAAGGTGATCCAGATGTACTGAACTTGCTTAATAACTGGATTAAAATCAACACGCATACTGGCTATATCAAAGAGCGTGAAGAATATTGGTTTGGTACGCAAGACTGGAAAGATCTGGTTGAATAAGAATAATCTGCGCAAGGAACCTTATTTCTCCTTGCGCAAATTCACCCCCGTAACGAATTGGATGAAAGCTAGATTATGAGAGCTTTAACAAAACTAAAGACTGGCGATTATGTGCTCTTGGCACTGATTGTGGCTTTCATCCTATTTGTTACTTATCGTATTGAAGGTGCGCTCAATTATAATTGGAACTGGGCACCGATCCCTAATTATCTGATCCGCTGGGATGAAGATGAGCAACGCTTTGTGACCAACTTCTTGCTTGAGGGCATGTTCACAACGCTTCGTGTTTGTTTTTACGCATCTATTATGGCGCTCATATTCGGCACAATATTGGGTCTTGCACGTGTTGCCAAAAACCTCGCCATTCGCATGCTGGCGCGCACATATTTAGAAATGCTTCGAAATGTTCCACCATTGGTGATTTTGTTCATTTTCTACTTTTTTTTATCAGAACAGCTCGTCGACGCTTTGGGTATTGAGCGCTGGGCTCGCAAGATTGCACGTTCAGAAACCGCTGAATATTGGTCATTCTTTTTCGGTGATATGCGTAAATTCCCAGCGCTGATTTCAGGCGCTTTTGTTTTAGCGTTATTCGAAAGTGCGTTTGTTGGTGAAATTATTCGGGCGGGCATCCAATCAGTGGGTAAAGGGCAGCGAGAAGCGGCTTTATCTATCGGATTAAGCTGGTTTGATCAGATGCGTTACATCGTATTGCCGCAGGCTTTTAAAAAGGTGCTGCCACCTCTTGCAAATGAGTTTATTTCGCTCATCAAAGTGAGTGCGATTATCTCGCTTATATCTGTACCAGAATTGACGTTTAGAACCCAGGAGCTAGCATCAGCCACGCGCTTGATCTTTGAAGCCTGGTTGACCACAGCTGCACTTTACTTTGTGATTTGTTTTGGTCTTTCATACCTATTCCGCAAATTGGAAAACAGATCCACAGTTTCTTAGAGCAATACCTGTACAAAGCCATCTTCCACGCGTGCTTCCAGCATTTTAAGTGATATCCGGGCAGGGGCCGCAAGCGCTTTGCCCGTTCTTGCATCAAACAAACCTTGATGTAGCGGGCATTCGATATGTTTGCCATTGAAGTATCCATCACACAGATTAGCCGCACCATGCGTACAGCGTGCCATAGAGACGAATATTCCATCTATCGTATCAAAGATGGCCAATTCTCTGCCGTTATAAGTCACTGGTGTCGCATCACCTTTTTCTAGGTCTTTGACGGCTATTACATTTTGCCAGATTTTCTCACGCGCCATTATCTAACAACCAGATTATGAAGTTTGTTGTTGATTTTGATCTGCGCGAGGTTTGCGACCGAGCAGCTGAGAGACGATATCAATATGTGCTCCTAGATAACCTCGATTTTCGACATGAATATAGCCATCTAATTTTTTGTGCAGCTCCGGTAGTGCATAAAATGGAACCGATGATGCATAATGATGTTCAGCGTGGTAATTCATATTCCAGCTGAGGAATTGCCAAGGTTTGGAAACAAGGTTTGTGCGAGTATTTTCTGTCATATCGCGCACCGTCGGCCGACCCACATGTTCAGTGAGACGAATTGCGCGCATGACAGGTTCACCTAAAATGACAGGAATGACCCAATAATAAAGTGGTGCTGACCATGAGAAGTAAATGCAAATCGAGATGATCGCGAGATACCCGATTGCCATTAAACGCGCTTCCCAGAAAATCGTTGTATATTCTACTTTTGGAATAAAGCGTTTTTCATCATCGGTAAGTTGACCAAATATGTGGCGAAAGAGTTCCGTAAACTTATTTTTCCAATAGGGAATTGATGAGATATAATAAATATAACCCCACATAGAAGCAGGTAGCTCAATCATTTCAGGATCATGACCTTTAAGTTGGGTATATGTGTGGTGATCACAATGCTCGTATCTAAAATGCCTATGCGGTAGCATAATTATAAAGCCGCAATAATTGCCAAACACATCATTTAACCAACGCGTTTTAAAAGGCGTATAATGCGTGCATTCATGTTGCAGCGAAAAATGATGCACCATGACAATACCATGTACAAACATTGCGGGTACAAGAAGCCAGAGACTATCGTAAGTAAAATATATCAATAATCCTGTGCCAAACAGTGCAAGATACCACGTTAAGAAATGCACCAAGGCTGGTCTGTTCGAACGCTGCATGAGGCTCTTGAGCTCTTTACGAGTGAGTGCACCATCATTTAAGGCCTGAGTGATGGGGGTTAAAACCTCTGTTGCCATTTTGGGATCAAACTCCGGTAGTAATATATTGCGTTTTTTTAGCCGATTTATTGAATTTCGACTCAATAATTCTATTTTTACAGATAGAATCACTCATTTTTATCATTGCACCCCATTGCAAAGAGTAATTTTTTATCAAATTGCGTAATTTTATAGTATTGAAGGCTGTCTGTAATATTATGCAGTATTAATACTAGCATATGGAAGTTTTTCAGCAATAACATCACCAATTTATACAACGATTATTTCATAATCAACACAACTAATGCATGTTATTATATCAAAAAACATACCGTAGATATACTTATCGGGTATTGGTTTTTAACGTGATTTTAATCAAAATTGTGCAAATTGATAACTATAAGTAATGATCTTTTTTACTTTAAAATTGCTCTGATGAAAGAGTAAATATTTATCTCGGTAAGTCATGACGATGCATTGGAGATTTGATCGCTGATGTACTGATTTTAGGTTTTTAGATCTAAAATCAAACTAAATGGTCGATGATGTTTGCGGGAATATCTGACTGTTTAGACATCCAAGTTTCACGATAAGTGGCTATGGAGCTTATTTTGTTAAATAATTTTGGTTTAAAAACGGGTGCAGATTCGGTTCTGCGGGCATTACACAATTCATTGGCAATAATCGAATTTGATTGTCAGGGAAATATATTAGATGCAAATGAAAATTTTTGTTCTGCTGTGGGGTACGAGCGGAGCGAGATATTAGGGCAACACCATTCAATATTTGTTGATCCGGACGAAGCGGCACAGCCAGCATACAAAGAATTTTGGGCTTCACTTGCTGCAGGAAAATTTGATTCAGGGGAATATAAGCGCTTTGGCAAGGGTGGCGATGAGATTTGGATCCAGGCCACGTATAACCCTGTATTAAATCGCGCAGGAAAGCCAGTGAAAGTTGTCAAATTTGCTTCCGACATTACAGCAGCAAAAATGAAATCGGCTGAAGATGACGGTAAAATCAACGCAATCTCTCGTGCTCAAGCAGTAATTGAGTTTGAAATAGATGGCACCATCATCACCGCCAATGAAAACTTCTGCGGTGCAGTGGGTTATGATTTAAGCGAAATTCAAGGTCGACATCACCAAATTTTTGTTGAAAAGACTTATGGTGAAAGTGCTGAATATCGCGAGTTTTGGAAAAAGTTGGGTAATGGCGAGTTCATCGCTGATGAGTTTCAACGTTTTGGCAAAGATGGGTCTGAAATTTGGATCCAAGCTTCGTACAATCCAATATTTGACGCGAGTGGCAAAGTTGTAAAAGTTGTTAAATTCGCTACAGATATCACTGGTCGTGTTCACGCCGTGACAACTATCGGTAATTCATTACGACAGCTTTCAGATGGTAATCTTGATCAATCAATCGATGATAAATTTATACCTGAGCTAGATGGTTTGCGGTTGGACTTCAATCAAACACTCCAAAACTTGAACGATACGCTTTTACGGATTGGTCACAATGCTCAGGCAATTGATGGCGGATCACAAGAAATCCGAAGTGCATCAGATGAGTTGTCAAAACGGACAGAACAACAAGCTGCTGCTGTTGAAGAAACAGCCGCAGCGCTTGAAGAAATTACAGCGACTGTGAGTTCCACAGCCCAGCTTGCTGGCGAAGCTGGTGAATTAGTGAAAACTACTAAAAGTGAAGCGGAACGTTCCGGCGAGGTGGTAACAAAAGCGGTATCCGCTATGTCAGATATACGCGAATCGTCAGATCAAATTGCCGATATCATCGGTGTCATTGATGATATTGCATTCCAAACAAATCTTCTTGCGTTAAATGCTGGTGTTGAAGCTGCACGAGCAGGTGAGGCCGGCAAAGGCTTTGCTGTTGTTGCTCAAGAGGTGCGTGAACTTGCGCAACGCTCTGCAACAGCTGCCAAGGAGATTAAAGAGTTGATCACGCGTTCAGGCGGACAGGTTCAATCTGGTGTTAATCTGGTTGCTGAAACTGGTGAGGCGCTTAAATCTATCGTTAAGTTTGTGACTGAAGTTAATGAACATGTTCACAAGATAGATGATGCAGCGCAAGAACAATCGAGTGGACTGAAAGAAATCAACCGTGCAGTGAACTCAATTGATGAAGGCACGCAACAAAATGCCGCGATGGCTGAGGAAGTTACAGCTTCTGGCCATACACTCTCTCAAGAAGTGCAAGAGTTAAATGCAATGCTTCGTGAGTTTAAACTCAGCGGTGAAGTATCTGCGGTGACACAGCATTATAAAGCTGCCTAGTTAAACAATTTAATTTTCTAAACATTGAAGAACGCATGGATGGATTTAATGTCTTCTATGCGTTTTTTTGTTTTGAAATATGAATTAGGCAGTGGCATGAGTTGCCATATGTCAAAGCGTGGTTTACCAAAAGCGAACTTTATCATTGAGGCTTTTGCATGCGTGTTTTACATGTTTATAAAACATCCTTTCCAACAACAGTTGGGGGAGTTCAGGTTTTTATCGATACGTTGTCTAATGAAACCAATAAGTTAGGTGTTAAGAACACAGTTTTATCACTCGCCCCTGTGGATAAGACCACTGAAGTAACCGTAAATGACTACAAGGTTATCTTGGTAAAAGAAGACCTCTTTATCGCATCAACAGGATTTTCAATAGCCGCATTCAAAGAATACCGTAAACAAGCTAAATTAGCTGACATAATTCACTTTCATTTTCCAAATCCCTTTGGAGACTTTTTATATCTACTTTCCAAGAAGGATAAGCCCTGCATTGTCACCTATCATTCTGACATTATAAAACAAAAACGCCTTATGAAGATTTATCAACCGATGATGAATCTGTTTTTAAATAGGATGGGTAAGATTGTTGCGACATCACCTAAATATCTCGCAAGTAGCAATGTTCTGCAACAACACAAAGAAAAAGTTGAAGTCATTCCAATAGGAATAATCGAGCCGAAGAATACCCCAAAAATTGAACAGTGCATCGATGATTGGAAATCAAAACTTCCGATTAAGTTCTTCCTTTTTGTCGGGGAGCTTAGGTACTATAAAGGGCTTAAAACAGCTATTGATGCGGCTGCCAAATCTGCGCTACCTTTTGTAATCGCAGGTAAAGGTGGTGATGAGGCGGAACTTCAAGCCTATGCTAAGGATCTAGGTGCGCATAATGTTATATTTTTAGGATTTGTATCTGATGATGATAAAGCTGCACTTTTGGAGCTCTGCCACTGTTTTGTTATGCCGTCACATTTGCGGTCAGAGGCTTTTGGTATTTCACTTTTAGAAGCTGCGGCCAGAGGAAAACCAATGATTTCTTGTGAAATTGGGACGGGTACAAGCTATGTAAATCTTGACCTCGAAACAGGAATTGTTGTTGAACCACGCTCTATTAGCGCACTTGTTAATGCTATGACGCAAATTTATGAGGATGATGAATTAGCTGGAAAATTTGGAAAGGCAGCACTGGCGAGGTACCTGGAATTATTTCAAGCGGATCAACAAGCTCAAGACTATTTTAAAATCTATAAGAATATCTTGGCTGCGGAATGATAATTTCTTTCTGAAATTAAATACAAGCCTGTTTTTTGATTGCTGAGACTGTTTTATCAACCAGTAACTTTGCCGCAGCTATGCTTTCAGCTTCGATATAACAACGCATTTCAGGCGCATTGCCGGATGGCCTTAAGTGAATGATATTTCCATTATCGAGCTGAACGCGCAATCCGTCGATAACATTGATGTCTGCCACACTGCCGAACGGTTTAAAGAATTCATTTCGTTTTTCTACTGAATTGGTGAGCTCAGCGACAAATGCAGAGCTGATTTCAGTTGGAAATTCTTGAATGCGACCAGCATGGGTGATGGGCATATCAAAACTCTCAACAAGTTTCGATAGTGGCAAACTTTGATCAATGCTCATGGACAGCACTGCAAGCATAGGTAAGACACAGTCACGTGTGGGGAGGGCGGCAATCGTTCCGTGACCCATTTGTGTTTCAGATGCTAACAAGAAGCCGCCATTGGCCTCAAATCCAACAACAAGGTCGCTGTTGTCCTTTGCAAGAGCTTCATTGATAGCAGCAATAACATATGGTGAGCCAACGCGTGTTTGGTAGACTTTCATACCAGGAGCATTTTGAATACCAGAATTGGAGCTTACAGGCGTTGCAATGACGCTGGCTTTTAGATATCTGCTGGCAATAAGACCCAGAATATCACCCTTGATATAATTGCCGTTTTCATCGGACAATAATGGTCTATCACCATCACCATCGGTTGACAAAATGGCATCAAGTTGGTGTTCTTTTGTCCAAGCTTTTAGATTTTTTACAGTCTCATCGCTAACAGCTTCAGTATCGACTGGGATAAACGTTTCAGAACGTTCCAATGACACAACTTTAGCGCCAAAGGCCTCTAATATGACTTTGAGGATATCGCGTGCTACCGAGCTATGCTCATATATACCGATGCGTTTACCTGCGAAGTAGTTATTTGAAAACAGAGCCTTATATCTTTCGGTGAACTGTTCTGCAGCTGCTGCTCGTTCGTTTGAAACACCTTCAATATTTATGTCAGAATTTTGATCTGAAACAGGTATAAGCTGTGCATATTTTTGAATTTCCTGTTCATCGTTTTTATCGATTTCACCGTCTGGTCGATAGAACTTAATGCCATTACGGTCCGCCGGTATATGAGACCCTGTGATCATAATTGAAGCTGCGCCATTGTTCATGGCGTAAAGTGCAAGAGCAGGGGTTGGCAAATCAGCACAATTAATGGGAACAAGATTTTCTTTGATCGCCGCAGAGATAGTTTGTGCGCAGATAACCGGGCTGGAGGCTCGTAAATCATATCCAATATAAATTTTTGAACCTTCTTGCGCTAATTTACTGTTTTTAAGATGTTGAAGATACCCGCGAACATATTTATCGCAGGTACCATCAATAATTTCTTCAACTAAACCACGTAAACCACTGGTTCCAAATTTTGCTGCCATGGGTATGACCCTTTTATAAATTTAACTTGCGTTTAGCTGGTGCCTTCAACTCTTAGATACTCAGAAAATGCACACAAAACATGGTAGAATGTGCTTGTCGGCATGTTGGTCGACACCACTCTGCCTTCGCTATCTGTTGCATCATACCAGCCACCCATTTGAGGTGTAACAAGATAGCGATTATAGATTTGATCGAGCATGCGCGATGCAAGGTTACCATCAACAGCCATCCCGTGCTCTTTAAGCGCCAATGCAGCTTTTAAACCTTCAGTCTGACACCACATGCGACCAGTTGGGGAGAGTTCACTTCCGTCATAGTGCATCGTAAGTGCAACGCTATCTGTCTTGGGAAAGTGGCCAAAGGACAATGAAGTGGCGTAGAGTTTTCGTGCATAGTCTTTAACTGTGTCATCACCGCTCAAGGTTACATATTTGAGCAATAGCCAAACCCACTCATAGTGATGCCCAGGTTCGACTTTGTTGACATCATTATCTAATGGAACCCAGTTTGCATCAAACATCTCATGCAGGCGCCAATTTTCATGGTCAAAGAATTTCGATTTAAACAGCTCGATGATTTTCTTTGCGCGGTTGAGGTATTCCTCGTCACCGGTCGCATCATACCAAGCAAGCATTGCTTCGAAAAAATGCATGTGTGGGTTGGCACGGCGGATATCCGACCCGCCAGGTGTTTCAAAAAAACCACCATTGACGTTATCTGCAAATTGTTTGTCCATGAATTGGAGTGTCTTTTCACCCCATTCTTTTGCTAGTGGATTCTTTTGCGCTTTCCATAAAGCTGCAAACCCCAACAATACAAAGCATTGATCATACGCATCACGCGTATCATCTTGCACAGTACCATCGAGGTTATAAAGGTGGATGAAACCACCGTCTTTATGCCAACCGGTTTCAATCAAAGTTTTGACACAGTGATCAAGAACTTTTTCATAATCACCCTGCCAGCCAAGCATTTGAGCTTCCGCATAACAGTAGATTTGACGCGCAAGCACGCGCAGACGTTTTTCACCAAGATCAACCGGCTTGCCAGCGTAATCTAGCGCTTCGTGCACACCACCATGTTTATAGTCAATGCTGTGCTGTGCCCAATATGGCAAAGCTTCTTTGAAAATCCAATCCTGGATCTTGGTTTGGTATGGGATTTGGTTGCCTGATGTATTCAGTGTTTTTGGCGGCCAAGGCGTATCTGAGATCATGGCATGTAGGTCTTTGACCAAAAAGCTCTTCTCTCGTGAAACAACCATCAATGCGTCGGGTTGTGAGACCACAACGATATCATCAAGACCTGCAATCGCAACCGGGCGATCTTCCGCGCGAATATAACTGTTGCTGACGCCTGTAGTGACAACATCACCGATAATGACATTACCTTTACTGTTTTGCGGAGACGCTTCGTGAAGCTGGCTCCATGAGCCCAAATCGCTCCAATCAAAAGCTGCTTGAATTGTTCTGATTTTTTCAGCGTGTTCCATAATTCCGTAGTCGATGGAGACTTTTTCACATGCTTCAAAATTTGCTTTATCCAGATATAGCTGTTTACCGTTTTGTTGACCTTCGCTCACGGCTAAACTTGCTGAACGCCAAATATCTGGTTGTTGACGTTCAAACTCAGCTGCCATTTCACCGGCTTTGAACATGAAAATCCCTGCATTCCAAAAGAAGGTGCCCAAATCGAGATAAGCTTTTGCCGCAGCAAGATCCGGTTTTTCTCGGAAACGTTCGACGTCATAAATTGGGCCGTTACCCGCAGCTCGTTCGATATATCCGAATTGTGTTTCAGGATGACTGGGCTTAATGCCAATTGTCATCAGCCCACCATCTTTTTGAACAGCTTCAACAGCGCGACTGATTATAGATGTAAACCCATCTACGTCTGCGACATGGTGATCAGATGGCAAGACCAATACAATTTGCTCTGGATTGCTTGTCGCAATATCGGAAATAGCAGCTGCAACAGCAGCGCATGTATCACGCATACAAGGTTCGAGGATGATTTTTTCAACTTCAGCGGAGCTAACTTTACTCTGTTCTGTTATTTGACCCTCAAACTGTAGTGCACCTATAAGACGTGCAGGTTTATATATCTTACTTGATTCAATACCACTCACTCGTTCAAGTGCATCACAAAGCATGGTTCTGTTGCTTGCAAGTTTGTGTAGTTGTTTGGGAGCAGTTTTTCGCGACAATGGCCACAATCGACTTCCTGCTCCTCCGCACAAAACTATTGGTAGCACTGTTGTATCACTTGATAATTCAGCCATTCATTTTCCTTGATTGTTATATTTGTTGATGTGTAAGCATGTTTGATAACACTCTTACTTAAACTCCAACCACTCCAAAATTCTTCTACCGCTTAGAGAATTGACAATTTGTATAAAAATCGCGTCAATAATAAACAATATATAGTCTAATTCATAATTTTGTGAATTTCTTCCACATACTTCTCAGCACTGTGATATTTGCGCAAATGTTGAACTGCATTTTTACATTTTTGAACAGTAACATCAGGATTTTGACGTATATTAGTAAGTATTTGAGCCGCTTCATCAATATTGGGCTCTGCCCAAAACATGTTTTTTTGGGTGTAATTTCCTTGAGGATCATCAACCTTAATCAATTTTGAAGACACCGGGAAACCTGTTTCCTCTGTAACAAATTCTGAAGTGGCCGACCAACCAGTTGAGATCACAGGTATATATCGAGACATCGCTTCGATCAATATAAGTCCTAAACCTTCGGAACGATGCATTGAAATAACGACATCAGTTTTTTCATAGAGTTCATTCAGTTGCTCTTCCGATAACATTTCATCTATAAGCCGGATATTTTTAGAATTACCAATAGCTTCAACAAGCATCTGACGACCGATAGCCCAAGAATCACTGTTAGATACTTTCACCAAAAGCTCTGCTTGATCATCAGTTCCAAATGCTTTTTGAAAAGCAGAAACAACGCCGCAGGGGTTTTTGCGATAAAAATTAGATGACATATTAAATATGGTCGTAACAACAAATTTTTTTTTACCAACCTTTTGTTCTGTTGTTTTAGGTTTTGAACATTCTTGTATTGGGTACGGCATTTTGTAGATTGGTTTATTTTTTTCTATTTTAGACACAGCTCTGGCAACAAAATCCGAATTAACACAAATACCATGAACCTTCGAAGACACACTTTTCCAAGATGCCGGTAGTGATTCAAATTCCCAAAACCAGTGAGCAAGTATGTGTTTTTTATCGAGGACCTCTTGTCCAAGCTTGTTCAAAACATAATTAAACCTATCACCGCTTACATGAACGATAAGCGTTCCAGTTCCAAATAATTGTGACCCATCCCTAAACACAAATTTAGATGATTGCGGTTCATGCAGAAATAGATTGGTTACATCAATCCCATATACTTCGACACCCTTAGAATGCAACGCGTTATAGCAAGCCCTTGCAGCTGTCCCCAGACCTGACGGTTGTGATAACAACCCAACAATTATAATAGGTCCTGTTGCTTCTGCTTTTGTTGATATTCTAATATTTAGTCTGTTTATGTACAGATTCATGATTGCTTCACGTACAAAACTCGGAAGTCTTCGCCAGAAATAAACTCTAATTAAGTTTTTAAGGGACATTACATATAGTTCTTTAAGTATATTTGAAAATATTATTTCTTAGCCAAAGTAAAGTTGGTAACTGACATTAATCAATAAATAACTTTTCGACTCTGAGTAAAGATATCTGTGCAATCAAAAACGATTAGGTGAAAAATTTCACCTAATCTATTTCATATTCCAGGCTCACTTAGAAGTTAATACTCTTCTAATTTTTGAACGTATTCTATCAACTATAGAAGTTGACCGAATCTTAATAAAATCGATATCGCATTTAACTTCAGTTAATGATTGAACTTTAATTGTTACACCGTCTCCATTAGATATAAGCGGTGCCCGCATTCGTATCGTTTGACCAAGCATAGTTTTTCTAAGTTCAGCTTTTCTGGTAATGGTCTGGTTGCTAGAATTTGCGATTATGTCTATCTGAAATTCTCCCCTGGCTTCTATGCCACCCTTGAGCTTGAGCTTGAACATGTAGTCTTTACTATTCAAACTTCTGTAGTTTTGGTTAAATACAACCAGGTTTTCATCAGCACTTATTGGAGCTTCAAATCTATATGTTTTACCTATAAAACCCGATAGTCGGTTGATAATCTTTTCTAGAACTTCAGAGGATTCGCCATATTCTTTAGGCAGGGAAGGCGCCACTTCTACTGTGTCGCTGGCAGTTGGCTGAATCTCTTTAACTCTAGAGCCAATAAGCTTTTCTATCGATGTGTTATTGTGTTCAGTAATCGTTTTCAATAGCGTATCTGATGGTTCTGCCCACTTGTTTGAACCCGCCACATAGTCCTTCGGTTTATATAAAGCCATGTGCACAGACCCAAATACGTAGCCTTCGTGAGAAAGAACCAAGTTTGGATAAGCCTCTGAACGCAATATCTTTGTTTCGGTTCTATCTACCTTGTGCAAGAAGTCCAACAATGGTTGCGAAAGAGTGGCAGTTTTATCCGACATTTCATAGTTTGGTTGACCGATTAACTTCAAACCAGACGCTTCAACAATATATTTGCTTAACAATTTTGGTGAGAATAGAATAACGAATGGATCCCATCCAATCCCATCATGCGGACCAGATATTTTGTATTCCGTAGCAACGGTCAAAATTCCACCTTTCTTTAAAACTCGGCCCATTTCGTGAGAACAATTTGCAACATATTCTAAACTACCTAGATGCTCTATGCTTCCAGAGCTATAAATGCCGTCAAAACTCTCATCTGGAAAATGCATCCGCCTAGCGTCCATGTGCATCGGCAAAAGTCGGTTTTTTTCATAATCTGATTGGTAGTATCGTGATGTATCTAACAGCATCCCCAATGGTGCACCATAGGACCAATCGCCAGCATCCGCGTATATATCCGTTGCAAATACTCGTCCAGCTCGTTTGGTAAGGTAATAAGATGTTGTTTCAAGTCCTGCACCAACCCCTAGAATATCTGAATTTCGATTGAGTACATCATGATCTTCCAGAGTGCGTATCGCCATTGCTATTTCCCAACGCTTGGAATCAGCGACAGTCTCATCGTCTTCAAACTGAGGATCAAATTCATGACTAAAAACATCCTTGATAATCCGTTTTATCTCTGGATCATCGAAATCTTCGATTTGGCATATTTTAGAATAGTCAAGCATTTTTAGTCCTATACTTTGTAATGTTCTACGAGCTGTTCAATCCGTAGCGTTTGTTGATATTTAGAATATGCAGAATTTTGAACAGTCTCCAGACGATTAAAAATTTTTTCAAGTGCAGATTCTATTTCCGAAATGCAATGTTCCGGATGACTGTTAATAGATTCACCTGTTTGATAATCAAACATCGACCAATGAGCTTCTTTTGAAACAACAACCGCTACGCCAGCAGAAATTGCTTGTACACCGGGGCCGGTCATACCTACATTCGCCGGGTATCTCAAATTCAGCAATACATCACAACAGAATAATAATCGGTCGAAATCTGAATCATTCACCCAGCCTCTAATAGTCATGTACTGGCTCAAACCATTGGATTCAATAAATTCCAAAATTTCCATCTCATAGCTCGGAATAAGTTGATTGCCAATCAGCACTATGTGAATTTTATGCCGTTTTTGAAGCAGTGAAATTGCTTTCAGTCCTTCTAAAACTAGTTTGTTAGGAACCACATTACCGAATAAGCCGATAACGAAACTATCCGTCTTTCCAAAAAATGCTTCTCGCATGCCGTTGCGGTTGAGATTGCGCATTTTGTGTAAAACATCTCTCTTTGCTAGAGGCACTACCTTTATTTCGTCCTTGGATTTTTCGTAGTGGTTATCTTTCAATAAAATTTCTTTGAATTGATCGTCGTGAACAAAAGACCTTTTGCTTTCGCTTAGAGCATAGGCATTAATGCGACCATTAAGAGTTGATTGAATTTGTTCTTTCCAATCCTCAGGATTTTTGTGGTTTTTAATCGATGACAAAAATATTTTTTTTCGATGTTTAGGCTCAGATTCAAACACTTTCCTAAAAGTTTTTTGGTCATCCAGCGCGTTACTTATGTGAAACAATCCACCACCCATGGTTAAGTCATGAAAAACTGCAGTGCCTGGATGCTTATGCATCATTTCCCACATAAAATACTGCCAAATTGCGCCGCCCAATTGGTAATATATTTCTATATTTTCCCAACGTTTTTTCAATCTATCTAACGCATTTTCGCTACAAACTATGTACTTTTTAGAAAGAGAAATAGCAGGTTCTAGATCTTTTCTTACAACAACAAATGTTGGGTTGCTTACGCACAAGCCGGATGCGATATTGTCGACATAGTCAACAATTCCACATTTATCTGGATAGTATGAACTTGCCATTGCAATGGCTTTTTTCCGACTGTTAATTTCATAATTTTTTGTTGCAGATTTTTGTACATCTACCAATAAATCCAACGAAGAAATCAATCTCGAAGTTGAAGCGTTTTTTTCCGAAAAGGTCCGTTGCTTTAAATCATTCAGCCAAACTTCATTATTTAACGCTAATACTAGTGTATCTTCAAATTCAGCTGGGTCATTCGCGTCAAAAAAATGAGGTACATCCCCTCCAACTTCTTCGAAGATTTTAGTGTTGTTCGCCAAGGTTGGAATACCCAGTGCGATTGCTTCCACCACAGGATAGCCAAATCCTTCATAGTTCGACGGTTGTACGCAAAACTTAGCACCTAAATATGAAGAAAATAATTCTTCTTCATTCAAATTTACAATAAATTCAATATTTGGATCCGGATCAGTGTCGTTTTCTAACGCGGTTTTAAAATGTTCATTTGCCAAAATAATTTTTAAAATAGTCTGGGAGCCTGATCTCTTGGTGGCTGAAGTCCAAGCTTTACACAATTTGACTAAATTTTTTGAATGATGATGGCTTGATACGCAAATCGCATAATCTCTTTTTTCTGCAGTAACTTTATCCACACGATATGGCTCTGTAGATGCCGCGTAGTTACGGTATTCTTCGCCAAGCAAAGGATAAATGGTGACAATCTTATTTGGTTCAAAGCCAAATTGCAGGACAAAATCAGATCGAGTCGTATCGGAAATTGATATTAAAGAATCATAATTTCTCAAACAGGATACATGTTCGATGTATAAACGCTCATTGACCTTATTACTCAAATACATATTTTTGTAGATGTAAGGTGTTGCATCATAAATTATGCCAACTGTTGGCACGTCAATAATTGAAGAATATGCATCCCCAATAAACGGGGTAAGGTTCCAATATTCTGTAACGTTTAATTCGTGAAGACGGTTACACAGTTTTAAGGTGTTTTTTTCTCGTGTCTTAAATCGATTGTCCGAATACGGATCGATTTCTTCGTAACAATCTGATATGTCATGTTGAACCAAATTAGGGATATTGTCGAATATCTCATCTTTGCAAACATTTTTTGAATATTCAGGGTCAAAACACTTTCTGAAGGTTAAGCCAATATGTGTTTTCCCAGGATTTGACTTGCATATGTGAAAAATAATTTCACGCGCAACTCGTCCCATCCCTCGCTGTGAAGCTCCTGTCGAAAATACTCTTAAGTCAAAGGCAATCATCGGTATGAATTTCTCAGTTTAATTAAGCAACAGTTTTATTAGGTATATCTTTTAAATAACGAACTTGCTTTACAATTTTAAATTATAGTCACCTTGCAATTCTCGTCTATAAATTGGCGCGCCAGTAATTTATTAAATCATTGAGGGTGTCGGATAGACTAATTTTGGGTTGCCAACCCAGTAAATCTTTGGCAAGCGTAGGATTTCCAGATGCGAATTCTATATCATTTGCTCGTAACCGACTTTTGTCAATTTTCACAGCAATGTCTATATCAGATTCTTTTAGTAGTGATTGAAGAATATGTTCAATCGAAACACCAGTGCCAGTAGAAAGATTTAGCGCTACACTCGTAGGTAGACTGTTAGTTTGATTTAACGCTGCCATAATATAAGCGTTAGCAACATCCCTGACGTCCATGAAATCACGCTTTGCAGAAAGGTTTCCTACAAGCAATTCTGGGGCCCGTTGCCCTTTTTCAATCAATGCAATTTGTCGAGCAAAATCTGATGCAACATAGATCGGTTCCTGCCCGGGGCCTGTATGGTTGAATGGTCTAAACCTTACAGACATCAAACCCTGATGTTTTAATTGGCCTAACATAATATCGCATGCTGCTTTTGTTGCCCCGTATGTACCATTCGGATCAAAGGATGCTTCTTCTCTAATAGGCGTTTTAAATTTGTTGAAACAGTTTCCGTAAGATTCGGCACTGCCAGCGAACACCAATCTAGTGTCAGGAGATTTTTCCAAGATTGCGTGAGCAAGAGTTAACGTTCCCATAACATTAACTTCCCATGCAAATATAGGATTTTTATTGGCCTCCCTGGGCGCAGCTACCGCGGCGAGGTGTATTATCGCGTCGGGTTGGAGATTGCCCACCCTTCTTCTGACATTTTCTTGATCCCTAATGTCGATACGTGATCCATCATCGTTTTCAAGCAAATTTGAAACTGTAATATTACTAAGCTCGGGTTGAGAAGTAACTATTTTTTGAACCCATTGACCTACAAATCCGGTTGAGCCAGTTAATGCAATAGAAGCAGAAGGGTAAGTATTCATCAACTTTTTCTCCAAAAGCCTTCAATCACACATCTATTTTTTATATCTTTGCAAATCCGCATCAACCATTTCGATAATCATGTCTTCCAGTCTTATTTTTGTTTCCCAGTTTAACGCATCTCTGGCTTTTGACGGATCACCAAGTAGCACATCTACTTCAGCAGGTCTGAATAGCTCAGGATCAATTACGACGTGATTATCCATATTTAAGCCAACATGATCAAATGCAATTTTGCACATATCCCGCACTGTTGTGGTTGTGCCTGTGGCAATAACATAATCGTCAGCTTGATCTTGTTGAAGCATTAGCCACATGGCTTCTACGTAATCTTTGGCATGACCCCAATCGCGTTTTGCATCGATGTTACCTAACTTGAGCTGCTGTTCTAGCCCTAGCTTAATTCTTGCGACTCCATCCGTCACTTTTCTCGTAACGAACTCAATCCCTCGCAGCGGAGATTCATGATTAAATAATATTCCGCTGGATGCGTGCAAATCAAAACTCTCACGGTAATTTACTGTTAACCAATGACCGTAAAGCTTGGCAACAGCGTAAGGCGAACGAGGATAGAAAGGTGTCAACTCACTCTGCATAGGCTCTTGTATCAGTCCGTACATTTCTGACGATGAAGCTTGGTAGTATCTTGGTGCTTTTCTAGCCAATCGCACAGCTTCGAGGATATTCGCAACACCAATAGCCGTTACATTGCCCGTAAGCACAGGTTGTTGCCATGAAGACTGTACAAATGACTGAGCTGCTAGATTGTATACTTCGTCTGGTTCAATTTCATTCATCGCCCGTATAAGACTAGAGATATCGGTTAAATCACCATCGACGAGGTTTATCTTGCCTTCGATACCTAACCACTTCAGTCTAATGTTATTTACTTCAGCTGTACTGGATCTTCTTACCAGTCCGTATACATCATAGCCCTTGTTTAGAAGCAACTGAGACAGGTAAGCTCCATCTTGTCCAGTTACGCCGGTTATCAAAGCTCGTTTTTTCATATTTATCTACACAATCCATCTGATTAGATTTTTTCTTGGCTTATAACGCAACTACTAATGTATGCAAGATTAATTTTATTATAAATGAACTTAAGTTTTTAGCTACATTAACACTCAATAAAAGACTTATTGGAACGTTAAGAAGACAGCGTATCCACTATTTTACCACCTTCAAATTTTATTGGTCTGCAGCCAAGTGCTTCCAGTAAATTATTATCATGACTAGCGGCTACTAAAATCTTTACATTAGATCTTATCTCGTCCATTCTTTGGGCGACCTTATTCTGAAATGATGCATCTCCAGCACCAAGGCCTTCATCTACCAAAAGAATTTCTGGCTGTACGGCTGTTGAAACGGCAAAACCCAGTCTTGAAAACATCCCGGCTGAATAAGTTTTCACAGGCATATCGAGAAAATCGCCGAGTTCTGTGAAGTCTGCAATCTCATCGATCAAGCTATGAATTTTAACTTTACTCATACCAAGAGTATAGCCACGTAGATAGATGTTCTCGATACCTGTCGCATCAACATCCATTCCAGCAGATGGATCGATTAATGTACTCACATCTCCAGATATTTCAATTCTTCCCGCCACAGGTTTGTATATACCTGCAAGGGTACGTAAAAAAGTAGATTTGCCAGCTCCATTATGTCCGACAAGACCTATCTTATCTCCTTCTTTAAGTTCAATAGATACGTCATCAAGCGCTCTAACGAATACACTCCCATCTTCATTATGTCCCAAATGACCACCGGTAGCACGTTGAACAATTCTCCGCTTAAAGGATCTGGTGTTTGTTCCGTAGATCTGGAATTCCACAGTTACATTTTCAAGTGATATGTGTGCCATTTTAGGTCCAATACGGAATACGAGAATATGCTCGTCTGTAGAGAAGTATAGCCATTGGTATTAAAACGAATAGTACAGCGATACATACTATCCATGATTCTGCGGCAGGTGATTGACCAAGTAGTGGCGCTCTTACTATCTCCAACAAGTGGTAAATTGGATTCCAATGAATGAATACGGGTCTATCAGGAAAGGTCATTACCGACCAAAAAACAGGTGTGATGAAAAATATCACTTGCAAAACACTTACAACCATTTGTGGGATATCTCGGTATCGAGTTGATAATATCGCTAAAATCAAACCCAAAAAAGATGTTATTGATAAAAATAGTATAAGCCCAGGTACAAAATTTAGATAGTGCCAACTGATATCATGTTGAAAAATTAAGAATACTATAAAATAGATAACCATATTGTGGAGCCAGACTATCACATTTCTAGCTATCATGCGATAGAAGTGGACGCTAATCGGCATAGGAACATTTCTAATATGCCCCTCAGCTGCAATAAAAGCAGTACAGGATTCATTGACAATCGATGTAAAGAAATTCCAAAAAATTATACCCGTTGCTAAATAGGGAATAAACCAGTTTACGTCCTGACCAAATAATTGGCTCATGACAAAACCAAGCGCAGCTACGAAAATCCCCATGGAAAGCGTCATCCAAAACGGACCGATTATCGACCTCCGAAATCTTTGCTTTATCTCATGTAGCGCAAAACTCCACCATAGATTAGTCCGCACAAAACCATCAAATAGATCAGCCATCGCTAAACCCTTCAGATTTTTTGCCGAAATAACCGTTATTGTTTCTGATTTATTTGTTATATTTGTTTTCATAAAAAAAGTATTGTTTTGATGCCAAACTGCAATGAAGTTCTAGTTGATCTGAACTGGTTTAATTTTTCAAACCGATTTCTAACGGATGTTGAATATAGCTAGGTTGTGAGAGTCGCAGATTGATGACTGCATACTTTGAAAAATTATGTTAGTCAATGATTGAAAAATGTAGATTGTTTGTAATTTTATAGACCAAAAAAACTGCCTCAAGCTTGTATTACGGCTGCGGATATTATAACGGTTGCAGGCCCCTGATCAGCTGTGTTTTACAATCTTAAAACCGTCTACCCGATATAATTTAACCAAGCATTTTATTAAAATGTCTGTTATGGATTACATACATATGAGCAAAAATATTTTGATTACCGGAATTACAGGGCAGGTTGGTTCGCAACTTGCTGAGTATATTCTCAATGAGACAGAACATAATGTTATTGGCATGATGCGCTGGCAAGAGCCTATTGAAAACCTTTATGGTCTTACGCAAAGAATAAATCGAAACGATCGAATTAGCATCTATTATGCTGACTTATTAGACTCTGCCTCGATAAACAAAATGTTTAGAGAAACAAAGCCAGACTTTGTTTCTCATTTAGCTGCACAATCTTATCCGAAAACTTCGTTTGATATACCTTTCGAAACATTGCAAACTAATATAATTGGAACGGCAAATATTCTGGAGAATATCAGACAAATTCAGGAGGTTGACGGAAGCTATTCACCAGCTATCCACATATGTTCTTCAAGTGAGGTTTATGGGAAAGCACAAGTCGGTGTCGCATTGACTGAAGAAACCCAGTTTCATGGAGCTAGTCCGTACAGTATATCAAAAATTGGAACAGATTATCTTGGGCAGTTTTACGGTGAAGCATATGGTCTAAAGACATTTATCACGCGTATGGGTACCCATTCAGGGCCTCGGCGTAGTGATGTTTTCTTTGAAAGCACGGTAGCTAAGCAAATCGCCCTCATAGAATCGGGATTTCAAGACCCTGTTGTAAGAGTTGGCAATCTTTCAAGCACTCGTACTTTTCAAGATGCTCGAGACGCAGTTAGAGCATACTATCTCCTCTTGAGTGCCTGTGCAGAAGACAAAATAACGCCAGGTGAGTGCTTTAATATTGCTGGTGAGGAAATATTTAAACTAACCGAAGTAGTCGACATACTTCTCGGTATGAGTACCCGTGATGATATTATAGTTAAAACGGACGACAAAAGGTTGCGTCCGATTGATGCAGATTATCAGATGTTTGATAATAGTAAGATTAAAAATACGATAGATTGGAAACCAGAAATTTCTGCAATGAAAATGTTCCAAGACCTGCTGGATCATTGGCGGCATGAAATAAAAATGGGTAAAATTCCTCTCGATAGGTAATAGTGATATGAATGATAGATTTAGAAATCGTATTATCCGGGCTAGAGCACCTTTACGACTCGGTTTAGCTGGCGGTGGTACTGATGTGTCGCCATATTGCGACACCTATGGCGGTTATGTTTTAAACGCTGCTATAGATAGATATGCATATGCAGTTATCAAGCAAAATGAAGGACATGTAATAAGGTTCGTCGCAGCAGATCGTGAAATTGAAATCCTACAAAGTACTTCAGAACCCCTTATCCAGGATGGAAAACTGGACCTGCACAAAGCTGTATACAATTATATGATTAACAATTTTAATCAGGGAAAACCTCTTAATATAGAGCTATCTACATATTGTGATGCACCTATGGGGTCTGGATTGGGATCATCTTCAACGCTAGTTGTTGCAATGATTCGGGCTTTTGTTGAGTATTTTAACCTTCCGATGGATGACTATTCTATTGCACAACTAGCATTCAAAATTGAACGTATTGATTGTGGTTTAGATGGAGGTCGACAGGACCAGTACTCGGCAACATTTGGCGGTGTAAACTTTATGGAATTCTATAATAACGATAGATCCATTGTTAATACACTTCGTATTAAGAACTGGATCAAATGTGAACTTGAAGCATCCTTAGTTCTTTTTTTCACTGGTGTTTCGAGAGAGTCAGAGCGTATTATCAAAGATCAGAGTTCCAATCTCAAACGCGGCTCTGAAGAAGCATTAGATGCTATGCATGGTATAAAGCGAGAAGCAGTCATCATGAAAGAGTGTCTATTGCGTGGTGATTTTGATGGTCTTGTTTCTTCCATGCGGTTGGGATGGGAAAATAAAAAAAAATCAGCAAAGACTGTTTCTAGTCCGTATTTAGATCAAATTTATGAAGCCGCGGTAGGCGCGGGAGCTCGTGCTGGGAAAATATCAGGTGCTGGCGGAGGTGGTTTTATGCTTTTTTTCGTACCTAATGAACGTAGGATGGATGTCATACGGGTTCTTGATACTTTTGACGGCCGTGTAAGTAATTGTCATTTGACTGCCGATGGTTGCCAAGCTTGGAGCGTATAAAAAATTGACCAGGAACTCATAACAGTGCACTTGACGTGGTCCCTATCTCAAACTGTAAGCAACTATTAAAATATGTTAAATGTAGGAAGAACAGAAATGGATGAAGAGATAATTTCAGAAATTGCATGCGCAAGTGCAGTTATTAGCGAAATGATTGAAGATAAAAAACTAATACAAAACTTAAATAATGCAATTGATGCTGGAATTAGAACACTCAATACTGGTGGTAAAATTCTTCTTGCAGGAAATGGCGGAAGTGCAGCAGATGCTCAACATATAGCTGGGGAGTTTGTTAGTAGATTTAATTTTGACAGACCAGGCCTGGCAGCTATTGCACTTACAACGGATACTTCTATTTTGACTGCTATCGGAAACGACTATGGTTACGATGAGCTTTTTGCACGACAAATACAGGCACTGGGGACTAGAGGTGACGTATTGATATGCTATTCAACCTCAGGAGAATCACCAAATATTCTGAAGGCCTGTGAGGAAGCCAAGAGAAAAGGCATTCTTGTTATAGGGATGACTGGATCACGTTGCGGTAGCATAATAAATATGTGTGATATATTGCTTGAAGTTCCTAGCGACAATACCCCCCATATTCAAGAAGGGCACCTGGTCTTAGGCCACATTATATGTGGGCAAATTGAAAAATCAATATTTGGAAACCACTCATAATGGAAGCTATAATTTTAGCTGGAGGGAGGGGTACTCGACTTAAATCTGTAGTAGCAGACCTTCCAAAACCTATGGCAGATATTGCAGGCTCTCCCTTCCTTGAAATTTTGCTTCGTCGGTTAGAAAAATTCGGTTATTCTCATGTTATACTTTCACTTGGGTATATGGCTGAGAAAATCATTTCCTATGTTGAAGCCAACCAATACTCAATGAAAATCAGTTTTGAGGTAGAAAACAAACCCCTTGGCACTGGTGGAGCAATCAGAAGAGCTCTCATAAAATGTAACGAAGACCACGTTTACATATTCAATGGAGATACTTTTCTCGATTTTGACGTAAATGATACCGAAAATTTTTGGGATAAAGAAAAATGCCCGGTGATGGTTGGCCATTACTTGGAAGATACCAGCCGGTATGGGCGTCTTATAGTCGAAGACGGATTTGTAACGGGTTTCATAGAAAAAGGAAAACCTAATCCTGGCTTTATCAATGGTGGGTGCTATGTGATACCTTTAAATTATTTAGATAAATGGAATTTGGATGAGAACTTTTCGATAGAAAATGACCACTTTGCGCATTCCATAAACCAAGAAAAGATGGGTTTCATTAAATCCAAAAGTATTTTTGTCGATATTGGTGTGCCTGAAGATTATTTCCGTGCACAAAAAATTCTCAGAGAAATGAGATGAGTAATAAATGCTTATTTTTGGACAGAGATGGTGTTATAAATCAAGACTTCGGCTATGTGAATAGAATTGAAGATTTTGATTTTGTAGAAGGTATTTTCGACCTAGTATTGGAAGCTAATCTAAAATTATTTAAGGTCATTATTATCACAAATCAAGCTGGTATCGGTAGAGGATATTATACAGAATTTGATTTTAAGAAACTCACAAATTGGATGCAGGATGAGTTTGAAAAAAGAAAATGTATAATTGACGATGTATATTATTGCCCCCATCATCCAATACACGGTATTGGAAAATACCTAAAGGACTGCCCATGTCGGAAACCTGCGCCGGGGATGATTTTAAAAGCTCAGCTTGAACATAATATAAGCCTCAAACACTCAGTTCTTATAGGTGATAAACAAACTGACATAGAGGCTGGGTCTAGAGCTGGTATAGGAACATCAGTCCACTTTGATGTGTCTTCAACCTCTTGTGAACGGAACACAATATATAGCTTATCTGATGCGCACGCCTATCTAAAATGACATACGGTAGATTATGACCTGCTATATTTAGCAATAACTTTACCCAAAACAAAACGAAGGGGTGTGGTCATTTTCCAAATCCTACTCTGCTGTATGCTCGTTAATTCATCCCTTAACTTCTGAGTTTCGAGAATTAAGTGTCGTTTTTCATTTTCTAAAAGACAGATTTTTTTTAAGTTCTCTTGAGATTGAGTTTTACAGTTATCTAAATTTTGCAGCGCTTTTCTTGCCCGCTTTGCCTCCGCGTCATAACTAGCCAACACGTAGTTATCAAATACGCAAGGAGGAAAACGAAAGGTTTCCGAAAGCTCTATTTTTTCCTTAGAAACATAAAATCTGTTCAGGCCATCTTCATATACAAATACATAGTCATTTTCGATTAGATAAAACTCCCACTCGGAATAATTGAATTCTTGCACCATAGGCTTTGTTGCTTCAACAAGAATTATCCAAGGTCGGTTTTTTTTCCAGTCAAGACCTTTTAATACTTCAGCCTCAAACCCTTCAACATCCACTTTCAAAAAATGGACATCCTGATTTTCAGCAACATGTAAATTCCATACCTCTGATAATGGCAAGACATCAACAGAAACACTATCCATATGATCAATATAATCAGCTTCGGAATGCTTACGAGCTACTTTTTTGTTCAATGTCGACAAACCAGTTCCGCTAAATATGTTTAACTCTAAGCGATCACTTTCCTGTCCGGCAGCTATTTGCAAGTTGATATCCCGATCACGTTTATCAACTAGTTGACTGTAATATTCGGGATTGGGTTCAATATTGATTCCAGACCAGCCAGAATCATAAAGAGATCGAGTAACTGAGTCTTGATCAGGTGAACATGCACCAACGTCAATATAAAAACCAACTGCAATATCTTTTAAAGCACGACGTAACACTACATCTTCTAGGTTTTGAGCAAATGATAAGAATGGCAAAATATATCTCTTAAAGTAATGGATTAGCGACTAACAAGGACGTTAAACTTTATGACGATGTAGTTGGGAAATCAACCGAGTTAGTTAAATACCGATGCTGATAAAGAATTACGTTCTGTATTGCGGATATCATGTAACACTTAATACTCAAAGGCACATTAGTGCGCTTATGTGATAAGTCTAACAACTATTTTTAAGTACATAAAAATCCGAAACACAATCAGGCATCATCTTTCGAAAGTTTCCTCTTTTAAGCAATCAAACAGCTTGGAGTAACCTTCTGAATTTGGGTGTCCATCGATGTATAGATAATCATCCGAATCCAAGAAACAAAACGAGTAGGCGATGCTTTTTGAATTAAAATATTGTTTTACAATTCTTGTATCTGAGTTTTCAGTTCCAAACAAACCGACTTCGTCGCGCTGGGGCACCAATATTATTTTGGTGTCGGGATAGCGTAGCAAAACTCGCTCAAGGGCATCAAAATTATTTCTGTAAGGTGCAAATAGATCTTTTGGTTCTTTAGGCGGAGGTGGGTTGCTAACATGTTGAGAAATCAAACTAGTTAATTCGTTAAATAATCTATATGTGAACGAGTAGCGTATCACTTCAGAACTTATGGGATTATTTCTGCCGATGCGTCTTGATTTCGCCTGGGAGAGCAACTGTTCTGAATCGATATATCTATCGACAAAATGCCAATAATCTTGATTGCCGCACTCTAGTTTAATATAACATGGACCATCTAGTGGCCACTTGAAAATATCACCCCTTTTAAAATCGTTGGATATAGCTATTATGACAAGGTTTTCAATGGAAACAGCTTGCTCATGCAATTCAATGATTTTTTCGAAAGTCAAAATTCCCGCACCTTGCTGTCCTCCATTTAGGATCGAAAGTTCGGCAAAATTTGGATCAGAGTTTAAAGCCGCCGCGGTCAACCAAGGGCAACCACCTTGACCTTCAGTAAATGAATCTCCAACAACTAAGTAATCTGCGCTTTGGTTAACCGGGCCAGTATTTATAAAACCAAGTGAATTCGTCTCAAATGTACAATCATATTCGACATGTGCTCCAAAAAAGTCAGCGTATACACCGAAATATCTTATTTCTGAATTTGGATAATATGTCCAAATAGTGTTTTCACCATCCTCAGTTTTTATTTGTTTATTTGTTAGAGAATTTTGCGAAATACTCAGGTACCGTTGCTCCCAATAGTACCGATTATCAAATACAAACAAACCTATTATTTCCAACAAAACTATAGAAGATATTACTATAAAGACTCCAGACAATAGGCTTTTTTTAATCCAAATCAAAATGAACCTCGAATTCAGACGATTTCCCAGCAGTTTGATTTTCCTTCAATAATAAGAAGTTATTTATAACTAAAGCATCTAGTTCAGTGTTCATAAAACATCGAAATGCGTCAGTAGGGTTACAAACGATAGGTTCACCCCTCACGTTAAAGGAGGTGTTTACTATAACTGGACATCCAGTTAAATCATTGAATTTACTTATCAAATTGTGATATTTTGGATTAGTATCAGAGTGAACGGTCTGAACACGAGCTGAATAGTCAACATGAGTGACCGCTGGAATATCTGATCGAATAATATTCAATTTATCGATTCCAAATAGAGCCAGATCTTCCTCGCTCATTTTAATCCGTTTGTTGCTTTTCACATCAGCAACAAACAACATATAAGGGCTCTCTTGATCCAATTCGAACCATTCATTGACATGTTCAAACAAAACACTCGGTGCAAATGGTCTAAAACTCTCCCTATATTTGACCTTAAGATTTAGTTGCTTTTGCATTTTTGGTGATTTCGGATCGCCTAAAATGCTTCTATTTCCCAAGGATCGAGGTCCAAACTCCATACGCCCTTGCATCCACCCAATAGCTTTTCCATCTGCCAGCAATTTCGCTACTTCATCAATGATATCTAGTTCATCCAGTTTATCAAATGACGCACCCAATTTTGTTAAATCTGATAAGACATCATCATCATTATAGGATGGTCCAAGATAGGAGCCATTCATTTGATCAGTACTTTGAGTAGTTTCACGTTTTTGATCATGCATCATATAGGAAACAGCGAGGGCTGCACCCAGTGCTCCGCCAGCATCACCAGCTGCAGGTTGTATCCAAATTTGTTCAAAGATTTTTTCCCGCAACAGCACTCCATTTGCAACACAATTCAATGCTACTCCGCCCGCTAAACACAAATTTTTCTGTTTAGTTTCCTTGGCAATATTGCGGGCCAGCTGCACAATTATTTGCTCTGTCACTACCTGAATTGAGGCAGCTAAATCCATTTCACGTTGTGTTAATTCACTTTCCGGCTTTCTCCTTGGCCCGCCAAACAATTTATCAAACTTTTTGTTTGTCATCGTCAATCCGGTGCAATAATCGAAATAACTCATATCTAGTTGAAAACTTCCATCTTCTTCTAAATGTATGAGGTTATCAAATATCAAATCGACATATTTTGGCTCTCCATATGGTGCTAGCCCCATAACCTTGTACTCACCAGAGTTAACTTTATAACCAGTAAAATAAGTAAAAGCTGAATATAGTAAGCCTAACGAATGAGGAAAGCGAATTTCTTTTGTCATCCGAAGGTTATTGCCCTTACCAACTGCGACAGTTGTCGTGGCCCATTCACCAACACCGTCTAATGTAAGTATTGCTGCCTCATCAAATGGTGATGGAAAAAAAGCACTCGCCGCATGTGATAGATGATGCTCTGAAAAGAGTAGTTTTTCCGTCCAATTTACATCAGTCCCCAACGAATTTTTGAGTTCATTGACGATCGCTGACTTTTGAAAAAGTTTCTCCTTTATCCAAATCGGCATTGCTTTTGAAAAGCTTCGAAAACCTCGAGGTGCAAAGGCTAGATATGTTTCTAATAATCGCTCAAATTTTGGGAATGGTTTTTCGTAAAAAACAATATTATCAATATTGGACGGATTAATTTTCGCTTCTTCTAAGCAAAACTGTATCGCATTCACAGGAAAATTTGAATCATGTTTTATCCGTGTGAAACGTTCCTCTTGTGCTGCTGAAATAATTTCTCCGTTGTGAACCAAACATGCAGCACTGTCGTGATATAATGCTGAAATACCTAGAATATACATCGAGTGGCCTTAACTATTTATAGAATCTTGAATATGAATGATTGAAACAATCAGTTTAAAACAGTGTATAAATAAAGGGAGCGACAGCTGATCCTTTTGCTAAAACAAGTACACCACCAATCATCAACATGACGAGAATTATAGGTGTCATCCAGAGTTTTTTTCTAGATCTTAAAAATGCCCATAATTCAGCTATAAAGTTCATGAAAATCTCTTTAGATTAAAATTGACGTTTGAAGTCGAAAAAATTATCTGAAACACTGCTACAATCCACCCAGTGGCTGCTTTTGTTCCTATCCATCTTTATTCGAAGTTCGTCACGACCAAACATTTTTGTTATAAGTGCAACAGGGGTAATAAGTACAAAATATATAGTACAAACCACGATTGGACTAACGATCAAGCCAAGCGCCAAACCAAGGGCCATCCAGGCTTTGTTCATGGGGTGTAGCAGCTGTGCCTTGACCAAAGAAATGACCAAAAACACTACTGATAAAATCATTAAAATTAAAGTTAATTTTAAATAATTATTGTAGAATAAATACAAAGCCAGGGCTAAAAAAATGAATGAAAACAGAAATCCAAAACTTCTGTTCGATGGTGTATCAATATCAGAAAACTTCATAATTTAGTCCAACTCGCGTTTCAATGAATCAGTCTCGTTGAATTTTTCATAATCTCGATTCAAACTTTAAAATACTAACGGATGGTGTAAGGCAATTTGATTTCTTGCGCAAGAATTGAATTAACACCTATACTCATTATCTCACTTAGCAAATATTTTATTAAAACCATTTAATAAAGTATATACCCAAATTGGATCTCTATATCAGGATATTTAAAGAGTTAGCGAACTCTCTCGTATGTAACGCTCATGAGCTATACTTTTCCAACTTACAATTTCGTCCAACAGTTTTATTTTGTTAACTCAAACATTTTACGCTCCAATGCCATTCTAAACAAAATTTGCAACAAATTAGAGCTTTAAATAGAGAACCCATTTTTTTCTGGGAATGGAAAATATAGGGGGCAAATAGTTTAGAGGGTAAGGCCTCGTAAGTTTTGCATTGTTGATGGAGATTTCTACTGAATCGCCATACGCATTTATACTTTCGTTTCAAAAAACTCAATAAAATTGCATCAGAAATTATTTTTTTGAATTCCAAATTTAACCTCGTAAGTTCTTTTCAAATTTCTGCATAGATTTGACAAGTTTACATATGATTTCAGCCTTCAACTAGCACCATAAACTGCGTTAATTGGGTAATAAACTTTGATCAACCTTTAAAAATCTATTATTCGGTAAGGAGGAGCTAATTAGACAAATGGTTTACGAACTAGCCATTATGTAACTAACGAAAGCAGTCTTAAGCAAAGGATAAAAGAGATTATAGTGGTGTTACCTCAACCCAAGTATTGAAGTATTCGGGCTCAAAGGTCATAAAACTATGGCGGAGAGGGTGGGATTCGAACCCACGGAACGCTTACACGCTCGCTGGTTTTCAAGACCAGTGCTTTCGACCACTCAGCCACCTCTCCAGCGCCGCCTTATTGAAACAATATGAGAGCGAATGCAAGCGGTGATTTCCAGATATTTACATTTTTTGTCATTTTTTTTGATTTTATCAAATTCAAGGACCACCATTCGATTTATCATCAACTTGAGATCAGTCAAAAACTGGTGTAAATGCCTTATTGTTAAGGTTTGAGAAACCATAGCAAGCATAATCGTGCGAAATTGGTTGAGAATCGCTGTGTGTTATAGGCACTGACGCATTTTTGCCTTATATTAGCCATGATTGGTCACAAAAGGATAAGATGACGTATCCTTGGGGATTTTTGTGAGTGGACTTTGAGTAAAAACGTAAAAGAAATTTCTGCATCCGTAGAAGCATCAGCTTCGCGCAGCATTGTTAAAGTCGCAGCATTTATAGTGTTGGGTTTTGGCTTGTCTGCATGTAATTCGACAGGAAGCGGCATTTCGACTGCACTCAATGTTGGTCAAGCTGATATCAACAATAAAACAAAATTCACATCAGCAGCTTACGGCGTTGCCGCCAGCCCGCGTTTAACGACATCAACACGCGTTAAAAAAGGTGGTGGCCGCTCTGTCGTTGGAAAGCCTTATAAGATTAAAGGCAAGTGGTATTATCCTAAAGAAGAATTCAACTACGATAAAGTTGGTATGGCTTCTTGGTATGGACCAAACTTTCATGGTCGTTTGACAGCCAATGGTGAGATCTATGATCAAAACCATCTCTCAGCTGCGCACCCAACATTTCCACTACCAAGCTACGCGCGCGTAACGAACCAAGCCAACGGCAAATCTGTGATTGTTCGCGTGAATGATCGCGGTCCTTACGCTCATGGCCGTATTATTGATTTATCATCTCGCGCTGCAGATACCTTACAGACCAAAGCCAAAGGTGTTGCAAAAGTTCGTGTACAATATATTGGGCGTGCACCATTACACGGGCAAGATATGGCTTATTTAAGTTCTTCTTATCGCGATAGCGAGCAGGGGATTATTGGTAAGAGCACACAATTTGCGTCTAATATCTTTAAGTCAAAACCAAAGATTGCGCAGCCAACGACTGTTGCAGTTAACAGAGCTCCCGTTGCCAAGGCACCACGTCGCGATCTTTTAACGACAATTGCTGGTCCAAAGGTTTACGTACCATCCGCAGAAGTTACAGGAACTGTTACACCTGCTGTAACGACGACTGCATTGGTTCAAACGCCTTCAAAAACACCTAATTTTGAAAAACCGGTTGTTCTTACATCAACAACAGATGCTGACACGGTTAAAAAGAAGCTGATTAAAGCCAAACTCCTTCAAAAGTACAAATTACGTAAATCCAACTAACTCGCTTCAATTTTTTTACAATTGATGTATAAGTGCAATCCGCAATGGCTTGTTGCATTTATTGGTGTGGGTATAATTTGTCGCTATCATATAAGAACACGTTTAAATCTTTAGTTTGCGTAGCAATTGCATTGTTAGCATCGCTGACGTTTGCTGGCGCGATAGACTTTTCAACCAAAGCTAAACAGGCATATCTTATTGATGCAAGAACTGGCACCGTTCTATTTGCAAAAAATGAGAATGAACTCATCCCTCCGGCATCATTGGCCAAAATTATGACCATGGAAGTGGTCTTTGATGCACTTCAACGTGGCGAAATCACCCTTGAAGACCAATATAACGTGTCAGAACACGCCTGGCGAACCGGTGGCGCACCTTCGCGTACATCAACAATGTTTGCAGAATTAGGTTCCGATATTCGCGTTGAAGATCTGATTAGAGGCGCAATCGTTCAATCAGGCAATGATTCAACCATTATACTTGCAGAAGGAATGGAAGGTAGCGAGGAAAAGTTTGCGCAACGCATGACAGATCGCGCCCGTGAAATCGGAATGGCACATTCAGTCTTTGCCAATCCGACAGGCTTGCCGCATCCTGATGCGAAAGTTACAATGAAAGAACTCGTGCATTTAGCGCAGCATATGTTCAATACATACCCAGAATATTATAAATACTATTCTGAAACAGAGTTTACATGGAACCGTATCCGCCAGCTCAATCGAGCTCCGCTGCTTAATGCTGGCATTGGTGTTGATGGATTAAAGACCGGTTTTACCGAAGCTTCTGGTTATGCGATTGTCTCATCCATTGAGCAAAATGGTCAGCGTCTATTTTTAGCCATGAGTGGCATGAAAGATCAAAAACAAAGAATTTCAGAAACCAAAAAGATATTGGAATGGGGGTTACGCAATTTCCAACCCAAATTGATATTTGAACGGGGCGAGACAATTGGCCAAGCTCCGGTCTATGGTGGTTTAGGTGGTAAAGTAAACCTGGTTACAAAATCTGATGTCGATATTTTACTTGGCGTTGGAAATACCGAACGCTTAAAGGCAAGGATAGCTTACAATTGGCCGATACCAGCACCTATTGAAAAAGGTGATGAAGTGGCTGAAATCAGAATATGGGTTGGCGAAACACTCAGCCGCACAGCACCGCTTTATGCCGCTTCTTCGGTTGAGCCAGGGCCGCTACATCGCCAAGCATGGGATGCATTTAAAGAAATGCTGCTGTTCTGGCTATAATATGATCTATATGCGCTAATATCGGCTGCTATTTTTTCGGTTCTATTTTTCAATTATTTCCTATAACTTGGCGAAAGTTTTTAACGTGAGTCTGATTAGATCAGTTCAGTCGCAATCTCAGGCGGTATAATTGAAGATGTATAAAGGTCGCTTTATTACTTTTGAAGGTGGTGAAGGTGTCGGCAAATCAACACAAATCAAGCTCATTGCTGCGACTTTAGAGAAACTTGGCTATAACGTTGTCATAACACGAGAGCCGGGCGGCTCTGTTGGCGCTGAAGCAACAAGGCATGTTTTATTATCTGGCGCAGCTGAGGAATTTGGTGTTCGCATGGAAGCGTTTTTATTTGCATCAGCGCGAAGTGATCATGTCGAACAGGTTATTCGCCCTGCAGTGGAAGCGGGAAAGATTGTTTTATGCGATCGGTTTGCGGACTCAACCCGAATTTATCAAGGCGTGACAGGTAATATGGAAGCAACATTGCTTAAAAACCTAGAACGTGTTGCGGTCAACGGCATGGTACCAGATTTGACCATCATCATTGATGTACCAGCAAAAATTGGTATGGCACGCGCAACGGATCGAAGTGCAGGACAGGAACTGGACCGTTTTGAGCGGGAAGAACTTGCAACACATGAATTGCGCCGAAACGCATTTTTAGAATTGGCAAAAGAAGAGCCTATCCGCTGTACAGTTGTTGACGGTATTGGTGAGATTGATGATATCGCCGATAATGTATTTAAAGCTGTTGAGATGGTTTTGCCATTGCTGCCTTCGCAAAACAAATCAAACACCAAATCCAAAGCGCAGAGTAAGAGCAATTCTGCATGAGCGATGTAATAGACGGCGCCATACCTCCTAAAGAAAACACCAAATTATTTGGTCATGAAAAGAGCGAAGCGTTTCTCGCCAATGCCTATAAAACAGGTAAAGTGCATCATGCCATATTACTTGAAGGACCGCAGGGAATTGGTAAGGCAACACTCGCGTTTAAATTTGCCAATCATGTGCTGAGCCATCCAGAATTTGACACCGCACCAGACCAGCTTGCTGATCCTGATGTTGAGAACCCAGTTTACAAACAAATTTCCAGCGGTGCATCCCATAATCTGATGCACATCAAATGTGAAACAGATCCGAAAACAGGTAAGGTTAAGTCTGCAATTACTGTTGATGACATTCGCAAAACAGGACGTTTCTTTTCTCAGACATCTGGTTCCAATAATTGGCGTATTGCGGTTATTGATGTTGCAGATCACCTCAATAGATCTGCAGCCAATGCAATTTTGAAAATATTGGAAGAACCGCCGAAAAGAGCGCTTTTTTTGGTGTTATCGCATTCTCCAGGGCGCTTATTGCCAACAATCAGATCTCGCTGTTTGTCTATTCGATTAAAGCCCTTGGAAAATGAACCTCTTCAGAACGCTTTAACCCATCTTGATGCCTTACGTGATCTTGATCAAGATAATATTAAACAGCTTCTGCATTTATCTGATGGTTCGGTATCACGTGCACTAACCGTGTTAAACTATGGTGGTGCTGAGCTTATTCAGACATTTAATGAGATTATTGCGCCAAATAGTGCAGTGGAGCGGAAAACAACACATAAATTGTGCGAAACACTTGCTGGACGCGATCAAGATGTGAGCTATCACTTCTTCGTTGAGCACATGATTGGTCATGTGATGACGATGGCAAAGAATGCTGCATTTAATGGTCACACTCAAAAAGCCGCTGAATTTGCGGAATTATCCGATAAATTGACAAGCCATAAGCTTGAATCCGATACCTATAATTTGGATCGGAAACAGACTTTGCTGACACTCTTTTCGATGATTGAAGCTGCACAGTAAGTTTACAAAAAGGTTGGTGTCAGGCATAGCCATTCTAAGCGTTTTGACTTAAACAGCCTGTAATAACATTCAAAAACTATTGAATTTCTGCAAGAACTATTAAATTTCAGATTGAACTAAAATGACCGACAATAATCGTTACTATATCACGACAGCAATTTCCTATCCAAATGGTGCGCCGCATATTGGTCATGCCTATGAATTGATTGCAACTGATGTCATGGCGCGTTTTCAGCGTCTGGATGGTAAGGATGTGTATTTTTTAACAGGCACAGATGTGCATGGTCAAAAGATGCTGCAAACAGCTGAAAAGCTTGGCATAACAGCTGCAGAACTAGCTGCTAAAAACTCAGCTGAATTTGAAAAAATGGCAGACGTTTTAAACGCTTCAAATGATGATTTCATCCAAACAAGTGAAGAGCGTCACTATAAAGCTAGCCAGGAAATTTGGCGCCGTATGGAAGCCAACGATGATATCTACCTCGACAGCTATTCAGGTTGGTATTCTGTTCGCGATGAAGCTTACTATCAAGAAGATGAAACGGAAGTGCGTGAAGATGGCAATCGCTATGGTCCGCAAGGTACCGTTGTTGAGTGGGTGGAAGAAGAAAGTTACTTTTTCCGCCTTTCAAAATACCAAGACATTTTGCTGAAGTATTACGAAGACCATCCTGATTTTATTGGTCCTAATTCGCGCCGTAATGAAGTGATGTCGTTTGTGAAATCAGGTTTAAGAGATCTTTCTATCTCTCGCACAACTTTTGATTGGGGCGTACCTGTTCCAGGTAATGATAAGCATGTGATGTATGTTTGGGTGGATGCTCTTACCAACTATATCACTGGTGTTGGCTTTCCAAATGGGGATGATGATAAATGGGGCTTCTGGCCGGCATCAGCTCATATTATTGGGAAAGATATTATCCGTTTTCACGCTATCTACTGGCCTGCTTTTTTGATGTCCGCTGGGATCGAACTACCAAAACGTATTTTTGCACACGGCTTTTTGTTTAACAAAGGCGAGAAAATGTCTAAATCAACGGGAAATGTTGTTGATCCAACGTCGCTTGTTGAAGATTATGGCCTTGATCAAACACGTTATTTCTTTATGCGTGAAGTGCCATTTGGCAATGACGGAAGTTATAGCCACGAAGCTATTGTGAACCGCATTAATTCAGATCTTGCAAATGACCTTGGTAATCTGGCGCAACGTTCACTATCGATGATTGGTAAAAACTGCGAAGCAAAAATACCTGAGTGTGGTGAACTGTCAGACGAAGACAAAGAGATATTATCGCAAGTTGATGGTTTGCTTGAGGCATCACGCAAAGCAATGGAATCACAGGCCGTGCACCAATATGTGGGCTCTGTGTTTGCGTGTGTGTCTGAAACGAACCGTTACTTTGCCTCGCAAGAGCCATGGGCGCTTAAAAAGACAGATCCTGCTCGTATGAACACTGTGCTTTATCTAACTGCTGAAATCATTCGCCAGGTGGCTATTTTATCCCAAGCGGTGATGCCAACATCATCAGGCAAATTGCTAGATCTTTTAGCTGTGGGCGAAGATCAACGCTCGTTTGCTCAGCTGGGTGAGGCGGGTCGACTGGTTTCGAGCATCGATCTACCAAAACCATCCGGCGTATTCCCGCGTTATGTTGAAACGGAAAAAAGCGAATAAAGCATCATGCCCGCTGAACGTCTTTTAATTGATAGTCACTGCCATCTTGATTTCGAACAATTTGATGAAGATCGAGATGAGTTGATCGCACGCGCTGAAGAAGCTGGTGTTGGCAAAATGGTGACCATTTGCACAAGGGTCAATAAGTTTGATCAAGTTAAAGCCGTCGCTGAGAAATATGACAATGTGTTTTGCTCAGTTGGAACTCACCCGCTAAATGCTGGCGAAGAACCTGATATTTCCTATGAACGACTAATTGAGCTCTCACTGCATCCTAAATGCGTTGCGATCGGTGAGGCGGGTCTGGACTACTATTACGACAATGCCCCTCCTGAGGTGCAGGAAAAGGTCATGCGCAATCATATTTGGGCGGCCAGGGAAACAGACCTACCGCTTGTCGTGCATTCTCGCAGTGCCGATGAGCATATGATGGCCATATTGGAAGACGAAAGTTCAAAAGGTGCTTTTCCGTTCATCCTTCACTGCTTTTCATCTGGTGCAGAATTGGCAAAAAAAGGTATTGAACTGGGCGGCTATATCTCATTTTCAGGAATTCTAACGTTTAAGAAATCCGATGAATTGCGTGAGATTGCAAAGTCAGTGCCACATGATCGATTGCTCGTTGAAACTGATGCGCCTTATCTCGCTCCTATGCCGTTTCGCGGCAAACGCAATGAACCGTCTTATACAGTACACACAGCCCGTGTATTAGCTGAGACCGTTGGTTTGGATGAAGACGCTCTTTGGGTGCAAACCACGCAAAACTGCCAAAACCTATTTAAGAAGATGGTATTTTGATGGATATAAAGCCCGTAAAACAGGTTTTTACCGTATTGGGGTGTTCATCATCGCCGGGGGTTCCTCGGCCATCGGGAGATTGGGGCGCATGCGACCCTCAAAATCCTAAAAACCGACGTCGCCGTGCGAGCTTACTGATTGAACAGTTTGCTCAAAACGGTGAGAAAACAACGGTTGTGGTGGATACTGGGCCGGATTTTCGTGAGCAGATGATTTCAGCAAGCGTTACTCAGATTGACGGTGTACTTTATACGCACGCACATGCAGATCACATCCACGGCATAGATGATTTAAGAACATTTGCGCTTGATGCCCGCAAGAAGATTGACATCTATTTAAACGAACCAACGCTTGCGCATCTTAGATCATCATTTGGCTATGTTATTTCTTCGCCTGAAGACAGCAATTATCCGCCAATTGTAGAGACAAATCTCTTGTCAGATCTGAATGAAAAACTTTGTATTTCGGGTAATGGCGGCACAATTGAAATTGAATTGATTGACCAAGTTCATGGCAACATTCGTTCTATAGGTTTGCGCATTGGAGATTTTGCCTATTGCAGCGATGTGAATGAATTCCCTGACGAAAGCATAGCGAAGCTGCAAGGTCTTGAAACTCTCATTATTGATGCGACCTTGATGAAGCCGCATGTCAGCCATTTCTCGCTTGATCAGGCGATTGAATGGGTTGAGAAATTGGGGGCAAAAAATGCGATCACTACGCATATGCACACGCCGCTCGATTATGATGCAGTTATGGCATATACGCCAAAAAATATGCAACCTGCGTATGACGGCATGCAGATTGTGCAAGAACTATCAGAATAATGAAATTATAGACCCAACAAAAATTGAGCGACTAAATAGCCGCCCAATCTCTGCGAGGGATGTTTGTTGTATAATTTAGTGCGGTACTAAATCTTTAGAGTTCAGCTGCTGCGAACTCGTCCTGATCCAATGCACCATTTTGATTGAGATCGATGTTATTGAAAACTTCTTCGGTCACGTCCGCCATGACACTATTGACCTCTTCAAATGTCAAAACTCCATCCGTATTGGCGTCCAAATCAGCAAACTCAGCAGCGTGTGCTGTGCTAATTGCCATCAATGATACAGTAGTAATCGCTAGAATCTTTTTCATCATAAATCTCCTTTTATATACATGACGCAAAGCCAATTAGCCTTTGTTGTGGCTGACTTATGCGCCGTTTATGTTCCCAACTCTCATCGAACGAAGGTTCGTTTGTTTGTGTTGCGAACGAGAACAAGATGACGAAATATTATGTTGGGTGAGGGGCAAAACTACGACGATAGTTTGATCAAAAATCAACTAATGTTTGGAAAAACACGATCCTGTAATCATCTGCGATTAAGGCAGCGTTTTGAGTAAACTTATGTCTTTATGAGATAGATTTCGTTAGCTTATTTCCCTGAAAATAAAGACTTTAACCGCAGAAACAAAAAAAGCGCCTCACATTTTATGAGGCGCTTTGTATTTTTAAATTAGCAGAAAATGCTTAGTTAAGTGCAAGATCTGTAATTGCAGATGTCCATGCACCCTCTGGTGCTTTACTGATCACAGGATCAGAACCACCACCCAGCAGCGTATCAACTGTACGCTGATAATCTGCTGCATCAAGCGCGCCGTTTGAACCTGCAGTTAGTTTTGCAATTTCGCCCATCATGCGCTTTTGGTGCTTTTCAGTTTGTGCACCTGATGCATCGTTATCTAGAACGATTTCTGCGGCTTCATCTGGATTTTCTTCCGCATATTTCCAACCCTTCATAGAAGCGCGTACGAAACGAACCATTTTGTCTTTAAATGCTTCATCTTTGAGATTTTCTTCCAAAACGTACATGCCGTCTTCCAGCGTTGCAACACCTTGGTCTTCATACTTAAATACGATCAAATCATCTGCTGAGAGGCCAGCATCGATAATCTGCCAGTATTCGTTATATGTCATGGTTGAAACACAATCAGCTTGCTTATTGAGAATTGGATCTACGTTAAAGCCTTGCTTAAGAACGGTTACACCACCTTCTGAACCGTCTGTTGGAATACCGAGCTTGCTCATCCAAGACAGGAATGGATATTCGTTACCGAAGAACCAAACACCTAGTGTTTTACCTTTAAAGTCTGCTGGTGATGTGATGCCTGAATCTTTACGACAAGTCAGCATCATTCCTGATGTTTTAAAAGGTTGTGCGATATTGACCAAAGCCAAACCTTTTTCACGAGATGCAAGAGCTGATGGCATCCAATCAAGAACAACATCAGCACCGCCACCCGCAATGACCTGTGCTGGGGCGATATCTGGTCCACCAGGTTTGATTTCAATTTCAAGGTTTTCATCCGCATAAAAGCCTTTTTCTGCTGCAACGTAATAACCAGCAAATTGTGCTTGAGTTACCCATTTAAGCTGTAGTGTGACTTTATCTGCCGCATATGCACTTGTTGTAACGCCTAAGGCGAGTGCTGCTGCGAGTGTTGTTTTGATTAGATTTTTCATCCGTTCACTCCATCCAGTTTCTTGTTTATATTTTCCGGTTCCATCTTCTCATTACTTATCGTTGGGATGGATGCCAAAATGTAACGATCTTTTCTATTAAGGCCATTATGCCGTAAAATGCAGATCCAGCAAGGGCGGCAACAACTATCTCCGCCCATACCATATCAAGGGCCAAACGACCCACTTCGGTGGTAATTCTAAAGCCCATGCCTTTAATGGGCGAGCCAAAGAATTCTGCGACAATTGCACCAATTAATGCAAGCGTTGTCGAAATTTTTAAGCCATTAAATATAAACGGCATTGCAGCTGGTAGTCTCAGCTTCAGTAAACTTTGCCAATAATTTGCTGAATATGTTTTCATCAAATCGCGCTGCATATGATCGCTTTGGGATAAACCTTGCACCGTATTGACCAGCATTGGAAAGAACACCATCACCACTACAACGGCCGCTTTGGACTGCCAATCGAAACCGAACCACATAACCAAAATGGGTGCGATACCGATGACGGGAAGCGCGGCGACAAAATTTCCAACCGGCAATAATCCGCGCTGCAGAAACGGCGAGCGGTCGATCAGGATTGCCAATATAAATGCAGAGCCACAGCCAATGATGTAGCCAGACAGCGCTCCTTTAACAAAGGTTTGAACGAAATCCTGCCATAAAATAGGGATGCTGGATGAAAACTTTGCAGCAACCGCAGATGGCGGCGGCAATATAATGGGCGATATACCCAATCCAACCACAATGCCTTCCCATAAAACTAGGATCGTCACCCCAAATAAGAATGGAATGATAAACTTATTACGTTTGTTGAGTTTGCCACGTGATAAATAGACATTGAGCGCCCAAGCGCCAATCCAAAATAATATAGCTGCTATCGCCCAAATCATCGCAACATCCCCATGCGCTTAAGCGTTACGTTCTGCAACACTCCAATGAGCATGACCAGAACGGCCGCTAAAACCGCAGCTGAGATGAGAGCGGACCAAATTTGAATAGTCTGGCCGTAATAGCTACCCGCAAGCAATCTTGCGCCAAGTCCGGCAACAGCACCTGTTGGCAATTCTCCGATAATAGCGCCAACAAGCGACGCGGCCATTGCAATTTTCAGCGATGTAAACAGATATGGCATTGATGATGGCAAACGCAGCTTAAACAATGTTTGCCAAGCACTTGCTCTATAGGTTTTCATCAAATCGAGCTGCATTGTATCTGGTGCGCGCAAGCCTTTGACCATACCAACAGCGACCGGGAAGAACGAGAGATACATCGAAATCATGGCTTTGGGCACTAAGCCTGAAATTCCTACGGCATTGAGCACCACAATAATCATCGGCGCTACTGCGAGAATTGGAATGGTTTGACTTGCGATAATCCACGGCATAACTGAGAGATCCATCGCGCGGGAATGCACAATACTAATCGCAAGCGTGATACCCAAGAGCGATCCCATCAAAAACCCAAGTGATGTTGAGGATAATGTTATCCCAGCATGGTAGATCAATGAGCGTTTGGATGTGATCTTTTTCTCAACTGTTGTTTTCCAGATCTCTGTAATAACTTGGTGCGGGGCAGGGAGCTGAGGTCGCTCTTGCGCCATTGTGTCTTTAAACACTTCAGATGTTGTAACCGTTGTGCCAGCGCGTTCAGCTTGATCCAACGTCCATTGTTTATTCATCATATATGCCGCGCCATACCAAATCACGATAATGGCAAACACAACTGTCAAGACGGCGATTAGGTTCTTCATCATCAATCGTCCAGATGTCCAGCACGTAGTCCATCGCGAACTCTAGCAGCGACTTCCAAAAATTCTTTTGAATCTCTAATTTCAAGCGGACGTTCTTTTGGCAACGGGCTTTCAATTACATCTGCAATGCGGCCAGGGCGCGGGCTCATTACAACGATCTTTGTTGATAGATAAACCGCTTCGGGGATCGAGTGCGTGACAAAACCGATGGTTTTCTCTGTGCGTGCCCAAAGCGCTAATAGTTGTTCGTTTAAGTGATCACGGACGATCTCATCCAGCGCGCCAAATGGCTCATCCATGAGCAGAATATCAGCATCAAATGACAATGCGCGTGCGATGCTTGCGCGCTGCTGCATGCCGCCTGAGAGCTGCCAAGGGTATTTTTTGCCAAAACCTGAAAGTTCAACAAGTTCTAAAACCTGTTCAACACGCTTATTTTGCTCTTCCATCGAATAACCCATAATTTCAAGCGGGAGCTTGATATTGCCAGCGATCGTGCGCCATGGGTAAAGCCCAGATGCTTGAAACACATAGCCATAGGCGCGCGCTTCACGAGCTTGCTGGGGCGTCATACCATTAACAGAAATCGTACCGCCCGTTGGCTGCTCGAGATCGGCAATCACGCGCAAAAAAGTGGTTTTGCCGCACCCTGAAGGTCCGATGAAAGAAACAAAATCGCCTTTATTAATTGTCAGGTCGATATCCTTAAGGGCATGCACTGAACCGTCATTGGTTTGGAAAACCAGATTCAGCTTTTCAGCATGAATTACACTGTTATCGGACATTTTATATTATGTCTCTTTCGTATTGAGCTCGCGAAATCATATACGAATCGCGAGCTGCGGATTAGATGCCTGCGGGGATATTAAGAGGGTCGCGCTGTATCTGTCGAGGAGAGTTTAACGCTTTCCACTTACTCAATGCCTTATGAGCTGATGGGAATGGCGGGCGGGGTACAAATCGGCCACGACCTGGTTGTGGCTGGCTATTTTGCCCCCATGCCCAGATCACATCACCACGGGAGAGAGTGTAACGTGATTGGGCAGTAACATTGAACCCTTCAAAGACATTGTAATCCAATACAGAATGATGATTTGTCGGTGAAATTGTTTTGGTTATCGTTGGATCCCAAACCACAATATCAGCGTCTGCACCCTCAACAATGGCTCCCTTTTTAGGGAATATGTTCAATATCTTAGCAATGTTTGTTGAAGTAACACTTACAAACTCATTCATTGTCAAGCGACCTGTCTCAACACCCTCCGTCCATAAAACAGCCAAACGCTCTTCCAAGCCGTTTGATCCGTTTGGAATGAGGCAGAAATTATCGCGTCCGGCACGTTTCTGCTCAGTGTTAAAAGCCGCGTGATCCGTAGCAACGACCTGGAGAGAGCCTGACTGTAATCCAGCCCAGAGACTTTGTTGGTGGTCTTTGCTTCTAAATGGAGGAGACATCACGCGGCGAGCTGCATGGTCCCAATCTTTGTGAAAATATTCACTCTCATCAAGTGTGAGGAATTGAATAAGTGGTTCGCCATAAACACGCATGCCTTTTTGGCGGCCACGGCGAATGGCTTCATGGGCTTGCTCACACGATACATGCACAATGTATAATGGAACTCCTGCTGCGTCAGCAATTGTAATCGCTCGGTTTGCGGCTTCACCTTCAACTTCAGGCGGACGAGAATATGCATGAAATTCAGGACCAGTTTTACCCTCAGCGATAAATTGCTTTTGCATGATATCAATAAGATCGCCGTTTTCTGCATGCACCATCGGTAGCGCACCCAACTCACCACAACGGCGGAAACTTGCGAACATTTCATCATCTTCCACCATCAAAGCCCCTTTATAGGCCATGAAGTGTTTGAATGAATTAACGCCCATATCAACGGCATCTTTCATCTCTTCAAAGATGTTTTCATTCCAGCCGGTGATCGCCATGTGATAACCGATATCTGAGCAAATCTGATGGGATGATTTACGGTGCCATTCGTTAATAGCATTCTTGATGCTGCCATCTTCGCCTGGAAGACAGAAGTCGATCAGCATTGTGGTGCCACCGGCGGCAGCAGCCCAAGTGCCACTTTCAAATGTTTCGGCAGCTGTTGTTCCCATAAATGGCATTTCTAGATGCGTATGAGGGTCGATACCGCCCGGGATAACATAAGCACCTTCCGCATCAATGGTCTCATCTCCTTTGAGATCTTCACCAATCTGCTTAATGGTTTCGCCTTCGATTAAAACATCAGCTTTCCAAGTTCTATCAGCCGTAACGACTGTTCCACCCTTGATAACTTTAGTCATAAAAATTCCCTTGTTATATCTGCCCGACGTTTTCGGTCGTTCGTTTTGCGTTATCCCACGATTTCCGCAGTTTCAACAACTGCATGCATAAGAACATCAGTCCCAGCTGTTGCCCATTCTTTTGATATTTCTTCTGCCTCATTGTGTGATAATCCATCCACACAAGGACACATTACCATAGCTGTGGGCGCAACGCGATTAACCCAACATGCGTCATGCCCGGCGCCTGAAATGAGGTTTCTGTGGCTATAGCCTAGGCGTTCTGCGGCATTGCGAACAGCAGTTACACAAGCTTCATCAAATTCAACCGGATCAAATCCACCTACTTTTTCAAATTCGATTTGCATGCCCATGTCATCACATATGTCTTTTGCACCTTTTTTAAGGCGAGCTTCCATATCTTCGATCACCGCTAGATTAGGAGACCGGAAATCTACAGTGAAAATCACTTTACCCGGGATCACATTTCTAGAATTTGGAAACACATCGATATGACCTGCAGCGCCGACAGCATCTGGTTTATGGCTCCATGCGATATCATCAACCAATTGCAGAACTTTTGACATGGCAAGGCCAGCATTTTTACGCATTGGCATTGGTGTAGAGCCTGTGTGGCTTTCTTTACCTGTGATAGTTACTTGCGTCCAAGATAGACCCTGACCATGGGTTACAACACCGATATCTTTGTCTTCCGCTTCTAAGATTGGGCCTTGCTCGATGTGCAGCTCGAAAAATGCATGCATCTTACGAGCGCCGACTTCTTCATCACCCACCCATCCAATGCGTTTTAACTCATCGCCAAATTTCTTTCCTTCAGCGTCTTCGCGATCATAGGCCCATTCTTGCGTATGCATGTCAGCAAAAACACCGGAGGCGAGCATGGCAGGTGCAAAACGTGTACCTTCTTCATTTGTCCAGTTGGTCACAACAATTGGGTGTTTGGTTTTTAAATCCAGATCATTCATGGTGCGGATAAGTTCAAGCCCAGCTAACACCCCCAATACACCATCATATTTGCCGCCAGTCGGCTGTGTATCTAAGTGAGACCCCACATAAACGGGTAGGGCGTTGGGATCAGTCCCTTCACGCGTTGCAAACATATTGCCCATAGTGTCGACGCCCATGGTCATCCCGGCAGCTTCACACCAGGATTGGAATAGCTCGCGACCTTCAGCATCTTCATCGGTAAGGGTTTGACGGTTATTACCACCTGCAATACCGGGGCCAATTTTGGCCATTTCCATAAGGCTATCCCACAAGCGATCGCCATTAATCTTTAGGTTTTCGCCGGGTGCTGTCATGAAATAATCCCCTTAAACATCACGATGACTTCGAAATAGGCAAATCAAGTACTTGCTATTTTTATAGACTACGCATTTTTTGACTATATGGTCAATATTCTAAAAGGAAAATAATCAACCCATTATGTATAGAGGCTTTTTGTATAAATTTTTGAACTATTTTTCGGCAATTCACACTGGATTGCAACGTAAACAGGCGCGAAATCCAGCAAATTCTGCTTCTTGGTGATCGTCAAAGACAATTACATTTTTACGAAGCGGTGTTCGGGATTTACAACTTGGCTTGCAAAAAATTCCAGTTGTTTTGACGGCATAAATAAAAACACCGTCAAATTTTGCATCTGATTCACAAATTGCATTCCAGTCTATGTCAGTAAGCTCTTTCATCAATCACCGCCTCTCTTAAGCGATAACAATGACAAATATATAAAGTTCTTACAGCCCGTTTCTTGCAATTTATAAACCCAACGAAATCAAGCCTTTTGTTTTTCCGCTTGTGCATCCAAAGCACGAACGAAATTTACATCGGACCATTTTTCTCCCAAAGCTTTTAGAAATATGTCCTTTTGGCTTTCCGGCGCTAAGCCTCCCACCGGTGGATCAGTATCAAGATTTGTTGGGAAGGGGTAACCTTCTGCACACACAGAGACTGCTGCATTAATCTCGGCAGGAGACAAATTTTCACTCGCGGTAAGTTCTTTAAGCGCTGGATAAAGCAATTTACTCATGCCAATGCGATCGATGTTTTCAAGCGTGCGTCCCATTGCACTGCCGATCTGCATAAGATTTACTAATCGTTCGATACCTTCGCTCGTATTCTCACCCGCTGCATGATAAAGAGCTGGATTGAAAAACAAAGCATCGCCTTTATCCAGAGGCAGCTGCACATAATTATCTTCAAAATGCTGCTGAAAATCAGCTCGACGATAGGCTGCATAACCTGCCGCATATTTTTGCGAAAATGGCAGAAGCTTTGTTGGTCCACTTTCAATGGCCATATCACAATGGGCAATACCGCCTTGCAATGTCATTAACGGAGATAGCAAATGTACTTGCACAGGATAACGTGCGCACATTTCTTCAGTTTGGAAACCTAAATGATAATCCCTGTGGCATGTTTGTGCTTTGCCGCCTGGGCGCACCAGATTAACTTGCGCCGTCATCTGGTAATTTGGTCCAAGCCAAGCTTCACAAGCGGTATCTATCGCTGGGTTTGCGAAATACTTAGCAAATACGCTTGGTGATCGTTCGCATAGTTTTTGCAGTGAGTTCCAAATACGGTCATTGTTGCCAGCTGTCGCAAAGTGATCGGCACCTTCGCCATTCATTTGCTTTTCATCTTTAATGATTTGTTGAAAAATTTCAGATGCCTCATCGATACACGTGGTGTCCTCATAAGCATTTTTGAGCACAATCACCCCAGCACTATCGCTAAAAACATAGGCCCATTCGGCCATTAAAGCTCTGCGAGCAGACGGCATGCGCAACCGATCACGCAACTCATTCATGTCATAAATGGGAATGTTTTTTTGAACATCTGTGGCGAAAGTTAAATCGCTCACATCAAGCGTTTGTCCAGTATACGCTTCAAGGTCCGAAACCTTACAATCATTGGACAAGAAGTAGCCCGATGTTTGAGATAATGCATAATTTGCCATGTTTGATTCCTCCAATATGTGAAAAGAATATCAGAAACAAAGCTTGCCTAAAGATGTAAAATACATCAAAAACACATCAATGACGCATAGATTTTCAATAAAAGAACTTGCTTTACAGGCTGGACTAAGCACAGCAACGGTTGATCGCGTGATTAATAATCGCGCTAATGTTAGCCCGCAAACGAGGCGACGTGTTGATGCGGCATTTAAAGAGTTGGAAGATCAAGAAACGCAGTTATCCGCCAAAGGGCGACGATTGTTTGTAGATATTATCGTTGAATCACCCATACGATTTTCACGCGAGGTCAAAATTGCCTGCAACGATGTCATCAATGGCTTAAGCCCTGCAGTGTTTCGTCCTCGGTTTCATGTCAAACCAAAATTTGATGAGCAGGAAATCTTGCAATTGCTAAACGCGATTAATAAACGAAATTCGCAAGGTGTAATTATTGCTGCACAAACTCGTGATAACGTTTGTGCGTTAATCGACGACATTTGTAACAACGATATTCCGGTTCTTACATTCGCAACAGATCAACCAGCGACTAAGCGTCTGGCTTATGTTGGGATTAATAACTTCCAAGCCGGCAAAACTGCCGCTTATCTGATGGATAAATTACTATTTAAACCAGATGCTCATGTTCTAACGACCATTCGACGTTCAAATTTTTCCGGAGAGGATCAACGTTTTGCAGGTTTTAAAGCTACGCTTGAGCAATCAAAACCAGAGACAAGACTGATTATCGTAAAGGGTGGCGATGGTCTTTCTGCGCATACATCAGATGAAGTGAAAAACGTATTGAGCGGCGTTAAGAATCTTGATGCTGTCTATTCAATGGGGGGAGGCAATGAAGCGATTTTAAAAACACTGGAAGAGTTTGAACTAAAACCCAAAATCTATATTGCGCATGATCTGGATGAAGAGAATATTGATCTTTTACGTGCGGAGAAAATAACTGCTGTTATTCATCACGATATTCGCCAGGATTTACAAAACGCGTTTACGCAAATTGCCGCCTATCATAAATTGATCCCACCGCTCCAAAACCAAATGCATTCTGATATTCAAATCATTACGCCGTTAAACCTTCCCAACAGAGTTAGCATTTAAGCATGAAGACAATTGATAACGTCGTAACAGATCGAGGATCAAAATATGCGGTTTCAGGCGGCATTTGCCACTCGGCACAAGATGCCAAAGCATTTATCAAAGAACTTAAGCGCAACAAGAAGTTTGCTAAAGCAACGCATAACACATGGGGCGTGATATGCGATGAAGGTGCGATCAAAAACGATGATGGGGAAAGCGGAGCAGGGATGGTGATCCTGCGTATGCTTGAGCGTGATGATATTAAAAACCAAATTGTTGTGGTCACACGTTGGTATGGTGGCAAACACTTAGGTGGAGATCGTTTTCGTCACGTGCAAACTTGTGTACGAGCGTTTCTTGATGAGCTTTAAATCATAAAAAAACGGCGCCTGGTTAGAGGCGCCGTCTTAGTTAATTCTATAAATTAAGAATTATGCGATGTCGAAACGATCAAGGTTCATAACTTTTGTCCATGCTGCAACAAAGTTTTCTACAAATGCTGCTTCTGCGTCGTCCTGAGCATAAGCTTCTGACAAAGCACGAAGGATTGAGTTTGAACCAAACACAAGATCTACGCGTGTACCAGTCCGTTGGATCTTACCAGTCTTACGATCACGCGCTTCAAACTGTTCGGTCGATCCTTCAACACCAAACCACTCAACACTCATATCCACAATTGATGTGAAGAAGTCATTGGTGAGCTGACCTTTGCGAGATGTGAATACACCATGATCTGTGTCACCATAATTGGCGCCAAGAACACGAAGTCCACCGACCAACACCGTCATTTCCGGCGCAGTCAAAGTGAGCAATTGCGCACGATCAACTAGCATTTCCTCAGCAGAAACTGTGAAGTTTGCTTTTGCGTAATTGCGGAAGCCGTCAGCTTCTGGTTCAAGCACAGCAAAGCTCTCAACATCTGTAAGTTCTTGTGTTGTATCACCACGGCCTGGGGTAAACGGAACGCTCACATCGTGACCTGCATCTTTGGCTGCTTTTTCAACAGCTGCAGAACCAGCCAAGACAATCAAATCTGCAATTGAAACAGTTTTACCAGATTGATTGAATTCAGATTGAATAGCTTCCAATACGCCTAGAACTTTTGCAAGTTGTGCTGGTTGGTTTACTTCCCAGTCTTTCTGAGGTGCAAGGCGGATACGTGCACCATTTGCACCACCACGTTTATCTGAACCGCGGAAAGATGATGCAGACGCCCATGCAACAGACACAAGTTCAGAAATGGTAAGATCAGACGCAAGAACTTTTGCTTTCAGAGCTTTAACATCATCTGCATTGATCAATTCGTGCGCAACGGCTGGAATTGGATCCTGCCAGATAAGATCTTCAGCAGGCACATCAGGGCCAAGATAACGCACTTTTGGACCCATATCGCGGTGAAGAAGCTTAAACCAAGCACGGGCATATGCATCATGGAAGATTTCTGGGTTTGCATGGTAGTGACGAGAGATTTTCTCATAAATCGGATCCATGCGCAGCGCCATATCCGCTGTTGTCATCATTGGCGCGTGCTTAATGTTCGGATCATGCGCATCCGGCACAGTGCCTTCACCACCAATTGCGATCCATTGTTGTGCACCTGCTGGTGATTTTACAAGTTTCCACTCATAACCAAACAAGGCGTCGAAATAAGCCATATCCCATTTTGTAGGTGTTGCATTCCATGCGCCTTCAACACCAGATGAAGTTGTGTGGACACCATGACCATCACCAAGAGCATTTTTCCAACCAATGCCCATTTGCTCAATTGGCGCAGCTTCAGGATCAGCTCCAACTAGGCCTGGATCACCTGCACCGTGGGCTTTACCGAATGTATGCCCACCAGCGACAAGCGCCACGGTTTCTTCATCATTCATGCCCATACGTGCAAATGTTTCGCGGATATCAATACCAGAAGCAACTGGATCAGGATTCCCATCTGGGCCCTCAGGGTTTACGTAGATCAAGCCCATTTGCACGGCAGCAAGAGGGTTTTCTAAATCACGCTCACCAGAATAACGCTTGTTAGTTAGCCATTCTGTTTCTTTACCCCAGTAGATATCTTCTTCAGGCTCCCACCAGTCTTCACGACCAAATGCAAATCCATACGACTTAAAGCCCATTGTTTCCATGCCAACATTACCAGCTAGAACAAGCAAATCAGCCCAAGAAATTTTATTGCCATATTTTTGCTTAATCGGCCAAACCAAACGACGTGCTTTATCCAAGCTTACATTATCTGGCCAGCTGTTTAGCGGTGCAAAACGCTGTGTTCCTGTGCCTGCGCCACCCCGGCCATCGCCAGTTCTGTAAGTGCCGGCACTGTGCCAAGACATACGAACAAAGAACGGGCCATAATGACCGTAATCTGCTGGCCACCAATCCTGGCTATCGGTCATAAGATCAGCAAGATCTTTTTTAAGCGCATCGAAATCTAGTGTTTTTAGCTCTTCAGTGTAATTAATCGTCTTACCAAATGGATCAACTTGCGCTGTATTCTGGTTTAGAATTTTCAGGTTTAGTTGATTAGGCCACCAGTCAGCATTTCGTGTGCCGCTAACACCAGCTGATGTCATAGCGCCATGCATGACCGGGCACTTACCTGTGGACATATCGTTCATATTACTCTCCAAATTTCGTCAATTATTATTCTACCCTTGAGTACCCATACAAAATGGGAATCAAATATATCCAAAACGTAACAAATTACCTCAATAAGTTATAATACTATTAATTGATATTTATCATCAGGTTTTCTTATAATTTATTATCTAACTGATATTGTTAGCTATAGAACGATTTTAGCTTCGAGGTTATTTTCCCAAAGTTTTTAAAACATAATTGACGCGCTCATTAACGCTGACTTTGGGAAGCATGTGGATGTTATAGCCGAGTTCTAAAAGAGCTGATCGTATACGCTCATATTCATCAACGGCCTCATCAAAACCATGTTTGCGATCATCGTCGTTTTTGTAAATCTCAGGCCATGGCGGCGCCAAAAAAACCTCCGGCGCATAATGCTTCTTTTCACCTAATATTTTCAGATAAGCAGGTCCGCCAGAATATTGTATTGCAAGCGCTGCATCAATTATACCTCGATCAAAAAACACCAAATCCTTAGTCTTATTTGCTTTAATGAGATCGTCATTCGCCATAGCGAGGGCACGTTTTGAAAAAGCATTTAGATCAACCCATGGCAAGGCTTTTCCAGAGGATGCTTTTTCTTCACAAACAATACGGCGTCCGGGTTCTGGCACGATAGCAAAGCCTCTACCACCCAAAGCATTGAGTAACGTTGATTTACCGCCACCTGAACATCCGGTTATTAAAATATGATTTGATGACAATAGACAGACGTCCTTTTCACCTGAAGTTTTAAGATAATATTGCGAATTTCAACAGCTGAAAATCCGAAATTAAAATTAGAATTGACGTAGATCGTTTTTAACACAATTATACGTTTATAAACGCGAAGATGGGAACTTTAACCATGGGTATTGTGGACACAAAAATTGAAGCTGCCGAAGAGTTACGCCAAAATGTGAATGTGCCATTTAATCAAGCGAGCGCAATGCCAAAAAGCGTTTATACCAGCCAAGATTTTCTAAACTTGGAAATCGAGCATATCTTCAAAAAAGATTGGTTTTGTGCGGGCAGGGCAGAGACTCTAAAGAAGAAGGGTGACTATTTAACATTTGAACTTGCTGGGCAACCTATTATGGTCGTGCGCGATGGTGATGATCAAATACGCGCGCAATCCAACGTCTGTTTACATCGCATGTCTACATTACTTGAAGGGTCAGGCAACACTAAGACAATCGTCTGTCCTTATCATGCCTGGACTTATAATTTAGACGGCTCCATGCGCGGCGCGCCTGGTATGGGCCGTAATGAAGCATTTTGTAAGGACAAATTAAAGCTACCGCAAATCCGTTGCGAGATATGGCTTGGTTGGATCATGGTATCATTAAACCCTAATGCAAAACCAGTTGCATCAGAGCTTAGCGAAGCGGAAGCGATGATCGAAGACTTCGATATGGCAAGTTACCAGCAAACGTTTTCAGAAACTCACCTTTGGGACACAAATTGGAAAGTCTTGGCCGAGAACTTCATGGAAAGCTATCACTTGCCCGTTTGCCATTCGGGTACAATTGGTTGGTCAGTTGATTTAAACAAAATGGATTGTCCTGACAGCCCACCGAACTTTAACTACCACACAATCCTCAAGGATCCCGAATTTAAGCTTTCTATCGCTCATCCCGATAATACGCGTTTGAAAGGCGAACGCCGGATCACGACGTATCTTATTTCAATCTACCCAAGTTTGATGATTACGCTTACACCGGGATATTTCTGGTATTTAAGTTTGCATCCTAAGGGACCCAATCAAGTTCAAATCCTATATGGCGGCGGGATGTCTCCAGACTTTGCCAATGATCCCGACGGGGAAACCATGTTGGCAACCACTAAAGCGCTGCTAGATGATGTGAACATGGAAGACAAAGAATGCACTGAGGCCGTTTATAAAGGTATTTGCTCGGGATTGGCAAAACCTGGCCCGCTATCGCATCTAGAACGTCCAAACTTTGATTTCGCGAAATATATCGCGTCACGCGTATGTAAATAGAAATCTTACTATTCAAATAGGCAGTAAACTGTGTAGCTTTCACCGGTTAAAAAGGAGAGGGTGCCTTTATAGCCGTCTTCATCATCTTCATCGCCGGAGTAATCGACGTAGAGCGAGATAATGATATCGGAAGCCTGATCATCCACAAAATCAACAGTCAGTGTATTCTCTCGCATTAATCCCTGGCTAGAACCCAGCTGCATTTCATCTTCTTGGGGCGTATCCATCCATATTTTTTCACCATGACGCACCCATGCATTAAATGGCACATAGATTGGAACACGCCCCATACCAATGCTGATTTCAGCTTTTTTGTCCTTTGATTGGCAATAAATTCCACCCGCTGCGCTTGCTGCAGAAACATATGAAAACAACATGCATTTTGCCAGAGTGGCTATCACGATAGCTCTAATCATCGGTGTAAAGCTCCATTTAAGATTGGTAATTTTACCATTTTGAGGGCTATCTTAGAGGCTAAATTTAAAGTTTCAATGCTATTGCACAAACCGTTATTGAGGAAACAAGGTCATGAAGCTGGCTGTTATCGCTGATATCCACGGAAATGATTTAGCGCTTGAGGCAGTGTTGGCAGACATTAAACAGCACGGTATTTCAGATATTGTGAATTTAGGTGATTGTTTTAGTGGACCGTTAAATGCTGCAAAAACAGCGGATATTTTAATTAAGCATGACTTTCCCACAATACGCGGAAATCATGATCGCTATTTAATCGAACAAAAGCTCGAAGATATGGGACCGTCAGACGCCTGTTCTTATGCTCAACTTGAACAACATCATATTGATTGGTTGCGCAGCCTTCCTGAAACGCTCATCTACCATGATGATATATTTTTATGTCACGGCACGCCTGAAAGCGATACGACTTATTGGATGGAACGCGTTACGGACAATGCCGAGATTGTTTCACGCACGCAAAAAGAAATCCAAGAGCATGCAAAAGGCATCGATTGCTCGCTTATTTTATGCGGACATACCCATCTGCCTCGCACATGCAAGTTCACAAATGGGAAAATGTTGGTAAATCCCGGTAGTGTAGGGTGTCCAGGCTATGATGATGATCAGCCTATTTATCACAAGGTTGAAACAGGTCACCCAAATGCGTCTTACGCCATTGTTGAAAAATCAACACTAGGCTGGGATGTGACTTTTCGGCAGATCGCGTATGATCACATGAAGATGTCTGAATTGGCAGGGCAAAATGGTCGGCCAGAATGGGCAAACGCATTGGCAACAGGTTGGTTATAATTATGAAACTAAAACTCCATCACATCAATTTATGCTCTACAAATGTCCCTGAAATGGATCGTTTTTATCGAGACGTTTTAACATTGGGTGATGAAGACCCAAAAGAACTACCGCCGCTCAATCAAGATAAAGGACTGGTGGGTGATGTTTCCTTTGTCACTGATGGTGATATCCAGATGCATTTAACGCCAAAAGACGTGTTAAATTCATTTCGTTCTGGGCAGGTGGTCAATCCGCTTGAGAAGGGTCATATCGCTTATCGAACGGATGACATAGAGGCTTTTAAGGCTCATTTGGAAGCGCAAAACGTTCCATATTCTGACTGGGGCAGCAATGCCGTCAAAGGTTGGCATCAGGTATTTTTCTACGATCCTGATGGCAATGTAATTGAGGTTCATCAAATTGTAGACAGCGACGACAATTGAGCTAATTATCGCGCTTATGCTTTGCCAATTCGTCTGCTTTACTATGATAAGCTTCAAAACCAATCTGCTCGCGTAAATCTGCAAAATCAAGCAAATGTTCCTCTGACGGTTGGCCATTTGCAAGGTTATCCAGCACTGTGTTCATCGCTTTCATTGCCGCTGACATCAGCGTAAGCGGATAAGCCGCAATTGAATACCCAATCTCAGCGAGCTGATCAGGCGGCAGGATAGGGGTCTGCCCACCTTCCAGCATATTGGCCATATGCACGCCATCAACGGCGCTGCAGATCGCCTTCATCTCATCAATGTTATAAGGCTCCTCGACAAAGAATATATCAGCCCCCAAATCTGCAAATGCTTCCATACGTGCAATCGCCTCATCCAACCCGTGCTCCCGGCGTGCATCCGTGCGTGCCAAAATCAAAATGTCATGGCTTTGACGCGCATCAATGGCTGCATGAACGCGTTCGATCGCTTCTGAACGGCTCACAACGCTTTTACCTTGCGTATGGCCGCATCGTTTGGGCGCCACTTGATCTTCGATCATCACAGCCGCGCAGCCAGCTTGCGCAAAGCCTTGGACCGTACGATGTACATTCATCGGATTGCCATAGCCGGTATCACCATCTGCAATCATCGGAATTGAAATGGCTTGCATGGCGTTACGCGCTTGATCGAGCACTTCGCCATAGGACATGAGGCCAGTATCTGGTGCACCCAGTCGCGAAGCTGACGCACCAAAGCCTGATAAAAACGTTAGATCAAATCCAGCTTGTTCAATCAGCTTAGCAGAGAGCGCATCAAAGCAGCATGGCATCTTGATAATGTCATCTTGTTTTAAAAGCGCACGCAAGCGATCTGCATTGTGATTAGCGATTGTGTGGCTCATGAAGTTCTCCGCAGTCATTCGCAGCTCACATTATAGAAGCTGATCAATCTTGTGAATTACATCTCTCGCACTTTTTGATAATATAATTCTGGGGCAGAGTGTGCCTGATGTGTTGTGTGGTGCGTTAGACGCCCAACCATACGATATTACAAAATACAAAAGTCGCATAAGATATATTATGGAACTTTATTATAGTATAGAATTCAATATGTTGTACAGATATTGCATTAAATATGCCGAGCAATCACCTGACAGCCCGGCACATAACCTCGCCTCTATATAACGTTTAACGCTATTAGACGATCGAAACGTTCACATCCACATTGTTGCGAGTTGCATGAGAATACGGACAGATTTGTTCATGCGCGCCTTTGACCAGCTCTTGCGCTGCTGCTGCATCAACACCCGGCAATGAAACTTCAATTGCAGCCGTGATGCCAAAGCCGCCAGCATCTCGTGGACCAATGCCAACCGATGTTGAAACTTTTGCATCCTCTGGCACGCTAAGATGTTTGTTTTGCGAGGCAAAGAATTTCATCGCACCTAAGAAGCAGGCTGAATATCCAGCTGCGAAAATTTGCTCTGGGTTATTGCCATTGCCATCGCCACCAAGCTCAGCTGGTGTGGCGAGTTTAACCTTAAAGCTTCCATCTTCCGTTTGCGCATATCCATCGCGACCACCTGTGGCAAATGCTTTGGCTGTATAGAGTACATTGACTGACATTTTCATCATCCTTATTAAGACACGTTATAACACTTATCGCGATAAGTGTTATGTGATTGACAATTACCTGTCAAGATAATAATTATCGCAATAAGTAATATATTTAGGTACCTGATATGACAGAACAGCAACAATTTCCAATCCCGCCGAGCCTTGATGATCATATATGTTTGGGGATTTATACAGCGAGTTTGGCGATACAACGCACATACAAACCCCTGCTGGATGAGATGGGTATCACCTACCCGCAATATCTCGTTCTAAACTTATTATGGGCAGAAGATGGTCAAACTGTTGGTTCAATCGCACGGGAATTAAGCTTGGAGTTAAGCACGATTACCCCGGTGCTTAAACGGCTTGAGACTGCAGGGTTCGTCACACGCGTGAGAAACCCTGAAAACGAAAGAGAAGTCATCACCTCCCTTACCTCTAAAGGTCAGGATCTGCGTTTTAATGCTGGATGCATTGCAAGCGAGCTTCTCAACAAATCTGATCTGAGCGTAAAGAAAATCAGCGAGATCAATAAAGCCGTTCGTATTTTACGAGACAATTTGTATATGAATTTAAACGCTGCGGATAAAGAAAGTTGAGCTAGCCAACCAGTTGATCAACAAAAATCTGACAGAATTGATTTTGCCTCTCGCACAACATCTTCAATAATTTCAGCCGTAGATTTAGATTGATTTAATCCAACTGCTTGACCCGCCCATAATGACATTGCATCTGGCAGTCCACGATCAGATGAAGCTTTACGCAATGGCTTGCTCAATGTGTTTCCAATGGGAAAATCAGGCCAATCTATAATATCAGCAAATTCGCTCGTATATTTATTGACAATCGAGCGTGCTTTACGACCCGAAAATGCAGTTGAATGAACTGTATCATCGCCTGACGCTTGGCTAGCTGCTTTCTTATGTACATCGCTCAACAAGCTTTCTGTTGACGAGATAAATGCAGTTCCCATTTGCACACCAGATGCGCCAAGGACGAGGGCGGCAACCACCCCTCTCCCATCCATGATCCCGCCTGCAGCAATTACAGGCACAGACACTGCATCAACAATGCGCGGCACCAGTGCCATAACACCGGTTAAATCAGCGCCGTTTCGTTCCATAAACCAGCCTGAATGGCCACCAGCTTCAAAGCCCTGAGCAATGATTGCATCAACGCCATTTTGCTCAAGCCAAATAGCTTCTTTAACAGATGTGGCACTGCAAAGAATTTTAATGCCGGATGATTTAATTTGCGCAACCAATTCTGCATCTGGGAGCCCGAAATGAAAGCTCACCACAGCTGGCTTTAACTCACAAATTGTATCACATATTTCTTTGTGAAAAGAACGGCTTGAGGGAGTTGCATCAGGGATATTTCCCAAATTATAACCATCATACCATGGTTTTAACCGCTCTCGAGCTGCTTGCCCTTTAGATGGTTCAATATTTGGCTCATCATGGGTGAAAAAATTGGCGTTAAACGGCGCATTTGTGTGGGCGCGAATATAGTCAAATTCAGCAATTAATTTATCGGATGTATATTCTGCGCTTCCGAGCGATCCAAGTGCACCTGCATTACATGCAGCAACAACCATTTCAGGACTAGTTGCGCCAGCCATGGGCGCTTGTATGATTGGGTGTTCAGTACCGAGTAAATCGCATAATCGACTGTTATTCCAACTCACACCACACCCTCCAAAAAACCCAGCTATTTACGCCGTTAGTTTAGTGCAACTTCCTCGGGCTTGTTGATATGCGGAATTGCGGCTTTTAGCAAATCATGAAACTTGTCGTTTGAACTCTCAGCAAGCACAAGGAACTGTCGGCGCATGCGTGGCTCCCAAAATTTGTTGATATGCTCGGCAACTTCTTGCCCGCCAGTATCAATGTTTTGAGAAGAAAAAAACGTTGCGATTTGATTGCCCATACGAATAAGCTTGGCGTCATTACTTGCGCGAATTTGTTCAGCACTTTGATCATGCGACATCGGCATTATCCTCTTTTTTATTAAGCGGCAGACGAACACGTTCAGGCCGAGTATAAATTTCAAAACTGTCTTTTCGCGCTAGTGCAATCAATGTCAAACCAGCTTCTTTTGCTGTTCGAATTGCGAGCGCGGTTGGTGTGGACACTGCAATTAATATCGGTGCACCAGACACAACAACTTTCTGGATTAAATCAACTGAAACGCGAGATGTGATGACGATTGCGCCATTAAACGCATCATGATTTTGGCTTGCGATTGAGCCGATAACCTTATCAAGTGCATTATGACGGCCAACATCTTCGCGCAACACTTTGATATCGCCATCTGAATTGATAAATGCGGCCGCATGCACGGCACCAGTTTCAGCCCGCATTTCTTGCTTATCGTTAAGCTGATCAATCGCTTTTGCGATACTGGAATGTTCCAAACAAAAGGTATTTTCCTCTCGTTTGGGCAATTCACGCATCACGTCTTCAATTGATTCTATCCCACACAATCCGCAGCCTACAGGACCCGCCATAGCGCGGCGTTTGGCGGCAAATTCAGACTGCAGATCATCTTTAAGCTGCATTTGAATATCAAGCCCCTCGCCCACATCGATAATATCCATCGACGTAATATCGTCTTTATGGCTGATAATGCGCTCAGAGAGCGAAAATCCGATTGCGAAATCTTCTAAATCAGCGGGTGACGCCATCATCACAGCATGGGTTGTACCACCAAAACTGAGCGCCACGGGCACTTCTTCAGGAACAGCACGAGAAGCAGCCACAGTCTTTCCATCGCGCTCAATAGTGCGCGAGACATGCGCAAACGTCATTCGACGCGGCGCATTATCTGTTATCTTTGGCGTTTTGTTGGTCATAGCACGACAAACTTTACTCGGCCGGTTCCGCAGGTGCAACTCTACGGGATTGCTCAGCTTGCTCGTTATAGCCAATTTGCCACTCAGAAGGCCCGTTTGATGGGCTCACTTGTACCGCTGTGACCTTATATTCCGGACAGTTCGTTGCCCAGTCTGAGAAGTCAGTGGTAATCACGTTAGCTTGCGTATCTGGATGGTGGAATGTTGTATAAACAACACCTGCAGCCACTTTATCAGTCAATGTCGCACGCAATGTTGTTTCACCCGAACGTGAAGCAAGACGAATGAAATCACCTTCTTTAACGCCGCGCTGTTCAGCGTCATGCGGGTGAATTTCAAGCAGATCTTCTTCATGCCACTGAGAGTTTTCTGTTCTACGAGTTTGCGCGCCCACATTATATTGCGACAGGATACGACCGGTTGTCAGAAGAAGCGGGAAACGAGGTCCTGTTCTCTCATCCGTTGCAACATATTCGGTGCGAATGAAGCGCCCTTTACCGCGCACAAAGCCATCTAAGTGCATGATTGGCGTACCTTCAGGTGCTTTCTCATTACATGGCCACTGAACCGAACCCATTTCTTCCAACAGATCATAAGAGACATTGGCAAAACTTGGTGTTGTTTCAGCAATTTCGTCCATGATTTCAGATGGATGGCTATAATTCCAATCCGTGCCCATGGCTTGTGCCAGCTTTTGCGTTACTTCCCAATCAGCCAAGCCGTTTTTCGGGCTCATAACCTTGCGAACACGATTGATGCGGCGTTCAGCGTTTGTGAACGTGCCGTCTTTCTCAAGGAAAGTCGAACCAGGCAGAAAGACATGCGCATAGTTAGCTGTTTCATTGAGGAAAAGATCATGCACCACGACACATTCCATAGCAGCAAGACCAGCTTGGACGTGCTTGGTATCAGGATCTGATTGCAAAATATCTTCGCCTTGAATATAAATTCCGCGGAATGAACCTTCAACAGCTGCATCCAGCATGTTTGGAATACGAAGCCCTGGCTCTTTATTCAGCTCAACACCCCACATTTTTTCAAAGATATCGCGTGTTGCTTCACCTGAAATGTGACGGTAGCCCGGCAATTCATGTGGGAATGAACCCATATCACAAGCGCCCTGCACGTTGTTTTGACCACGAAGTGGGTTCACGCCCACACCTTTTCGGCCAATATTACCTGTGGCCATAGCAAGGTTTGCAATTGCCATTACCGTTGTTGAACCTTGGCTGTGCTCAGTTACGCCAAGACCGTAGTAGATCGCACCGTTTCCACCTGTTGCAAACAAACGCGCTGCTTGACGCAATTCATCAGCTGGAACACCTGTATATTCTTCAATTGCTTCTGGTGCATGACGCTCATCTGATACAAATGACACCCAATCTTCAAATTCTGACCAATCACAACGCTCACGAATAAAGGCTTCATCAAATAGACCTTCTGTGACGATTACATGGGCAAGCGACGTTAAAACGGCAACATTTGTACCCGGACGCAATGGCAGGTGATGTTTTGCCTCAACATGCGCTGATTTTACTGTTTCTGTTTTACGCGGATCAATGACGATCAACTTTGCACCGGCGCGCAGACGTTTCTTCATGCGAGACGCAAATACCGGATGCGCAGCAGATGGGTTCGCGCCAATAACAATGATGACATCTGTATGTTCAACACTGTCAAAATCCTGCGTTCCCGCTGATGTGCCATATGCTTGTCCCAAACCATAACCTGTTGGTGAATGGCAAACGCGCGCGCATGTATCGACATTATTGTTACCAAAGCCCGCACGGATTAGTTTTTGAACCAGATATGTTTCTTCGTTTGTACAGCGCGATGATGTGATACCACCAATTGCGCCACGACCGTGCTGATACTGAATACGGCGGAATTCCGTTGCAATATGCTTAAATGCTTCATCCCAGGTTACTTCACGCCAAGGATCTGTGACCTTCTCGCGCACCATTGGGTTTAAAATGCGGTCTTTATGGGTTGAATAGCCCCAAGCAAAACGGCCTTTGACACATGAATGTCCACGGTTTGCTTTACCATCTTTATACGGCACCATGCGGACGAGTTCTTCGCCGCGCATTTCAGCTTTAAATGAACACCCCACACCGCAATAAGCACATGTGGTGATTTTCGAATGTTCCGGTTGACCGATTTCAATGACGGATTTTTCTTGCAAAGTGGCTGTTGGACAAGCCTGCACACATGCGCCACATGATACGCATTCAGATGACATGAAGTCATCTCCCACCATGCCAGGCGATACGCGGCTATCAAACCCGCGACCTTCGATGGTCAATGCAAATGTGCCCTGCACTTCTTCACAAGCACGCACGCAGCGTGAGCAAACAATACATTTTGATGCATCATAGGTGAAATAAGGATTGCTCTCGTCTTTTGGCTTATATTTTGGGTTTGCTTCACCGTTTTGGCGCGCAACAACGTGGTTTTCACCCTCATAGCCATAACGAACATCGCGAAGACCAACTTCACCAGCCATATCTTGCAATTCGCAATCGCCATTGGCTGCGCAAGTTAGACAATCAAGCGGGTGATCTGAGATATAAAGTTCCATCACACCTTTGCGGATCTTTTTAAGCGGCTCAGTTTGCGTTTTAACCACCATGCCCGGTTCAACAAGTGTTGTACAAGATGCAGGCGTACCTCTACGACCTTCAATTTCAACCAAACACAAACGGCATGATCCAAAAGCATCGACCATATCTGTGGCGCAAAGCTTTGGTACTTTTATGCCGGCTTCTTGCGAGGCGCGCATGACAGATGTGCCTTCTGGCACAGTGACTTCAACCCCATCCACAATGAGTGAAATCATGTTTTCTGATTTTGATTCAGGCGTTCCGAAATCTATTTCTTTAATCAAAGTCATGTCTGTTACTCCGCCGCTTGAACTTGCTGTTCAGGAAAGAAATCTTCAGGGAAATGAGTGAGTGCGCTCATCACTGGATAAGGTGTGAAACCACCCAAAGCACAGAGAGAACCAAATTTCATTGTGTTACAAAGATCGGTGAGAATTTCGATCTGCTCTTCTGCATCAACACCGTTTTTGATGTTGTCTGCGACTTCAACACCACGCGTTGAACCGATCCGACAAGGCGTGCATTTACCGCAAGATTCAATTGCACAGAACTCCATAGCAAAGCGTGCCTGCGAAAGCATATCTACGGTGTCATCAAAGACAACGATACCGGCATGTCCGATCAGACCATCTTTTGCGGCAAATTCTTCATAATCAAATGGTGTATCAAATAGATCACGCGGGAAATACGCCCCCAATGGACCACCAACTTGAACAGCGCGAACGGGACGTCCTGAATGTGTGCCACCGCCAATTTCATCAATGATTTCACCCAATGACATTCCAAAGGCAGCTTCGAACAATCCACCTTGTTTGACATTACCTGCGATTTGAATTGGCATTGTACCGCGTGAGCGACCCATGCCGAAATCTGCATAGAACTTAGCGCCCTTATCCATAACGATTGGAACAGACGCGAGTGAAATCACGTTGTTGACCACAGTTGGCTTACCCATGAAGCCTTTATGCGCCGGAAGCGGTGGTTTGGCGCGCACAATACCGCGCTTGCCTTCTAAACTTTCCAGAAGCGATGTTTCTTCACCGCATACATATGCCCCTGCCCCGATGCGCACTTCGATATCAAACGGATATCCTGAACCCATAACTGAAAGTCCAAGAATACCTTCATCTTTGGCGATCTTGATGGCTTTGTTGAGGATGATACCAGCATCGGGATATTCAGAGCGAAGGTAGATATAACCTTTTGTAGCACCCACAGCGTGACCTGCAATGATCATACCTTCGATCAAAACAAAAGGGTCGCCTTCCATGATCATACGGTCAGCAAATGTGCCGCTATCGCCTTCATCGGCATTACAAACGATATATTTTTGATCGCTTTGCGCCTCTAGAACTGTCTTCCACTTAATACCTGTTGGGAAACCAGCCCCGCCCCGTCCACGAAGACCGGATTCAGTGATTTGGTTAACAACCTCGCTTGGGGTTTTCGCAAGCGCATTTTGAAGACCTTTTAAACCGTCATTGGCTTTGTAATCCTCAATAGACAGCGGATCGGTGATGCCGCAACGCTGAAAAACTAGGCGCGTTTGTTTTTTGAAAAATGGAATTTCTTCCGTCAAACCAAGACTTAATGCATGATCTTGTTTACCGTCCAACATGCCTGCATCAATGAGCACAGCGAGATCATCGGTGCTAACCGGACCATAAGCCATGCGACCTTGATCTGTTTCAACTTCAACCATTGGCTCAAGCCAAATCATGCCGCGAGAACCGGTGCGAACAATCTGAACATCTAGATTTTTCGCAGCGATTGCTGATGCGACATCATCTGCGCCAAGTGCAACGGCTGCACTATCTTGTGAGATAAAGATCTTTGAGGTCATTGGCTCACCTCTTTCGCAAGCGCTTCAATTTTTTCATCATCAAGACGGGCGACCAATTTGCCGTCTACCATAGCGGCAGGAGCGCATGCGCACAAACCTAAGCAATATGTTGCTTCGACAGTGACTTTACCGTTCTGAGATGTTTCACCCCAGCCAATGCCTAACAGTGATAAAAGCTTCTCTGAAAGCTCGTTTACACCCATGGATTGGCAAGCTTCTGCGCGGCAAATTTTGACGACATGGTCACCCGCTGGCTCGCTGCGGTAGTCATGATAAAAACTAACAACACCATGAACCTCCGCTTTTGATAGATTTAATTTATCAGCAATCACTGGCAACGAATCTTGCGGTACAAAACCATAATGGTCTTGTATCTCGTTCAAGATGGGCAACACTGGCCCTTCAAGTGATTGTAATTCTTCAACTATTTCAGACGTAACCGAAATCACATCTTCAGCATTCGCTTCTAATGACATATGCATCTACCCTTAAGCACAGTTCTATAGAGCAACAATTGCCTGTTTTATTTGGGAAATCAATAATCCTATACCGTTGAACGATTGATACTTTCAATCGTTGTTGCAAACTAAACAATAAGATTTTTCTTCGCTAAAACATGAGCTTCTTGCAATATAGCTGAAACGTTTGGGGTATTAGGCTCGCGCTTTGCGGCAACAACACCGACAATGTGCTTTGCATCAGGGTTTTTGATCGGAATGGCACGCAAGTTTTTACCAAACCCCATAAGGTCAGCAATATTCACTGGAATAATGCTCGCCCATTCGCCATTCATGATGTGCGAGAACAAAACCAACATGGAATTTGATTCAAGCGCTGGTTTGACTTGAACGCCTGCATCTTCCAAATGCTTGTTTACAATTCTACGGTTTTGCATATCCGGTGTAAGCAAACACAACGGAATATCACCAAGTTCAGCCCACGTAATATCTTCGCGTTCGCTATGTTTACTACCCGCTTTAACAATGAGCTGAAATCGTTCGGCATATAGAGGTAATGATACGGTTTTGCCGGTCAATGGCTCATCATTCAGGTAGGTAATCCCAACATCGATATCAAAATTTTCAAGCTTTGCCAGCACTTCAATTGAGGTACAAGCCGTCACAGAAAGTGTAACTTTTGGGTGTTTCTTGATAAAGGGAGCAGTAAGTTCATGCAGCATTGCCGATGCTGTTGGGATGGTCGCAATGCGCACGTGCCCTGATAAACCATTGCGCGCTGTGCGCATTTCTTCACGCATCGAACGTGTGTCATCAACAATACGGCGCGACCATTCAAGTACACGTTGGCCTTCTTGCGTAAGCCCTTTAAATCGCGATCCACGTTGAACAAGGACAACGCCTAGCTGATCTTCTAACTGCCTGATGGCAGACGATAGCGTGGGTTGAGTAATACCGCATGCTTCCGCTGCGCGTCCGAAATGCTGATGTTTTGCAAGCGCAATAAAGAATTCCAGTTTATCAATCATTAGACACTTCCTCTACACGCACTTACTTTTTGTCAGTCATTGCGAGTCTCACAAAGTGAGACAGTGCTAATATGCAAGCGGCGACCCGCATTACGCAAGTCGCCGTGATAAATAAATTTAAACTGGCATAATGATCAACCAGAATTGGCCATATAGCGCCAAGAATATGAATTTGCTTTTGCAGGCTCATTCATTGATGGCTGATAATGATGTTCAATACCTGGAATGTGTCCAGCATCTAAATGCTTGATAGTAGCTTCATCACTCACTTCAAAACTATCAATCCCGCAACGAAGCATCAATGGCACCTGATCTAGTAGCACTTGGCCAAAAGCTCTGATTTCACCTTTAAAACCAAAGCGATCACGAAGCAAAGCTGCATGCGAAAAAGCACGACCATCCGCAAAGGCAGGAAAGTTCACCGCAATTATCGCGATGCTTTCAAGCTTATCTGAAAGATTGTTCACATCATCAGCAGGCTCAACGCGAACCGCTAAACTACCTTCACTTGAACCCTTCGCATCTTCAACAGATAGATACTCTGCACCTTCTGATAGGTAGCCCCATTCGTTTTCGCTTTGAAAGCCGTTTTTTGTCCAGATTTTTGACATTGCAAGCTCCTAAGCGGCTGTTTTTTCGCCGTAAAGCGCTGTTTTAAATGGTTTCATACCCAAACGACGATATGTTTCGATAAATGTTTCATCATCAGAAGAACGAAGCTCGAGATATGTGTCGATAACTTTTTCAATCGCATCGGTGATGGCTTCAGGTTCAAATCCTGGCCCCATGATTTGGCCTACAGATGTGTTCTCATCAGCTGAACCACCCAATGTGATTTGGTACAATTCAGTGCCTTTTTTCTCAACACCCAAAATACCAATGTGACCAACATGGTGATGACCACAAGCATTGATACAGCCAGAGATTTTGATCTTCAGCTCACCAATTGTCTTTTGGCGTTCAGCATCGCCGAAACGATTTGAGATCTCTTGTGCCACAGGAATTGAACGTGCATTCGCAAGCGCACAATAATCAAGACCGGGACATGCGATAATATCTGTTACAAGGCCAGCATTACCCGTTGCCAAGCCGTTTGCCGCTAGAACGCGATAAAGTGGCTCAAGATCAGCAAGTGCAACATGCGGGAAAACAAGGTTTTGCTCGTGGGTTACACGGATTTCATGATTTCCAAACTCTTCTGCAAGATCTGCGATCAGATCCATCTGCGCATCCGTTGCATCACCCGGCACACCACCAATTGGTTTCAGCGAAATTGTCACTGTACCGTAATCAGGATGCTGGTGCGGACCAACGTTTTGTTGGATCCAACCAGAGAATGCAGCATCTGCTTTCTTCCATTGAGCAAGTTGAGCCCAACCTTCTGCACGATCAGCCAGATTTGGCTTTTCAAAGTATTTTGTAATTGCATCAATATCAGCATCAGGCAATTTAAGATCTGTGTCTTTTAAATGCTGCCATTCAGCTTCAATTTGCGCTTTTAGCTCTTCAAGACCTGTTTCATGAACCAAAATTTTGATACGCGCTTTATACTTGTTATCGCGGCGACCGTTTAGATTATAAACACGCATAATTGCAGTCACATAAGTCAGCAAATCTTCTTCGGGAAGGAAATCGCGCACTTTCTTTGCGATCATAGGTGTTCTGCCCTGCCCGCCACCAATATAAACTTTAAAGCCGATCTCATCGTCTTCGTTCTTCACAAGTTGAAGACCAATATCATGCACTTGAATTGCAGCACGATCATGCGGCGCACCGGTCACAGCGATTTTAAACTTACGTGGCAAAAATGAAAATTCAGGATGCACAGATGACCATTGACGCAAAATCTCAGCGTAAGGGCGAGGATCTGCAATTTCATCAGCGGCAGCGCCAGCAAACTGGTCTGTTGTCACATTACGGATACAGTTACCAGATGTTTGGATCGCGTGCATTTCAACGCTAGCGAGCTCTTCTAAGATATCAGGAATATCTGATAGCTTTGGCCAGTTGAACTGAATATTTTGGCGCGTTGTGAAATGTCCGTAACCGCGGTCATATGTCCGGGCAATATGCGCAAGCTTGCGCATTTGTACTGGGGACATCGTACCATAAGGTACAGCAATACGGAGCATATAAGCGTGCAATTGAAGGTATAGACCATTCATCAAACGTAGTGGTTTGAAGGCATCCTCGGTGATGTCTCCACTTACTCGACGCTCTACCTGATCGCGAAACTGTGCGACGCGCTCTTTAACAAAAGCATGGTCAAATTCATCATATCTGTACATTAGTATTCCTTAAAAGCTTAACCTAGTAACGACTTAACGATCACTAAGCAGCTTGAGTTTGCTCTTGAACAAGTGCTTCGTAGCCATATGCAACGCTAGGACCGTGGGAGCGAATACGCTCACGCAAGCGAATAGGCCAGATGCCCTGCTCTGTCTCTTTCACGTCGATTACTGCAACATCAACAACTAAATTATCTGACACAGCTTTTTTGCCAGTTTCTTCAAGTGCTGCAACAGCCTCATCATGGCGTGCGATAAACGCATCAGCGATTGTTTCAATCCATTCGCCTTGGGCATTTAGCCAAACGCTATTTCCATCAATTAGTTTATTTGCAGTCAATACTTTAGACATAATTTACACTCCGAGATATGTGTTTTGTGTCTGCTCGCTAGGAACAGATTGAATAAGTGGTGTCGAGTTTTCAAAAGATGCACCAGCAACTGAGTCACCGATGATGACCATCACAGGGCCGGATAAATCATTTCGGTGCTCAAGTGCTGGAAGATTTTTAAGTGTGCCATGCAGCATCTTTTTCGATTGGCGGCCGGCATTTTCAACAACAGCAACTGTTGTATTTGCATCTAGTCCAGCTTCCATCAAACGAGATGCAACCGTTGCTGCAACTGTGCGTCCCATATAAACGGCAATTGTCGCACCTGAAATGGCAAGACGCGCCCAATCAGGTAACGCTTCACCTGTTAGATCATGGCCTGTTGTGAATACCAACGATGATGACACACCGCGCAAAGTCAGCGGTAGATCAAAGTCTGCGGCTGCAGCAAATGCAGATGTGATACCCGGAACGATTTCATAGGAGATATCAGCATCACGCAATGCAGCCATTTCCTCGCCCGCACGACCATAAACAAGTGGGTCACCTGATTTCAAACGGACAACGCGCTTACCTGAACCTGCAAGTGACACAAGTAAATCGTTGATTTCATTTTGTGACTTTGAATGACAGCCCTTACGCTTACCAACAGAAACACGTTCAGCATCACGGCGGCCCATATTGACCACAGCTTCAGGAACAAGAGCATCATATAAAATGACATCGGCTTCCATCATCACGCGTTGTGCGCGCAATGTCAGCAAATCTTCAGCGCCTGGTCCCGCGCCAACAAGCCATACATGGCCTTGTGCTTCTTCGCGTTCACGCAAAATACGTGTTGCGATGCGACGTGCTTGGGAGGTTTCGCCCATTGCTACTTTATCGGCGATATCGCCGGTAAAGAAACGACGCCAGAATACGCGACGTGTCACACCGCGCGGCAGCATGTGGTCAACTGCTTTGCGATATTGCTGGGCTAAGCGTGCAAGTGGACCAAGTGAGGGAGATAACATTTGGTCGATACGCGCACGAACGATTTGGCCGAGTACAGGCCCTGCGCCTTCTGTACCGATAGCAACGGATAGCGGCGCACGATTAACAAGCGCTGGGGTGTAAAAATCACAATAATCAGGTTGATCAACTGCATTCGCAGGAATTTTCAGCGCACGAGCTTCGTCAACGATTTGGCGATCTAGTGCATCATCACCTGTACCGGCAAATACCATCACGGCATTTGTAAGCTGTTCGATTGAGAATGTTTCTTTAACGATCGTAACCTGGTTCTTTTTTGCAAAAGCAACAAGGTCAGCTTCCGGTGCATCGGCGTAAACGATGATATCGGCACGGGTGTTTGATAACAGACGCAATTTTGCGAATGCTTCGTCACCATTTCCGAAGATTGCAACTTTCTCTCCTTCCACCTTGAAGAAGGCAGGAAATGCAATCAATTTGTTCTCAACGTTAGACATAATTGTACCCAAGTAGTTTGTTGGGTGCATTTTCATCAAAATGGCGGGTAAATTGAAGGAACCATTGTCGAAGTTTAGAAAGCAAAGAGCATCAGTTTTCTCTTTTCGGTGAGTTGTGGAGAAAATCAATTCTCATATGAGCAAATTACCTCTAAATTCGATTTCCAAGCTTTGAGAATTTTTACGAAAGAATCTGTGATGAAAGCATCCGGTAACATTGACGATTTGTTGAATATTATGACCGCTTTACGCGACAAGGAGACCGGCTGCCCGTGGGATGTGAAACAGGACTTTCAATCCATAAAACCTTACACAATTGAAGAGGCCTATGAAGTAGCGGATGCCATTGAACGCAATGATCCTGAAGACTTGTGTGATGAATTAGGCGATCTGCTTTTACAAGTCGTATTTCATGCTCAAATGGCCAAGGAGGAAGATCTATTTTCCTTTGAAGACGTGGTGCATGCCATTAATAAGAAAATGATCCGTCGACACCCCCATGTTTTTGGAACTGGAGATGCGGAGACCGGTGAACAAGTTAAAGTTAAATGGGATGAGATTAAAGCTGAGGAAAAGCGCGAGCGTTTAGAGCGCAGAACTGCGCGTGGATTACCAAGCGAGGGCAATGGGTTCTTGGATCAAGTCTCGCGCGCAATGCCTGCAAATGAGGAAGCCCTTAAAATCCAAAAGAAAGCATCTAAGGTTGGTTTTGATTGGAATGATCCAAACTTGGTGCTGGATAAAATGGAAGAAGAAATTGCTGAATTACGCGCTGAAATAGCCAATAAAAACAATGATAAAATGAAAGATGAACTTGGTGATTTGATGTTTGTGCTGGTTAATCTCGGACGCCATCTGGATGTTAATCCCGAGATGGCATTGCGCGACACGAATACGAAATTTCGGACGCGATTTGCCCATATTGAACAAAAATTAGATCATGCAAATAAAACACTTAAAAACGCATCTCTTGAAGAGATGGAAGCATATTGGCAGGAAGCCAAATCGCTATAGAAATTTTATTCTATGGCGATTTAAAAGCTCCTGTGCATCGTGTTCGGTTAACTCAATGTCCAAACTCACAGAACCATCTTCTTGATCAATGCGATCAATGATTTTTCCATGCTCATAAATCCAAGGCAGGATATTCATTTGATTTGGTTGGAGTGAAATCGTTCTTTGCACCACCAAACCAGACAATTCGATCTCTAACCGCGTTAAGAGCCCATCGATACCCTCGCCTGTGATTGCAGAAACGCCGATCGCTTTTTCATGGGCTTCTGCTTTTTCGCGGAATTGCTCGGCGATATCAGGCTCAAGCCCATCAAGCTTGTTCCAAACCTCAATGATATTGGCATTTTTCTTGTCTTTAAGACCAAGATCACCCAAAATACTCATCACATCATTGGCCTGCATTTCGTGATTTGGATCAGTCATATCCCGCACATGCAAGATAAGATCAGCTTCAACCACTTCTTCTAAAGTCGCTCGGAAAGACGCAACCAAATGCGTAGGAAGATCTGAGATGAAGCCCACTGTATCGGACAAGATCACTGTACGGCCAAGTGGTAATTCCATGCGCCGCAATGTCGGGTCGAGCGTTGCAAACAACATGTCTTCTGCAAGAACACCTGCACCAGTTATCTTATTAAACAAAGTAGATTTACCGGCATTGGTATAACCCACGAGCGCTACAATAGGATGCGGCACTTTTTGGCGTTTCGAACGGTGTAAGCTACGTGTTCTGCGAACCTGCTCTAATTCACGCTCAAGACGCACAATACGATCTTGCAGCATTCGGCGATCAGCCTCAATTTGCGTCTCACCGGGACCACCCATAAAGCCGCCACCGCCACGTTGACGTTCCAAGTGGGTCCAAGAACGGACCAAGCGTCCACGTTGGTAATTTAGATGTGCGAGTTCAACTTGTAACACGCCTTCTTTTGTGGAGGCTCTACGCCCAAAAATTTCAAGGATCAGACCAGTTCGGTCAATAACCTTGCATTCCCACTCTTTTTCAAGATTGCGCTGCTGTACTGGCGTTAGTGGATGGTCAACAATTGCAAGTTCTGCTTCATTCAAATGGATTAAATCATGGATCTCTTTGACTTTACCAGAACCCATCAATGTGGCAGGTTTTGGTGTAGACAAAGTCACAATGAGCGATTCCACTACGTCCAAATTTATAGCATGCGCAAGCCCGACGGCTTCTGCTTTTCGCGCTTGATCATCGCGGGGAATATGAGAAATCACATTCCCAGCTGCATCTTTTTTCACACGCTGTTTTATAGATGGCACAACAACGATGGCCTTAGCACCAACCTCTTCATCAGGTTGAGTTGCATAAAGACCATCTATTTTTTCAATTGATTTTTTGTCGAAAGTATCGATGACTATTGATCCTTATTGATCGCCAGCACCTTCTTCGATATCGAACATCTGTAGCTGCTGACCTGGCATTATGGTCGAAATAGCATGTTTATAGACCAGTTGTGAATGGCCATCTCGTCTTAGGAGGACACAAAAATTATCAAATGAAGTTACAACACCCGTTAGTTTGACCCCATTGATCAAAAAAATCGTGAGTGACATCTTTTGTTTGCGAACGCTATTGAGGAAAATATCCTGCAAGTTTTGTGATTTTTCCGCCATGACTTTTTTCTCCGTATTCTAGTTTGTTTTATCGGAATTATTTTTTGTTTCTGCATGCGGTTACGTAGAAACTGTATACTCAAACTTCACTTAACAATAAGACTACAAACTTTGAATCCCAAATTCTAGGATTTCAATCATTTTTTTGGAATAAAATTTCAAAAGAAAATCTTTATGTAGCCACAAATACCTTATTTTTATTTATTTTTAGCGACCTTACCGCGAGTCATCGATCTATCCAATACCTAATATTTAGTACGGCAAATACAACGATTACCTCTAAACGCCCAATTAGCATAAGCATACTAAATAAAATATAGGAATAATTTTCCGCTGCATCTAATGGCGGCCAGGATAATTGATCACCTGTTAAATCCACGAGCGGCGGCGTGAGTGCGTCATAAACCGGTGCTGCATTAGAAAATAAAGAGATCGCAAGGGTAATTGCGGCTTCAAATGAATACCCAAATATTGAAATGATAAATGCACCTGCACCAATAACGATGAGTGATAAGATAAAGTGCGACCAGATCGCGCCCATTTTTTGCTCATCAATAACAACATCGCCAAAACGAAGATTTTTAACACTGCCGGGATGAATAAGTTTGGAAAGTTCTCGCAATGCGTGGCGAGCCATCATTGAAAGTCGGTAGATCTTTATCCCGCCTGTGGTCGAATAAATACTCGCGCCGATAATGATGATGATCAAAACCAGAATATCAGGCATAACCGCAATTGCACCTTCGCGCGTTTGCATACCGCTTGTAGCCACAAGCGATGTTGCTGAGAATAAACCCTCAACAAAATAATCTATCATTTTTCCAGGTGTTGTTTGCCCACCTGCCAATGTGGCAAACCGTAAAGCATAGATAAGCGATAAGAACCCTAACCCCAACAAAATGTAATTTAGTTCGACATTTTTGCGAAAAAACGAGCGTGGAGAGCGAATGATACTCCGTCGCCAGAAGATGTTGACGGTACCGATGAACAAGCCAAATATAATGACTAATTGACCAAAACGTCCAACAGTTTGGTCTAGATCGCCCTCAAAAGGCACAAACCCTCCTGTCGCAAGTGACACCATCGAAAGCATGATAGCGTTTAATCCATCTACACCTGTGATCATCAACGCGCATGCGATGATTAGTGTTATAAATATATACTCACTAATTAGGCGCTGATAACTGCCTGAATTGGGTAGCCAGGTTTTACTCGCAGAACGCGGTTTTAATTGCCTTTCAGTATTTAAAAGCCCACCAAACTCACCCGGCGCCAATACATGCAGGATAGATACGAGGGTTAAAAACCCACCATACCATTCTACACATGCACGCCAAACCAGCAGCGATTGAGGCGTGATTTCCAAAGGTAATTGCGATGCGCCGGAGGTTGTGAGCGCGGATACAGCTTCAAACCATGCGGCACTGAAGTGCATGTTTGCAAAAATCATGAAGCTAAAAGTGGCAAATAACGGTGTTACCAACCACAATATGACAAGCGAAAGAAAACTAAACGAACGAGACAGCGAATAGTTTTGATCCGCAATAGCCGCTAAAACAGTCATTGATACAAAAACGCCAAGCGTTCCAAAAATCAGCATAGTTGTTGCTAATTCTGGATTTCCTTCGCCATACCCTACAAGAATAGGAAATATTAATACTGACGATAGGCCAGCTATAGCGAGAGCGATTACGTGGACTATGCCAGTCATTTTTTCGCCCTTTAGAAAAACTCAAGACTAACGCGGAATAATTGCTCAACACTTTTGACAGCTTCCGCCTTGGCAAATATCACAACCCGATCTTTCGCCCGGATCTTGGTATTTCCGTCAGGTCGTATGATTTCACCATTGCGATAAATCGAACCAATGCGCATGCCTTTTGGTAAATCAATATCCTTAAGCGGATTCCCAACAAGTGTAGACGTTTCAAGTGCTTCTGCTTCGATGATCTCCGCAGCACCCTTTTGCAGGGTATAAACAGAGCGAATACGCCCACGTCTTACATGCTGCAAGACGCGCGAAATGGTTACAGATCGCGGATTAATATCTGCATCAATGCCTAGAGATTTCGTAAACTGCTGATATGTTGGGCTATTAACGAGCGCCAAATTAGATTCGCACCCCAAATGCTTAGCCATCACACATGATAAGATGTTAATCTGATCATCATTTGTCAGTGCAATCATCAAATCAGCATCTTGAATATCCGCTTCAATGAGGATTTTTTGTTCAATTGACGATCCATTTAACACAACGGTCCGCTGCATGTTATCTGCAATTTTAAGGGCACGATCACGATTAAGTTCAAGAATTTTGACGCGGGTCTTAGGTTGGTTTTGTTCAATTTTCTTAGCAACAAACTCACCAATATTACCGCCGCCAGCAATGACAATACGCCTTGCTTCTTCCTCATTATGTCCAAACAATCCCAACACACGATTAACCTGACTTTGTTCAGTTAAAACATAAGCCACATCACCTGTGTTGAGTTGATCTGATGATTTTGGAACAATAAACTCTTCGTTGCGCCATATACCAACAACTGTTGTTACCAAATCTGGGAACGTTTCGGTCAATTGCACTAAAGGTCTATCAACGAGCGGACAGTCATCACGGCATTCTATCGCTGTCATGACAACTTTATCGTCAATAAAGCTCGTAACATCGATCGCGCCGGGCAGAGCAATTCTTCGTAAAACAGTCCAACCAACTTCAACTTCTGGTGAAATAATCACATCAATTGGCATATTTTCGCGTGAAAACAGATCTGACCAATGAGAGTGCAAGTACCCCTGTGCTCTGATACGCGCAATTTTCTTTGGTACATTAAACAGCGAATGCGCGATCTGACAGGCAACCATGTTGACCTCATCAGATAAGGTTACCGCAATGATCATATCTGCTTGTTCAGCACCAGCTCTAGCAAGAACATCTGGATGTGCGCCATGACCAATATAACCACGTACATCGAGTGTATCGCGGATGGCCTGAACCAGTTCCTCTGATGTATCAATCACGGAAACATCATTTTCTTCGGCAGCGAGTCGTTCGGCAATGCCGTAACCAACACGCCCTGCACCACAAATAATAACTTTCATGGCTTTCCTTTATCCAAATTCAGATCGGTTTAGACCGTATAAGAGCTTGGTTTAAACTATTCGCGATGACATTACTATGGGTACAAGATGGTTTTAAACACCAAGTGATTTTAATTTCCGGTGCAAAGCGGAGCGTTCCATGCCTACAAAATTTGCCGTTTTTGAAATATTTCCACCAAAACGGTTGATTTGAGCAAGTAAATATTCGCGTTCAAATGCTTCACGTGCTTCGCGTATTGGCAACGACATAATATGTTGCTGGCCCGCCTCACCCATTTGTGGCACGGCCTCTGATACATCATCTGGCAACATTTCAATGCCGATGGGAATAGATGCATCCTGATCCTGCGCTTGAATAATCAAACGTTCAATAAGGTTTTTAAGCTGCCTGATGTTACCTGGCCAAGAATGGGACTGCAAAATAGCCAATGCATCATCTGTGATAACTCGTTTTTTAACGCCCATTTGCTCACAGATTTGCCGCATAAGATGATCAACTAAGAACGGTATATCTTCACTTCTGTCGCGCAGTGCAGGCACTTTTAGCGGCACAACGCATAAACGATGATACAAATCTTCACGGAACAGCTTTTGCGCGATTAGCTCTTCAAGCACTTGAGCTGTGGAAGATAAGACGCGGACATCCACTTTAACCCGCTTTGTGCCGCCAACACGTTCAAACTGTTGTTCAACGAGTACACGGACAATTTTACCTTGAGTTTCAAGCGGCAAATCAGCAATCTCATCAAGATACAATATACCACCATGAGCTTCTTCTAACGCGCCGATTTTACGCTCATTACCATTGTTATTTTCTGTTCCAAACAGCGCAATTTCCATGCGCTCAGGCGTAATCGTTGCAGAATTTAGAACAACAAACGGACCATTCGCGCGACTTGAATTTTTATGAATGATCCGCGCGGCAAGTTCTTTACCGGCCCCTGACGGTCCCTTGATCATAATACGCGCATTGGTTTGTGCGATCTTATCAATATTTTGCTTTAATTGCGTGATGGATTGCGATGGCCCTACCAGCTCAATTGTGTCACCACCCGTACGTTTTTTTAGGTCTCTGACTTCACGCTTTAATTTTGATGTCTCAATTGCCCGTTCGCACACCATGATAAGCTGTTCGACCTTAAAGGGCTTTTCGATGAAGTCATAGGCGCCACGGCGAATAGCAGATACAGCCGTTTCAATATTTCCGTGACCCGAGATCATGATAACAGGCAAATCCGGGTATCTAGACTTGATATTATCTAAAAGCGCTAAACCATCTAACCGGCTACCTTGCAGCCAGATATCGAGAAACACAAGGCGTGGCACGCGCTCTTCAATTGCCGCAAGTGCACTATCACTATCAAAGGCGGTACGAGTTTCATGCCCCTCATCATCTAAGATACCAGAAACAATTTCACGAATATCTTCTTCATCGTCTACGACCAAAATATCAGACGGCATCTGCTTGTCCTTGTATTATTTCTTGATTTACTTCTGGCTTTTCTGGTTGTTCACTCGCTTGAGCTGACAATATGACCCGAAACATTGCACCTGGATTTTCGTCAAAATCGGAAGGTGCATCATGCAGTTCCAATGACCCGTCATGATCTTCCGCAATCTTCTTCACAATTGCCAACCCTAAACCTGTGCCCTTTTCTCGCATGGTCATATAAGGTTCAAGCAAACGGTGTCTGTTCTCGTTCGGCAGGCCATTACCATTATCAATAATATCGACAATATAGTCATGTTCATCAGCCGATTTTGTCGCGCGCACTAAAATTCGTTTTACATCGCGCGGTGTATCATCTGGCACTGCATCAATGGCTTCGGTTGCATTTTTAATGAGATTGCCAAAGGCTTGGCCCAACATACGTGAATCGAAATCACCCAACATTGGCTCTTCGGGTAGTTCTTGCTCAAAATTGATTTCTGACCGGCTGACTTCGATTGTAAAGACTGCATCCTTGAGGATATCGCGCAGATCCTGTTGTGTTTTCACTGGCTTAGGCATTCGCGCAAAGGAAGAAAACTCATTGACCATACGGCCAATATCACCAACCTGCCTGACAATAGTATCTGTGCATTGCTCAAACACTTGTTTTCCATCTTCTGGGATGTGTTTGCCAAAACGGCGTCTAATTCGCTCGGCTGAAAGCTGGATCGGCGTTAATGGATTTTTGATCTCGTGAGCAATGCGACGGGCAACATCTGCCCATGCTGTCGATCTTTGTGCAATTACAAGATCGGTAATATCATCAACCGTTACAACGTAAGATTCATGCCCGTCTGATGTTTCCTCGCGCGTGACTTTCACATCTAGTGTATGTTCCTTGCCACCATTTGCCATTGTCACTTGACGACGGAACTCATTGCGGTATTTGAGCCCCGCTTCTACAAATATCGATACAAAACCGGGCGCAACATCTTCAATTGGCTGGCCAATCAAACCATCAACTGGACGATCAAGAATAATGCTCGCAGATTTATTGACGATTGTTATGACACCATCAGCGTCAACGCCAATAACACCCGCGGACACTCCCGTTAGCACAGCTTCAGTAAAGCGTCTGCGATCATCAATTTGATCACGCGTTGTGAGCAATTCATCTCGCTGAGCACGGATATCAGCGATCATGTTGTTAAACGTCATTGTCAGAGAACCGACATCACCATCTGAACTATGTACTGGCACAGTGACGTTTAAATCACCCTTTGCGACTTCATCTGATGCGGTAATTAATCGGCGGATCGGTCGAACCAACCTATCAGCAACGGCAATCGCCATCCAAATAGCTGATAAAAGCAAGATGAGCGCAAAGCCCGTGAATAAAACACCAAAGGCAATTTGAAGGTTTGATCGCCCTTCATCAAGTGCATTATATTCAGCTGTTGCTTCTTCCATCAGCTGTTTTGCACGAATTACTTCATCATCCAAGCTGCGCACAACATACAAATATGCGTCAGGAATGTTGCGCAACTTAAGAACCGCACCAACCAAATTTGTACGACCAGACGCAATAAGCACTGGTAAACCGCTGGCGGCATCATCGATCGCACCCTCTGGGATATCGGGAATAGTTCCGCCATCTTCTAATTCAGTTTGCAATATCGCGCTGCCATCCTGCTGCAACAATTTTGAACCAATCAATTCTCGTGCGACAGTCTGACGATTGAAAAATTCTAAAAACCCAGTTCTATCAAGAAAGTAGAGCGATCTGGAGCTGTCCAAATCTTGTGCCATAGAGAGCACTTGTCCATTAAGGTATCGCGCATTTTCAAGCTCATAAGCTTCAGCAACATTCAGCGAGGAATTCACAATTGCCTTGGTGCGGATAGAAAACCAGCGATCCAAGCCGACATCGAGCGTTAAGGAGGCAATAACAGCAACTAGAATGGCAGGTGTAATCGCAACGATACTAAACAGCGCAACAATTCTAATGTGAAGTTGCGCCGCGGCTTTACCAACCTTACGGGCTCTTAATAGCTTGACGAACTCGACGATGATCATGATCAGCAAACACGCGACCAAGAACGAATTGATTATCACAGCCCCGGTGATAACGTTTTGCTCAGGTCTAATTGGTGTTAGACCCAGAAGGATAACGAATGAGATTGCCGCGCTAAAAAGCGCTACGATAACAAGAAGAAATCGTGGGTTAAGAAAAAATGAGTTTTTCTCAGTCGAAGCATCTACATCTGCAACAATCGGCGTCAAAGTTCTCAATTAACCTCAGAATCGTTTCATTCAATCAAAGTGATTGTGTCAATGAAGCAACAATGTGGCGAAAATGCAACGCTTAAGTTCTATGATCAGCTTGGTTTTGACGAGCGATAAACAGCTATGCCCAATTCTCTGATTTTTTTACGCAGTGTATTTCGGTTTAAACCGAGCAATTCTGCAGCTTTGATTTGGTTACCGCGTGTTGCTGTTAAAACAGCTAAAATCAAAGGATATTCCACCTCTTCCAAGACGCGTTGGTAAAGCCCTGCAGGTGGTAAACCATCACCGAAACTGGTGAAATATGTGCGCATATTTTCTTCGACGGCTTGCGCAATTGTCACCGGACCTTGAGCTACAGATATATATTCAGGTGTTGTCTCATTGCCTGATTGGAGTTCCGTTGCAATAATATCACTTGAGATAACGTCCTGCGGGTATAAAGCCATAATTCGGCGAACCAAGTTTTCCAGTTCACGCACGTTACCTGGCCAAGCATGATTTTTTAACAGATTGAGAGCTTCTTTTTCAAAACGCTTGGCGTCTAACCCCTCACCAATATTTTGTTGCATGAAGTGTCTGATAAGATCTGGCACGTCCTCAGCGCGATCTCGCAGTGGCGGCAATCTGAGCGGAACAACGTTTAACCGGTAGAACAAATCCTCACGAAATTCGCCTTTATTGATTGAAATTTTGAGGTCTTTGTTGGTCGCAGCAACAATTCGAACATCTGTTTTAATTGGCGTACGCCCACCAACAGTGGTGTATTCACCCTGCTGCAATACGCGCAGCAAGCGCGTTTGCGCATCCATTGGCATATCGCCAATCTCATCAAGAAACAGCGTGCCGCCTTCTGCTTGTTCAAAACGACCCGTTGACTTGTTATGGGCGCCAGTGAAAGCACCTTTTTCATGGCCAAACAACTCAGACTCGATCAAATCCCGAGGGATCGCTGCCATGTTTATTGCGACAAATGGACCGTTTCGGCGCTTGCCATAGTCATGCAAAGCACGTGCGACAAGCTCTTTACCCGTTCCCGATTCACCTGTGATCATCAACGTTAGATCAGTCTGCATAAGACGCGCTAGTACGCGATAGATCTCTTGCATGGCAGCAGAACGCCCAACAAGCGGCATGGTTTCTGAGTGATCGTCACTCAATGCGCTCGGACCACGTTTTGGCTCTGACAACGCACGGTCAATGATCGACGTCATTTCTGTCAGGTCAAACGGCTTTGGCAGATAATCATATGCACCACCTTCCGATGCTCTGATCGCCGTCATAAAGGTGTTTTGCGCACTCATGACCAAAATAGGTAAATCCGGACGAGCTTTTTTGATCCGTGGTAATAAATCAAATGCATTTTCATCGGGCATCACAACATCAGTGATAACCAAATCCCCCTCACCTGCAGCGATCCAACGCCACAAAGTACCAGCGTTTGATGTTACTCTGACATCATATCCTGCACGGCTGAGAGCTTGATTGAGAACGGTTCGTATGGCGGCATCATCATCTGCGACTAAAATCGTAGCTTTTGACATTATTGTGCTCCTTGAGGATCAGACTGGGAGGTGTTCTGATCCTTATCATTTTGGGAAATTGGCATAAGTACTTTGAAAAGGGTTTTACCCTTCTGGCTATCACATTCAACGATCCCACCATGAGCTCCGATAATCTTAGCAACGAGCGCTAGACCAAGGCCAGAACCATTGGTTTTTGTTGTTATAAACGGGTCAAATAAATGTGGTAGTAAATCATTGGGAATCCCAGGACCATTATCACGAATTGTAAATTCCAACGGCAATGAAACACGCTCACGGGAAGAGCCAACGGACAATTTAATACCCGGACGGAACGCGGTCATGGCAGAAATTTTGGGATTTGGTGTATCAGATACAGCTTCCGCCGCATTTTTTACAAGGTTTAAAAACACCTGAATAAGTTGGTCACGATTTGCATATACGAGCGGCAAAGACGGATCATAGAGTTGCTCAAACTCAATATCGCGGGCGAAACCTGCTTTTGCGATGGCGATCACATGATCAAGTACTGAGTGAATATTGATTGCAACCCTATCAATTGGGCGCTCATCTGAGAAGACTTCCATACGATCAACAAGCGAGACGATCCGATCGGTTTCATCACGAATTAGCCGCGTCAGCGCCTTATCTTCGTCATCAACTGATGTTTCGAGCAATTGCGCTGCGCCTCTAATGCCCGACAAGGGATTTTTAATCTCATGTGCGAGCATTGATGCTAAGCCAGATACCGATCTTGCGGCTGCTCTATGAGTTAGTTGACGGTCGATTTTATCAGCACGCGAGCGTTCTTGAAATACGATCACCGCATCTGTGCTATTGCCGCCCACGGGAGAGGCGTAGATATCCACCAGTTTTTCCTCGCCAAGACGTGGCGAACTTAAATCAACCCGATATTCACTGACAGGTCCAGCGCGCTCACGCACTTGCTCCAGCAAATATAGCACTGGACTACCAAATGGCATAAACTCTTGAAGTTTGTGGTTGGTCAGGTGAGACAAGCTAGCGCTTAAAAAAGCTTCAGCTTCCCAATTTGCAGAAATAATAAAGCCTTCTGCATCAACCATAACAACAGCATGTGGCAATGCATTAAGCACCAGAGCGGCTTGATCTTTGTTAATGGATATCAAGCGACTTCTCCTTCTGGGATTGAAAATTTATTTACAATAGCTTGCGTCATTTTTTCGATTACATGTGCAATGTCTTTTGAAGATAAAATATCTCCACGATCTTCAGGTGAGATATTGGAAGCATAACATTCTAAATACCAATTGAGATGTTTTCGAGATTGTCGCACACCAACTTTTTCACCGTAATGATCGATCATCATCAGATAATGACGCTCGACAAATGCAGCAATATCATTTGCGCTGTTGGGAACATCTTCATTGCCAGCTAAAGCGCCACAATGCCAAGGGCGACCTTGGCTTGCTCTACCAACCATCACCGCATCTGCACCTGAGATTTTCAAAATGTTATGAATATCGTCTTCCGTCTCAACATCGCCGTTTGCGATCAACGGAATGGAAATCGCATCGCGTACTGCTTTAATGGCCTGCCAATCTGCCTTACCTTCATAAAACTGGTTGCGGGTCCTGCCGTGAACAGTGATGAGCTTAGCGCCCAAGTCTTCCGCGCCTTTGGCAAGTTCTGGCGCGTTGATGCAATCAACATCCCAACCTAGACGCATTTTAACAGAAACAGGGATATCAACAGCTTCGACTGTTGCTGAAATCAATTCTCGCGCGAGATCAAGGTCTTTCATCAATGCCGAACCTGAATATCCGCCCGTTACTTTCTTTGCCGGACAACCCATATTGATATCGATCATATCTGCCCCGCTATCGGCACAGATTTTTGCGGCATCGCGCATCCATTTAGCTTCTCGTCCAGCGAGCTGTACGACGTGTGGCTTGATACCTTTTCCCTGCATACGCACAAATGATTCGGCTGAGTTGCATACGAGTTCGCGGCTAGCAACCATTTCAGTCACAACCATGCCCGCACCATACTCATAGGCTAATTGACGAAATGGCAGATCTGAAACTCCAGACAGCGGAGCTTGTATCACCCTATTTCTGGTTTCTATTCGGTCTATTTTCAGCGGCTGGCGAATGAGCTCTAGCACAATCTGCCTTTCAAAAGTGCAAAAATATCTAGTGCCTTATTTTTAGACACTAAATTCCTTTTTGCCAAGGGATAATATGGAATAACTTAAATTAATTTCGATAATCGGAAATTCATGTGGTAAGTCTTTTACTTAAAGTTTACAACGGGCTAGGCTTTGATTTGTTTTGGAAAATAGAACTAATTTATGTCAAATTATTTAGATCATAACAATGTGGCTATTATTGTAGCGGCAGGACGTGGAGAACGGGCTGGCGGGCTCATTGATGGACCAAAACAGTATCGAAAAATTGGAAATCAACCAATTATCTCCCATACAATTGAAAAATTTCAACAACATAGCGGTATTTCGCACCTAATCATTGTCACTCATATTGATGATGATGAATTAATCACGAATGCCTGCGAAAATGTAGATCAACAGAATTTAACTCTGGTTCATGGCGGCGCGACTCGCCAACAATCTGTATTAAATGGCCTTAGAGCTGCAATCGAGATGAACCCTAAATTTGTCTTGATCCACGATGGTGTCCGCCCATTTGTGACATCGGCGTTAATTTCAGAAGTGCTCGAAGGACTATCTGAAGGGCATAACGCTGTCCTACCAGCAACTGCGGTTGCAGATACGCTTAAACGCTCGAACAAAGATATGATTATCGAAGAAACGGTATCGCGTGAAAATCTGTATGCTGCGCAGACACCGCAAGGGTTTGACTTTCAAACCATTTTATCAGCGCATTCAAAAGCAGAACAAGCTGAACGGCTTGATTTTACCGACGATTGCGCATTGATTGAATGGACTGGGGACGAGGTATTTATCGTTCAAGGTTCATCAGAAAACACCAAGTTGACGACTACGGAAGATATAAAGATGGCCAATGAGAAGTTAATGCCTGTATTTGCAGATGTCAGAACAGGAAATGGGTATGACGTTCATCAATTGGTCGATGGAGATCATGTCACACTTTGTGGCATTGATATTCCGCATAACAAATCGCTTTCCGGACATTCAGATGCCGATGTTGCATTACACGCACTTACAGATGCATTGCTTGCAACATGTGGTGAAGGCGATATTGGCGACCACTTCCCGCCAAGTGATCCACAATGGAAAGGTGCAGCGTCCTACATTTTCTTAGAGCATGCAGCAAAGATCATTCGTGATCACGGCGGTATTATCACGAATGCAGATGTTTCTCTGATTGCCGAGCAGCCGAAAATTGGTCCACATCGCCAAAAAATGCGCGAAAGTCTGGCAAAGATTTTGGGTATCGACGTTGTACGTTGTTCCGTTAAAGCAACAACAAACGAAAAAATTGGCTTCATTGGTCGCGAAGAAGGTATTGCAGCCATTGCGACTGCGACTGTAGTTTATGGTGCAAATTCATGAGCAATGCCAGCGATATTATAACAGCCTATACCAAGGCGGGATTGATGATTGCAACGGCTGAAAGCTGCACGGGTGGATTAATCGCAGCCGCGCTAACTGATATCGCCGGCTCATCAAGCGTTGTTGATCGTGGATTTGTAACTTATTCCAATGAAGCGAAAATGGATATGCTCGGTGTATCTGATGAGACTTTAAAAGAGCACGGCGCGGTCAGTGATCAAACAGCCTATGAAATGGCGCTGGGTGCGCTTAATAACTCGCGCGCTGATGTGACCGTCGCCGTGACCGGAATTGCAGGTCCTGGCGGTGGATCAGATGAAAAACCAGTTGGTTTGGTCTATATGGGCGTTGCGAGCAACGATGGTATCCAAACCTACAAACTTCTTCTTGGCGAAGACAAATCACGCGATGAAATCAGGCAATCAACTGTTGACCGTGCCTTGAACGAGCTTTTGATGGTGATCAACTCATACTAAAGTATGAACTGGATTGATTTTTATCAACAATTTCGCTTGACGAATTGACTTTTTTAAAAAGTTTAGCAGACTGTAATCAAAATATAAAAACACGAAATTACACGATGTGTCGGGGAGCAAATCATGTTCAAACTTCTTGCAAAAACCTGCCTAGCGCTGGTCGCTTTTTCTATTCCTAGCTTTGCTGGATCAGTTGAAAGTTTCAAAGTAGGCGCTTGGAGTGGAGAAGCGTTCGTCTCAGATCAAGACGGTTCGTTTTTATCATGCATAGCGACAGCTAACTATCGCAATGGCATCTCCATAAGTATTCAGATAGATGAGACTTATGGTTGGGTACTTGGATTTGGATCTCCGCATTGGAATTTGACAACCGGCAACCAATTTACAATGCAGTACCGCATTGACCGCAGCGCTTGGTTCTCAGCAACCGCAACAACGGCTACCCCAAAACTTGTCACAATGCCGATGCCTTATGATCCAACGATGATCTCGCGTTTTCGTCGTGGCAATAAACTATATGTCTATGATGGTTCTTATACCTATGACTTCCGCCTAACAGGTACATCTCGTGTTGTAGCGCGTTTGTCTAAATGTGTTGATTATCATGTGGCGCGCACAAATGCGTCTAAAGGATTTGGCACAAGCACGGTGCAAAACAAGCCGACCGTCTCTCAACCTGCACCAGCTGCTCCAACTGCGACAGCTCCTGCGACTGCAGTTCCAAATTTAGCTGAGACTACTATTACCAATGATAATGATCCTGCGCTTCAATTAGAAGCAACGCAAAAGATGTTCGCGCTGATTGGATATGCTGGTCTTTCTGACATTAAGCTTATCCCAAGCGATCAGCTCGAGGAAGAACTCACCGGTTATCATGCGGTTGCGGAAGGTAATGCGCGTTTACTGGTTACGCATATTGTTTCCAACAGTGCCGCGATGAGCGAAAGCCAATTGATCGAAAACTCGATCGCTGCTGAGGAAAAGAAATGCGAGGGTGATTTTGAATCAAGCTCAGGCCGTAAAACCTCTAATGGCACGAAGATCCATCTTGGTGAGATCCGTTGCACTGAAGGTGATTTTGAACTGCATGAGCGCTATGTGATCGCACCACGCAGCAAAGGCGGCTACTACTTCATCGGAACACGCGATGAATATATGGGTGAAGGTGGCGGCGCACCGAGAAGCCCAACAGATAAGCTGGACGACAAAGCGTTTCAAACGGCTGCGATCAACGCCAGTAAGTAACGCTGTAAATTAGCTAGATTAATTGCTCTGTAATTCTTCTTTGCCTGCAGATTTTCGTTTGTGGGCAAAGTAAAAACAAACAACGCCAAGTAAAAACGGCAATGCGTAGAGCGTTAAAAACTCGGGGTTGAGAAAGTCACCAATATTAACGCCACAACTCGATGAATTTACAAATGCGCATGCCATCGCTGATATCCAAGTCCAGGCGATAAGCGGACCAATTAGAAATATACCTGCGCAGATATATAAGAAGATTTTCACAATGCACCCCTATTTTGCAGGTTGCCTTTATACGCGATAAATCTCATCAGCGCGAGCTTCAAAGCTCTGCGTAAATTTAGCAAAGGCGCGCTCAAACATCGATCCCATCACGAGCCCCAAAGCCATGCTCTTGAATGCATAATCGATATAGAAATCAACTTCGCATGTGTTTGTGCCTTCGATATCTATAAATCGCCAACAGTTATCGAGATGTTTGAATGGACCATCGATATATTTGGCTTCAATCAGCATCTCGTCGGGCTTTAAAAACACCTGACTGGTGAATGTTTCATTGATCGATTTATACCCAACTGTCATATCCGCGACCAGTAAGGTTTTACCCCCTCGCTCGCGTGTTTCACGCACGGTTAGCGCTTCGCACATAGGCAAAAATTCGGGATATTTTTCCACATCGGCGACAAGATCGAACATATCCTGCGCTTTGTGATTAACTACATGCGTACGCTCAAATTTAGGCATAAACAATTAAACTCATTTTGCGTTTTTAGCGTCGCGCGCAGCTTTAAGTTTGGCAAAATCATCACCCGCATGGTGCGATGAACGTGTGAGCGGGCTTGCCGACACCATCAAGAAACCTTTGGCATAAGCATTTGTTTTATATGACTTAAATTCATCAGGCGTAATATAACTAACGACTTTATGGTGCTTACGCGTTGGTTGCAAATACTGACCGATTGTTAGGAAATCAACATCTGCAACACGGAAATCATCCATCAATTGAAGGACTTCGTTACGTGTTTCACCAAGCCCAACCATGATGCCAGATTTAGTAAAAATCGTTGGATCAAGCTCTTTAACGCGCTGAAGCAAACGCATTGAATGGAAATAACGTGCACCTGGACGCACAGTTAGATAGTTGGACGCCACTGTTTCAAGGTTGTGATTAAACACATCAGGTTTGGCCGCCACAACAACTTCCAAAGCACCATTTTTACGCAAGAAGTCAGGTGTGAGGATTTCAATTGTTGTTTCAGGAGACGCCTTGCGGATCGCGCCAATCACTTGCGCAAAGTGTTCTGCGCCACCATCGGCTAAATCATCACGATCAACGGATGTGATCACAACATGCTTTAGGCCCATCTCGACGACAGCTTTAGCCACGTTTTCAGGCTCTGATTGATCAAGCGCGTTGGGCTTACCGGTCATAACGTTACAGAACGCACAAGCACGGGTGCAAATCTCGCCCATGATCATAAATGTAGCGTGTTTTTTATCCCAGCATTCGCCGATATTTGGACAGCCAGCTTCTTCACAAACCGTCACAAGATTATTGTCCTGAACGATTTTGCGAGTTTCTTTGTAACCCTTGGAGACAGGCGCTTTTACGCGAATCCAATCAGGTTTCTTAGTGATTTCATTATCCGGTTTATGCGCTTTTTCCGGATGTCTAAGCTTTGCTTTTTCTGGTCTGGTCGTATCGATGACGGTAACCATTTTATAAACTCCAAATTCGCTTTAACCTAAGATAGGTCATTTCATAAAAGATGCAATGTGACTGTTTGAAGCGACGCTTAGTCTGCGTCAATCTTTTGCGCCGTTTTTAAGGTTCTCACCAATAACCAGAGAATGAGCCCAATGACAAACCCGACTGCTGTTAAAATCCCAGCAACCACCAGAATTCCCGTCCAGCCTTCAAAACTCGTTGATCCCAAATCAACCGAGCCGCGCCCTTGAATGGCAGCCATGCCACCAAACGCTCCGAGCGCAAAACCGATTAGCATTGGGATCAAAAATAGCTTCATTTATGCGTTCAACACCCGTCCATAAGCATCAAGCACACTTTCCTTCATCATTTCTGACAAGGTTGGATGCGGGAAGATTGTGTGCATTAGCTCTTCTTCAGTTGTCTCCAAGTTCATGGCAACAACGAAACCTTGGATCAGCTCTGTCACTTCAGCACCCACCATATGTGCGCCCAAAAGTTCGCCAGTGTGCTTATCGAAAATCGTTTTGATCATGCCATTGTCTTCACCAAGTGCGATGGCTTTACCATTTGCAACAAAGGAATAGCGGCCAACACGAATGTCGCGACCAGCTTCTTTAGCTGCAGCTTCTGTAAGACCAACTGAAGCCACTTGCGGTTGACAATATGTACAGCCAGGAATTTTGCCCTTGTCCATTGGGTGAACACCTGGAACACCTGCAATTTTTTCAATACAAATTACGCCTTCATGCTCAGCTTTATGGGCAAGCATTGGCGGGCCAGCAACGTCGCCGATTGCATATAAACCTTCAACATTGGTTTTACCGTAATCATCAATGACCACACAGCCACGATCAGTTTTAACGCCAAGATCTTCAAGACCAAGATTTTCGATATTACCTTGAACACCAACAGCTGAGATCAAACGATCCGCTTTGATTTGTGTCACTTTACCGTCTTTTGTTTCCACATGCGCTGTAATGCTGTTTGCAGCCTTATCAACTTTGGTGACTTTTGCTTCATTGATGATCTTCATGCCGCGCTTTACAAGCGCTTTGCGAGCAATTGTCGAGATTTCAACATCTTCAACAGGCATGATATTTTTCATCAATTCAACAACGGTGACTTCAACACCCATTGAAAGGTAGAAACTTGCAAACTCGATACCAATTGCGCCAGACCCCATCACAACGATAGATTTAGGCATTTCTTTTGGCACCATGCTTTCAAAATATGTCCAGATCAGTTTTCCATCAGGCTCGATACCCGGCAATGCACGAGGACGCGCGCCAGTAGCCACAATGATGTGTTTGGCTGTGTATGTGCCTTCAGGCAGAATACCTTTTGGAATTGGATTTTGCGGCTCATATGCAGGTTTTGATGGTTTGCTAACAACGACCTCACCTGGTTTTTTAAGCTTTGCTTCACCCCAAATCACGTCAACTTTGTTTTTCTTCATCAAGAAGCCAACACCGCCATTCAAGCGAGCAGATACGCCGCGTGAACGCGCCACAACATCTTCAACCTTTGCCGTCATCTTGCCTTCAAGTGTAAGGCCATATGATTTTGCATGCGCTGCATGATCCATCATTTCAGCTGAACGCAACAATGCCTTTGTTGGGATACAACCCCAGTTGAGGCAGATACCGCCCAAATGCTCGCGCTCAACAATGGCTGTCTTTAAGCCAAGTTGTGCTGCGCGGATAGCAGTCACATATCCGCCAGGACCTGAACCAATGATAATAACGTCGTAATTGTTAGACATGATCTATGTCTCCTAAGTTTTGCGGCTTAAAGCCCCAACATAAGTTTAACAGTCGAGGCCAATCCCTCGCCCAAGTCTTTAGTGTTTTTGGCATCTAAATGAATGCCATCAATCGGTGTTGTTTCGCATACTGAATTAGCGTCAAAAAAGCCGCAGCCAAAATTATCGGCCAAATCGGCATGGAGCGTTGGGAATTTCTTAGATTCTTCCAAACCACCAACGAATAATGCGCCAATATCTGTATTTGCTGTTTCGCAAAATTTTGGCGGCGACACGATCAGAATGTCTGGTGACGCACCCATTTCATGCGATTCATGGCGCTGGATGATACGAATAATCCGTTCCAAACCTTTAACACTTGCAGTGGCGTTACCGACAACCATCTCCTTGAGATCATTGGTACCCAAAAGCACAATGATCAAATCAAGCGGTTTATGCGTTGCAAGCAATGTCGGCAAAATGCGAACGCCATTGCGATCACAATCAGCTGTATAATCATCAAATGCAGTTGTGCGGCCGTTTAAACCTTCTGCAATGATGTGCACATCTGAACCCAGAGCTTTTGACAGTGCTGTTGGCCAACGGTCGCCTAAATTGTGACGGCCGCCAGTTTGAGCATCAAAACCCCAGGTTAGTGAATCTCCGAAGCAAAGAACGTTTTTCATTATCCGTTCCTAAACAAGCATCCCCATTGGGTTTTCGATATAGCCTTTAAATGCTGCAATCAATTCAGCACCCAAAGCACCATCAACCGAACGGTGATCTGTGGAAAGTGTAACCGTCATTACAGTTGCAACAGCTAGCGCACCATCTTTTACGACAGGACGTTTTTCACCCGCACCAACAGCCAAAATCGTTGAATGTGGAGGGTTCACAATTGCTGAGAAGTTTTTCACACCGAACATACCAAGGTTAGAAACAGCAGTCGTGCCGCCTTGATATTCAGATGGTGAAAGCTTCTTGTCACGTGCACGACCAGCCAAATCCTTCATTTCATTGGCAATGGTTGAAAGTGTTTTTTGCTCAGCTTTACGTACGATTGGTGTAATCAAGCCACCTTCGATAGATACAGCAACACCCACATCAACATGCTTGTGCTTGACCATATTATCGTCAGTCCAAGACACATTAGCTTCCGGCACATCTCGCAATGCAAGCGCCATAGCTTTAATCACCATGTCATTAACTGAGATCTTGTAAGCTGGCTTGTCGTCCTTAACAGGCGCACCTTTGTTAAGCTGGCTACGTAGCGCCAATAGAGCATCAAGCTCACAATCAGCGGACACATAGAAATGCGGTACGTTTTGCTTTGATTCTTGCAAACGTGAGGCAATCGTTTTGCGCATGCCATCATGTTTGACCAGTTCATATGAACCTTCGTCAAACAATTTAAGCACTTGCTCATCAGACATTGATGGTGGTTTAGAAGCCGCAGCAGGTGCAGAAGCTGCTGCACTTGGCGCTGCTGCCGCTGGTGCACTTGTCACACCATTTGCAATCGCTGCTTCAACGTCACGCTTGATAATACGACCCTTTGGACCTGAGCCTGAAACGGCTGAAATCTCAAGACCTGCATCTTTAGCAATCCGGCGCGCAAGCGGTGATGAGAAAACGCGAGAACCATCTGATGCAACAGGTGCGGGTGCTGAAGCTGCTGCAGGTGCAGCCTTTGGCGCTTCGGCTTGAGGAGCTGGTGCTGCTGCTGGTGCAGGAGCTGCCGCCGGTGCGGGTGTTGCACCCTCATCTTCACCTGAGATTGTAGCGATGACTGAATTGACTTTCACGCCTTCAGTCCCAGCTTCGACTAGAAGCTCAAGAACTGTGCCTTCGTCAACAGCTTCAACTTCCATTGTCGCTTTGTCTGTTTCAATTTCAGCGATCACATCGCCCGGTCCAATTTCATCGCCTACTTTCACAAGCCAGGATGACAACGTGCCTTCTTCCATGGTTGGAGATAAGGCAGGCATGGTAATATTAATTGGCATAATCTTCCCTTCCCTTAGCTTGTGTAAGTTACGGCTTTAACCGCATCGATCACTTCACCAACATTTGGCAATGCAAGTTTTTCCAAGTTTGCCGCATAAGGCATTGGAACATCTTTACCAGCAATTGTGATGACTGGCGCATCCAAATAGTCAAATGCTTGCTGCATCACGCGCGTTGCGATTTCAGTACCAACTGAGTTTTGCGGGAAGCCTTCTTCCACAGTGACCAAACGACCAGTTTTCTTCACTGATTCAATCACTGTTGGCAAATCCATTGGGCGAATTGTGCGCAAATCGATCAATTCAACATCAATGCCCATTTCAGCAAGCTCTTCAACCGCTTTAACCGCGTATGTCATACCGATGCCGAATGAAACCATGGTGACATCTTTACCAGCTTTGTGAATACGCGCTTTACCAATTGGCAGCACGAAATCATCAACTTTAGGCACATCAAATGTTTGACCGTAAAGGATTTCGTTTTCTAAGAAGATCACTGGGTTTGGATCGCGGATCGCAGCTTTTAACAAGCCTTTTGCATCTGCTGCCGTATAAGGCATAACAACCTTCAAACCTGGGATTTGGCTATACCATGCAGCATAACACTGTGAGTGCTGTGCACCCACGCGCGCTGCAGCACCGTTTGGCCCACGAAATACGATTGGCGCGCCCATCTGGCCACCGGACATATAAAGTGTTTTAGCTGCTGAGTTGATGATGTGGTCAATTGCCTGCATGGCAAAGTTAAACGTCATGAACTCAACAATTGGTTTCAAACCAGCCATGGCAGCACCAACGCCAACACCTGCAAAACCATGCTCAGTAATTGGCGTATCAATCACACGACGTGCACCAAATTCATCAAGCAAGCCTTGTGTAATTTTGTAAGCGCCTTGATATTCAGCAACTTCTTCACCCATAACGAAAACGTCGTCATCTGAGCGCATTTCTTCCGCCATGGCAGCACCAAGTGCTTCACGAACTGTTGTTGGCACCATTTCTGTACCAGCTGGAATATCTGGGTCTGACGCAACTTCAACTGATATCGGCGTTGCAGCAACAGGAGCTGGGGCCTCAGCAGCAGGAGCAGCTTCTGGAGCGGGTGCAGCCGCTGGAGCAGAAGCTTTGCCAATATCGTCAGCGCTTTCGCCTTCTTCAAGCAGAACTGCGATCACTTCGTTGACCTTAACGTTTTCAGTGCCGCCTGGCACCATGATCTTGCCGATCACGCCTTCATCAACGGCTTCAACTTCCATTGTTGCTTTATCTGTTTCAATTTCAGCTAAAATATCGCCGGCAGCTACGCTGTCGCCTTCATTTTTAAGCCACTTTGCAAGATTGCCTTCTTCCATTGTTGGAGACAAGGCAGGCATTAGAATTTCAATAGGCATTGGTAATGACCTCCCTTAAACCAAAATGTCTGTATAAAGCTCGGATGCATCCGGCTCTGGATCGTTTTGTGCAAAATCAGCGCTATCCGCAACAACTGAACGGATTTCTTTATCGATGGCTTTAAGCTCATCTTCTGTTGCCAAGCCACCTTCAAGCAAACGCTGTTTAACCTGCTCGATTGGATCCTGCTCGGAACGCATTTTTTGTACTTCATCTTTTGTGCGGTATTTTGCAGGGTCTGACATTGAGTGACCACGATAACGATATGTCATCATCTCAAGGATAACAGGACCTTTTCCTGAGCGACCATGCTCAACAGCTGCTTCTGCGGCTGCGTGAACAGCGCGAACGTCCATTCCATCAACCTGGAAACCAGGGATGTTAAATGCGGCACCACGATCAGCAAAGTTTGTGTGTGCTGATGCGCGTGATACTGATGTACCCATCGCATAGCGGTTGTTTTCCACAATATAGATCACTGGCAGCTTCCAAAGAGCAGCCATATTAAAGCTCTCATAAACTTGACCTTGGTTGGCCGCGCCATCACCAAAGTAAGCAACTGACACATGATCATTGCCGCGATAGTTATTGGCAAATGCTAGTCCAGTGCCCAAAGAAACTTGGGCTGCCACAATACCGTGTCCACCATAGAAGTCTTTTTCCTTGGAGAACATATGCATGGAACCGCCCTTACCGCGCGAATAACCACCTTGGCGTCCAGTTAGTTCAGCCATCACACCACGGGCTGACATGCCTTTTGCAAGCATGTGTCCGTGATCACGATAGCCAGTGATAACCTGATCGCCATCTTTGAGTGCCATTTGCATGCCGACAACGACTGCTTCTTGACCAATGTAAAGGTGACAGAAACCGCCAATTGCACCCATACCGTATAATTGACCCGCTTTTTCCTCAAAGCGGCGGATCATCAACATTTCACGATATGCGGAAAGTTCAGTTTCTTTGTCGAAATCACTAACAGACTGGCCAATAACGGCTTTTTTTGTTGATGATTTGCGGGACGTCGACCGAGTGGTCTTTCGAGCAGCCATATAAATCTCCCAAAGTTGCTATTTGGGCGATCATATTTCAAATTTTAAATAACAGCAACAGTATTAATGCATAGCTGCCATTCGCACTAATACTATGTTTTATAAGGAATTTTTAATAATTAACTTGATTTAAGTTAACTCAATTAATTGCGGTAAATGACAATTTCATCTTTGCGCGAAACAGCTAGAAGTTTGCGTGCACGCTCATCCAGCATATCTGCCTCCATAGAGCCATCACTCATTAATCTAACTTGCTTTTCAAGATATTGCTGTTGTTCGGACAAGGATTCTGCTTGCAATTTAAGCTCAGCTATCCGGTCCTGCATCTCCTTACCGGAGCGCAAGCCATATGTACCTGTCACTGCATGATATGCAAAGTAACAAACACATCCCAAACCAAGCAAATAGAACGCTGCTCGAAGGGCAATCATTTTTCGTTTAAAGCGAGTACGCATTACTAGACCTCGTGGTTAGTAATATCGCTGATGATGATTAATTTAGTCTTATCAAATGATAATAATTCATACAAAAAAAGCGACTAAAAAGCCGCTTTTTTCAGGTTTGGTTTTAACTGGACCTAGCTACGTAAAATTGAGCGACCGGCATAAACTGCTTGTGAGCCCAACTCTTCCTCAATCCGGATAAGCTGATTGTATTTTGCCAACCGGTCAGAACGTGCAAGAGAGCCTGTTTTGATCTGTCCACAATTTGTACCAACAGCCAAATCAGAAATCGTTGCATCTTCAGTTTCACCAGAGCGGTGAGACATAACAGATGTGTAACCTGCACGGTGAGCTGTTTCTACGGCATCCAATGTTTCTGAAAGAGAACCGATTTGGTTGACTTTAACCAAGATTGAGTTAGCAACGCCCATTTTAATACCATCACGTAGGCGAGATGAATTTGTTACAAACAAATCATCACCAACTAACTGGCATTTTGATCCTGTCAATTCAGTAGACATTTTCCAACCATCCCAGTCATCTTCTGCCATACCATCTTCAATTGAGATAATTGGGTACTTGTTAACAAGCTCATCTAGGTATGCGGCCATTTCGCCTGCATCTAGAGTGCGGCCCTCACCCTCAAGAACATATTTGCCGTCTTTGAAGAACTCCGTTGAAGCACAATCAAGTGCAAGATACATATCTTCACCTGGTTTATAGCCAGCTTTTTCAATTGAAGACATGATGAAATCAAGAGCTGCAGGTGCGCTTTCAATATTTGGTGCAAAACCACCCTCATCGCCAACACTTGTGTTATGGCCAGCAGCAGAAAGTTCTTTTTTCAAAGTGTGGAACACTTCTGAACCCATGCGAACAGCATCTGACAGCGTATCTGCGCCAACAGGCATAATCATGAATTCTTGGAAATCAATTGGGTTATCAGCATGCTCGCCACCATTAATAATGTTCATCATTGGAACTGGCAGAATGTGCGCGCTTGGGCCACCAACGTAGCGATAAAGCGGCAAGCGTGAGGATTCAGCTGCAGCTTTTGAAACCGCAAGTGATACACCCAAAATGGCATTTGCACCAAGGCGAGCTTTATTTGGTGTTCCATCCAGCTCGATCATTGCTTTGTCGATTGCGATCTGTTCTTCAGCTTCCATGTCAACGATTGTGTCATAAATTTCGCCATTGACGGCACCAACAGCTTTTTGAACACCTTTACCCAAATAGCGTGAACCACCATCGCGAAGCTCAACAGCTTCATGCGCGCCAGTAGAAGCGCCAGAAGGCACAGCTGCGCGTCCAAACGCACCATCTTCGAGTGTCACATCAACTTCAACAGTTGGGTTTCCTCGGCTATCAATGATTTCGCGGGCTTTAATATCCACAATGGATGTCATGTGTCGTTTTCCTTTTGGATTTATCGTCAATAAACGAAGTTATTTTCGTCGTAATATCGTCATTCGTTCGTCAACTTGGGAGATTATGGTTGTGTCATACCAATAAGTACCAAAAATGCAAGATTGAGAGCTAAATCTCAGTCACTTTTCCTGTTTTACCCAGACTAACAGAGTATTTTGACATTTAAATTACTATGGTTTTCCACGTCAAAATCCACCCTTGCGTAAGCTTCAAAACTTAAAAATAGCACTAACGAATGGAATCGTATGTTCGAAGTTATGAGAATTTTTGAGCATATCGGTTAATTAGATGCAGACAGATTGAAATTATGACAAAGACAATCGCGGGACAACTTAATATATTTGGCGCAATTGTGATCCTTGGCATCTTAGCCTTGGTATCCACTCAGCTTTTCGCTTCCAAACAGCTACGCGTTAGCGGCCCTACTTATCAACAGATCATCACCGGCAAAGATTTACTTGCTGATGTTGCGCCATCGCAGATGAATGTTACCCAAGCTTATATGCTGGCAAATGAGATGTTCGCCCACCCAACACTCCGCGATGTAAATACCGCAAAAATTCAGGACCTCCGCAACGTTTTTGACCGTCAGGTCTCTCAATGGCAACGAAGAGATATTCCAAACAACATGCGTTCTGCGCTTGAAGAAAATGTTCTTCCTGTCAGCGTAGCATTTTGGAAAGTGCTTGATGATGAATTTATTCCATCATTGAGAACCAACGATAATGTGAATGTCGAAATTGCACTAGGTGCACTTTTAAACGCTTTTCAATCTCAGCAAATAGCCATCGGAGAATTTGTGAAGTTAGCAAGTTCGTCATTGGCAGCAACTGAACAGTCTGCCGCGTCTGAAGCATTTTTTCTTGATATGATCATATATGCAGTTATTACACTGTCCATTCTCATTGTTTTGCTGGGTATTATGATGTTTCGTAAAAGAGCAATCAATCCGCTCAGCGAAATCACCGCTTTTATGGCATTATTGACGAAGGAAGACTATTCTAAAGAGCTTTCTCTTGCAGAGCGTAACGATGAAATTGGTGATATCGCCAAGTCTGTTACTCAGCTCAAGGAAGCGGCTTTTGAACGTCAGAGGTTACGTGAGAATGCTGAACAAGAGCGCCAAGCCAAAACAGATGAAGATGTCGCAAATCATGAGCGTGAAACACAGGCTGCAAACGAACGTGCGCATTTTATTGCGCAACTTTCAGATGGTTTAACGCAATTATCCCGCGGAGACCTCACACATCGTATTGATGAGGAATTTGCGCCAGAATTTGAAAAGTTACGATCTGCATTTAACTCTTCCATTGAAACATTGGCTTCAACATTAACCGATGTTTCTGAGGCAACACGCCAAGTCCGACAATCTGCAGACACAGTAAACGCTTCTTCAGATGATTTATCGCGCCGTACAGAACAACAAGCAGCCTCACTTGAACAAACCGCAGCAGCGCTCGATCAAGTCACCGCAACGGTTCGCCAGTCTACAGATAAAGCCAATAAAGCCAGCGAAATGGTAACTGAAACCAAAAGTGGTGCTGAGAAATCCGGCGTTGTCGTGCGCAATGCAATTGAAGCAATGACTAAAATTGAAGAATCAGCCACGCAAATTTCGCAAATCATATCTGTAATCGATGAGATTGCTTTCCAGACAAACCTTCTTGCTCTGAATGCTGGGGTTGAAGCTGCACGCGCCGGTGAAGCGGGTAAAGGATTTGCTGTTGTGGCGCAGGAAGTGCGTGAGTTAGCGGGCCGAACTACAAATGCTGCTAAGGAAATCAAAGCGCTAATTGATACATCTTCGTCGCAAGTGGAAACGGGCGTCTCTCTGGTTAATGACACTAGCACCGCACTTGTGGAAATCGAGAGTAATGTTGCTTCAATTAACGAAGTTATTCATTCAATAGTTACAGGTGCCACTGAGCAATCCACGGCGCTAGCAGAGATTAATACGGCTGTTAATCAGATGGATCAAGTGACCCAACAAAATGCAAATATGGTGCAAGAAACAAATCGGTCCTGCGAAGGATTGATCGATCTATCGTCCCAACTTGATGGATTGATTCAACGTTTCCGCCTAACATCTGGTCGCCCTTACGAAAATCGTAATCGCGAAAACAAGTATTCAGCACGAGAAAACACCCAATATCGCCGTGAACAACAAGCACCTCACGGGCATCAAGAACGTGCTAGTTCAACCCGTCAAGAACAAGCGTTGCGTCCGGTTGATGAGCAGTACCGTCCATCGAGAACATCATCCAATTCACCTGCGCGTTCGCTAGGTCGTAGGTTAGCTGCGGGTTTAGCTGCAGACGCAAATTCTGAACGCAAAAACTGGGATGAATTTTAAACAAAGCTTGTGTTAATCTAGCGCTGCAGTGTTTTAAACTTCAACTCTGGGGCAGATCCAGCCAAAATGCATATATTCAGACAATTCAGACGAGAAGATTTGAACGCCATATATGCGATCTCCGTTCAAACTGGCGATAGTGGACGTGACGCAACAGCGCTCTATGATGATCCGAAATTGATGGGACACATCTATTCCGCATCCTATGCGCTGCTGGAACCCGAACTTGTAATGGTCGTTGAATATAATGATCAAGTTGTTGGTTATGTTGTTGGAACACGCGACACGCAAAGCTGGGAAACGCGGCTGGAACAACAATGGTGGCCTGCATTGCGAGATCAATATGAAGCACCTAGCCTTACAAGTCGCAATAGTTGGACAATGGATCAAATGCGCATTGATCGAATTCACAACCCTCGCCTAATCAATCGAGAAATATCTGAACGATATCCCGCGCATTTGCATATGAATTTGTTGCCGTCCATACAACGGCGCGGCATTGGTACTGCGTTGCTTAATAAATGGCTGTCCATCGCCATCAAAGAAGGTGATCGTGGTGTTCATGTTGGCGCTAACCCGAAAAACACAGACGGGATCGCATTTTGGCAGCGATCTGGCTTTGAGATGATAAAGACTGGACCAGAAAAAACGCCCCAAACCGGATGGTTGGGACGTTCTTCAATGAAAATAGTCTAGCATCAAACAACTAAACCAATCGTGACTGCGCCAAAGCCGCCTCAATGAAACTTGCAAATAACGGATGTGGATCAAGCGGGCGAGATTTCAGCTCAGGGTGATATTGCACACCAATAAACCACGGATGATCATCATATTCGATTGTTTCTGGTAATACGCCGTCAGGAGACAAGCCTGAGAAGGTTAAACCACATTCTTCAAGCTTTTCAACGTAATTCACATCAACTTCATAGCGGTGTCTGTGACGCTCGGAAATGCTTTGTGAATCGTAAATGTTAGAAATACGGGTGCCTTCTTTCAAGGAAGCTGTATATGCACCCAAACGCATTGTTCCGCCCAAATCGCCGCTTGCTGTGCGTTTCTCCAGCTGATTGCCTTTGACCCATTCAGTCATAAGACCCACAATATTAGTGCCACCTTTGTCAAACTCGCTTGATGTTGCATCGTCAATGCCAGCGAGATTGCGTGCAGCTTCCAAAACGGCCATCTGCATACCCAAACAAATGCCGAAATAAGGCACTTTCTTTTCGCGAGCAAAACGAGCCGCTGCGATTTTGCCTTCAGTTCCGCGTTCACCAAAGCCACCTGGGACCAAGATACCATGAACTTTTTGCAAGTAAGGCGTTGGGTCTTCTTTTTCAAAAATCTCAGATTCAATCCACTGAAACTTAACTTTCACCTTATTGGCGATACCACCGTGATAAAGCGCTTCCATCAACGATTTATAAGCGTCTTTTAGACCGGTATATTTACCAACGATTGCAATTGTAACTTCGCCTTCAGGTGATTTGATGCGTTCTGAAACATCTTCCCAAGCTTCCAAACGCGGTGCTGGCGCAGGATCAATACCAAATGCTGCTAGGATCTCATCATCAAGGCCTTCTTGATGGTAGGCAAGCGGCACATCATAGATGCTTGATACATCAAGCGCCTGAATAACAGCTGATGGACGCACATTACAAAATAACGATAGTTTACGGCGTTCTTCCTCTGGAATTTCGCGATCAGCACGCACAAGCAAAATATCCGGCGCGATACCCATTGCCTGCAATTCTTTAACTGAGTGCTGCGTAGGTTTGGTTTTTAACTCACCAGCAGCAGCGATAAATGGCATCAAAGTTAAATGCAGATAGATTGCGCTATTGCGTGGTAAATCATTTCCAAGCTGGCGAATGGCTTCCATAAATGGCATCGCCTCAATATCGCCCACTGTGCCACCGATTTCACACAACACAAAATCATAACCTTCATTGCCATCCAGCACGAAGTCTTTGATTTCATTGGTTACATGAGGAATAACCTGAACGGTTGCACCTAGATAATCACCACGACGCTCTTTATCAATGATGTCTTTGTAGATGCGTCCTGTCGTGATGTTATCCATCTTAACAGCAGAACGGCCTGTAAAGCGTTCGTAGTGACCTAAATCAAGGTCAGCTTCCGCGCCATCATCGGTGACAAAGACTTCACCGTGCTGAGTCGGGCTCATCGTGCCCGGATCAACGTTCAAATAAGGATCAAGTTTACGCAGCCGCACTCGATAACCTCGAGCTTGCAGCAAAGCGCCTAGAGCAGCTGAAGCAACACCTTTTCCTAAGGAAGAAACCACGCCACCAGTTATAAATACATATCGTGCCATGGGATTGAAGCGATAGCTCGTTTTTATCGATTCCGCTAGTCAAAAAATAAAAACGAGCAATGTTTTTGGTGGATAGTTTAAAAATGTCGAAACTACGGTGCCAGTTTTCGGCATAAAAAAAGCCCAGCTAGATTAGCCGGGCTTTTCAAATAGACTATTTAGAACAATTAGTTTCCAGTTGGAACTGAAGGCTCTGTGCTCTCTGGCTCTGGTGTTGTGGTCGTATCTGAACCGCCAAGCTGGTTCAAAATTCCATTACCATCGCCTTGTGTTGTGCTTTCAATCTGGTTCAAAATACCAGAAGAAGGATTATTGTTAGCTGCAAGGATACCAAGCGCTAATGATGTCGCAAAGAAAGCTGCGGCCAAAATGCCTGTCACACGCGTTAGTGCACTTGCAGCACCGCGCGCTGTCATAAGACCGCCACCGCCACTGCCGCCACCGATACCTAAGCCGCCACCTTCAGAACGCTGCAACAACACAACGCCAACAAGCGCAACAACAATCATCAAATGAACTACGATCAGTACGGTTTCCATAAATTCTTCCGAAATCTTTGGGCAAATGCCACAAACTTTAAAACTTTATCGCGGCTCCATACACGAGCTTGGCGATATTTCCAAGCCCCAATTCGAAACCAGTTCAAAATGAGGCATAAATTGCAGTGCTTGAGCGCGTAAACTAGACCAGATTACCCGCCGTAGCTTTACAAATGGCAAGGAAGTCTTCTGATTTCAAGCTTGCACCGCCAACTAATGCGCCATCGACATTCAAAATTGCCATTAATTCTGCTGCGTTTGAAGGTTTAACCGATCCACCATACAAAAGACGCATTTTTTCACCTTCGGTATTAAAGCGCTCTGACATTTGCGAGCGAATAAAAGCATGCGCTTCTTGCACATCATCATTGCTTGGAACCATACCTGTGCCAATTGCCCAAACCGGCTCATAAGCAATCACAGTATTTTCAGCTGTTGCGTTATCGGGCACTGAGCCAGCTAGCTGAGTTTTCAGCACATCAAGTGTATTACTAGATTTGCGTTCTTCTTCGGTTTCACCAATACAAACAATCGCAATTAGACCTGCATCAATTGCAGCTTCGGCTTTTGCACGTATTTCAGAATCAGTTTCACCATGATCGGTCCTACGCTCTGAATGCCCCACAATGATTTGTGTTCCCAAGCAATCTGCGATCATGTCAGCTGAAATATCACCAGTATGCGCACCTGATTTATTCCCATGGCAATCTTGCCCACCAATTTGCAAAGGCACATCTTCACAAAGTGTTGTTGCGACATACAAAAGCGTTGCAGGTGGGCAAAGCAGCATATCAATCTTTGCTAAAGCTTTATCTTCGGAGCTTTGTGCAACTTCATTGATTGTCCCAAGCGCATCGCGCAGGCCATTCATTTTCCAGTTTCCAGCCACAAGCGGGCGAATATTTGGGGTCATAATTTCCTCATGAATTAAAGTGATATGGCTTTGCGAACAAAGTTTTCGAACATTCACTTACAAATATTTGATTTGCAGTGCAATAACCCTTCAATTCATAATGTGTTTGGTTTAAAGGATAGGCTGGAAATAATTTGATCATATCACATATAATAAAGATCAATAAGATTATGATCTTGATGGAGAATACATAATGGATTTTTTAAGACGAGCGGCAAAAACCTGGGTAGCAAAACTCTTGCTTATTCTATTGGTCGCGTCTTTTGGTGTTTGGGGTATCTCAGGCAGCTTGTTCGCAACGCAGTCTAGCACGGTTGTGAGTGTGGGTGATGAAACTATCGGCCCAAATGAATTCTTACTTGCTTACAACCAGACAATTGGCAACGTGTCTCAACGTATCGGACGTCGTTTAACGACAGAAGAAGCACGTGCTTTTGGTCTTGAAGAGCAAGTATTCTCTAATCTTGCAACGAGCGCTGCATTGAGTCAGCAAGCTGCTGATTTAAATTTGGGTCTATCTGAAAAACGCCAAGCGGACATCATTGCCGAAGAGCAAATTTTCCATGACCGTGTGACAGGCCAGTTTGATGAAGCAACATTTCGTTTGGTATTGCGCCAAGTTGGCATGACCGAAAGCCAATATTTAGAAAACAATGCGAAAACAGCCATCCGTCAACAAATTGCAGATGCGATTTCTGATGGCGTGCAAGCACCACAAACTCTGCTTAAGGCTCTATCTGAATATCGCACAGAAAAACGCGACATCGATTATATCGTTGTAAAGCGTGATCTTCTTGATGCGATTGAAGCACCATCTGAAACCGTGTTGTCTGCCTATTTTGAAGATAATAAAGCAACCTATGCAGCACCTGAATTTCGTAAAGTTTCTTTTGTTCGACTTCAAGCTGAAGATATCATCGATCTTGATGCCGTAAGTGAAGAATCCATTGCACAAGAATATGAAGCTCGTATCTCAACATACAGCACGCCTGAACAACGTACAATTGATCAGCTACGCTTTGCAGATAAAGCAGCGGCAGAAGCGGCGCTAAGTAAACTTGAAGCTGGAATGAGCTTTGATGATTTGGCCACCGAAGAAGGTAAAACAGCTAGTGATATTTCCATTGGTACTTTTACAAAGGACACAATGCCTGACCCAAGTCTTGCAGATGCAGCCTTTGCAATTGCTCAAGACGGCGGCACAAGCGGTGTTGTGGAAGGTACATTTGGTAACTTCATCCTTCGAGCCAAAGATATTGTGCCAGCATCAACGCGCACTTTGGCAGATGTTCAAGACGAAATTCGTCAAAACCTTGCTCTTATTGCAGCTGCGGATACACTTTTGGATGTTCATGATGCCTATGAAGATGACAGAGCCAGCGGCATGACACTTAAGGAAGCCGCTGACAAACAAGGTCTTGCCGTTACAACTATTGAAATGATTGATGCCAACGGTCTTGATAATGACGGGGTGACTATCGAAGATATCCCTCAATCCGGACAACTTATTGCACAAGCTTTTGAGTCAGATATCGGCTTGGAAACACTTCCAATTAATATCGGGAACGACGGTTTTGTTTGGTTTGAAGTGCAAGATATCTTCCCTGCCCGTGATCGCACTTTGGAAGAAGTTCGTTCAAAGGTAGTTGCCGATTGGACAGAAGGACAAACTGCAACAGCATTGGTTGATAAGGCGACTGAGTTGAAAAAGCGTCTTGATGGCGGTGAAACACTTCAAACACTTGCTGATGAATTGTCTTTAGCAGTTGAGAAGAAGATTGAACTCACACGTACTGGCGCTGATGCTGTATTCAGCGCGGCCACGATTTCCACTGCCTTTGGTGGCCCTGAGGGTCTTACTGCTATTGCAAAAGATGCAACGGGTGAGAATGAGGTATTGATGAAGGTGGTTGCAGTTACAATCCCAGAGGTCAACCTTGAAGAAGACGTTGCATTGCAAGTGGCCCAATCTGTTTCTGCAGCAAATGCGGAAGAGATCATGAGCCAAATGATTGCAAAAATACAAAACCAGTATGGCGTTGTGGTCAATCGTGGGCTTGCGCAACAGGCGCTTGCACATAACTAGCAACTCAACGCGCATATTAGGTTTGAGGGGAACGGCATGGCGGAATTAAAGCCATTTATTGGTAAGGTGGCTGAAGGTGGCCTATTAAGTGTTGATGAAGCGCGTGAAGCGTTTAACGTCATCATGTCTGGAGACGCAACGCCATCGCAAATTGGCGGCTTCTTAATGGCATTGCGCATGCGCGGCGAGACCGTGGATGAGATCTCAGGTGCCGTTGCCGTCATGCGTGAGAAAATGCTTCCCGTAAAGGCGCCCTCTGATGCAATTGATATTGTCGGTACTGGTGGCACTGGTTCTGGTAAATATAATATCTCAACCTGTACCGCATTTGTAGTAGCTGGCTGCGGAGTTACAATCGCCAAACACGGTAATAAAGCGCTTTCATCTAAAACTGGCACAGCGGATTGCTTTAATGCATTAGGTTTAAGCCTTGATTTGGACGTTAATGGCGTTGAAACGTGTATTGAAGAAGCTGGTATCGGCTTTATGTTTGCGCCAAACCATCACTCGGCCATGCGTCATGTCGGCCCTACCCGCGTTGAACTTGGCACACGTACGATCTTCAATTTGCTCGGACCACTTTCCAACCCTGCAAATGTCAGCCGACAATTGCTCGGGGTCTTTGCACCTCAATGGGTCGAACCATTGGCAGAAGTGCTTAAAGATCGAGGTTCCACATCTGTTTGGGTTGTCCATGGTGATGGATTGGATGAATTAACCACCACAGGTCCAAGTCAGGTCTCGGCACTAAAGAACGGTGAAATTAAAAGCTTTACGCTATCACCTGAAGATGCTGGCCTTCAAAAAGTGGATGTATCTGAACTTATCGGTGGTGATGGAGCTTACAACGCAAAAGCACTCACAGATGTGCTAAAAGGCGCGAAGAATGCTTATCGCGAAATTGTATTGTTAAACTCCGCAGCTTCGTTAATCGTTGCCGAAAAGACAGATGATATTCGTGAAGGTGTTGAGATTGCCTCAAGGTCCATCGACAGTGGCGCAGCAATGGGTAAGCTTGAACAACTCATTTCAACATCTAATAGACTGGTAGCTTAAGTTATAGATATGTCAGACATTCTACAAAAAATTGAAGCCTATAAGCGCGTTGAGATTGAACAGGCAAAATCTGCTGTTTCATTGGACGATCTAAAAGCGCAAATTCGTGATATTGAAGCACCCCGCGGCTTTATGCAGGCTTTGCTCAACAAGCAGCAAGCTGGCGACTATGGTTTGATTGCTGAAATTAAGAAAGCTAGCCCCTCTAAAGGTTTGATCCGTAAAGATTTCAACCCGCCAGTGCTTGCAAAAGCCTATGAAGCTGGTGGTGCTGCATGTTTGTCGGTCTTAACCGATACGCCATCCTTCCAAGGTGCACCTGAATTTTTAACCGCTGCCCGCGCTGCTTGTTCACTCCCTGCCCTTCGTAAAGACTTTATGTTTGAACCTTACCAGGTTTACGAGGCACGAGCATGGGGTGCAGATGCTATCTTGATCATTATGGCGAGCCTATCAGATGATGAAGCGAAAACGCTTGAAGATTGCGCTCATGAGCTTGGTATGAACGCTCTTATCGAAGTTCATGATGAAGAAGAAACTGAACGCGCGCTGAAATTAGACAGTCGCCTATTGGGTGTGAATAATCGCAACCTGCGCACGTTTGAAGTTTCGCTTTCAACATCAGAACGTCTGGCCACAATGGTTCCAGATGATTATCTGCTTGTCGGTGAAAGTGGAATTTTCACCCATGAAGATTGTCAGCGTCTTGAGAAATCAAACATTTCAACATTTCTAGTGGGTGAAAGCCTGATGCGAAAAGACGACGTGACATCGGCAACAAAGGCTCTATTGTTTGGGGATGCGACTGTATGAGCGAGGTTAAGCTTACCCATTTAGCCGAAGATGGCTCTGCATCGATGGTAGATGTCGGCGATAAGGCTGAAACCGTTCGCGAAGCCATTGCTGTAGGCACCATTACCATGAAGGCTGAGACGCTGGATCTGATCCTTAAAGGCGACATGAAAAAAGGTGATGTTATTGGCGTTGCCCGTATTGCAGGCATTATGGCAGCAAAGCAGACATCAAATCTTATTCCGCTATGTCATCCGCTTATGTTGACTAAAATTGCGGTTGATATTGAAGAAGATACATCACTTCCTGGACTTCGCGTTCAATCGACAGTTCGCTTATCAGGTAAAACCGGTGTTGAGATGGAGGCGCTCACAGCCTGTTCGGTTGCGTGCCTGACCATCTATGACATGGCGAAAGCTGCGGATAAAGGCATGGAAATCGGCGGCATAAAGCTAATTAAAAAAACAGGCGGAAAATCAGGTGAATGGACCGCTGACAAAGAGATGAGATAACGTCATGGCACTGTTGCCTGTTGATCAAGCGCTTGAAAAACTACTGGATGGTGCTGAGCCTAAAGGCACAGAAAAAATGCCGATCTCGCAATTGCGTGGGCGGATTTTAGCAACAGATCTCGTTTCAAAACGTACCCACCCGCCCTTTAATGCATCAGCAATGGATGGTTACGCAGTTAAATATAAAGATGCAGCTAAAATTGGTGCCACGCTAAAGGTTGTCGGTGAATCTGCGGCTGGACATGGTTTCCACGGAACATTTGATGACGGCGAAAGCGTACGAATTTTCACGGGCGCGCCTGTCCCTTCATCAGCAGATAGCATTCTCATTCAAGAAAACACCGAAAAGCTGGAAGGCGGTATCGTTAAAGTCACCGCCCCTGCGCAAGCAAACAGACATATACGTCTCGCTGGTGTCGACTTTTCCAAAGACGAAGTACTATTAAAGAAGTATCGCGAATTGGATTATTCCGCGATCACGTTGGCTGCCAGCATGAACTATGCTGAAGTTGACGTCTTTCAAAAGCCGTTGATATCCGTGTTAGCGACGGGCGATGAACTCGTATCACCTGGCGAAGAACCAGGAATAGATCAAATCATCGCATCTAACGCTTTTGGTGTGATGGCAATGTGTGAAAGCGCTGGTGCTGACGTTTTGGATCTTGGTATCGCGCAAGACAAATTGGATGTGATCAAAGCATCGGTGCAAAAAGCATTGGATAGCAATACCGATATATTGGTGACGATCGGTGGCGCATCTGTTGGTGATCATGACCTTGTTCAACAAGCGCTAACTGAAATGGGTATGGAGCTCAATTTCTGGAAAATCGCCATGCGTCCGGGCAAACCGCTCATGTATGGCACATTGGGCAAAATGCGCTTTATAGGTTTACCAGGAAACCCCGCCTCAAGTTTGGTGACTGGCTCACTCTTCTTAGCACCTCTCGTGCGCAAACTTGCAGGGCGCGCAGTTACCACGCCCATAACGACAGCGAAATTGACGGTTGAATTGCCAGAAAACGATCATCGGCAGGAATATATGCGCGCGCAAATTCAAACCGATAAATTTGGTGAACGCATTGTAACACCTTTTAGGCGGCAAGATTCGTCTCTGGTGCGTGTATTTGCCGATGCAAATGGATTATTGATTCGCCCACCAAACGCAAAAGCTGCCTCAAAAGGTGACGTTTGTGATGTAATATTGTTTGAAAACTAAAACTAAATAATATTTTTTTAAGCAAGTTTAACTTGTCCACATTCCGTAATTATCTTTCTATCAGCACCCAGCAATATTTTGCGTTTAAGGAGCTATGCTATTGTTAGACTACAAATTTTTCGAACAATAACAGCAACTTATACTTAATCACCAAATGATTTTTTGTATAAACCTAGGACAAAACCCGAAAAATTCCACTTATGTTCTGGTATCATTCTATCTTTGTTCAAAAAATACTAAAAATCATCTTGTCGACAGACCATTATTTATTAATAAATTATTTACTATTGCAGAACACAAATAGAACATATATGCATTGTTCATGTTTTGTTTCTAACGTAATGAGGTTTTGGAATGTTGACACGCAAACAACAGGAACTGCTGTTTTTTATTCATGAACGCATGAAAGAGACAGGTATTCCACCCTCATTTGACGAAATGAAGGATGCTCTAGATCTGGCTTCCAAATCGGGTATTCACCGCCTCATTACAGCACTTGAAGAACGCGGATTTATTAAGCGTCTGCCGAACCGAGCGCGTGCGCTTGAGGTCATTAAGCTGCCTGAAAGTTACGTCGCTACAACGCCGCCACCGCGTGGGTTCAATCCAAGTGTTATTGAAGGCAGCAAGGACAAAATTGAGCCAATTCGCTCTAAACCCCAGGAACAGCCAGAGCATAACGGCTCCCTAAGTGTTCCAGTAATGGGTCGTATCGCAGCGGGTGTTCCTATCTCGGCTATCCAGCATACAACGCACAACATAAATGTCCCAACGGACATGCTCAGTGCTGGCGATCATTACGCACTTGAAGTCAAAGGTGATTCAATGATTGATGCTGGTATTTTTGATGGTGATACGGTTGTCATTAAAGATGCAAATAACGCAAACCCCGGCGATATCGTTGTGGCGCTGGTTGATGATGAAGAAGCAACGCTAAAAAGGTTCCGCCGTAAGGGTGCATCCATTGCCCTTGAAGCTGCAAACCCAGCCTATGAAACACGGATTTTTGGGCCAGATCGCGTAAAAGTTCAGGGTAAACTAGTTGGGCTTATTCGCCGCTATAACTAGATTTTCTAAAGGTATTAACTAGTTGGCAGTACGTTTTAAAGTCTGACCATTTGGCAACCAAAACTCATTTGCGCGCCAATTAAAATACCTTTGAATAGTCCACGGCCGAATGGCTTCTGAGATTGCTGTCTCAACGCGAAACCCATTTGGACTTATATCATCTGAATAAAATGCCATTGAGCCGCTTTGCTTTAAATCATAGCGGCTTATTATTGTTTTTGATGCACAACCCTCACGCAGATCTCTGTTCACACCAAATGTTGCGACAATGATATCTGAAAATTTGCAAGCCAATTCTAAATGCTCTGTTTTTCCAAGGGTTGTTACAATCTTGTCTTGATAGGTATTCATGCAAAAATGCGTATTAAAACAAATAAAGCCCCTTCCCTGACCCAGTATCATAAGCAGGTTGGAGCGATCAGTCTCTTGAAGATCAAAGCTGACTGCAGTCTTTTTTAGCTTCTCCAGCTTTTGTAAATTTAACAGATATGCATTTAACCATTGGTCGGAAATAAATGATGATGGACGCGTTCTATTGACGAATAACTCTTGATCGTAACGGACACCAACAAGTTTTCCATCTTCACTAATAAAAACATCCGGTACTTTTATCGGCATTATCAACGATAAAGCGAGACCTGCAATTATGGCTATAAGGCCAAAAAACCGTATTGAACTTCTAAATAATACAAAGATAACAAAACCTGTAATTAACAAACTCGTCACGATTGAGGTTGGTCGACCGGTCTTAAACTCACCTCCTAAATCAGCAACCCAGTTTGCTAGATAAATAACGATATCGATCGATTGCCCCAAGCCAGATAATGGCAACCATTCAAGACCATAAGGCATGAGTAACATTGATAGCAGCGCCAATGGCATAACAAATAATGTAACCACAGGCATTGCCAATACATTCCCCAACACACCATATCCGGCGAGTTGGTGAAAATGCAGGCTTGAAAATATACCTGTCGCTAACCCAGCAATTAAAGCTGTTAACCCCAGACCAACAACAAATTGCACCGAACGGTACAAATACGTTTCCTTAAAGTATGTTGTCGAATGCTCTTGGTTGGCAAGTTTAACTCGCGCCCAAGCACCGTAGACAGAAACCAAAGCCGTAGCGGCAGCAAATGACATCTGAAATCCTGGTGTCGTGACACTTGATGGCGAGATAAGCACAATAATGATTGCCGCTATTGCAACGTTACGCAAAGTAATTGCGGGCTTATCAAAGATTGTTGCGCCCAACATGATCACCAACATAAGCCAAGCACGTTGCGCAGATATCGGCGCACCTGAAATGACCAGATATGACGTTGCTGCCAACAATGCTGCAATTGCTGCAACCTTTTTAACAGGTATGGCTTGAACGAGTGATGGGAATAGGCTCAAAAGTGCGCGTAAGGTTAGGAACAAGGTACCTGACGCTAAAACCATATGTAGACCCGATATGGCTAATATATGTGCCAGACCCGCATTACGAAGCGCGGTAACTGTTTCCTCGCTGATGGCTCTCTTGTCCGCAATGATAAGCGCGGAAGAAATCGCGGCAGCATCCCCGCTAAGATGATCATTTATTCTGTTAGATATCTTCGACTGGATTGTGCCAACGAATAATTCAAACCTGCTTTTTAATGGCAGTTCATCATAGCTGATGCGTCCCAACACCTTTGGCGTTCCCAGCATAAACCCGTAAGCCCCAATATTGTTAATGTAAGCACCAAATGCAAAGTCATAACCTTTCGGATAAACAGGTCCAGATGGGCGCGTTAAACGCGCTCTTGTCTCAATAATTTGCCCCACGTTAAGTTGGCCATCTACACTGCGAGACACAAGTTGAACCTTATACGGTGGCCGTGTTATCGCTGGCTGAGACGTGGAATTTATCAATATCTTGTATCTTGGGGAGCCATTCGTCCCAATATTTTTGGATAAAACAGTACCTTTTAGATTTGTTGTTACGTCGTTATCGATCAAAATAGTAGGTTTTTTCATCTCAATATTGGCAGCAAATGCACCAATAAAAAATGCACTAAGTAGCAATAAGACAAACTTGGAACCTATATTAATGCGTTTTTGTAGTGCGGCAATTGCGCTCAAAATAATGATTGGAATCATCAAAAAAGCATCATCAATGTCAAATTTTCTAGAAAAATTGAAATATGCGCCCAAAATTAAAAACACTGGAATAAATAAAAATGTGTGACCAAAACTGGTTTCTATTGCAAGCGACTGATGCAAATAGCCTTTTTGATAAAGATGATCTGAACTTTCATCCAAACTCGGATCGAAACTCTCAACCCCAAATTTGCGTAATATAAACGATTTAGATCGACTAAAACGCGCATTATTTGCTAAATCTTGCTGTTTTTGCTCCACTTTAAACACAGGGCATAAATCCAGTCATTCAAGTAATTTGAGAGATTACTTGAGAATTACTACCATAAGTTTTGTCAAGTAGTAAGCTGAACGTAACAATAGTTTTACAAGGCTGTTTATAAATATTGCTTGTCAATCTTGGCAATGCCTCAGAAATCGTATAGCTAAAGCCCAAGCTTTTATGAATGCACCGCAACATAATTCCATTTCGCGTTGCATAAGAACATATAAAGGGGATCTAATATGACCGATAAAAAAGCCACATTAAACTTCGAAGGCAAAGAGTTCGACTTTCCCGTCCGCTCCGGAACTTTGGGTCCCGATGTCATTGATATCAGCACTCTATATAAGCAAACTGGCGCGTTCACATTTGACCCAGGATTTACATCAACTGGTTCATGTGATTCAGACATCACATTTATCGATGGCGATAATGGCGTTTTGCTTCACCGCGGCTATCCTATTGAACAACTTGCAGAACAAGGCGACTTCCTCGAAGTTTGCTATCTTCTTCTTTATGGTGAATTGCCAACAGCTGCGCAAAAAGCAGACTTTGATTACCGCGTAACGCGCCACACAATGGTGCATGAGCAAATGTCACGCTTCTTTACTGGTTTCCGTCGTGATGCACACCCTATGGCCGTTCTTTGCGGTTGTGTGGGCGCTATGTCGTCTTTCTATCACGATTCAACAGATATCACTGATCCGCATCAGCGCATGGTTGCGTCTATGCGTATGATCGCAAAATTACCGACATTGGCAGCGATGGCATATAAGTACCACGTTGGTCAGCCCTTTATCTATCCAAAGAACGATCTAGATTATGCATCAAACTTCTTGCGTATGTGTTTCGCGGTTCCTTGTGAAGATTACAAAGTAAACCCTGTTCTGGCGCGCGCAATGGATCGTATTTTCATCCTACACGCTGATCACGAACAAAATGCTTCAACTTCTACTGTGCGTCTTGCCGGTTCATCAGGTGCAAACCCATTTGCGTGTATCGCAGCTGGTATCGCATGTCTTTGGGGCCCTGCACACGGCGGTGCTAACGAAGCTGCACTGAATATGCTTGCTGAGATCGGTACTGTTGATCGCATTCCTGAATTTGTTGCACGCGCAAAAGATAAAGACGATCCATTCCGCCTCATGGGCTTTGGTCATCGTGTTTACAAAAACTACGATCCACGTGCGAAGATCATGCAAAAAACAACGCATGAAGTTCTCAATGAATTGGGTATTAAAGACGATCCATTGCTTGAAGTTGCGATGGAACTTGAGCGCATAGCTCTCACAGACCCTTACTTCATCGAGAAGAAACTATATCCAAATATTGATTTCTACTCTGGTATTACATTGAAAGCTCTCGGCTTCCCAACAACTATGTTTACAGTGCTGTTCGCACTTGCTCGTACTGTTGGTTGGATTGCTCAATGGAAAGAAATGATCGAAGATCCTAGCCAACGTATTGGCCGTCCTCGTCAACTTTATACTGGTCAAGAAAGCCGCGATTACGTTCCGGTTATCAAAAGATAATCAATACTGATACTGAAAAACTAAACTCCGCATCTTCTTAAGATTGCGGAGTTTTTTTATTTTAAATACTTGATGACGATATCAGCACCATGTTCACTTGGCGGTCGGTCAACACTCATACGTTCGTGAACAATATCGAAAGCCTCTAACATGGCATCTCGCTGCAATGTATCATTTGATAAGCGATATAAATGCCGCGCAAGTGCGCCTGGTTGCGCAAATTGATTATAAAATTCAGGAACTGCTGGATAATTGACTATCCAGTTTGGAAGCGCTGCACTCCAAAGATCCAATTTTTTGACATGTTGATTGAGTATGAGGTCTATCTTGTAAATTGAAATACATGGCACACGCGCAATGGCCAGTTCCAAAAGGATTGTACCCGAGACCGCAAGCGCTGCATCTGCCTGACCAAATGCATCCCACTTATCTGCTTCACCAACCACCAATTCCACATCAAAAGGCCAGTACTTAAGCTCATCAGTCAACCGTTGCTCAAATCGCGCGATGGTTGGAAGAATAAATGTCGTATCTGGTTCGAATTTTAAATATTCAACTGCTGACTTTTTTATTGTCTCAAGATTGCGATTAAGTTCACTGTTTCTCGAGCCGGGTAGAAGTAAAATTGTTTTACTTGAACTCAGCTCATGTTTGCATTGCTTGTTTCTATTTTCTTCAACAGCGCTATTTTCCATCAACCGATGACCAATATAACTAATCGCTGGACCGGAAAGTTCTTCAACAATCTCGGGCTCAAATGGCAAAACACTCAAAATATGGTCAATGTAACCACGCATTTTTAATGCGCGTTCAGGCTTCCAAGCCCAGACCGTCGGGCAAACATAATTTATGATCGGAACGTCTGGAGTTTTCTCATGAACGATCTTAGCAACCCGATGGGTGAAGTCTGGACTATCAACAATGATGAAAATGTCCGGTTTAAATTCAATAATAGATTTTGCCGTTTGGCGGATGCGCCACAGCAGCTTAGGCAGTTTCGCAAGTACGGCAGAAATGCCCATAATGGAAAGCTCGGAATAATCAAAAAGCGGCTCTAACCCACAAGAGACTAACCCAGGACCGCCTACTCCCATCAGGTCAATGTCCTGCCCCGTTTGCGCATGTAATTTTGTTTTTAACGCAGCTATCAACTCTGCAGCCAACTGATCACCGGAGACTTCACCAGCAATTATGGCAACTTTTAAGGGCTTCATTTCGCTGCCTCTCGAGTAATTCCCACAATAAACATTCCGTATTTATCAGCTTCTTTTATCACGTTTTCCTTATCCAAAATAAAGGAACGACCGGCTTCAACAGCAATACCAGAAAGGCCCGCTTTATGCGCATTTATTACGCTTGTCGGGCCGATTGTTGGCAAATCAGCTCTTTTGTCTTGTTGTGGCTTGCAAAGCTTTACCAAAACGCCTTGATTACTCGCTAAATCAGTTTGCTGCTCAGCTGTAGGGTTTACCCCCGAGTTATCAGCGAGTGCTTTTAACATCGCATCTGTGCCATCAGGACCTTCAATTGCGACTACGGTTCCATTGACCGATACTGCCGCCTGCCCTTTATCAGCTATTCCCAATTTCAATGCTGCACTGGATGCAGCTTTTATATCAGCCTTATTCTGTTCACTGATACCAATTTTTCCCAATACACCTTCTTGAGCCAACAAATTTGGTGCAATTTCTTGTGCACCTAATACTGTAACACCATGTATTTCAAATAAATTAATTGTTGTACGCAACAAGGCGTCATCACCACCCGCACGAATGACTTTGAGTAGTTTGGGCAGTGAAAACAGAAGTCTAAACGTAATTCTAACATCCGTTACTTTAGGACGATTACGAACGCCACCTGCGAAAACGATGCGATTGACATTATGTTGCCTCATCGTTTTGACTACTTTTACGGCATTAGCGATGGGGAGATATGCGTGATCGAAATCACCCCAATCTTGATCAGCCTCACCGCGGATCGCTATAATAAACGGATCTATGCCCATTTCACGCGCCGCTACAGCCACATCAATGGGGAGCCTGCCATAACCAGCAACAATAGCCAGCCGTGCGTCGCTCTCGTTAGTATGCGACGTGAGGCTCGTCATGTTTAGTCCTGCGACTTGTGGGACAATCTCGCCGTGATCAAGCCCCGTTTGCTATCTGTATTGATGTAGTCAAAGATGTCTTTTTCAGCTTCACCCAATTGGGATGGGTCAATTTCTGCAAGCCGTTGCTTGAAAGTTCCTTCACCTTCAAAAACGCGCTTTACAAATCGGCGAATGTCCAAAATTTGTTGTTTTGCATATCCTGCACGGCGCAAACCGATAACATTTAATCCCAAAAGCTCACCTGGAACACCGTCTGCCATTCCAAATGGAATGACATCGTTTTTCGCAATACAAAGCCCGCCAATAAACGCATGGTGACCAACTCGGACAAACTGATGAACCCCCGCGCCACCGCCCATAATCACGTTATTGCCGACTTCAACATGACCGCCGAGCATAACATTGTTTGATAAAATAATGTTATCACCGAGACGACAGTCATGTCCTACATGCGAGTTGACCAAGAACAGACAATTGTCGCCAACAACGGTTTTGTTGCCAGCATCAGGCATGCCAGTATTCATTGTCACGCTCTCGCGGATCTGACAATTTTTGCCAATGATCAGTTCTGTATCTTCACCTTTATAATGCACATTTTGTGGTTCTGTGCCCAAAATAGCGTGTGAGAAGATTGAACAACCTGACCCAATGCTGGTGTTGCCATCAATGACAACATGGCTACGAATAGTTATGTTTGATCCAAGTTTAACCTTTGGTCTAATAATACTAAAAGGGCCAATTTTACAGCCTTCGCCAATCGTAGCACCATCCTCAACAATAGCTGTTGGATGGATTTCCGCAGTAGCTGCAATCATTACTCAGCACTTTCATTGGCGACAAGCATTGCACCGATGTCAGCTTCAGCAACTTTGTTCCCATCTACAATCGCATCACAATGGAACTTCCAGATATTGCCACGTTGTTTGGTTTTCTGAACGTGAAGCTCAAGAACATCACCAGGAACTACAGGTTTTCTAAAGCGTGCATTATCAATCGTCATGAAATAGACAACATCAGCTTCAATACCACCTGCCATCATGCAGATAGCGCCCGCAGCTTGTGCCATGCCTTCAATGATCAAAACACCGGGCATAACGGGTTGGCCAGGAAAATGACCCGTGAAATGCGGCTCATTCATCGTGACATTTTTAATGCCAATCGCCGAGTTATCACCATCAATTTCGATAATCTTATCGACAAGCAAAAAAGGATATCGGTGAGGAAGTAATTCCAATATTTTCTGAATATCAGCCGTACCAAGCGTTTTCACGTCACCATCACTCATCTTTTTGTCCTTCTTTTTTATACTTGCCACGTCCGAATGCACGCGCGTTTATATCCGCAACATCACGTAGGAATGCTGTCATTGGGCGCGCTGGAATACCGCCCCATCGCGCACCCTCCGGCACGTCTGTTGCTACAGCACTTGTCGCTGCAATTTGTGCACGATCGCCAATTTTAACGTGGCCAACAATTCCTGCAGCACCACCAACCAATACAAAATCACCCAACTCAGCGCTGCCGGCAATGCCGACTTGCGAAACAATCACGCAGTGACGACCGATACGTACATTGTGCGCGATCTGCACCAAATTGTCGATCTTCGTGCCCTCACCGATCACGGTATCGTCCATTGCTCCACGATCAATAGCAGTATTTGCTCCGACATCGACGTTATCTTGAATAATTACGCGGCCAATTTGATGTATTTTGTGGTGTCCGTCCTGATCAGACACGTAACCAAAGCCCTCTTGTCCGATACGTGCACCTGAATGAATTGTGACTTTATTACCCACTAATGCATTTGAGATACTCACATGCGGACCGATAGAACAATCGCGACCAATTTGAACACCCGTACCAATCACCGCATTAGCGCCAATCAACGTGCCTTGTCCGATATTGGCATTTGCACCAATTACTGCACCAGGTTCGATAATTGCACCGTCTTCAACCGTTGCAGTATCATCAATATGTGCATCTGGAGAAACACCAGATGTTGTTCGCGTTGATGCAGCACCTGCAGCTGTTGGATAAAAATGATTGAGGATTGTCGCAAATGCTTTTTGTGGATTAGGCACAACGAGCACTAAAATATCATCGCGAATACGAGACGCTAGAGCTTTATTGCAAAACAAGACTTTAACGTCTGAATTATCTAATAAATCCAAAGACCTACGTGAACTTATAAAGGTTATTTCATCGGACTTTGCGCGCGTAATAGGCGCAACATCAACAATGTTGATGTCGTCATAATTTTCGATAGAGGGTGATGAATTTGTAAGTTCGATTATCTGGCTGACTGTAAGCACACTTGTAGGAGAAAAGAATTTATTTTCCATATCAAGTTGCCACCCACAGCCAACTAAATCTATCGATATCGATTATCTAAGAAACCTTAGAATCTCGATGTTGCACCAAAGCCAAACTTCTTGATTTTATCGTTAGCTTCTTTTGCGATTGGTTCAGCATAATAAACACGCAATGGACCAAATGGTGATGCCCATGTGATACCTGCACCAACAGATGCACGCCATTCCATATCTGTTCCTGATATAGCCTGTCCACCCAAAGTAGAACCATCGACATCATTGCCGTAAAGTGTTGCAGCATCAGCAAATAGGTTAAATCTCAGACCAAAATCACGTGAAATTGCAGGGAACGGCGCACTAACTTCAGCACTTGCGTTGAAGTAAGTTGTACCACCAACTGCGGAAGTCGAACTATCATTAATTGTTGGGCCAAAGCCTTTTGTATCGAAACCGCGAACAGTTTCGCCACCAAGATAGAAATGCTCAAACACGCTCAAGTTACCGCTTGTAGCAGTGACGTGACCTGCGCCAACAGTAATATTTGCAACCAAATCAGCTGCTTCTGAAACCACATCAAAATATGATGCTTTAGCTGTTGTACGAATGAACTTTTCATCCCCACCTAAACCAGCAAATTCCTGAGAAACACGAACAGCATAACCTTCACGTGTAAATGTCTCATCATCAAAATCTTTGTAGGTAATTGTGTAACCCACAGAAGACTTCATTCTCTCACCCTGGTCAATGATAGCCTGCTCAGGATTGGATGTTGATGTGCCGCCAGAGTTAAACTCTTGCAGGCTATAGTTATAATTTGCCGCGAAAGTAAGATTTTCAGATAATGGCGCTGCGATACGAAGGGTCGTACCTGTGTTCAGAGCTGTATAACCTGAATTTGATGTATCTTCTTTTCTAAAGACATCAAAACCAGCTGCCAGACGGTAGCCTAAGAAATAAGGCTCAGTAAATGACAATTGGTATTCTTGGGAATCTTCACCGCGACCAGCAGAAACCTTGATAAATTGTCCGCGACCTAGGAAGTTACGCTCAGTGATCGAAATATCAGCAGAAGCACCCGTTGTGTTTGAATAACCGCCACCGATACCAAATTCACCAGTTGGCTCATCGGTCACATTTACAACCAAGATCACACGATCAGCTTCAGAACCTTGACGCGTTGAAATATCAACATTTGAGAAATAACCCAAAGCATTCAAGCGCTTAGTCGCTTGACGCAACAACACCTGGTTAAATGGATCACCTTCACTGATATCAAACTCACGACGAATAACATAATCGCGTGTACGTGTATTACCAATGATCTCAATACGCTCAACATAAGCGCGAGGACCTTCATCAACCAAATAATCAACTGAAATTGTGCGGCCTGAGAAATCACGATCACCACGTGGTGTGATCTGCGCAAAAGGATAACCCTGATTTGCAACTTCATCAGCAATCGCTGCGATCGTGTCTTCTACTTTACCGGCGCTATATGTATTGCCTGTGCGGCTTTTGATAACACCTTGCAAAGATTCAGCGTCAATGTTTGGAATAGTACTATCTACACTAACCGCACCGAAATCATACTTTTCACCTTCATCAACAGTGAATGTGATGTTGTATTTATTTGATGTTTCATCAAGTTCCGCAAATGACGAAATCACACGGAAATCTGCATAACCGCGATCATAATAGAAGCTACGCAACAATTCTTCGTCAGCGCGAAGCTTATCTTCATCATAGATATCTTTGCGGATTAAAAAGCTTAGGAAGTTTGAGCGCTTTGTCGAGACAACATCTGCAAGACGTCCATTTGAGAAAGCGTTATTACCAACGAAATTGATGGTCGAAATTTTTGTACGATCACCTTCGTTAACTTGGAAAGCGATATTCACACGTCCATCACCAAGCTGCACGATTTGCGTGGTAACTGTCGCGTCTTCGCGGCCAATACCTGCATAGGCATCTTGGATCGCAGCGATATCTGCATTCAACAATAATTCGTTGTAAGGTCCAAGTGGCTGTGTTTGAACAAGTGTTGCAAGACGCTTGTCTTTAATTTTTTTATTTCCGTTGAAAATAACCTGATTAACGATCTGGTTTTCTTCAACAGCAACAACCAAGCTTCCACCTGAAACGCTAATGCGAACATCTGAGAACAATCCTGTTCCAAACAAACGCTTCACTGAATCATCGATATCATCGTTATTAAAACGCTGACGCGGTGAAATTGTGATGTTGTTGATAATGGTGCCGTCGTCAACGCGTGAATTCCCGCGGACTACGATACGACTTACCGAGGCAGCCTCTGCAATTGTCGTCATTGCGATTGTTGCTGTGCCCAGACCGGAAATCGCAATACCTGTAGATAATGCAACAGCTGAAACAGCACTCAATAAGCGGGAACGAGACTTCATCGAACAAACTACCTTCTTTTTAACCAAGCAGTATTCGGCCCAGAAACGGATTTCTGAATCGAAACTAGATACGTGTTTAAAACTCTTTTACTCTACAAGCAAGGAAAAGAGTTAAATTCCGTTTACTCAATGTATCATTTTTAATCAATGCCCGGAAGAAGAATTGATTAAAGTAAACAGTCTATTAAAGAACAAACACCCAAACACAGGCAAAACTGTTGTTTTGCCGCAACTATTAACCCTGAGGCACATCACATCCGTGGTTGAACAAAGATGTCACATCGTTAAATGTTGTGAACAACATAAGTGACAAAATCAGCATAATCCCGACCCGGAACGCATATTCCTGCGCTCGAGGGCTAACCGGCCGCCCGAGAATCGCCTCAATTGCATAAAAAACCAGGTGACCACCGTCTAAAATTGGCACAGGCATCAAATTAAGCAAACCAATTGACAGTGAGATGATCGCAATCAGCTGAATGACAGCAACTATTCCAAGTGTTGCCACCTGCCCCGACATTTTAGAAATTCCAATTGGGCCGCTTAATTGCTTGGCGCTTTCACGGCCAACAAAGATATTGCCGATATAATCAAATGTCCGCGTGACGATGAACCAGCTTTCTGAAAACGCTTGGCCAACCGCACCTACGACACCAAATTCTAAGCGTCGGGAATTGCTCTCATCTGGCACAACGACAACGCCCATAATGCCTTCTTCGATCTTATTACAGAAACGATCTTCGGTAATTTTGCGATCTGGGATAAGCGAAATAACCTGCTCTGTACCAGCGCGATTAATCGTAATATCAACCTCAGTTTCTGGTCTTGAAGAAATATATCGTTTCACATCATTAAAGACGCTAATTTCGATACCATCGACAGATACAAATAAATCGCCAGGCTGCAACCCTGCTGCTTCAGCTGGTGATTGCTCAACAACCTGGCTGATAATTGGATCCGTTGTTTGCTTACCGTAAATTGAGAAAAAGGCAGTAAAAATAACGATTGTAAGGATAAAATTCGCCATAGGACCGGCGAGAACAGTTAAAGATCTGCGCAATACAGATGCGTGGTGGAAAGACCGCGCTTTATCAGCTTCTGACATTTCTTGCAGCTCTTCACCATCTGGCATAGATGCAGCATTTTCATCACCAAAGAACTTTACATACCCCCCAAGCGGGATCATTGCGACGCGCCAACGGGTACCGTCTTTACCATTAAAACCCCAAATTTCCTTGCCAAACCCGATCGAAAACGTGGTGGCGTAAATACCACACCAGCGGCCCACCAGATAATGCCCCATTTCATGAATGAACACGACAACTGACAAAATCAGGATGAAAACGAGTATATTTCCGGTAAAAATGGAAAAAATTGAATTTAGAATATCCATGAAGTCTTTCCGCCAAATGGGCGAATATGAATTGAGTTAATCACAAACCAAGCAGATGGATTGCTAGCACATGCGAGGCGTCTGTGCCAGCATAAAACTGATCAAGCAGTGCGATCAAAAACGCTGCGACAGAGGCGAAAATCATTCCGTCCAATCGGTCCATAAAACCACCATGTCCTGGAATGAGATTACTTGAATCTTTTACGCCAAACCGGCGTTTAATCCAAGATTCGAAAAGATCGCCAATCTGGCTGGATATAGATAAAACAACAGCGAGAATGGGTACAAAATATCCACCGCCGCTGCTGATTAGTAAAACGACACCAATACCTGCGCCAACACCTGCGAATAATCCAAATATTGCACCTGACCAGGTTTTACCAGGCGATATAGATGGCGCCAACTTTGGTCCACCTAAAGCTTTACCGCAGAAATATGCAAAGATATCGGTCGCCCAGACAATGACAAATACAAAGACAATCGCAAACAAACCCATCTGGTCATAAAAGCCAGAGGTTTCATCACCGCGCAGTTCAGTAAATGCGATGATCGGTAATCCTGAATAGACAATGCCGCCAAATACCCAAAGGTTCTTCGCTTTACCCCACCCCATAGCGGCTGCAAGCAATGCCCCTACCGCTAAGCTTAAAAGCGCCATTTCAAGCATTGAGAACAATATACTGACGCTCACAACAGTGAGCGTGAACCACCCTATAAAATTAACTAGAGGCTGACGTTTTGCTGTTCTGGTGATGTTGCTCCATTCATAAAAGAGCAAGAACCCAACAATAATGACAAGACCTGCAAAGAACACGCCACCAACCCAAGTATCAACCAACGTAATGGCGCCTAAGATGACGGCAGATATTATGCGTAGCTTTAACTCACGTGACATCTAACAGGTTAAACCTTGAGATGATTTCACGGATGTTGGCAGAATTATTTTTGTCATATGCATTCCCTCTGGAACGCTAAGTTACACGCTAAAATATCGCTTGAAAACAACTTAAAGCGCTTCATCCTCAAGAAGTTGCGATGAGTTTTGCACTTTCAACACCGCCATAACGGCGATCTCGCGTCTTAAAGGTGTTAAGAGCGCGATGGAAAACCTCACGTGTAAAGTCAGGCCAAAGTTCATCAACGAACACAAATTCCGCATATGCAGCTTGCCATAAAAGGAAATTTGAGAGCCTTTGTTCACCGCTTGAACGAATGATTAAATCAGGGTCAGGGATATCGCACGTATCGAGATAACTCGTTATTTTGGCTTCGCAAACATCTTCCGGCAACAAAATACCAGATTTTACGTCCGCGGCCATTCGTTTAGCGGCGCGGGCTATCTCATCACGAGCACCATAGTTGAATGCAATGACGAGGTTTAAACCATCATTTTGTTTGGTGTTTTCTTCAGCTTCAATGAGCAAGTCTAAAATATCCGACTGCAAATTATCACGACCACCGATGACCTTAACTCGAACGTTTTCTGAACGGAGTTCTTCAAGGTCACGTTTGATGAACTTTTTTAAAAGCCCCATCAAAAAGCCAACCTCTTCTTGTGGCCGGCTCCAATTTTCAGATGAAAAAGCAAACAGCGTTAAATACTGAACGCCCGCTTCGCCTGCAGTGCGCACAACTTGGCGCAAAGTCTCTACACCTTTTTGATGCCCGGCGCTGCGAGACAATCCGCGAGATTTTGCCCATCTACCATTACCATCCATAATAATGGCAACATGCTGTGGTGCATTTGTTTCATTCGCAGATTGCATTTAATAACGCCCGGCCCCAGGTGAAAATTAGACTGTCATGATCTCAGATTCTTTATCTGTGAGTAAGGTCTCGATGATTTTAATCGTATCATCGGTCATCTTCTGCACGTTCTCAGATTCAGAATGCGCTTCATCCTTGCCAATGTCACCATCTTTTTCGGCTTTTTTAAGGCTATCCATACCATCACGGCGCACGTGACGAATGGCTACCTTGGCATTTTCAGCATAACCATTGGCGATCTTCACAAGCTCCTTACGGCGCTCTTCGTTCAAATCTGGCAATGGAAGACGCAAATTTTGCCCATCAGTGATTGGGTTAAAGCCAAGGTTGGCTTCACGAATACCTTTTTCAACGGCAGCAACCATGCTTTTGTCCCAAACAGTAACCGAAAGCATACGTGGCTCTGGAACAGAGATATTTGAAACCGTATTAAGTGGAACTTTGGAGCCGTAAGCATCGACCAAAACCGGGTCTAGCAGGTTTGCAGATGCACGCCCCGTACGCAAAGCAGCAGTATCGGATTTAAATGCATTAACAGCACCATCCATACGTCGTTTCAAATCATTTAAATCTACACCGGCCATTTTTGCCTCCAACATTCCCTAAAACTTATGCAATTTGTCAATTACAGGTTTATTTATCACGCACAATCGTAGATCGTCCACCACCTTTTACGATTTGGGCAAAACCACCCTTTTCGTGGATTGAGAAGACAACGATTGGCAGGTTATTTTCTTGTGCAAGCGCAACAGCTGCTGTGTCCATGACTGCAAGACCTTTTTCAAGCACAACGTCATGCGTAAGCTCTTCGTAACGTGTAGCATCAGGCGAGGTTTTCGGATCGGCTGAATAGATCCCGTCGACCTGCGTACCTTTAAAGATTGCATCTGCACCCATTTCAGCTGCACGAAGTGCGGCGGCAGTATCCGTTGTTAAGAACGGATTTCCTGTACCACCGGCAAAAATGACAACGCGGCCTTTGTTTAGGTGATGTTGTGCTGCGCGTTGTGAAAAACTTTGACAAAGTTCAGGCATAGCAATAGCGGATAAGACTTCGGTCTCAACACCGCGTTTACGCAGGGAAGTCGCCAGAGCAAGAGCGTTGATCACTGTTGCAAGCATACCCATATGATCGCCTGTTACGCGGTCGCCACCTTTGGACGCCACCGCAACACCGCGGAAGATGTTACCACCACCAACAACAATGCTTACTTCAACGCCCATATTGTGGACTTCCGCAATATCACCGGCGATCCGATCTGCCACGTTTACATCAATCCCAAATCCTTGATCACCCATAAGCGCTTCACCTGAAGCTTTGAATAACACGCGTTTGTAGATTGGTTCTTCTGACATTTCGCACCCTTTATAAAACTGTCATTATTTGGTTGATCAGAGATTCGGCATCTCATTTATATTCCGACACCCCCGATACACCAAGGGCACCGCGTTGTCACGCGATGCCCTTAGAAAACATAAGAAGTTTTTCGCAAATTAGCGAAAATTAGCCTTTAGCTGTTGCTGCAACTTCAGCAGCAAAGTCTTCTTCTTCTTTTTCAACGCCTTCACCAAGTAGCAAGCGAGCCATGCCAGTAACAGCAATTGGCGCACCAACTTCTGCTTCAGCTGCTTTAACAGCTTCTGCAACAGTTTGGTCTGGGTTCATAACGAACTGTTGAGACATAAGTGCAACTTCTTGGAAGAACTTGCGCATGCGGCCTTCAACCATTTTTTCAGCAATATTGTCTGGCTTGCCAGATTCTTTAGCTTGCTCAAGGAACACTTGACGCTCGCGCTCAGCAACATCTTTGTCAACTTCTTCAGAAGTCACAGCCAATGGGCTTGTTGCCGCTACGTGCATTGCAACTTGACGACCAACAGCTGCTAGTTTTTCCGCATCACCTTCAGATTCAAGCGCAACTAGTACGCCAAGTTTACCAAGACGATCAGTCACTGAGTTGTGGATGTAAGATGCAACAATGCCTGAACCAACAGTCAATTTAGCCGAACGACGAAGTGTCATGTTCTCACCAATTGTACCGATTGCAGCTTTAACTGTTTCATCAACAGTTTTTCCAGATGGGTGACCAGCTGCCAAAATTGCGTCAACAGAACCATCTGTTGAAAGCGCAGTATCAGCAATACCATTTACCAAGCTCTGGAATTCGTCGTTTTTCGCAACAAAGTCTGTTTCAGAGTTAAGTTCGATAACAACCGCTGCATTGCCGTTACTTGCAATACCAATAAGACCTTCAGCCGCTGTACGGCCAGATTTTTTGTCAGCTTTTGCGATACCTTTTGCACGCAACCAATCGATTGCTGCTTCCATGTCGCCGCCAGCTTCCGTTAGCGCTTTTTTACAATCCATCATACCTGCGCCAGATTTTTCGCGCAGTTCTTTAACCATTGCTGCTGTGATGCTCATAATAGCCTCTTTTTGCCAGAATATTGAAATGTCGAGAAATGTTTCAACACATCATATAGGTACTTATCGTACCGTTTCAAATCTCAGTACATGTGTACTGTCTCAAATTTACGACATTGGCGGCTGCTTGGATTGCGCGCCGCCAAAATCGTTATCAAATTTTATTTAACTTAAGAAGCAGCAGGTGCTTCTTCAGCTGCAGGCTCTTGTGCAAGAGCAGCTTCAGCAGGTGCATCAACTTGTGCACCAAGATCAACGCCAGAAGCGCCTTGTTGACGTGCAATACCATCGATACACGCACGAGAAACAAGATCACAATAAAGCGAAATTGAACGCGCTGCATCATCGTTACCTGGGATTGGGTAATCAACAATGTCAGGGTCACAGTTAGAATCAACGATTGCAACAACTGGAATGCCAAGACGCTTAGCTTCTTGAATGGCGATGCCTTCTTTGTTTGTGTCGATCACAAAAATCAAATCAGGTGTACCACCCATATCGCGGATACCGCCCAAAGCACGGTTTAGCTTTTCACGCTCACGCTCAAGGTTCAAACGTTCTTTCTTCGTGAAGCCAGAAGCATCACCTGCAAGCAATTCATCAAGCTTGCGAAGACGTGCGATTGAATTGGAAATTGTTTTCCAGTTCGTCAACATACCACCAAGCCAGCGTGCATTTACATAGTACTGAGCTGATTCTTCAGCAGACTTTGCAACGATTTCAGATGCTTGACGCTTTGTACCAACGAATAGTACACGACCGCCTTTTGCAACTGTGTCAGACACTAGCTGCAATGCATTTGATAGCATTGGATAAGTTTGACCAAGGTCAATGATGTGAATGTTATTGCGCTCACCAAAGATGAACTTTTTCATTTTAGGGTTCCAGCGGTGTGTCTGGTGCCCAAAGTGTACGCCTGCCTCTAGCAATTGGCGCATTGAAAAACTAGGCATTGCCATGTCTTTTCTCCTTTACCGGTTATACCTCTGCAGAAAGAAGCAAATGAATGCCACCGGGCGGAATGGATCGGATTTCTCCCCGAACTATCCCAAATCTGCATGTGGAATGCGGCTCACATATGCCTATATCAGCGGAAATGCAAGTGTTTTCTGCGGTTTTAGCCAATAAGAATGGTTTTGACTTAGCCGGGCAGATTCATTTAGGTAAGCGTTATTATAAATTGAGGTTCAATCGTGTCCAAATATATCTTCCGCGACGATTATAGCGAAGGCTGTCATCCCAACATTTTAAAAGCGCTTACTGAAACCAATATGGTGCAAACCACACCATATGGCACTGATGTTTATTCAACAAAAGCGCGCGATCTAATTCGCGCGGAGATGGGAACAACAGACACCGATATTTTCTTTGTATCCGGCGGCACATTGGCAAACCTTATCATCCATGCCTGTGCACTGAAATCCCATGAAGCTGTGATTGCACCATTATCTGGGCATATTCAAACCAATGAAGCTGGCGCGATTGAAGCAACGGGTCATAAGGTCATCACCGCTGATGTTGAAAATGGCAAACTGACAGCCGAAAATCTACAAAAAGTGATTGATACACATAATCATTTCCCGCATGTCACACGCCCTCGCCTTGTTTACATATCCAACGCGACTGAAATCGGCACAGTATATAAGCGTGATGAAGTGGCAGCACTTTCCAAGATTTGTCGCGACAATAAGCTACTCTTTATGATTGATGGCGCACGAATGGGAGCCGCCGTTGCATCTGATCATTCTGATTTGACACTCAAAGATGTAGCATCATATGCCGATATCTTTTGGATTGGCGGTACAAAAGCTGGTGCACTGTTTGGTGAAGCGATTGTGATTCCAAACAAAAGTTTAGCGGAAGACTTTCAAATTCATCTTAAGCAACGCGGCGCGCTCTTAGCCAAAGGTCGTGCGCTCGGGCATCAATTTAAAGAATTGTTTTCGGATAATCTTTACTTTGATCTCGCAAAACGTGGCAATGAAATGGCTGCTAAAATGGCCGCTGGGATTAAAGCTGCAGGATATGTGATGGCAGCGGAATGCGAAGCCAATATGCTTATGGCGATCCTACCAAACGATGTAATCACGCATCTTGAAACCGAATTTGATTTTTATCGTTGGAAAGTCATCGATGAGGATCACACTCAACTACGTCTCGTGACCTCTTGGGCGACCGATGAAACGAAAGTGGATCGATTTATTGAGATGTTGGTTAGGGGCTAGCGTACGTATTTGATAAAAGGCGTTTTGTTGGCCACTGCATCATAAAGCTTGCGAGCCTGGTGATTATCTTCAGCTGTTAGCCAATATGTTTGAGAGGCATTGTGTTTATCAGCATCTGCATAAACCGCCTCAATCAAGGCACGCCCTATACCTTTGCCACGAACATCTGGGTCTGCAAATAAATCTTGCAAATAACAACGCGGCCCATCATCTGATGTCGAGATTGTCATGAAGTAGTGCGTGAACCCAACAACTTTGCCATTAAATTCCGCAACATAGCCAAACGGCTCACCATTGCCAGCCACCAGTGAGTTCCAGGTTCGGTTGCTCGCTTTATCCGACACACTACGTTTATAAAAGGTATTGTACCCAGCCCATAGATCACGCCATTGCGCTTGGTCATCTGTTGCCAAACGGCGAATAACAACATTCACTTCTTGATCGCTCATATCTTACTTACTCGCACCTTGTTTACTCACAGCTCGACTACTCACAGGCGGCTTCTTTTTCTAAAATTTCAAAGCCTGAAACTTTACCTTCAATGACAAACTCACCATAATCCATGGTGAGGCTGCGGCTTACGCCATCTTCATAAAGCTTAAATGCGATGCGATAGATCGGCATAGTGTCGCCAGATTCTGTTTCTTCAAAATATGACAATGACACAGGCCAATAGGCAGCCTTTGCCCCCTCGCCTATAATTTTAACTTCCGGATCACCTTCTTTTGGCCCGTTGAGCATCTTACCAATAATACTTGTTGTGATTAGGGATTGATCAGCACCGTCTGAGCCATCAAAAATACGACTTTCATAAATGGTTTCACCAGATTTTGCTTTTTCAATCAACTCAATTAAATGTGCAGTTGGAAATGCAGCATTTGGTAATTTGATTTCGTTTTCAGCCGGTTTTTTAAGGCCTACAACCAGCTCTTCTGAGTTGTTTTCAGCAGAGCCTCGCGTTTCACGATCCAACTGTTGGTTGACAAATGAGCGCGTTACAAACTGAAAAGTATCAGAGCTTACATCCTCATAGGTTGATGTTTGCTGATCCGTGACACGAACGGTTTCACCAGTAAATATCTCGCTAACAAAGCGGAAATTGACAGTATATCCATCGCATTTTGAACCGCGAAATTCGTAGACAATACGGCCAGCAAGACCTGAAATTCCGGAACGCGAAGTGGCGTCTTTTAGCTTTAGGTCATAAACCGCACGATGGGGCAGCAATTGTGAGGCGGAAAGTGTGGTTGCAAAGCCAGATGCCAGGATTGCAGCGGAACACACGGTCTTCAAAATTGTGGATGTTGTGGTCATAGAATATTGCGCAATGCTCTCTGTTGTGGATTCTAATTGAATATAGTCAGACAATACGGCGATGTGTAGACTTTTCTTATTGATAAAAGGCGAATCATCGTAAAAGGCTTAATGTCTGCTTTATGAGCTCGTAATAAGGAATTACTCAATATGTCACTTTCACTAGATGCCCGCATGGCTGAAGCCCGACTATCGTCTCGCGGCATCGCGCTTCCAAAAGCTGCACTACCTGCGGCGAACTACATGCCTTATACAATGTCAAAAAATCACCTGTTCATTTCAGGGCAACTTCCTATACAGGATGGGCAAATTGCAGTTAAAGGCCAGCTTGGTCATTCCGTCACAGTTGAGCAAGGCGCGCATGCCGCGCAACTTTGTGCAATTAACATTCTAGCGCAGGCAAAATCTGCATTGGGTGATCTGGGCCGGATTAAACAGATTGTCAAAATAAACGGCTTTGTGTCTTCAACGCCGGATTTTCATGAACAGCACCTTGTCATCAACGGCGCATCTGATTTTCTTGCAGAAATTTTGGGCGATTGCGGAATACACGCTCGCGCAGCTGTTGGCATGGCATCATTGCCATTGAATGCTTCCGTTGAAATTGATGCAATAATCGAATTTGAAGAATATGGCACCGGACGCTAACATACTCAACGAGCTCTTTATACAACCCATCACGCATCGCGGACTGCACGATAAAGACAAGGGCGTATTTGAAAATACGCTCAGCGCTTTTGAGGCTGCGATAGAGCGCGGGTTTGCGATTGAATGTGACTTACAATTTTCCGCTGATGGCGTTCCCGTGGTGTTTCACGATTTTGACCTCAAACGCCTTTGCGGGATCGGCGGTGATGTGCGCGATAAGATGGCATCAGAGCTTGCGCAGTTATCTGTTGGCGGCACTAAGGATAAAATCCCAACACTCAAAGCGTTGCTAGCTCTTGTTTCTGGGCGCGTACCTATCATTCTTGAACTCAAAGGACGGCAAGCCAATGATGATGGTTTTGCCGGAGCTGTGCTCGATGATATTGAAGGTTACAATGGACCAATTGCGGTTATGTCGTTTGGGCAGCATTTGCTCAAAGATTTTCACGATCTTGGTTGCCCTTGCCCCATTGGATTAACCGCTGAAGGCAAAGAGCCTGAGGTCTTTTTTGAGCACGAAGAGGCATTGGCCTTCGGTGTTTCTTTTTTATCATATGACATTGAAGATGTGCCCAATCCGTTTATTCAAGCACAACGTAAACAGGGTAAGAAAATCATCACTTGGACTGTTCGAAACCGTGAGCAACAAAGACTATCAGATCAATACACAGATCAAATTACATTTGAGGGGTTTGATCCTGCGTAAAATTGGGCAAAATATGATTCTGGAGATGCCCAATGTCTGACACAGATAAACCACTGACAGTCCAAACTATTGCTCAAATAAATGAGGTGTCAAAATCTGATTGGGATCAGTTTATTGGTGCTTCTAAGATTGATTCAATTGCTTCTCAATCTGATTCCACTTCTTCATATAACCCATTTATATCGCATGACTTTTTATCATCGCTTGAAGATTCTGGTTCAGCATCACGCGAAACCGGCTGGATGCCGCAGCACTTGGTTTTATCAAACTCAGACGGCGATATATTGGGTGCACTTCCTTCCTATGTGAAATCACATAGCCAGGGTGAATACGTTTTTGATCATGCTTGGGCTGATGCATGGGAGCGTGCTGGCGGACATTATTATCCAAAACTTCAATGCTCTGTCCCCTTCACACCGGCAACAGGACCACGACTATTGGTCAATCAAAATGCAAACATAACTGCAGTACGATTAGGCTTGGCCTCAGCTCTTTGCCAAGTGACAGAGCAATTACAGCTATCATCAGCCCATGTTACATTTATGCTCGATGCAGAGGCTGATCTTTTAAAAAAGCAAGGATTTTTGATCCGCAACGATCAACAGTTTCACTTTGAAAATGACAATTACGAAACCTACGCAGATTTTTTGGATACACTTGCATCGCGCAAACGAAAAGCGTTGAAAAAAGAACGTCGCATCGCGCTTGAAAATGATATCTCCATTGAATGGCTAACCGGTGATCAACTCACAGAAGATATATGGGATCAGTTTTATCAATTCTATATTGATACCGGTATGCGCAAATGGGGACGCCCTTATTTAACCAGATCATTTTTCTCACTTATAGGTGAAAAAATGTCTGAAGATATTTTGCTCATCATGGCAAAACACTCTGGACGCTACATTGCTGGAGCAATCAATTTTATCGGATCTGATTGCCTTTATGGTCGGCATTGGGGATGTATTGAAGATCACCCATATTTGCATTTTGAAGTGTGTTACCACCAAGCAATAGACTACGCGATTGCCAATGGTTTACAGCGAGTTGAAGCTGGCGCACAAGGGCAACATAAATTAGCGCGTGGCTATTTGCCAAAAATGACATATTCCGCTCATTATATCCCGCATGAAGGTTTCCGAAATGCAATTTCGGATTATCTGCATCACGAACGGCAAGAGGTTGGGGAAATTTTAGAGATATTAGAGACGCGCGCGCCTTTTAAAGCTAAGAATAGCTGACAAGCAGGGAGCTAATCACATGAGCTATGACGATCAGAACATTTTTGCGAAAATACTGCGCGGAGAAATTCCGAATGTGACTGTATACGAAGATGATAATGTCTTAGCGTTTATGGATGTAATGCCACATGCGGATGGGCATTGTTTGGTTATCCCAAAAGAAGCAGCAGTTGGTATTTATGATGTGTCCGCTGACGCTCTATATGCGACGATCCTTATTACACAAAAGCTCGCGAAGGCTTGTAAGGCAGCCTTTAATGCTGATGGTATTACCATTCGCCAGCACAATGACCCTGCAGGTGGCCAAGAGGTGTTTCATCTACATTTTCATGTTGTTCCACGACATGATGGCGTTGGTCTTCGCCCTCAAACAGGTAAAATGGAAGATATCGACGTATTGGTTGCCAATGCAGAAAAGATCAAAGCAGCGCTTTAAACCAATAACCAATTGCCAATAAACAAGCATGATAGCGAGGTGACAATACCCGCGATAATGCGCTTTTTTGCAAAAATAAAGACAACAAAGCCAATCATTACAGCACCTATTCGCACGACAATATCAAATTCGAGCAGTGAACCTGTGGGATAGATGATGAGTTTTGCGATAATCGCAGCAATGATCGATGTTGCAATCGCTCGCACCCATAAAAGACCAAGGCTCCCCTCTTCCAAGCGGTTTCCCACCAATACGCCGAGCCAACGCCAAACATCAGTTGCAAGCCAACCAGCTACTGCTATGAAAACATAAGGCCACCACCAATTATCTAGCATATGATAGGTCATTGGATGTGCTTTCTGCGTTCAAACAAAACATATATTCCGGTCGCTAAACTTCCGCCAATAATACCAGCCACCAAGATATCTATTTGGGGAAACAAAATAGATGCAATTGGCGATAAAACCAGGCCGAGTACCATTGCAATATAGACAGAATAATCGCGCGCATTACGCCATAATGAATAAAGGAAATAGATTGGCGTTAGGAAAAATAGCGCACCGAGCACTTCAGGCGGAAACGTCTCAATAATGCGATAAGTTGCTAAAATCATGAGCGTGTTGAACGTAACAAGAGATGATCCGGCACCTGCGAAAAAGACCACTCGCATCTCACGCGGAATGTCTTTGATTTTCTCAAACGAATAGACCCATGCTGTGATCGCGACAAAATGAGATAGCAGAAGCAATTGCCAAGTTGGTGTCGACTTCTGCCTGATCTCTGGAAACAGGCTTGCCACCATCAGCACAAAGCGCACCGATGCGAGCGCCACAGCAATTGAAGTTGCCAATAGTGATGTTCCGCTGACGATAGATGAAATAAGTATCAACTTTGAAGGCAATGCCCAAATTGCAGCATTCATAAACGCAACTTCAAGCATAGGGACGCCGACCTCAACAGCAAGTCCAGCAAAACCTAAAATAGCACTGGCCAAAAATAAGGAAGGCAACGTGAACAAAACACGCGCGCCTTGCATATACCAATATGTCTTTGATGTATTAACCGCAGAATTCATTCTTCTTACATACGGCAAATTACGTTAATTGAAAGAAAAAACGCCCCAAACTTTCGAATGGGGCGTTTTGATCTTTGTTATTTTTTCCGAGGTACCTTTGGAACCGTAGGAGACGTTCTGCGCGGTTTGGGTGCCGGCTTTGCTTCTGCCTCAGGTTCGGTTTTAGCCTTTGCCGTCCGCTTAGGTGCAGCTTTAGCTTTAGTTGGCGCAGGGTCACCATCAGGTGCTTTTGAATCAGAACCCGAACCACCAGACTTACCCTTTGGCGCTGCGCGCTTACGAGCAGCAGGCTTAGAAGCTGCTTTTTTTGCTGGCGCCTTTTTAGGTGTGGCTTCCTTTTTCGGCTTAGCACGTGCGGTGGCTGGGATCGATTCAAGCTCAATCGCAGTTTTACCCGCTTCATCTTTACCGATTTTCACCTTCACGGTGCCACCTTTGGTAAGCTTACCAAACAGCAATTCATTCGCCAGCGGCTTTTTGATGTGTTCCTGGATCACACGGCTTAACGGCCGCGCGCCCATTCGCTCATCATAGCCTTTGTTTGCCAACCACTCGATGGCTTCATCGGTTAGATCAAAGGTCACGTTGCGCTCTGCAAGCTGAACTTCCAACTGCATAACAAACTTCTGAACCACTTTATGAATGACTTTCGTCGGTAGTGGCCCAAACGGAATGATCGCATCTAAACGGTTTCTAAACTCTGGTGTGAACAAGCGGTTAATCGCCTCTTCATCATCTCCAGTTCGTTTCGATGAACCAAATCCAATGGCTTGTTTTGCAGCATCAGCTGCACCTGCATTGGTGGTCATAATCAAGACAACATTGCGGAAATCAATCTTCTTACCGTTGTGATCAGTTAATGATCCATGATCCATAACCTGTAATAAGATATTGTAGATATCCGGATGCCCCTTCTCGATCTCATCAAGAAGCAGGACACAATGCGGATGCTGATCAACACCATCGGTTAGCAATCCACCCTGGTCAAAACCAACATATCCTGGAGGTGCTCCTAACAAGCGCGAAACAGTATGACGCTCCATATATTCAGACATATCAAAACGCAGCAGCTCAACGCCAAGCGATGACGCAAGCTGCTTCGCAACTTCCGTTTTACCAACACCCGTTGGACCTGAGAACAGATACGAGCCGATTGGCTTATCTGGTTCACGCAATCCTGCACGCGCCAAACGAATGGCAGCTGTTAATTGATCAATGGCATTATCTTGGCCATACACAACACTACGAAGCTCTTTATCAAGCGAAGCAAGCACCTGCGTATCGTCTTTTGATACAGTTTTAGGTGGAATTCGAGCCATTGTCGCGATCGTTGCTTCAATCTGATTTTCAGTCAAACGTTTAGCACGTTTATCTGCAGGCAAAAGCATTTGCGCAGCGCCAGATTCATCAATCACATCGATGGCTTTGTCTGGCAATTTACGATCTGTGATATAGCGTGCCGATAGTTCAACTGCCGCTTTGATCGCATCTTCAGTATATTTGATTTTATGATAATCCTCAAAGCGGGTTTTAAGGCCTTTTAGAATATCAATTGTTTCATCAATTGTTGGCTCGTTCACATCGATTTTTTGGAAGCGACGCACCAATGCACGATCTTTTTCAAAGAATTGACGATACTCTTTATAGGTTGTCGAACCGATACAACGGATATTACCCGATGCCAAAGCAGGCTTGAGCAGATTGGATGCATCCATTGCACCACCCGATGTTGCACCAGCACCGATAATTGTGTGGATCTCATCAATGAATAATATGGCCTCAGGCTTTTCTTCGAGTTCTTTCATGACTTGTTTGAGACGTTCCTCAAAATCACCACGATAACGCGTGCCAGCAAGTAGCGCACCCATATCGAGGGAATAGATGATAGAACCTTCTAGAACTTCAGGCACATCTTTTTCGATAATACGTTTGGCCAAACCTTCAGCGATCGCTGTTTTACCAACACCTGGATCACCAACATAAAGCGGGTTGTTTTTCGAACGACGACACAAAATTTGGATCGTGCGATCAACTTCTTCGCTGCGGCCAATTAACGGATCAATTTTACCCTTTTCAGCTTTTGCGTTGAGATCAACACAATAAGCGGACAGAGCATCCTGATTCTTTTTCGACCCCCCCGCTTCATCACCTTGATCGCCTTCTGGTGAGCTGGAAGCGCCGCTATCTGGCATATCAGATCCGCGACCAGATGATGTCTCGCCAGAACCTGGACGTTTGCCTATTCCATGGGAAATAAAATTGACCGCATCAAAGCGAGTCATTTCTTGCTCTTGCAAAAAGTATGCAGCATGGCTTTCGCGCTCAGCAAAAATTGCCACAAGCACATTGGCACCTGTCACTTCATCACGACCAGACGACTGAACATGGATAACCGCACGTTGGATAACACGTTGGAAACCCGTCGTCGGTTTTGAATCTTCACCAAAATCGGAGACAAGGTTATTGAGATCTTTATCTACGTAATCAGTGACAATTCGCTTGAGCTGATCAAGATCGACATTGCATGCGCGCATAACAGCCGCAGCATCTTCATCTTCGATCAAAGCAAGTAATAAATGCTCCAATGTTGCGTATTCATGTCTGCGTTCGTTCGCAAACGTGAGCGCTCTATGGAGCGATTGTTCTAAAGAATTGGAAAATGTAGGCAATTTTTGTTCCTTATTTCTTTTCCATCACACATTGCAAGGGGTGTTGATTCTCCTGCGCAAGGTCCATGACCTGTGTTACTTTGGATTCTGCAACTTCATAAGTAAAGACCCCGCACTCACCTGCGCCGTGATTGTGAACATGCAACATGATACGTGTTGCAGCTTCACGGTCCTTCTGAAAGAAATGTTCCAAAACATGGATCACAAATTCCATCGGCGTATAATCATCATTTAACAGCAAGACACGGTAAAGACTTGGTTTTTTCGGTTTAGGCCGTGTGGCTGTCACCGCGTACAAATCATCTTCCGGCACATTGCCGTCAGGATCTTTATCGTTATCCTGCATTGTCAGAATATCTAACTCATCCGACATTGTATTCACTTTCAAATTATCTCCAAACTGAGACATGGGTCTTTGTCGATCCTTAACTTATGTATTCGCTAAACTCATTTTAACCCCTTGTCTGAGCAAGACCAGAAAAAATAGCGTTTTTACGTGAAAAACTTTTCTGAAACTAATGAGTTCGTCGCATGATTTTGCTGCGCGCACGAAAAAACCCAGTTGTGGGAGGCCAACCGGGTTTAAACGAAAAAACTATATGTACCGCTTGGAAGCGGCTAAGCTAAATTACTTAGCTTTAGCAACAGCTTCAAAAGGAGCAAATGCTTCTTTAGCCATGTTTGTATATAGTTCACCTAGTTTTGTTGATTGAGCAACAAGAGCTTCGTAAGAAGTTTTTGCGAAATCGCTTTGGATTTCAAAAGCTGATTCAACAGATTTTGCTGCAACTAGTTTTTCAGCAACTGCAGCTGAATCTTCGTAGTTTTTCTTTGTGAATTCTGATGTTTCAGAAGCAATCTGCTGAATGCCCTTTTGAGCAACTGAAGAAGAAGCAGTCATTGCATTGATAACGTCTTGGTTCATTTTAGTAACTTGATCGAAATTGAACATTTGAATTGTCCTTCATGTATGAGTGTGTTGAAAACATATATATGTGCACCGCACAATAATGTCAAGAAATTTTGTGCAATGCAGCATAGGCGATTTTGCATCGCAACAAACACCAGGAAAAACAGGTGTATTTTATGCGAACGGTAAACTTCTTGGTAACCCTAACAGGCTAATATCGCACCTAAGTAACCCACGGGGGTGGCGTGGATTTTGATCATTATTAGCGTAAAGAGTAAATATCGTGGATATTAATAGCGTCAGTTCTAACCTTGTTTGCAACGCCTCTCACTTTCTAAAATTCAACACACAACGATTTATCGTAGTTGCTCTTGCAGCTATTATGATGATGAGTGTGCCTGTGACGGCTCAAGCCAATCCAAAATATGCCGGCATTGTTATCGATGCTAAAACCGGACGAACACTTTATAAGTATAAAGCAGATTCCAAACGTTATCCGGCGTCACTTACAAAGATGATGACTTTGTATTTGGTTTTTGAAGCGCTTGAGCGCGGTAAGATTAAAAAATCTTCTCGCATTCGTGTTTCCAAAAATGCTGCTGCAGAAGTTCCATCAAAAATTGGCGTTCGTGCTGGTCAGACAATCACAGTCGAGCAAGCAATATTGGCACTTGTAACAAAGTCTGCCAATGATGTTGCAACAGCCACTGGCGAATTTTTGGGTGGTAGTGAAGCAAACTTTGCTCGATTGATGACCCAAAAAGCACGTTCACTTCGCATGAAGAGTACAACATTTAAAAACGCGCATGGCCTTCCAAATTCACGCCAAGTGACAACTGCTCGTGATATGGCACGTTTAGGTCTCGCTCTGCGTGAGCATTTCCCACAATATTATAAGTATTTCCAAACACGTTCGTTTAAGTATGGAAAAGCCACATATGGCAACCACAACCGACTACTGGGTCGTGTTCGCGGTGTTGATGGTATTAAGACTGGTTATACACGCGCTTCAGGATTCAACCTTGTGAGCTCAGTCAAAGCAGATGGTCGTTCAATTGTTGCAGTTGTTATGGGCGGTCGTTCAGGCGCTAGCCGTAATGCACAAATGCAAAAACTAATCAGCCAGTATCTTCGCAAAGCTTCAAAGCGCGGCAAAGGTAACTTTATGGCGAAAACTCGGATTAACGGCCTCGTGCCGTCGGTCAAAGGAACATCGCCTAAAAATGTTCCGGTACCAGTTGTTCGTCCAAGCGGAGCTGACGCTGTTGTCGCATCAGCATATGCACCGGTAAAAGTACCCGCTCCTGCTGCTCAAGCTGTCACAAAACTGCCAAAACCAGCTGATGGCGTTGATCCTGTTAATACCGCCTCGACAAAACTTCCATCAGGTTGGGTCGTTCAAGTTGGTGCATCTCCAAACCAAAATGAAGCCCTTTCACTGCTTGACAAAGCAAAGAAGGTTGGAGGCTCATCTATTCAGCGCGCTCAACCTTTCACAATGGCTTTTGTCAAAGATGGTCAGAAATTTTACCGCGCACGATTTGGTGGCTTTAGTGGCCAAAACCAAGCTGTTGCTGCATGTAAGTATTTGAAGAAGAAAGGCGTTGGATGCTGGGCAGCATCACAATAATTCGAATTTAGTAATTGTGCCAATATAGTATTATTGGCACTCCGTTATCCTCTCTTTTGTATTGCGTATTGAGGTTTTATTTATGCCAACGATTAAAAATGCTCCAATTCGGGGCACTCATGTGAACCACGGTTCATCATCAAATAACCCGCTTTTAAATGCGGCTTCATGGTTAGCTGAAAAAAGATTTTCGAAATCTAAAAGCACCAAAGACCTGGTATCGACATTGCTCAGCCACGGTGCACGCGCTTGGCGCATGTCACAACCGCGTGGGCATGTGAGTATTAAAAGCGTAAATCCTGCAGGTTACAGCGCTGTTCGTATCAAGGTTTGATGTGCTAAAGCAGCCCTAGATTTGCAAGTTCTAACTTGAACTCCAAAGGCATATCTTCTGCATCCTCGCCCTCACTAAGATCAACCGGAGTATCTTCCGGCTTCAAATAGCGCCACCCTTGAAAAGCGCGTCTTGGCTGCCACTGGGTAAATACGAGTTTTTTATTCATCACCAAATGACAACGGGAAATTCCTTCGCCATCTGTAAATGGCCGAATGTCGACGAGCTGTTGTCGCGCACGAACCTGTCCCTTAATCACCCAATATAGTGATCCACCATCAAGCAGTTCGTCTTTACGTTTTGGTACCATTCGCGTTGTGTGAATTGGCTCATAGGTTTCACCTGCAGCATCATGCAGCATTTGGCGGCGTTCAATATGATCCTGCAGATCTTCTGCACTCTCAATGCCAACACACAATTTTATTAGATTTAAACTCATGACCGCAAGGTGGTTATCTTTGCCCGGAAGGTCAAGAGCAGAACCAAATCTGTGCACAACTATACCAGTTCACAATAGGTCATAGGAGTAGAATCTAAAACCAATTCAGCGCTGCATCATTGCATCCTTTAATATTGGAACGATTGACGCATGTAATGACTGCGCCACATTTATTCGCATGAAATTTGACGAAGTTTGGGCATGGCTAAACGCATTACCAGGTGCGAGCACTACATTCTTTGCAAATGCAGCGCGCGCCACTTCAACAGAGTCTAATCCATTTGGAAGTTGGCACCATAAAAACATCCCCGAATTGGTACCTTTTAAGGGTTCTATACCAATATTAGACAACCGTTCGCTCACTACAGATCTTGCATCGGATAGCCGTGATTGCAAATTGCTAACATGCTTTCGATAGCTACCACTGTTGAGAAGGGAATATAATAATTGAGATGCAAAAGCACCTCCGCCAAACGACGTTGCAAGTTTTAGATCTACTATTTCATCAATCCAGTTTTCGCGAGCGGCAATATATCCACAGCGAATAGATGCAGATAATGTTTTTGAAAAACTTCCGATGTGAATAACCTTATTCAATCCATCAAGCGCTGCTAATCGGGGCGCTGGGGTCTCTTCCAAATCGCCGAAAATATCGTCCTCAACAATGGTCACATCATGTTGTTCTGCAATTTTTAAAACTTGATACGCAACTTTGGCAGAAAGCACGGCACCGGTTGGGTTATGGTTAGCTGAATTCGTAATATATAAACGCGGTTTTTCGGCGATAATCGCAGCTTCAAACTTATCTAAATCAGGTCCATTTGTTGTATAGGGGGTGCTTATCACATTAACGCGATGAGCCTTTAATAGCGCCTGAAAATTAAAGTAGCAGGGATCATCAATCAGCACCGTATCATTGGGTTCCAATAAAAACCTGCATATTAAATCAAGAGCTTGTGTTCCAGATTCGGTGAGTAAAATTTGCGATAAGCTTGCGTCTATACCCTTATCGGCAACTCTACGAGATAATAGCTGTCTTAAAGCAGGTAAACCATTGCAAGAACTGTAATCTGTGAGGTTTGACAGCTTTGAGCGTGAAAGCGAACGTAGCGTCTTTTGAATGTCCTCTTCGGGCATCCACGAAGATGGCAACCAACCACATCCGGGTTTTAAACAATCCTTTTGCGCATCTAATGATTGGCGCGTGATTTTCAATGGATCAATATCTTGCGTAACCTGAGGGCCTAAATGCGCCAGAGACAAGGGAGGCAAATGACCTGCTACATAAAACCCTGCACCTTTGCGCGACCGAATAATGCCCTGGGCAACCAATCCGTCATATGCATCTACTACTGTTGATTTGGATACATCCATTTTTTTAGCCATGGCCCGGATTGAAGGTATTTTTTCACCTGCAACAAACTGTCGTTTAGCGATTTTATCATTGATTGCAGATTTGACCTGATCCACCAATGTGTTGTTTGGCTGATCTTTGTATTCGAAACTATCCATCTGTATTGCCCTTAGTACCAGTACAGTTGATCATTATTGTATTGAACTGTCCCTACCTATTCAACACATCAAACTCCATAACTTTTCAGTAATTTGGAGAATGAATATGAGCGCTAGTCGAACTGGATGGATAAATGGGTTTATTGGTGTCGCTATCTTTAGTGCATCCTTGCCAGCAACACGTGTGGCCGTTGCAGATTTCGATCCACTATTCCTAACGGTTGCCCGTGCGTCGATTGCAGGATTTTTAGGTGCTGCTCTACTTTTCATTTTAAAACAAAAATATCCGGCAAAGTCGGACATCTTATCACTGGTGATTGTTGCTTTTGGAGTTGTTGTCGGTTTTCCCTTGTTTACAGCCCTTGCGCTGCAGCACATTACGTCTGCGCATTCGATTATTTTTATTGCGCTTCTGCCATTAGCAACGGCAATATTTGGCGTCATTCGCGCTGGCGACACCCCTCACCCAGCATTTTGGATATTTGCTATCTTAGGCAGCGCGTTTGTTGCTGGATTTGCCGCATCGCAGGATCTGTCAGGCTCATGGGTGGGAGACGCATTTATGCTAGCAGCGATTATCGTCTGCGGGTTGGGTTATGCTGAAGGCGCTCTACTTTCGCGTAAACTGGGTGGATGGCAGGTTATTTCATGGGCGCTGGTCTTATCTTTACCAATTATGCTTGCCATGAGTTTGCTCACGCGACCATCAACTTTTACAAACATTTCACAAAACGCTTGGTTTGCGCTTGGCTATGTTTCATTATTTAGCATGTTGATTGGCTTTGTTTTTTGGTATCGGGGTCTCGCACAGGGCGGCATTGCAGCTGTTGGTCAACTACAACTTCTACAACCTTTTATGGGACTTTTATTGTCAGCATTTTTGCTTGGTGAACATGTCAGCTTAACAATGGGCATCGTCAGTTTAGCAGTGATATTTTGTGTAGTTGGTGCAAAGAAATATACAAACAAACAATGACAATCGCATCTTATTACCGAACTAACACTCAACGACATTCACTGCCAAGCCACCAGTGGATGTCTCTTTATATTTTGCATTCATATCAAGGCCCGTCTGACGCATTGTTTCAATACAATTGTCCAATGACACAAAGTGTTTGCCATCGCCTTTAAGTGCAAGAGATGCTGCCATTGCGGCCTTTACAGCCCCAACTCCATTGCGCTCGATACAAGGCACTTGAACAAGACCTGCTATTGGATCACATGTCATACCCAGATGGTGTTCTAAGGCGATCTCTGCAGCATTTTCAATCTGAGTTGGCGTTCCCCCCATAACAGCGGCTAAACCTGCTGCTGCCATAGATGATGCTGAACCAACTTCGCCCTGGCAGCCAACCTCTGCACCGGAAATAGACGCATTTGACTTAATCAGACCACCAATAGCTGCAGCCGTGAGCAAAAATTCTTGGATGGCATTTTCATCAATATCTTCAAGGAAGTCTTTCATATAGGCGATGACTGCGGGAATAACGCCTGCGGCACCATTTGTTGGTGCTGTCACCACACGCCCACCTGAGGCGTTTTCTTCATTCACGGCCATGGCATAAACTGAGAGCCAATCATTGGCGAGCATCGGATTGACTTTGTTTTGTTTCCATTCATCTTGAAGTTGATGATAAATCTTTGCCGCTCTGCGCTCCACATTTAACCCGCCAGGCATAATTCCTTTGCGCTTCAACCCACGGTCAATGCATGAGCTCATCGCGTCCCAGATTTGTTCAAGCTCGAGATTTAAAGCGTCAGCACCAGATATTTTTTCTTCATTTGCACGCTTCATCTGAGCAATTGACAATCCAGATTGGGCAGCCATTTCAAGCATCTGATCAGCATTTGCAAACGGATAAGGCACATCTTTCTGAACTTCAGGCTCTTTGTTTGCTTTAAGCGCTTCTAATTCTGTATCAGTAACAACAAACCCGCCGCCAATGGAGTAGTAAATGCGCTTGATCAGCAAACGCTCATTGGCATCATAACCAGAAATGATCATGCCGTTGGCATGGCCAAGAAGTGGTGTTTTACGATCAAATTCAAGGTCTGTTTTGGGATCAAAATGATAAACTGGATGCCCATCTGGCTGAATTTTTTTGGTCTTAGAAAGCTCATCTAGCAAAGGATCGATAACATCTGGGTCAATTGCATGCGGTGCGTGCCCCATTAGACCTAAAAAGACAGCGCGATCAGTACCATGACCAACACCAGTATAGGCCAAAGATCCGTGCAGACTTACTTTGATTTGAGCAATATTAACATCATGGGGGCGAACCCAATCGCCATGAAGAATTTCATCAAGAAATCTATTTGCCGCGGTCATCGGGCCCATTGTGTGGGAGCTCGATGGGCCAATACCCACTTTGAATATATCTGACACCGACAAGAACATTGAAATCAACCTTTTACACTGGAATCAAAAAAGCACTTTTAGCGCTGTTGTCGGCCAACTATAGAGCCAGTGTAAAAAAGAAAACAGCGCCAAACCGACTTGATTTGACGCTGCTTATAAAAAAATTTTAACTCGGCTTAAAAACCTCCGAGAAGGTATCCCATAAATAGAACTACTGAGAAAATCAAAACCGCCTTCGTTGTAATACCCCAGCAGGATTTGTGTGCAGTATTTTCCATATTCACTCCAATTTGTAAGACCCAAGACCATCATGTCTCGGTGGGTGACTTTTAACGAAACCTTAAACTTTTTGCAACGCAAAAACGCCACAATTTAAACACAAATATTTATGTTTGGTAATAATTATTAACAATTGTGGACAACACACTTAAATGAATAATTTCAACCACTTAACCTTGTCTAATCACCTTATATTTGCCCCAGTATTCTTTTTTGTGCATAAATCGACTACGTGCTATGACTTAAAAGCATAGCTAATTGATTGCTGCATCGCAGCAAATAAGGCGAAAGGGCCCGCGTCATGACAGACTTAGATTATATTGCATTTGTGTATTTTCTTTTTTGTTGGTTTGGGTTCTCTATTATTTTGCGGCTTGGAAGTTTAACCAACAAGGTCAGCTTGTCAGATGCGATGGATGAACACCGTAGAGGTTGGTTCATTACAGCGAGCGGCCGAGAATTACGAATGATTGATACAGGCATTGTTTCAGGCCTTCAATCTGGTGTTGGCTTTTTTGCCTCCACGACCATGATTGCGATTGGCGGTTGTTTGGCAGCACTTGGTTCGGCAGAAAAAGTCACCATGGTTTTTGCGGAAATTCCAATTACAGAAGCACCCGATATTTTAATCATTGAAGCCAAGCTTGCTGGCTTAATCATCGTACTGGGTTACACCTTTTTCAAATTTGGTTGGAGTTATCGCCTGTTCAACTATTGTGGGATCTTGCTTGGCGCTATGCCAATGCGTGATGAGAAGAATGCAAATATCGAAACCTATGCGCAACAAGCTGGTGAAATGAATGTGCTCGCAGGAAGGCATTTTAATGCAGGTCAGCGCGGCATCTTTTTTGCTGTTGGCTATTTAGGGTGTTTTGTAGGGCCGGAAACTTTGATCATAACCACAACGCTTGTTTTACTAGTTTTAATCAGACGTCAATTCTATTCAAAAGCACGCCAAGTTGCAATTTCTATCATAGAAGCAAAAAAGGCGGCTCAATAAGCCGCCCTTCTCGATGTTTTGTTTTTAAACTCCGTTGCAAAACCCTAGTGAAGGATTTGGCTCAAGAATTCTTTTGTACGTTCGTGCTGAGGATTATCAAAGAACTCACCTGGTTCGTTCTGTTCCACGATTTGACCAGCATCCATAAAGATCACACGGTTTGCCACCTGACGCGCAAAGCCCATTTCGTGCGTCACGCACAACATAGTCATGCCTTCTTCCGCTAGACCCACCATTGTATCAAGCACTTCTTTAATCATCTCAGGATCAAGCGCTGATGTTGGCTCATCAAATAACATGATACGTGGGTTCATACACAATGAACGCGCGATCGCTACACGCTGTTGCTGACCACCAGATAGCTGGCCTGGATATTTAAGCGCTTGCTCAGGAATTTTAACGCGCTCAAGATAGTGCATTGCAATCTCTTCAGCTTCTTTCTTTGGCATCTTGCGAACCCAAATTGGAGCAAGTGTGCAATTGTCCAAAATTGACAAGTGCGGGAAAAGATTAAAGTGCTGGAACACCATACCGACTTCTCGGCGCACTTCGTCAATCTTCTTCAAATCGTTGGTTAGCTCATTGCCATCTACGATGATTTGACCCTTTTGATGCTCTTCCAAACGGTTGATACAACGGATCATGGTTGATTTACCCGAACCTGAAGGACCTGCAATAACGATACGCTCGCCTTGCATAACTTTAAGGTTGATGTCTTTTAGCACGTGAAAATCACCATACCACTTGTTCATACCAACAATCTCAATTGCGACATCGGTATCCGATACTGTCATTTTAGCGTTTTCAGCCATGTTGTTCTCTCTCTTATTCTTCGCTTACAAGCGTTAATTTGTTTTATAGAGCCCTTCTCCCAAAGGGCTCTGAATAATTTCAATATTATCGATGCCCTGTATTCAGCCTATCTTCCATAAACGTCGAATATCTCGACATGAAATAGCAGAATAAGAAGTAGATAAAGGCTGCAAATGCATAACCGGTGATATTCTGAACTGGTGAACTCCATGTCGGATCAGAATATGACAGCTGGATTGTGCCCAAAAAGTCAAACAGACCGATGATCAACACAAGCGTTGTATCTTTAAACAGACCAATAAATGTGTTCACAATACCAGGAATCACTAGTTTGAGTGCTTGAGGCAGGATGATGAGGCGCATCATTTGCCCCCAGTTCAAGCCAAGCGCCATAGCCCCTTCAAATTGTCCTTTTGGTAGCGCTTGAAGGCCACCGCGAACAACCTCAGCCATATAAGCTGCGGAGAAGAGTGCCACACCAATCAGTGCACGCAACAGCTTATCAAACTCCACACCTTCAGGAAGGAACAATGGAAGCATGACTGATGACATGAACAACACTGTAATCAATGGAACCCCGCGCCAGAACTCGATAAAGATAACCGAGAACAACCGCACAAAGACCATGTTAGAGCGACGACCCAATGCAAGCAGAATACCCAATGGTAATGCAGCAGCGATACCAGTAACAGCAAGAACGAGTGTTACAAGTAAGCCACCCCAAACTGGGGTTTCAACATGCTCAAGTCCAAAATTCACCCCCAAGACGATGAAAATCACAGCGACTGCAGCCATAAAGAACAAGACGCCAATGATAGATGGCATTGGATTTTTATCCGATCCTCGCGCGATCAAGGCAGCTATGCCAGCAATGACCAGTGAGAGTATCACAAAGTCGACCGCAAACTTAGTTGCAGACGGTGCCATCATGCTGTCAGGTAGCAAGAAGCCATTAAAACCAATGTGACCACCTGTTAGCAAAACAATCGCAACAACTGGGAAAATCACAACAGTGAAAAGGATGTTCGCTGATTTATAGGGTGCACTTGGGATCAATAACGGAATCAGTGACCCAAAAAACAGGATGCCTGTGAGATTAACACGCCAAAGCTCTTCACTTGGGTAACGTCCATAGATGAATTGTTTCATATAAGCGCCGACATAAGCCCAGCAACCGCCGAACCATTCATTGCCCTGTACACCGCCTTGCGCTTCTGTCGCACAAACTGAACGATCAGCACCAGACCAAACGCTTTCCAAAAATACGAATGAGATGAAAGGTGGGATGAGTTTGTACAAAATCCAAAGACCAATCAACGTCATAATCGTGTTTGGTATTGATGAGAACAGGTTTTTCATAACCCATGCCACAGGACCCTTTGCCGATAATGGCGCCGGTTGCTCTTCAAGCATTTCTGTACGGACGAAGGAAATATTTTTATCAGACATTTTAAGCTCCTTCCCTATCTCTCAACCAATGCCATGCGGGCATTGTACCAGTTCATAAACATAGATGTGACCAATGAAATCGTCAGATACGTCAACATCGTAATGGAAATAAACTCAACGGCTTGGCCTTGCTGGTTAAGTGCGGTGCCGGCAAACACTGATGTGAGATCAGGATAGGCGATGGCAACAGCAAGTGACGAGTTTTTCGTTAAGTTCAAATATTGAGATGTGAGCGGCGGAATAATAATTCGCATCGCTTGTGGAATAATCACAAGGTTTAGCGTTTTATTTTGACGCAAGCCCAAAGCATGTGCGGCTTCTGTTTGCCCCTTATTCACAGCCAAAATACCCGCACGAACAATCTCAGCAATAAACGCTGCAGTATATGTAGTTAGCGCAAGTAACAGAGCAATGAACTCAGGAATCATTGTCATACCGCCAGAAGGTCTAAAGCCACCAGCAACAGGAATATCCCAAGTTAGTGGCGCACCTAATGCTAAAAAGACAACAAGCGGCAGACCGATAATGACACCAAGACCTGCCCAAAATGTTGGAAACTGTTGTCCTGTTGCCATTTGGCGTTTCTTTGCCCAGCTACCAATGAAGAAAGCAGCAAAGATACCGATTACAAAAGCGATGAAGATCATGAATGACCCCTCACCCCAAATTGGTTTTGGTGCAAAGTAACCACGGTTGTTTAATAGACCCATAAAACCAAAATCAGCACTGTCGCGTGGTTGCGGCAATAATCGCAGCACACCGAAATACCAAATGAAAATATGAAGCAAGAGCGGAATATTACGGAAAATCTCAACATAGATTTTTGATAGTTTACCAATAATCCAGTTGTCAGAAAGTCTAGCGACACCGATTGTAAAGCCAAGAATAGTCGCCAAAACAATACCAATGGCAGCAACAATAAGTGTGTTTAATACACCAACGACATAAACATCAAAATAGGTTGATGAGGCCTGACTGTATTCAACAAGAGATTGGCTGATTGCAAAACCAGCGCTTGAATTTAGAAATGCAAAACCCGATGAAATGCCCGCACGGTCAAGCGCGTCGAACATATTGGTTATGCCACTGTAGATTAGATAAATAATTGCGAGAGTGAGCAAAGCTTGAAATAGCATGCTACGAACTTCGGGTCGGTTTAACAACGCGACCTGCGGCTCTTCACTGGTTTGCTGGTGAGCAGCAACATCAGACGCCATGGCGGATTCCCCAACAATTCTTTCACTGATAAAACATGTCTTAAAAGCGTGAATTGTTATTTTGATTTATTTTTTTACGTTTATCACGCCAATCCGCATGTGAGCGAATAAGTCCCTTCGTGAAAACGTGCCCTGTATTTTTTATAAAACACCCGGCCATTAAGACCGGGTGCATTAGTAGTGCTAATTTATTAGCGTACTGGAGGACCGTACTGTAGGCCACCATCTGTCCAAAGAGCATTTACGCCACGCGCAATTCCCAATGGAGTGTCTGGACCAACATTGCGGTCGAACATTTCAGCATAGTTACCAACTGATTTGATGATTTGAGCTGCCCAATCATTTGGAATGCCCATTGCGTCACCAAACTCACCACCAAGCAAACGCTTGATACCTGGGTTTTCACTTGCCATCATTTCACCAACGTTAGCTGATGTGATACCGAACTCTTCAGCATTCAAAGTAGCAATGTGTGTCCAACGAACAATGTTGAACCACTGATCATCACCCTGACGAACAACTGGACCAAGTGGCTCTTTTGAAATGATTTCTGGTAGCACAGTGTGTGCAGCAGGATCAGTCAATTTTAGACGCTGAGCATACAAACCAGAAGCATCTGTTGTGTAAACATCGCAACGGCCTGCATCGTATGCTGCAACAACTTCATCAGCTTTTTCAAATGCAACCAATTCGTACTCAAGGTTGTTTGCTGCAAAGTAATCTGCAACGTTCAACTCTGTTGTTGTACCAGTGTTTGTACAGATAGAAGCACCGCTAAGCTCAAGAGCTGAACCGATTTTCATGTCTGTGCGAATCATGAAGCCTTGACCATCGTAGTAGTTTACACCAGCGAAGTTCAAACCAAGTTGTGTATCGCGGCTTGCTGTCCAAGTCGTGTTACGTGATAGAATGTCAATTTCACCAGATTGCAACGCTGTAAAGCGCTCTTTAGCTGAAAGTGGTGTAAATTTCACCGCAGTCGCGTCTCCAAACACAGCAGCTGCAACACCTTTACATAGGTCCACATCCAATCCACTCCAGTTACCATCAGAATCCTGATTTGAGAAACCTGGTAGACCTTGGCTAACGCCACACTGAACAAAGCCTTTAGCTTTGACATCGTCCAATGTTGCTGCGCTTGATGCGCCTGCAGAAACGCCCAGCGCCGCTACTGCTCCCATAACCGTAGTTAATAGTGCTTTTTTCATATTTTTTCTTTCTTTGCCCTGTTGCACATACTGTGCAATTTGTTGGCTCATCAAAATGATGAGTGTACTCACACATACTTGTCCGCGATCCGATGTATTCTCCCTCATCAGGCCGCAATATATGTGAGTACATACCAACGCGATTTGACAAAATGGTCAAGTATTTTTTTGAAAAAGATGGTTTCTTCTTCAAAATATCCAAAAGCTTGTATTATTTATGAGAATTAACGGCGTTCTTATAAAATTTTAGCTAATTTTCAAGTAATGGGCTTGCAGTCAGAAAAGGCATTTTTTCTCGCCTAGAACACGCCTAATAAATATACTAGGGTGACTAATTTTCAGCCAATTTGGTTTATCAGTGCTGCTCACTGAAATAGTGTTTTGCATCAAGAGTGGATTAGCTTGGCAATCTTACTTCTTTTAACCAGAAACATAAGAAGTTTTGAGCAAAATTCTCGTATTCAGCAATGCTTGATGGTTTGACCGTATATGCATTTGCACCCGATTCATAACATGATCGAATATCAGATGGGTTCAATGATGATGAAAATATAACCACTGGGCAGAGTTTTAATAAGGCATTTTTTCGGATCCGCTTTAACACTGAAAACCCGTCTTCTTTTGGCATTTTTAAGTCAAGTAGAATGCAAGATACGCTTTCTTGCTCAAGTTTTTCTTCAATACCTTCTGTCTCGCAAATATGGACAAGATCAATATTTTTATCGAATTTTCTGACAGCGCGCTCTAAAAAACTTACATCGGTGACATCGTCATCAATAACAATCACTCTATTTGAAGAGTTGCGTTTTTGCATCGTCGAGTGCCTTTAACTTTTTCAATTCAACCAATGAAAAGGTTTTTATAGAATTTTTATCTCGATCTCCAATAATAGAACCCCGTTTTATGGGGTTTACACAGGAATTTTTAGAATAAATTTCGACCCATCTTTGTAATACGGATCTAATACAAGTGAGCCGTTATGGCCTTCGGCGATTCTTTTAGCCAATGCTAAGCCAATACCCGTGCCTTTGTACTTTTTCTCATCTGCATGCAAACGCTGAAAAACATTAAAAATGCGACTCGACTGCTCTTTTGCAATTCCAATTCCATTATCAGCAACTGTGATACAAACCACCTTCTTTTCAGTCTGTTTAACATCAACTTCTATGTATGGCGCTTGGCCATCTCTTTGATACTTAACAGCATTATCAATGAGGTTTTGCATCAAACGCACAAACAGAACATAATCTAAGTGCAGATCGACATCCTTTAACATTTTAATGGTCGCACCGGATTGTTCGATGTTTTGAGCGAGATTTTCCTTTACTTCATCCACCGCAGTGCTGAGTAGAAAGTAAGACCTATTCACTTGTTTATAGGCGACTTGAGAAAATTCAAGCAGACTTGAAATCAAACGCTCCATACGAAAAATACTCGAACGGATGCGATTTATATATTCGCCCAAGTTTTCCGTGTTTCCGTCTTCATATTCTTCCATTAACATCTCACCAAACAACCGAATATGGCGTAGTGGAGAGCGTAAATCATGCGAGACTATCCCAGCAAATTGCTCAAGTGCCTGATTACGAAGCGTTAATGCATGGGCTTGCTCTTCAATCTGGGCTTTTGCGAGTTTTGATTCTGTAATATCACGCCCTACGGAGATGACCTCATGAGGCTCACCATCTTTGAACACTAACCTATTGGTCCAAAGAACAGTTCTATAGATCCCATCTTTTGATAACATTTCCTGCTCATAAGTCTGAACTGGAGAGGCCTTTGTTAGTTTCGCAAGACTGCCTTGGAGACTATTTATAATCTCATCTTTGTGAATGAATTCTGTAAACTTAACACCGATTATATCACTCAAGCTTCGCCCAAAAAAATCGCAATAAAGTTCATTTGCGAAGTGTATTGTGGTATCTAAGTCAGAGCGCGTTATGAATACTGGTAAGTTTTCGATAAAGGTCTCTTGCTGAACTCTGCGATAATCCAATTCTTCTCGGAGCTCTAGATCTTCGTTTTCATCCTCAATAAAAGTGATGATCCTTTTCGGATCACTCCCCTTCTCGCAAATACTATTTACAATGCAGGGATAAACAGTTCCATCTTTTCGCACATGCAGTGATCGCGTTTGCTGAACAACACCGCTGTTTTTAATAATCTTATCAATAAATTGATTAATTTTATCGGGGTTCGCATTATGATTGATGTCTAGCAATGACAGCTGGGTAAGTTCTTCAGCTGTGTATTGCAGATTGTTCAAAAAGGCTGTGTTACCATACAAAATTCGCTGTGTTTGGATATCAATAAACGCAACTGGCGCCGCAATATTGTCAAGTGCATCGCCGAGCGATTCTGCCAGCGTCTTGGTTTCCATTAACTCGGTAACATTACTTCTAATACCGACGATATGACCATTATCCATGACCCTTTCATCAATACGAATGTAACGGCCATCTTTGAGGTGTTGGATAATGGGAGCAGACGGATTCTGGTGCATTTTAAGACGCTCTTTAAGCCAAGCAGCACGACTCTCTTCGGTAAAGCCCGCCTCCTCATACTGCCCCCGCTCGAGACCATATCTCAATATATCTTCAAATTTAACGCCAATACTCATTGCATCTTTGGAGGATGGATAGACATCAAGATAGCCTTGGTTGAAAACCTGCAATCGGTCTTCCTGATCATAAATTGCAAACCCTTCAGGAATTGCAGATAAGGCTGCATTTAGTAGATTTAGAGAGCTCTCGTAATCCTCTTTGAGTTTTTGGACCTGTCCGTAGTCTTTAAAATAGACAATACCGCGTTCAATACCATCCTCGCACATAATGGTAACACTGTTTGAAATGAGTGTTTGAAAGCTTGATAGAGTGGTAAGATTGACCTCTACAACCTTTTCATCAGACGGGTTTTCTTTTTGAAGAATAATTTGAGATGAAGAGTCACGTTCTGTGCTAGTTTTTGGTGCAACTAACGGAAATAAATCATAAAAGTTTTTGCCGACCACATCATTGATTTCCAAACCAAGCTCATCTGTTACAGCTCGATTGATCAGTGATATATTACCGTCACTTGCTAACAAGAAACCTGGATTTGGAGACGCATCGAAAAAAGAATGGCTTACTTGATCTAATATTTTATCCAATGCACACACCACATATGCAATTATGCGAACTCGAAAACACTTTAACCTCTTTAATCATCTGATAAAAAGGTATTTTTCTTCGCAAACTCATCAATTATGAAACCAATTGCATTGCGATCCAATTCATTTTTACCGATGCGGAAGTCAGCGCCATATTCTTCAAATTCTTGGAAGTATTCAGGTTCTATACTTGATGATACGATCCCAATAGGACCGGTAAAGGCTTTTGAGCGTAATACAGGAACTGATGTTCTGAAATCGTCGTTAAGATGGAGCTTATTATCTAACAGAATCATCGATATGCTACGCTCATCGAGCACCTTGCAAGCGCTTTCAATATCAGTCACACAAACAAGCTCAGTATTCTGATCAGCTCCCCCTTTTACAAGCCACTCCATAAGCACAAATTCATCCGGATTGTCATCGACAAAAAGAATTGTGATTGTCTCAACCTCCTGAGCAGTGCTGTTCATAAATTATCTCCCGCAAATTTACTCTAGTTCTATATTATTTTATCAAACCCATTCTAATGGCCTTTGCAACCATTTGAGCTCTATTAACGACCTGTAGTTTTTGTAGTATTTTAGTAGTGTAAGAATTAATTGTATGCTCCGATAATCCCAAAATTATGGCGATCTCAACCGAGGTCTTACCCTCAGAACTCCATCTTATAACCTCTAGTTCTCTTGGAGAAATGACGGGCATGGAATCGGGGAGAATTATCTCATTGAAGAAATTCTGAAATACGAGTTTACAAGAGTAAACTAACTGATCGATGTCAGATTTGTCGGCAACCGTTTTTCGCATGGCAAGCCAAATACCGAAATGGCGACCATTGGGTGTGTGGAGCGGAACAGATATCCCGACAGATTTCGATAGATCACCGCAAAATTTTGCCTGCTCGCTAACAGTTGGGTTATCCCATATGTCGTGAAGCATCTCGTTACGCATATTATGGAAAATCAGATTGTCCTCAGCAACTGAAATAACATCCAAATCGACCAAATTCGAATCGTCTTTGTTCACGACCACCATTAATGATTCGATTGAAGCCTCTTCAGGCCAGTTGTTTAAGTCAAATACTGTCAGCAAATCGAGTTCGTACTTAACGCATAAGCATTTGAATAATCGATAGAAATCTAACTTATTTATTGCTCGCTCTAAATCGGCCAAGCAGTTTGGCTTCTGATGCTTCATGGATACGCCTCGCTATAAGAAAGTTAATACAATTCAAATGCGAATGGAACCAAAATCTGATTACAAACGGGCTCAATCTTATTGAAACAACGTAGATGATTTTGAGAAATGGCGATCCCGGCAGGACTCGAACCTGCAACAACCTGCTTAGAAGGCAGGTGCTCTATCCAGTTGAGCTACGGGACCAAACTTTTGACATATGACTTAGTGTGTCCAAGGCTGCGGACGGTCATATTTGAAGTTATCAGTATATGACATTTGGCGACGCTTAGCTTTGTTTACGGTTAACACACGGTACTTGATGCCTTCACGCTCTGCGTAAGCAATTGCATCTTCTTTGTTATCGAAATTCAAAACAACTTGTGTCTGTGTGTCTGAGCTCGTTGTATAACCCATGATTGGATCAATCGTTCTTGCTGAAACACGATCAAACTCCAACAACCATTTATGCGTCTTGGCTTTGCCAGACTGCATTGCATTTTTAGTTGGTTGGTAAATCTTTGCGGTCCGTGCTGAGCTTTGAGTATCAGATGGCATATTTAAAACCTTTCTTGATAAGAGCTGACCAGCAACACCGTTTTATGTTGCTGGTCGGAGCGAGAGGATTCGAACCTCCGACCCTCTGGTCCCAAACCAGATGCGCTACCAGGCTGCGCTACGCTCCGACGACTGCAACGACCGCTCATGTACACAAGTCATTAGCAGTGCGCAACTGTAAATCGACGTTTGTTTGCTCTTATTTTCATTTTTTTAAATTATTTGTTCGTTGCACCATTATTACGGCCTATTTCTTCACTGTCAAAAGCTAGCTCTTTATCCAAGTGTGCAACTACTTTGATAGATAGACATAAAAAAAGCGCCCAATTTGGACGCTCGTTTGTCTGATTCATTTTTGCATTAATGAGATTGGTTAAATGGTGCACCGATATCTGGATGGATTTCGGCAACCATGAGACCTTTATCACCCTCACCATAACGCACCAACACAACTTGGCCGGGGCGAAGCTCTGTTAAACCGTAGCGACGTAATGTTTCCATATGAATGAAAATATCTTCTGTTCCCTCACCGCGCGTTAAAAAGCCAAAACCTTTTGTGCGATTAAACCATTTAACCAATGCACGTTCTAAACCGCTTGTCGGCGTGACTTGCACATGGGTTTTCACCGGCGGGAGTTGCGATGGGTGTACGGATGTTGATGTATCCATAGAAACGATACGGAACGCTTGATAACCACGGTCTCGTTTTTGGATTTCGCAAACTATGCGCGTGCCTTCCATGATGGTTTGGTAACCATCGCGACGTAGGCAACTCACATGAAGCAGGATGTCTTCCATTCCGTTGTCGGGGATAATAAAGCCAAATCCTTTGGCAACATCAAACCATTTTACAACACCGGTAATTTCAATAAGATCAACTGGATCGCCTGTTACAGCATCCTGATCTAAATCGCCTCCTGTTGATGTCTTATCCACCATCCTTGGTGACCCCACTCGCTACACATTAAATCACTAAAATTGATTCTAATTTGTAAACTAACATTTATAACCTGTCATTAGGCAAGACCTGTTTGCTAAAATTCACCTCGCAATCCCCAGATTTCAAGGCCGAATCGTTGCTAATACTGTTTAATATATGCAAAAAATCAATTATTAATCAATGAGTTAACACCTATATAGGCAAGAGAAGTGCAGTGAATGGAAAATACCTTCTATTTACGAAAAATTCAGCTCCTCCACCTACGAGTAAGCTTAGTTAATTAGAATCGCACCGGAAAGACTTGGTGGGGCCAAGAGTAAATCAAACAATTTTGGTCTCTCAGCCTCGTATCGTCACGATATCGCCTCATTTATGGCGGTATTGAGCATAATCGAGGTAGTTGGCTTTTCGCTCGGGCTTTTAAAATTGGGTTTTTTAGAGTAAACACTCAGGTATTCGTCGGTCGCGGCGGCATTAAATAGGGGAATTAGTTGCGTCAGTTTAGGGGCTACATACAACGCACGACTCATCTTAGTCGTATCGCGATTGTTCCAATTTTTATTGGAATAGGCGTGAGTGGTTGTGTCAGCACAGATGCATCTTTAACATCTCAGTTGGCGCCAACGACGGTGGGTTTAGAACCTTTAGATGACACCCTCGTCCCGCAAGAGACAGCAAGCTTAGGCTATAACGGTTCCATTCCACTTCCCGATAATACAACTGCACTTGCAAGTTCTTATAATAGCGTGCCTGATCAAACCGTGGCAGCCGCTGCGGCTCCCCAAACGATTACAACGGTGCCGGCATCTATTAACGCACTTGATAGAAACGGCCAGATTTACGCAGCTCAAACACCAAATACTGCTGTAGCTAATCCGCAAGTTGCCTCATTGGCAACTGCAACGCCTGCCTCCACGAGTTTGGCGCGACCAAACAAGGATGGCAACGCGTTTTTCTCTTCATTGTTTAAAAGACAAGCCAAACCAACACCAGCTCGCACTGTGGCAACTGCCCCTGTTCCGCAACCAAGCGCTCAGCAAGTCGCAGCACCTGTTGCAACACCGGAAGTGAAGAAGCCGCAAATTACCAGTGCTAAGAAGGTTACTCTTGCATCTGCGACACCTGTGGCCTCAGAACGGGTGACAGCGGGTAAAGAAAAGAAGCGCGGTCTTTTCTCTTCCATTTTTGGATCTAAAGATAAAAACAAAAGCAAAGATAAGAACCGAGTTCAGGTTGCGTCGGCTGCAGGCTTAGCGCGTCTATCGCCGCTTACGTTGCAGCGCCAGACAGAACGCGTTGATGTTGCGTGTTTCAAACCTGAATTAGTCCGCCTGCTAAAGAAGGTGGAAAAGCACTACGGCAAGCCAGTTGTCGTCACCAGTGGCTATCGATCACCTAAGCATAATAAGCGAATCGGTGGCGCTAACGGATCTCGTCATACAACGTGTGAAGCAGCGGATGTTCAAATCAAAGGCGTGACAAAGTGGGAATTGGCAAAATTCGTTCGCACAATGCCTGATCGTGGCGGTGTTGGCACGTATTGTCATACGCAATCAGTTCATATTGATATCGGATCGGTCCGTGATTGGAACTGGCGCTGTCGTAAGCGCAAGCGTTAGTATAACCGTTCATTCAAACGTTAGATCAAGCATTCGTTCTGGCATTCGTTCAGGCGATTCCATAGATCACCCCCTTCTTTCGGCTAAAATTTGGTATGCTATGAGCTATTTTTTAGCTCCTAAGATTTTGTGCGATAAAATTAACAACGCAAAGAATGCTCTAAAGCCTTGAGAAACCTATGCGAAATCCAAAGTTTTACAAAATTATCATTTTTTTTTGAAAAAACGCAAAATACTGCTTGCGGGATTTGCATCCTCTGACTATAACGCGCCCATGTCTTGTGCGCCCATCGTCTAGCGGTCTAGGACGCCGCCCTTTCACGGCGGAAACACGGGTTCGATTCCCGTTGGGCGTACCATTCATTTCCCAATGAAATCAGGTACATACGTTTAGGAGTTGACATTTTCTCAACTTCGGTACCTTGCAGGTTTATGCAGGATATATCTAGGAATTTTGATACCTCTGGGGGAAAATTGGGGAACACATATTATTGCGTTTACTCAAAACGACCAAGTGGGGTTTCAATTTTCACGTCCACTCCTATTTTTACATTCCCTTTATTGAGATTTGATAGCTACAAAAATGGCTAGCGGAAAAGTAATTGCAAAACTTATCAAAAGGTAGGAAACGGCCTTACCCCATTTTCGCCTCAGGTCCGCATCTAGACGCCACGATAAAAATTTTGAAAAGTTGGCCGCCATTTCATTGTGCTTTTTCCAACTCCACATGCCAGGGCCAATTGGTAGAAAAATGTTACTCATATCATGCCTCGTAACCTCACCCTTGAACGATGTTAGGCAAATTATAATTGCTACAAAAAGGCCAAGCTGCCACAGAAGAAAAAAAGCCCGAAGTTATACAAGTTTGCTACTATTATTTGTCCCAAAAAAACTAATCACCACCACAGTCTCCTCCATCTCCTTCTCCTTCCCACAAGCCACCTGGAGCGGACGGATCATCTGGTGAAGACGCTGCCCCGCCATGCCATTCTCGCCACACGTAAATTCCATCTTCACGTTGGTTCAGAGTTTTTGGTCGAATCCAGATAGAATACCCTGCATAATAAGTCCCAACAAGAACCAGAATCGCAAAGACAATCTCAAACAACTTAAACTCCAACTATTTGAATATTTTATCGACTATGTTATCGCAATAAACAGAATAAAATTTCAACCATGAATTTTCATATTATGAAGAAGATACTACCTTTAATACTGTTAGCATTCACACTAACTTACCTCAGCAACACAAATTTTAATCAGGTCCAAAGTAAAGAAACTGCTCGGTCCAACAACCACTTGGAATTCCAAGCGTCTACATTAAGTCCAGTATTTTACCACTCCAATCAGAATCTGGTAGATTTCATTTATTCAGCCCTTGTTCTTACCGGAGACGCTGCGGCTAAAAGTATTGGTCAAAGTGGAACTCCAGCAAATATACTTTTCTTCATAAAAGACGGTGCTATTAAAAATCAAAGGCTAAATCTCGAACTTTTCAGAGAAATTCCCAAAGAGGATGGTGATTACCTTAAAAGAATTCATTTCTCTAACGATATTTGTGCACTTGAAATTCCAAATCCCCAACTGTCAATATTAGTCCTAGATCCTTCAAAAATAAGGAACGACAAGCAAGCAAAAATCTGTGCGATTTACGCTCTTTCAATAATTTTAGGAGCTGACTTATCGAGACCCGATAAACAGTCTACTTGGCAAAGTGTATTGGTTGGAATACTCAACGAGTTTTCTGGTAAAAACGGAAAAAACTAATCAATGACAGCATTTCGTTCAGGCAAAAAAAAACACTTTCTCAACATAATTGGTGCGAGTTAACCGACAGAAAATTATTGAGCTTCGGAAATTGGCGAGATAGCTGAATTTACCGTATTGATAGACACTCAAATATTGAACAAATTACAAAGAATCACAAAAAACAACTTTGAAATTTGGGGGGAAGCTGGGGGGAAGTATATTGTATATCAATAAAATCAACAACTTACCTCCTATATTAATTCCCTTTCACGGCGGAAACACGGGTTCGATTCCCGTTGGGCGTACGATACATACCTTTCAAATATTCTCATGATTTGAAGACACTAGAGCGAAAAGCGCAAGTGTTACATGAGATCTATTTGAACCCTTTCCTCATTGCTTTTATCAAACCATATTCCAGCACATGCGTTACATAAATGCCTGTACTGATCATGAGAATAATGTTCGTCTCTTAAAGGCTCTCAGAACGGCGTATGAGAGCGAGCAGCACCTGCATGTGCAACTTCCCTATGCAAGCGCATATAGCTGAGCTAGCGCGCTATGACTTGCATTGGCGCGCAATATAGCATCATCGATCTATCTAGATATTTAGGCTAGGAACTCAGCCCACCTGATCGAGCTTAGCTCTCAGGCTTGCTGACCGGACTTACAGATGCATCGGAAGCGTCGTTTGCCGCAACATCTATGACATCGCTGACAGACGCAGGATCTTCGTTTAACGCGTCATCAACGGCCTTCATAAGCGCATTGTTCGGACGGCCAGAGCATTCGTGGAAGATACGCGTTTTACAATTGGCGCAGATATCCTCATCAAGCATCGGAACGATCTCCGCAATCGCCTCACCTTTACTTAAGTGAATATGATGTTTGGTGAGTGCTTTCATCACATGGAAGCGCCCAAGCTTGTTGATTGTTCTTGGGGTAGTGGTCTGCAAATGGAAGGACCCACCGCGCTTGTGGCGGCGTGTTGCTTCTTCAATCAGCAATTCAGCTCCCGGCAAGTCAATCTCGCCAATCCCCTTAACAATTAGCATCATATGCCTTTGTTCAGGTTGATCATATTCAATTGTGCGCAATTTGCGACGAACAAACTCAACAGAACCAAAATATAAAGGCCCATCAATACGTGCCATGACGAGTTGCGGACATTCTGGCAAATCCAAACGCTCAACACTACTAAAGCGGCGGTTGGGTGTAGATATGTCAGGCGCACCCACAGAAATACGCGGTCGTGATGATTTGTTTAAGAACAATGCAAGTGACAAAAGCACACCCGCATAAATCGCAAATTCAAGATCAAAGACCAACGATGAGAAAAAGGTAACCGCTGCGATCCATGATTCAGTTTTACTTGTTGTGATCAAATGCTTGATCTCGCGCACATCGACAAGTTTCCATGCAACCAAGATAATCACACCAGCCATTGCAGGGATCGGCACAAAGGCAAAGAACTGTGCGACAAAGAGCAATATGCCCAGCAAGAACACAGCTGCAAATACTGCAGACAAAGGTGTTTTGGCACCAGCTTCGTAATTGATGCCTGAACGGGTTAGCGATGCTGACCCCGGGTAGCAATTAAAGAAACTACCAGCGACATTGGAAAGCCCCTGCCCTGTAAACTCGCGGTTGGCATCAATATCCTGCCCAGAACGCAAACCAATTGCGCGTGAAATCGACATAGCCTCCAAAAGACCAACCACAGCCACCGCAAATGCCGGAGACGCTAAATCGCGCATGTCACTTAAATCAAATGCCGGCATTGCAAAGCTTGGAACAACGGATGGGATGACACCAACTGTTTTTACTTCAAGCTCTGTCCAGCCTAGAAAATAATAAACCAGTGTGCCTGCACCCAAAGCGATGAGGTAATTTGGTAGCTTTGGGAAAAACTTTTTAGATAAAACACCCACAGCTAATGAGGACAATGCGATAATAAAACTATCTGCGTCCGCTTGGGGCCATATTTCCCAGAGTTTTGTAGCAAATTCACCTAAATCTTCGGGTCGCGGCAAATTGAGCCCAAGCGCGTGCCGAACCTGACTTAGACCAATGAGCAACGCAGCACCTGTAATAAAACCGGTCATCACTGAATGGGACACAAAATCGACCAAAGCACCCAAATGCGCAATACCAAGTATGAGTTGGAACATACCCACCAGGAAGGTCAATAATATCACGGCTTGAATAAATTCAGGGCTGCCTGGTGTGTGCCCGCCCGCAAGCGCTGCAAACACAAGCGCTGAAATCGCCGTCGTAGGGCCCGAAACCGTATGCCAAGATGATCCAAAAAGCGCAGCAATAATCGGCGTGATCATTGCGGTATAAAATCCATATTCTGGCGGCAAACCAGCAATTGCAGCAAAAGCGATACCCTGAGGAAGAACAATTGTTGCGCCTGTGAAGGCAGCAAACAAATCATCACGCAACGTAGACCACGTCACTTTCGACACCCAATCAGGAATGCCAAAAAGCAAACGTATTTCTTTCATAACCGCCCCCATTTCCTTGCCGTGGAGCGACTTAGCCATCTACGTATCCAATCTCAGTTTCTAAATAACGAAGTTTTCCCTTCTCATATGCCGATAAATTCGAATGTCAATTGCAGCATAAAAGAATTGCTGCAAGTTGATCAATCAAGGCTTGCCTAAGGGCGATCATTCGCTATGGTCCGCAAATTGGTCAAAACGGGTATTTATATCAATAAATGAGACTTTTTGACCCATGATTAGCTATTATGCACATTTTTTACCACTTGTGAATGGAAAACAGGCAATAAACGCGACTATTCTCGCGTTAGCTTTGACATGAAAGCTGTCATAACATCTGTTAGATATTGGCCACATTCAATCGATGGAATGTGCCCGCAGTCTTTAATCTCTTCATAAAACGCATTTGGAATGGTCTTTGCCATCGCTTTAACAAGTTCTGGCGGCGTTGCTCCATCTTGATCACCTGCAATACAAATGGTTGGAACTTTGATCTCAGCTGCTTGTTCGGTGAAATCTGTATCGCGGATGGCTGCTGAAGTTCCAGTATACCCTTTCGCAGGAGTTCGCGTAAGCATATTGGCGTATCCAGCAACATCTGCAGCATTGTCCTCACGATAACCTTTGGTGAACCAGCGCGCGAGTACACCATCGGCAATTTCAGCAATGCCTTTCGTTTCGACCATCTCGATACGCATGTTCCAAAGCTCATCCGTACCAATTTTCATACCTGTGTTACACAAGATCATTGCGCCAACGAGATCAGGCCGCGCTGCATAAAGCCCTTGCGCGATCAATCCACCCACTGAAACACCACAAATGATAGCGCTCTGAATGCCAAGATGGTCCATAAGGCCAGCTAGATCTTCAACATGATCGCTCATGGTTTGGCTGTCACCAAGATCAGAAAGGCCATGGCCGCGTTTATCATAGGTAATGATTGAATAATCACCGACAAGACGCACAATCACATCGCGCCAAATACGAAAATCTGTACCCAGAGAATTTGCAAACACGATTGTGGGTTTACCTTCAGGTGCACCAATCACTTGATAATGCAGATTAACGTCGTTGATTTTTGCGAAATGCATGGCTTTTGTCCTTCATGACAGGCAATTACGATAGATTGGAGGATATAAAGGCAAAACCAACCCATATCTAGTGTGTAATATAGCCATGTGACATTTTTCAGGATGGGTTGTATTGTTAGAACCGTTTCTAACTCACCCTAACAGCATCCATCACGCGGATTTGCACTTGTTTCATGCCGCGCCAGTAATTGATGTTGATATTACCAGCGACATGAAAGCTTTGTCCGCGGCCATTTAAAAATGCCTTACCCAGTTCAGTGTCAGCTGCTCTGAAACAAATGCCATCTATGCGTCCACCATCCATCCCAGAGAATGAGACTTTGACATGGTTGGCGCCCACGATGCGTGCGTCTTTGAGCATGTGATTTGGCAAAACAAAGATCGGTTGCGAATGACCTGCGCCATATGGCCCTGCCCGCTCAATCATATCAACCAGATCAGTCGTCATACCCGCGGCAGCGAGTGCACCATCGATCTTTAAAATGCGCGTTGCCGTTAGATTAGCAATGTTATCAGCAGCCTTTTCCTCAAAATAGCTACGTAACTCGCCAAGTTTAGATTTCTCAACCGTCAGACCTGCTGCCATGGCATGGCCACCACCTTTGACCAACAGCCCTAAATCAACCGCTTCACGCACCATTTTGCCAATATCAAATCCGGGGATAGATCGACCCGAGCCTGAGCCTTTACCAGATGGATCAAAGGCAATTGCAAAAGCTGGTCTGTTTTCGCGGTCTTTTAATCTTGAAGCGACAAGCCCCACAATGCCTGGGTGCCAGCCATCATTTGCGGACACAATCACAGCCGGACCATCGCCACCAGCCATCTCGGCCATCACTTCAGCTTCTGCCTGTTCAAGCATTTTTGCTTCCATGGCTTGACGTTCTTTATTAAGCCCATCCAAATGTGTCGCAATTTCATCGGCTTCTGAGGCATCTTGTAACGTGAGCAATCGCGAACCGAGCGCTGCGTCACCAATGCGGCCACCAGCATTAATGCGTGGGCCAATTAGAAAGCCCAAATGATAGGGCGTAATCGGACCATCGATACCCACTATTCTCATCAGTGCCGCAAGACCAGTATTGCCTTGTTTGCGCGCAGCGATCATACCTTTGACGACATAGGCTCTGTTGAGACCTTTAAGTGGCACCACATCACAAACCGTTGCAAGAGCGACAAGATCAAGATGGGCGAGCAAATCAAACCCTTTTATTCCTTCATGGCCGGATTGGCGAAGCAATCGCTGCACAGCAACGAGAACCATAAACACAACGCCGGCCGCACATAAATGCCCTAAACCTGAGAGATCATCCTGACGATTGGGATTAACGAGTGCCGCACAAGGGGGTAATTCATCTCCCACTTGGTGGTGATCAATAACCACGACATCGCATGAAAGTTCTTTGGCTTTTTCCAAGGCTTCAAAACTTGTGGACCCGCAATCCACAGTGACAATCAATTGCGCGCCTTTTTCAACAAGCTCGGCTATTGCATTTGGGTTTGGTCCATAACCTTCAAATATACGGTCTGGGATATAAATTTCATTTGGGACGTTTAAATGCCTTAAAAACAAAGACAATAACGCAGATGATGACGCGCCATCTACATCATAGTCGCCAAAAATCGCTACACGCTCACCCATTTGAACCGCTTGGGCAATGCGCCCAGCCGCTTTATCACAATCCGTCATTGTAGACGGATCCGGCATCAAATCTCTTATAGATGGGGTTAAAAAGGTAGCAGCTTCTTCTGCTGTTACACCGCGCGCGGCGACAACACGGGCTATAAGCTCAGGAATATCTGTCTTTTGCGCAATATCCAGCGCTGTGTTTTGCCCGATATTATCAAGTCGAGAAATCCACTTTTGGCCATTTAGCGAGGTTTCCACACCCATAAAGACATTGTCAGACACGAGATTACACTTTCAAAAGTGGGACATTCAATATGCCATAAAAAAACAGACCCCATTGATAATGAGGCCTGCTGATAATTGCAACGTATTGCTGATCTAGAATTTACTAAGCAAATTTCTGTCCATCACGGTGTGTCGCTTTGATTTCGCGCACAGTACCCGTGGATGAGCGCATCACAAAGGTATGCGTTGAAATGGCATCACCTTTAAAGCGAACGCCTTGCAGCATATCCCCGTCTGTCACTCCCGTTGCAGCAAACATCACATCACCACTTGCAAGCTCAGTTAGATCATAAACTTTGTTTGGATCTGACACACCCATTGTAGCCGCGCGATCAATTTGATCTTGAGATTTAAACAGCAATCGACCTTGCATCTGACCACCAGTACAACGAAGCGCAGCAGCAGCTAAAACACCCTCAGGCGCGCCACCTGTTCCCATATAGATATCTATGCCTGTTTCTTCTGGATCTGTTGTGTAGATCACTCCAGCGACATCGCCATCACCGATCAAACGAACTGCAGCGCCACAAGCGCGCACTTCAGCAATGAGTTTCGCATGACGTGGACGATCTAGAATACATGCACATACTTGGCCGATTTCAACGCCTTTATGCTTGGCAATGGCGGCTAGGTTTTCTGCAGGTGTGGCATCAATTGAAATTGTACCCTCAGGGTAACCCGGACCAATAGCGATTTTGTCCATGTAAACGTCCGGGGCATAAAGCAACTTACCTTTATTCGCAAAAGCAATCACGGCCAACGAGTTTGGCATGTTCTTCGCACAAATGGTTGTGCCTTCTAGCGGATCAAGCGCAATATCAAGTTCAGGCCCATTTCTAGTACCAACCTCTTCGCCGATATAAAGCATTGGAGCTTCATCACGCTCACCTTCACCGATCACAATCGTACCGCTGATGCTGAGTTTGTTTAATTCTGTGCGCATGGCATCCACTGCAACTTGGTCAGCGGCTTTTTCATCACCACGACCACGAAGCTTTGCTGCAGCAACAGCTGCGCGCTCTGTGACACGTGCGATTTCGATTGATAAAATACGATCTAGATCTAGATCTTCTGAGCTATTTTCCGCCATTGGTCATTCATCTCCGTCTTGGAATAATAGAGTTGCTTCATGCTGGAATGATCAATTGTGCAAATTTCTCAACAAATTGGACAAAACACCCGCAGTTCCGATGTTCTATTCACAAGAATAATTATTTAGCCAGCATAAAATCGATTAAAATTCCGCAATTATTTTTATCCAATAATTTCAATCGTTTTAACGAGCAGAGTGGTTAATCAATAGGCACAAAAAAACGGGCAGAATCACATTCTGCCCGTTATCAAAAAATCATAAAATATGAGGATCTATAGATCGACGTCCAAGATTGCCATGGAGAAATTGAATGAACGATCACCATCTTCATCATCTAGATAGATCACACCAAGAAATTCATCCCCTGAGTAAACTTCTGCAGAATCATCCTTTTTAGGACGCGTGCGCACTTCAAAAGAAGGATTAAAAACACGCTTAAGATACGCATCTAGTTTTTTGATTTCATCAGGGTTCATCTGCCGCATTCTCCGTCTTTGCGATTCGTTTCACGTCTTTTGCCACGTGAAATGATAAATTTAAAGCGTATTCTTTACGATCCACCATCTTCTGGTGATACATCTTGAGACGATGAATTAATCATCTGGTCCATCGCCCGCGAAGGTTCTTGGCATCCTGCCTCACCCACAATGCGCGCCGGTACGCCTGCAACTGTTTTATTTGCCGGAACGGGCTTTAAAACGACAGAACCTGCGGCAATGCGCGAGCAATTCCCAATTTCAATATTGCCAAGTACTTTCGCGCCAGATCCGATCAATACGCCACAACCAATTTTCGGGTGACGATCGCCACCTTCTTTGCCCGTACCGCCAAGTGTTACATTTTGCAAAATAGAGACGTTGTCACCAACAACTGCTGTGCGGCCAATGACAATGCCCGTTGCATGATCAAGAAATAACCCCTTACCAAGCTTTGAAGCAGGATCAATATCTGTTTGGAAAATCGCAGACGAACGAGATTGTAGATAAAGTGCGTAATCAACTCTGCCTTTACTCCAAAGCCAATGTGCCAAGCGATGTGTTTGGATCGCGTGAAATCCCTTAAAATAAAGGATCGCCTGAATAAATCTGCTGCAGGCTGGATCGCGATCATAAACGGCCTGGATATCTACACGCAGTGTAGCACCCCAGCTTGGATCATCAGCCAACATTTCCATGTAAGTTTGACGAATAACGCTGGCTTGCAAATCTGGGTGATCAAGGCGTTCACAGACACGGTGAATAACAGCTTCTTCAAGTGAAGGCTGCTGCAAGATCGTTGAATAAAGAAAAGTTGCAAGCACAGGATCTGCTTGCGCAGCTTCTTCTGCCTCTTTTCGGATTGTATCCCAAATTGGGTCCATCGAATTCACTTTGTTTTTATCAAGTGACTCAACTGATGTATTCATCATCTTTCTCCAGATCTGATCGCGAGACTGCTATCATCTTTATCTATAAATATGACAAAAAGAGTAAATTTTAAAGTGTTTGAATAAATAAGACGCAAATATAATGAATATTTTGCTCTAAGTTTTTATTGCGATATGTGCTCAAGAACAGCTTTTTTAAAGACTTTATCGCCTACCGCTAGCATGTGATCTCTTCCTTCAATTGAGACTGCATTTGCATTTGGCATAAGCGCTGCAAGCTCATCTGGTGAACCGGCAATATCATCTTTTGTTCCCACAACAATCAGTGTTGGCATCGACATTTGCGAGGCTTCATCTTCTGTGACCAGCACACGTGAGGTTTTTATACAAGCTGCGAGCGCAAAACGATCGCTTTTCGTTTGCTCGGCAAACGCTCTAAACATGCGCCCACGTTCATCTGTCACATCATCAAGTGATGGTGCCAGTAATGCATCTGCGATCACATCCCAATCACCAACGCCTTCAACCATACCAATACCAAGCCCGCCGAAGGTCAATGACTTGACATATTGTGGTTCAGACTTAGCAATGAAGGCGCAAACGCGCGCGCCCATTGAATAGCCCAAAAAGTGTGCTTCTTCGATATTTAAAGATTTGAGCAAATTGATAGCGTCAGTAGCCATATGATCGGGGGTATAAACGGCACTATCATGGGGCTTGTCACTCTTACCATGTCCGCGGTGATCAAAGGCAATAACGCGATAACCAGCATCGCTAAGTGTTTTTATCCAACCTGTGTAAACCCAATTGACGTGGGCTGATGACGCAAATCCGTGAATAAGCATAACGACATCACCATCTTGCGGGCCAGCATCAAGCCAAGCAATATTGACCCCATTTGAGTTAAACATCTTCATTTCAAAAGGCTGTGCTACCATTTCACCATCGTCTTTTTTTAATATTTCGTTCGTTAACTTGAAGCTTTGCCAAGTTTTTGTGTGAGTGTCTACATATTTGCCTACACATTTTCGATACGAAGGTTTAAAGATACTGGCAACGAATATGCTTAGATACGGGAGCACCACATCATGGCTGGTCACAAAATGCCTTATTTCCACAACACCGCCGGATATCCCTCAATTGAGATTGGCACCAAGAAATTCATGTGTATTGGCGCAAAACCTCCTTTTGATCATCCTCATGAATATCTTGAAATGGGTGATGCGACAGAAATCGTCTGCCCTTATTGCTCAACGCTTTATAAATACGTTCCTGAGGTTGGCCACAACGAATCAACTCCGTTTGGCTGCCTTTGGGAAGAAGAGCAGATTGCCTGATTGAGGTCGTTTGAATGTCTGAGGGGTCAACATCAAACGAAAATCAATTAAATATCGCAATTGTCGGAGCTGGTATTGCAGGATTGGTTTCTGCATTGACCATGTCGCGCGCAGGCGCTCATGTGCAGATTTTTGAAAAAGCTGAAGAACTCACCGAAATTGGTGCAAGTATTCAATTATCTCCCAATGCCACGAAGATACTTCAGACCTTAGGTCTTGAGGAAGAATTAGCAAAACTTTGGATTGAACCACATTCAGTTAAATTAACTGATGCACAGACGCTTCGCATTATTGCCGAAGTACCAATCTCAGAGCTTGCAAAAAACTCATGGCGCGCGCCCTATGCCGTACTTCGACGTGCAGATCTCCAGCATGTTCTGCATCAAGCGGTCCTTGCGGATGAAAATTGTACATTACACCTATCAAGTAGTTTAAATTTTGATGGGCCAAACCGACTTACCAATGATATTGCTGGCAAAATGGGTGTTAAGCCTGACCTCATCATTGGTGCGGATGGCGTTTGGTCTTCGGTGCGCAAAGTTATGCCGCTGACTGGTCACCCTAAATTTGGCAATTATATTGCTTGGCGTTTTAACGCTGATTTATCCGCACGCGCGCATTTACCACCTGAAATCAGCAGTTCACGCAGCATCCATGTCTTGATGGGTTCATCAAATCATACCGCGATTTATCCTGCAGATGATAATGGCAATAGCAACGTTATCTTTGTCACCCGTGACAAGAACGACAAACCTGAAACAATCAAGTTCGATAAAGCAATTTCTCGATATGACATGCACCCCAATGCAGTCCATATGCTCCAATCAGCAACGCAATTGGGTTGCTGGCCAATTAATCAAGTAACTGACGGTACTTGGAATAATGGGCGCGACATGGTGCTGATTGGTGATGCGGCGCATGCAATGATGCCGTTTTCTGCCCAAGGGGCAGCAATGGCGATAGAAGACGGGTATCTTTTATCCAAAATGGTCACTGATAGCCCTTATCAAATCTCTGATATGCTGCAGGCTTTTGAGAAAAAACGGAAAACTCGCGTCTCTAAGGTGAAAAGCCGTACGGCGTTTAACCGTTTTGCTTATCATGCGATCGGTCCAATTAAATGGGGACGAAATCTTGTTTTGTCCCGCAAATCACCACAAAGCCTTGGTCGCGGGTTAGACTGGCTTTATGGCTGGTCGGCAGATGACTGATCACGCGCAAACAATTGCACCAACAAAGCGACTTTATCTTATTGACTACGCTCGAGGCTGGGCCATTATTGCAATGGCAATATTTCATTTCACGTGGGATTTGGAATTTTTTGGTTTTGTGGAGCCAGGTTTAACTTCAACCTTTGAATGGAAAACCTTTGCGCGATGCATAGCATCAAGTTTTCTGTTTTTGGCTGGCATTAGCCTGATTCTGGGTCATGATCCGGTTGTTCGCGTTAAGTCGTTTATAAATCGCATGATTTGGCTTGTTAGCGCTGCTGCTGTGATTTCTGCTGCAACTTTTTACGCAATGCCTAACGCGCCTATATTCTTCGGGATATTGCATTCAATTGCAGCTGCGAGCATTATTGGTCTTAGCTTACGAAAACTACCACCGGTACTTTTAGTACTGTTGGCAGTTTTGGTTTTCCTTGCGCCGTTCTATCTGCGCTCAGAGATCTTCGATACACCCATCTTATGGTGGGTTGGATTAAACGCCAACATTCCCCGTTCAAATGATTATGTGCCTATATTGCCTTGGTTGGCACCATTTTTAATCGGCATGGCCGTGGCAAAGCACAGTAAAACAAAGGGCTGGTTTACAGAACTGAGTGATCGTCAATCGCCACCGAACAACATATTTTATAAAACGCTGAGTTTTGTGGGGCGTCATAGTTTAGCGACATATCTCTTACACCAACCGATTCTATTGGGATTGGTTTGGTTGGCCGCGCAGATTTTGAATTAATTAGGTGCTGACACCAATTTCGGCAAGTTTTGCTAAACACGCGTCTTCAAGATTATCTAACTCATCAACCATTGCTTCTAAATCGCGGCGTTGCGTGCGCAATTCTTGACGTTTTTTCTCGACCTGATTCATCACAATTTTTAACTGCTTAGCCGAATTGGGTAAGGATAAATCGAGTTTCAATAACTCTGATATTTCGGAGATGGAAAATCCAACCCGTCTCGCCATTAAAATTTTGACAATAAGACGTCGATCTGCGGGCGAATAAAGTCGCGTACGGCCTCTCCGTTCTGGCTGTAACAGCCCCTCATCCTCATAAAACCGCAAAGTGCGGGTGGAGATATCAAACTCCTTGGTGAGCTGGGATATGGTGTAATGATTGACCATTTATCACATCATCCCAAACCAATAACCCGCCAGACCTAAAAACGCGAAGAAACCAATCACATCGGTCACCGTTGTTACAAACACCGTTGATGATATGGCCGGATCAAAGCCCATTTTATCAAGAATAAGCGGAAGTAAAATGCCAGCAAGCGCAGCAGAGATCATGTTTATGATCATCGCAACACCAATAACAACACCCAAATCGATATTGCCGAACCATACGGCCGATACAACACCGATCAGAACGGCAAATATAATCCCGTTTAAGGCACCAACAGCCGCCTCACGCAGAATAATGCGCCCAGCGTTGTAAATGTCGAGATCTTTGACCGCAAGCGCCCTCACCGTCACTGTCATGGTTTGTGTGCCAGCATTACCGCCCATAGAAGCTACAATTGGCATAAGAATAGCAAGCGCGACCATTTGCTGGATCGTTGCATCAAATAAACCAATGATGACGGATGCGAATATCGAGGTTACCAGATTGATAAACAGCCAGGTAAAACGAGATTTAAACGCGGCGAAGACGTTATCGGATAGTTCCTCGTCACCAACACCCGCGAGCGCTTTGATATCTTCCTCAGCCTCTTCATGAATGACATCAACCACATCATCAATGGTAAGCACCCCAACAAGGCGATCATTATGGTCAACAACCGCGGCTGAGAGCAAATCATATTGCTCAAAGAGTATCGCAGCTTCTTCCTGATCCATTTGCGCTGGGATTGGATGAATGGTGTCATTCATGATGTCTTCGGCACGCACATGGCGCTTCGTGCGTAATATACGATCAAGTTCAATATCACCGACAAGTTTATAAGTCGCATCAATGACGAAGATTTGTGAGAATCGCTCTGGCAGGTCTTTATCAATGCGCATATAATCGATCACCTGACCGATCGTCCAAAATGGCGGGACCGCAACAAATTCACTTTGCATGCGTCGCCCGGCACTATCTTCAGGATAATCAAGTGATCTTTTTAGACGGACGCGCTCGATAAACGGTAGATATTCGAGAATTTCCTGACGATCGTCCTCATCAAGATCTTCGAGAATGAAAACCGCATCATCGGAATCCATTTCACCAATCGCCCGCGCGACATCCTGATTGGGGATAGAATCGACGATTTCAACACGGATCGCTTCATCAACTTCTGTCAGCGCAGCAAAATCAAAAGAATCACCCAAAAGTTCGACAAGTTTTTGACGACGTTCTGGTTTGAGCGATTCGATCAAATCACCAAGTTCAGATTCGTGCAGTCCATCAACAAACTGATTAAGTGCGTCTACATCGCTGTTATCTAAGGAAGAAGCGACGGACTTACGAAAATCTGAGCGAATACGACCTTCATCATCATATATGTCAGCTTCAATTCGGTCAGCGTTATCAGATTTCACATCAGCAAAGGCAATATCTTCATTGTTTTGGTCAAGTTCGGAGGTTGTGTCCGGCTGTTTTTTGTCGTCGGCCATCGAAATATCCAAATAAAGCTAATGTACCTTAGCGCCACAATCTATTGTTCGTAGATAAGGTAGCCAGTCAAAACGCATCTGACAAAAGGTATTTTGAGAATATCAAAAGTTTTATTGGCTCAAATTGACGAAACCAAGGCTGATTTGATGATAAGTCGGAAATTATTCGAAAATCACATAAACATCGACATGATGCACAAATCACCGGGTTCCCAAGGTGGGAATTGATTACTTTTTCAATTGTCTGGAGATTGTGTCACATTAAAGCGAAAAATGGCGCGAGTGACGGGGCTCGAACCCGCGACCTTCGGCGTGACAGGCCGACACTCTAACCATCTGAGCTACACCCGCACATTTTTCGTTATGGCCTTGAATGTTCAAAACCATGAGCGGGTGATTAAGCTTAATCGCTGAAAGTGTCAAGCACATTTGTTGACCTTTTTTACAAAACTACGTCATTTTTTTTAACACACCACTTTCTTTCATTTTCTTGAATTTTTTGCTTGCACTTATCCAAGGAAGAGCCTAAACGGGTCACCGCAATGGGCGATTAGCTCAGTTGGTAGAGCGCTTCGTTTACACCGAAGATGTCGGGAGTTCGAGTCTCTCATCGCCCACCATTGCTTCCCTCCATAAAATTACGGGTAAACCTAGACTTGCAATGGTATTTCACCTGGTCTACTGCTTGCCTATGCTAAAGATTATTTCAAATCGCAAAGATCATTATTACGGCTCAAAATAGAGCGGTCGATATTCTTTGTTTATTTCAACCGCCTCACTGGCGGTTTTTTTGTGCAGTTGAGGCCTTTCAATCAGGTTATGAATGAAAATGGTACATGAGAACGATATCTCATTTCGCGCTGCATGCCCGGAAGATAGCAACATAATATTTGAACTTTTTGAGCAAGTGCAAAATATTCACCTTGAAGCGGAACCCAAGATTTTCAAGCCGCCTTTGAGAGACAAGTACTTCCAAGCGTTTCTGGATGATTTGTTTAAAGACGAAGAGAAGCATCTCGTTTTTGCTGAAATAGATGGCCACATATGCGGATACATTCAGTTTACAACTAAGTTGAAAAGCGAATCTATCTTTCAATATCAGCAAAAGCGCTTAGATATCAGTCAATTGGTTGTCGCAAAAGACTTTCGTAAAACTGGTATTGGTACTTTTTTGATAAATCACGTGAAGCAATTTGCGCGGAACTCTGGTGCTGAAATCCTAACCATCGACTATTGGTCATTTAACAAAGCCTCTGAACGCTGTTTCACAAAGGCAGGCTTTGAAACTACATATCTGGTTATGCAACAGGATATATAAAAACTCGCAAGGAAAATATTGATCTCGGCCTCCCCGCCTTCACACCTGCTCTCAAAACGGTAACTTGATTGTGTTGCAACTTGAATAAGTGTGCGCACCATATCTCTACTATTTAAAAATTCGATGGGTTAGCTGTTTATTCAGTGATAAACTAACCTGAGGAAAATTCATGAAAATCGTTTCAACATCTTTAGCCGCACTTGTGGCAACGCTTTTGACGAGCACCGCATCTATATCTGCAAACTCTACAACTTCAATTACCAATACCATTGTCCCAGCAATCGAATCTTCAGGCCATATTGTTTTAGCGCAAGCTGAAACAGAGGCGGAAAAGAAAGCCAAGATGATGGCCAAAGAAGCTGAAATGAAAGCTGAAGAAGCCAAAAAGGCTGAGATGATGGCGACGGAAGAAGCCGCTAAAAAAGAAGCTATGATGGCTAAAGAAGCAGAGATGAAAGCTGAAGAAGCAAAGAAAGCCGAAATGATGGCTGCTGAGGAAGCTAAAAAGGCTGAGATGATGGCCGCCGAGGAAGCTGCAAAAAAAGAAGCTATGATGGCTAAAGAAGCAGAGATGAAAGCTGAGGAAGCAAAGAAAGCCGAAATGATGGCTGCTGAGGAAGCTAAAAAGGCTGAGATGATGGCCGCTGAAGAAGCTGCAAAAAAAGAAGCTATGATGGCTAAAGAAGCAGAGATGAAAGCTGAGGAAGCAAAGAAAGCCGAAATGATGGCTGCTGAAGAAGCTAAGAAGAAAGCCATGATGATGGCTGCAGATGCATGTGATTCTGCAGAGTATTCAGTAGTTGGTTTTGGCAACTCTGGTACTGATGCAGGTTCAGTTGCCGACATCGCTTCAAAAATCAATGCTCTATCTACTGATGGTGCATGCTTGATTGAGATCACTGGCTATTCTAGCACATCAGGTCCAAAATCTATCAATGCTGCATTATCTACAGAACGCGCTGAATGGGTTAAATCACAATTGATGGCAGCAGGTGTAGATGTGTCACAAACCAACGTTACCGGCGCAGGTGAAACACGTCAGTTTGGCAATAGCTCAGCAAACCGCCGTGTTGTGATTTCTGTTAAATAGCAGGCCAAATATCGCAAGAACAAATAAAGCCCCCGACTTATGATCGGGGGCTTCGTCGTTTTAGACAATTGGCGAGGTGTTAGCTTGCCTTTGCAAGGCTCGCCACCGCGTTTGTAGTCCCAGTACCCTGATAGTCCTCATGAACCGTAAACACAGATAGCGAATCAATTAATCGCTCAGCTTCATTTGAAAGCTCTTGGATTGATTGTGTGGACTGCTTAGCCATTTGAGCATTTTGTTGGGTCACACCATCCATCTCACTCACCGCAATATTTACTTCACGAACACCAGAAGCTTGCTCATTAAATGTAGACGCCATTTCCGAGATCAACTCATTGATATGGAATACTTCATCTTCAATAACCTTCAGCGTCGTGCCTGTATCATTAACAAGGCTCACACCATTGGCGACCTGCTTTTCTGATTTATCGATAAGCTGCTGAATTTCTTTTGCAGCATTTGCTGAACGTCCAGCAAGTTCACGAACCTCTTGGGCAACAACAGCAAAGCCTTTCCCAGCCTCACCTGCACGTGCTGCTTCTACACCAGCATTAAGCGCCAGAAGGTTGGTCTGGAAAGCAATTTCATCGATAACATTGATGATCTGACCAACTTGCTCAGAAGACTGCTTGATCTCATCCATTGCTGAAATGGCATTTGCAACAATTTTCGCTGAATGCGCGGTTTTCTCTTTCGTATCTGAAACGCGAGTACCAGCTTCATTTGCCTTTTGTGATGTCTTTTCAATTGATGATGAAATATTTTCAACCGCAATGCCTGTTTCGTTCAATGCAGCAGCTTGCTGTTCAGCACGATGGGCAAGTTCATCTGAAGACTGGCTCATATCACCTGTGCCGCGTGACAAGTGTTTCGCTGTCTTCGAAACTGATGATAAAGCAAATTCAAGCTTGCGAACAGATGAATTGAAATCTTCACTTAGTTGCTCAAATGGCCCATCAAACTGCTCACGCATACGATAGGTCACATCACCCTGGGCCAGTTTTGAAAGCCCTGTACCTAGTGCATCAATAACATTTTGAAGCTTGGCAGTTTCCATTGCTTTTTCCGCATCACGTTGCTCTTGAGCAGCTGTAACCTCGTTTTGTGCAGCTTCAGCTGAACGCGAATGCTTTTCGGCATCCGCTTGTGCTGCATGTGCTCCAGTGATGGCTTCACTTGCAGATGCAAATGCTCTCCACATCATTGTTGTCAACGCCAATAAAACACCAGCTTCAGCAACAAGAATAAGTGCGTGCAATCCAACGCGGACGATTGAACTTTCACCCGGGAAAACAACAGCCGGAATAAGAAAGTATAAAACAGTATGATGAACTGCTGTTAGGCCGGTAAATGCAAGAATAGGACGCCAATCGACCACCGCTGCACAAATCGCCAACATGGCAAAGAAATACATGTGCATGTCAATCTGCAGATTTGAACCCGAGAACGAAGCGACAAGCAACGACACCAATGCAGCTTGTGTTAAACCCATTGTTGCGCGTGCAACTTCGCCTTTTTTGTCAAAGCGCCATGAAAGTGTGCCCATACCAGCCATAACAATCGCGCCAAGTGATAGCACGGTCGCTAATTCGTGGCCGACAAAGAATGCTCTTGTTATAACCAGTGCAGCGTTAATCCACAAAAGTACGATAAGCACCTTCATCCCAATATTTCTAATATCCGATATGGTTTTCATTTATTCTTTCCTTAAATGAGACACGCTGATGCAATTGACCCGTCGATGACAAGCCAGGCACCCGCCTGATACAACTTCGCCACAAAACCACTTGTGGCGTTGGCATTCTCGTTTTCTTCAATGATTCTTGAGTTTTGTGTTTGCGGTGAAACCACTGCAATCCAATCGCGGCGACCAGTATTGACCAGCGCACCATCTGCTTTATCGATGACTGAGAGAATTTCACCACTTTTGCCCCAGGGCGGGGTTATTATGGCAACACGATCATTCTTTGGCATAAGAATCGGTACCGCAATCACTACGACACAGATCAAAATATTAACACCAAAAAGAACCCGCAACTGTAAAACTTCCGTATTTGTCCGGCTTTGCTTACCAAAATTTGGCAATTAAAATATGGACTTAGAACCATCGACCGACGAACGTTATCCATTCGTTACCAAGAAAAGTACAGTTTTAGTATTTCGCAAGTATTAATCGAGTTTACGAGTTCTCGGTAGGCATTTGTACTACACCGCCGACGCATACGCTTAAAACACCAGTCGTTGTGGGGTAAGTTAAAGGCAAACCTTTAACGGATCTAATGGCCAAATACCCCCAAGCTTCGGCCTCTACTGCGTCACCTGAAATCGATAAATCTTCTGACTTAACAATGCGATTTTCATTTGCATTTATTGAGATATCCAGCGCCTCATGTAATTCACTGACAATGGTTTTGTTCAAGCGCCCTCCACCTGATAAAACCCACAGCTTGGGTTTTTGAGGTAAGCGACTTTGAGATTTCGCAATCAATTGCGCGGTGATATAAGCCAGCGTCTTGGCACCATCTTCTAAACTCAACTTACCTTTTTCAAGTGGTTTAAAATCTAATCGGTCAAGCGAAATGCCACGATCAAGTTTTTCAGCCATAGGTTCAATATACTGACGCGCAATATCGTAATCGATCAATCCATCGCGCCCGATCTTCCCATCTTCATCAAATGCAATGCCGTTATGGGAATACACCCATTGATCAATCAGAACATTTCCTGTTCCGCAATCAAATGCGTGCGGTGGTTGGTCACCGTCAATATATGTCAGATTAGAAATCCCACCTATATTAACAAAACACACTGGGCTAAGATTTTGCCATTGAGGATCAAGATTGGCAGAAAGTGCTTTGTGATAGGCAGGCGCGAGCGGAGCACCCTGCCCACCATTGGCCGTATCATTAGATCGCATATCATAGACCACAGGCATGCCAAGCTTGTTCGCAAGCTGTAAACCATTTCCCAATTGAACGGTCAGCGCCTCATCGGGTTTATGCAAAACGGTTTGTCCATGAAACCCAACTAAATCGATGTCCGAGGCCCTTAACGAGTGGACCTTCAAAAATTGAAAAACTGCATCTGCATGAAGATCAGTCAATTCCGTTTCAATTTCAGATAAATTACCGGGACGATCATTACGATTTTTTATCGCTAATGCTGTTTGTAACGATTGCGCTAATTTCACGCGGAACGCATCACTATATGGTACAGTGAGAAATGGACCACGTTCAAGCTCGTTTAAACCATTTGAACGCAACAGAGCAACATCAATACCATCTAATGATGTACCTGACATAAGACCGATTGCGTTCAACGCTTTATCAACGTTTAGTCTGCCTTTGTGTTTCATTTTGCGTTCCTGATATTAATAATATTGAACAGACAGGGGTGAAATCATTTTAAAACAGTGTTAAACGCGGCTTGGTTTTAAAAGACTATGCGCAATTCGTCTTTTGAAATCAATTCAAATTCTATTGTAACTTCGCGCAATAACCGACCAAAAGGTAACTCCTATGTCTGAGTTTAAATCCGATTTTCTCCATACGCTTTCTGAGCGAGGCTTCATTCATCAAACGTCTGATGATCAGGGTCTTGATAAACTTTTCAAAGAGGAAACGGTCACTGCATATATTGGCTTTGATCCTACCGCTGCAAGCTTGCATGCTGGATCACTTACACAAATCATGCTTTTACATTGGTTACAACAAACAGGTCATAAACCCATTTCACTTATGGGTGGTGGCACAGGCATGGTCGGCGACCCTTCTTTTAAAGATGAATCACGTCAATTAATGACGCTTGAAAAGATCGACGAAAATATTGCGAGTTTGAAAACAATTTTTGCTAACTACCTGACCTATGGTGATGACAAAACAGATGCATTAATGGTCAATAACGCTGATTGGCTTAAAGGCATCAACTATCTTGAGTTTTTACGGGATGTGGGCCGTCATTTCTCAGTTAATCGCATGATGGCATTTGAATCTGTAAAACTTAGACTAGATCGCGAACAATCGCTTTCATTTCTTGAGTTTAACTACATGATCTTGCAAGGCTATGACTTTGTTGAGCTTGCAAAACGTCATGATTGTCGAGTTCAACTTGGCGGCTCTGACCAATGGGGCAATATCATCAATGGTATTGATCTTGGACATAGAATGGGTACCAAGCAACTATATGCGATTACGACACCATTGTTGACCACCTCTTCAGGTGCAAAAATGGGTAAATCTGCAAATGGTGCGATTTGGCTTAATTCAGATATGCTATCGGCATATGATTTCTGGCAATATTGGCGCAACACAGAAGATGCTGATGTTTCTAAGTTCATGAAATTGTTCACAACATTGCCGATGGATGAGATAAATCGTTTGTCAGCACTTGGTGGCAGTGAAATCAACGAAGTTAAAAAAATATTGGCAACCGAAATAACGGCAATGGCACATGGTCGCGCTCAAGCAGAAGCTGCAGCTGAAACAGCACGCAAAACGTTCGAAGAAGGTGCGGTTGCGCAGGATCTACCGAGCATAAACGTTGCTGCTAGCGACTTAAAAGATGGCGTTGGTCTGCTATCTTTAATCGTGAGCGCAGGACTTGCAGGTTCAAACGGTGAAGCGCGTCGTCACATCAAAGGTGGCGCGATCAAAATCAATGACAAGCAAGTCACTGACGAGCGGACAATGATTACTGATAATTCGACAAGCGATGAAGGTGTAATCAAGCTATCTATGGGCAAAAAGAAACACGTTCTTATTCGCCCAAGCTAATTTTTTTACTAGACGAATTCAGGCGGTCAGGTCTCTTACGATCTGGCCGCTTTTTTATGCTATTTTCTAAATTCGAATATGTTTCTAAAGACGCCTGGTGCAACAACCGATAAAGGGTTGACCTGTACTCGCGGATTGTCCGAACTTCCCGATACGCGGAATGTTATGCCCAAAAGAGCTTTATCTTTGCCGTTACCAAGTAAAGCGCCAAGAACTGGTATCTCCCCAAAGAATCGGTTCAATGCATATGCTGGCATAAACGTTCCAGCCATATCTGTGTTATCATCCTGATCGTATAGCAACCCAGAAAACGCTGCACCAATTTGCGCACCACGCACAATACCGTCATCAACAAACATAACGCCATTGTCCATTTGAACCCTTATATCGGCTAAATCAAAATTCACACGGCTGACATCAAGTCGCCCTTTGAGCGCTTCGTTTAAGCTGCGTTCTTTTTCGCTTGCTCGAGTAGACACAAGTGTTTTTAACCGCTCGTCACCGATCACCTTGAACTTTCTAATGAGCACTTCACCCTTATAGGGTTCTTCACCAGATTTCGTCATAACCAAATCAAGCGAACCGCCTTGCACATAGGCGTAGATATCAAAGAAGCGCCAGAAACTGCCTGAATCATCGCTTGCGACTGTGATACGTTCGTTTTTCAGATCACCCGACATACGCGCTGCAACCGAACCACCCAGTTTCGTGCGTCCAGTAAATTCAGCTAGAGTAGGTATGGCTTGTTCTTCTGTATAGCGCATAGTTGCATTGGTTAAATGCTCACCGCCAAATCCATATACATTGCTAACTTTACCCGTTAGATCAAAGTTGGCTTCACTTTTAGATTGTTTTCGGGCTTGTTCGCTGTTTGCTTTAATTTGCGTAATTAAGGGACGCATATCAAATGCGTCTCCTCCGACCGTAACCGTATAACCGCCGGATTTTCGCGATAAACTGAAATTATAATTGTCTTTAGGTGCTAATTTTACACTTGTGAATTTAGCTGATTTCATCCCGTTTTCATCGAGAGAAATTTCACCTTGTGCAGAGAATCCTTTGCCACCAAATTTAAAATCTTCAACCTCAACGTCGTCGCCATCTTGTATGAGTTGAAAGCTCGCTTGCGCCGCTATACCTTTGGATTTGACCCATCCTGTGCCTGGGGCTACGATTTTGCTGTTTTTTAAGTTCAGCTCAACACTATCTGTATTTTCACCAATCTGCGTGATGGTAAAGTCTGCATTGCCAAAAATAATATCGTCTAGCCCAAGCTTTAACAATGCCCGCTCTTTATCGTTTATTCTGCCGCTGAGTTTTCGTTCAGGCTCCACACCAGAATTTCGCACCGGCTCGATAATACTTGCGGTTACATTGACCCCATCAGCCTTCATCTTCGCTTCAAGAACAGCTTTTTCCAGATCAACATCTAAGGTGCCATTGATATTGGTTAGGTTGTAGCCTTCAATAGGCTTTTTGATATCAACACCGTTGAGTGCCAATGTTACATCCCAAACTGGGTCTGGCGGATTTTGACTTTGAATAAGTCCGAAAGTAGCCTTAACATTGGCATCAACCAGTCCGGAAATATCATCGGGCTCTAAGCCAACTTCATCCAGTGCATCAATGGGTTTGAAACTTATCAACTCTGCGGCAGCATCAGCCCAACCAGACAAGTTGATATCAATATCTGCCATCAACGGGACATTATACGTATTGTCTATTACAACTTCACCACCGATGATATCCATTTTTCGGTCGGACGAAAAATAAGATGCACCTTCATCAATTTTGACAACGATTTCTCCGCCACGAAGTTTCATACTACCAAAAGCGTTGCGAACGGGTGGTATTTCACCAACGATATTGACCCGCGCATTCTTGAAGTCATAGTCAACTTGATAATCTTCCGCGGTATGACGAATAGGACGAATTGGGCTTGAAAAACGTCCGGCATCAATATGAAGCCAAAGTTTTAGATTGTTGATCTCACCGCCATAAATACTGTTTGTTGCCCAGCCACGGGTCCCTCGCCCCAACCAAAATGGCCAAAACTGCTTTGCAACAGATGTTTGAATGCGAGGAACATCGAGCGATAAATTTATCTCCGGTGATTGCCCGTCAGAGAATCTAAAAACTGCGTTTCCTGCTGCATAATCAGGTCCTGTTGTAACCAATAACTCCTCAGCAACTAGCGTGTTCGCTGAAAAATCATAATATCCGAAAGCTTTTGCAGAAAAATCAACTGGCTCTTCATTGGTGTCTTTAGGCGATAAATATCCATCTTTGATAAGCAAATCAAAGACAAGACCACTGCCTGGTCCACCTTCAAAATTTTCCGCATTGATAATGCCACCTACAAGCGGGAACTGGGACCTTGCAACAGAAAATTTAGAGGGCAAAAGCTCGATAGATTTCTTTTCAGGGTCATAAGCAACGTTTAGCTCAGATGCATTTAACTCGGTATCTTCACCACCCATTTTAAGCGTGCCTGGTGCAAATTTTAGATTTGCGGTTACACTGGCTTTTTCTAATTCGGTAGCCTGACCAATTTCCAAAATGCTTGAAACCTTTGTAATTAATCCAGATCTAAATTTCGGGTTGGCATCATTCGTTTCAAAATCAATTGCAATCTCGCTTAACTGAACACTGATCCATTTGCGCGCGCCTTCTTTAGATTGATCAATATTAAGTTCAAGCTTTTGACCACCAAGCATAATGGCGCCTGAAAGCGCTAAGATCTCACCATTGCCCTTTTCCACATTGATTTCTTCAAGTGTTAGTCCACCTAATCTATTGGCAACAGGGTGATCAACTCGCACATTGTTAAACACAACATCATTTGCGTTTTGAAGTGCTCTTTGGCTTTCCAACTGTTTTAAAATTAAGAACAAACTATCAACGGCTTGTTCAATTTTATCGATTTTAGGCATCTCCATGGCTGGCGTTTCATCAGTCACGGTTTGAGCGTTAAAAACCAAATCTACATTTGATATTTCAACAGCAGTAATATTGGCCTCACCTTGCGTTAAATCGAACGGATCTAGTTTCAGTTGAGCTTTTGCTACACTCATCTGGAACTGGGGATTGCTCGTGGGGTCTTTTCCTGCAGCAATGGCTGCAAGTTGTTCATCTGCCTCAAGATCTGAGTTATTGTAATTTTGCGATAAATTTAGATCGCGCGCTTCAATAGCTAAGTGTCCATCGCCTGTTAATCGCAACACTGTGCGATCTACATTTGCTGCACTGCTATCGCCGACAATGGCCTGAAATGAACTTTGTGCGTAATTAGAAACAACGCGATCGAGCAAACCAAATTGCAAAGATAAAAGACCAACAACCGCGACAGCAATGATAAAAATCACGGCCCATGAGAACCAATGTCCGCATGATAAACAAAAGTCTTTTAAACGATTGCGCGACATGTGTTCGCGTGTCTCCTTAACCGATTATCTAACCTGCGTTGTAGAATCTTGTTGACCAACCCGAAAATGAAAATCTAATCACTTCCTCAAAGCGTAATACTTCTACATAACCTATAGGCTCATGAACAGGCTGATCATGTTGATTTAAGCCGTCATAAACGCATTTTTTCAAAAAGGACCACAAGATGAGTGAAGTTACTGAAAATTCTACAGCCCCAGACTTCAAATTACCACGAGATGGTGGCGAAACTGTGCAATTATCTGACTACAAAGGCAAAAAGGTCGTGCTCTTTTTCTATCCGAAAGATGACACGAAAGGATGCACCGTCGAAGCAATCGATTTCACGGCAAAACTCGGTGAATTTGAATCAGCTGGCGCTGTTGTAATTGGGATGTCTCCTGACCCAGTTAAAAAGCATGATAAGTTCATCGATAAACACGATCTTAAGGTGATACTCGCATCTGACGAAGAGAAAACGACTTTGGATGCGTATAGTGTTTGGAAAGAAAAAAGCATGTATGGCAAAAAATACATGGGTGTTGAGCGTTCAACATTTGTAATTGATGAAAATGGTGTTGTTAAACACGCTTGGCGTAAAGTGAAAGTTCCGGGCCATGTTGATACAGTTCTTGAAGCTGTTCAAGCGCTTGGATAACTGCAACCAATGAACCAGAATGACGAATATTTTCCGTGCCACTCCCTAAGAGATGGCGCGGTAAAAGCGATTAAATCAGCTGATCTTGATAAAAAAACAATGATCGCCCAGGACATCGCCAAACGATGGTTTGCCAAAAAAATATCATTACGCTCTCCGCTTGATGACATGATTGCAGATAGACCTGGCCGTCCAGAAAAACCTATTCTAGTGCCACCAATGCAAGTGGAACGTCGTTCAATTAAGAGTGTCGAAGGCCGCGTAAAACTAATGCATGCGATTGCGCATATTGAACTCAATGCTACAGATTTAGCCCTCGATATCGTTGCTAGATTTGCATCCCATCCAATGCCAAGATCTTTCTTTGACAATTGGATGCAGGTAGCTTTTGAGGAAGCAAAACATTTTAATCTAGTGCGTGGGCGATTAATCGCGCTCGGCGCTGATTATGGAGATCATGTTGCGCATGATGGTTTGTGGGAAGCAGCTCACGACACACGCAACGATCTAACCGCGCGCCTTGCGGTTGTGCCTTTGGTTTTAGAGGCACGAGGATTGGACGTTACCCCACCCCTACAAGCTAAGATGCGTCAAACGCGAGATCACGAAAGTGCAGATGTGCTTGACATCATCTACGAAGATGAGAAAAAGCATGTAGCTATTGGGGCAAAATGGTTCCGATTTTTGTGTGCACGCGAGAAAAAGGACCCCGCAGCTACATTTCGTAAACTCATTCAAACCAACTTTCACGGCCGGATCAAACCACCCTTTAATGAGTTAGCACGCGCAGAAGCTGGCCTTACACCTTCGTTTTATCGTAACTTATCTCCGCTTGGCACGTCATAGTCCCGGCGTTACGCTTCACTGATTTTGATACAGAAAGCACCGGAAAATTACGGACTAAAAGAGTTTGTTAACCATAATAATGTCTAATGACACCCGTGATAAATATGAGTCGTGGGTGGTTTTAAGTTGCACAATTCTAAAGGTAAAACAGTCTTTGGTAAGCGAGAAGCACAGCACATTCTGATTCTCGCCAACGGTGACAATGTCCGTCATATGGTGATTAGACCGTGGATGTTTGCTATTGCAGCAAGCTTTCTTGGTGTTGTGGCTATCGGATATTTACTTGCAACAACATATCTTGTCATGCGCGATGACCTTATTGGCGCATCTATGGCGCAACAAGCTCGTTTGCAGCACTCATATGAAGATCGCATTGCAAATTTGAGAACAGAACTTGATCGCGTAACCAGCCGTCAATTGCTCAATCAGCAATTGGTCCAAGACAAAGTTGCCGAACTTATGCAACGTCAAGCGCAGTTATCATCTCGTCATGGCGCGCTATCACCTATTTTAAATCGTGCAGGCATTACAGATGCAGCGCCCGCTGTGATACCAGTTCCAGTTCCTCGTCCCAAAGATCAGGCAAATGTAATTGGTGCTGATGGTGCAACAAACTATCAGACAGCTTTTGTGGGCGGCACACTTTTCCAAGACAAAACACCTCGTTTGGATACACCAGCATCCCTTGCGCAAAAAGATATCTTGCTGCTTGATGATACCTCAAGGCTTTTTGGTACCGTTGCGCTCTCGCTTGAAAACATTGAAGAAGAGCAGATCAATCGCATTCAGTCGCTGGCTCAAAACACAAGTCGTAAAACTGCTGAGATCACTAAAATCCTTAAAGGATCAAAACTTCCAGCACCAAAGATCGATGATGGCACAGCAATTGGTGGTCCGTTTGTTCCTGCGCAAGACAATCAAGCATTTGACTATTCCTTACGAGGTTTGGATCATGCTTTGCAACAATTTGACCAGGTCCTACATCACATTGAAGTACTCCCAATCAAAAACCCAGTAGCCGGTGCGGTTATATCTAGTCGCTTTGGCTCAAGACGTGATCCGTTTTTAAAGCGCCGCGCATTTCATTCCGGCATGGATTTTAAGGCAAGAACTGGCACGCATGTTTATGCTGCTGCAAAAGGTAAAGTTATCAAAGCTGGATGGAGCGGTGGTTATGGCCGCATGGTTGAAATAGACCATGGCAATGGCACCACAACACGTTATGCGCATCTATCACGTATCTCAGTTAAAAAAGGTCAGCACGTATCGACTGATATGAGCATTGGCCGTGTGGGTAGTTCAGGCCGTTCAACAGGCCCTCACCTTCATTATGAGATCCGTCGGTATGGAAAAGCTGTAAATCCAGCGCGTTATATTAACGTGGGGCAAAAATTACGCCCATTACTAAAATCAAGCTAAATAGCTACAATTTTATGTAAATTTTACCTACCTTTATTTATACATAATCTATATTTTTCAATAACTTACACAGATATCAAACCCGTAAGTAGTTCTAATAGCTTATTTTTCAGGGGTGATTATTAAGACTATTGGTAAATTCAATGCTGTGGGTAGTGTCACTAATGCGTCACAACAATTGAAAAGATTTGCTCTAATTAGCGCATTTTCTTGACTTTTTTCCTTTAATTGCCTACGTCTTGCCTCGAATTTGCACCGCAATGAGCGACATTGTAAAAAAAAATAGCAGATTGAGAGCTTTACTCACTTGACCACTTTTTCAGATCTTGGCCTAAGCGCCAAAGTTTTATCCGCCGTGACTGATGCGGGTTATGACACCCCTACACCAATCCAAGCAGGCGCTATTCCACCAGCGTTGGAACGTAAAGATGTGCTTGGAATTGCGCAAACGGGAACTGGAAAAACGGCGTCATTTGTGTTGCCGATGCTGACACTTTTAGAACGCGGTCGTGCACGTGCTCGTATGCCACGTACGCTCATTTTAGAGCCTACACGTGAACTTGCAGCTCAAGTTGCTGAAAACTTCGACAAATATGGAAAAAATCACCGTCTAAATATTGCACTGCTTATTGGTGGTGTTTCTTTTGATGAGCAAGATCGCAAGCTTGAACGCGGCGCTGATGTGTTGATCGCGACCCCTGGTCGTTTACTTGATCATTGTGAGCGCGGCAAATTGTTGATGACCGGTGTTGAACTATTGGTTATCGATGAAGCTGACCGTATGCTTGATATGGGTTTCATTCCTGACATTGAACGTATCGCCAAGCTGATTCCATTTACACGTCAAACACTATTCTTCTCAGCGACTATGCCTCCTGTAATCCAAACATTGGCAGATCAGTTTTTGCAAAACCCAACACGTATTGAAGTTGCACCGCCTTCTTCAACTGCGAAAACAGTGACGCAACGCTTGGTATCAACTGGTTCAAAGGATTATGATAAGCGTGCTGTGCTTCGCGAAATTATCCGATCTGAAGAAGGATCATTACAAAACGGTATTATCTTTTGTAACCGTAAACGAGCTGTTGCAGACCTATATCGTTCGCTCGAACGTCATGGCTTCTCTGCTGGCGCTTTGCATGGCGATATGGATCAACGTTCGCGCATGTCTATGTTGCAAGCCTTTAAAGACAATAAGATCACATTACTTGTTGCATCTGATGTCGCAGCGCGAGGGCTTGATATCCCTGCTGTGAGCCATGTGTTCAATTTTGATATACCAACTCATGCGGAAGATTATGTTCACCGCATTGGTCGCACAGGTCGCGCCGGCCGCGAAGGTGCTGCATTCTCGTTGATTGCGAAGTCCGATAAGAAATACATCGATGCGATTGAAAAACTAATCGATACCAAAATCGAGTGGGCAGAAGTTAAAGGTTCTCAGCCTGTAGGTGATGAAGCTGAGCCCGCTAAAGCCAAGCCTGCTCGTAAGCCGCGTAAGCCTAAAGCTGAAAAGCCGCAAGAAAATGCAGGTGAAGTTGCTGAAACCGAAGCACCTGCGCAAGCGGTAGAGCCGGTAAAATCACCTGCAAACGATCGTGGAAAAGCCTCCAATAATAAACGTGGCAACCGAAATCGTCGCAATGATCATCACGATAACGAACCAACTCCAGTTGGCTTTGGAGATGATATTCCAGCCTTTATGATGATTGAGCTTAAAGCCAGCTAATTTGTCTGGCTTGAGCTTTGTTATAAAACCTAAGTTTTAAAACATTGAGTATTCGCGTCATGATCAAAAACATCACATTTTATCTTAGCCTTTTATTTGCTGGGTTATTGAGCTACTCGGCAACTGCCGATGGTCTTGAAGATGCCCTCACCCTGCCCAATGGCCTTACATTTGTAGTAAGCGGCGGTTATTGGACTGAAGAGCAAGATGTTGATGGTCAGACAGTCCAAACTGGTGGATACTATCGTCTCTCATCCATTATGCGTGCGGACAAAACCAGTATGCTTGTCTTGCAAAAGATTGAGAATACTGAAAACGGCCCAGTACAAGCTCTAACTATTGATATTGAAGAGATATCCAATATGGATGCATTTATCACGGATATGCGTCCTGAAAGTTCTTTGGGAAGTGCTAGCGCACCGGGATTTGCCGCATATGTTTATCTTAAGACAGATCTAAATACGGCAGAACCTGAAACGTTTTCAGTCTATATTGATGATCTAGATGACATTTATGTGGAACCTGCATCTAACTAAGATGATAGGCAATTGGTTCGTTGAGTTCCAAATTTCAGACCGTGCTATTATCAGTTTGAAAGAATACCTATTCACAAATGGAGAGCAAAACCATGTCCGTTTTTGGAAGTTTTAGCCGTATTTTTTCAGCAACAAAAAACTCGGTGGATGGTATACTTGTTCTGATCAAAGAACCTGCTGCAAGGCAAGAAATGATTTTTGGTGGATTGGCGTTACTTGCGCTCATTCTTATCGGTAGTGAGTTCTTTCATCTTGTCATCTTTACAATCCTATTGCTGATCATCTTAGCTGTAGAAACACTTAACACTGCAATCGAATGTGTAGTGGATCGCATATCGCCAGAGATTTCAGATTTTGGTAAAAAGACAAAAGATCTGGGCTCAACAGCGGTAGCTTTTACACTTGCTGCTGCAGGTATTTATTGGCTTTATGCGGTGTGTGCAGCCTTTGGGGTTTTCAGTTAAGTAGCGACCCGCCAAATACCGTTAGTCAATATCCTGAACATCAACACTGCCGCCAAATGCTCTATGCGCCAATGTTGCTTCCATAAAGCTATCCAGTTTACCATCAAGTACATCTTGCGGTGCTGTGCTCTCATGGCCTGTCCGCAGATCTTTGACGAGCTGATAAGGTTGTAGCACATAAGATCTAATCTGGTGCCCCCAGCCAATATCGGATTTACTGGCGGCTTCCGCATTTGCCGCAGCTTCACGTTTTTCCAATTCAAGCTCATATAAACGCGCGCGCAACATATCCCAAGCTTTGGCTTTGTTTTTATGCTGTGAACGCTCTTGCTGACATTGCACCACGATGCCTGTTGGTTCGTGGGTAATACGAACAGCTGAATCTGTCGTATTAACGTGCTGACCACCAGCGCCCGAAGCGCGATATGTATCAATGCGGCAATCACTTTCCGCAACCTCAATATCGATAGAATCATCCACAACAGGGAAAACCCAGATACTTGAGAAAGACGTATGGCGACGAGCATTGCTGTCAAATGGAGAAATACGCACAAGACGATGCACACCTGATTCTGTCTTCAGCCAACCATAAGCATTGGTGCCTTTGATAAGAAGCGTTGCAGATTTAATGCCAGCTTCCTCACCATCATGTATTTCTAATAGTTCAACCTTCATACCTGAGCGTTCGGCCCAGCGCGTATACATGCGCATGAGCATGTTTGCCCAGTCCTGGCTTTCAGTTCCACCAGCACCTGAATGAATTTCTAAATAGCTGTCATTACCGTCAGCTTCACCTGATAGAAGGGATTCGATTTGTTGTCGCGCCGCTTCTTTTTGCAATGCGCGCAAGGCTTCTTCTGCTTCAGCGACAATTTCATCATCACCCTCTTCTTCACCCATTTCGATAAGTTCGGCATTATCGGAAATCTGGCTTTCCAAGCGCTTCAAACCATTGATAGAATCTTCTAAAAACTGACGCTCACGCATCAGTTTTTGTGCTTCTGTTGGATCATCCCAAAGTGTCGGATCTTCAGCCTTGTTGTTTAAAAAACCAAGACGCTTAATCGCTTGATCCCAGTCAAAGATGCCTCCTTAGCAAACCAATTGTTTGCTCTATGTCTTCAACGAGTGATTGGATTTCTGCGCGCATGATAATTTTCTAAGAACTGGAATGAATAATATCTGGATATTTTCGGCGAACTTAATCACCAAACCATGCAAAGTAAAGCACAGCTTGGTGACAATAAGCGTCTTTTAGGAACAATCCGCAAACAACAATAAGGCTAGAACAAGCCACCGGTGCCAGAACCCACCGCGCGATTAGCTTGAGGTGAAACTTCTAAGATTGCGTCACCGGTCGCAAATTCATCCATGCCAATCACAGAAAAGATATCAGCTGGACCTGTACCGGGTTTAAAAGCTTCTTGGATCACATCACCATCGCCTGCAAACGCTTCCATACCTGTTTTGCGGTTGATGGGAATGAATTTCATACCCTGTGGGATACGGAATTCAACCGGACGAGAATCTTTTAATGCAGTTGCCATAAAGTCATTGAAAATTGGTGCAGCGATACCACCACCTGTGTTCCCACGTCCCATAGGCCGAGGGGTATCATAGCCAATATAAACACCTGCAACCAAATCCGGAGTGTAACCAACAAACCAAGCATCACGCTCGTCATTTGTTGTGCCCGTTTTACCAGCTGTTGGTTGATCAAGCTTGATCTTTCCAGCTGCTGTTCCGCGTCTGACCACACCTTCCATCATTGATGTGATTTGGTAAGCTGTCATTGGATCAAGAACTTGCTCACGCGTATCTGTGATCTCAGGTTCTTCCTGAGATAGCCATGCAGAAGCGGCACATGCATCACATCGACGCTGGCTTTCCTCATGACGGAAAATTGTTTTACCATAACGGTTTTGTATACGGTCAATAAGCGATGGTGTGACTTGTTTACCGCCATTTGCTAGCACAGAATATGCCGACACCATGCGCATAACAGTTGTTTCACCTGAACCAAGTGACATCGCTAAAACTGGCAACATATCATCATAAACACCAAAACGTTCAGCATATTCTGCAACAAGGTTCATGCCCATATCTTTCGCGAGACGCACAGTCATCAAGTTACGCGATTTTTCAATACCCAAACGAAGTGTTGAAGGGCCTGCGGACCCACCACCATAGTTTTTCGGCTTCCACAATTGCCCGCCTGAAACAAGTTCAATAGGTGCATCATTGACAACAGATGCTGGCGTATAGCCATTATCAAGCGCTGCCGCGTAAACGAATGGCTTGAAAGACGATCCTGGCTGACGCTCTGCCTGGGTTGCGCGGTTAAACTGACTTTGCGAGAATGAGAAGCCACCAACCATCGCAAGCACACGACCGGTATGAGGATCCATGGCAACTAAGCCGCCTTGGATTTCTGGCAGCTGACGCAACCGCCAACTTTCCGCACCTTCATCATTTGTGCGCCTTTCAACATAAACGACATCACCAGGCTTGACGATTTCTGCAACAGTTTTAACCTTGCGGCGTTTTTCATCTTTCGGAGCAACCGTATACGCCCAGCCCATCGTCTCACCGGAAATGGAGACCACATCACGTGCATCACGAACTTTGCCTGCAACATCTTTACCTGGGCGGACACCTAGTTCGGCACCATTGTCAGACGCTGATAAAACCACGGCCAATTTCCAGCTTGGCATGTCATCCAGATCATCAATCTCAGAAAGTGTTGGTCCCCAGTCCTCGCTGATATCAATTGTGGCGACAGGTCCGCGGAATCCTCGTTTTTGATCAAAAGTCAAAAGACCGTTCTGCAAAGCATTTCGCGCTGCAATTTGTGTATCTGGATCAAGCGTAGTGCGCACAGATAGGCCACTTTCATACAAGGCATCATCACCATAGCGTGAAATCAATCGACGACGAACTTCTTCGGCAAAATATTCAGATGCAAACAGATAGTTGCCGCGCTGGCGAGGATTGACATCAAGTGGACGCTCTTTCGCTTTTGAGGCTTCTTCGTATGACACATACCCATTATCAACCATGCGATCGATAACCCAGTTGCGGCGTTCAATCGCAGCTTCTGTGTTGCGGAATGGATGATAATTGGAAGGTCCTTTCGGCAGCGCTGCCATATACGCGATCTCATGAAGATCAAGCTCATTAACCGACTTGTCAAAATAAGTCAGCGCAGCACCGGCGATGCCATAAGAGCCCAAACCAAAGAAGATTTCGTTTAGATAGAGCTCTAAAATACGATCTTTACTATAGGCCTGTTCGATACGGAACGAAAGGATAGCCTCTTTGATCTTCCGCTCAATGCGTTGTTCGGAAGTCAATAGAAAGTTTTTCGCAACCTGTTGTGTGATAGTGGATGCACCAACTGGACGACGACCCGTGCCATAATTTTGAATGTTAACGACAACGGCACGCGCTAAACCTGTGAAATCAACCCCAGTATGGGTGTAAAAGTTTTTATCCTCTGCAGAAATAAACGCAGCTTTCACTCGATCTGGAATCGCTTGGATTGGCAAAAACAGTCTCCGCTGACGCGCATATTCTGCCATCAACTCACCATCTGATGAGTGGACACGCGTTGTTACCGGCGGTGCATAGCTTTCAAGCACTTCATAATCTGGGAGGTCTTCTGAAATATCAGAAATATACCAAACAACTCCTGCCGCCACGAGCAAGAATAATACCGTGCCAATACCAAAAAAGTATCCAATGAGACGCATCATGTGATTAAATTAAACCCTTGTTTAAACTCATATTTCCGGCAATCTGCCTAAATATGCCCCGATATTGTAATCCATTTTGCGAAAATGGAGCGTGGGCGATCGACACTCGCCTATTCATAAACATAAAATTACGCGACAATTGTGAGCGAATTTGGGCATATGGGCTACAAACAAGCTCAGCCTTTCCATTCGCATAGTTTTTATTTCACCACAACTGACAAGTTATTAGAAATATAGCACGATTCGGCGTTAATTTGTCATCAAACAAGATAACCTTACGAGGCAAACGCACTGGGCGACTTTGAAAAGACTGTTTCAGCACCTTCTCGCGGGTGACGCGGCACCAAAAACGCCAATATAAGAGATATGCATGCCATGGCTGCTGCAAGCGAATAGACCGATGCGGGATCAACCAACCACAAATAGCCCAACAGAGCAGGCAAGAAAACTGCTGCGATATGGTTGATTGTAAATGCAACCGCCGCAGAGGACGCCTGATCCTCGGGACTAGCTATTTTTTGAAAATAGGTCTTTTGCGCAAAAGCCATAGCAAACAAAATGTGGTCAATTACATAGAGCACAGCTGCAACTTCCCAAGGCCATTTGAACCAATATAGTCCTGCGTAAAGGACGAAAACCAAAATGAGGCCGACATACTCAATTATCAACGTAAATCGCTCTCCCATATAGGCAATCATACGTCCGACAAATGGACTAGTGACCATTGTCGCCAGATGATTAACCAGCATTAGCCCTGCAATGTGATGTAGCTCAAAGCCATAAAGCTCGACCATCATAAAGGCTGCAAAGACAACGAAGATCTGGCGGCGAGCACCGCCCATAAAGACCAGCGCGTAATAAAGCCAATAGCGCTTTTTAAGAATGATCTTTTTTGCTTGGAACGTATCTGATCGAAAATTGGGGAACATAAACCAACAATATAGCGCAACGATCATCGATACGCTGCCTGAAGCCCAATAAACTACTCGATAGTCCAGATTAAATAATTCCCAAAACCCTATAATGAACCCATAGGCAATCAAGGCACCAAACGCGCCAGCTGATACGATCCAACCCAAGACTTTTGGAGCCTTATCTTTTGGCAACCATTGTAATTGAAGGCTTTGCGCGACAGTTTCATAATAATGATACCCCACAGATGAGATAAATGTCACAACCAAAACACCCTGCAAAGTTGGAAATTCAGCAGTTAATGCTGACCCCAGCCCTAACAAAAATAGTGAGCACAATCCAAAGCTTTGTTCGCGGACAAGCGCGACAATAAAGATAGCTAAAAATGCTAAAAATCCGGGTATTTCACGCACCGTGTGCATCCAACCATTGTCAGAGCCGTCAAACTTAACAACTTCAATCACAAAATTGGCTGCAACCGCCATCCAAGTCGAGAAGGTCATCGCTGTAGCAAAAGCTAGTAGCATCAACATAGCTTCTGGTCGACGCCATTTGGGGAGTTCCCTCGCCTCAGCAAGTGAAATTTCGGCTTTATTAAAAATCAATTTGATGTCCAATACTCAGTTGTAGAGCAATGGATTGAACCAATGGAATGCAATTGTCCAGTGATTAGCTTGTGATTAGCGCTAAATAAAATCAAAATGACGATGTATCGACTAGATTTGCGTGTAAACGCAAATTGCAGTTGGTTTTTTGATTATCAAGAAAAATGGCAGGGGCAGCAGGGTTCGAACCCGCGACCTACGGTTTTGGAGACCGTCGCTCTACCAACTGAGCTATACCCCTTCAAACACACATATGGTGTGCGTTGCGTGCTGATTACGAAAGCTTGGACAAAAATGCAAGTCTAAAGCGGCATAAGAATCGATAAATATTCTTTCAGATGGTTAAAGACTGGATATGTTGAGATTTTTTTTCGATGCTTGGGACCAATAACATCTCCAACTTATAGTATGATATAAAGGCTTAACTCTTCTGCTTACCCAAAAGGGCTTTAACGTTGAGCGCACTAACTGGTAATTATTCAGCATTCTAGCAAATTAACTACCCATAATTGCAATATATCTGATTAAATAATAATTGGTCTAAAACGATTAAATGATCATTTTGAGGGTCTCAACAGTCAAACACAACAACATCCTGTAGGTTGCATTGCACTTAAAAATCAATATTGAACTACCGAAAAGCCTTGATCCTGTAACGTAACTTTATTTATCAAAATCAATATGTTAGCGTTATAGATAGTTGTATTTTACCAGTTTTAAAAACACGCAATACTAGTTTAAACTACCTACTTCTCGCTATAATATATAAGGTCCTGTTTACCATTTCTACGTATTTTCCCTAATATCTTATATTTTATCTTAGGTTGAAATCGCACACATTTGTAATGACCTGGTCCGTCATGATCCCTCCAAAGATAAAATATTCAAAAGTAAGCGGGTGTAAAAATGAAGAATATTTCTATCTCCAAACGGATTGGTCTTGGTGTTGTCATACCCTTAATGGGTATGTTTGCGATTACATGTGTACATGTTTGGCAAGGTTATCGTGAATATGAAAGCACGAAAATCATGGATCACATTTCAATTGCAGTAAATGGATTAACTGCCCTTACCCACAATATGCAAGTAGAGCGCGGAACATCGGCCGGCTTTGTGGGAGGTTCATCACTTAATGTGCCACAATCAGTTGTTCAAGCTCGTGCCAATACGGATACAGAAATTGATAACCTTAAAACAATTCTTGCAGGTATTGATCACGCAGAAGCTCCCATTTTATTCGGCCACATGGAAGATTTTATAAGCGGACTTTCATCAGTACCAAAATTTCGTCAAACCGTTGATCGAAAAACCACCAATGTGGATAAAGTACTCGGCTTTTACTCAAAACATATCAAGACTATGTTCGATATTGGGTTTGAAAGTGCCCAGAAAGCACCAGATACAACTATTGCACTCGAACTCACCTCAATGCTTGATTTGGGCTCCACAAAAGAGCTTGCAGGAAAAGAGCGCGGGCTAACCAGCGGACTTTTAGGCGCCGGCAAGATTACACCGGAACAATATAATAAACTTCAAGCTCTTATTTCTCCTCAAAGCGGCATGATCAATAATTTCGTTAATCATCTGCCGCAAATCCACAAAGAGGAATATACAAAACTGCTAGAGGGTACCAACCTATCCGCAGTCAATGCACTTCGCAATTCGATTTCGGCAAACCGAGATAATCTCGCTGAAAGTGGTGTAAAGCAGAGTAAGTGGTTTAAAACGGCAACGGATCGTATTGTTAAACTTCGTCAGCTTGAACAGCTTGTTGGTCTCAACATTTATAAAAGTGTTCACACAACGCAAGCCGAAAAATTTCAATCCCTCATGATGACAATCATCATTGCCTTTGGGATTTGTATCATTGCTTCGCTCGCCGGTTTCTTTATTTCTCGCTCAATTACCAAGCCTATGGAACGTCTTCAAGATGACATGAACAACCTTGCCGATGGTAATGTGGATTTTGCGGTGGAAGGCACAAAAGAGAACAATGAATTAGGCATTATGGCATTGGCACTTGAAGGGTTTCAAAATGCTGAAATTCAAAAGCGTGAGTTGGAAGCAGCAGCAGAAGCTGACCAAAAAGCGCGCGCAGAAGAACGGGCACGCAATGAAGCGGAGAAAGCCAAACAAGATGAAGCGTATCGACAAGCTGTCGAAGCACTTGGCGCAGGGCTTGAACGGTTTTCAAATGGTGATTTTGAAAACCCAATTGAAGACAAATTCCCAACTGTCCTCGCTGATTTACGCGTTTATTACAATGACACATTGAAAAAGCTTGCAAAAACGTTGGCTCATGTTCGCTCAACAGGCGTTGTACTAAACAATGATGCGAACACACTGCGCAAAGCAACAAACGACTTGTCACGCAGAACAGAAGCGCAAGCTGCATCGCTTGAAGAAACATCAACGGCGCTAAAACAAATCACAACGAACTTGCGTGAATCGGCAACACGCACTGATGATGCAACCAATCAAATCTCTAAAGTAACGCAAGAATCTGCGAGCTCTGGCGAAGTTGTGACCGATGCCGTGACAGCAATGAAACGCATTGAAAATACCTCTGGGGAAATCAGTCAGATCGTCAGCGTAATTGATGAAATTGCCTTCCAAACCAATCTTCTTGCACTTAATGCAGGCGTTGAGGCCGCACGAGCCGGTGAAGCAGGCAAAGGTTTTGCCGTTGTTGCGCAAGAGGTCCGCGAGCTTGCACAACGTTCTGCATCGGCTGCAAAAGAAATAGCTGAGCTGATCAACAATTCCAGCAAAGAGGTTCTTGAAGGTGTGAATTTAGTAACTGAAACCGGTAATATGATGAGAACCATCACAACAGGTATTTCAGAAATTGAACAATATATGCACAGCATTTCAGAGGCAACGAGTGAGCAATCAGCGGGGCTGGATCAAATCAATACGGCAGTAACTGAAATGGATGAAGCTACGCATAAAAATGCTGAAATGGTTGAACAGGCAAACGATATTACCAATCGTGTTAGCGATGGTAGTGATGCAATTCGCGAATTAATGGCCCAATTTAAAACAAGGTCATTGGAAGCGAATCTGCGCAGTCCTAAAAATCGGGGCAAGCTCGCCGCTTGATTTTACAACTAGGCTATAGCTAAAAAAGCTCCGATCATGTATCGGAGCTTTTTTCATTGGTCGATTATTTATTAATAATATCAACTACGTTACTGATAAAAAACATTAGAAACGAGAAGATATATTGTATTTAAAGTATAGTAATAATATATCATTCACAGGCTGTTCATAAATCTTTTGTATCTAGTGCAACATCGGAATTATTCGGAGTTCCCCCCGAGCTCCGAGTAACAGGGCCCTGATATGCTTTATGTATATCAGGGCTGCTTTTATTTACATTGTTGCGATTAACGCAACACTAAGTGTTACCTTCTCCGACTTATCATTTTTTTTCTTTCAATTATTTTGAATATTTATCCGTTGCCATGCGTAATGGGTATATCAAAGCATCTTTTTGCTTTCAAAAATTATGTAAAGTCACACCAACCACAAGGTTCTTATTATGAAAAAAACACTCAAAGCGCTCGCAACAACGGCATTTCTCATGACGGCAGGAACAGGCGCAACATTGGCAGCAGACGCCTATGATTTTGACGCCAGCCACTCACAAATCATCTTCTCATATAACCATCTTGGTTTTTCTACGACATATGGCATGTTCTCCGGCTTTGACGGAAAAGCAATGCTTGATATGGAAGATTTGAGCAAATCTTCAGTTAGCCTTGAGATCAATGTAGGTGATTTGTTGATGACAGGTTGGGAAGGTCGTGATGGCCACTTCAAATCTGCGGACTTTTTTAATGTCGAAAAATTCCCTATCGCAACATTCACATCAACATCAGTTGAACCAACAGGTGAAAAAACAGCGAAAATCACCGGTGATCTTACAATTCTAGATCAAACAAAATCGATTGTTTTGGACGCAAAACTCAACCAAGTTGGCAAACACCCACAATCACAAAAAGACTGGGCTGGTTTTGACGCTTCAACGACTCTTCTTCGTTCAGACTTTAACCTTGGAAAGTTCGCACCTTACGTGAGCGATGAAGTTGATATCAAAATCTCAGTTGAGATGGGCAAAGCTGAATAGCATCAATCTTTTGATATAAACGAAACAAACTTTACGACGCGGAAGCAGAGCATTGGTGTTTTGCTTCCGCACATAAAATGGGGCGGATCATGCAAATTACAAACACTGCGGAAAGTTATGGCCTGGTGCACCAATCTCTTCATTGGGCAACAGCAATTTTAATTTTGGTCTTATTACCTATGGGCGTTTATATGCACGATTTGCCCATTGATAATTCGGCCCAAATTGCCGACAAGGTTTGGTTATATTCACTGCATAAGTCCATCGGCATGGCAGCTTTATTTGTCGCGATAACGCGTGTTATCTGGGCGATCTATCAGCCACACCCTCGCCCATTGCATGGTGGCATGGAAGGCTTTGCAGCAAAAACCGTTCATCACCTGCTTTATGGAATGATCATAGCGATGCCGATCCTTGGCTGGCTATATCACGCTGCAACAGAAGGTTTCGCGCCGATCTGGTGGCCGTTTTCTCAAGATCTGCCATTTGTTCCCAAAGATGTAATGTTATCGAACTTTTTTAAAACTGCGCATTTTGTTTGCGGCGTGCTACTTGTCTTATCATTAGGATTACACATTGCAGGAGCGATCAAACATGCTGTGATTGATAAGGATAAAACTTTGGATCGCATGGTGCCAGGCCGCTATCAAATGACTGGCAATTTGCCAGTGGAGCAAAAACAATCGCCGTTTTCACTTGTTGTTGCTATAACAGCGGCAGTAATCGCCATCGGGTCGACCTTTATTGTCTATAATTTTGAATATGGAACCCCTGCCATTGCCGCGGGCCAGCAAGCCAGTGAAAACCAATCCAGCGAAACCCAAATCAGCGAAGTTGCCTCAAGTTCGAACGATAGCGTCCCAAATAGCTGGAATATTGATTATGCAAATTCTCCGCTACAGATCGATGTAGCGCAACTTGGCACCCCGGTGACGGGCACATTTGCCAATTGGAATGCTGACGTGATCTTTGATCCAAGCGATCTAGAAAATGCCAGCATCGTCGCTGAAGTTGATGTCATATCTCTTACACTCGGCGATGTATCTGATCGTGCAAAATCATCGGAATTTCTAAACGCTGAAGCCAATCCCACGGCACGCTTCACATCTACCAGCATTGAAAAAACAGACACAGGGTTTATTGCAGCCGGACAGCTAGAGCTTGCCGGAGTAGCCAAGGATTTTTCCATAAATTTCACCTTTGAAGAAAATGATGATGTGGCCACTGTTATCGGTGAAGCTATTATCCAACGTCTTGATTTCAACATAGGATCAACATTTGCGGATGATTCAAGCGTTGGGAGAGACATAAAACTGAAAATAAATATCAGCGCAACGCGATTCTAATTTGTACATAACTTGTCAAGTCTCACTTATTAGCCATTGCAACAAACGTTTTATGTAATTACCTTGGTTGAAATGAATGCGAACAACTGAGGTTATAAATTGCCACTTGATAAACTTCGCGATATCCCGCGGGTCAAATTGTGCAATGCTGCATCGCCGCTAGAGGAGCAGCATAATCTTGCACGTCTATCAGGTGCCAAGAGTTTCTTTATGAAGCGTGATGATACCAACTGTTTCGCAACAGGTGGTAACAAAGCTCGCCACATGGAGTATTATCTTGGCGACGCAATGAAAAAAGGCGCCGACACGTTCATCATGCTCGGTGGTCGGATACCAAATTTATCCCGTATTGCGGCCGCTGCATGCGGGAAATACGGAATCGCTTGTCATATTGTGTTAGAAGAGGAAAAACACGGTCTTTGTTGCGAACCTCGTGAATTGCGCGAGATCCTAGCCAGCAACATGCTCAATGCGCATGTGCACACATATCTTCCATTTGAAAGCAATGAAGAAGCTTTTCAAACCCTGCAAGCATTATCGGATACTCTGGTAGCAGACGGTTGTAGACCCTACATCCTGCAAAATGAGAGCGATCGATTACCCATTGCTGCATTTGGTTACATCCACGCGGCGAAAGAGATCGTTGAACAATTGGACGAACTAGATCAGGAAGTTGATGTCATGTTCTGTGCGGCAGGATCGGGCAACACAGTGGCAGGTCTTCTTTATGGGCTAAGATCGCTTGATTGCGATATACCCGTTGTAGGCGTAAATGTGGGCTTTAATAGTGCAGGTTATATTCAACAACAAGTTGTTAGAAGGCTTGAGCAAATGGCAATATTACTGGATGAGGAAAATCCTGTTGCCGACGAGGATATCTTAGTGACCGATGACTATAGTAACCATCGCACAGTGACCCCAGATACTGATCCTGAACATCCAGCAAACTTATCGGCAAAACACGAAGGCTTGGTGATTGACCCGTTTTTCAACGCCAAATCCATTTGCGCAGCTTTTGATTACGCAAAAGAGCATCCAAACAGCGACGTTATGTTGATTAACACAGGTAATAGCGTCCCCTATTACGTGAAAACAAAAATACCAACAAAGTACCCAATGTTAGTATATGGCTAAAGTGTAAACTAAATAATCAGCTCTCGCGATGGGAAATTAAAGCAAATTGCATTTCACAAAACAATAAAAAACCCCGCAAAAACTTGCAGGGCTTTATATGCATTTTATTCTGGTCATCCTTAGGAGAGAATATCAACCTGAATGGAAATGCTGAACTCTATAATATCTTTTAGTATTCAGAGATTGGGTTACGCTTAACGGCGATAATACCGTCGCGTGATACGCCTATATCGTCAAGAATACGTGGTGATAATGCGTTCAGTTGACGACGCATTGAACGTTGGTTGTTCCAGTTACGAACTTTACCAAGAATATTCATTTTTCTTCTCCATAAATGCTTCTCAAAAGAAGCGTGTTTCGCAATAAATTAATGTATTCAATAAGGGAACAATTCGCGTTCCGTTAAAATCCAGATGCTCCTTATTATGCACAATTACCAGTCATAATAATGCAAACGTGCTATGCAACTGCTGCATTTCTAGGCAGAAAAAAGACCCCACATTGACGATTTTGGACATTGCATTTAACTAAATCGATTTAGTCATTAAGATTATCAATCAAACCATTCAGAAAACGTATAAGCTTTTACTTTTAAACGCTTTTTAGGTGTTCATTTACCGTGTTACGCGACGTAAATTATAGTTATGTTTTTCGCCAACACATCCACATTTGACGGTTTAACTTGCCAGAAATGTGTCACAAGCTTGTGTTACCGCTCACAACCAGACTATCCTTATCAACTCATCACAGTTTGGGAGCAATATTATGAGCACTAAAATTCAGTTAAATCGACGCAAGTTTCTAAAAGGGTCAGCCGCAGCTGCAGCACTGGCAACACTGCACCCCTATTCTGCAAATGCTAACGAAAACCAATCGCATTTACGCATCATGGAAACAACGGATTTGCACGTACATGTCTTCCCTTATGACTATTATGGCGATCGCCCTTCCGATACTGTTGGCCTTGCTAGAACAGCATCGATCATCAATGACATTCGCGCTGAATCTACGAATTCGATGCTGGTTGATAATGGTGACTTTCTGCAAGGTAATCCGATGGGTGATTACATTGCCTATGAGCGCGGCATGAAAGAAGGTGATGTTCATCCAGTGATCCAAGCAATGAACACACTCGGGTTTGACGCATCTACGCTTGGCAACCACGAATTCAACTATGGCCTAGATTTTTTAATGAAGTCGCTTATGGGGGCCGATTTTCCGGTGGTGTCAGCTAATATAGCAAAACAAATGGGCGCAAACCCACGCGAAGATAAAACGCTCATAAAGCCCTATGTAATCATGGATCGGAAAGTCACCGATGGTTCAGGGCAAGAACATGACATTAAAATCGGACTTATTGGGTTTGTACCGCCACAAATTATGAACTGGGATCGACGCCATCTTGAAGGCAAAGTTAATACCCGAGATATTGTTGAGACAGCGGAAGCTTATGTACCTGAGATGAAGGAACAAGGTGCTGATATCATTATCGCCCTCTCCCATTCAGGTATTGGTTCTGCACAACGCTCAGACGGCATGGAAAATGCATCCGTACCTCTGGCACAAGTATCAGGTATCGATGCGCTCATGACCGGACACAGCCACTTGATCTTCCCTGGCGAAAAGTTCAAAGATTTCGCAGGTGTCGATGCAGAAAAAGGTACTATTCATGGCAAACCAGCCGCCATGGGTGGTTTCTGGGGTTCTCACTTGGGGGTCATTGATCTGATGTTGGAAAAATCTGGCAATGAATGGAAAGTCATTACCTCATCATCTGAGGCACGCCCGATTTATAAATCTGGCGAAGGACGTAAAAAAATACCAACCGTTGAAAGTGATCCAAAAGTATTAGCGAGCGTTCAAAAAGAGCACGATGAGACACTGGCCTATGTTCGTCGCTCAGTGGGTAAAACTGATGCACCGTTACATTCATATTTTGCGCTTGTTGCTGATGATCCATCCGTGCAAATCGTAAGTCAGGCGCAGACTTGGTATATCTCAGAAATGATGCAAGGCACACAATGGGAAGGCTTGCCAATTTTGTCTGCCGCTGCACCATTTAAAGCCGGCGGACGTGGAGGTCCAGAATATTATACCGATGTGGCTAAGGGCGATGTTGCTATTAAAAACGTGTCTGATCTTTATCTATATCCAAACACGGTTCGTGCGGTTGCTGTTACCGGTGCACAAGTTAAAGACTGGCTTGAACGTTCTGCTGGGATGTTTAACCAAGTTGAAGCAGGCAAAGAAGATCAGGTTCTGTTAAACCCGTCTTTCCCATCATATAACTTTGACGTCATGGATGGAGTGACATATCAGGTGGATATCACGCAACCATCGAAATATGATCCAAAGGGCGAATTGATCAACCCTGATGCAAATCGCATTGTTGATTTGAAGTATAATGGACAACCTGTCGAGCCAACATCCAAATTCGTGATTGCGACCAATAACTATCGTGCAAGCGGTGGCGGTAAATTCCCAGGGGCGTTGGGCGATACAATTATTTTTGAAGGTCCAGATACCAACCGCGATGTTATTGTACGTTACATTGTGGATCAGGGTACGATTAATCCATCTGCGGATAATAATTGGTCATTTAAACAAATTCCGGGCACATCTGTGCTGTTTGATACAGGCCCTGCAGCGCAAGCGCATGTTGATAATCTTAAAGACGTTAAGATTGAAGCTGCTGGCGATGGGCCGGAAGGCTTTGCACGTTACCGGATTTCGCTAGATTAAATCAGCGTATAGGCAATTTAAAACCCCGCTTTTCACGCGGGGTTTTTTGTTTATATTACCGAACATAAATTATCCAACACATTGAGTTTTCATGGCGGCGCATCCAACATCACACATCACAATCAACTCACCCATCCAGTTTCAAGATGCGCTGCCCAATGAAGTGGATATCGCGATCATTGGTGCAGGCGTTGTAGGCGTATTTACTGCTTTATACCTTGCCAGAATGGGTAAAAGCGTCGTCATTATCGAAAAAGGGCGTGTTGCATGTGAACAATCTTCTCGAAATTGGGGTTGGATACGCCAACAAGGTCGGGACGCCGCTGAACTACCGATCATGATGCAGGCAAATCGTCTATGGCGTGATGTCGACCAACAGACCCAAGGACAATGCGGTGTCGTTAATGCGCCGATCAATTTTCTAAGCGGCTCGGGTGCTCGGCGAGAAGAGTTTGAACAATGGGTACAAGTGGCAAAAGATCATGGTGTTAAGTCCGACCTCTTAGGCTCTGAACAAATTAGCCGCATATTCGGCGATAGCGCTGCAAAAAAATGGGTTACAGGCATTTCAACACCAAGTGACTTAAAAGGTGAGCCATGGGTGGCTGTGCCAACCGTTGCTAAGCTTGCACGCGAAAACGGCGTCCTAATTCGTGAAAACTGTGCTGTTCGATCGCTGGACATAAAAGGTGGCCAGATCAAAGGCATTGTGACAGAAGATGGTGCTATTGCTTGTGAACAGGTTGTGCTGGCCGCAGGAGCTTGGTCGAGCTTGTTTGCGCGCAATCATGGCATTTTCATCCCACAAATGGCTGTACGAGGCGATGTGGCGCAAACTAAGCCCCTGCCCGAGTTTACGTCGCAAACATCTCTAGATGAAGAGCTAGCCATACGCCACCGACAAGATGGCGGATATACGCTTTCATTATGTGACAAGCATACTGCCTATATCGGACCTGATGCTTTCCGCTATTTTAAACAATATATCCCAGCGCTCATCAAAGGATGGCGTCACTTAAATTTAAAAATCAATGCGCCCAAGGATTTCCCCGACGCTTGGCAAACAAAGCGTTCTTGGGATGTTGATGATATATCTCCATTTGAAGCTTGCCGCGTTTTAGAGCCAAAACCTGATGCGAAAAACATTGCTCGCATGGTGCAACGATTTAAGGCACGTTTTCCCGATATAGGCGCGCCTGAAATCGCACACTCCTGGGCCGGTATGATTGATACAATGCCAGACTTTGTGCCCATCGTGGACCGAACTCCAAAATTACCAAACTTGATAATCGCAACAGGCCTAAGCGGCCACGGCTTTGGAATTGGCCCCGGGTTTGGCATGGCGGTGGCGCGCATGGCTGTTGGGAAAGCTCCTGAACATGACATGTCTCGGTTCCGTTTCTCACGATTTACCGATGGCAGTAAGCTTGAATTGGGGCCTTCGCTTTAATATATCCCATCTAATAACTGGGATTACTTATGCAGCTCTTAATCATTGTCATCACCTCATTTGCCTTCCTACTGGCAATCTTGTTTTTTATTCAATTTCGCCTCTCGCGCGCCAAAGATAGTGGAGACTTGCAAGCGGAGCTTCAAAAAGAGGCTGAAAAACTCTTCAAACACGATCTTGCGCGTGATTTGTCAATCATTGTGACTAAGAATGGCCGCATTCTCGAACACTATCAAAGTAACGATACCAGTCCTGCAAATGCCACGCGCAATAGCATCTATGAAATTGGCTCAATTTCAAAGGTTTTCACATCCACATTGCTGAGTGTTTTGGTTATTGAAGGAAAACTTAAGCTTGATGATAATTTACAAGACTTAATCGGTGATCGATTTGAATTGGCTGATCACATCAAACCTATTACGCTCGAACAGCTCGCAACACATACTTCTGGCATTCCGCGTGTACCCAAGGTCATGCTTAACAAACTGGAAGTACTAGATAATCCTTATTCTACCTTCACAATTGATGACATTGCGGAATACCTGAAGATAGCAAAACAATTCGGCAAATCCGGCAAGTTCAACTATTCCAACCTTGGCATGGGATTGCTTGGACACATTATGGAATGGAAAACGGGCAAATCACTGAATGAATTGGTCAAGACCCACATTGTGTCACCGCTTGAAATGACCTCGACAGGTTTTGAGGTCAAAGACGAAGATAAATCGCGCTTCGTTGATGCTTATGATCCAAAAGGAAATCTCACGCCCCATTGGGATTTCCCCATACTTGCTGGCGCTGGTGGCATGCGATCAACACCATCTGACATGCTAAAATTTCTAAATGCCAACCTTGAAGGTGCTGGTTCATTATCTGATGCGTTTAAAGCTGCGCACCCAAACCCACAGACTGGCGATATCGGGTTAGGTTGGATGGGCGCCACCTTTGTTGAAAGGTTTTTAGGCAACAAAAACCTTATTTGGCACAATGGATTAGTTGGCGGTCACGCCTCGTACATATCGTTTGACAAAACAAACCACACGGGCGTCTTGGTCTTATCCAATAAGGCCATGGATTTGCAAGTTGTTGGATCAAAACTGTCACGACTGGCTCGCATTCATTCAGTGAAACAGTAACTAAATTGACTGATCTGAATTTTTGTAACGGATAAGAAGATCAACATCCTCATCGGATACATCAAACGCGGCTACCATATCTCGATGTTTTTTCGATCCTAAAAAGCCATTGAGAAACTTATTAACGTTGTCTCGTAATCCTATGTCATGAAGATGAAAAGCAAAGCACCCATAAGCTGGTCGCTTTTCCGCAATGGGCACCACAACCTCAGCGACATCCCAACTAGGGTTCTGAGCAATAAAGCCACAATGGGCTTTACTAACGCTAGCATAGGCGTCGACAATGCCATTTTTTACAGCCTTTGCCGCTTCACTATATGTCTCATATATAGATATTTGCGCAAGACTGATACCAAAATCGACCGCCGACCGATGCTGAAACTGATCACGAATAACTGCAAGACGAACATTTTGATTTCTTGCAATTGACTTATATCCATCAAGTTTATGCGGGTTATTTGCTTTTACCAGCAATCCATCTGAAAGCGCCCAAATGGGTCGAGAAAACAGAGCGGTTTGCATTCGTTCAGTCGTTGCAAATAGGCCTGTGGTCATCCGCCATCGACGATCATTAAGCCCCGGTAGTAACTCCGAAAATTCGGTTTCAACTGGATCAAAACGGGTAATATCTAACGCGTTGAAAACATGGCGCGCGAGTTCGACATCACATCCAGTGACATGTCCATTTTCATTGAAAAAATTAAACGGCGGCTCAATCAGATAAGCAAATTTCATCAGTTGCTTTCCTCATGATCAATGCCATAGCTTGCAATCTTTATAGCCAAGACACTTTCACATTTTTCAAGTATTGCCCGCTTTTCTTTGAGGGATTGCGCATGATCTGACAATATTTTGCGGCGTTCATTTATTCCGCCATCGCCGAACTTGGCAAGCTGAGTAAAACGATGCATCTGCTTCATGGGCATACCGGTTTCACGAAGCCAGTACAGTAGGGTCAACCATTCAATGTTGCTTCGGGTAAATCGGCGATGGCCATCTTCACCCCGATCAATTTCGGGAAGCATCCCGGATTTTTCGTAGTAGCGAATTGTATGTGCACTTAACCCGCAAACTTGCGCCGCTTCAGCTATTTTCATATCTGTAATTGCTCCCTCAGTTTTTAATTACCAAATTAGAGCAACTCTAAGTCAAGGTATAAAATCATTAGGCACACAATACCGTATAATCCGCAAAAATGGTTGCAACGGGTCTCATAAATACCTAGATATTGCTATGAACTTGGCAATTGTAGTGCCGAATAACCAATACAGCTCTAAATGGATAATGATAAAAATGGATATTATGAACTTGGCTTCTGGCTTAATTGCCAACAAATTGGGTGTCGATCAAAGCACAATTAGTGGTGCATTGAACGGATTAGTTGGCGACGGTGATCAATTTGATCTTGGAAGCCTTGTCAGCAATCTCCAATCTGGCGATCTTGGTGATATCGCAGCATCTTGGTTGGGTGATGGCGAAAATGCGGCTATTTCGACTGACCAAATCCAAAACTTGATGGGTGGAGACAAGATTTCAGCTGCTGCAGCACAATTGGGTACAAGCGAAGGCTCTTTGCTTGAAAGCCTTCAGGAAGCGCTTCCTCAGCTTGTTGATCAGTCTAGCAGCGGTGGTTCATTGCTTGATTCCGTTGGCGGCATTGGCGGTCTAGCGAGCATGGCTAAAAAGTTTTTGTAATACAAAACTTAATTTATATTCGAATGAGAAACGCACCTTCACGGGTGCGTTTTTTATTGTTTGCTCGTAGTTAGCCTTCAAGCAGTTTCTTAAACTCAACTTCCAGAGTTGAGACCTCTTGTGGACCTCGGAGAATGTGTTTTAACTCCCCTTTACCATCATAGAGCATCAAAGTGATATGTGGTACGGCATTGCGCTCAGCAAATGCTTTGCCTTTGGAGGATTTGATGTTAGCAACCACATATTCAATATCCCCTTCGGAAAAGGCACCCAGTGCTGATTTCGTATTGCGCTGTAAACGGGCACAAACCGAACAATTTGGATCATGCACCTGCACCACAGTTGGCGTGCCCTGCCCGATTCGGGTTAAATCTTGCTCATGCATCTTAGCGTTTGCTGAATAGGCTAAATAGCCACCACCACTACCCAATACAGCCAAAGTAATTGCGCCATTGCGGGCATAATCTAGCCATTTGCGGCGTGCTGGATTTTCAACATTTTGACGTGTTTTATTGTCAGCGCCTTTTTGAGACGCTCTCTTATTTGATTTCTTGCTCATATATATTCCAGTATCGGTTTGGTATGACGTGAAAGTTCATCCAAACGCGCGCGGGCGTATCGCCATGTCTAAGAAAGCGAATAAGATGTTTAATGGTAAACGTCTTACTCTAACGGTCTGCCCGCACGCGTTATCCTCAAGCCAACCTGCGGAGAAAGCTTGAGAATTGAAAAACGTTAAAGGACGATGACACGTGTGCCCACTGGCACTCTTTCATATAGATCTTCGACATGCTCATTGATCATGCGAATACAACCTGCTGAAACAGATTGCCCGATTGACCAAGGCTGGGTTGTTCCGTGGATGCGGAAATAAGTATCCCGGCCATTACGGTATAAATAAAGCGCGCGCGCTCCAAGTGGGTTGTTAATGCCCCCAGGTACGCCTTTGGCATATTTCAGATACTTTTGTGGCTCTCTACGGATCATATTTTGCGTTGGCGTCCAACGCGGCCATTCTGCTTTTCGCTGAATTGTTGCTGTGCCTTGGAAAGCTAATCCCGCTTTACCCACACCAACACCGTAACGGCGCGCTCTACCACGACGTTCAATCAAGTAAAGGAAATGATTGCGCGGGTCGACGACTATTGTACCGCGTTTGTAATCGCTTTTATAGCGCACAGATTGCGGCACATATTTTGCGGCAAGCTTAAACTTCTTGCGTGATTTTTTAGTATGATGCGCCAAAGCAGTAGAAGCTGGCAACAAGGCTGCGCTCGTTAAAGCGCCAAGAATTAAATTACGTCTAGATAACATGGATTGCTCCTAATTTTACATTGTCAAACGGGACAAGTGCCCCCTTAGTTTTGATGTAAAATTAGGCGATGGGAGGTCGTAAATCCTGTCGCACAAAGGTTTTCACCACGTTGTGCGTCGGCGTATTATCAAACTGCATCCCAGATTCATGGGCCACTAAGATGTTTGAATTTAGGATAGCCGAACAATCTGATTTACAGGGCGTTGCGTCTTTTTTGTTGTTTTCGTCACAACACTGAACATCCAGATCATTGTCGACAACGACGAGTTCTGCCTCAATTAATACAGGCTCAATAATATGGTCCGCCACAGCCTGCATACTGCCAGGAATACTCTGGACAATAGCAAAAAACATAAACGTATATATTAGAAAAGACCGAACCATAATCAAAAGCGTTACAATAGATCGGCATTTTTGACCAGACTTACATGATCACGAAATCGTGAGCTGCAAAACTTCGATATCTAACTTGTGCCATTTGCGCGCTTCACCCAGCTGCGCAGCAAATGTGCATCATAGAGCGGCATTGCCATAACTTCATCGCCAATAATTGTGGTGGCTGGTGATAAGAAACGCACGTTTTTAAGCTTGGTCGCGCAATTCTTGCCAACCACAATACCGCCACTTGTTTGGCAAATATCGATCACCTGATCCTCAACAAGCTCATTTGTGAGTGGATCAAACTCAAAACTTGAACCAGCACCGGAGCAGTTAATTACAAAACCAACCTTTTTGCGTTGCATATCGCCCATGTGATCAACGCTGATAATTGTCGCGCCATCATCATTGGGTTGAATTTCTCGAACGGCACCTTTGGCAATATCTGTTACGCCATCGACCATTAAACGATGGAAATCTAAAATCGTATCCCGCGTTCCCCCGCGCAACCAGTGTCTTAACGTCCGAGGTACAAACTTAGCCTCCTCAGAATTTGGAACAAATTGAGCTAAACCTCGCTCTAAGAAAAATGCGCGATACCCTGCCCTTATCTCACGTTGTTCAAATCCATTTCTTTTCGCATCTTCAAGGCTTGCCTTTACATTATCCAAAAAGCTAATCGCAGAAGAGTGCCCTGTTTCAAGCTCCGGGACGAACAAATCCGGCCGATCGGGAATAAGAGGTTCTGGCAAAACCCCTCTTGGAGATATCGCTGAAAAACGGACCTCGTCATCTGGTAACACAGATTGGCAAAGCCGCAATGCATCCAGCATAGTTGCATTCATCCCGATACAGCAGATTTCTGCGCCACGCTTTACATGTTCGATAATGCGCTCTTCGTTGCCAAATAAAGTTGGTGCGCTGAATTCGCTTTCATCACCATCCATGCGCTGATCTTTAGGACCACCAGGGGCGATATCAATTGAATGAACAAAGACAGATTGGCCATTACCTGTGCGGATATTATACCCTACACCTTCTGGCTCCATACCAATGGCAATATCTTCAATAAGACGCACAGATTTGCCATTCTCCTTATACAGCGTGATTACAGAATTGAGGCGATCGACCAGAAAATCGCCAAAAAATTGCCGCGGGATATTAAGTGCGCTTAAATCGCCTTTTGCAATCAAACCCCTTGCAGCGCCCAACCAATCTGGTCTACGCCCAGCCATCTTGTGTTCAATCGTAGCCCAATTGGTTTCAAGCCATGGTTTGAAATCCGGATCAATATCGCTCGCTGGTGAGTTTAACAAATAAGCGTATTCCCACGCGGCACCTTCTGGCGCCGATGCATAAGCAAGCCCACGCCCCAATTGGGATGCGTTGGGACCAATGATGACAAATTCATCGATATGCTCTGCATTGGCATATTCTAAAAATGCAGTTGCAGTTAAACCATCGCCGATAATTGCGTGCACGTGCGGATGGCCTTTTGGGGACGACTTCAAGATAGCACGACCTCTAATTGGCGATTTGAATTATGGAGTTCATCTTTGATAGTTTGAATTGCGCCCATTGTGAACCGCAAGACGATAAAAGAACACAGATAAATCCGATAATATCCAATTCGAAGATTGGCCTTTCTAGCTAATGCAGGATGTTCGATCTGTTTCAGCAACTGCGTTGGCATCAAATGCGCCATCGTTTTCACTCGTGGGTGTGATGACATTTAAGCTCGCACCTTGAATCTCAAGTCCCGATACGCTGGGATGATAAGCGCCAGATGTATCGTCAACATCGACATTAAAATGAATGCGATCGCCGTGCTTGAAATTAACAAATTCAATTGTGACTTTGTTATCGCCATCTTTCACATCGGTGACGTTTTTCACAAATGCCTCACCACCCACAATCGTCAGCGGCTGATGCACGCGAGAATTGGTGCTAAACTCATGCCCTGCCCAGCCATTGCGATCAATATCGAACACAAGCTGCCCAAGAGATGTCGAAAAATCGATCGTCAGCTCGCCTTTATATAACAAACAGCCGCTGACATTTTGCACGGTAAAATGATCAGTGGGAGAGCTATCGGTATATGTCACGCGAATATCAGCATAAGATGACAGCGTGCACGAAACTAAAATGCTTGCGGTAACCGTAATAAACTTTGGAACAAAATTAGGCATTTTGACCTCCGAGGTTCAGATGATCAAAGCCTAGCACGAGAATTTCAAAAGCTGCAAATCTCTCCGAAATAAAAAAATAATTTTCTCGTGAATAGTTTTCAAACCTGCCGCGTAACTATCATGTCACCGGCACAAACCGGTCAGATCATTTCGGTCATTATGGAGAAAAACATGACATTTAAAGCCATTATCACTGGCGCAGCTGCGCTGGTCCTTTCAAGCACGTTCGCAATTGCCGATCACCACTCATCAAAAGCCATCAAGCAAGCCGACACATCAGCAGGCACAGTGCTCACCAATGCTGCGGGTTTGACGCTCTACACATTTGATAAAGACGCTAACGGCGTATCAAACTGTTACGATCAATGCGCCACAAACTGGCCACCAATGCCAGCGGAAGCATCTTCTAAAAACGAAGGCGATTTCTCAGTGGTGGAGCGCAAAGACGGCACATTCATGTGGGCTTACAAAGGCGAACCGCTATACACATGGATCGGCGACAGCGCCAAAGGCGATGTGACAGGCGATGGCGTTGGTGGTGTTTGGCACATTGCTAAACCATAAGAACCTGTAGAACTTTACAAAATTTGCGGATTAAGGTGGGATTTTCCCACCTTTTTTCGCATTTGCACAAAGCTCGCATTGCTTGACACAAAAGCGCAATCAAGACAGGCTCATTTCCTGGAGATTTGGAGGAGACGTATTGAGGAGATCGCAATGTTAGATAAAGTTCACGAAAACCTGCTGCGAACCGATCATGAAGGCGTGGCGCGGTTAGAACTCAACACACCCAAATCGATCAATGCATTATCGGAAAGCATGTTGGCGGACCTATCTAATGTTTTGGCGCAAATCAAAGAAGATCGCAGCATTAAGGTGGTGATACTCGCCACATCAGGTGAACATTTTTGCGCCGGGCATAACTTGAAGGAAATGAGCCATCACCGCAATGAAGATGACGGCGGGCATGATTATTTCATCCGTCTTTTTGCCGCATGCTCGAAGATGATGCAGCAGATTGTGACCCTCCCCCAACCCGTGATCGCCGAAGTTAAAGGCATCGCCACCGCCGCAGGCTGCCAACTGGTTGCTTCGTGTGATTTAGCGATCGCCGAGGAAGATGCGCGCTTTGCCACCTCAGGCGTAAACATCGGGCTCTTTTGCTCCACCCCCATGGTGGCGCTCACCCGCAATGTTTCCAACAAGCACGCGATGGAAATGTTGCTCACAGGTGAATTCATCTCAGCAGACCGCGCTGAACGCATTGGGCTAATCAATCGTGTCGTAGCAAAATCAGACCTCACAAACGCCACACAAGAGATGGCACAAAACATCGCATCCAAATCAAAACTCGCGGTCAAAATGGGCAAGGAAGCGTTTTACAAGCAATCTGAAATGGCACTCAACGAGGCTTATGATTTCGCAGGCCGCGTGATGGCCGATAATATGATGGCCAATGACGCGAAATCCGGCATCGGCGCATTTATCGACAAAAAACCAATGCCCGACTGGGATGAATAGTGTGGTGGTAGAGTAACGTCTAAATCGCAACAGGGATAAATCGCAAAGCTACTTTGAACTCCATTCCGCGTAACATTCTAACTTCGTCGCGTAACGTGATTCTGCTAAAAAAGGGGATTCGAAATTCACCGTCTGATCGTGGTGAATCAACAATATGAAATTCCACCTTCCAGTCATTGAAGCCATTAGCAATAATAGCCTTCAATTGCTTTGCAACTTCTGGAGATGCCACTTCTTCGACCGTCGAAAAAAGAGCATTTTGTGCTTCTGGAAAAGTTTTAAGTATCCGTGCCGAATTGCTGCCCTGTTTGAAGAAATGACTCAACACACTTGATTGTCTTGAGCTTTTTTTGACATGTATTAGGCGTTTGTTTTCCAAATCCAATAAGTCACATGCCTCAAATTTTCCGTATGGTATCGAGGGAACATTAATTATTTTTTGATCTAGACAAATTTGCGAGTACTCTTTGGCGCACCTACGATTATACTCTAACTCGGACTCAAAACCCGTTTTTTTTTCCGTCATCTGATATTTTTTTTACTATAATCAGTGGCTCCGATGGCCATGATTCGACTATGGTTGGCATTGCTGAATCAATATCATCTTTGAATTGATGGTCCAACCGATACCACTCGCCCTCGCTTATAGCATACATTCCACCTTGATAGTTTATAGAACCAATCAGAGCCTTTTTAATGCTCCATCGTTTTTTTGCCGCTATGTCGTTATTGAATTCCGCCACTATTCCATGTTTATTCAAGATCGTGTCGCTATCTAAATCGGCAAGTTTCTTTTGCATGGCTTCCCTATAATGGGATAACAGCAGGTCAGGAAACCTTTCTTGAAGCCCAGAACCATTTATACCGAAATATACGACATCATCTTCGGACCATCCAGGCATTGACAGCTCAAAACTATCCGTACCGGATCTAATTTGATCAGCCGCTGAATTATCCAATTCATCGATAAGACTTCGGTCTGTTATTGGGCGGATTTTATCTATAATATGAAAGCTAGTAGATTTGTAAAAATCGGAATAATAACGATTCAGCGATTCAATCGCAATTTCCCCTAACTCATCAAAACTCATTTCGCGGCTAATTTTTAACGATGTTGCGCCCGATAAATTTTTGGCAAATTCAGACTTCTGAAGACGACCTGTAATTCTTCTTACTTGGTCCAACGCCTCATCTATACCAAACGACTGAATATCTCTCTGAAAGGCAGATTGTGACACTCCTTTCATTGCTTCTCCGAGATGACTGCTGTCGATACGTTTAACTCGACCGTCTTCCAGAGAATTGATGGTTACCTTTAGACCAAAATCTGATTCTATGGCCCTATCATTGATATATTGCCATGCTGACCCAAATGTTGAGACAAAAATTCGACCACTTGCTTTGAATATAACAAGCGCAGATGACGATCGATTTCTTATCAACTGAACATCGTCGAATACTTCTTTCAAATCCTGAATCCAACTGGGTTCATTCAACGGATTTTGGAAAACAAAACAAACCGCCTTCTCACCTAGTCGATTTTCAGCATTCAACTCATGAACGCTCTTTGAAACAATACGATCTTTGGCTCTATCTGTAAGAACGCCTGACGAGTCTTCCAATTCTTCCTTTACCAAATAAAGCGAATAGGTTTTTGTTTTCGACATAAAATCCCCCAGCAATTACATGCAACAACCTAGAAGTGTTTAGCAAAAATTACAATCTATAGTTAAATAGTATTTCAAATGCTTGAAAAAGCTTAATTCCACCCCCTTGACCTCAAGCATGCTTGAGCATCCATAAACGTCGCTCACCATGACTCGCGGCTTTGATTTTCCTCCCGCGGGTCGAGATCACTTGAGATGTTTTGGAGTTTTTTGATGCATATTTTAACGGTTTTGGACCACCCGAACCCCTCCTCTTTTAGCGCTGCTTGTGCGGCTGAATTCATGAATGGTGCAAAATCTGCGGGGCACACATGCGAGCTGGCCGATTTGCATGCCGAAGGGTTTAACCCGTTATGGACCATGGCAGATGCCAATGATGATGTCTCACCTGATATCGCCTCAGAGCAAGCACGGATTATGCGTGCGGATGCGATATGCTTGGTCTTTCCGCTCTTTTGGTGGGGCATGCCCGCGATGATGAAAGGCTGGACCGATCGCGTGTTTTCGTGGGGTTGGGCCTATGATCAATTGGATGATCGTGAACAATCCCTCCAACCCGCGCGCACTGGCGTGTTGTTGGTGCCTGCTGGCGCGCGCTCTGATGAGATTGAAGATGAAGGTTATCGCGCAGCATTGGAAACCGCATGGATGAAAGGCACATTCGGTTATTTCGGTTTTTCACCCCGCCAACTTGAATTTCTATGCGGCGCGAAAGGATCAAACACCCGCCGCGCTGCCCTTCTTGCGCGCTGCTATGAGATCGGCGCCACTTTGCCTGAACCTGTTAAATAACTCCGGCCAACAAAAAACCCCGCGGTTTCCCACGGGGTTTTAATGTGCTTTTGAAGCCGCACTGATTAATGCTCGTGCTCTGCATGAATGGCGCTGATGGCCACCGTCACGCTATATCTTAGTTCCAATTCAGGGCCAATTTCACCTTGAAAGTCATTGACCTTGAACGACACAAATCGCTTGAATTCTTCGTGATGGTTTTCCCACGCACCGCGAATAGCGTGTTTAACCGCTTCATCGAAGCTGTTTTTTGAAAAACCTGTAACGGTGAGTACGTGAAGTACGTTTTGATCGACACTCATTTTAATCTCCCAGTTTGTTTATCAATCTTAAAACCGTAACATAATAATACAACTTATAATAGTTTTTATATAATGTTTCTATATTTAAGGGTTTTAACATATTATCAAACGGGAGGTTTCATCTGTTAGATGTAGGAGATCTGAATATTGGAACGCAATAAAAAACCCCGCCATTGCTGACGGGGTTTTAATAAATCAGAATTGAAAAGGCTTATTCTGTGATAGAAGCCACAATTCCAGCACCCACAGTACGACCGCCTTCACGGATCGCAAAGCGAAGTTGCTCTTCCATCGCGATTGGCACGATCAACTCAACGTCAACTGTTACGTTGTCGCCAGGCATAACCATTTCTGTACCATCACGCAAAGTCACAACA
>JBDWIC010000002.1:0-16222 GCA_039974935.1 Lentilitoribacter sp. | reverse complement strand
ACCGGCTCCGGCTAAAAAGCCAGCGCCTGCAAGAGCATCGGCACCTGTTGCCGTGGATAATGGTCATGCATCCAAACCATCTCCGGCAAAAGCAATGGTCAATAAGCTGTCAAACGCATTTGGTGGTGGATCATCATCAAGTGCAAGCGATGGCGACTGGGATGAATTCTAGACCGTTCATCAAATTACAAAGATAACAAATCATGGCGCTGATAATCTCAGCGCCATTTTTGTATCTCATTAAAGCGCATGTATTCAGTGAGATATTTCTCAAACCTTATACTCTGGTGAGCGACAATTGAACGTTTATCAGCTATACAACGTGGTATGGCAGAATTAGTTCCAATTGATATCCCGGTTTGGAGAATTTTACCGGTTGAATTGCTCAACGCCCCCAATAGCCCTGCGAGGGCGTCTGCGGGTCGATTTCATCATTCTGGTCAAATCGCAGCCTATGCGTCTTTAAGTGCAGAAGGAGCAGCGGTTGCCATTAAGCGTTATCTGAGTGATGGCATCGAACGAAAGCTTGTTCCAATGCATCTGACATGCGAGCGAACACTAGACAGACGAAATGATCGAGACGCATCTATTGGTTGGCAAGATATACATGCAAACGGGCAGACGCCTCCCACATGGGTGAATTCAGATGAGGCAAGATTACTCAGTGCTCAAGCGATGCTATATTCGTCTCGATCAAGACCAGATTTAAGCCATGTGGTCGTGTTCGAACCGGACTGTTTAAGCTTTGTCGGACCCGTCACAAATTTTACGCCTGGTACATAAAAATCGAAATGTAATTCAAGTATGCGTTAGACTGGCTGCATCAAATCCTATCGCTTTCTACAACCCCATATTAGGAATGCTTATAGAGCGACCGCCTTTAGTTTCTCAGCTAAATTGTAAGCTGACATAAAAGCCCCTTCAACACGTCCACCGGAACACCAATCACCACAGACAGCTAACTTATGATCTTGATCTAGAAAAACGGTATTTGTTTGCTCTCTTTGAGCAACATTGGCGTATCTCCAACCGTGAAGGGTTTTATAATCAGCTTCGCTAACATTGTACCCAGTGATACGGCCCGTTTCTCCAATTAAGTGCTCCATGGCGTTTTGACGATCATGATCGATATGCGCCTCTGCAAATTCTGCGGTAGAATGAACCATCAATGTAAACGAGCTGGGCCTTTGTGGCTTATGACTATTGACCGCAATCCAACTCAAATCTGAATTGGTAACTTGCGCCGCATCAAATTCAATTGGTAAATCCTTCTCAAAACCCAGCATCAATGCAAAGCATGGGATCATTTTGGTCAATTCGATGTCTTTATGAAATGCAAAAGTATGAGGTAGTAACTGCGCAGCCTGTGGCGATGGTATTGTAGATATGACCCAATCGAACCCTTCAAATTGTTGTTCTTGCTCATCCATTAACTGCCATCTGTCTTGGTAACTGAGAGTGACAATTCTCGTATTGCTTTGAATATCAATGTCTTTTGCTAGAAATTTCGCCACATTGTTCATTCCAGGGACACCCACATAACGGGGCGTGTCGTCGTTCCAACTTTTTGTCGTACCGTTATTATTTGAATCAATTATCACACAATGAGCATTCCATTTTTCGATAATTCCTTGATCGAGAAAAGGTTGAATAAACGTCTGAAATGGTTTTGTTTTTGCCGTAAAATACTGCGCTCCATGATCAAAGAAATATGGCTGAGCTCGACGAGTTGACATACGGCCGCCAACACCACGCGACTTTTCAAAAATGGTGACCTCGCAGTGCTCTTTTAACAAATGAGCCGCCGTAAGACCTGATAATCCAGCGCCAATGATCGCGATTTTTGTCATGAGAAAATTCCTGAAATTATAAGCGAGAAAATGACGATGGATGATACGAATAAGCGCGTTTGAAAATAATGATGGGTGATTAAATCTACCAAGAATAATCTATGATCGATGATAAGTAGGATGATAAATGCAGCAATCAGCATCACAATTATCATTTTGAAGCTGAGTGTTAAAAACCCAATCCAGAGCAGAACTGCTAACATGTTGCTCAAAATTGGTAATGTTCGCACCCATGGGCCCTCGTTTAAATAAAGATGTTGCCCCCAATGCACGCCACATAAAAAAGTTGATATAACAAGACCATAGACAGTTAGAGTTTTTTCTACCGAACCAATCAATGGTAATTGCTGGATGCCTAAAACCAAACATACGGCACAAAAGACAAACGGAATTGCGCCAGCATAAGTCAGATATGGAAAAATTCTTCTCATAACAGAACCTTCGTCAATTTAAACATATTCACTTCAAGCCTCTTGCTGCAGATAACTAAATATCAGAGCGCAGATAAGCTGTATCTCTTATACGTTTGCTTCTCGATACCGGACCTAGAAGAAACCGTTACGGTAGTGATTTAAATTATTGATGCTGTTTAATGAGTTTCTAATTCGTAATTCTACGAGTTAGATAGCCGCATTTGTTATGGAATTGACCGTTATTCAAGCCTGTTGCTCACAGAGATAATTGCATATCAATTATGCGCTCGGGCGCTTTACCCGAGCGTTGTAGTGACGGCATCGAAATAGAAAACGTGGGTTTTCTATATTACGCCATATAGTCTGGGAACCAGTTTTCGTGGGCTGTTTTCATCTCAGCAACATCGAGCGTGAGCACATCTTTGACCACAAGCTTGTCACCGCCAATTTTGCCCAATACGCGGAACTGTACGCCAGCATCTGCAGCATTGTTGGCCAAGAACTGAACCATTTTCTCTTCCACGGTGATGACATAGCGCGCTTGATCTTCACCAAACAACAAGCCATGCATCGGCATTTGAACGTCCGTTAGATCAATTTCCATGCCATAGCCACCAGCCATACACATTTCAGCAAGTGCGAGAGCTAAGCCACCTTGGCTGATATCGTGACAGCTAGATACTTGGCCGTTGTTGATCGCAGAGCGAACAAAGTCGCCATTATAGCGTTCAGCCGTGAGATCAACTTCAGGCGGTGGGCCAGCTGTCTCACCCAAGATATCGCGCATATAAACGGTTTGGCCAAGATGTGCACCATCGCAACCAATAAGCATGACAACTTCACCGTCATTAGCGCCGGCAATTTTGGCCATATTGGCCCAATCGTCTAATTGACCAACGCCAGCAATTGTTGGTGTTGGCAAAATCGCTTCGCCAAATGTTTCGTTATAAAGTGAAACATTGCCAGATACGATTGGAAAATCAAGCGCACGACATGCGTCGCCAATACCCTCAATGGCTTTAACAAACTGTCCCATGATTTCAGGACGCTCTGGATTACCAAAGTTTAGGTTATCGGTGGATGCAAGCGGTAGGGCGCCCGTTGCAGTGATATTGCGCCAGCATTCGGCCACAGCTTGCTTGCCGCCTTCATAAGCATCAGCTTCGCAATAATGCGGTGTCACATCCGATGAAAATGCCAATGCTTTCGTTGCATGACCATCCACACGGATCACACCAGCATCACCGCCTGGAATTTGTAATGAGTTACCTTGGATAAGCGTATCATATTGCTCCCAAACCCAACGACGTGATGATTGGTTTGGAGAGGCAAGCATGGACATCAATGTCACGCCATAATCATCTTGCTCTTGCACCTGATCTGCGGGGAGGGGCGAATAAAGACCCGGCTCGCGCCAAGGACGATCATATTCAGGGGCTTGGTCACCAAGTTCTTTAATCGGCAAGTTCGCCACTTCTTCACCTTGGTGAATGCAGCGGAAGCGCAAATCGTCTGTTGTTTTGCCTACAATAGCAAAATCTAGACCCCATTTTACGAAGATCGCTTTCGCAATTTCTTCTTTGGATGGATCTAGCACCATGAGCATGCGCTCTTGGCTCTCAGATAGCATCATCTCATAGGCTGTCATTCGCTCTTCACGCACAGGAACATCGTCAAGGTATAGTTCAACACCCAAGTCTCCTTGCGCGCCCATTTCAACCGCAGAACACGTAAGACCTGCAGCACCCATATCTTGGATGGCGATCACCGCACCGGTTTGCATGAGTTCAAGACATGCTTCCAACAGACATTTTTCAGTAAATGGATCACCCACTTGTACTGTCGGGCGTTTTTCCTCAATGGTTTCGTCAAATTCAGCAGATGCCATTGTTGCACCACCAACACCGTCACGTCCGGTTTTTGCACCTAAGTAAACGACAGGGAGACCTACACCTTCAGCCTTACAAAGGAAAATACCGTCTGTTTTGGCAATACCAGCCGCAAAGGCATTCACAAGACAATTGCCGTTATAACGCGCATCAAATTCAACTTCGCCGCCAACCGTCGGTACGCCAAATGAATTACCATAACCGCCAACGCCAGAAACGACGCCAGATACGAGATGCTTGGTTTTCTCATGAGACACATCGCCAAAACGAAGCGCATTCATGGCTGCCACAGGACGCGCACCCATAGTAAACACATCGCGCAAGATACCGCCAACACCCGTTGCAGCTCCTTGGTAGGGCTCAATGTAAGATGGGTGGTTGTGACTTTCCATTTTAAATACAACGCATTCGCCATCACCAATATCGACGACACCCGCATTTTCACCCGGGCCATGGATCACGCGTTCGCCAGTTGTCGGCAGAGTACGAAGCCATTTTTTGGATGATTTATATGAGCAGTGCTCGTTCCACATCGCTGAGAAAATACCAAGTTCAGTATAAGTTGGTTCGCGACCAATCAAATCCAAAATCAGTTGGTATTCATCAGGTGCCAAGCCATGCTTTGCGATGAGGTCTTTGGTAATGGGATATGTGTTGTTAATAGTCATATCAATCAAAATCGTCGTTTCGTGTTATGCGGAGATTATGCCCCGCCTCAAGCTGAGATTAACCCCCGCCTTAAGCAGAGATCAAATTGAGCGCGCCTTCAAACAGGCGTCGGCCGTCATCTCCACCATGTGCAGCTTCAATTAAGTTTTCAGGGTGAGGCATCATACCAAGAACATTGCCGTTTTCGCTTAAAATGCCAGCAATATCGTCAATTGAACCGTTTGGGTTTGTGCCTTGTGCATAGCGGAAAGCAATGCGGTCCTGATCTTTTAATTCTGCCAGTGTGTCTGCATCAGCAAAATAATTGCCATCATGGTGCGCAACCGGGCAATCGATAACTTCGCCTTGGTTATAACCTTCAGTAAAGGCGCTTTTTGTTGTCGCGACTTCAAGCTTTACCTGACGGCAGACAAATTTAAGCGAAGCATTGCGCATCAACGCACCTGGAAGAATGCCGGTTTCAACAAGGATCTGAAAGCCATTGCAAACGCCGATAACGCGGGTGCCTTTTTTAGCCTTTTCAATCACGGCTTTCATCACAGGCATACGGGCGGCAATTGCGCCTGAACGAAGGTAATCACCGTAGGAAAAACCGCCTGGGATCACAATCAGATCAACATCGTCATCGATGGATGTTTCGGTCTGCCAAACAGTTTGTGGGGCCTGGCCAGAAATAAGCGTGAGCGCTGCAAGCATGTCACGATCTCTGTTTAGTCCCGGAAGCTGAAGAACTGCTGTTTTCATAATATGTTTCCTAAATTGTGGAAATCAAACTGATAAAGAAAAAGCGCGACTAACTTTGGCGCGCTTTGTTCCTACTAACTATAAAATCTCGATCGAATAATCTTCGATTACGGTGTTGGCGAGAAGCTTTTCGCACATGGCTTCAATACTTTTGCCAGCACTTGCTTTGTCATCACCTGAAAGTTCAAGGTCAAACACTTTACCTTGGCGCACACCTTCAAGGCCGTCAAAACCAAGACCGGTTAGTGCGCCTTCGATAGCTTTACCTTGCGGATCCAAAACACCGTTTTTAAGTGTAACTGTGACACGAGCTTTGATCATTTTTAACTTTCCAAACTAGTCGTCATTGTCAGATTTTACGAGCACTGGTCCAGATGGACGCGGCGCTTCATTTTCATTCATAATGCCAAGGCGGCGTGCAACTTCTTGATAAGCTTCTGTTAGGCTGCCAAGGTCGCGACGGAAGACGTCTTTATCAAGCTTTTGCTTGGTCTTCACATCCCATAAACGGCATGAATCTGGTGAGATCTCATCGGCGAGGACGATACGCATCTGATCACCTTCAAACAGGCGACCAAACTCGATCTTGAAGTCGACAAGCTGGATGCCAACACCGGCAAAAAGGCCAGTTAGGAAGTCATTGACGCGAATGGCCATAGCCATAATGTCATCAATCTCTTGCGGGCTTGCCCAACCAAATGCTGTAATATGCTCTTCAGATACAAGCGGATCATCAAGCGCATCTTCTTTATAGCAAAACTCAATGATCGAGCGCGGAAGAACTGCACCTTCTTCAAGGCCCAAACGCTTAGCCAAAGTACCCGCTGCGATATTGCGAACAATCACTTCAAGCGGGACAATATCAACTTCTTTGATCAGTTGCTCGCGCATGTTTACGCGTTTGATAAAGTGTGTTGGTAAGCCGATTTGGTTCAAATGCGTGAAAATGAACTCGGAAATCCGGTTGTTTAACACGCCTTTTCCATCAATGACGTCCTGCTTTTTCTTGTTAAAAGCTGTGGCATCGTCTTTAAAGAATTGGATAAGCGTTCCGGGCTCAGGACCTTCATAAAGAATTTTGGCCTTGCCCTCATAGATACGGCGTCTATTTTTCATTGTAAACTCGATTGATCTACCAGCTTGCTGGTGAGAATTTGTGAATCTAAGGTTTCGAGCGCTGTGTAGCTTATAAACCAGCATTTCACAACGTCTTGAGGTGCTGTTTTTCAGATTAGTCACAATTGAAATTATTTTCAGGGATTTTGTGCGCTAAGGTCTTCCGTTTTGCCTATAAAATGTCCATATAGAGATTAACGGGCTCAACCTAGATCGTTAGGGAGCTAAACACGAAGGACGGGAAGACACCATGAGTGGTTTTGATGATCGTAAAAATGCGTTTGAAAATAAGTTTGCACATGATGCAGAGCTAAAATTTAAAATTGAAGCGCGCCGCAACAAGCTTTTGGGCCTTTGGGCTGCTGAAATCCTGGGCAAAGATGGCGATGCTTATGCGAAAGAAGTGATCGCATCTGATTTTGAAGAAGCTGGCGATGAAGACGTATTTAACAAAGTTCGCGCCGATCTTGGTGATGACGTGTCTGACGATGACATCCGCGAAAAAATGGTTTGGCTCTTGGGCGTTGCTGAAGAGCAAATTACCAGCGAATAATTTTGTCGAGTAATTTCGGCAAATAAGATTTGCTTTATGGCATTGCATTTGTCCAAGCCATAGCATTATCTATCAGACCTGCATCGGATTTAAGATCTGGTGCAGGTTTTTTGTTGCCGTTTCGGGTTTTAATGGTTGGAGGAGAAATTAGATGCTGACATTTGCTGATCAATTGCGAAAAGGGGAGACCGTATATTCTGTATGGTCACAATTGGGTTCGCGCGAACTTATCACGCAATTGGCACTCGCTGATTTTGATGCTGTGGTGATTGATATGCAGCACGGAACGCATTCTGACGATACGATTGTCACCTGTTCAGAGGCCATCATCGGCGTTGGTAAAATTCCAATCACTCGTTTGCCAGTCAATAGATTTGATGCAGCAAGCCGAGCGCTAGATTTAGGCTTTGAAGCGGTAATCGCACCGATGATCAATTCAAAAGCTGATGCAGAAGAATTCGCCAGCTATATGAAGTATCCACCCATTGGTTCTCGATCATGGGGCGCGCGCCGTGCAAATCAATTACACGGTGTTGAAGCCGGAGAATATCTACAAACAGCCAATGAAAAAACGCTGTCTTTTGCGATGATTGAAACCAAAGCGGCTTATGAGAATTTCGATGAGATCATTTCAGTGGATGGTATCGATGGCGTATTCGTTGGCCCATCTGATTTCTCCATTGATTATTCAAATGGCGCTGCGGTGAACGGGGATATGCCTGAAACTCAAAAGCAACTTGAAGAAATGCCGAAACGTGCCAAAGCTGCAGGTAAATTATCTGGTATTTTCGCCGCAACGCCTGAGACCAGCATTAAATATGCAAAATGGGGCTATAACTTCGTCAATGTGAGCTATGATATTGCACTGATCAAAGCTGGAAGCGATGCGTTCTTGAAAGCTGCTGAGTTAAAGAGCTAATCGCGCACCACTCACAATAGCGATTTGTCGCATGGTTTAGGGTCAGTTCATATGCATATTGATCTGACCAATAACTTCGTAGCAGGTCGCCATGACAATTTCGTATCCACTCATAAGCAAGCTTGCAAGTGCGCTTTGTTTTACTCTTTTCGTATGCTTGTTATTGGCACCAGGCCTGATTTATTGGATTTTCGGGCTTGATGGAAATGAAGTGTCTGATCTCATCGCACGACGAGCTGCAATGATGTTTATGGGCCTATCGGCGATGATCTTTTTATCTCGCAATGCGGAAGTATCTCAACTGCGCCAAAACTTGTGTCTTGGGCTCGCCATCATGATGGGTGCACTTGCAGTCATTGGAATATTTGAATTCGTTCGTGGCGCTGTGAGCGTCGGAATTTGGCTCGCAATTACAACTGAACTCGCCTTTGCACTGGCTTATTTTAAATTGTCAAAGCAGACTTAATTGCGGACTAGCGTTTTGCTGTCATTGCATAGTGAACGTCATTGGGGTTTGAAACTTCACGTGTAACTGCAACAAAATTGGATTGATCGTAGTTTTTACTGACGCGAGATTTTGTGTCTTCCAACATCTGAGGCGTTTCTTCAAGCATGTATTGGTTATGGAAATTTGAGATGTCCGGCGTTTGTTTTCTTTGACCATGAGCCATAGCATCAAAATGCTTGTCATCAACAAGTGCGACAACCCGGCAATTACGAAGAGCGGTATCTGTCGAACCTATGCCCTTGATTTTATTATTTAATGACCCGCCAGCTTTGGTGCGCAAAGAATTGCCCAAAACTTCAGTAAAAGTCGATTTGGATTGTTTTGAATTCATGGCTATCAACACAACTAAGTAATATTACCAGCAAGCTATCTGATCATGGTTACTAAATGGTTATGTGTTGAATATTCAGTCGCTTAGAGGCCTTGCATAAATTTTGCGAACGTTAAAGAGCCTTCAGGCCAGGGCCCATGTCCTGCTGCGTCATCTATATGCCCACGCTCTCCTGCATCAATAAACATGGAACCCCAAGCGCCCGCGATATCTTCAGCATGTTCAAAGCTTGAAAATTCATCATTTTGGCTAGCAATAACCATAGACGGGAATGGCAGCGGATCACGCGGATAGGGACCAAAGGTCATCAAATGCTTTGGTCGAATTTTGGGATTAGAGACATCCGGTGGCGCCACGAAAAAGCCTGCAATAACCTTGTTTTTAAACTGTGGAATGGCTTGAACAGCGGTCGCAACACCCAAAGAATGTGCAACAATAACAACGGGTCGCGTAGATTTGTTGACTTCTTCTGCCATTCGCGCAGTCCAGTCTTCAACAACTGGCTTTGACCATTCGTCTTGCACAACACGGCGGGCTGTTTTAATGCGAGTTTCCCAGCGTGACTGCCAATGGTCAGGGCCTGAGTTTTTGTAACCCGGAACAATCAAAATATCAGTTTCAGAAGCTTTCATTTATTCACTCTTGCCGTTCTATTAATTGCAGACTACAACTATGAATGTGTAAAGTGGGGTGTGCAATTTTAAACATATTAGTGGTTGTGTCCGTTGTCATATGGTCTGACAGCGTCAACCAGAACGACATATATATCCAAAATCTCGATATGCCAAACATTGAATTGGCACAAAGTTTTTCTTGCCAGCCAAGCAAGACCTGCGGCCGCATGCGCTCATGTTCGGAAGCTTATTTCTATTTCAAGCAATGCAAGGGACATAAAAAGCGAGACGGCGACAATGATGGTATACCGTGCGAAAAACTCTGTGGTAAAACGCACGATAGAATGAATAGACTGCTAGATGCAGGGCTGTAAATATCAGCTCTCGCCAAAGACGCGATTGAAGATCGTATCCACGTGCTTGGTGTGATATCCAAGATCAAATTTCTCGCGGATAGTCTCTTCAGAAAGTGCTGCCATGACTTCATCATCTGCGAGCAATTCAGTAAGGAAGTCTTTGCCTTCTTCCCAAACTTTCATAGCATTACGTTGCACTAAACGGTATGAATCTTCACGTGATTGACCTGCTTGCGTAAGAGCTAGAAGAACGCGTTGTGAATGCACTAAGCCACGGAATTTATTCATGTTTGCCATCATGTTGTCAGGATAAACCAAGAGCTTATCAATCACGCCAGTTAAACGAACAAGAGCAAAATCCAAAGTCACGGTCGCGTCAGGACCAATCATGCGCTCAACAGATGAGTGCGAGATATCACGTTCATGCCATAGCGCAACATTTTCCATAGCAGGCATCGCATATGAGCGCACCATGCGTGCAAGGCCTGTTAAGTTTTCAGTCAATACAGGATTACGTTTGTGAGGCATTGCAGACGAGCCTTTTTGGCCAGGCGAGAAATATTCCTCAGCCTCTAAAACTTCAGTGCGCTGCAAGTGACGGATCTCTGTTGATAAACGTTCAATAGAGGAGGCGATCACACCAAGCGTCGCAAAATACATCGCATGGCGATCGCGCGGGACAACTTGTGTTGAGACAGGCTCGGACGCAAGACCCAATGACTTTGCCACATGCTCCTCAACACTCGGATCGATATTAGCAAATGTTCCAACAGCACCTGAAATCGCGCAGGTTGCTATATCTTCACGTGCGGCAAGCAAGCGTTTTTTATTGCGGTCAAATTCCGCATATGCTTGTGCAAGCTTCACACCAAATGTTGTCGGTTCTGCGTGAATACCATGGCTGCGGCCGATTGTGATCGTATCTTTGTGTTCAAAAGCGCGCTTTTTAAGTGCCGCAAGCAATTTGTCCATATCTTCAAGCAGAAGGTCTGTTGCTTTGACGAGTTGAACATTAAAGCAGGTGTCTAGCACATCAGATGATGTCATACCCTGGTGCACAAAGCGTGCATCATCACCCACGATTTCAGCCAAATGCGTTAAAAACGCAATCACGTCATGCTTTGTAACAGCTTCAATTTCGTCAATACGAGCTACATTGAAAGTAGCTGCGCCACCTTTTTCCCAAATGTTTTTTGCAGCTGATTTTGGAATAACACCAAGCTCTGCCAGAGCGTCACAAGCGTGGGCTTCGATTTCAAACCAGATTCTGAATTTGCTTGCCGGTGACCAAATGTCAGTCATTTCCGAGCGGGAGTAACGCGGGATCATTGAATGTCTCTCATTTACTGAAGTTAGTTATTTGGGTGAATGTTGGCCACTACATACAGTGAGTCCGTTTTCAAATCAACGTCAGGCGCTTTTAGCTACTTAGCTACATTGAATCCGTGCAGATGAGTGAGTTGGAAAATAACATTTGTGAATTTGTTGCTATATTTAAAGTTGAGGATGCTTCTGTACAGACGTCTGTTCGAAAATAGGTCTAAAAGCCTGTAAATGGGAGATATTTAGATGGGGAACGAATCGCCTGCAGTTTTTGATGAGAAAACACCAAGGTCGATCAATACAACCATTGGTAATTTATGAGTTGTAGCGAAAGTCGACAAAAAAAGCGTTTGCATTCGACCATTTTATCAACGAGCAAAAAAGATGCTTCATATCCAGCTTGAACCAGTTTTATTATTTAAAATTAATAGGTTAGTGGTGCGAAGGGCGTAAAACCTAATAAGTAATACCCTAAAAATAAGGTATTATTATTGACGTTCGCTGCTAAAGTTAACACTTTGTTTGCCATATTTTGTGAGTCTGAACAGCGGAACGGCAGGGGTTGCCGTTGGCATGATGCTATCTCCAGAACATTATAGTTCACGCGCTTCAATATAAAGTTCGGGAAAATAGCAGTGAATATCTCCAAAAAACTACCAATCGCAGCCGCGATTTTGACACTTGTGACGGTGGGTGTGGCAAGCATGGCGAGCTACATGGTTGCATCTCACCATCTATCCGTAAAGTCTGATGAAAAGCTCCAGGCGATCGCCGATGGCAGACGCAATCAGATTGAATCATATCTTGGATCCATCCAAACGGATATAATAAGAATGAGTAAGGACGAGCAAACAGCAAATGCATTTGTTCAGATGAACTCAGCCTGGGGTTTAATGTCGGGTGACAAAATGGCGGAAATGCAAAAACGCTACATCACGGACAATCCAAATCCCATTGGTGAAAAACATAAGTTAGATACTGCAGGCATAGATACCTACGATAAAGGTCATAAAAAATATCACAGTTATTTGCGCGAATTTATCGAACACCAAGGCTATTATGATCTGTTTTTTGTTGATGATAATGGTGACATTATATACTCTGTTTTCAAAGAGCTTGATTATGCGACTAATCTTGAAAGCGGCGAGTGGAAAGACAGTGGCTTGGCGCGTGTTTGGAAAGGTGTGATGCAAGCACCTGATGATGCAGAAAAAATTATATTTGACGACTATGCGCCTTATGGCCCGTCAGCAAATGCCCCAGCTTCCTTTATTGGTAAAAGACTATCTAAGCGTGGGCGCGTTTTAGGAACGCTTATTCTACAAATGCCGAATGATACAATCGCTCGTATTATGGCCAATACAACAGGGATGGGTGTATCAGGTGAAACTATGTTGTTGCGTGAAGATGCAATAATGATCACAGATTCTCGTCATACAGAAGCAAATGAAGCGCTAAATACTAAGCTAGATCTAAGCAAGAATTTGCTGGAAGAATCTTACGCCGACCAACCGATCGGTTACCTTAACGGCTATCGTGACGAGTTGTTCCATATTTCAACAGCGCGGGTTGAATTTGCTGATCAGCATTGGATTGTCGCTGCCATTATTTCAGATAGAGAAGTGATTGCAGGCGCAAAAGACCTTCGCAATACAATCTGGATGATCTCAGCATTGCTACTTGCAATTGGAATGGTTTGCGCATTTTATTTCTCTCGCACAATCACAAAACCACTTGATAAAGTGGTCGATGATATGGCTGAGCTTGTCGGCGGGAATACCAACCTTGAGCTGTCCGGTGCAAACCGCAGTGATGAAATTGGTAAGATCTTCAAATCTGTTGAAGTTTTCAGAGATGCTGCAATAGACAAGCATCGTCTTGAAGAAGAGGGTGAAGAAAACCGTGCTCAAACAGAGCAAGATCGCAAACGCAATGAAGAACTTAAAGCCATTGAAGCGCAAAAGCTTGCGGATGCTATTGATGCATTGGCAGCGGGTTTGAATAGCCTTTCAGAAGGCGATTTAACAGCTAACATTTCCACCCCATTTGAAGGTGAGCTTGACCGCTTGCGTAGTGATTTCAACAACTCAGTTGGTAAACTAAGCGAAACAATGAGCAGAATGGGCCAAGTTTCAATTGGTTTGAATACAAATTCAACAGAAATCAGTAATGCAACGAACGAGTTATCTCGCCGTACGGAAACGCAGGCTGCTTCGCTGGAAGAAACTTCAGCTGCATTGGATGAAATCACCGCAACGGTGCGTGAAACATCTGAAAGAGCAACAGAAGCTGCCGGTAAGGCAAAAAGTGCGCGCGATGATACTGAAAGTTCATCACAAGTGGTCGCAAATGCTGTTTCAGCTATGGAAGGTATCGAAAAAGCATCTGGTGATATTTCTAATATCATCAATGTTATTGATGAGATCGCGTTCCAAACCAACTTGCTAGCACTTAATGCAGGTGTGGAAGCGGCACGAGCTGGCGAAGCCGGTAAAGGTTTTGCCGTGGTCGCGCAGGAGGTTCGCGAACTAGCTCAGCGTTCAGCAACAGCTGCAAAAGAGATTAAGGACCTTATCAGCAAATCAGCCGGTGAAGTTGCTAATGGTGTTCAGCTGGTTCAAGAAACTGGAGAGGCATTGGCTAAAATTTCAGAACATGTGTCTGAAATTGATACGCAGATTAACACAATCTCCCAAGGGGCTTCTGAGCAGTTGGTTGGAATTCAGGAAGTTAACACCGCTGTCAACTCTATGGATCAGGTGACACAGCAAAATGCGGCAATGGTTGAGGAAAACACAGCTGTTACGCAAGAGATTGCTGACGAAGTGACGAACCTAACCTCATTGATCAAGACCTTCAAAGTGGCAGGTGGTGATTATAGTGCATCGCATAGTTCGGCTGCTGCAAGTGCTAAACAGCCCGCACCTGTGAAGGTAAAGCCGCAATCTGCGAAACCAATTGTAGCAAGTGACAACCACAAACCGGTTGCTTCTCCTGCTCAAGCTCAAGTTCAAAAAGTAGCTCAGAGCTTTGATGGTAATGCAGCTGTTTTGCAAGATACTGAATGGGATGAATTTTAGATCATTCTTGCGCAGCTAACACTGCGCAAGCACCTAATATGTAATAAATTAAAGGAAATAATCAAAATGATTGTTTCCTTTTTTTTATAGCTACGCTTTGGAGTAACTAGTATAAATCACACAGAAATCCCTATTTTAACCACATAAACCAGTATTTTTGCGGCAGTTAACAGTTTGTTTCAAGTTTTATGAAAATTATACTGTCCGGGGGTCTGTAACCATTTACAGATAAGCATGATGCAAGCTCCAGAGCAATTGATGCTCATGTTTCCAGTTAATGCAATTTGACGGACCCGCATCGTGAAAATTACAAAAAAACTACCTATCGCCGCTGCAATACTGACACTCGTCACAGTAGGTGTTGCGAGTGTAGCAAGTCTGATGGTCAGCTCTCATTTTTTGACTATTCAATCAAATGAAAAGTTACAAGCCGTTTCTGATGGCAGACGTAATCAAGTCGAAACTTACCTACAAACGATCGACGAAGATTTGGGACGTATCTCAAGAGATGACAAAGTTCTCGAAGCAGTAAGTGGTTTTGGTTTTACTTGGGGCTTCGTTCCTGGCGATAAGACCGCCGAATTGCAAAAACGCTATATAACAGATAATCCAAATCCAATCGGTCAAAAAGATGAGTTGGATAGCGCTGGCGTTGACGGTTATGACGCATCTCATAAAAATGTTCATACATATCTTCGAGAATTCATCAAGAAGAGAGGCTATTATGATCTGTTCATCATCAATGCTGAAGGCGATGTCATCTACTCAGTCTTTAAAGGGGCGGATTATGCGACCAACCTAGCAACTGGTGAGTGGAGTGACACAGGTCTTGCTAAAGTTTGGAAAGAAGTTGTTGCGGCAAATGATCCAAACAAGATCGTATTTGATGATTACGCACCTTATGCTCCTTCAGCAGGGGCGCCTGCTTCATTTATCGGTGAAGCGATTGTTAAGGGTGATGCGATCGTGGGCACAATTGTTCTGCAAATGCCGAATGATTCAATTGGGCGCATCATGTCAAACACAACGGGACTAGGTGTAACGGGTGAAACTGTACTGTTGAAATCTGATGGTACTATGATCACAGATTCTAAAAAGACAGATGAAAATGAAGCGCTTGTAAAGAAACTTTCACTTGCGCCAAACCTGCTTCAAGACGCATTCATTGAACAGCCGACAGGCACTTTAGAAGGCTATCTTGGTGAAACATATAGTGTTGCGACTGCTGGTTTAAGCTTTGAAGGCGCAGGCTGGATTGTAGCAACTTTGGTAGCTGAAAGCGAAGTTATGGAAGGTTACAACACCCTTCGTAATATCATTCTTTTGATTTCTGCTGTTCTAATGGCAGCAGCTCTGGGTGCAGCTTTCTTGTTCTCTCGTTCAATTACCAATCCGATGAAAGATGTGATTGATAATATGAAAGAACTTGTTGCAGGAAATACTGATCTTGAGCTTAAAGGCCAGTCTCGCAAAGATGAGTTGGGTGAGATTTATCAAGCTGTATCGGTCTTCCGTGACGCAGCCATTGAAAAAGAGCGTTTACAAGAAGAAGGTGAAGAGGTTCGCACGCAAACAGAGCAAGAGCGTAAGCGTAATGAAGAGCTTAAAGAAATGGAAGCTCAGAAACTTGCCAATGCTATTGATGCGTTGGCTCGCGGTCTAACGCAATTGTCCGAGGGTGATCTTACAGCCAATATCTCAACGCCATTTGAGGGCGAATTGGATCGCTTGCGTTCAGATTTCAACACGTCTGTTGCGAAATTGAGTGAAACAATGGGCCGTATCACAGATGTTTCTGTGACACTAAAAGACAACTCAACTGAAATCAGTAATGCAACAAATGATTTGTCTCAACGT
>JBDWIC010000001.1:0-656182 GCA_039974935.1 Lentilitoribacter sp. | reverse complement strand
ACCATCAATTTCGTCATAGGCTTTGAAATCACCGAAAAACTTCGTGATCGCCGCTGTCAAACTTGTTTTACCGTGGTCAACGTGACCAATCGTTCCGATGTTTACGTGAGGCTTATTGCGCTCAAACTTTTCCTTTGCCATATTCAGGCTCTCCGTTTTTTCTAGACGTTCTGAAACTTAATTATATTTACAGAACAAACTTCGTTTTGCTTCAACCTATTGATTAAGAAGCGTATTTCTCTTGAATTTCCTGCGCAACATTACTTGGAACAGGAGCATAATGATCGAATACCATTGAGTATTGCGCACGGCCCTGAGACATTGAGCGCAAGTTATCAACGTATTTAAACATGTTCGCCAAAGGTACGTTTGCGTTAATCACAACCGCAACACCGCGTGTTTCTTGACCTTGGATTTGACCACGACGTGAGTTCAAATCACCAATCACATCACCAACATAATCCTCAGGTGTCACAACTTCGACCTTCATGATTGGCTCAAGCAATTGAGCACCAGCACGAGGAGCTGCTTCACGGAAACATGCGCGAGACGCGATTTCAAAGGCAAGAACTGAGGAGTCAACATCATGGTAAGCACCATCTAACAACGTAGCTTTAACACCCAACATTGGGAAGCCTGCTAGAGGACCAGAAGAAAGAACGCTCTGGATACCTTTTTGTACGCCAGGGATGTATTCCTTAGGAACGTTACCACCAACAATTTTTGACTCAAATTCAAAGTCTTCAGCATCACCATTTGCTTCAAACAAGATTTTAACACGCGCGAACTGACCAGTACCACCAGACTGTTTCTTGTGTGTGTAATCTGCTTCGTAAGATTTTGTGATTGTTTCGCGGTATGCCACCTGAGGCGCACCAACAGAAGCTTCAACTTTAAATTCACGTTTCATACGATCAACAAGGATATCAAGGTGCAATTCACCCATACCTGCGATGATTGTCTGACCTGACTCTTCGTCTGATTTAACACGGAAAGAAGGATCTTCCGCAGCCAAACGGTTAAGAGCGATACCCATTTTTTCTTGGTCGCCTTTAGTTTTAGGCTCAATCGCAATCTGAATAACCGGATCAGGGAATTCCATACGCTCAAGAATAACTGGTTTAAGAGGATCACAAAGAGTGTCACCAGTTGTTGTTTCTTTCAAACCAGCAAGAGCAACGATGTCACCAGCATATGCAGTGTCGATGTCTTCACGAGAGTTTGAGTGCATTTCCAACATACGGCCAACACGCTCGCGTTTGTCTTTAACAGTGTTAAGAACAGACGAACCTTTAGTGATTGAACCAGAATAGATACGAGCAAATGTCAATGAACCCACGAATGGATCGTTCATTACTTTAAATGCAAGCATTGAAAGTGGCTCTTCATCAGAAGCAGGACGTGTAGTTTCTTCTTCTGTCTTCACGTCAATACCAGCAATCGCCGGAATATCTACTGGTGAAGGTAGGAAGTCGATTACGCAATCAAGCAGAGGCTGAACGCCTTTGTTTTTAAACGCTGTACCACAGAACATTGGGAAGAAATCAACATTGATAGTACCCTGACGGATAAGCTCACGGATTTTATCATTATCAGGCATTTCACCTTCAAGATAAGCTTCCATAGCTGCTTCATCGATTTCAACGATCTGTTCGATCATTGTTTCGCGCCATTCAGCGGCTTTGTCTTTAAGATCGTCAGGGATTTCAACAACATCCCAAGCAGCACCCAAGCTCTCATCACGCCATACGATAGCGTTCATTTCGATTAGATCAACAACACCAGCAAACTCATCTTCAGCACCAATTGGAAGCTGAACAGCTACAGGCACAGCACCAAGGCGAGACTTAACCATGTCGTATGAACGATAGAAGTCCGCACCGATCTTATCCATCTTATTACAGAAGATCATGCGAGGTACGTTGTATTTGTCAGCCTGACGCCAAACTGTTTCAGTTTGTGGCTCAACACCAGCGTTTGCATCTAGAAGCGCGATTGCACCATCAAGAACACGCAAAGAGCGCTCAACTTCAATAGTGAAGTCAACGTGACCAGGAGTGTCAATGATGTTGAAACGGCAAGTTTTGCCTGTTCTACCATTTTCCCAGAATGTAGTAGTCGCAGCAGACGTAATAGTAATACCACGCTCTTGCTCTTGCTCCATCCAGTCCATAGTAGCTGCACCATCGTGCACTTCACCGATTTTGTGCGATTTACCTGTGTAATACAGGATACGCTCGGTTGTAGTTGTCTTACCAGCATCGATGTGAGCCATGATGCCGAAGTTACGGTAATCGTTAATTGGGTATCCGCGAGCCATGGGAGGGCCTCTCACTAAAAAAGTTTATTATTACCAACGATAATGAGCGAAAGCACGGTTTGCTTCGGCCATTTTGTGTGTGTCTTCACGCTTCTTAACAGCAGAACCGCGATTGTTAGCAGCATCCATAAGCTCACCAGACAAACGCTCAACCATAGTAGTTTCGTTGCGTTTACGTGCAGCAGCAATCAACCAGCGAATTGCTAGTGCCTGACGGCGCTCTGGGCGCACATCAACAGGAACCTGGTATGTAGCACCACCAACACGACGTGAACGAACTTCAACGTGAGGTGCAACATTTTCAAGAGCTTGGTGGAACATTGCCACTGGCTCTGATTTAGCTTTTTCTTCAACTTGGTCAAAAGCACCATAAACAATACGCTCAGCGACAGATTTTTTACCATCAAGCATGATCGCATTCATGAATTTTGTAATGACCAAATCACCGAATTTTGGATCTGGGTTAATAACGCGCTTTTCAGCACTGTGACGACGTGACATATTCTTTGTCTTTCAATTTCTGGGGCTAACAAAATCATCAGCCAATATTTGATAGGCTCGAGACGTTAAAACGCTCAAGCCCACGAAAACTACTATTATTTAGGACGCTTAGCACCGTACTTAGAACGACGTTGCTTACGATTTTTAACACCTTGTGTATCGAGCACACCACGAATGACGTGATAACGAACACCAGGCAAATCTTTCACACGGCCGCCGCGGATCATTACCACGGAGTGTTCCTGAAGGTTGTGACCTTCACCAGGAATGTAGCCGATAACCTCAAAGCCATTTGTCAAACGGATTTTCGCAACTTTACGAAGAGCCGAGTTAGGCTTTTTAGGTGTTGTTGTATAAACACGTGTGCAAACACCACGCTTTTGCGGGTTTTGCTCCATTGCTGGAACCTTGCTACGTTTGACCGGTGCCTTACGTGGCTTGCGGATCAGCTGGTTAACTGTAGGCATGCACCTATCCTTTAAATCTCTATATAACGCGATTAAGCGTTGGTTATACTCGTCAATACCATGCGCAATTAAGGGCCAACTCCCATAAAACGAGGATTAGCCCAATAAAAATGCAGAGGATATGTATGTCATATCATGCGTGCAGCAATGGTCTTAACAATGCAATAAAAGCCTAGTTTGAGCCGTACTCCGGGGCGTGTCACCCTGAACAAGCCAGACTCACTTTGGCTTTGATAGGCCGTATCTACTGCTAACCAATGGTTTCGTCAACAGTTTTCAGATTATTTTTTGTTTTTTGTAGGTTCCCACTATCCACTTTACGCATTGCGTTGAAATTCATCTCACTCCAGATGAACTACAAGCTTGGTAAACGCGTATGCAAAGACAATGATATCAATATTCTCTCGCCTTACAACTGGTATACTCAAATATGACCACGATCACGAGTTCGAAGCACCCTTCCCTTACACATGATTCTAACGATAAATCCTGCCGAAAAAACGCACTTGATCAGCTTGATAGTTTTCTGAACGGTCCTGTCTTAGATTATGCCTTTAAACGCAATCATGATTTTGGCCGTAATCAACGAAATAACACATCGTGTTTGTCAATGTGGCTCTCACACCGGGTTCTTCTTGAAGAAGAGGTCATCAAGGCTGCATTAAAACGCCATCCTTACAACGATATTGAAAAATTCATTCACGAAGTCTTTTGGCGCACATATTTTAAAGGTTGGCTCGAGCATCGTCCGCAAGTTTGGACAAATTACACTAAAGACTTAGAAAGTCTTTTGGACAGCTTAGAAGAAAATCAGATATTGAAAGATGGTTATGATCAGGCTGTTACTGGTAACACTCATTTAGACTGCATGAATGAATGGGTAAACGAACTCATCGAGACAGGTTATTTACACAACCACGCCCGCATGTGGTTTGCCAGCATATGGATTTTTACCCTCAAACTACCTTGGCAGTTAGGTGCTGACTTTTTCCTCCGACACTTACATGATGGTGATGCAGCATCTAACACACTCTCATGGCGCTGGGTTGCAGGCCTTCATACAAAGGGCAAGCATTACATTGCCAGCCAATCAAATATTGAAAAGTTCACCAATGGTCAGTTTTCACCAGCAGGTTTAGCGAAACACCCTGCCCCCATATTAGAAGATGAGGAATACCCAGTTCAAAGTTTACGCCTCCCTCACCGACCAGAACTCAATCAAAACTATGGGATGATCATAACAGAAGAAAACTGTCGTCCGATTTTTAGTTCAAAAGACAAAGCACCATCGGTGATTTTCGCACTTTCCGCCCATCCTCACAACAAGCACGTGCCATCAGCTCAATCTGTTATCGAGTTGCGGCAAAAAGCCATTAATGAGGCAGCGTTAAAAGCACAAGAGACATTTAACTGTCCAATTATTCATATTGATAGAGCCGATATCGCTGATACCATCATTGCTCATGGTCAATTACAACGCATCAAACACTTGATGACACCTTACTTAACAGTTGGTCCCATAAGAGATCTAGTTACATCTGTTTTGTTTAAGTTAGATCATGCAGACATCAAACTACATCAAGTTTCAAATATCTATGACGAAACTGTTTGGCCGCATGCAAACAAAGGCTTCTTCAATTTAAAAAAGAAAATCCCAAATTTGGTTGAAGAACTAAAACTCTAAACCAAACAACAAAACAACAAAAAACCCCGCCATTTCTGGCGGGGTTTGATTTTACGCTATGAAGTGAGCTGAACTTATTCAGCTGGCTCTTCACCTGAAAGTTCTTCAAGCATTGGCGCTGCTTCTTCAACCTGCGTATTAGCTTTCTTATCTTCGATAATAAGCTCATCACGCTGAGATGCGATGCGGCGGATTTGGCCCATCTGGCCACCCGTACCCGCTGGGATCAAACGACCCACAATCACGTTCTCTTTTAGGCCTTGCAACGTATCAGTCTTACCAGCAATTGAAGCTTCAGTTAGAACCTTCGTTGTTTCCTGGAAGGACGCAGCTGAGATGAAGGACGGTGTTTGAAGCGAAGCTTTGGTAATACCCAATAGAACCGGGTTACCAGAAGCTGGCTTACGACCCTCTTCAGCCAAACGCTTATTGACCATAGCAAGCTCAAGCTTATCAACATTATCACCAGGGATATATGTAGACTCACCGCTCTCTGTGATCTCAACTTTCTGCAGCATCTGACGTACGATGACTTCGATGTGCTTATCGTTGATCAACACGCCCTGCAAACGATAAACTTCCTGAATCTCATTCACGAGATATGATGCCAAGGCTTCAACACCTTTAATGGCCAGAATGTCATGCGGTGCTGGGTTACCATCAAGGATGTATTCACCCTTTTCGATAAAGTCGCCATCTTGAAGATGGAACGGCTTGCCTTTTGGAATAAGATATTCAGCTTGCTCAATACCCTCATCCGCTGGCTCAATGATAATACGACGCTTGTTTTTGTAATCACGACCAAAACGAATAGTACCGTCTATCTCTGCGATAATCGCATGATCTTTCGGACGACGCGCTTCGAACAACTCGGCCACACGAGGTAGACCACCAGTAATATCTTTTGTTTTTGCACTTTCCATTGGGAAACGCGCAATAACATCACCAGCAGTTACCTTTGCACCTGGTTCAACAGAAAGAATAGCATCCACTGAAAGCAGGAAGCGAGCTTCGCCACCACGATCAAGTTTAGCAACTTTACCGTCTTTGTCTTTAATGACAATTGCAGGCTTTAGATCAACACCGCGAGGTGTTGAACGCCAGTCAATAACCTGACGTTTTGTGATACCTGTTGCTTCATCGGCACTTTCTAGAACCGATACGCCATCAACTACATCTTCAAAGTCAATCACACCTGAAACCTCAGTCATGATTGGACGTGTATACGGATCCCACTCAGCCAAACGCTGGCCACGTGTAACGCTATCACCATCATCAACGAAGATCTTCGAACCGTATGAAACACGCTGTGAAGAACGTTCCGCACCTGCCTCATCCAAAATCTGGATAGACATGTTACGACCCATTGCAACCAAGTGACCGTCTTTGTGACGAACCATATTACGGTTTTTCATCTTGATTGAACCTTCATAAGAAGCTTCGATGTAAGATGAATCCACCACTGTCGCCGTACCACCTAAGTGGAATGTACGCATGGTTAGCTGTGTACCAGGCTCACCAATGGATTGCGCTGCAATAACACCAACAGCCTCACCCATATTTGCCTTCGTACCACGTGCAAGGTCACGACCATAACAAGTGCCGCAAATACCGTTTTGCAATTCACAAGTTAGCGGCGAACGAATTTGAATTGACTGAATTCCAGCCGCTTCAATTTTCACCACATCAGCTTCGTCAACCATACGGCCCGCAGGAATAAGAACAGAACCATCAGCTGGATCCATAACATCTACTAGGATTGTACGACCCAATACACGTTGACCGATAGGAGCCACAACCTGACCCGCATCAACGATCGGTGTCATGGTAAGACCTTTTTCAGTGCCACAATCTTCCTGCGTGATGATGCAATCTTGCGCAACATCAACCAAACGACGCGTTAGGTAACCCGAGTTCGCTGTTTTCAAAGCAGTATCTGCAAGACCCTTACGAGCACCGTGAGTGGAGTTAAAGTACTCATTCACAGTCAGACCTTCTTTAAAGTTCGAAATGATAGGTGTTTCGATGATTTCACCAGAAGGCTTAGCCATCAAACCACGCATACCACCCAATTGACGCATCTGGTTCACAGAACCACGAGCACCAGAGTGGCTCATCATGTAAATCGAGTTAATCTGCTTTTGGCGACCGTTTTCATCAAATTCAACGGCTTTAAGAAGATCCATCATATCTTCAGTAAGCTTCTCGTTTGACTTACCCCAAACATCGATGACTTTGTTGTACTTCTCACCTTTTGTGATCAGACCATCATTATACTGCTGCTCATAATCTTGAACCAGAGCTTCAGTGTCAGAAATAATCGACTTTTTAGAGTCCGGAATGATCATGTCATCTTTACCGAATGAAATACCAGCCATACAAGCATGCTTAAAGCCAAGTTGCATGATGCGATCACAGAAGATAACCGCTTCTTTCTGACCACAATGACGATAAACATCATCGATCATTTTCGAGATATTTTTCTTCGTCAGAACCTGGTTACAAACATCAAAGAGAACTTTGGCATTTTTCGGAAGCAATTCACCAATAATCATTCGGCCAGGAGTTGTTTCGAAGATTTGAGAAGCTGGATTACCTTCACTATCTACAGAATTAAAACGACCTTTAACTTTAGAATGAAGTGTCACAACACCATTATCAAGCGCGTGGTGCAATTCGCCCATATCTGAGAAAATCATACCTTCGCCCGGCTCATTACTATTCATCATAGATAAGTAGTAAATACCAAGAACCATATCCTGCGATGGCACAATGATCGGCTGACCATTGGCTGGGTGCAAGATGTTGTTCGTAGACATCATCAACACACGTGCTTCAAGCTGCGCTTCAAGTGACAATGGAACGTGAACCGCCATTTGGTCACCATCAAAGTCAGCGTTAAACGCTGTACAAACAAGCGGATGAAGCTGGATAGCTTTACCTTCAACCAATGTTGGCTCAAATGCTTGAATACCCAGACGGTGAAGCGTTGGTGCGCGGTTTAGAAGAACCGGGTGCTCACGAATAACCTCATCGAGGATATCCCAAACTTCTGGCTTTTCTTTTTCCACCAATTTCTTGGCTTGTTTCACTGTTGAAGAGAAACCTTTTGCATCAAGGCGCGCATAGATAAACGGCTTGAAGAGCTCCAAAGCCATTTTCTTAGGAAGACCACACTGGTGAAGTTTCAATTCTGGACCAGACACGATCACAGAACGACCAGAATAATCAACACGCTTACCAAGCAAGTTCTGACGGAAACGACCCTGCTTACCTTTGAGCATATCTGACAAAGATTTAAGCGGACGCTTGTTTGCACCAGTAATCACACGACCGCGACGACCATTGTCAAACAATGCATCAACAGATTCTTGAAGCATACGCTTCTCGTTTCGGATGATGATGCCAGGTGCACGCAATTCAATCAGACGCTTTAGACGGTTGTTACGGTTGATCACACGACGATAAAGATCGTTCAGATCTGAAGTCGCAAAACGACCACCATCTAGTGGAACCAATGGACGCAAATCCGGTGGGATCACAGGAACGATTTTTAGGATCATCCATTCTGGACGGTTGCCAGATTCAATGAAGTTCTCAACGACTTTCAATCGCTTCATAAACTTCTTCGTTTTAAGCTCCGAAGTCGTTTCAGCAAGATCTGCACGAAGTTGGCCAGCAATATCATTTAAATCCATAGACGCAAGAAGCTCAAAAATAGCTTCCGCACCAATCATGGCTGTAAATGTATCTTCACCAAACTCTTCGCTAGCGAGCATGTATTCTTCTTCAGAAAGCAATTGCTGCTCACCCAAAGATGTCAAACCAGGCTCAGTAACGATATAGTTCTCAAAATAAAGAACGCGTTCGATATCTTTCAAAGTCATATCAAGCAATGTCGCGATACGGCTTGGAAGAGATTTCAAGAACCAAATATGTGCAACAGGAGCAGCAAGCTCAATGTGGCCCATACGTTCACGACGCACACGTGCAAGCGTGACTTCAACACCACACTTCTCACAGATAACGCCTTTATATTTCATGCGCTTATATTTACCGCACAAACATTCGTAGTCTTTGATTGGTCCAAAAATTCGTGCACAGAACAAACCATCACGCTCAGGCTTGAACGTACGATAGTTGATAGTTTCTGGCTTTTTAATTTCGCCGAACGACCATGACATAATCTTTTCCGGGCTCGCAATTGAGATACGGATTGAGTCAAAGGTTTGCGCTGGCGCTGTTGGATTGAAAAGATTCATGACCTCTTGGTTCATGTATGTCTCCTTCGTGGGGCTTTGCCCCGTTTTACAACAATCGGCCTCAACTCATGGCCTTCATTGTTGCGTAAATCCTAACGACCGAAAACGGCCCTCGCCCACTTAACTTACAAAGTGAACAATGATGAATGTTGTGCGGCGACATGAATAACTCACACCGCCACACATTTATTCCTAGAACTATTCAGCAGGTTCTGCTGGTTCGTCCGTATCGTCTTCGATCTCTTCAACACGAGTATCTTCAAGTTCGACATTCAGACCAAGAGAACGCATCTCTTTGACCAAAACGTTGAAACTCTCTGGGATACCGGCTTCGAAAGTGTCATCTCCGCGGACAATAGCTTCGTAAACTTTCGTTCTACCTGCCACATCATCGGATTTAACCGTGAGCATTTCTTGAAGCGTATACGCTGCGCCATAAGCTTCAAGCGCCCACACTTCCATCTCACCAAAGCGCTGACCACCAAACTGAGCTTTACCACCAAGTGGCTGCTGAGTAACAAGTGAGTAAGGACCAATTGAACGTGCGTGGATTTTATCATCAACCAAGTGGTTCAACTTGAGCATGTAGATGTAACCCACAGTCACAGGACGGTCGAACATCTCGCCAGTACGGCCATCATAAAGCTGGCTTTGACCAGATTCATGCAGACCCGCTTTTACGAGCATTTCGTTGACGTCTTTTTCAACAGCACCATCAAATACCGGTGTTGCGATTGAAACGCCACGTTTTGTTTGTTCAGCCATACGGACAACAGACTCATCGTCATATTTGTCCATGCTGTCGCCCTTTGGACCTGTTCCCATAACACTATCAAGTGTCACACGAAGCGGTTCAATATTGCCCTCTGCACGATAAGCATCCAGCATTTCGCCGATTTTCTTACCCATGCCAGCACAAGCCCAACCAAGGTGTGTTTCCAAAATCTGACCCACGTTCATACGTGACGGCACACCCAATGGGTTTAGCACCACGTCTACATGTTCACCATCCTCAAGGAATGGCATGTCTTCGTTTGGAAGGATGCGAGAGACAACACCTTTGTTACCGTGACGACCAGCCATTTTATCACCTGGTTGAATCTTACGTTTCACAGCAACGAAGACTTTGACCATCTTCATCACACCTGGCAACATTTCGTCACCACGTTGTACTTTTTCAACTTTGTCCATGAACAAAGCTTCTAGGCGAGATTTAGACTCATCATATTGTGTACGAAGAGCTTCGATTTCGCTTTGTGCTTTCTCATCTTCAACAGCAAACATAAACCATTGTGAACGAGGATACTCAGCCATAGCTTCATCGGTGATTTCCGCACCTTTTTTGAAGCCTTTAGGACCAGCAATTGCAGATTTACCGCGAAGCATATCAGACAAACGTGAGTAGATGTTACGATCCAAAATGGCTTGCTCATCATCACGGTCTTTTGCAAGACGTTCGATTTCTTCGCGTTCAATAGCCATTGCACGTTCGTCTTTTTCAACACCATGACGGTTGAAAACACGCACTTCAACAATAGTTCCAATACCCCCAGGAGGCATACGCATTGATGTATCACGCACATCAGAAGCCTTTTCACCAAAGATCGCTCTTAGGAGCTTCTCTTCCGGTGTCATTGGGCTTTCACCCTTAGGCGTAATCTTACCAACTAAGATATCACCCGGCTTAACTTCCGCACCAATATAAACGATACCAGCTTCATCAAGGTTCTTAAGAGCCTCTTCAGAAACATTTGGAATATCACGCGTAATTTCTTCAGGGCCAAGCTTAGTGTCACGTGCCATGACTTCATATTCATCAATATGAATTGATGTGAAGACATCATCACGAACAATACGCTCAGAAAGAAGAATTGAATCCTCAAAGTTGTAACCGTTCCAAGGCATAAATGCCACGAGCGCATTACGACCAAGAGCCAAATCACCAAGATCAGTAGATGGACCATCGGCAAGAATATCGCCTTTATTGACCACATCACCAACAGTCACAAGCGGACGCTGGTTGATACAAGTGTTTTGGTTAGAACGCTGATATTTCTGCAAACGATAGATATCAACACCAGATTTCGTCGCATCAAGATCTTCTGTTGCGCGAATAACGATACGTGTCGCATCGACCTGATCCACAATACCGCCACGACGTGCGCCAATAGCAGCACCAGAATCGGACGCCACAATCGGCTCCATACCAGTACCAACAAATGGAGCTTCCGCTCTAAGAAGTGGCACGGCCTGACGTTGCATGTTTGAACCCATCAAAGCACGGTTCGCATCATCGTTTTCCAGGAACGGGATAAGCGCTGCAGCAACTGATACCAGCTGTTTTGGCGACACATCCATAAGATCAACGTTCTCACGAGGAACCATCATCACATCGCCGGAATGACGACAGATAACGAAATCATTGACGATCGCACCATCTTCAGCAACTTCAGCATTCGCCTGACCAACACGATATTTGGCTTCTTCCATTGCTGAAAGATAGACAACATCATTAGTCACGCGACCATCGACAACTTTACGATATGGGCTTTCAATAAAGCCATATTTGTTGACGCGAGCAAACGTTGCCAACGAGTTGATCAAACCAATGTTCGGACCTTCCGGTGTTTCAATCGGGCAGATACGGCCATAGTGAGTTGGGTGAACGTCACGTACTTCAAAACCAGCACGCTCACGTGTTAGACCACCCGGCCCCAATGCAGATAGACGACGCTTATGCGTAATCTCAGACAATGGATTAACTTGGTCCATAAATTGTGAAAGCTGTGATGAACCAAAGAACTCACGAACTGCAGCTGCAGCAGGTTTTGCATTAATCAAATCCTGAGGCATAACTGTATCGATCTCAATCGATGACATACGCTCTTTGATAGCACGCTCCATACGAAGCAGACCCAAGCGGTATTGATTTTCCATCAACTCACCAACTGAACGAACACGACGGTTGCCCAAGTTATCGATGTCATCAATCTCGCCTTTGCCATCACGCAACTGAACGAGTGTTTTCACAACGGCCATGATATCTTCTTTGCGAAGAACACGAACAGTGTCTTCTGCATCAAGATCAAGACGCATGTTCATTTTCACACGACCAACAGATGATAGATCGTAACGCTCTGAATCAAAGAACAATGAATTAAACATTGCTTCAGCTGAATCCATGGTCGGTGGCTCACCCGGGCGCATCACACGGTAGATATCAAACAAAGCATCCTGACGGCTTTGGTTTTTATCCGCAGATAGTGTGTTGCGCATGTAAGAACCAATATTGATATGGTCGATATCAAGAATTGGTAGCTCAGTGAAGCCAGCTTCAACCAGAATAGGAAGCGTTTTATCGTCAAGTTCGTCACCAGCTTCGAGATAAATCTCACCAGTTTCCATGTTGACCATATCTTCAGCAACATAACGACCGAAAAGATCTTCGTCAGTTGCACGAACTGCACTGATACCTTTCTCAGCAAGCTGCTTTAAAAGACGAGGAGTGATTTTCTTACCGTTTTCAACGATAACTTCACCGCTATCTGCATCAACAAGATCTGCAGCAGCTTTCGTGCCTTTAAGAGCATCACCATTAAATGGCATGCGCCAGTTTTCACCATCACGAGTGAAAGCAGATTTGGTGTAGAAGAATTCAAGAATTTCTTCAGGATCCAAACCAAGCGCCATCAACAATGATGTTGCAGGGATCTTACGACGACGATCGATACGTGCATGTACGATATCTTTCGCATCAAACTCGATATCAAGCCATGAGCCGCGATATGGAATAACGCGCGCAGCAAATAGCAATTTACCAGATGAATGGCTTTTGCCTTTATCGTGATCAAAGAACACACCAGGTGAACGGTGCATTTGTGAAACGATAACACGCTCAGTACCATTTACGATAAATGTACCGTTACCAGTCATCAAAGGCATGTCGCCCATATAGACGTTTTGCTCTTTAATATCTTTAACAGATTTTGCGCCTGTATCTTCATCGATATCAAACACAATCAAGCGTAATGTCACTTTAAGAGGTGCTGAATAAGTCAGATCGCGCTGACGGCACTCTTCTGTGTCAAATTTAGGCTGTTCAAATTCGTATGAAACGAATTCAAGTCTGGCAGCACCTGAAAAGTCTTCAATCGGGAAAACCGATTTGAAAACTGCCTGTAGTCCTTCGTCGCCACGACCGCCTTCTGGTTCTTCAACCATAAGGAATTGGTCGTAAGATGACATTTGAACCTCAATGAGGTTTGGCATCTCAGCAACTTCAGGGATTTTACCAAAAAATTTACGAACGCGTCTGCGACCATTGAAGGAAAGCTTCTCAGCCATCGCCGCTCCTTTTTGCATGTTGTCTAGCCTGAACATGACGGCAATCTCGCTGGCCAAGCGAACACCGTCCTTCGAGAATTCCACACGCTGGTGACCAATCTGGACGCTTATACCAAGCTTTCCCGGCCTACCTTAGAGAACCCATTACCCAAGTAGCTGAAAATAGCTACTTGGGTAATAGTTTCGCTCGCAATAATTGTATGGAGGCAATGCGAATCGCCTCCATACTTGTAACATAACTTACTTAACTTCAGCTTTCGCGCCAGCTTCTTCAAGCTTTTTCGCGATTTCTTCAGCTTCGCCTTTAGAAATTGCTTCTTTGATTGCTTTTGGAGCGCTCTCAACAAGTTCTTTAGCTTCCTTAAGACCAAGACCTGTTAGGCCGCGGACTTCTTTAATAACAGCAATTTTGTTTGAGCCAGCTTCTACAAGCATAACGTCAAATTCTGTTTTCTCTTCAGCAGCTTCGCCAGCAGGTGCAGCACCAGCAACGGCAACAGCCGCAGGAGCAGCAGCAGAAACGCCCCACTCTTCTTCAAGCATTTTTGAAAGCTCAGCAGCTTCCAATACTGTTAGTTTTGATAGTTCTTCAACTAGTTTGGCAAGATCAGCCATTTTTAACATCCTTTAATTTCGGTTCGAACCGGTTTTAATATATTTGAAGACGAAAACTGCCTTATGCAGCCGCATCATCCTTCTGGGATTTAGCACTAAGCACACGAGCGATTTGTGTTGCAGGAGCTGCAACAACAGTTGCGATACGTGTTGCTGGTGTGGAAATCATACCAATCAACTTACCGCGTAGCTCATCAAGAGAAGGCATAGTCGCAAGCGATTTAATACCGTTCTCATCTAGTACTGTGGAGCCCATCGCACCGCCAAGAACAACAAGGTTTTTGTTGGCCTTAGAAAATTCGACTGCTACCTTTGGAGCAACAACAGGATCTTCGCTATAAGCTAAGACTGTCATTCCTGAGAAGAGATCTGACATCCCTTCTGACTCCGTTCCCTGAAGCGCAATTTTGGCCAGGCTGTTTTTCGCGACTTTAACGGTGCCACCAGCTACGCGCATTTTTGTGCGAAGATCGCTCATTTGCGCAACTGTTAGACCCGCATAGTGGGCTACAACAACGGAACCAGCTTCTTTAAAGACGCCGTTCAGTTCTGTAACGAATTCGCGTTTTTCCGCTCTATCCACTTACGTTCTCCAGTTAGTAAGCTCACAAATGTGATACTTACCGGGTTTGCCTTTGCCAATTGAGAACCAAAATGATCCGCAATTGACGTTGAGGATCCTGTCCCCTTACCCGCATTGAGAAATCTCAGCGCAAGTGAAGGCAGTGCAAGGTTCGATCCAAAATCTGGTGGTTTCCCACGAAATTTCATCTCTAACCCATCTCATGCCGGCGAATTTTAAGACGAACCTAAGTTCATCGCCCACAATCTCGGACAGGGCGCCCAAACATCAACATATGTCTTTGTCTGAACTGTTTTGGCCAACCAAGTTGATTGGCCAAAATTCTTTTACGATCTACAAATAAATACAGATCAAATTCTATTATTCAGCAGTAGCGCTGGCAGTGTCGATTTTAAAGCCTGGACCCATTGTTGAAGACAATGAAACACGCTTAAGATAAACACCTTTAGAGCCAGAAGGCTTAGCTTTATTAACAGCAGCAACAAATGCTTTTACGTTTGCAAGGATTGCAGCTTCGTCAAATGATGCTTTACCAATACCTGCATGAATAATGCCAGCTTTTTCAACACGGAACTCAACAGCACCGCCTTTAGAAGCTTCAACAGCAGCTTTAACATCCATAGTCACAGTGCCAACCTTTGGGTTAGGCATCATGCCACGTGGACCAAGTACTTTACCCAAACGACCAACAAGTGGCATCATGTCAGGTGTTGCAATACAACGATCGAAATCGATGTTGCCTGCTTGTACTTCAGCAACTAGCTCATCTGCACCAACAATGTCAGCACCGGCAGCTTTAGCTTCGTCAGCTTTCGCATCACGTGCAAACACTGCAACACGAACTGAACGACCAGTACCTGATGGAAGATCAACAACACCACGAACCATTTGGTCAGCGTGACGAGGATCAACACCCAAGTTCATTGAAATTTCAATAGTCTCGTCAAATTTAGCATTTGCACGCTCTTTAACAGCAGCAACAGCAGCTTCTGCTGTGTGCAGTGCATCGCGATCAAGACCTTCGATATTCTTTTTTACACGTTTTCCGATTTTAGCCATGATATTACCCTTTGACCTCAATACCCATTGAACGTGCAGAACCAGCAACCATTTGCATAGCGCCTTCGATGTCAGCAGCGTTAAGATCTTTCATTTTTGCTTCTGCAATTGAACGCAATTGATCTTGCGTCAGGCTAGCAGCAACAACCTTACCAGGCTCTTTTGAACCAGATTTCAAGCCAGCTTCTTTCTTAATCAAGTAGCTCATTGGCGGCTGCTTCATTTTGAAAGTAAAAGACTTGTCTTGGTAATATGTAATAGCGCAAGGGATCGGAGCGCCTTTTTCCATTTCACCTGTTGCAGCATTAAATGCCTTACAGAATTCCATGATATTAATACCACGTTGACCCAATGCAGGACCAATCGGAGGTGAAGGGTTTGCTGAACCTGCAGGAACCTGCAATTTCAACACACCAGCAATTTTTTTAGCCATAATAGCTCTGCCTTCTTTTAAGTGACCTTTCGGTCATTTTGCTGATCTGACAATCAAACCAGCGGCTGCGGTTGCGTGGTGCGGTTTACCTAATCGGCTAGATTAGACGCGCCTACCACGCGGAGTTTGCCCTCCCTAAGAAGGGACTTATAATACCGGTAAAACCGATATTAAACTTTTTCAACTTGAGTATATTCAAGTTCAACAGGTGTTGCGCGACCAAAGATCGACACTTCCACTTTGAGCCTTGAACGCTCTTCATCAACTTCCTGAACAACACCATTAAACGAAGCAAACGGGCCATCAGACACACGAACCTGCTCACCAACATCGAACATAACAGTTGGTTTAGGACGATCAACACCCTCTTGCACCTGCATCAAGATCTGCTCAGCTTCACGATCTGGGATCGGAACAGGCTTGCCATCACCACCCAAAAAGCCAGTAACTTTGGGTGTATTTTTGATCAAGTTATGAACAGCATCAGTCAAGTTTGCACGCACCATCACATAACCTGGGAAAAACTTGCGTTCAGCATCTACCTTACGTCCACGACGGACTTCAACAGTTTTCTCAACAGGCACCAAAATCTGCTCAAAGTGATGGCTCAGCCCTTTTTGGCGCGCCTGCTCTTCAATAGATTCAGCTACTTTTTTCTCAAAGTTTGAGTAAGCGTGAACAATGTACCAACGTACAGCCATATTCCATAAGTCCTTGTCTTAGGATCCGAGATTAAGAATGAACGAGATAATGACGCTCAAAAGCTGGTCAGCAGCAAAGAAAAACAAAGCTGCAATAAACACCATAACAAGAACCATGATTGTAGAAATCACAGTTTCTCGGCGTGACGGCCAAACAACCTTCGCTGTTTCAGAGCGAACTTGTTGGAGGAACGTAAAAGGATTAGTTTTAGAAGCCATATTTTTCCCACGTCTTTACGGCGCGGTTAGCTATCATGCCAAACGCGCCGCGCAATTCATCTGGCACTCATATAGATCGAATCTCTAAACCACAAGTCTAAAAAGCAAAAAAACTACGAATTTTGCTGTAATCGATGGAATTACATCTTGTAGCGCTGATTTAGATCATTTGGGAGTTTAATTGAATAATTACAAGTAGCTAATCCGAGCAAAATTCGGCGTGTCCCAATTTAATTTAAAAAGCACGCGCCTCTATAACAATATAATGTGACAATTATTTCAATCTGCAACATAACGTTTGATCTATGGGTGATCTAACATCTGAAACAGCACGTAAAAACTCAAAAATGAGGTAAAACATGCTTAAATCAGCTATTTCTATCATGACGCTCACATTATCCATGACTATGTCCAACGCTGCATTGTCTAAAGACATCATCGACAGCAAGAATGAATTCTTGCAAAAAGTTGTCGGCAAAAAAGTAGCGCAAAGCTCAAATACGTGGCTCCGTATGGCATCCAATGGCCAAATAGATGGCCGTGTTAAAGGTATCAAAGTAACCGGCAAATGGTATTGGCAAGGCAACTACTGGTGCCGTACTGCGCGAATAGGCATCATTCCTGTTCCAAGGGAATGTCAACAAATCACGCTACTTGGCGGAAATAAGCTTGAGCTTCAACGCTACAAAGGCACTGGCAGCAAGCACAACTACACAATGAACTAAATTTGGGAACTAATTTTGGGAACTAAATTTGGGAACTAAATTTGGGAACTAAATCCGGGAATTAAATCTGCACGCAAAACAGCTGTTGGATAAGCTCTTCTGTAATTTGCTTAATCGTGCAGAGATTTACTATCAGCGGGGGCCTCAACTCGCTCGCTCATGGTATAGTCGCGAATAACGCTGACAATGCGTATACGATATGCTTCAAATATCTTACTTCGCCCAATTGTTTGCGCCATACGATGCTTTTCGACATTTCGCCATTGATCCAAAGCCTCTTCATTTTCATAAAATGACAATGACAAAAGTTTATTTGGATCATTGAGACTTTGAAAACGTTCTATGGATATGAAGCCATCAATCTTTTCAAGTTCAGGTCGCAAACTCGCAGCAATATCTAAATATTCCTGCTTATGCTCAGGATGCGGGATAACTTCAAAAATGACAGCAATCATATTTATTCCATAAATGTGTTGGGCGGAGCTTTACTCTACTCCGCAGCTTCCAAATATTCATCCATTGGAGGGCACGAACATACAAGGTTTCTGTCACCATAGGCATTATCAACCCGATTAACCGGAGCCCAGTATTTATCAACCTTAAATGCACCAGGAGGGAAACACCCCTGCTCTCTTGAATATGGACGATCCCATTCACCAACCAAATCGCTCATTGTGTGCGGAGCATTACATAAAGGATTGTTATCGACAGGGTATTTACCATCGGCAACATCTTGGGCTTCCTGACGAATTGCCAGCATAGCATCACAAAAACGATCCAATTCTGCTTTTGGTTCTGATTCTGTTGGCTCAATCATTAATGTACCAGCAACCGGAAAAGACATTGTTGGCGCGTGAAAACCGCAATCGATCAAACGTTTTGCAACATCATCAACGCTCACCCCAAACTCAGCCAAAGGTCGTGTATCGATAATGCACTCATGCGCAATACGACCGCCCGGCCCCCGATACAGCACGGGATAGGCATCTTCCAAACGCTTTGCGATATAGTTTGCGTTTAAAATCGCAAACTTTGTTGCCCGAGTAAGCCCTTCTCCACCCATCATCAAGCAATAAGCCCAAGAAATTGGCAACAGACTTGTTGAACCATAAGGCGCACCAGAAACGGCACCGTTGCTTCCTTGGGTATGATGACCCGGCAGATGCGGTATCAAGTGCTTTTTCACACCGATTGGGCCCATTCCAGGTCCACCGCCACCGTGCGGGATGCAGAAAGTTTTATGCAAGTTCAAATGCGATACATCAGAACCGATATCGCCTGGCTGGGACACGCCAACCATCGCATTCATATTGGCACCATCCATATAAACTTGGCCGCCAAATTCATGCGTAATATCGCAGATTTCGCGCACACCTTCTTCAAAAACACCATGTGTTGAAGGATAGGTAATCATACATGCTGCAAGATTATCAGCATGTTGCTGCGCTTTGGCTCTAAAGTCCTCAATATCAATATCGCCATTGTCAGAACTTTTAACCGGGACAACTTTATAACCTACCATTTGCGCACTGGCCGGATTAGTACCATGTGCAGACATTGGAATAAGGCAAATATTGCGATGCCCCTCATCATTTGCACGATGATAAGATGCAATGGCCAACAGTCCAGCATACTCACCTTGCGCACCAGAATTTGGCTGCATGGAAATTCCGTCATAGCCTGTAATTTCGCACAATTTATCAGACAAATCTTTGACCATCAGCTGATAACCACGCGTTTGCTCTTCAGGCACAAAAGGATGAATATTGGCAAAACCAGACCAGCTAATCGGCATCATTTCTGCAGCAGAATTCAGCTTCATGGTGCAAGAGCCAAGCGGGATCATCGCACGATCAAGCGCCAAATCACGATCAGCCAGACGGCGCATATAACGCGTCATTTCGGCTTCAGATCTATTCATGTGGAAAATTGAATGCGTCATAAACTCAGATTGACGTTCCATATTGTCCGGTAAGTTATAATCAGCTTTCGCGGGGAAGTTTTTGCGCTCAAGACCAAAAGCCGTCCAAACAGCTTCCAAAGTGTCATCATTGGTCATCTCATCAACAGTGATACCAATTTTGTCAGAACTAACCGCACGTAAATTCACACCTTCGTTTAATGCTGATTTCATCACAACGCTTTGCAATCCACCAACATTTACGGTGATCGTATCGAAAAATGATGTCGGCTCAATCTCAAATCCGAGAGTTTGAAGACCCGCGGCCAGTCGTGATGCTTTTAAGTGAATGCGTTGCGCAATTGCTTTTAAGCCATCAGGACCATGGAACACGCCATACATAGACGCCATAACGGCAAGTAGCGCTTGTGCCGTACACACATTTGACGTCGCTTTTTCGCGGCGAATGTGTTGCTCACGCGTTTGAAGTGCCAAGCGATAAGCTTTGTTTCCGTGAGAATCGATAGAGACACCGACAATACGGCCCGGCATTGAACGCTTAAAGGCATCTTTTGTGGCCATGTAAGCTGCATGCGGTCCACCATAACCTAATGGCACACCAAATCTTTGCGTTGAACCCACAGCGATATCAGCGCCCATCGCACCAGGTTCTTTTAACAGCGTTAACGCCATGGGGTCAGCAGAGACCACACCAATGGCTTTTGCTGTATGTAACTCATCCATTTTAGATGTGAAGTCTGACACATGGCCGTGTGTGCCTGGATATTGAAAGATTGCACCAAAAACTTGAGCAGCATCAAGGTTTTCCGGATCATCAATAATCAACTCGATACCCAATGGTTCAGCGCGAGTGCGCATCACGTCAATATTTTGTGGATGGCAATTTTCATCGATGAAAAATGCTTTAGCTTTCGATTTTGCGACACGCTGTGCCATAGTCATCGCTTCAGCACATGCTGTTGCTTCATCCAACAAAGATGCGTTTGCGACTTCTAACCCCGTTAAATCGATCATCATCGTTTGAAAATTGAGCAAAGCTTCTAGGCGACCCTGTGATATCTCAGGCTGGTAAGGCGTATAAGCGGTATACCATGCTGGATTTTCCAAAATATTGCGCTGGATCGCTGGCGGCGTAAATGTATTGTGATACCCCTGTCCAATCAAAGATGTCACAACGACATTCATCCGGCTGACCTTGCGCATGAAATCTAGCAATTCATTTTCTGACATCGCTGGAGATGTTAATGCTGTTGACTGGCGAATACTTGCCGGAACCGTTTGATCAGTCAAATCATCCAATGATGACGCGCCAACAACTTCAAGCATATCCTCCATCTCTTTGGGAGACGGCCCAATATGGCGTCGATTGGCAAAATCATAAGGTTGGTAATCGGTCAAATTGTAACTCATTGCAATTCCTTGATATCTTTAGGGTCCAGCAGGGTATTTGGTTAGTCGATTAGAGCTTTATAAGCGTCCTCATCCATCAGACCGTCCATCTCGCTTGCATCTTTCAGCTTCATTTTGAAAAACCAAGCAGCTGCAGCTGGATCTTCGTTAACAAGTGTTGGCGTATCGACGATTGCTTGGTTGATTTCGGTGATTTCACCATCCAGCGGAGCTGTGATATCAGACGCAGCTTTTACACTTTCGATCACAACGATCTCTTCGCCTTTTTCAACTTCAGTGCCAACATCTGGCAGTTCTACAAAAACCAACTCACCAAGTGCATCAGCCGCATGCTGTGTGATACCCACAATCACAACGTCACCTTCAGGCTTTAGCCATTCGTGTTCTTCAGTATATTTCATAGTTCTCTCCTTAGTTCATCTTTTAAAGTTTGCTGCAACGAATGGCATTTTGGCAATTGTTGCGGGCAAGCGTTTACCACGCACTTCCGCAAATACTTTTGTGCCTTCATTGCTAAATTCTGTTGTAATGTAACCCATTGAAACAGGGCTATTCACCGATGGCCCAAAACCACCTGATGTAATTTCACCAATTTCATCGCTGGAAGTTTCAGATGCAAAGAGCTTTGTCCCTGCACGCATTGGCGCGCGTCCCTCTGGTAACAAACCAACGCGCTTACGATCCGCGCCATTTTCAAATTGAGCAAGAATTGTATCAGCACCGGGGAAACCTCCTTCCCTTGCACCACCTGCACGACGGGCTTTTTGGATTGCCCAAGTCAGAGCAGCTTCAACAGGCGTTGTCGTTTCATCAATGTCGTTTCCATAAAGACAAAGCCCACCTTCAAGGCGCAAGCTATCGCGTGCACCAAGACCAATGGGTTCGACAAGTTCATCTGCTGCAAGTTTTGAAACAAAAGCTGATGCGTCATCAGATAGAATTGAAATCTCGTAACCATCTTCTCCAGTATATCCTGAGCGAGATAACCAAAGCTCCATGCCGTCATAATCAACAATTACAACATCCATAAATTTAAGATCAGCCATCGATGGAATAAGCGATGATAATACCTTTTCTGCATCCGGTCCTTGAAGAGCAATAAGCGCACGATCTTCTATCACAGAAATCTCGCAAGTCTCGCTAAGATGCTTTTGCATATGGGCGATATCAGCGTCTTTACATGCTGCATTGACGACTAAAAACAAATGATCACCGCGGTTTGCAACCATCAAATCATCTAGTATGCCGCCCTTCTCATTGGTGAAAAATGCATAGCGTTGGCGACCAGGTTTTAGCGCACAGATATCCATTGGCACGAGAGTTTCAAGCGCCAAACAAGCATCTTCGATGTTGCCTGATTTTGGTTTGATAAGCACTTGACCCATATGGCTAACGTCAAACAATCCTGCACTAGCGCGGCAGTGTTTGTGTTCATTCATCACGCCAAGCGGATACTGCACAGGCATTTCATAACCCGCAAAAGGAACGAGTTTAGCGCCACATTCAACGTGGAAATCATATAAAGGGGTTTTCAACAAATCAGCCATCTTAATCCTCTATTCCGGCTGAAATAATCAGCACCTTTTGTGCAAAACCCACATGGTTTTACAAAGATGCCTCCTCTGTCCTGATGCCTGAGATCGCTATCCCTTCGGCGGGCAAAATGCCACTCTCCAGAGTTAAAAATTGAAAACGGTCCATTGTGCCTGAGAGTTTCCGAGGCGGTTGCTCCTTCGGCCCTGATTAAAAATCAGCGTCTCCCGTTTTCTGCTTAAGAATTACGCGATTTCTTAGATATTTTCAATAGAAAATCTTTATCGTCCAATAACAATTTTAAATAATTGAAATATATATATTATTTCTATGTTCCAATCGATTTACGCGCACGGAATTGCAAAACAATTATAGGTGTTAGTAAAACCAAACCTATGACCATTGTATTCAGACCTGGCGCTATAAATAGGAAGGAAACAAGCGCGATATACCATCTTTGTGACATAGAGATTGGCGCTAACAAATAACCAGAAAATGCGATACCAAGAGCTGTAATACCAAGCATGGCACCTGATAGCGTCACAACAAACTCGCCCCAGGTAAAACCATTTGCAACCAATAATAATGATGGCGAATAGACAAAGACAAACGGCACTAGAGCTTTGGCAATGCCTAGTCGGAACGCTGTATTACCTGTTTGGAATGGATTTGATCCAGCAATACCAGCTGCAGCATAAGCTGCCAAAGCAACCGGTGGCGTGATATCAGCCAGGACACCATAGTAAAACACAAAGAAATGCGAGACCAATGGTTCAACGCCAAGGATTTGAAACGCACCGGCGGTGACAGAAACCAAAATGATATAAGTTGCAGTAGTTGGAACCCCTGCACCCATAACAATACAAGCAATGGCCACCAATACGAGGGAAAAGAACAAAGCCCATTGTTGCAGATCAAAATAATCAAACAAAAACAGACTTGAGAAGAAACCTGCCAAATCATTTGCTGTTGTAATGACAATCGCACCTATGCGGAAACCAGAACCTGACAATGTGATAACGCCGACAATCACACCCACACATGCAGCAGCAGTACCAATGGCAATCGTGTTGCGCGCACCAACAGCCAATGCATCCCATAATCCTGGTAATGTAAGACGGTTATTTGGTTTAATAAACCCGACAACGATACAAGAAATGATTGCGTAAACCCCGGCATAATCTGGGGTTCGACCAGAGAAGATTGAATATAACAAAACAAATAACGGAACAATTGCCAGCCAATGCTCTTTTAAAACCAAAAGAACTTTCGGCAACTCTTCAGCTCGAAGACCTCGAAGCCCAAGCTTTTTAGCTTCCAAATGCACCATCACAAAGATACCGAAATAGTGTAAAAGCGCGGGAAACAAAGCTGCAGCAAGAACATCGCGTAGTGGAATATTTAGATAATCCACCATGATAAACGCCGCAGCTCCCATAACAGGCGGTGTAATTTGCCCCCCCGTTGATGCGGTTGCTTCAACTGCACCGGCGAAATGGGGTGGATAACCAACCTTTTTCATTGCAGGTATAGTCAAAGACCCAGTTGTAACCGTGTTGGCAATCGATGATCCTGAAATACTACCCATAAATGCTGATGCGCATATGGCGACCTTTGCCGGTCCGCCCGAATACCGCCCTGCAATTGCAGTGGCCAAATCGATAAAGAGCGCACCCAGACCAATCCGCGTCGCCAGTACCCCGAAAACCACAAATAAAAATACGTATTTGGCCATCGCACCAATTGCGATACCGTAAATGCCTTGTGATCCATAAATACCATCAACAAAACCTGACCATGATACCCCTGCATGAATGAGTGGCCCGGGCGCATAACGTCCAAATATAGCGTAAAGCACAAAAATTAGAGCGATGGCTGGAAGCGTTGGACCAATGGAGCGCCGAGCAGCTTCTAACGTGAACAACAGAACAACCGACCCCATAATCGTGTCAGTTAAATTGGGGTTTCCTGCACGTGCAGCAGCAACTTCTGTCGGCAAAAGAGGTAGATAAAGTGTCGCGGCAACCGCAAGTATTGCCAAAGCAATATCAAAAATACTCACTCCATCAATTCGATGCCAAGCCTTTTCTGGCAGATTAGTCGTCGTGCTTCGACGGGCAGAATACAATAAAAATGTTAGACCTAAAACAAAGGCCAAATGCACCCCAAAACGAAGCAATTCCGGCGAAGTTCCAAACCCAGCTTGATAAACGTGATAAAGCGTCATAGCCACCAAAGCGATGGTGATCACAAAACCAATTTTTTTGCCTGCAGGCCGGAAAGCGGATTCTGAATCAAACTTTCGCTCAATCGCCAATAACTCTTCTTCAGTGAGTTCTTGATTGCTCATAATATTCCCCGCAACGCCCCTGTTTATCCCTCATGCCCGAACTGCCCATATTATTCAGTGCATTATAGTTTTTGATAAAATTAAGCCCCGAAAACACTGTGTTATCGGGGCTCAGAAATGTTTTATTATTTGATAAGACCAGCTTCTTTATAGAAACGCTCAGCGCCTGCATGAAGCGGAACACCAACACCATTTAATGCTGTTGCAGGTGTAATGGTTTTACCTTTTGCATGGCCAACATCAAGCAATTTGCGTGACTCATCATTCCAAAGAGCTTTTGTGATGTTGTAAACAAGATCATCATCTTCGTTTGCTGACGTAAACCACTGAGCGCCAACGGCAACAGTTGTTACAGCATCTACACCTTCGTAAGTTCCAGCAGGAATGTCACTTGATGCAAAGAAGCCGTATTTGTCAGTCAAAGCCTTTGCGCCATCACCATCAATTGGAACCAATTTGATGTCAGCGGCTGACGCAAGCTCAACCAATGAACCTGTTGGATATCCAGCAACAACAAAATATGCGTCGATTTTACCGTTACGCAATGCTTCTGATGCTGCATTACCTTTAAGCGCTTCAGCTGAAATATCGGCAACTGCAAGGCCATTTGCTTCCAAGATCAGGTTTGCATCAACATACGTACCAGAACCCGGCTCATCCAATGAAACGCGTTTACCTTTAAGATCTGCAACAGAATTAATACCGCTGTCTTTTAAAGCTACAAGGTGAATGTGCTCTTCAAATAACGCAGCAATCGTGCGTAGATCTTTCGCAGGTTCTTTGCCTTCCATTGTGCCAGTACCAGTATATGCCCAATAAGCGACATCTGATTGTGCAAAACCTGAATTTCTCAAACCTGAGATGATCGCGTTGACATTATCAACTGAGCCACGAGATGAAACCGCAGATGCGATCAAACCATCAACACCACAGCTACCGCCTTCACCACACTCACGAGACCCCGGAGGCTTTGAAATTGCATTGGCAATCACACCGCCTACTGGATAATAAGTATAGGCTGTGCCACCTGTACCGATGGTGAAGAATTTAAGTTCTTGCGCAACTGAACTTGTTGCACCTAGCGCAACAGCACCAAGCATCATAGCTCCAGCTGTAAATGTGCGCATGGTCTTTGTAAAAGTAGACATAATCACTCCCTAGTCTGTCATGTATTTGAATTTAAATTCGTATTTCAATTCAAGACGTCCATACGATCACGGCAAACACACTTTGTCTAGAAAATTATCAAAACAGAAGTCTCAATTAGCGCTTTTAACAGGATTTACCTATTAAAAACAAACAATTAACCAAGTATAAAGCTGGGGAATTTTCTGTTTAGAAGAAGCTTGATCAGCTTGGCGCAGGGATATCTGAAGATTGCTTACAACCATCAAGCCAAACGTCATAAACGGCATGATCAACAGCGTTTAACCCTGGCGAATCTGCAAACATCCAGCCTGAGAAAATACGTCTAATTTTACGATCGAGCGTAATCTCGTCAACCTCAACAAACGTGGTCGTTTTCGGTGCTTCAGTTTCATCACGCGTGTAACAGACGCGCGGCGTCACTTGTAGCGCACCAAACTGAACTGTCTCGTCAACGTAAACATCAAAGGTCGTAATACGACCAGTGATTTTGTCGATACCAGAAAATACAGCGACAGGATTAGTTAAACGTTCCGCAGTGATATTGGGAACGAACATAAAGCTTGAAGCAAGCGTAAGTGCTAGAAATTTAGAGCTGAAAAACTGTTTCATAAAATGATTACATCTCGATCGTCTTGTTATCATTGAACCAGTTAAATTGGGCTAAAACGAGGTCAAAGCCAAATTTGTTACACCAAGTTAGTTTCTAGGAGACCATGCATCGTAATCGCCGGTTACTGTTGGGCGATCAGCAGGGTTTAACATGGAACCTTTCGGGCGATATGCTTGGGCAGAACCAGTTTTGTTTGCTTCGTGTTCAAGCTGCCACTCAAATGGTGTGTAATCTTCATCAACCGGCGAAACATCCGTACGGTGATGCATCCATCCATGCCAGCCAGCAGGAATAGCTGATGCTTCAGCATAACCTTTATAAATCACCCAGCGGCGTGTACGACCTTCATCATCCTGCCCACCTTGGTAGTAAACATTACCAAAATCATCCTCACCCACACGTGTGCCTTTGCGCCATGTGTGAAAGCGTGTTCCGACGGTTGCGCCGTTCCACCAAGTGAAAAGTCCTAGGAAAAATGATTTCATGTCGTCGATTCGCTCTATTGAACTAATTTATTTGACTTATGCCGTTTGTGATTTGGGATGTCCAGTACTGGATAATCATTTAGAGCTGTTTTTCAAACACTAAAGCTTCCATACCACCCTCTTCCAAGCGGATATTCATGTTTTTATAGCCAAAACGCTCATAAAAGCCAACTGCTTTTACATTCCGAGCATCAACACCCAATCGCATTACTTTGGCTTCAGGAAAACTCATTTCTATCTCTTGCAGCAAATCGCTGCCAATACCTTGTCGTTGATACTCAGGCAGCACGTATAATTGGCTAAGATAAGCGATCCCTTCTTCGCTTGGCGCTTTAACGAAGGCAACACCACCGAGCGTTTTGCCATCATCTGCAACCACAAATTCAGCATTACGATCTTCAAGGTTTTGTTTGATAGCTTCTACGCTATGCCAGTTTTCACAAATATCATCGACAATTTCAGCACTATAGATCGCATCATACGTATCATGCCAAGTATCCACCAAAACTGGTCTAATTTTGTCTATGTCTCTGATCGATGCTGTGCGTACAAAAAACACTATTCTACACCAAGCTTTTCACGAACAAGCTTCTGTACGGCTTGTGGGTTAGCTTTACCACCCGTCGCTTTCATCACTTGACCAACAAACCAGCCTGCCAACTGTGGCTTAGCTTTTGCTTTTTCAACTTGATCGGGGTTGTTCGCAATAATCTCATCAACTGCTGCTTCAATTGCACCAGTATCCGTCACCTGCTTCATACCGCGTTCTTCAACGATCTGTGCGGGATCACCACCTTCATTAAAGACGATTTCAAACAATTCCTTAGCAATTTTACCAGAAATCGTTTCATCCTGGATCATAGAGATAATTGCGCCAAGCTGCTCCGGAGAGACAGGACTATCGTCTATCTCCTTGCCTGCTTTGTTTAATGCGCCCAAAAGATCATTGATGATCCAGTTAGCAGCAAGCTTACCATCACGGCCTTCGGCTACTTTTTCAAAGAAGTTAGCAATCGTTTGTTCAGTGACCAAAATCGACGCGTCATAAACCGATAGCCCCAAATCATTGACCAAACGGTCTTTTTTCTCATCTGGAAGTTCAGGCAGATCTTTTGCAAGATCATCAACATATTCTTGTGAGAATTCTAGCGGCAACAGGTCTGGATCTGGGAAATAGCGATAATCATGCGCATCTTCTTTAGAACGCATAGAACGTGTTTCACCTTTACCTGGATCAAACAAACGTGTCTCTTGATCGATCACACCACCATCTTCGATAATCGCAATCTGGCGACGTGCTTCATATTCAATCGCTTGACCAACAAATCGAATTGAGTTGACGTTTTTGATCTCACAACGCGTGCCAAATTCACCACCAGGTTTACGTACAGACACATTCACATCCGCACGCATAGAGCCTTCATCCATATTACCATCGCAAGTGCCGAGATAACGCAGGATCGTGCGAAGCTTCGTTAAATAAGCTTTTGCTTCATCTGCAGAACGCATATCTGGTTTTGATACGATTTCCATTAAGGCAACGCCTGAACGGTTTAAATCAACATAAGATAATGTTGGATGCTGATCGTGGATTGATTTGCCCGCATCTTGTTCAAGGTGCAAACGCTCAATACCAATTTCAGTATCTTCAAATTGACCTTTGTTGTCCGGCCCCACAGAAATAATGATCGTGCCTTCACCAACGATTGGATCTTTAAACTGCGAAATCTGATAACCTTGCGGCAAATCTGGGTAGAAATAGTTTTTACGGTCAAAGATCGAACGCTTGTTGATCTGAGCTTTTAGACCAAGACCAGTCTTCACCGCTTGGCGAACGCATTCTTCGTTGATGACCGGCAACATGCCTGGCATTGCAGCGTCAACAAGCGATACATTATCATTCTGAGCACGACCGAATTCAGTGGAAGCACCTGAGAATAATTTAGCTTCACTGGTCACCTGAGCATGAACTTCCAAACCGATGATAATTTCCCAGTCGCCTGTGGCGCCTGCAATAAAACGTTTGGCTTCGGGTGTGCGAGTATCGACAAGAACTGGAGCTGTCATTTTAGGACCTTAAAATTGCTTTGGATATTTTCTTTTCTTCGTAAATCAATGCGTAAAAGACTGCAAGCGTTCAAGTTTGAAATAAGACAAATACCGCAAACTTATTTACACCACTCATCACGCCAGAGTAATGTTGTTGTAAATTCTTTTAAATACAAATTTAAAATTAAAAATCAAACACTTATTACACCACATTGAATCAACTACTCACCGAATTGAATCTCTTTCTCATCTCCAAGGTATCGACGGACTTGTCCATTGTTGGAGAATATGTAGATTTTAATCCACTGATTGCATATTCATGCTTTTTGAAAAAGGACAATGCAGGTGCGTTTTTTGCATGCGTTTCTAAATGGACTTCATCAAACTCGCGCGCTGTTGCTTGCTGCTCAAGCTCGGAAAGTAGCGCTGAGCCAACCCCATGACGTTGGAAATTGGGTAATACCCATAAGTCCGTAATTTTGTTTTGGCCCGCTTCTAAAGCCGCCCAACCGACAACTTCACCATCTACGTCCGCCACAATGATAATCGGCCAAGACTGCTCACAAAACCCAAAATAAGTGGCTTCAGCTTTTGCCCGCAAATGATTTGTGACCTCACCGGCCGAAGCAAACGCCTGCTCCCAAGCAATCACACCCAATGCAGCTAATGTGCGTATATCGGTTGATCGTGCTTGGCGAACTATCAATTGGCATTACCACCATTTAGTTGGAGTAAAACGTCCTGCTGCTTGTTCTATCACATGAGCTGTTTTGAACAAACCTTCTTCATCAAACGGCTTGCCAATAAGCTGCAAACCAAGCGGCAACCCCTTCTCGTCCAGCCCAGCAGGAACAGCAATTCCTGGAAGACCAGCCATGTTCACGGTTACAGTGAAGATATCATTGAGATACATTTTCACAGGATCTGCAGCCATTTCTTTATCGCCAATTGCAAATGCAGAAGATGGCGTTGCCGGTGTTAAAATCGTATCAATGCCTTGAGCAAACGCATTTTCAAAATCACGCTTAATCAAAGTACGAACTTTTTGCGCTTTGATGTAATAAGCATCGTAGTAACCAGCAGAGAGCACATAAGTGCCAATCATGATCCGGCGACGAACCTCAGGGCCAAACCCTTCCGCACGTGTTTGTTCATACATGTCTTCAATATTTTTGCCATCTACGCGCAAACCGTATCTAACGCCATCATAACGCGCCAGGTTCGATGAAGCTTCCGCCGGCGCTACAATGTAATAAGCTGGCAATGCATATTTCGTATGAGGTAGCGAGATATCAACGATCTCAGCACCTGCATCTTTAAGCCATGCAATACCCTGCTGCCATAGTTTTTCAATATCGTCTGGCATGCCATCCATGCGGTATTCTTTAGGAATACCAATCTTCATACCTTTAACCGAACCACCCAATGCGGCTTCATAATCTGGCACAGGCATATCAACACAAGTTGTGTCTTTTACGTCCGTTGAGGCCATAGAGCGCAACATGATCGCAGCATCACGCACATCACGCGCAATTGGACCAGCTTGGTCTAGCGATGAAGCAAATGCAACTGTACCCCAACGTGAGCAACGGCCATAAGTTGGTTTGATGCCAACTGTTCCAGTGAAAGCTGCAGGTTGGCGGATCGACCCGCCAGTATCTGTTGCAGTTGCGCCGGCACAAAGGTTTGCAGAAACAGCTGACGCAGAACCACCAGATGAGCCACCTGGAACAAGTGATTCATTTGAGCCCTTCGCGCGCCATGGGTTTGTCACCGCACCATAATAGCTTGTCTCGTTTGATGAACCCATCGCAAATTCATCCATGTTGAGCTTACCAAGCATAACGGCACCATCGTCCCAAAGGTTTTTGGTCACAGTAGATTCGTACTTTGGCTCAAACTTATCAAGAATGTGGCTACACGCTTGGGTATGAACACCTTCAGTTGCGAACAGATCTTTGATCCCAAGCGGAATACCTTCAAGATTGCCACCCTCGCCTTTGGTAAGTTTTACATCAGATGCTGCTGCCATCTTGCGCGCTTTATCATGGGTTACCTTGATATAAGCATTAAGCTGATCATTGGCGCTATCAATTGCTGAAAGATATGCATCAGTCAGTTCAACAGATGTGATCTCTTTTGATTGAAGTTTCTGCCGTGCTTCGGCGATGGTCAATTGTGTTAGTTCAGTCATCATGCAATCTTTTTAAAGTAAAATCTGGAAAATCCAGAATCAGGGTAATCTAGAAACGCGCCACAAGTTTTATAGCCATTTCGTTCATATAATCGCCAAGCCAGTTCAAACCCGGGTGCTTCCCCAGTTTCTAGCTTAAGTTCTTTTAGGTTATGCGAGGTGGCCAAGTTTTCGATCTCTTTAAGAATTTTAGATCCAACGCGCTCACCTCGAACTTCATCTAAGGTAAACATGCGTTTGACTTCGCCAAGCTGTTCGTCATGCTGTTTTAAAGCACCCATACCAACAGCTTTATTTGCATCGTCTCGCGCCACAAATAGTGTCACACCAGGTTCAGACATTTGCTCTACAGTCAATTGAAACTGAAATTCCTTCGGCGTTAAAGGCATCATGTATTCATTGAGCTGTTTAACCAGCACCCGAATATCGTCCTGTAACGGAGTTTCAATTTCAATGCGCAATGTTCTAATTCCTATTCAACAACCTTAGGAACAATAAAGAAGTTATCATCGCTTTCTGGCGCATTGGCAATGATGTCACCAGCTTTTGCACCATCGGTCACGCCGTCTTTGCGCTTTTTCATCTCCATAGGAGTAACAGATGTCATAGGCTCAACACCTTCAACATCAACTTCTGAAAGTTGCTCAACAAATCCCAAAATCGCGTTGAGTTCGCCTTCCATTTTGCCAAGATTTTCTTCGCTAATGGCAATGCGGGAGAGTTTTGCAACACGCTTAACCGTTGCCTGATCTACTGACATGCGTCTACTCCGATGAATTTTTTATATTCTTTTCGCTATAACCCTGCTGAGAGACAAGGGCAAGAACGTTTTGTTGATTATAAGGTTTAAAGCTCAATCGCCGTTCCCGGAACTAGTTTTAAAACCTTGTCCCCATCTTCACCCAAAGCTTCAATAAATTGACCTGCATCGGCAGTGAGTGATGGAAAACTTGCAAAATGACATGGGATGATGGAACTAAATTTAAAAAATCTTTGGCATGCAAGCGCTGCAACCGCGCTTCCCATCGTGTAGCGATCACCAATTGGTACAATCCCGATATCAGGCTGATGTAACTCGTTGATCAATGCCATGTCAGAGAAAATATCAGTATCACCCATATGCAAAACTGATGGTGCATCTCTGAAATGAAACATCAAACCATTGGCGTTACCCAATGCATGTGAAACCCCATCACTAGTTATTTTTGCGGATGAATGTTTTGCGTCAACAAACGTGACTGAGAAATCATCAAACCCGATCGTGCCGCCGGTATTACCGCCTTCGGTCTTTGTAATCCCTTGCACATCATTCAACCAGTTACACAAATCGGCATTTGCGATCACTGTTGCATTGGTTCTGTTGGCGATTTCAACAGTATCGCCTAAATGATCACCATGACCGTGTGTGAGCGCAATATGCGTTATATCCCCAGTGACTTTTTCAAAATCAATTGAAGCATTCGGATTACCTTTGATAAAGGGATCAACCAAAATCACCGTATTATTGAGTTCAAATTTAAACGCTGAATGTCCAAGCCAAGTGAGTTTCACTTTTTCCATCTCCAATATCGCAAAATCAAGAAAATCAGTATAGAGGTGCAGATAACGCAAATTTGGCAGAATCACCATGGCAATTATTGAAATTGAAGATGTTTCCAATCTTTTGGAAAAAGGACAGACGCTCATTGGCCTCGATTTGGGGACAAAGACCATAGGCATAGCTGTTTCAGATCTTGGAATGAGTTTTGCAAACCCTCGTCCAGTCATCAAACGACGAAAGTTTAAGCTTGATGCAGAAGAGCTCATAGCAGTGATGGAAGCTGAAAAAGTTGGCGCCGCAATTATTGGATTACCGTCGAATATGGATGGTTCGCAAGGGCCACGTGTTCAAGCAACAAAAGCGTTTGTGTCGAATATGAGCAAGCTGACCGAAATCCCATTTGTATTTTGGGATGAACGACTATCAACGGTCGCTGCTGAACGTGCACTTATTGGAATGGATGTTTCGCGCAGCAAACGCAAAGAACGTATTGATTCAGCTGCTGCCGCTTTTATTCTTCAAGGTGCTCTTGATAGATTGTTCTCACTCACCGGCGATAATACAGCGTCCTGAGCAGTTTCAAGAACATCATATGGTGACTTAATAGAGTTATCAGTAATCTTGGCTTCGCGTTTTGCAGCACGATAGCTCTTCCACCAATTGCGCAATCTGCTAAATGGTTTGAAATAAACAACAGTGAAAACAAACACGGTATCAACAAGCAAGATACGCGGAAGAGAAGCTCGGATTGCATCCACCTCTACCCCGGTAATTTTGCTGTAAATGCCAAAATAGGAATCGTTAAATTCTCGGGTTAAAAAGAACAAGCCGAAATTAATGTTGTTCATTGAAAGGCCGTGCCAAAGCGCAAGTAACCCGACCGGTATTCCCCAAAAAATGATCAAATACTTCAACGCAAAACCCTAACGTATTATCCACCACCCATCATAGCGGATCCTATCCTGATATGAAATCTATGCCAAAACCGAGATGCTTTGCAATGTAAACTATTTATTAAGGTTAACGACCCTGATGTATTCGCGTTGTTATAGATTGACACATTGCAGCAACGCTCCTATCCATTGTCCTTCATCCTCAACATGAAAGCATGATCTTGCTCATTATTTTTGAATCCATCCTCCCGGTATTTTTAATTGTTGCCCTTGGGGTCGCACTCAGAAACTGGCGCATTATTTCACCAGATTTTTGGCCACACTTTAATAACTTTGGCTTTTATGTCCTATTTCCCGGCTTGATATTTCATTCAATTGTCACAGCTGATTTTAATGCGCTTCCGGTGGGTAAAATCATGCTTGCCAGTGTGTTGGCTTTCGGGTCGATACCTGTTTTCGTGCTTATTTTATGGCCGTATTTTAAAGGTAGGAACGTAAGCAAACCACAATTTACATCTATTTTTCAAACAACAACGCGCTGGCATGGTTTCATGGCGTTAGCGATAGCTGAAAAGATGTTTGGAAATGAAGGCTTGACCTTTGTTGCAGTGATTATGCTGGTCATTATATTGCCGATCAATTTTATCAACGTCGCAGTCATGGTGGCATTTGATGATACAAAACACTCAATTGCATCATTCATTCAAAAGATGTTCACCAACCCAATCATTGTTGCTGCGCTTATAGCCATCATATTCCAGGCATTGGGAATTAGACTATACGGCCCGATTGAACAAAGTATTGATTTTATTGCACGTGCAGCTCTTGGCATGGGGCTATTGATGATCGGCGCAGGCTTGAGCATCTATATGTTAACCCACCCCAATAGAATTACAATTTTTGCTGTTTGCGTTAAATTATTGTTGTTGCCAACAATTGCATTTATCGTCGGCACATATTTTGATTTCACGCTAACGGAATTGACATTGTTCACAATTGCCTGCGCCGTGCCTACTGCGAATAATGGATATGTATTGGCGCAAAAAATGGGCGGCGACGCTCCCCTTTATGCATCAATTGCTTCGTTGCAAGTCGTCGCGTCGTTTTTCACAATTCCATTAGTGTTGCTGACACTCGAAAAGCTATATTCTTCGTTCTAAGTTAGATCTAACGATTGGACGGATATAACAGTTCAAGAATGCGATGCGCATCAAAGCGGCCATCAAGCATGCCGTAGCTTGATCGCCATGCACCGCCCAATCGTGTTTCCACAAAGGCCTCGGCGATAGGCCCTGCCCCGATACGTTTTAATTCGGACGCAGCACCAGATAAAGCCAATTGCTCGGTCAACATACGAGACATTCCGGCATCGTTTTCGCACACAAGCATACAGGCATTAAGAACTTGCTGGGTCCTATCACTGACTGAGCCAAGATCAGATGTCACATCACTAACAACAGCATCAAACAAATCACGACCATGTTTTAAAACCCGCAAAACATCCTTGGTCATCAAATCACTACCTGTCTCATAAATGAGATTGGTAATGGCATCGCGATGATTGCGCCCTAAACTTGACCCAGAGGCAAAAGCTGCCGACCCCACACTTTCCATTGTCTCAGAAATAAGCGTAGGCGACGTTTTACAAACCCAATATTTGGCAACAGGTGTCATCAAGCGGGCATATGCAGCATCTTCTGGCGACGTTGCCGCTTTGTCATAAGCTTTTGCAACACGCATCATTAAGGCTGTCGCACCCGCCACATCAAGCGCCATATCTGCGAGCACACGCGGGGCTAAATCATCAGACATATGATAAGGCTTTTGGCGCCAGTAATGCACAGCTTTTGCAAGACTTGAACGCATTAAACCAGCAGAGATCACCGCGATATCATGTCGGATCAGCGTTATGGCATCTAAGATGGTGCGCATCCCATCGCCTTCATTGCCAAGTAAAAAGCCAAACGCATTATTAAACTTCATTTCCGCTTGCGGGTTGGAGTGATACCCAACTTGCTCACGCAATCTTAAAATCTCAATATTGTTTTGTGAACTATCTTGCAAAAGTCTCGGCACCAGAAAACAACTCACCCCTAAATCGGTTTGCGCCAAAACAATGAATGCATCGCTCATGGGGGCCGATACATGCCATTTCTCGCCTGAAATTCGGTAAAGCCCTTCGCTCACGCGTTGTGCTCGCGCATCGATCTGTTCAATAGAACCGCCACTTTTGCGTTCACTTACCGCCCAACCTACTAACAGGCCTGTTTTTTTCGCAGGAGCGATATCAGTGCTATCATACATTCGGGACAGCAGTTTATCAGACCAATCACGCTGGAGTGCAGGATTTGATAAGATCAATGCCAATGATGCATGTGTCGTCGTGCTTTGCGTTAAATGTCCAGCCTCCAATCCTGCAGACAAGTAAAGGCTCATCGTACGCATTTGATGGCCAAATCCAGTCGTTTTGCGCTGTGCATCATCCCACACAGATGCATGCAAACCGTAACTTACCGCTTTGCGCTGTAAAGCATGCCATGCAGGGTGATATTCCACATGATTAAGCTGATCGCCGAATGTATCACTCGTGCGCAACTGCGGTTTAATATGATTAGCCAACCGTGCCAACTCATCCGCTTCATGCGATCCCGCATATTGTCCCAACAGTGAAAATTGTGCTTGTGCTGCGCGCGGCATCTGCCCCGATATATCGCGCAACAAAGGATCGGCTTGGAACGTATTGACGTTAAGCGTCAATGGATCAATTTTAGCTTGCGCCATAGAATTTGACTTTCTGGAATCAAAATATTCCTACAATTTGTATGGGGACAGCGCACAAATGTCACCCCATTTGAGTTGCCCTTTCACCGAAAGCTTTCTATAGAATGCGAAATTCTACGATATAGAGAGTGCAATCATGTCTTTTCCGCACCGTCATCTACTTGGTATCAAAGGCTTGTCGGAGCCAGACATTTTCTATTTATTGGACAAAGCTGAAGAAGCGGTCAAACTTTCACTACAACGTGAAAAGAAAACGTCAACGCTTCGTGGTTTGACGCAAATCAACTTGTTTTTTGAAGCTTCTACAAGAACACAAGCATCATTTGAGCTCGCCGGCAAACGGCTTGGTGCCGACGTGATGAATATGTCCGTTGGTAATTCGTCCGTCAAAAAAGGTGAAACGCTGGTTGATACGGCCATGACGTTAAACGCTATGCATCCTGATATGCTGGTTGTTCGCCATTCATCTGCTGGTGCTGTGGCTCTTTTAGCGCAAAAAGTAGGCTGTGCGGTGATTAACGCAGGCGATGGTGCACATGAGCACCCAACGCAAGCCCTTTTGGATGCGCTAACGATCCGCCGGATGAAAGGCACCGTCGGTCGCCTTACTGTTGCCATTTGTGGTGATGTCTTGCATTCACGCGTCGCGCGCTCAAACATTTTGCTACTTAATGCACTTGGTGCACGTGTTCGCATTATAGCGCCGCGCACATTGCTCCCCACAGGGATTGAGCAAATGGGTGCTGAGGTATTCAGCTCCATGAAAGAAGGCTTAAAAGACGCTGATGTCGTGATGATGTTGCGTTTGCAGCGTGAACGTATGGAAGGTGCCTTTGTCCCATCGGTTCGCGAGTATTTCCGCTTCTTTGGATTGGATGCAGAAAAACTGTCTTATGCGAAAGATGATGCGCTTGTGATGCACCCTGGCCCAATGAACCGGGGCGTTGAAATCGCTTCTGAAATTGCCGATGGTCCGCAAAGCGTGATTGAACAACAAGTTGAAATGGGGGTCGCTGTTCGAATGGCAGTGATGGAAACTCTCATGCTCGCGAGTGGGAGAAACTGATATGACCACACGCATTTTAGAAAACGTAAGAATTATAGACCCATCACAACAGATGGATGAAACTGGCTCAATTATTATCGAGAACGGTAAAATCGCGGCGATTGGCTCAAGTGCGCGCAATCAAGGTGCACCAGATGGTGCTGAAGTCATTAACTGCAATGGACAAATTGCTGTTCCTGGCCTCGTCGACACTCGCGTATTTATCGGAGAACCTGGTAGCGAATACCGCGAAACAATCGCATCCGCGGGTAAAGCCGCTGCTAAAGGCGGTATTACCTCAATCGTCACGATGCCCGATACGAACCCTGTGATTGATGACGTTGCTCTCTTGCAATTCATCCAGCGCACTGCGCGCGATACAACAGATATTCACGTCCATCCTGCATCTGCGATGACCAAAGGGTTGAACGGCAAGGAAATGACAGAGTTTGGCCTTATGATGGAAGCTGGTGCTGCTTGTATCACTGATGGTCGCAAAACCTTGCACAACGCTGCGGTGATCCGCAGAGCAATGACTTATGCGAGAGATTTTGGTGCTTTGATCGCGTGCGAAACTGAAGACGCAGATTTGGCCGCTGGCGGCATGATGAATGAAGGCCTTCTTGCAAGCTGGCTTGGTTTCTCAGGCATTCCAAAAGAAGCTGAAATTATCCCGCTTGAACGCGATGTTCGTTTAGCAGAATTAACTGGCGCAAATTATCACGCTGCAAAAATATCTGTGCCGCAATCATCGAAAGTAATTCGCCGCGCAAAAGACAAAAATCTCAATGTCAGCGCTGGTATTTCGATCAATAACCTTACATTGAATGAAGTAGATATTGGTGAATACCGTACATTCTTCAAATTATCTCCACCACTTCGGAGCGAAGAAGAGCGCTTAGCAATGGTCGAAGCCATTTCTGATGGAACAATTGATGTTATTTGCTCATCCCACGATCCTCAGGACGTTGACACCAAACGCCTGCCCTTCCCGCATGCAGCAGAAGGTGCAATCGGATTAGAAACAATGTTTGCAGCGGCTTTACGACTGCACCATTCAGAGCAAGTCAGCTTATCACGATTAGTCGAAGTTTTGTCTACAAAGCCCGCAGAACTATACGGTCTTGATGCAGGATCACTACGTGTTGGCGCGTCTGCAGACATAACACTGTTTGATCTTGAAATGCCTTGGGTACACTATAAAGATGAAATTGTATCAAAGTCCAAAAATAGCGCTTTTGAAGACGCACGCTTTACCGGAAAAGTGCTGGCAACTATCGTAAATGGACAGACTATTTACTCCGACCAATAATCACGATATACAACCATTAGGAAGTGTATGCGTGTATTTAAACTGATTGATTGTTCATATGACTGATATTTTTACATCGCAAGCACCACATATTCTCCTACTCGCTTCCCTCTTTGGTTATCTGCTTGGTTCTATTCCATTTGGATTGATCATCACTAAGTTTGCAGGGCTCGGCGATGTACGCAATATCGGCTCTGGTAACATTGGGGCAACAAATGTTTTGCGCACGGGGAACAAAAAGGTTGCCGCAGGCGTTCTCATTGGCGATCTCTTAAAAGGTACTATCGCAGTTATCGTTGCGCATAAATTCGGGCTTGCGGCGGCAATGCTCGCGGGGTTATTTGCATTTTTAGGCCACCTGTTCCCTGTTTGGCTAAAATTTAAGGGCGGAAAAGGTGTTGCAACCTACATTGGTGTTTTATTGGGCCTAGCACCCATTGTCGTTTTAGCGTTTGCTATAGTGTGGTTATCGGTTGCTTTTATTTTCAAATATTCATCACTCGCCGCATTATGCGCACTGATCGTTGTACCCATTGCACTTTATGTTTTGGGATCATCAAATATCGCAGTCCTCTTTGCCATCATGTCCATCATCGCGATATTAAAACATCATGAAAATATTGGCAGATTACGTGCAGGTACTGAAAGTAAGATAGGTAGCAAGAAAAAATGATTAATCAGCCGTCGCGCGGGATAAAATTAACTGAGCGACAAAAACTATCGTGGCTGCGATTAATCAGAAGTGACAATGTGGGACCTGCAACCTTTCGCGAATTGATAAACAATTGCGGCTCAGCAGAACGTGCAATCGATATGTTACCAGAGCTCTCCCAACGTGGTGGGTCACGCCGTAGAATTCGGATTGCAACTATTTCAGAAGTCGAAATCGAACTTGAGAAAATTGAAAAATTCGGTGCGCAACTGGTAGGCATTGGTGAGCCTGAATATCCAAGAGCACTGCGACAGATTGATGGTGCACCGCCGCTCATTACGGTGAAAGGTAATTTAGATCTCACCGCCCCACCCTCTGTTGGAATTGTCGGCTCACGAAATGCATCCATTACCGGCACAAAATTTGCTGCAAATCTCTCCTCAGAAATTGCCAAAGCGGGTTACACAATTATATCGGGTCTGGCGCGCGGTATTGATGCAGCAGCTCACCATGCAAGCCTGCGCACAGGGACACACACAAATGCGCAGACAGGCACTATAGCCGCACTAGCAGGCGGCATAGATAAACCCTACCCCCCTGAAAATCTCGATCTGTACAATCGCATTTGCGACGGTCAAGGATTAGCCATTACTGAAATGCCCTTTGGTTGGAAACCAATTGCACGCGATTTCCCCCGGCGGAACCGGTTGATTGCGGGAGTATCGTTAGGGCTTGTGGTTGTTGAGGCTGCTAAACGATCAGGATCACTCATTTCAGCCCGCCGCGCATCAGACTTTGGACGTTTGGTCTTCGCAGTCCCCGGCTCTCCTCTAGACCCACGAGCTGGCGGAACAAATGAGCTTCTCAAAGAAGGTGCAATTTTAACAACGGGAGCCAATGACATCTTAGAGACGCTTGCTCCTATCTCACAGATTGATGAGATCAATTACAATATTATTGAAGAAACGGGTGATGATGGGCAAACCCTAGACCCACCAGATGAAAATGCTCGTACGATCATCATCAATGCTATGGGAGCAACGCCAGTTGAAATCGATGATATTATAAGACACACCGGATATCCTGCACAAACGGTCTATCTTGTTTTATTGGAGTTGGATTTAGCAAGCCGCCTTCAGCGCCACTCAGGAGGATTTGTATCCCTTGTTTTGCAAACCTAGGTTTAACGGTCTTGAATTGGATAAAATGTCTCCACACTCAATATATGCCATTTCAATTAGATAGCTTAACATGTCAGCACCTTCAGTATCAGCAACAGTGCGCAATTCCCCTAGCATATCTTTAACATAAACGAGGTTGTTATGCGCTTTTGGGTTGTCACTTGTTTGGGCTGTGTTGTTGTTTTTTGGCAATTGTATAATCCCTAAAGCGGATCGAAACGAACACCTTGCTCGCGACATCAACTTATGACTATTATCCTAACGACTTTAATTTAAGATTGCAATATTTATCTTCACCCTTACAGGTTGTATTGCGTTGTATTGAACAAGAAATTCTCAAAAAAGCTTGACCAAATGCCGTTCAATGTCCATGTGCTAAGCCAAATCATTAAAAAACACACAATTTGTAAAGTGCGAAAATAAGTATGAATGTAGTTGTCGTAGAATCTCCTGCAAAAGCAAAGACCATTAACAAATACCTTGGTTCTGATTACACAGTTCTGGCATCTTTTGGTCATGTCAGAGATTTGCCAGCCAAGGATGGTTCGGTAAATCCTGAAGAAGATTTCGCAATGCTTTGGGAAGTCGATACAGCGTCAAATAAGCGCTTAAAAGACATTTCAACAGCGCTTAAAGGTGCCGACACATTATTTCTCGCAACTGACCCCGATCGCGAAGGTGAAGCCATTTCTTGGCATGTTTTAGACGTACTTGAAAAGAAAAAAGCACTCAAGGGCAAGAACGTAAAACGTGTTGTTTTCAATGCGATAACGAAAAAATCTGTACTCGATGCAATGGCGCAACCACGTGATATTGATACCCCTCTTGTTGATGCCTATCTCGCCCGCCGCGCTCTTGATTACCTTGTTGGATTTAACCTATCACCAGTTTTGTGGCGTAAACTCCCAGGCGCACGATCTGCAGGACGCGTACAATCAGTTGCATTGCGCTTGATTTGCGATCGTGAAACTGAAATTGAACGTTTTATCAAAGATGAATATTGGCAAATCGCTGCAGAGCTTAAAACTCCGCGCGATGACAAATTTACTGCCCGTCTAACTATTTTTGACGGCGACAAATTACAAAAATTATCCATTGAAAATGCCGAATCGGCTGACAAAATGAAGCTAATGTTGGAAAGCGCTTCGTTTAATATTGGTAAAGTTGAGGCAAAACCAACTCGTCGCAATCCATCGCCACCATTTACAACGTCAACGCTTCAACAGGCTGCATCTTCCAAATTAGGGTTTAATGCATCGCGCACAATGCAAGTTGCGCAAAAGCTCTATGAAGGCATTGAAATTGGTGGCGAAACTGCGGGTCTCATCACTTATATGCGTACCGATGGTGTGCAAATGGCACCTGAGGCTATTGAGTCCGCCCGCTCGGCTATAAAAACACAGTTTGGCGATAAATATTGCCCTGATAAAGCGCGCCACTACGAAACCAAGGCGAAAAACGCGCAAGAGGCTCACGAAGCAATTCGCCCAACCAGCTTTGATCGCACACCTGATCAGGTTAAGAAATTCCTCGATGCCGATCAATTCAGATTATATGATCTTGTTTGGAAGCGAGCGATTGCCAGCCAAATGGCCTCAGCTGAAATCGAACGTACTGCCGTTGACGTTATTGCCACCAATGGCGGACAATCAGCTACATTGCGCGCAAATGGCTCTGTCATTCGTTTTGATGGCTTCATTGCAGCTTATAGCGATCATAAAGACGATAGCGACAACAAAGCCGACGATAAATCTGATGATGCGCGTTTACCGCTTATCAATCAAGGTGAAGATACAGCGCGTGAGAAAATCAACGCAACGCAGCACTTTACTGAACCACCACCGCGCTATTCAGAAGCGTCTCTTATTAAAAAGATGGAAGAGCTGGGAATTGGTCGTCCCTCAACTTACGCCTCAACTCTGGCAACGCTTTCAAATCGTGAATATGTTAAATCTGAACAGCGCAAACTGATCCCAGAACCAAAAGGACGCTTGGTTACAGCCTTCTTGGGCAACTTCTTTGACCGTTATGTAGAGTTCAGCTTTACTGCTGATCTTGAAAACAAACTCGATCGCATTTCAGCGGGTGAGTTACAGTGGAAAGACGTATTGCGCGAATTCTGGGACGAATTCCAAACCCATGTTGAAGGCACCAAAGAGCTCCGCGTTACCAATGTTCTTGATGCATTGAACGAAGAGCTTGCAGAACTCGCCTTCCCTGATCGTGGCGATGGCATGAACCCACGCATCTGCCCAACTTGTGGTGAGGGTAATCTATCCCTGAAGCTTGGTCGTTATGGTGCATTTGTTGGTTGTTCAAACTACCCTGAATGCAAATTTACCCGTCAGTTGTCCAAGAACGCCGATGGTGAAAATCAAGCCGCTGTTTCTAATGAACCGCAAACACTAGGAAAAGATCCAAATACGGACGAAGACATCACACTTCGTTCAGGACGTTTTGGCCCTTATGTTCAACGTGGCGAAGGCAAAGAAGCAAAGCGTTCAAGCTTACCGAAAGGTTGGGCACCTGAAACTATCGACTACGAACGCGCAATGGCGCTTATCTCATTGCCTAGAGACATTGGTCCACATCCAGAAACAGGTAAAATGATTTCAAGCGGCTTGGGTCGTTATGGCCCCTTCCTATTGCATGATGGCATGTATGCAAACTTAGAATCTATCGAAGATGTATTTTCTGTTGGTTTAAACCGTGCTGTTACAGTTATTGCAGAAAAAGCGGCTGCAGGTCCAGGTCGTGGTAGAAAAGCTGCAACGGCTCTGAAAGAACTTGGCGAGCACCCAGATGGCGGCAAAATTGCCGTTATGGATGGTCGTTATGGTCCCTATGTTAAGTGGGAAAAAATTAATGCAACCTTGCCAAACGGTACAGACCCGCAAGGCGTAACACTTGAACAAGGTGTTGAACTCGTTAACGCAAAGGCTGCGACCAAAGGCAAAAAGAAAGCCGCTCCTAAGAAAAAGCCTGCGGCAAAGAAGAAAACAGCGGCCAAAAAGACAACGACTAAAAAACCTGCGACCAAGAAACCAGCAGCTAAGAAAAAAGCTGCAGAACCAAAAGCTGAGGAATAGATTTGGCAAAAACGCCAAGGTTTGTACGTTCTAAGTCAACGAGACAAAAAACCAAAAATAATAATGACTTAGAAAACACCTCTAAAGTTAAAAACAAGAAGCCGCCGCTTGAAAAAGCGGCGATCTTGCGTTTTATATCTGAGTTCCCCGACCTAGCCTCAAAACGAGAAATCGCCAAGGCATTTGGTGTTAAAGGCGATGAACGCGCGGTCTTAAAAGATATCCTGCGTGAGATGGCTGATGAAGGTTCATTGAGCGGAACACGCAAGAAAATTTCTCGCCCGGGCTCAATGCCATCCGTTTCTACACTGGATATTTTATCAAGAGATAATGATGGCGATTTGATCGGCAGACCAACACAATGGCGCGATGAAGATGGAACAGCACCTGCAGTTCTCATCCGCCAAATGTCGCAAAAATCTCGCACTGGTGGATCTCGCTCAAAAGCATCCGGACCAACCGCTGGTCTTGGCGATAAAGTTCTTGCGCGTATATTCCCCAATGATAACCGAGAAGGCCCTGCCTATATAGGTAAGGTCATGAAAGTCCTTGATCGCCAAAAATCAAGCACCATGGGAATATATCGTGAAAACGAAAGTGGTGAGAATAGCGGCGGCCGCGTGCTACCAATTGACCGAAAAAACAAAGAATATGCGATTGCACCTGATATGATCGGTGGCGCAAAGCATGGCGATTTGGTCGAAGTGCAATCCATCCCCAATAATCGCGTTGGTCTACCCAATGCAAAGATCATAAATGTGGTGGGTTCCATCGCATCTGAAAAAGCAATAACGATGATTGCTGTTCATGATCGCGGCATTCCTCACATCTTCCCGCAAGAAGTTTTGGATGCCGCTGAAGAAGCGAAACCAGCGGATATGAAAAAACGCGAAGATTGGCGTAACATCCCGCTAATCACCATCGACCCTGCAACCGCAAAAGATCATGATGATGCAGTTTACGCACATATGGATGAAAATCCAGATAACGCTGGTGGTGCTGTCTTATATGTCGCGATTGCAGATGTATCCTATTACGTTAGACCAGATACGCCCATGGACCGCGAAGCGCGTATAAGAGGAAACTCTGTTTATTTTCCTGACCGCGTTATCCCAATGCTTCCCGAACGCATCAGCAATAACTTATGCTCATTAAAACAAGGTGTAGATCGCCCTGCTCTGGCGACCAAGATCATTTTCAATGCCGAAGGTCGCAAGATCAGCCACTCGTTCCATCGCATTATGATGAGAAGCGCCGCAAGTCTTGCCTATGAGCAAGCACAGGAAGCCATAGACGGCAATCCAGACGCTCAGGCTGGAGAAATCTTAGAATCAGTCCTGAAGCCTTTATGGGCGACCTATGCGATTATGAAAATCGGTAGAGATCGCAGGCAACCACTTGATCTAGATTTACCCGAACGCCGGATCATATTAGATGATGAAGGCAAAGTTGATCACATTCATGTGCCAGATAGGCTTGATGCTCATAAGCTTATTGAAGAATGCATGATCCAAGCAAATGTCGCTGCCGCCGAAGCATTAGAGAAAAAGCGTCAGGCATTGATCTATCGTGTGCATGAAGAGCCATCTTTATCCAAACAAGAAGCTTTGCGTGAGTTTTTGGCAACGCTTGACATAGCTTTGGCAAAAGGTGGCAATCTGCGTGCTAATCATTTCAATGGTATTTTAGCCAACGTTAAAGACAAGCCTACTGAAACAATGGTCAACGAGATGGTGTTGCGCTCGCAAAGTCAAGCGATCTATCATCCTGATAACCAAGGTCATTTTGGTTTAAACTTACGGAAATATGCACATTTCACCTCACCTATTCGCAGATATGCTGACCTTATAGTACACCGTGCGCTTGTGGGCTCACATGGCTTGGGTGAAGGTGGTATAACACCTGATGAAGAAGCCGCGCTTGAACTGATCGCTGAAGACATTTCAAACTTTGAACGGCGCGCATCCGGCGCTGAGCGTGATACACAAGATCGCTTGATTGCTCATCACCTGGCTGAAAAAATCGGCGTTGAGTTTCGCGGACGAATTGCGGGTGTGACCAAATCAGGACTATTTGTCTCGTTGCCAGAATACGGCGCAGATGGTTTTATACCAATATCAACATTGGGAACTGATTACTATTTTTATGACGAAGTCCATCAGGCACTCACCGGCGAAAGAACGGGCCTTGGGTTTCGATTGGGAGACGAAGTAGACGTAAGATTAGCTGAAGCAATACCACTTGCTGGGGCTTTGAGATTTGAAATGCTGAGTAAGGGCGAAAAAATGCCAACCGGAACACGTTCTTTCCATAAGGGAAAGAAAAACCGATCGGCAGCACGTCCAACCTTTAAAAAGGGACGTAAATCTCGGCGCAGAAAATGAGATATTAAATGACTGAAACACAAGTCTATCAAAATAACGGCCAAAAAGAAGAACGGCCTACCAAACTTGCGATGAAACGCGGATTCGCATCACGTTGCCCATGCTGCGGTGAAGGCAAACTTTTCGATAAGTTTGTAAAAGTTACACCACAATGCAGAAACTGTGGCGAAGAGTTGCATCACCACCGCGCGGATGATCTTCCCGCATATTTAGTGATTCTCATCATAGGCCACATTGTTGTTGCGGGCTTCATGATGACGGATATGGTCTTTAAGCTCGCAGATTGGCAACATCTGCTAATTTGGATCCCGATCACCACTGTTTTGTCTTTAGCGCTTCTCCAACCTGTTAAAGGCGCTGTAGTGGGTCTTCAATGGGCATTGCGCATGCATGGCTTTGGTGATCAACCAGATTATGACGATAGTGCCGCCCTCAAAGAGCACTAGGCTATAATAACGACATTGAACACATCCGTCACCAAACAAGGCAAGCCTAAGGCTCTACGTCCAAAAGATGCAGCAACAATCATGCTGATCGATCGGCAGAACCTGCGCGTGTTGATGGGCAAGAGGTCAAGCAAGCATGTTTTCATGCCAGATCTATATGTGTTCCCCGGTGGTCGCCGAGATAGAAACGATTGGCGACTTCCAATAAACACCCCTCTTCGGGATGAAGTTGTATCGCATCTTCTGAAAGACACATCGCAAAAGTTCACAAAATCAACCGCTACCGCGTTGGCGCTGGCTGCCGCACGTGAATTGTTTGAAGAAACCAACTTAACTATTCAAGACAGCGATGGCTTTAACCTCCAAAGCTTTAGGTATTTTGCCAGAGCCATCACCCCTATAGGGCAAGCCAGGCGCTTTGATACAAGGTTTTTTGTAACTTTCTGCGATGAGTTAGGGATTGATGCTTCACAAGCTAAAGACAGCGATGAATTGGTAGATCTGCGCTGGGTGGATATCTATAAACCCCAAGATCATCCAATGCCGATGATCACATCTAAAATTCTCAATCAGCTGCAATTGAGATTGGAGCAATCCAATGATCTCAATTTTGATGCACCACCTTATTTTTATAACAAGATATAATTATTCAAACTCAATCATCACTTATCACGAAGCCCAAGCCCAAAATTACTATTTTCATTATCCAAAGGGCTTGACTTTTGAGGCTTAATTTGTAATTTCGCGTCAACAATGCCGTAGATTGCAAATATCATCTGCGGCTTCATTTTTTAAAGAAGGTAGCCAAGATGGCCAAGGCAACAACTATTAAAATTAAACTACAGTCAACTGCTGACACTGGTTTCTTCTATGTAACCAAAAAGAACAGCCGTACTTACACAGAGAAAATGGTCAAAACAAAATACGACCCAATTGCTCGTAAGCACGTTGAGTTCAAAGAAGCAAAAATTAAGTAATTCAAATACTTAACTGTAAAAATTTAAACCCGCTTGCAGCAATGCAAGCGGGTTTTATTTGTGGGCCGATCAATGCAACAGAAGTGGTACGAGGAGGCCACGGAATGCTGTAGAAAGATCGGCCACCCCACGACCCAGGAGATGCGGCGGACCTGAACATCATGGGGTATCTCTATAAATTCTACTAAATAAGTTGCGCCTACTGCTAAGATCATTGCTCAAATTAGCAAAAGAATCAAGCATTGCGTCCGTGTTAAGCGCGAACACTAACAATTATATAAAAGTATAAGTTGAAAATATGAGTAGTATTGATTTTAAAATACGCTTTAAATACCGTATTTAATTAAGCGACTTCTTTTAAAACGACTCGGTTTCTACCCTGTGATTTTGCTTCATAAAGCGCGTTATCAGCTCGCTTGAGTAAAGTTTTGCTATCATCTAGATCAGGATTAAAACTCGTCACACCCACCGAGGTTGTTACTGATAAAGGATCACTTTCTCCGGTGATATCAAATGGCATCTCTTCGATAGATTTACGCAAGCGTTCAGCAACCTGAAGCGCCATTTGCTCTGTCGTATCGGGCATGAGAACTAAGAACTCCTCCCCACCAAAACGGCAAGCAAGATCAGCACCGCGCACAGTGCCGCGTAACCGACGGGCAAATTCTCTCAATGCCTCATCACCTGCATCATGACCGTAAGTGTCATTAACGCTCTTGAATTTGTCGATATCTGTGATCAAAAGCGAAATAGGTGTATTCCGGCGCTTAGATCTAGAAATCAATTTGTCCATGTAGGCATCAAGAAAGTGCCTATTGTTTAAGCCCGTCAGCGGATCAACTACAGCTAATTCAACTGATTTTGAAAGGCTTGCCTTTAACATCTCGCTCGATCTATGACGCTTTATTTGCGTTAGTGATCGCGCATATAATTCATTGGGATCAAATGGATGCAAAATATAATCATTCACGCCAATATCTAGCGCTCGAACGATTTGCTGTTCATCACCCGCCTGAAGCATAATTAAGATAGGTACAAAGCGTGTCGCCTCTCGTGAACGCAATTGCGAACACAAACGCAACGGATCACTACCAGCAATATTATCGTTAATAATGATCAACTCATAAGGCGTTTCTGCTGCTTCAAAGAGCGCAGCTTCAGGATCTGAGAACGCGTTAATATCTGCAATTTCTGAAATCGACTTTGCTATACGATCATGTGAACTTGCACGTCCATCAATTAAAAGCGTCAAACCACGCTCTTCTAAAGCAGACGGTCCAGACTTCTGGTCATCTCCAGTTTTTTGATCATCAAGTGTAACAAATGAAGTGCGTCCACTAGCTTGATTGCGCAATTCGTCAGTCAGCATTTTCAGTCGAAGCAAACTTTTAACACGCGCCATTAGCTGCATGTTGTTCACCGGCTTAGTAAGGAAATCATCCGCACCACATTCAAGCCCTTGAACCCGATCTTCAGGCTGATCAAGCGCTGTGACCATCACCACAGGAATATGAACTGTTTTGGGATTGGCTTTTAAGCGTCGACAAACCTCAAATCCATCAATCCCAGGCATCATGATATCTAACAAAATAAGATCAACTTGCGTTTTGTCACAAATATTAAGCGCCGACATGCCATCTTCAGCGGTAAGTACTTCAAAGTATTCAGCAAGTAGATGAGTTTCCAGCAGCTTTACATTGGCTGGGATATCATCAACAACAAGAACTCTAGCTGTCATTTACACAAATACTCCGAAACTCAAAACGCGATTTTTACTTATCAAAAACGATTATGCACCACTAGGTCCCAAAAAACCCTTAATGGTTTCTAAGAAACCCGGAACTGAAATAGGTTTGGAAATATACGCCTCACAACCACCTTGTCGGATACGCTCTTCATCACCCTTCATCGCAAACGCTGTAACCGCAATAACCGGTATTGAATGCAATTCTTCGTCTTCTTTCAGCCATTTAGTTACATCTAAGCCCGAGACCTCAGGTAATTGAATATCCATGAGAATCAAATCAGGTTTATGTTGGCGCGCAAGATCAAGCGCTTCCAAACCATTCCGCGTTTGTATCGTTCCATAGCCAGATGCTTCAATGAGATCTCTAAAGAGCTTCATGTTCAGCTCATTATCCTCAACTATCATAACTTTTTTTGTCATTTATTCGCCCGATACGTCCCAGTATTCCCTAATTAAGTTGCATGTTACACCGATTTAGTTGAAAAAAAGGTAATTTCTAAAAACAAATATATCTATAAAATTAAGGTTTTGAAAAGATGGAGAAATCCGAAGAAATCGCCATTGATGTGTTAAGTTGGCTGGCATCAGAACCAGAGCTTTTCAATCGATTTTTGGGCCTATCTGGATTGGAAGCCTCCCAATTACGACAAGCAGCAACGCAGCCCGGGTTTTTCGCTGGTGTTTTAGAATTCTTGATCAATCATGAGCCAACGCTTTTAAAATATTGTGAAGCATCAAATGAAAAGCCAGAACACGTAGCTCAGGCGTTTCGTCAGCTTGGTGGAAATTTAGAGCAAGGCTATTGATATGAATTCGATGACGGAGATTGCTGCCTCTTTATCAGACCGCCCATTGCTGGTCTGCGATATCGATGAGGTAGTGCTTGAGTTTTTAACACCGTTTCAAAGCTTTCTTCTCGCCCAAGATAAAGAGCTACGCGCCAACAGTTTCGCGCTCCATGGCAATATATTTGATTTGAACACAGAGAACGCAGTTGAAAACCACAAGGTCTCATCTTTGATTGAAGACTTTTTTGCAGATCAATTAAACTGGCAAAATCTGCTTCCTGACGTAGATCTGGTTTTAAAAACGCTAAGTGAAAAGATGGATATTGTGTTTCTAACTGCAATGCCCCCTCACCACTTTGAAAAACGCAAGAAGCTGCTTGAAGGCTTTGATCTTAGCTACCCCCTTATTGCAACAGAAGAAGCAAAAGGCCCGATCTTGCAGGAAGCAAGTTCAAGCAATGATGACAAAGTCTTTTTCATCGATGATATGATTTATAACCATCATTCAGTTGCTGAACACGCGCCGGATACACATCACATCAGCATCATGGCTAACCAGGACTTTAAAGCGATCGCGCCGAAGCTTGATGATTATATTTATGATGCCGATAACTGGACTGATGTACAGAGCCATATTCAGAGCAAAATCTAAAGCGTTAAAAAACTCAATTTCTCTCAGTGTTTCGGCTTGTTATGCAATGAAAAACACTTTAAATTCAATTTGTTCGACATTTGTTCTGATTGAAACGACGTAACATGCCTCCAAACAGCCCAAAACATGGTTTTTGTCGCGATTGCTTTGAACCTGTCGTGCCAACTCGCCCGCGCTGTAAAAGGTGTGGCAGCCCGCGCCTTCTTAAGCATGCAGAATTGTCGACACTCAACATCGCTCATATAGATTGTGACGCATTTTATGCTGCCGTGGAAAAACGCGACAATCCAGATCTTATTGATAAACCACTCATCATAGGCGGTGGAAAACGTGGCGTTGTATCAACGGCTTGTTATGTTGCTCGTATTCATGGCGTCCGCTCAGCCATGCCAATGTTTAAAGCGCTTGATGCGTGTCCTGAAGCTGTTGTTTTGCCCCCGGATATGAAAAAATACAGCAAGGTGGGCAAACAGGTGCGCGAAATGATGCTTGAACTCACCCCAATGGTTCAACCACTTTCAATCGATGAAGCTTTTTTAGATCTATCCGGTACTGAACGACTACATGGCATGGTTCCTGCGCAAACACTTGCAACACTTGCGCAAAAGATTGAGAACGAGATTGGAATAACTGTCTCCGTTGGGCTGTCTTACTGCAAATTCTTGGCAAAAATTGCTTCTGATCTGAATAAACCCAGAGGTTTCTCGATTATCGGCGAGGAAGAAGCGTTAAAACTGTTGGCTGAAATGCCCGTAACGAAAATCTGGGGTGTGGGAAAGGCGTTTGCTTCAACGCTTTCTAAAGATGGCATAACGATGATTGGCCAGCTGCAGAAAATGGAACTAAATGAGCTGTTAAGACGATATGGCACAATGGGTACACGACTTTACCATCTTTCTCGCGGCAATGATGACAGAACCGTTCGGCCAAACTCTGGTGCAAAAAGTATTTCCTCTGAAACCACCTTTTTTGACGATAAATCAGACTATGATGAATTGGCTAAAATACTCAGATCTCTTAGCGAAAAGGTTGCTGACAGGCTCAAGAAATCGAACATTTCTGGGCACACAGTTGTCCTAAAGTTGAAAACATCAGACTTTAAATCACGAACCAGAAACCGCCGCTTGTCGGATCCTACCATGCTTGCGGATAAGATATTTCGTACAGGACTGGAACTTTTAAAACACGAAACAGATGGGACCAGTTTCAGGCTTTTAGGCATAGGTGTCAGTGATCTTGGCGCACCAGAACAAGCAGATCCAGATGATTTGGTTGATATTGATGCAACCCGACGAGCCCATGTTGAAGGTGCGGTCGATAAAGTGCGATCAAAGTTTGGCAACACGATTGTCCAAACCGGTTATACCTTTAAAAGTAGGCCAAAATCGAAAGCAAAACCTGAAAAATCCGAAGGTGAGAATTAAACCAATTCGACGTCCAGAACTCCTGGTGCCGATTTCATTGCTGCTGCGATTTCAGGCGATATTTTATATTTTGTTGGCAGTTCAATTTCAATTTCACGATCACCATCATCTTTGATCATGATGAAAGACACCTGCCCTCTACCTTTTGTATTCAAATGCGCCGAAACGGCTGGAAGCGCTACACTATCGCGCATGAAGATGCGGAGTGTTTTTTGCGTGCTAACAGCTTCATATTCAAGTGATGTCACACTTTGAATACGCAATCCAATTCCCTCAGGGCGTTCTTCAGCTGCTACCGTTAAGATAAGCGACTTACCCGGTTCAAGTAAATCGCGATGCAATTGCAGTGCTTCTGAAAACAGAACCGCTTCAAACTGGCCCGTACTATCTGAGAATGTCACAATCCCCATTTTATTGCCGGTTCGTGTTTTGCGCTGCTGAAAACCTGTTACCGTGCCTGCTAAACGACCCGCTGTTGCACCAGCTTTTACAGCCAATGAGAAATCTGTCCATTTTTGTACACGTTTTTTGTCCAGAATTTCACCATAGCTATCAAGCGGATGCGCGGATAGATAAAAACCAAGCACTTGATATTCACGCTGCAGTTTCTCAGCAGGCAACCAAGGTGTAACTTTGTTGAATTGGATCACTTCCCCCGGGCCATCAGCATCTAAACCAAAGATATCACTTTGGCCAGATGCACGGTCAGCGGATGCCTTTTGGCTAAATCCAAGAATACGTTCTAAGCCTGCAATCAACTCAGCACGTTCTCGGCCAAAACAATCAAAGGCACCGGCACAAATCAAACTATCAATTACTCGTTTATTGACCATTTTAGGGTCAACTCTCTTACAAAAATCTTCAATCGATTTGAACGGCTTTTCACCTCTGACCTCAACAATGTGATCAACAGCGGCCTCGCCCACCCCCTTGATCGCTGCCAAAGAGTAGAAAATTTTATTCTCTCCACGTTGAAAATGTCGGAATGAAGTTTGAACAGATGGCGCAACGACTTCTATTTTTAAACGAATAGCATCTTGTCGAAAATCAACCAATTTCTCGGTATTACCCATATCAAGGGTCATCGACGCTGCCAGAAATTCAACCGGATAATGGGCTTTTAGATATGCCGTTTGATAAGATACAATTCCATAGGCTGCCGCATGGGACTTATTAAATCCATAATTGGCAAACTTCGCCAATAGATCAAAAATCATATCCGCTTGCGGCTTGGATACCCCGCGTTCAACAGCCCCCTCAACGAAACGAACGCGCTGCTTATCCATCTCGGCTTGGATTTTTTTACCCATCGCACGGCGCAACAAATCCGCTTCACCAAGAGAATATCCAGAAAGCACCTGCGCGATCTGCATCACCTGTTCTTGATAAACAATCACCCCTTGGGTTTCTTCGATCAGATAATCAATTTTTGGATGGATGGATGCGAGTTCTTCTTCGCCATGTTTACGCGCGTTATAAACTGGGATGTTTTCCATCGGACCCGGACGATAAAGCGCTACAAGTGCAATAATATCCTCAATACGGTCAGGCTTCATGCCGATAAGCGCTTTACGCATACCAGCAGATTCCACCTGAAATACACCCACAGTTTCACCGCGAGACATCATCTCATAGGATTTTTTATCGTCAAATGGGATGGTGTTGATATCAACTTCGATATTACTCTCAGCAATGAAATCTACCGCGGTCTTAATCACCGTGAGGGTTTTAAGGCCCAAGAAGTCAAACTTAACCAGCCCGGCTTGCTCAACCCATTTCATGTTAAATTGGGTCACTGGCATATCAGAGCGCGGATCGCGATACATCGGCACCAATTGCCATAATGGGCGATCACCAATCACAATACCCGCAGCGTGCGTTGATGCGTGTCTATATAATCCCTCAAGCTTTTGAGCGATATCCAGCAAACGCCCTACAATAGGTTCTTCATCCACCGCTTCAGCAAATTTTGGTTCTTCCTCAATCGCTTTATGAAGCGGCGTTGGATTTGCCGGATTATTGGGAACTAACTTACAAATACGATCAACCTGACCGTACGGCATTTGAAGAACTCGACCGACATCTCGCAGTGCTGCACGAGCTTGCAATGAACCAAACGTGATGATCTGAGCAACTTGCTCGCGACCATATTTTTCTTGCACATATTTGATAACTTCTTCACGCCGATCCTGGCAGAAATCGATATCAAAATCAGGCATGGAAACACGTTCTGGGTTCAAAAACCGCTCGAACAGAAGCGAAAACCGCAATGGATCAACGTCGGTAATCGTTAAGGCAAACGCCACAAGCGAGCCCGCGCCGGAACCACGGCCCGGCCCAACGGGTATATCTTGCTCCTTCGCCCACTTAATAAAGTCCGCAACAATCAAAAAATATCCAGGGAATTTCATCCCTTCAATGATGTCAAGCTCTACAGTTAAGCGCTCTTCATAGTCCTTTTCAGTGTAATCAAGTGCAGTACCGTGAACTTTAAGCCGCTCTTTCAATCCTTCAATGGACTGACGGCGCAATTCATCCGCTTCAGCTTTAAGCGCACTTTCATCGTCACCATCATCCTCGTCATCATCACCTGTAAATCGTGGCAAAATCGGATCGATGTAGCCAAGTTTAACAGAACACCTTTTGGCAATCTCGATCGTGTTCTCAATGGCTTCTGGAAGATCAGAAAACAAATCCACCATTTGACTTTGCGATCTTAGGTAATGATCTTCGGTTAAACGAAAACGGTTTTCATCTGAGACTACGGTATTATTGGCAACCGCCATAAGCGCATCATGCGCATCAAAATCTTCTTCACTAGGAAAGAATGATTCATTCGTCGCAACGATTGGCAATTCTTGATCATATGCAAGATTAACAAGATGAGCTTCTAAAGACTTGTTGTAACCGCGGGGTCTTTGAAGTTCGACATACAAACGATCTGGGAATAGTTTACTTAGATTCTGAACTCTTTCTAAGGCAACATTGTTGCGACCATTATCGAAAGCGGTATCAATGGGCCCTGATGGACCACCAGTGAGTGCGATTAAACCTTCTGACTTACCTTCAAGCCAAGATAAGTTGATATGCACCGCTTCATCATCTGAACCTTTCAGATATGCACGGCTAAGAATCTCAACAAGATTTTGATAGCCAGTTTGCGTAGAGGCAAGCAGAACTATGGATGGAAATACGCGAAGATGTTCACGACCAGATTTGGTCTCACCATCCCCCGCATCTTGCATATCAATGCTAAGCTGACATCCAATAATAGGCTGAATGCCCTCGCCGGCTGCCTTGATCGAAAATTCAAGCGCGCTGAACAGATTATTGGTATCGGTAATCGCGATCGCTGGTTGATGATCTTTAATGGCTGAGGATAAAACGGTCTTAACCGGTAGCGCGCCTTCCAACAAAGAATACGCGGAATGAACGTGAAGGTTCACAAATTTCGGTTTATTCTCAGTACTGCTCGCCATCGTCGGTATTCACCTGTCTCATCAAATCTAGAAACACGAACTGTGTCGCAGAATCCACTCTGACACATATTGCCAGAAATAAGATCTGAGCACAGCTTAAAATAATAGCTTCGCACAGATTTGAATACAGGATGTAAAACTAGCTCACCAAGCTAGACTGATGTGAACAAAACACAAAGGCTTGCTACAAACATAGTGATAGAAACAAAGGCTGCACAGTCACGAACAAAATACGTCATAATATACTCCAATTCACTTTATGTATCTACTATGTTCTATTTTTGTTCACATGTCAACACCTTCTTAAAAGCACAAAAAAACCCGCGAACAGTTTCCTATTCGCGGATCGTTATTTTCAAAAAATTCTATAAAAGAAATTAGCTGTTAACAGCTTCTTTCAATGCTTTACCTGCAGAGAACTTTGGAACGTTTCTTGCAGGAATATCAACTTCAGCACCTGTAGAAGGGTTACGACCCTTTGAAGCAGCACGGTGGCCTACTGAAAAATTACCAAAACCGATAAGACGAACATCTCCGCCAGATTTTAGTTCCGCTGTTACTGTGTCGAACACAGCTTCAACTGCAGCGGCCGCTTCAGTTTTCGCGATGCCCGCTTTTTCAGCAACTGCTGACACAAGTTCATTTTTATTCATAACTATCCCTTTCCATCGTATCAGACGACTCAGTTAATTCATGTGGTGAGTTTATCTATTCCAACTAACACCACAACAATTTACAAAATAAATAAGCGTGTTTTTCACGTTATTTTGTAACTTTTGCTCAAAAAAAGGCCGGAATTCCGGCCTTTTCTAAAAGATTGATTATTGTGCAATGCATTAATGTGCGATTTGCTCGCCTGCTGCATCATTTGTATTCGCCAATGCCGGTGCATCATCGCTTGGCATTTCCCATTCAATTGCAACTGGAGCTTCAACAAGCGCGTGCTTAATGACCTCACCCATGCGTGAAACTGGGATAATATCCATCTCGTTTTTAACGTTATCTGGAATATCAGCTAAGTCTTTTGCATTCTCCTCAGGGATTAAAACGGTTTTAATCCCACCACGAAGCGCAGCTAGAAGCTTCTCTTTCAAGCCACCAATTGGCAAGACACGACCACGCAATGTCACCTCACCTGTCATTGCAATGTCTTTTCGAACAGGAATACCTGTCATAATAGACACAATCGCAGTTGCCATAGCGATACCAGCAGATGGTCCATCTTTTGGCGTTGCACCTTCTGGCACGTGAACGTGAATATCGCGTTTTTCAAAGACAGGCGGTTTAATGCCAAAGTCAACTGCGCGAGATTTCACATAAGATGCAGCTGCTGAAATAGACTCTTTCATCACATCTTTAAGGTTACCAGTGACCGTCATAGTGCCTTTACCCGGGAGCATAACACCTTCAATGGTCAGCAATTCGCCACCAACTTCAGTCCAAGCAAGACCAGTTACAACACCAACTTGATCTTCACCTTCTGCTTCACCATGACGGAAGCGCGGAACACCGAGATAATCGCTAAGATTGTCGATTGTGACTTCAACCTTTTCAACTTTTGTCTTTAGGATCTCAGTTACGCATTTACGCGTAAGCTTCGATAATTCACGCTCTAAACTACGAACACCCGCTTCTCGGGTATAAGCGCGAACGATCTCCAACAAAGCCTCATCGGTTAATGAGAACTCTTTTTCATCCAAAGCATGATCTTTGATTGCTTTTGGCAACAAGTGACGCTTTGCAATTTCCAGTTTTTCGTCTTCGGTGTAACCAGCAATACGGATAATTTCCATACGATCCATCAACGGACCTGGAATGTTCAATGTATTTGACGTGGTCACAAACATTGTTTTTGACAGATCGTATTCGACCTCAAGATAATGGTCCATAAATGTAGAGTTTTGCTCAGGATCAAGAACCTCAAGCAAAGCAGATGACGGATCACCGCGGAAATCCATGCCCATTTTATCAATTTCATCAAGCAAGAAGAGCGGATTGTTCTTCTTGGCTTTTTTCATTGATTGTACGATTTTACCCGGCATCGAACCAATGTAAGTCCGACGATGACCTCGAATTTCAGACTCGTCACGAACCCCACCCAAAGCCATGCGAACATATTCGCGGCCTGTCGCTTTAGCGATCGACTTTGCAAGTGAAGTTTTACCAACACCTGGAGGACCAACAAGGCACAAAATAGGCCCTTTAATTTTCGACGTGCGCGTTTGAACCGCAAGATATTCAATAATGCGCTCTTTGACCTTATCAAGACCAAAGTGATCATTATCCAAAATAGCTTCAGCCTTATTAAGATCAACCTTCGCACGAGAGGATTTACCCCAAGGAAGTCCTAGCAACCAATCAAGATAGTTACGAACAACTGTCGCTTCAGCGGACATCGGGCTCATCTGGCGAAGTTTTTTAACCTCAGCATCAGCTTTTTCACGACCTTCTTTTGAAAGCTTTGTTTTTTCAACGCGCTCTTCAAGCTCAGAAAGTTCATCACGACCTTCTTCACCTTCACCAAGTTCTTTTTGAATGGCTTTCATTTGCTCATTCAAATAATACTCACGCTGTGTTTTCTCCATTTGGCGCTTAACACGCGAACGGATACGTTTTTCAACTTGGAGAACTGAAATTTCGCCTTCCATAAAGCCAAGACATTTTTCCAAACGCTCTTTAACGCTGATTGTTGTCAGCATATCCTGTTTTTCTAGGATCTTAATCGCCAAATGCGATGCGACGGTATCAGCAAGTTTAGAGAAATCATCTATCTGACCGGTTGCACTCACAACCTCAGGAGAGATTTTTTTGTTCAGTTTGACATAATTTTCAAATTCACTGACGACTGAGCGAGATAGAGCCTCAATCTCAACCAAGTCATCTTCCGGCTCGGCAAGCTCATCAGCTGTCACTTCAAAATGATCATCAGTTTTAGTATAACCAGTAATCTCAGCGCGAGATTTACCTTCCACCAACACTTTCACAGTGCCGTCAGGAAGTTTTAAAAGCTGCAAGACGTTTGCTACCGTACCAATGTCATAAATGCCCTTTGGTTCTGGGTCATCTTCACCGGCATCAATTTGGGTTGCAAGCAGGATCTGCTTTTCTGAACCCATCACTTCTTCAAGTGCGCTAATGGATTTCTCACGGCCAACAAAAAGTGGCACAATCATGTGCGGGAACACCACAATGTCTCTTAGTGGCAGTAATGGATATGCGTTAGTGCCTTCCATATTGTCGTCCTCGCCCTTGATGTCTTCTGTCATTATTATTCCTTTCGACAGGATCTCAGATGAATATTGTCTGAGGCTAAATTCGCTGCGAATACAATCAAATTGTTATTCTTGGTCTTCACGCAGGTAGTCACGAAACTGACATGTTTCAAGTCGTAAGTTTCGTTAAGAATTAAATCTGATCTTTAATTTACCAATTGGTGTTGATTCGAAAGCTTTCGTTAGTTTCCACATTTCAACACGCAATGTACAGACAAAAAAACCGCCATGTTTCCATAGCGGTTTTCTCAAAATAACATTAGAAATTTATTCTATGCTGATGCGTTCTCATGCTCAGATTTGCGCTCTGAGTAGATATAAAGAGGGCGTGCATTTCCAACCACAACTTCGTCGGAAATAACAACTTCACGAACACCTTCAAGTGCTGGAAGCTCATACATCGTATCAAGTAGAATTTTTTCCATGATCGAACGAAGACCACGAGCACCTGTTTTACGGGTGATAGCTTTCTTCGCAATCTCACGCAATGCATCTTCGTGGAATGTTAGTTCAACATCTTCCATATCGAATAGACGTTGATACTGCTTCACTAGAGCATTTTTTGGCTTACTTAGAATGGAGATCAAAGCATCTTCATCTAGGTCTTCCAAAGTTGCAATCACTGGCAAACGACCAATAAATTCTGGAATAAGACCAAATTTCACCAAATCTTCTGGCTCAAGATCCTGCAGCACTGCGCCAACACTGCGCTCATCAGGCGCTTCAACTTTAGCACCAAACCCAATAGATGTGTTTTCACCACGTGCTGAAATTACTTTATCAAGACCAGCAAACGCACCGCCGACGATAAACAGGATGTTGACTGTATCAACCTGCAAAAACTCTTGCTGCGGATGCTTACGACCACCTTGCGGTGGAACAGAAGCAACTGTGCCTTCCATAATTTTAAGAAGTGCCTGCTGAACGCCCTCACCTGACACATCACGCGTGATTGAAGGATTATCAGACTTACGCGAAATCTTATCCACCTCATCGATATAAACGATGCCGCGCTGCGCACGTTCTACGTTGTAATCGGCAGATTGTAGAAGCTTGAGAATGATGTTTTCAACATCTTCACCAACATAACCCGCTTCGGTTAGCGTTGTCGCATCAGCCATTGTAAATGGAACATCAATGATACGCGCCAATGTTTGCGCAAGATATGTCTTACCGCAACCTGTTGGCCCTACAAGCAAGATATTGGACTTCGCCAATTCAATTTCGTTACCATTCGTTGTTGCATGTGACAGTCGCTTATAATGGTTATGAACCGCAACAGCCAAAACGCGCTTGGCTTTTGATTGGCCAATCACATATTCATCAAGTGTTTCCATAATTTCTTGCGGAGTTGGAACACCTTCGCTGGATTTGACCATTGAAGACTTATTCTCTTCTCGAATAATGTCCGTACACAGCTCAACACATTCATCGCAAATGAAAACTGTAGGTCCTGCTATGAGTTTGCGAACCTCATGCTGGCTTTTCCCACAAAAAGAACAGTAGAGCGTATTCTTTGAATCACCACCATTGCTTCCACTAACTTTGCTCATATTGTATTCCTTCCCGCTAAATTGCGGCCAACATAGCTTCAAATTGGTTTCTGGACCTCTCTCCAGAATCAATCTGATTTGCAATTACCTAGATATTCAAGCCTTTTTTAGAAAAAACTGCAATCATATCTGTAAGATTGATCAACACTAACGGTGATTCCATCAAAATAAGCTTAATACTTATTATTAATTTTGACAGAAACCCCGTATAAATCAGTGTTTTCAAACTATTCTTCGGAAGCTTCGCCTTCCATTGCTGCACGTGAAGAGATCACGCGATCAACCAATCCAAAGCTTTGAGCTTCTTCTGCATCCATGAAATGATCACGATCAAGCGTTTGCTCAATTGTCTCATAATCTTGGCCAGTATGCTCAACATAAACTTCGTTCAAACGACGTTTCATTTTAAGAATGTCTTGCGCATGACGTTCAATGTCAGATGCTTGCCCTTGGAAACCGCCTGAAGGCTGATGTACCATGATGCGTGCATTTGGCGTTGCAAAACGCATATCTTTGTGACCTGCACATAGTAAAAGCGAGCCCATAGACGCCGCCTGCCCAGTACACAATGTTGAAACTGCTGGTTTGATAAACTGCATCGTATCGTAAATTGCCATACCAGCAGTTACCACACCACCTGGAGAGTTGATGTAAAGTGCGATTTCCTTTTTAGGGTTTTCCGCTTCTAAGAAAAGAAGCTGCGCACATACCAATGTTGCCATTTGGTCTTCAACTGGGCCTGTAATAAAAATGATGCGTTCTTTCAGCAATCTTGAGAAAATGTCATATGAACGCTCGCCACGGTTCGTTTGCTCAACGACCATCGGCACGAGTGCCATTGCTGTATCAACTGTATTTGCCATCCTCGGCCCCTGTTCTTCTATCTGCCCAAAAATCTGGGTCTAATTTTTCGTCATCTATAGATATGTTCTTTATACGCTGAGCTTCAAGACGACATATCGAAATAAACACCTACTTGTGACCGATACCCTATTAACGGCAGGTAAAAATCCGGCAAGACTTTTAACAAGTGCACAAAATACGAGACTTTACCGTAAACATAACCCTAAATTCTGAGCACCAATATCAACCGTTTCGAATAAATCTACTATATTTACTCAAATCCATTTAGATGATTCGCCATTCGCGAGGCTTGTTTACCGCAGAACATATTTGTTTTCAGGAGTTGTACCTAGACACACATCAATTTATAAGCGCGTTCAAACTATGCGGGGTATTTTAAGTGAGTGATCAACCAACATCTAACAATTTGAGCGCACAAAACCAAGGTCCTGATTTGGCACAAAATCAAATTTTAGATGTGAAATTCACCGGAACTGCAAAAGAATATTTCGGCATATGGATCGTCAACATCCTGCTTAGTATCTTAACTTTGGGAATTTATTCAGCCTGGGCAAAAGTTCGTCGCAAGCGATACTTTAATGGCAATACATGGATCGCAGGCCATAATTTTGAATATCACGCAAATCCTGTGTCTATTCTCAAAGGCCGTATCATCGTTTTTGTGCTGTTTGTGGCCTATAACTTAACGGCAAATCTCGCGCCCGAAGTTGCGGGAATTCTAACTTTGGTGCTAGCGATCGTTCTACCGTGGCTGATCAATAAAGGATTGTCCTTTAACGCCCGCATGACCAGTTACCGCAATGTGCGATTTGGCTTTGAAGGCAGTTATTGGAAAGCGCTTCTAACCCTGGTTATACTTCCATTTGTAAGCTTTCTATCCCTGGGGCTTTTACTACCGCTTTCAACCCAACAACAAGCAAAGTACATATATTCAAATCACAGCTTTGGTGATGCGAAGTTTAAAACGCATTTTTCGCTCAAGCCTTTATACAAAGCATTGCTCATCTCAGCGTTGCTGCTGTCTGGATCTCTTCTCGCCATTGGTCTTATTGTCGCCGGAACAACTGGTATTTTAGCTGCGCTTGAAACACTTGATGAAGAAGTACTCTCTGATCCAGCAAACATATTCGTGTTTTTACCTTTCATCTTCGTCCTCTATTTGGCCATGATCTTCACGTTCATTTTGCCATATATCTATTACAGCGTAAGATCATTCAACCTGGCAATTAACCACCTAACACTGGATGGAAAACACAAATTTGGATCAAATGTTGAAGTAGCAAAATATGCATGGATTTTAATTTCTAACCTAGTTGTGACACTTCTCACATTGGGTTTGATGGCACCATGGGCACATGTGAGAAAAATGAAATACTTAGCAGCACATTTCTTCATTCTGCCAGCAGGTTCATTGGATGAATTTGTTGATCGTGAACGCAGTGAAGGTAATGTCGCATCATCTGAATACATGGATTTAGATGGAATTGATTTTGGGCTATAGGCTAAACAACTATGTATAAAATCAACGGTCGTATCTTTACCACAATTAGCTCTGAGAGCACCAATTGCACGATGCATTGTCAAGATGATGGTACAATCGCTTTTGGCGAGGTGCATGAAAAGATTTATGAGCAGTCAGATATTTATGAAATAACAGACCGCTTGGGATCAATACCTCGCCGAATAACATTTCAAGATGGCGTGGTTTTCGAAACTCCCGATAATGATAGTATTGATGCACTATTTTCGAATAGAATTTCTTGGATCGCAAAACTATCTGATAGTTTGGATCAATGGCGTAAACCGCTAATTTTTCTTGTAATAGCAACTGTTTGCGCAGTCTTTTTATTTTTCAAATATGGCTTACCAGTTGGCGCAAGAATTGCAGCTTATGTTACGCCAGACATTGTTGCTCAGACCATCGACAGTTCTGCATTAGAAACCATTGATAGTGTTATGCTTCGCCAAAGTAAGTTACCACTTGAGCGCCAGCAATCGCTCACGCAACAATTTGAAGATTTGGTTTTACTCGCACAAGAACTCAACTACCCGCATATTGATAATATGCAGTTGCTATTTAGAGACGGCGGCTCTGTGGGTGCCAATGCATTCGCGCTTCCCGGTGGCACCGTCATAGCTACAGATCAATTCATTCAATTATCGGAAAACGATGACGAGATCATCGCCGTTCTTGCTCACGAGATTGGTCATGTGCGCCATCAGCACAGTTTGCGACAAATCTATGAAGCCATGGGACTTTATGCAATGTTTACGATGATCGGTGGAGGCGGAATTGATCTATCTCAAGAAGTGGTCAGTCAGGCTGCCGTTGTATTCCAACTCAGCGCCTCACGAGAATTTGAAACAGAATCCGATGAATTTGCGATCGAGCTCTTAAAAGCAGGTGGCCATGATCCAAGTTATTTGGCCAATATCTTAAGAAGACTTACCAAGAAATGCGAAGATTGCGAAGATGGTCCTGAATGGCTGTCTACACACCCTGCTCCCGACGAACGGATTAAGGCCATCATCGACAAAAGTAGATAACGGAAACATCATGCCAACTTTGCATCAGATAACGCCATTTGTACCTGTTACGTCACTCGATAAAGCTGTTGATTTTTATACAGGTTGTTTGAACTTTGAGTGCACGTTTAAAGCTGATAACTATGCATTTTTAAGACATGATCAAATTGCTATCCGAGTTGTAGAAGTGGATGATAACGTTGATCTGTCTGACCCAAATCGCCAAAATTCGTTTTACATTGATGTAACTGATATTGATGTGCTTTATGAAAGTTTAAAAGCTGATCTTTCAACCCTGCCCCAGGGGCGGGTTCGAGCGCCGTTTAATCAAGATTACGGTCAGAGAGAGTTTCACGTAATCGATGAAGACTGCACGCTCATTTTCTTTGGAGAAGCAATTAAACAGGCTTAACTCGCCTGCTCAAAGCATCCAAAGCTACCCAATTTACCGCCGAAGAACATTAACGGCGAGCCATCCGATAATGCCGCACGCTCAACCTCACCGACCATAATCATATGATCGCCACCTTCATGACAAGCGGATTTACGGCATTCAAATCGCGCTAAACAACCATCAATGAGTGGTGTGCGAGCATCATTATAATGCCAGTTTAAGCCGTCAAATGCGTTGGACGCTTTTGCAAAGCCATTACAAATTTCAGCCTGATCTTCGGTCAAAACATGAATTGCGAAATGACTGGAACGCTCAAAATGCGGATAGCGCTTCGAGAATTTGGATGGAGACCACAAAACCAGCGGTGGATCCATAGAAACAGAAGAAAAGCTATTGGCTGTCATGCCAAGCGGACCATCATCTGTTGACGTTGTCACAACGGTAACACCTGTGCCAAATCGGCCCAAAGCCTGTCTAAATTTTCGACTATTGTCAGCAGTTGGCTGAAAACTGTTCATTTGAAACATAAATACAATCCCCAATAAATTGTTAGCCATCAATAACAGTTGCCGAAAAACAAATCAATGGTGTATCAATTTAAAAATATGGATGAGTAATTTCAGTCCTTACAATGCAATACTTATCCGTACAGGACAACATTTCCACCAACGAAACAATAGAAACAGGGCAAAACCTGAAACCTGTTAAGTTATTGAAAAAATATATTATTTTGGATTTATACTGGGTTAAAACCGTCTATTCACTACGGAAAATTGGGTCTTTTCTGTTCGCACCAATAAAATTTGGATTGAGCGTTTGTTCTTTACAATAACGCAACGGTGTCCCGTCAAATTGCGCAAGAACACCCCCCGCCCCGCGCAACACGGCATCTGCTGCTGCTGTATCCCATTCATTTGTTGGTGCGAATCTCGGATAAAAATCGGCACTGCCTTCTGCAACCATGCAGATTTTGACAGAACTTCCCGCATGGTGAATCTTGTAATCGCTGAAATGATTTAAAAATGCGTTGGTTTCGTCATTGATATAGTTTGGACTTGCGACAATGCGCGGCGGCATATTGCACGTTGAAACTTGAATCTTGGTAACTTCACCCGCTGTTTTACGCCACGCACCAATATTTTCTCCACCCCAATAGCAAGCGTCCTGTACTGGCACATAAACTACACCAAACGCAGGTTCACCTTTGACAATAAGCGCAATATTGACGGTGAATTGGCCATTCTTTTTGATAAATTCCCGTGTGCCATCAAGCGGATCGACTAACCAATATACCGAGTTACAGGTAACTGATTTTAAGTGAGATAGATTTTCCTCTGATACGACGAGAATACCGGGTGTAAGCTCAGCTAAGCAATCTTCAATAATCTCATTGGCAGCAAGATCAGCTTTGGTCACCGGTGAATTATCAGATTTCAACTCAATATCTGGAGAGGATTGACAATAAACTTCCATAATGGCTGCGCCAGCTTTACAAGCAATTGCTAAAAGCTTTTCTTGAAACTCAGTCTGCCTAAGCAGCTCGAGGTCGATTTGGATTTCGTCAGCCACAACCCAACCTAATTACAGTTACGCAACAGTATTATGCTCACAACGTAGTAAACAAAACCCTACTACCCAACATAAACTGCCCTTTAGTCAGTCAATGCCTAATTCATAGGAATGTCAAATGTCGATTGAGTAAGATAACGACTATTTTTATAAAACAGCCGCTTCTATTGCTTTTAGCTGGGCCAATAACCCCGATAACTCGTCAACTGGCACCATGTTAGGGCCATCGGATGGTGCATTATCTGGATCTTGATGAGTTTCGATAAACAACATTGCGCAACCAACAGCAACTGCAGCGCGTGCAAGTACTGGTACAAATCGGCGATCTCCGCCTGTCGTTGCACCTAATCCGCCAGGTTGCTGAACGCTGTGAGTTGCATCAAACACCACCGGATACCCAGTTTCTGCCATTGTGGGCAGCGATCGGAAATCTGACACCAAAGTATTATATCCAAAACTTGTACCGCGTTCGCACAACATAATGCGTTCATTTCCTGTTGATGCTATTTTCTCAGCAACATTTCCCATGTCCCAAGGTGCTAAAAATTGCCCCTTTTTCACGTTAATTGCGGCACCAGTTTTACCTGCTGCCAGCAATAGATCCGTCTGACGGCACAAAAATGCTGGAATTTGCAAAATATCTGCAACTTCTGCTGTTTTTGCACATTGATGTTGATCATGAACATCCGTGATCACAGAGCAACCAAATTCTGATTTCACTCTGGCTAAAATCTCTAAACCATCATCAATACCCACCCCACGCTGGGATGAAACAGATGACCGATTGGCCTTATCAAAGCTGGATTTATATATGAATTTTACACTCGCTTCTTCACAAGCTGTTGCGATTTTTTCAGCCATAAAAAGCGTATGATCCAACCCTTCGATTTGGCATGGACCAGCTAGAATTGAAAACGGCAAACCATTTCCAATTTCAATATCACCAACTTTAAATTGCTTTGCGGAATTTGTCATAAGTTACCTTTATAAAACGCTTTTCCTATAGGACGCTTTCAATGCGTGCGACGTCGATGGGGTTATTAAGTTCCCAAAACACCCTGCCTTTTGCGTCAACTTCAACGCAGGCAACACTTTCACCATTTTCTAAAAATCTCAATTGCTCAAGACCCTCATTACGCTCCAGAACACCTTCGGGCCACGTCATATATTGCGCTAACGCATTTGGACGATAAGCATAAACACCAACATGATGGAAAACCGGTACTTGTGCCTGAGGTTTTCCCTCAGGAACAAATGGGATCACTTCTTTTGAGAAATAAAGCGCTTTGTTATTTTGATCAAAAACCGCTGTCGTACCACCAACGCGACCAGCTGCGCGATCATTTTTAAAGTTATCAAATGTTTCCTGATCACATCGCAAAACAGGTGTTGCAACGCTGAAACTCTGATCACTCGCCATTTTTTCAATGAGATCTTCAACAAACCAGTGTGGCGTTAAAGGCGCATCACCCTGTAAGTTCACGATCAAGTCTGGCGTTTTATCGAAATACTGCAATGCATCCGCACAGCGCTCAGTGCCATTAGCGCAGGCCTCGCTGGTCATGATGACTTGTCCACCAAACCCTTCAACATGATCTTTGATACGTTCATCATCTGTTGCAACAAAAACATCTTCAACGTTGGACACAGCCTTAGCCGTTTCCCATGAACGTTGGATCAAAGTTTTCGATACACCGTCAGAACCTTTAAGTTCAACAAGTGGCTTTCCCGGATATCGCGTTGAAGCATAGCGAGCGGGGATTAAAATCGTGGTTTTCAAGAGGTCACTCCTGCGCGCAAACAATCGTGAATATGAAGAACACCGCTAAGTTCGTTATCTTCATTGGCCACAATACAGCATGTAATTTCACGGCTATTCATAAGTTGAAGCGCTTGGGTTGCATATTGCGCCGCATTTACCGTGATGGGATTTACCGAACACACTTGTGATGCATTCAAATTCCATAAATTCTTGGCATTACGACGTAAATCACCATCAGAAATCACACCATGGATTTTACCATTTTCAATAACGACGGCCATACCTAAAGATTTTTCAGAAATTGTGATGACAACCTCAGACATAGGCGTATCAAGCGCGACAATTGGCAACGCACCATCAACATGCATTAAGTCTGCCACTTTTAAGAATTTAGCACCAAGCTTTCCACCGGGGTGATATTTATGAAAGTCTTCCGGTTCAGAACCAATCATATTGATCAACCCCACCACAAGCGCATCACCAATTGCAAGGCTTAAAGTCGTCGTGGTCGTTGGTGCCAATCCATTGGGGCACACTTCTTCAAGCTTACCGTAAGTTATGGCAATTTCGGAACTTTTTGCCAAAGTGCTATCATCATTTGCGGTGATTGAAATAATTGGAATATCATATTCAAGACAAAAACTCATGACCTGAAAGAGCTCCGAGGTTTCACCAGAATTGGACAGTGCCAACACAACGCTATCTTTACTGATTTGCCCCAGATCGCCATGGCTTGCTTCTGCCGCATGTAAAAATAATGATGGCTGACCAATAGATGAGAAAGAAGAGGAAATTTTACGCGCTACAAGGCCAGATTTACCTATTCCAACAACGACCAAAGGACCTGTAGAGTTTTTAATTAAATGTAGCGATTTTAAAACTTTATCGTCAATCTTATTGCTAAAATCTAGCAATGCATTCGCTTCTGAGACGATGGCATCTCGGCATATTTTCAAAATATCTTCGTCTGAGACATCAATCATTTTGCTATCTATCACCGCAGCAAACACCTTTTTGTTAAATACGCCCATTTAATCTGCAAGCAAATGTATTACGCATATCGCTTCAAACAAGCAACCTTGTAATTCAATCCCCCTTTTTAAACCACATCTGAGTTTAAAAATTAACGGCTTATTTATCATAGCATTACTTTAGATACGCCCTTTAAAACAGCGTTTAGAACTAGGTCTTATATTGCACACAACTATGAAATTAAGTTTGGAGCATTACAATGCCTATTATGATAACTGGAGGTGCCGGTTACATTGGAAGCCACATGATGTGGGCATTACTTGATCGCGGGGAAACCCCTGTCATTGTCGATAGGTTATCCAGCGGCTTCCGTTGGGCTATCCCACCAGAAGTTCCTTTTTATGAGGTTGATATTGCAGACCGCGATAGCGTTGCAAAAATCATCAAAGAGCACAAGATAAATGCAATTGTGCATTTCGCCGGATCTATTTCAGTACCTGAATCAATTGCAAACCCACTCGCATATTACAAAAACAACACAATTAATTCTCAAGGTCTTATCCAGACAGCTTTGGAATGCGGTGTTGAAGCTATGGTGTTTTCATCAACCGCTGCCGTTTACGGTACACCAACATCAACTAAACCTGTGCAAGAAGATGTTGCTTTGAGACCGCAGTCTCCATACGGCCACTCGAAACTTATGACAGAACGCATGCTACAAGATACATCTGACGCGCATGCTAATTTCAACTACTCAGCTTTAAGATATTTCAATGTTGCAGGAGCTGATCCAAAAGGACGAACGGGTCAATCAACAAAAGGTGCGATGAGCTTAATCAAAGTAGCTTGCGAAACAGCTGCAGGTAAACGCGATCACATTGACGTATTTGGCACAGATTACGACACACCAGATGGAACTTGCATCCGAGATTTCATCCATGTCAGTGATCTTGTGAATGCCCATTTGGCAGCGCTTGATAAATTGCGTGGCGAAGGTGGCTCTATGGTTGCCAATTGCGGGTATGGCAGAGGTTTTTCCGTCATGGATGTTTTGAAAACCGTTGTCGAAGTTGCTGGTAGGGAATTTGATATTCAAAAAGCGCCGCGCCGTGAAGGTGATATTGTCTCCATAACGGCTGATACATCGCGGATAAAATCGCTAACGGATTGGGAAGCAAAGCACGATGATCTAGAAGAGATCATCAAATCATCATACGATTGGGAAGACCGTTTAGCGAAAAAGAACCATTATTAAGCTAGCTGCTTAAATAGGATCAATATCGCCTTTTGCCCAGTCTTCCTGGGTTTTTGCCGCAAACGCTTCAAAACAACCATCACTGATGGCCTGTCGAATTCCGGCCATTAGATATTGATAATAAGCAAGATTATTCCAAGTCAAAAGCATACCGCCCAGAGCTTCACCTGATTTAACCAGATGGTGAATATAGGCGCGCGAATAATCAGATGATGCAGCACAATCAGATTGATCATCAATTGGGCGGGTATCTTCAGCATGACGCGCATTTTTAAAGTTAATCTTACCAAAGCGCGTGAAGGCTTGGCCATGACGCCCTGCCCGCGTTGGCATCACGCAATCAAACATATCAACACCACGCGCGACAGAACGCAAAATATCTTCAGGTGTGCCAACGCCCATCAAATAACGTGGTTTTTCTGCAGGTAGGACCGGACAAGTCGCTTCGAGCATTTCAAGCATCACAGCCTGAGGCTCGCCAACTGCCAATCCACCAATCGCATAACCTTTTAGATCCATAGATTTTAGTGCTTCAGCTGATTTGACGCGCAGATCGGTAAAATCACCGCCTTGTACAATACCAAATATGGCTTTGCCTGGCTGATCCCCAAACGCTGTTTTACAACGCTCAGCCCAACGGAGCGATAACTCCATCGCCCGCTCAACCTCAGACTTTTCCGCAGGCAGCGCGATGCATTCATCCAGTTGCATTTGAATATCAGACCCCAAAAGGCCTTGAATTTCGATCGAACGCTCGGGCGACATTTCGTGCTTGGAACCATCGATATGCGATTGAAACACGACACCTTTTTCAGTCAATTTGCGCAAACCAGAGAGCGACATGACCTGAAAACCACCTGAATCGGTCAAGATCGGTCGTTTCCAACGTGCAAATTCATGTAATCCGCCCAATCGCGCCATGCGCTCAGGACCAGGCCGCAACATAAGATGATATGTGTTACCCAAAATGATATCAGCGCCTAAATCCCGCACTTGATCCATATACATGGCTTTTACGGTCGCTGCAGTTCCTACAGGCATAAAAGCAGGTGTACGGACATTTCCGCGTGGCATTGTGATTTCGCCACGTCGTGCCGCGCCATCTTTTGCTAGGACTTTAAACTCAAATTGTTCGCTCATTTTGTACCCTGCTTATTCAGCGCGAAACAATAAACTTGAATCGCCATAGGAGTAAAATCTATATTCATTTTCAATGGCATACTTATATGCCTCATGCATGGTCTCAAACCCGGAAAATGCTGAAACCAGCATAAAGAGCGTTGACTTGGGCAAATGAAAGTTTGTCATCAAAATATCAACAGCTCGGAATTTATATCCCGGCGTGATAAATATATCAGTAGGACCTGACCATGGTTTGATCGTGCCGTCCTCATCAGTTGCGCTCTCTAAAAGCCGCAAAGACGTTGTACCAACGCTGATAATCTTACCGCCATTGGCTTTCACCTCATTCAAACAATTGGCAATATCTTCGCTGACAAAGCCAATCTCTGAATGCATTTTATGCTCGGTTGTATCGTCTGCTTTAACTGGAAGAAACGTGCCAGCGCCGACATGCAGCGTCACAAAATGGGTCTTGATGCCCTTTTGTTTGAGCGTTTCAAAAATACGGTCAGTGAAATGTAAGCCAGCAGTTGGCGCCGCAACAGCGCCTTTATCTTTTGCATACATTGTCTGGTAATCGCTGCTGTCTTGCGCATCTTCATCGCGCTTGGATGCAATATAAGGTGGCAATGGGATCTTACCGATTACAGCGATCTTCTCATCCAACTCTTGCGCCGAACACGCAAAAGAAAGAGTAACCTCACCACCATCATTTTTTTCAGAAACAACGGCTTTAAGGTGATCGCCATCAGAATTTGCAAATACAATCTGATCATCAACCTTAATACGTTTGCCTGGCCGAATAAAAGCTTTCCACTCATTACCAGAGGCGCGCATATGCAATGTGGCAGAAACGTTGACCTCGTTTTCGCCACGGATCCTGCGGCCTTCAAACTGAGCTGGGATCACTTTTGTATCGTTGAATACAATGGCATCACCGGGCGATAAGTAGCTGGCTAAATCAAGCACACCAGCTTCGGTGAAACATTGGTTTTCAATACCATCGCTCGATGGCTGAACAACCAACATTTTAGCCGCATCACGCGGAACTGCCGGACGAAGGGCTATCCGTTCATCCGGCAGTTCAAAATCAAATAAATCTACGCGCATAAGCTCGTAAAGTCCTTTAAAATGGACTAAACGTCCGCTGCAACACGCATTGTTACGATTGAATCAGGATCTTGCACAGGTTCACCGCGTTTGATCTGATCAATGTTTTCCATGCCTTCAATTACTTGACCCCAAACAGTGTATTGCTTGTTTAGAAAGCCAGCATCATCAAAACAGATGAAGAATTGAGAGTTTGCTGAATCAGGGCTTTGTGCGCGAGCCATTGAGCAAGTGCCGCGACCATGGTTCATGTTTGAAAACTCAGCTTTAAGATCAGGTTTGTCAGAACCACCCATACCAGTACCGGTTGGATCACCAGTCTGCGCCATGAAGCCTTCGATTACACGGTGGAAAACAATACCATCGTAGAATTTGTCACGTGCAAGTTCTTTGATACGTCCAACATGACCAGGCGCCAAATCAGGGAACAATTCAATAACAACTTTACCCTTAGATGTTTCTAAGATTAGGGCGTTTTCTGGATCTTTAATTTCGGCCATCAGGCTCTCCTATATAACTATATTATTTTCCAACACGCACTGAAATCATGCGATCAGGGTCTTGCACAGAACCACTTTGTCCTACGCCACGTTTAATTTTATCTACAAATTCCATGCCCGAAATCACTTCGCCAACGACAGTATATTGACCGTTTAGGAAGTGACCCTCATCAAACATGATGAAAAACTGCGAATTCGCTGAGTTTGGGTTTTGTGATCGAGCCATACCAACAACACCTTTATCATAAGGAACGTCAGAAAACTCAGCGTCAATATTTCCCAATGAAGAACCGCCTGTGCCAGCTCTGTTAGGTGTATAACCGTCTTCCATATCACCAAATTCGACATCACCGGTTTGAGCCATAAAGCCATCAATCACACGGTGGAATGCAACATTGTCATATTCACCTTTTTCAGCCAGCGTTTTGATCTGCGCAACATGTTTTGGCGCAACATCAGGACGAAGTTTGATCACAACGTCACCAGATTTTAGCTGAATGGTTAAAAAATCTTCGGCTTGAGCAATGGTAGCAGTCGAAATTGCAAAAAATGCAACGCACATTGATATGATAAATCGGCGCATGGTGGGAATAATCCTTATTCAATTCAGCCTTATATTTTCAACGCAAGGCTCTCGCATACCTAACGAATAAAGGCAAGATGGCAAATTACTTAGTTACCTTATGAAGCTGAGATAAAGCCTCATGGACACATTTGGGAACGAATGGTGATGTATCACCACCCATTGCGGATATTTGGCGTACCAATGTGGCGGTGATATGTCTGACATTGGGCGATGCAGGCAAAAACACGGTTTGAATATCCGGAGCCATTTCACCGTTCATACCAACCATCTGCATCTCATAGTCAAAATCTGTGCCATCGCGCAATCCGCGAATGATCACATCCGCTCCATGGAAATGCGCCACATCCACCAATAACGATGAAAACGAAATGACTTCAATATCCTCAACACGCTCTGGTAGAACTTCATAAATCGAACGCTTGATCATGTCAGCACGCTCTTCAAACGAGAAGAGTGATTTTTTGCTCGCGCTGATACCGATCCCGACAATCAATTTAGGAGCGATACGCAACGCCGATACTAAAACATCCAAATGACCATTGGTCATTGGGTCAAAAGAGCCTGCAAAAAATGCCTTTTTCATACCGGGCCTTTCCGCAAAGGGCGATCTACTCGCCCTTTTCACCATCATCTGATGTCGGTTCAACTACAGCAGTTTCAGAACCTTCTGCCGCCTCTACTGTATTTGCTTCACCATCGATCTCATCTTCGCCATCATCGCTCGGCTCGCTAATGCGGTCAACTGAAACAACGTTCTCATTCTTCGCAGTTGAGAAGATCGTCACACCTTTAGTTGCACGACCAGCCATACGAATGCCATCAACCGGAACGCGAATAACTTGCCCACCGTCTGAGACCAGCATAATCTGATTATCATCTTCAACTGGGAATGTAGCAACTAATTTACCGATCGTCGCAGTCTTACCCGTATCAGTGGCGCGGATACCTTTACCACCCCTGCCCGATGTGCGGAACTCATATGAAGATGAACGCTTACCATAACCCTTTGCACTGACTGTTAAGACAAATTGCTCACGCGCTTTCATCTCGTCATAGAACTCTTGGGTTAGCTCACCCTCACCAACATTTTCATCTCCATCATCTGCTGAAACTTCTTCGGTTTCATCACCCTCTTGGCGACGTTCTGCCATCGCACGCTTAATATACGCGGCGCGTTGCCAAGGCTCAGCATCAACATGACCAAGAATTGTCATTGAGATGAGATCATCATTTTCTGCCAAACGAATACCGCGGACGCCCACAGAATTACGGCCTGCGAAGACGCGAATATCTGTAACTGGGAAGCGGATACATTGCCCCATAGCAGTTGTCAGCAATACATCGTCAAATTCGCTACAGGTTTCAACATTCAAAATCTCATCGTTCTCATCAAGCTTCATCGCAATCTTACCATTGCGGTTCACTTGTACGAAATCTGAGAGTTTATTACGTCTTACTGTGCCTGCTGTTGTTGCAAACATCACATCGAGTTGCGTCCAGCTTTCTTCATCCTCTGGCAATGGCATGATAGATGTAATGCGCTCACCTTTTTCCAAAGGAAGCATATTAATCAAAGCCTTACCGCGAGATTGCGGGCTACCAACCGGCAAACGCCATACTTTTTCTTTGTAAACAATACCGCGAGACGAGAAGAACAACATTGGCGTATGCGTATTCGCAACGAATAGACGCGTTACAAAATCCTCATCTTTGGTCGACATTCCAGAACGACCCTTACCACCACGACGTTGTGCGCGATAAGCCGCAAGCGGCACACGTTTGATGTAACCACCATGGGACACTGTCACAACCATATCTTCGCGGGCGATCAGGTCCTCATCGTCCATATCCGGACCACCTTCCATGATCTCAGTCCGGCGCGGAACGCCAAACTCATCACGGATTGCAATCATCTCATCACGAACAATACCTTGAATACGTACACGAGAGCTCAAAATCTCGAGATAATCTTTAATTTCGGCACCAATTGTGTTCAACTCATCGCCGATTTCGTCGCGACCAAGAGCGGTCAATCGAGCCAAACGAAGCTCGAGAATTGCACGTGCTTGTTCTTCAGAAAGATTATAAGTGCCATCTTCATTGATGCGGTGACGTGGATCATCGATGAGAAGGATCAGCGATTCTACGTCTTTAGCGGGCCAACGACGCTCCATCAATTGCGCACGCGCAGTTGCAGGATCTGGCGCTTTACGAATAAGAGCGATAATTTCATCGATATTGGCAACAGAAATCGCCAAACCAACCAATACATGCGCACGATCACGAACTTTACGCAGCAAGAATTTTGTACGGCGAGAAATAACTTCTTCGCGGAAGGACACAAATGCCTTCAGCAAGTCCATGATATTCAAAAGCTCAGGTTTGCCACCGTTCAACGCTACCATATTCACGCCAAATGACGTTTGTAGCTGTGTGTAACGGAACAATTGATTGAGTACGACCTCAGGAACGGCATCGCGCTTTAGCTCGATAACAACACGATAGCCCTGACGATCGGACTCATCGCGCAGATCGGAAATGCCTTCAATACGTTTTTCACGCACCAATTCGGCCATTTTCTCAATCATCGACGCTTTATTGACCTGATACGGCACTTCCGTCACAATAATTGCGTTGCGATCATTACGGATTGTTTCAAAATGCGTCCTACCACGCATCATAACTGACCCGCGGCCCGTTTCAAATGCGCTTTTAATGCCTGCACGACCAAGGATGTGACCACCAGTTGGGAAATCTGGCCCTGGAACAATCTCCATCAGTTCCGGCAATTCAATCGTTGGGTTTTCCATCACAGCTATACAGCCGTTAATCACTTCAACAAGGTTATGCGGCGGAATATTTGTCGCCATACCAACCGCAATACCGCCCGCACCATTGACCAAAAGATTTGGAAAACGTGCTGGAACAACAACAGGTTCTTTGCCAGAATTATCGTAGGTCTCTTGATAATCAACAGTTTCCTTGTCGATATCTTCTAGCAAGTCATGTGCTAATTTTGCCAAACGCGATTCTGTATAACGCATCGCAGCTGGTGGATCGCCATCAATCGAGCCAAAATTACCCTGCCCGTCAACAAGCATTGCGCTCATTGACCAGTCCTGCGCCATACGCACCATTGCATCGTAGATAGATTGGTCGCCATGAGGGTGATATTTACCCATCACGTCACCGACAATACGTGATGATTTCACATATTTACGGTTCCAATGGTAATTGCCCTCATGCATGGCATAAAGAATGCGTCTGTGAACAGGTTTCAACCCATCGCGGACATCAGGAAGTGCACGACTTACGATCACGCTCATTGCGTAATCAAGATAAGAGCGTTGCATCTCTTCTACGATTGAAATTGGCTCAATACCCGGTGTCGGGCTGCTATCGTCTGGTGTGTTTTGGTCAGTCAAATTCGTAACAGATCATTTTGGTTGGAATCACTTCCCTTTTATAGCCTAAATGGCCCATTCTTGCTAATTTCTGTTGCATTTTCTCAGGGGATAAGCCCATAAAGAATGCATTATTTTTCATAACTTCCGCAAAACTGATCAAAAACGCTGTTTTTTGTTGGTTTTGAATAACTTAAAAGGTACGGCGCTGTGTCCTTTGAAATACTAATTAGTGCATTTACAACAATGATCGTCATGTATGACCCGCCAGGAATGGCTGCTATATTCTTGGGCCTTACATCAAATATGAATAGAACCGAACGTTTTCAGGTCGCAATTCGCGCCTGTATCTTGGCGTTTGCCATATTAACGGTTTTCACCATCGTCGGCATGGGCATTCTTAATCTACTTGGCATTAGCCTAGGCGCGTTTAGAATTGCTGGTGGATTACTATTGTTCTGGATCTCTTTCGAGATGTTGTTTGAAAAGCGTCAAGAACGCCACGAGAAGAGTGCTGAAACAGCCATAACTAAAGATCATATTGCTAATGTGGCAATTTTCCCAATGGCAATTCCATTAATTGCCGGACCAGGCGCAATTTCCGCCGTTATTTTGCTTGCAGGCTCTTTTGAAGGCGCTGCAATGACATCTGCCCTCATCGGTGTTGTACTGCTCGCTACAATCGTTTTATTTGGATCTTTGGTGCTCGCTGATCGTTTGGATCAATTCTTGGGCGCAACAGGCCGCATGATCTTAACAAGGCTTTTGGGTTTAATCCTAGCCGCATTGTCAGTACAATTTGTTATTGATGGAATAAATTCAATCTGGACTGTGGGGTAAACTCCCCCAACAATGGGTTTAGCGCGGAAGCTCAACTTTCATTTCCGCGCCACCATATTCATGAACACTATCATGAGCCCGAATGATCACATGTGTCAGATCATCGGGGATCTTATCTGTTGTCAATGAGCGTGTGAATGGCTGCTCATTATCATGTGGGTGATGCAGAATACGCGTATCAATCACATCACCATTGGGTGCAACAACATCCCACTTATTCGCATAATGATCCCATCCCGCATCAGCATGCAGCACGGTAACATCAAAACGAAAAGCCCCTGAAGAGGTTTGATTAACCGCAACATCAGTCACATCCGCCTCACCTGCAATACTTGCAGAAGACAAAAACACCGACATTGCAACAACAAACGCTAAGCGCATATCACACCTCCAAAGGCTCTTAGTTAAACTCGATCAAAACGGAATATCATCATCCATATCATTGGAGAAGTTTCCACCACCTTGATTACCCTGGCCACCGATATTACCGCCACCTTGGTTGTTACCACCAAAATTGCCACCGCCTTGATTATTGCCACCAAAGCTACCGCCGCCGCCATAATTATCGCCGCCTTGATTATCACCACGACCGTCAAGCATTGTCAGCGTTGAGTTAAAACCTTGCAATACAACTTCTGTTGAATACTTATCTTGACCGTTCTGATCTTGCCATTTGCGTGTTTGTAACGCGCCTTCAAGATAAACTTTTGAACCTTTTTTCAGATAACTCTCTGCAACACGGCAAAGCCCTTCTGAGAAGATCACAACACGATGCCATTCTGTCTTGTCGCGGCGCTCACCGGTATTTTTATCGCGCCAGCTTTCTGATGTTGCGATTGACAAGTTAACGATTGGACGGCCATCTTGCGTTCGCTTCACATCTGGATCAGCACCGAGATTGCCAACCAAAATAACTTTATTAACGCTACCTGCCATTTCTTAACCCTTCTAATGATCCGTATTTGAAGCACATCAATATCGTAGACTGATGGCGCCGTCTCACATTATTGTTCAATACCCAAGACAATCCACACAAATTATACCGCTGGCCACACAAATTATAGCACAGGCTAAACAAATTATGCCGCAAGCCGTAAACATAATCCATTTTGGTAGACAAACAAAAAAAATCTAGTTTGTTCTATATTTGTTCTATATAACTCCCATACCTTCGTCAAGCGAATCGAATCTTGATTCAAATGTTGATGAATACAATCCAATGCTCGACAGATACGTAAATAGGTATAAAACAGAACATTATTTTCAATTGGTACAATTTTTGGATTTCCCATGAGTGAATTAAAGACGATTTCGGTACGCGGTGCGCGTGAACACAATTTAAAAGGTGTGGATGTCGATCTACCCAGAAACAAATTAATCGTCATGACGGGCCTCTCTGGCTCTGGTAAATCGTCACTTGCATTTGACACAATCTATGCTGAGGGGCAGCGTCGTTACGTTGAGAGTCTGTCGGCTTATGCACGCCAGTTTTTGGAAATGATGCAAAAGCCAGATGTCGATCAGATCGATGGTCTATCACCAGCAATTTCCATTGAGCAGAAAACCACAAGCCGCAATCCGCGTTCCACAGTTGGTACTGTGACCGAAATTTACGATTATATGCGGCTTTTGTTTGCTCGCGTTGGCATACCCTATTCACCAGCAACTGGTCTTCCAATTGAAAGTCAAACCGTCAGTCAAATGGTCGATAGAGTTTTAGAGATAGAAGAAGGTACGCGGCTATATATATTGGCGCCGCTTATTCGTGGCCGTAAGGGCGAATATCGCAAGGAGATGTCTGAATTGATGAAGAAAGGCTATCAGCGCCTTAAAGTCGATGGCCAATACTACGAAATAGCGGACGTGCCTGAACTTGATAAAAAATTCAAACACGACATTGATGTTGTGGTAGACCGCGTGGTCGTCCGGCCCGATAGCGCTGCCCGTCTTGCCGATAGTTTAGAAACGTGCCTGAAATTGTCCGAAGGTTTAGCTGTCGCAGAATTTGCCGACAAGCCATTACCGGAAGCTGAAACAGCTTCGGGCTCTAAAAACAAATCAAAAAATGAAACCCATGAACGTATCGTATTTTCTGAAAAATTTGCCTGCCCAGTCTCAGGCTTTACTATTCCAGAAATTGAACCTCGGCTGTTTTCATTCAACAATCCATTTGGCGCCTGCCCCACTTGCGATGGACTGGGAAGCCAGAAAAAAATTGATGAAAGCCTGATCGTTCCCGATCAAGGCAAAACACTAAGAGATGGCGCCATCGCGCCTTGGTCTAAATCATCGTCACCTTATTATAAGCAAACTTTAGAAGCGCTCGGAAAACACTTCGGTTTCCGCATGGGCGATTGCTGGTTTGAACTCACCGATAAAGCGCAGAACGCAATTTTAAACGGTACAAAAGAAAAAATCGAATTTAACTACGATGATGGCCTGCGCTCTTATAAAACCTCAAAGAATTTTGAAGGCATTATTCCAAACTTAGAACGACGCTGGCGCGAAACCGATAGCAATTGGGCGCGAGATGAAATTGAACGATATATGTCACAAGCCTCTTGCCCTTCCTGCAATGGTTTTCGTCTAAAACCAGAAACACTTGCGGTTAAACTTGATGACAAGCACATAGGCCATGTCAGCCAGATGTCAATTCGTGGTGCTGGAGAATGGTTTAACTCCTTGCCAGAGAAACTCACATCGAAACAAATGGAAATTGCTGAGCGTATTTTAAAAGAGATCCGCGAGCGTCTTAAATTCCTCAATGATGTGGGCCTTGATTACCTAACACTAGCGCGAAATTCTGGAACTTTATCAGGTGGAGAAAGTCAACGTATTCGATTGGCCTCGCAAATAGGCTCAGGATTAACAGGTGTTTTATACGTTTTGGATGAACCATCGATTGGGCTTCATCAACGCGATAATGCGCGGCTATTGGATACACTTCGTCACCTTCGAGATATCGGCAATACAGTTATTGTTGTTGAACACGATGAGGATGCAGTTTTAACAGCTGATTATGTGGTGGACATTGGTCCTGCCGCAGGCATTCACGGCGGCGAAATTGTAGCCCAAGGCACACCAAAACAGATTATGGTAAACAAAAAATCGCTTACAGGACAATATCTATCTGGCAAGATTGAAATTCCAAATCGTCCTGAACGCCGTAAGCCAGTTAAAAATCGTGAGCTAAAGGTCGTTGGCGCAACGGCAAACAACTTAAAAAACATCACCGCGTCTATTCCATTGGGAGTGTTTACGGCGGTTACTGGCGTCTCCGGTGGCGGTAAATCCACCTTCTTGATTGAGACATTATATAAAGCTGCGGCACGCCGCATCATGGGAGCGCGGGACAACCCTGCCGCACATGATCGAATTGAAGGCTTAGAATTTGTTGATAAAGTCATCGACATTGACCAATCACCTATCGGACGTACCCCGCGCTCAAACCCAGCGACATATACAGGTGCATTTACCCCTATTCGTGAATGGTTTGCCGGATTGCCAGAAGCCAAAACACGCGGTTATCAGCCTGGGCGCTTCTCCTTTAACGTTAAAGGCGGTCGATGCGAAGCCTGTCAGGGTGACGGTGTTATTAAGATTGAGATGCATTTCCTACCAGACGTATACGTCACTTGTGATGTGTGTCACGGTAAGCGCTATAATCGCGAAACACTTGAGGTTACCTTTAAAGGCAAGTCCATCGCAGATGTTTTGGATATGACCGTTGAAGAAGGCTGTGTGTTCTTTGATGCTGTCCCTGCTGTGCGCGACAAGTTAGTAACGCTCAACAGGGTTGGGCTTGGCTATATTAAGGTTGGCCAACAAGCCAACACATTATCAGGTGGTGAAGCACAGCGCGTTAAATTGGCTAAAGAGCTATCCAAACGCTCCACAGGTAAGACATTATATATTCTGGATGAACCCACAACCGGGCTCCACTTCCATGATGTCGCAAAATTGCTTGAGGTTCTTCAAGAACTCGTTGATCAAGGCAACTCTGTCGTGGTCATTGAGCACAATCTAGAAGTTATCAAAAGTGCTGACTGGATTATTGATATTGGTCCTGAAGGTGGTGATGGCGGCGGTGACATTGTGGCAATTGGTACACCTGAAGACGTCGCGGAAATTGAAAAGTCATATACAGGGCATTTCCTCAAAGAGCTTCTATATAGGCGCACAAAAACTATCGATGCTGCGGAGTAACAAATAAAGATGCGTAAAGGGTATAACAAAGTCCTGCCTTATCTGGTGTGCAACAATGCAGACAAGGCGATTAGTTTTTATTCCGAGCATTTCGGTGCGGAAGAAGACTTCCGTCTGGCAGGATCTGACGGTGTTATCATGCATAGTGAAATACTTATCGGTGACTGTCGCCTCATGATCAGCGATGAGTTTCCAGATTCAGGTATCAACTCTCCGATTTCTTTCGGTGGTTCGCCAATATCTATCAATATATATGTTGATGATGTAGATGCTTTACTGCCAAATTTAATAAAAGCTGGCTGCGAAATCTTGGCGCCATTAAAACTTCAATTTCACGGAGATAAATCTGCTAAGATTAGAGATCCTTTTGGACATATTTGGCATGTTGCAACAAATGTCGAAGAAGTATCATCGGACGACATCGTGGCGCGTTTTCACAAAATGATGAATGGCTAAGTATTAAGCATTTTTAAAATCCAATTGATTTTTTCTTTGCTTATTTTTTAATCTTTTGCTTATTTTTTAATCATTAAAATTAAGGCGGTAATTTTTTTCTATATTTTGAGGACCGCCAATTTTGAACAAAAACATTGAAATTGTCGAAGAACTTGATTCGTTTCCGCTGGTTTCGCGGTAAAATCTGACAATTTCTGTCGATTTTTACGGGTTTTTGAAAATTTATTAGTTTTGTCTACTAATTTGGCACGGCTTGTGCTTAATAAAAACTGAAGCGTGCAAAAGTGCGCTGCAACTGGGAAATGCGGAGAAAATTTTCTCATGAAGAAAATCGAAGCGATTATAAAACCTTTCAAGCTAGACGAAGTGAAGGAAGCTCTTCAGGAAGTCGGCTTACAAGGTATAACAGTCACTGAAGCTAAAGGTTTTGGTCGTCAAAAAGGTCACACCGAGCTATATCGTGGCGCAGAATACGTCGTAGATTTTTTACCTAAGGTAAAAGTTGAAGTCGTACTCGCTGAAGACAATGTAGAACAGGCAATTGATGCTATCAAAAATGCGGCCCAAACTGGCCGAATTGGCGATGGTAAGATTTTTGTTTCGCAAGTGGATGAAGTTATTCGTATCCGAACTGGTGAAACTGGTCCAGACGCTGTTTAAGCACTTTAAAAATCACGGGTCGCTATTCTTGCGGCCAAATTTTCGTCATCACTAACTTTAGGGAATTACATAATGACGACTGCTAAAGACATTCTGAAGCAAATTAAAGAAGAAGACATCAAATTCGTCGATCTGCGTTTTTCAGATCCACGCGGCAAAATGCAGCATGTAACAATGGACGTTAGCGTCGTTGATGAAGACATGTTTGCAGATGGTGTCATGTTTGATGGTTCATCAATTGAAGGCTGGAAAGCAATCAATGAGTCAGACATGGTTATGATGCCTGATTGTTCAACATGTCATGTTGACCCATTCTTCGCACAATCAACTCTTGCTATCACTTGTGACATTTTAGATCCTGTGACTGGCGAAGGTTACAACCGTGACCCACGCTCTATTGCTAAAAAAGCTGAAGCATATATGCAAGCTTCTGGTGTTGGTGATACAATCTACGTTGGTCCAGAGCCTGAATTCTTCGTATTTGATGATGTTAAATTCTCATCTACACCATACAAAACTGGTTTTGAGCTAGATTCAGTTGAATTGCCAACTAACACAGACACTGATTACGAGACTGGTAACCTTGGTCACCGTCCACGTACTAAAGGTGGTTACTTCCCAGTACCGCCAGTAGATTCAGAGCAAGATATGCGTTCTGAAATGTTGACAGTTATGAAGGAAATGGGTGTTAAAGTTGAAAAGCATCACCACGAAGTGGCTGCAGCTCAACACGAACTCGGTGTTATGTTTGATGAGATGACAATCAACGCTGATAAAGTTCAGATCTACAAATACGTTGTTCAGCAAGTTGCAAATGCCTACGGTAAAACAGCAACATTTATGCCAAAACCAGTTTATGGTGATAACGGTACAGGCATGCACGTTCACCAGTCAATCTGGAAAGACGGCAAACCTACTTTCGCAGGTGATGAGTATGCTGGTCTTTCTGAGAACTGCTTGTTCTACATTGGTGGTATCATTAAGCACGCTAAAGCGCTTAACGCATTCACAAACCCATCAACAAACTCATACAAGCGTTTGGTTCCAGGCTACGAAGCGCCAGTTCTACTTGCATATTCTGCACGTAACCGTTCTGCTTCTTGTCGTATCCCATTTGGTTCTTCACCAAAATCAAAACGCGTAGAAGTTCGTTTCCCTGATCCAATGGCTAACCCATATCTTGCATTCGCTGCAATGCTTATGGCTGGTCTTGACGGCATCAAAAACAAAATCCATCCTGGTAAACCAATGGATAAAGATCTTTACGATCTTCCTGCTAAAGAACTTAAAAAGATCCCAACTGTTTGTGGTTCATTGCGCGAAGCGCTAGATGCACTTAACAAAGATCGTAAGTTCTTGACTGCTGGTGGTGTATTTGATGATGATCAGATCGATGCGTACATCGAATTGAAGATGGAAGAAGTTATCCGTCTTGAGCACACACCTCACCCTGTTGAGTTTGACATGTACTATTCTGCATAATTTCGCAGTTTAACTTAATTTTTGAAACCCCGGTAGCAATACCGGGGTTTTTTCATATAGGGGTTTTTCTTTAGTATTAAATCGAATACTCTCAGCTTTGCGGTTTTTTCAGACGACTGAACAATTAATGATGTGGACTTAAAGATGAAACTTCTAACAGCGAACGATTCATTTGAACCGGTGCGTTCACAAACGCCACTCTTGCTCAACATATTGGTCATTTTAATCATCATCGCCGCCCCGATAGCTGGCATGTACTTTTTGCTCACATTAGAATTCACTGTTCCAATTGGCCCAATGTACTGGGATACCAATATTTATTTCGATGCCATTCAACGCATAAATCTAGGTCAACTACCCTCTGTTGATTTTAACACGCCTGTTGGTCCACTGAATTATTGGCTCGCAACGCTTGTGCATAACTATTTCCCAAATGGGCATCCGGTTTTCGTTGTTCATTGGTCGCAACTTTTAATCACTGCGCCCTTAATGCTAATTATCAGCTGGATGGTTTCTCGTAGATCATTTCGCTTGGCGCTCGGCCTGCTTTTACCATTTTTAGTCTTCGCAGCTTTCCCATTTGGTACGGTTGATTTCTTCCCATTCCCTGGCGTAGACGGTTTTGGGCATTACAATCGTCATGGCGCCATCTTACTTTATGTCACAACGGCAACAGTATTTTTCGTCCGTAACCCGGTCATACAAGCACTGTTACTCGCCGTCTGCGGCACCGCTTTAATCCTGGGTAAAGTGACCGCCTTTGCTGCAGCATTAATTATTGTCGGTTTTGGTTTTCTTGCAGGTTTCGTCACCTTCTTTTCACTCATAACCTCCATTGTACTTTTTGCAGGCGTACTCGTTGGGCTTGAATATCAGACAGGTATTATTTCAAGCTACCTGCAAAGTATCTGGGATTTGGCACAATCAAATCAATCCGTCTTACTGCCAAAATTCCTCACCGTCTTCTCGCAAAGAATGGATGTAGTTTTTGCCTGTGGCTTACTCATACTAGCTTTATTCTTCACCGATATATTTGGTGCTCGAAACCGACCAGAACCAACACCTGTGTTCAAACCCTATTGGCATAAATTTACAGACCTTGTCAGTCATGACTATTTCGCGCTTGGTTTAGTTTTGATTGCAGGCATTTTTTACGAGACACAAAATACAGGTTCTCAGGCATTTATTATGCTCTGGCCAGTCATTTTAATGATTTTGTTTTTCCGCACAACGCCTGAACGATTGCCAAACATGTTCATCATCGTACTAGCAATGGCCACAGTTCTGCCCACATTTACGAAAATGACACATAAGGGTTTAAGAGCGCTGGCTGTATCACCAACATATGACAGCTTAGAACACAAAAACCTTGGGATTTTAGGTAATGTGTCTGCAAAAAATGTCTTTCTTGAGCGCGTTGCCCCCATGAAAGAGTTCTACATCAAGGGAAAATGGCAACTAGGCAATTTATCAAAAAGCGAAGTATTACCAGGGTCAATCATATTTTCAGAACCAGATTTCCAACTTCTTTGGTATCATCTCATGGATGAAGCAATAGATTCCGTTTATGAATATGAAGCGGAAAATGATATCAAATTTGAAACCATATTTACCTTAGATTTCACGAACCCATTCCCATTTTTAATGAATAGGAATGCTCCAAAATACGTTCAAATCGGTGCGGATGCGGGCAGAACCTTGGGGGAAATGACTGAAGAGATTTCAGCTTCGGTCCAGAATGCAGATATCATCTTACGACCAACCTGCCCTATCTTGTTTTCGGTTGAAGAAATATATCAGATTTATAAAGACGCTATAGAGGTCAATCACAAACGCATTCGCTTAAACGACTGCTATGATGCTTACATTAAAAAAGCGCCCCCAGCACAACCGGCCGAGGACGCAGTAACAGATGATGAAACTGCTGCTGCAGTTGATAATACTTAGCTCAATAAAGGCTAAGAATATTACTTCACCTGGCTTGCAACAAAGTCTTTAACGATGCGAACAATACCGCGGCCTAGCAGATCATCCAGCGCTGAGATGAATTGATCAACATGGCGCTTCTCACAAATGAGTGGTGGCTCGAGACGAATAACATTGCGGTTATATTCAGTAAACGCAACCAGCACATCATAATCACGTAGCATGAGCGAACCGATAAACCCAGAAAGCGAACCTTTCAGCTTTTCATCAAGCACCGATACCACCGGACGCAAAACCATTGGCAATGTCTGGCTAAAGTCGTGAAATTCAAGACCCACCATAAGCCCTTGCCCGCGAACATCCTTGATCAGTTTCGGATATTTCTCCTGAAGCGCCTCAAGGCGTTGCAGCAAATAAGCACCGGTTTGTGCCGAGTTCTCAATCAGATTTTCATCATAAAGAATGTTCAAACCTTCAATTGATGTCACACAAGCCTCGCCAATACCGCCAAATGTCGCTTGACCGTGGATCAAAGCTGTCTTTGGTGTACCATATGCTTTCATGTAAACATCAGTGGTCGCGATCATCGCAGCCATTGCGCATTTACCGCCACCAAGTGACTTTGCGAGCGCTGTGACATCAGGCACAACATCTGCATATTCAAAGGCAAAGAATTGACCTGAGCGACCCATGCCGCATTGCACTTCATCGGCAACCCAAAGGACGTTGTGCTTATCACACAAAGCACGAAGTTCTTGCCAGAATTTTGGCTCTGCCTTGATGATACCACCACCGCCTTGGATAGTCTCAAGCACGATGACACCAATTTCTGGATCCATTTCAAAGGCATTTCGGATCGCATCAATATCAGCAAATGGCACACGTACAGTGTTTTCTACAAGCTTGAATTCGCCCTTATAAAGCGGAGAATCCGTAACCGACAACACACCTTTGGTTTTACCGTGGAATGAGTTCTCAGCGTAAACAATTTTAGACTTCTTAGGACCAGCGGCGCGTTCAGCAACTTTTACCGCAGCTTCCATTGCCTCTGAGCCGGATGAGCCCAAAAACACCATATTCAAATCGCCAGGCGCGATCTCAGCCAGGTTCTTCGCCAATGCAGCATTATATTGAGACAAAAATGCCATCGCAATTTCATGACGTTTTTCGTCTTGGAACTTTTTGCGTGCATCAAGAATTCGTGGATGGTTATGACCAAATGCCAGCGATCCAAATCCCCCAAAGAAGTCAAGAATCTCGCGTCCATTTTGATCGCGATACACCATGCCTTCAGCGCTTTCGATTTTTATCTTATGAAAACCAAGCAACTTCATGAAGTGCAATTGCCCAGGATTGACGTGATCTTTAAAAAGCTCCGTCATTTCTGCAATACCCATGCCCTTGGCATCATCAACTGTTAAAAGGTTCGGGCGTTTTACTTTAATATCCAAAGGTGCAAATTCCACGTCTGCTGATACTTCATTTTTAACTGCATTTAACATTATCGTTTCCAATCCAATATTCAGCGGGCCACTATTCAGCAGGAACTGCGTTTAATTTCTGAGGGGATGCATTTGCGATCTTACCGCGATATTCATCGTAAGCAGCAATAAGCATATCCATGTCATTGTATTGAGGTACAAACCCCATGTCTTTTTGCGCGCGCCCTGTTTCACGAACACACATTTCATCTGCAATGAGATACTGTTCCGGATCCATGATCGGCATGTTCATCAAATCAAGCAGAGCCAATGTCTTTTTCACCGCAAATCCTGGTGTCGGCAGTAAAAATGACTTAGAATTTGCGTGCTTAACCAAGCCGCCCAATAGCTCACGTACAGACGGTGGATTTGAAGAACCTAAGTTATACGCATCATTGGGAAAATCTGCTTTCCAAGCCAAACGCGCAGCTTCTGCACAATCATAAACCGAGATAAATTGGTAAGGCGCCTTCCCTGAACCAATCATTGGCACTGGCAAGTTAAGATCAACAAGCTTGAATAGTTTTTCCAAGATACCCAAACGACCGGGTCCAATAATTAGACGCGGGCGGAAAATTGAAATATCCATGCCTTTTTCACGCCAATCGTGACAGGTCTGTTCTGTAGCCCATTTAGACGCGCCATATTCGCCAAGCGGTGCAATTGGGTGATCTTCCGTTTGTGGGCTCATAATCGTGTGGCCATAAACCATATCCGTGGTGAACTGCACAAATTTTGATGCACCAGCTTTATCCATTGATTTCATGATATTTCCAGCACCATGAAAATTCACCGGCCAGAAAAAATCATAGCGTTTTGAACGGATCTGCAGTGGAGACAACATCGTTGCCGCCATGTTATAAACAACATCATCGGCATTGATTTTTACTTTGGAAAACTGGTCTTCCTGTGTAATGTCGAGCTCAATATGCTGCACATCGCTGTAGTGTTTATGGCCGCTGTTTTTTATATCAACTACAACAACCTCTTGCCCGTCTTCCAATAATTTTGGAGCCAAGTGGGAACCTACAAAGCCATCCCCGCCAAAAATAATATGCTTCATGATTACGACCTTCCTGCAGCGTCCGGGTTCAACCCAATTTGATTTTCTTCAATCACCTCATGAGCGATTGTTTGTTCGTTTGATGTGTCTGATTTGGCGACAAAAAACGTCCCTAAACAAATCAGAGCAATGCCTAGGATGCGCCAGCGATTGATTTCTTCTCCAAAAAACAACACCGCAAACACAGTCACCGTGACAAAAGCCAACGATATGAATGGATAGGCAAAAGATAATTCTACTTTGGTAAGTACAAATAAGTGCGAAACCATCGAGATGACGAAGACCACAAGTCCCGCAAACACCCATGGTTGGAATAGGATTTGGAAAACACGAACAATCGCGTTTTCCGCTGTGATATTCAGCGGGCCAACCATCGTCATACCCTGTTTGAGCATGAGCTGCGCAGCGGCATTGGTCAGAACCGTGAATAAAATAAACCAAATAAACTTCATTTTTTCGTCCCGAAAAATTTGTACTGACTTACCTTTATCAAGAATAAATGAATTCCACGTTCAGTAGCGCACAACAATTTATCTAAAATTTTATCTAGTATCACTTTGAGACACATGCGTTTAATTGCATGGCTGTACGCTGCCAAAAATTGGACATAAATTTCGGGTCGCGGTGTGCTTCTAAGCTTCTCCAACTTGGAAATGAAGCTTCAAACACATCAGGTGCCATACGTTGATCTTTATAAGGATTAACTGCACCACCTGCATCCATAGTGATCTCATCAAGCTCGCGCAAAAACTTGATCGTGCGTGCACCCTGATTTGCAAAATCTAAAGTTAGCGTAAACCCTTCACGCGGAAACGAAAAAATACCCGAGGAATTCATCGCTCCAAATCTTTTAAGTACTGTTAGAAAAGAAGCGTGGTTATGACGCTTTGCGCATTCTAATAGTTTGATTGTTGTTAGACGCCCACCCGCTAGCGGATAAACCGATTGATGCTGAAAGAGCCCTCTTGGGCCATAGAGTTTATTCCACCCAGAAATCGCATCTAATGGATAAAAATAACTCTGCCACTTTACGATGCTCTCATGCGTGCCAGCTTTCGCTTTATGAAAATACGCCGCATTAAATGCGGTAAGGCTGAGCTTATTGATCAAGTTTATCGGCGGCGTAAATGGCACGGATAGCATCGCTCTATTGGGTAAAGAATTTTCACCCTTGTCCGCTTGAGCATGATCGCCTGCCATTAATACACCGCGACCAAAATTAGCACCAGAAGTAAGTTGATCAATCCACGCAACAGAATATTCATGTGCGTTATCAGTCTCATCACAAATATCAAAATATTGATCCAAATTGTTGAATCGAATCGACTTTTGCTGAATGTCTGGCGAAGACACTTTCATCAATTTGATCGATACATGCTGTATTAAGCCGGTTAGCCCCATGCCGCCAATCGTTGCAGCAAAAAGTTCAGGGTTTTCATCCCGCGAGCAGTTTAGAGATGAATCAAAATCTGATCTGATCAACGTAAATGATTGAACACAATGACCAAATGTACCACGCACATGATGGTTCTTTCCGTGTACATCATTGGCGATTGCCCCACCCAATGTAATATAAGATGTGCCAGGGGTTACTTCTAAAAAGTAGCCGTGCGGGATCACACATCGCAAAATATCAACGAGCAACACCCCAGCATCTGCGAAAAGCATGCCCGTCTCTGGTTCAAATTTGTAAATTTGCGCATCAGATCGAGTATTCAACAATACACCATCATCGTTATGGCATGTATCACCATATGACCGACCATTTCCAAACGGTAGGACACGGGCATTAGTCTTTTGCAGATCTTCGCTTGAGATTATCTTGCGGTTAAGTCGTTCAACCCTGCCCCAGGATTGAAGATTGTTATCGTGACCATGAGAATGCATTTTACAACATGGCTCCGAAAATCAACAAACCTCCAGCAATCATCGTTAGCTGGCTGCGCCAATCGCGCATGATAAACACTACGGGATCTTCATGCACTTGACCTCGTCCTGCCAAAATCCAGATACGTAAAAGCATATACAAGATCAGCGGAACCAACGGCCATAAGACCCATGGATTATCATACATCTCACTAAATTCTGGGCTGTTAATATAAAGCGCCAAAACCATCGCAGATGTGAATGCAGATGACACCCCTCCCTGGGCTAGCATCGCTGTATCCATGCCATAATAACCACGACCTAAAAGTTTACTGCCATCTTCTTTTTCACCTTCTGACAATTCAACATAACGCTTTACCAACGCTAACGAGAGGAAGAAAAAGATCGAAAATGCTAAAAGCCAGAACGACAAGCCACTATGGGTTGCAACTGCACCTGCAATGATGCGAACTGTGTAAAGACTGGCAAGCGTAAAAACATCTACAAGCAGTTTTCGCTTAAGCACAAATGTGTAGGCTGTAGTGATCATCGCATAGATAACCATGACATACAAAAATTCAATCGGCAAAAGCGAAGCTAAAAGCGCTGATGCTGATAATAAAACAACCCACAAAATTGCAGCATTTGGTATAGATATTGCACCACTTGCCAACGGCCTATTGCGCTTTTTGGGGTGTGCACGATCGGCCTTTAAGTCCGAAAGGTCATTAACGATATAAACCGAGGAAGCAAAAAAACTAAACGAAAAGAAAGCGATAACTGCAGCAGTGATGCTCTCTACATCCAAAAACGTGTGATTTAAGAACAATGGAACAGCAATCAAAACGTTTTTAAGCCATTGATGAGCCCGAATTGTTTTAAAAATCGTCTTTACGCCCGAAGGCTTTGTATAAATCTCTTCAGATTGGGTCTTCTTCTGCCAACTTTTTGCTGAACGATCAGGGGCAACAACAATGCCTTTGCGTGCGTTTTCAAACACGGCAATATCATCCGAACTGTTGCCTATATAGTCAAAACCGCCATCGCCAAATTCTTCTATAAGTTTATCGCGTTTACGTGTGGATGTAAGATTTACTGTATCATCGCTATGATAAATGCCATCAAACAATCCCAAATGGTCCGAGATCGCTTTTGCTGTCTTTTGCGCAGCGCCGGTTACAAGATAAACTTTTCGACCCTCAGATTTGGCAAGCTCGATATATGCAACGACCTCTTCACGTACTGGCCAATCTTCTCCAGAACGATCCGTATATTCCGCAACGTTTTTCTTTAAAACCGCTTTCCCAGCTAACAACCAACCCATAATTTGAAAGATCATCAAAGGCTTTTGCATCAATAACGCGACTAATCCCTCCCAAAGCGTGTCGCTTGCGATTAAACTACCGTCCAAATCGACGCATAAAGGTGTGTGTTTAATGCTGGATTTCGCGTCCATTACTTTTGCCCCAAGTTACAGTCACTCAAAACATAACAATGAACCGCTCAAAATTTGCTAACGAGAGGTATAAATGCCGCGATATCGCGCTTTGTAGTTAAAAAGCAATTAATCGAATAGATTGCATTTTACGAACGTCGAAATAACCAATTTAAAGTTTGGCGCCAATCAATCATTCGAATGGGTGTACCATGCCGACCCGTATCAAACAAAACAAGCTGAATTGGATAACGAGATTCGCGGCGTTTGATCGAGTTATAAATCTCTTTCTGAATAGACCAAGGGTAGACAACATCGTCATTCCCATGGGCAATCACAATAGGTAAACCGACCGTAATTGCATGAGACTTGAGTAAGTTACGATCAGGTATCGCGCCCAACAACACAATGCCGCTCAACCGCGCAACATCATTGTGATTATGCGCCATCTTATTACAAATCTGCCCCCCCATTGATGCACAAACTATGAAGATGTTACGCGTTTTCTTCACATCGTAAAGATATCGCACCAGCGCTCTTGCGTCTTCCACACCCTCTTTGGAGAATTCTCTGACGGTTTGCGTAAGGTAAAGCCCATTATTCTGCAGCGCGATATTCTTTAGGCGATTGAAATTTCCACCGAATGTGTAATCTTTCATCCCAAGACGACGATCACCCTTTGCGCCATGAATGAAAAGTACCGTAAATTTCGGAGTACCTTTTTTCGCAACAAAGCTGATTTCAATGTTACGGCCTTCAAACTCAAACTCTTGCGATTTAGTGTGCCGACGCATCCCTGTTTTCACATATTTTTGCTTTACCTTGCGGATGGGGATTTGATCACGACCATGGAGGTCAAAGTTCTTATCGTATTTTACCAGCAGAAAATCACCATTATCCTGGGACTGCAAAATTTGCGGGTAGGCAAACAGCTTGTCTTTAAATGGTTTTATTTCTAGTGCTAGTGCACTCAAAGGTACAAATAGTGAACCTAATGCAATGCATATTAACGCTCCGCACAAGAAAAAATGCCTAAAACTAGCTGTAAATGATGAGTTCACGCGGACAAGGCTCCCTTATTTGGTTACATTATGACGATATTTAAGTGATTCGAACAGGTTAATTACGGCAACAATTTATGGATGATTCAAACGATCTATTTTCTGGATTTGGAAGTTCTTCACCAAGACCGGAATCAACAGACAACGATAAAGCTTCTAAGGACGCATCAAATGCGCCTGTATCTTCTGAGGCTGCATCATCTGCACCTGTTGTGACACCTGCAGCAGCGTCACCCGCACCAACACCCTCTGCACCAAAGCCACCGGAAACGGCGAAGGCACCACCACCTCAAAAAACAACACCAAAACCAAATGGTGATGGTGAGTACGGCGCCAACGCAATTGAAGTATTGGAAGGCCTTGAACCTGTTCGTTTGCGTCCAGGTATGTATATCGGTGGTACCGATGTTAACGCGCTGCATCATCTATTTGCAGAAATTATCGATAACTCAATGGATGAAGCTGTTGCAGGACATGCAACATTTATCGAAGTTGAACTTGATGAAAATGGCTACATATCTGTCACTGATAATGGTCGCGGTATTCCTGTCGATATCCATCCGCAATATGCAGATGAAGGTCTGTCCACATTGGAAGTCGTGCTAACAAAACTTCACGCAGGTGGTAAGTTTAACAGCTCAGTCTACGAAACCTCAGGCGGTCTTCACGGTGTGGGTATCTCCGTGGTGAACGCATTATCTGATGATATGTATGTTGAAGTTGCGCGAGATAAACGCCTATATCGTCAACGCTTTTCTCGCGGACTTCCGCAAGGTGGTATCGAAGAACTTGGCGAGGTTCACAACCGTCGCGGCACGAAAGTGTCTTTTCATGCCGACGAACAGATCTTTGGCAGTGACGTAAAGTTTGACCCCGCACGTCTTTATAAGATGGCGCAATCAAAAGCTTATCTATTTGGCGGTGTAGAAGTTAGATGGATCTGCGCACCTTCGCTTATTAAAGAAGGCGGCCCTGTTCCGACAAAAGATAAGTTCCACTATCCAGGTGGTTTGAAAGACTATCTCGAGCACACATTGGGTAAAAACCACCGTGTGTGCCGTGATATTTTCTCAGGTAAAAGTGAGCGCACCGGCGGTCACGGCTCAATGGAATGGGCGGTTGCTTGGCATGCCGGCGATAGTTCCGTTGATTCTTACTGTAACACCATCCCAACGCGGAATGGCGGAACGCATGAAGCAGGGTTTCGTATTGCCCTCACCCGCGGTTTAAAAGCTTATGGTGAGCTGACAGGCAACAAGAAAGCAGCACAAATCACCACCGATGATGTGATGATATCCGCCATTGGCATGTTGTCAGTTTATATTCGCGAGCCAGAATTTGTTGGCCAAACGAAAGACAAGCTTGCAACTGTTGAAGCGCAGCGCATTGTCGAGAACGGGTTGCGTGATGCGTTTGACCACTTCCTAGCAGACTCTCCGCAAGAAGCAGCTAAGCTTTTAGAATGGGTTGTTGAACGTTCAGAAGAGCGATTGCGACGCCGCAAAGAAAAAGAAGTAAACCGCAAATCCGCCGTTCGTAAACTTCGCCTTCCGGGCAAATTGGCCGATTGTAGCCAAAACACTGCCGAAGGCGCTGAACTATTCATTGTGGAGGGTGATTCTGCGGGTGGCTCAGCCAAACAGGCGAGAAATCGTAAGAACCAAGCGATATTACCTCTGCGCGGTAAAATTTTGAACGTGGCCAGCGCCGGACGTGAGAAAATTACTGCAAACCAACAATTAGCTGATCTTATTCAGGCACTGGGGTGTGGTACACGCACCAAATATCATGAAAATGACCTACGCTATGAGCGCATCATCATTATGACTGATGCCGATGTAGATGGTGCACATATTGCCTCCTTGCTAATCACGTTTTTCTACCAAGAAATGCCAGAGCTAGTTCGCCAAGGCCATCTGTTCTTGGCCGTACCTCCGTTGTATAGAATTTCGCAAGGCGGAAAAACGCTGTATGCACGAGATGACGCCCATAGAGCCGAGCTTTTGGAAACTGAGTTCAAAGGCCGTGGCAAGGTAGAAATCGGGCGCTTTAAAGGCTTGGGTGAAATGTTACCAGCACAGCTGAAAGAAACCACAATGCTGCCTGGAAAGCGGACGCTTTTGAAGATTGAGATCGATGATATAATCGTCGAGACCACAGATAAAGCTGTCGATGATCTTATGGGAACTAAACCTGAAGCACGCTTCAGATTTATTCAGGACAATGCTGAGTTTGTTGATAATTTAGATATCTAGAAAGCTTAAGCAGCTTCAGATGCTGGTGTTATCTGTGAAGTAAGGGATAACGCAAATTGCTTTGCAACCTTACGACGCTGTGCAAACTGAATATTTTCAAGCATCATCAACAATTCAGCAATTGCAGTGTCTTTGTGCAATTCATCATAATATTCTTCCATCAAATACTCCGTAATATGATCTGCGGACATATGATGATTGCGAGATGAGGCTTGGCGCCATAACAAGGTTGCACTGACAAATGCGGGACAGATCTCAGCATCTAAGCCTGCAGAAATATAAAGCGCGTTAACAACAGAATTATGCCCATCACTTAATATCGCGCGAATACGTGAGATCGATTTACCCGATAACTTCTCAATTATTGTCGCAAAGAAATCAACGTTTCCGATTGTTAGAACATGCATTAAAAATGCAGGTGTGAGCTTTCCTGAAATGCGCAAATGCTCAACAAGTGCCAACATATCATCGCCTTGGGTTGTTTCTGCAAGCGAAATCGTTGCATGAAAACAGGCATCTTTGGTAACATTAACCAATCGATCTTTACCCATTAGAGCACTAACAAGTGGACTATTTGCAAATGTATTGCTGAGTTCTTCAACCAATTTATGGCGTGTATCAGATGGCAAATCACAACGTTCTAAAAGCTGACTTCGGATCGGGCCATAATAGCCAAACCGTTCTGCAAGACGAGAGATAGAGAGTTTTGCAATATGTGCATTGGGATTATCAAGTAAAGCCAACACGGCCTCTTTATCACCCACTTCAACCAGCGCTGCGCACACCGAAGCGCTTAAATAATCACGCTTAGCTATGATAAATTGCTGTGCGAAACCACCGCGGGCAATCAGATCAACCAAACTATTGTCGCTTAACAAGGGTGAAAATGCGAGTATTGGCGCACTCACCTCGATCTGGTCTTGAGCCAGCGCGTTGATAATCATCGTTGGAACGTTAACAGCAGGCGCTAATACTGTCGCCATTTCTTTACGAACAGCGGGAGATAAGTCTTCCAGCAAAAGTGCCATCGAACCTTCAGCAGCTTTCATTTCTTCTGATGAAAATTGCCCCGAAATATACGCTTCACATAGCGCTTTAACCGCCATAACGCGGGATTTCGTATCAGAATTTACTGTCCACTGTAAAAATTCTTTAATGATCATTATTACGACTCAATCCAACCCGATTATTCCAAGTTAGAAATGAGCCTATCGCCAAAAGGTTTACGATCCGTTCATCATGTTTATTAATATTTAGCCGAGAGAACTAATAGTCGAAAATTCTTGGCCTACAATTTAGGACGCTTTACTTCAAAAACATCTTTAACCACGGCATAATCCATATATCCGAGACGAGAAACGGTCTGCGTTTTATTTGCATCCAAGCGACCGTCAACGATTACTCCGTCTTGAATGTGAATACCAACAACTTGGCCTGTCACCAGATATGCGCTGGAATGCGCACCGTTAAGTGTATTCGGCTTTGTAATATCAGTGACTTTACATTCCAAAACAGCATATGCACCTTTAACAAGAGGCGCATTGATCAACTCGCAATTGCCAGCCGTTAGTCCCGATTGGTCAAATTCATCCACACCGTAATCATATGCAGCAGAACTTTGATTCATCGCATTAACTTGCGAAAGTCCAACCATATTAACGCTAAATTCGCCTGTTTCTTCACAATTACGAACACTATCTTTTCGACCACCAGAGGCAAAAACTACAAGCTTAGGATTATCAGCAATCGCATTGAAGAACGAATATGGTGATAGATTTAAACTGCCATCAGACCCCTTACTGCCAATCCAACCAATTGGCCTTGGTGAGACAATCGCCTTAAATGGATCATGTGCAAGTCCATGTTCATTTTCATTTGTATTGTAAAACAATTCACTTATCCCAACTTTGTAACACCATCATTGCACTGACATAATCATCTCTACGATCCAATTCCAGCCACTATTTGCTAATTATATGATTTCCTTAGAATGGTTTCTGATGTTAAAAGAAAAATCTCGTTATCAATAAGTGTGTGGGTTATGATTTTGAAACTTAAAGCCTTGTTATGGATAGGATTAATAACTGTTTTGCTCAGCTCGCACGCGCATGCTCAAAACGGTTTCACAGTCGAGCGACAACCCAACATCCAACTGCCGGGCCTTGAAGATTTCACACCGTCCGCCAACCCAGTGCAAAATTCTGCCACGGCTATTGCAGTTGCTCTTGAAGCTGTGTTGCAAGATGAAGGTGCACCAATTCAAACCGGCTTGATTTGGCGAGTGTTTGATCCAACACCCGATGAAGAAGGCAAATTGCGCTTAATCGCTGCAGCAGAAGGTGGATCAACATCCATTGATTTCGAACCGGGTGATTATTTTGTGCATGTCGCATTTGGTCGAGCCAGCGTTACAAAAAAGCTATCGGTAACTTCCGATTCTGAAATACCGCCTCAGCGTTTTATTCTTGATGCAGGTGGAGTGATACTAAAAGCAGCATCGGGGAATAACACCCGACTTTCGCCAAGTCTTTTGAACTTTTCTATTTATAGCGGTGAACAAGATTCTGTTGATGATAGCGACCGCCAACTTATTCTTGAATTTGTTAAACCTAATCTGATTGTTCGCCTGAACGAGGGCACCTATCATGTTGTGTCTAAATACGGCGATGTAAACGCTGTTACGCGTGCAGATGTCCGTGTAGAAAAAGGAAAACTTACCGAAGTTGTGATGAACCATCGGGCCGCAGAAGTGACATTCAAACTGGTGTCAAAAGTTGGTGGCGAAGGCATCGCAGATACCGCATGGTCAGTTTATTCATCATCTGGCGACATTATTGGCGAAATGGTTGGCGCATTTCCAAGATTAGTCCTCTCTGAAGGTGACTATACGGTCATTGCACTTCATCAAAATGCTGAATATCCGCTCGACTTTCACGTTTCACCCGGACGGAATTCTGACGTTGAAGTTCTACTGGCCAATTAAAAATCCCGCCTGAATTATTCTTCAAACGGGATTTCATTTAGTTTTTTTGAGCTATGATCAGTCAGCCATTTTTCTCAATAAATCTGGCGGAGTAGCTTCAAGTTTCAGTGACGAAACAGCCTCATCAAGTGACATTGGCGTTTGATCACGGCTACCTAATCGGCGAATATTAACGGTACGTTCTTCAGCTTCACGACGACCACATACAATGATCACGGGAACCTTTGTCACAGAGTGTTCGCGAACTTTGTAGTTGATTTTTTCATTTCTGAAATCTGTATCAACATGCAAGCCTGCAGCCTTCAATTCACGTGCAACTTCCATCGCATATTCTTCTGCTTCTGAAGTGATCGTTGCCACAACCACCTGCAAAGGTGCGAACCAAAGCGGCATATGTCCAGCATAGCTTTCTATGAGAATACCCAAGAAACGTTCCATCGAACCGCAAATTGCGCGGTGGATCATGACTGGCTGACGTTTTTCAGAATCGCTATCAATGTAGAATGCCCCAAAGCGTTCAGGCAAATTGAAATCAACCTGAGTTGTGCCACATTGCCATTCACGACCAATCGCATCGCGCAAAGTATACTCAAATTTAGGGCCGTAAAAAGCACCCTCACCTTCAAGTATGCCTGTTTTGATCTTACCATTTGAAGTCTCTTCGATGGTTTTTAAAACCTCCGACATAACTTCTTCCGCTCGATCCCAAGATTCATCGCTACCAACGCGTTTTTCAGGACGTGTCGATAGTTTGACAGTAATCTCTTCAAATCCGAAATCGGCGTAGGTTGATAAGATAAGATCATTAATGCGCAAACATTCAGCTGTCATTTGTTCTTCTGTACAGAACACATGCGCATCATCCTGGGTAAATCCGCGAACACGCATTAGACCATGCAACGCACCAGAAGGCTCATAACGGTGCACATTACCAAACTCAGCCATTTTAATCGGAAGTTCACGATAAGACTTAAGACCATGCTTGAAAATTTGCACATGACCAGGGCAGTTCATCGGCTTAATAGCAAAAACGCGATCATCTTCGGTTTGGGTTGCAAACATATTCTCGCGATACCAACCCCAGTGACCTGATGTTTCCCACAAAGCTTTATCCAAGATTTGCGGCGCGTTTACCTCATCATATCCGTGTTCATCGAGGCGACGACGCATATAATTGACCAAAGTCTGGAACATGCGCCAGCCTTTAGCATGCCAGAACACAACGCCCGGACCTTCTTCTTGGAAGTGGAACAAGTCCATTTCGCGGCCAAGCTTACGGTGATCACGCTTCTCAGCTTCTTCAATCATATGAAGATGAGCATCAAGTTGTTTTTGATCAGCCCAAGCTGTGCCGTAAATACGGGTTAGCATTTCATTCTCAGAATCGCCACGCCAGTAAGCGCCAGCAACCTTCATCAATTTAAATGCATTACCAATTTGGCCCGTTGAGGCCATGTGCGGACCACGACAAAGATCAAACCAGTCACCTTGGTAATAGATCTTGAGATCTTCATCACCCGGGATCGCATCGATCAATTCGATTTTATAGTCTTCGCCTTTTTCTTTAAACACGCGTTTTGCTTCTTCACGTGTCCAGATTTGCTTTGTGAACTTGTCATTGCGCGCAATAATTTCGCGCATTTTCTTTTCAATCTTTGGCAAATCTTCCGGAGTAAATGGCGTGTCTTTAGCAAAATCGTAGAAAAACCCATTTTCAATAACAGGACCAATGGTGACCTGCGTGCCTGGATATAATTCTTGCACGGCTTCCGCCATCACGTGTGCAGCATCATGACGGATTAACTCAAGCGCTCGGTCATCTGTACGCGTGATGATTTCAAGCGCGCCTGATGTGATTGGATCGGTTAAATCCTGCAATTCACCATCAATGGCGATCGCTACAGATTTTTTAGATAATGATTTAGAAATTGATTCTGCGACATCGCGACCGGTTGTACCAGCCTCATATGAGCGTTCAGTACCATCGGGAAATGAGAGAGTAATGGCGTTTGCCATGGTGTATGCTCCTTTATCCAGTCCCGCCTACAAATGCGGGTGGTTGATATTATTAGCTTTTAAAGCTCGCCGCTTTTAACGTGAGGAGGATGCAAGGTAAAGACAAAAGTTGATAACAAACATCAACGTCGCCAAGGAAACCACCAACGATGTTTTTGCGACAAATGCTCTGGAACAGGATCGTGACCATGTGTTCCAAATGGACCACATTTGATAATTCTAATAGCTGCCATCCAACCACCTGTCCAAAGACCATAGCGCGCGATAGCCTCGTAGCCATATTCAGAACAAGTTGGCAAATGCCGACATGAATTGCCGATAAAGCCAGATAATGTCAGTTGATAAAGGCGAATTATACCAAGTCCGAGCAAGCGACCGGGAGTTTTTGGCCAGCTACCTTGCCAATTGCGTGACAAAGGTTTTTTCTTATCAGGTTTAGCCATGATAAATATTAAACAGCGACCTTTGCCTGTTCAATCTGATCAAGCGCATCAACAACAGCATCAAAAGTCAACATGGTGGAAGCGTGGCGCGCGCGATATTCTTTCACGGGCTCCAGATATTTCAGGTCTTCAAAACGTCCCTCAGGTGGAGTCCCATTCTCTTTGAGCATAGCCCACATCTGATCGCGAACATCGCGCAATTCTTCAGGGGTCGAACCAATGATATGATTTGCCATAATCGAAGACGTCGCCTGCCCTAATGCACATGCTTTAACGTCGTGACCGAATTTTGACACTTTACCTTCGGAAACTTTGAGCCATATTTTGACCTTCGAACCACATAGTTTTGAATGTGCAATTGCTTCAGCATCAGCGTCTTCTAATGCACCTACATGTGGGATATTTCCGGCAAACTCCAAAATCTTCGCATTATAGACTTTATCTATCATATCATTTCCAAATAATTCACTCGAAATTCAGCTCACACCTACTATATAGTGGCTTGTGTAAGAAAGACAAAACACATAAATACCAAAATGATGATTTACAATAAATCTGTTTAAGTTATAACATTACGAACCATTATAGGTTCTCGGAGTTAACGATGGACGCGATTGTCAAGAATATCCTAGCCAACAGTACAGAATCCGGAGACGGTCAAAAACCATCTCGCGAAGAAGCTGAAGCAGCTGTTCGGACGCTGCTAAAGTGGATCGGTGAAAACCCTTCCCGCGAAGGCTTACTCGACACGCCAAAACGTGTTGTTAATGCCTATCTTGAATTGTTTGCTGGTTATGATCAGGATCCAAGCGAAGAATTGTCTCGAACATTTGAACAGGTGTCCGGATATTCAGGCCCAGTAACAATCCGCGATATTCCTTTCTTCTCCCACTGTGAGCACCATATGGTACCGATTATCGGCAAAGCTCACGTATCTTATTTGCCAGATGGAAAAGTTGTTGGCTTATCAAAGATCGCGCGCGTGGTTGATATTTATGCCAAGCGTTTGCAAACGCAGGAATCAATGACAGCACAAGTCGCTCAATCAATCACACAAGCGCTTAAACCAAAAGGTGTTGCCGTTGTGATAGAAGCCGAACACATGTGCATGTCAATGCGCGGAATTAAGAAGCATGGTTCTGTCACAATTACCTCGTCATTTACCGGTGAATATTTGACTGATAAAGATGAGCAAGTAAAATTCATGGCAGCAATCGGTAAAAGCTAAAGACTATGACAATTGATTTCGCAGCCCCATCGAGTGATAAAAAAGTGCTCGAGCAGGATGGGCCGTTTACACCAAAATTTGATGAAAAGGGTTTGGTCACAACTGTCGTAACCGATACCAATGACGGGCAAATTGTTATGCTTGCCTACATGAATGCTGAAGCCCTAGCGCTGACCATTGAAACGGGTATCGCACATTACTATTCAAGATCACGCCAAGAATTATGGAAAAAAGGTGAAACATCAGGCAATTTGCAAGAAGTTGTGTCGATGTGGACTGATTGTGATCAGGATGCTGTGATCATAGAGGTTAAAATGACAGGCGATGGTGTTGCCTGCCATACAGGGCGTAAATCTTGTTTTTACAGAAAAGTTGACGGCATGGGATCTTCAACCCCATCGCTCGTCTGTGACCAATAGCAATTAGCCAGCACCAATATAAGCTTTGATCTCTTCAGCTTCTCGTTCAACTTCATTCATGCGGTGCTTAATCACATCGCGAATTGAGATGATGCCGATCAACTTATCCTCATCAACAATAGGAATATGACGAAAACCGCCTTTGGTCATGATCTCCATGACTTCCATCACGCTGGTTGTCGCCTTACAGGTTTTAACGTTTTTGGTCATGACCTTTGAAATAGGATAATCAACAGCATCCTTGCCGTTTTCTGAAATCGTCCGCACGATATCGCGCTCGGAGAGAATACCGGCAACCTCTTGTCCTTTAGATGACACAACAACAGCACCGAACTTATTGCCGGCAAGAAAATCTATTGCTTCGGCAATTGTTTCGGTCGCAGCCATAGTTGATACGCTATAGCCCTTTTCATCCAAAATCTGTTTAACAGTCATTGCATCCTCCTCATTATTGTAACCAACTCAAAGTCCCGCTGACACGCAGCGCGTTACGAAAAGGGAAATGTCCAAACCTCGGAAAACCACCCTTTCCGATAGACTCACAGTGTACAGCTATTTTTTACAAATATGCAACTGTTACCAGTCTTTGTGGTCAAACAGATCAAAGAACAAGAAGCCAAACAAGAAACCACCAATATGAGCCTCCCATGCAATTGAGGATGCTTCACCGGTTGCACCAAACCCAATTGCCGGTAACAGACTGATAACAAACCAAAAACCCAAATAGACAAGCACTGTCTTATTTTGCAACACATCTGCAAATGATTGACGCGGCAGAAAATGTGCTTTTTCACGCACAAACCTGCCACCAAGAGGAAATGCGAAGCGCGCTGCCGCTCCCATTAAAGCGGACACAACCCCAGATGCACCTACTACGGGTATTACCTCACCCCAATTTAGTGCAGCAAACAACACAACAGATGCGATGGAAGATAATAGCCAGAAAATGACAAATCGAACGGTTCCTAAACGCCGTGCAACGACTGCACCAAAGGCAGCAAGCCAAAGACTATTTACGACCAAATGACCGTATCCCCCATGCAAGAAAGAGTAAGTTATTGGCGTTGTAAAATAGGCTAAATTTTGATCTGAGAAGGAAAATAAGTAACGTTGTGGGATAAAAGCACCATTTATGATCAACGAAATATTCTGCTCGTCAGATAACAACATGTCACGGGCAACCTGAACAGCAACCATCACTAATAAAAAAAGCAATATGACATTGGGCAGGTTAAATATCGGTGGATTTGGCTGGACTGGCTCGCGGTGCTCTTCGTTTAAATCGTTCATCAAAACTTCCGATATTTCAATTGGATAGGCATTTTTCTTATTTATCTCAATTTTAGGATAAAAAAAAGGCCACGGAGCAATTCACTAAAGAAGCTCACGTGGCCGGTGACCAAAAGTCGGTCAATTTGGGGTGCTAGTATTCCAATTGGAAGCCTGGATAGACTTTGCCACGTCCTGTAAAAATCAGCAAGCGAAACCATTTATTAACCTTAACGCGCGGGATTTTAGCCAAATCTGCCTAAATCTAAGCCAAAAACAGCATTTTATGATATGTTTCTTATACGACATTTATTTGTATTGAGTATTGTGGTCATGAGACATCAAACAAGCAGAGAGTTATTTCAATATTGGAATAAAATAAGAGGCGATAACCCCGCCCCTTCTCGCCATGAGTTTGAACCAGCCTATATTGGCAATATTCTACCATCGGTATTCATGCTGGAACTCACAGCAGACATTGCATCACTAAAACTTGCAGGTGGAGATATATGCGCTTTGTTTGGTGATGAACTTCGCGGCAAATCATTTAGCGGTCTCTGGCTCAATGGTGTTGAGCGCAAACCAAGTACAATTGTTGCGCAATGTGCATCTGAACAATTACCATTTGTGGTAACTGCAGATGGGCTTTCAACGTCAGGTACTGTGAATAAACTTGAGATGCTATTACTACCGCTTGTGGGTGAAAACGGACAATTTGATAGGGTTATTGGAACATTATCGCAATTAAGTAGCGATTTTAACCTCAACAAGAAGCATATTATCGGCATGTCTTTAACTGCAATCAGACACATCGACAAAGACACAATACCAGTTGATTTCAAAGCGTTGGGACGTTCTCCCAGTGCAATTACAGGCACTGATATAACCAATGAGGCAACACAAGTTGGTCATTTATTCGTCATCGATGGTGGCTTGAAAAATTAATTGAAAAACTGACACAATTATATCCGTCAATACGGGTAATACTTACACATTATTAACCATAGTCTTTTAGTTTAAAAAACAAATTTAAGAGTTTGGGAAAGTCATATGCTATCGGCAGCACGCAGAGATATTGGCACTGAAAACGAAGAAGCAAATACATTTTATAGTGTAAGTGTTGAACTTCAAGGTCGTATGATGCGTGAAGACTACACCGAGCAAAAATGCTTTATCAGCAAGATGTCACCTGCCGTGGCATTCTTTGAAGCAACACATCTACCTGATCATGGTGAACGCATAATAGCCTATATCGAACAGATCGGTCGGCTCGAAGGTCATGTGATCAAAGTTGCAAAAGATGGATTTGAAGTTTTAATCAATGCAACGCCTCGAAAACAAAACAAACTTGCTGCGCAATTGACCTGGCTTGCTAATAAGCATGAACTTGGCATGGAAGAGGATCGACGTCACGATCGGACAACGCCACGTAAGATGAATTCAGAGATTAGACTTGAAGATGGGCGTACATATCCAGTTCGCATAATCGATTTGTCAGTGTCTGGCGCTGCCTTTGAAATCGATGTGCAGCCTGAATCAGGCACATTATTATGGCTTGGATCAATGCAGGGACGTGTTATTCGTCATTTTGAAACTGGAATTTCAATCGAATTTCTCAATATTCAGCCAATTGAAGAGCTCGAAAACAGACTTTAAGCCCCCTCTAAAGTTACCAATTTTTCTTAAATAACCTGCGGGTTGCCGTAATTTTTTCTCAGATCAATGCAGAAAAATAAAAAAAATCATTTTTTTTGATTTTTTTTCGCCGCCTATTTTCGTTTGATTTTTCCAGCCATTTAAATCATGCAAAGCAGTATGTGCATTTTTTAACTAATGCGTATGTCATCCCCATTACATTTTTGGGCTAGAAGATTGTTGCTCCAACTCCCGATGATATATGGCGTTGCGGCCAATTTGATAAAATTTTAGCTAATTTTTCTGAAAATATACATGCAATTTGATGCAAATTTGACTCTCATTTTCATTGAAAGCAAATAAAATTTATCGTTATTTTTCATATATTTAGCATCGAATTTTAGCACCAAAATTTGGCCGATGTAAAAAGCGTGCTGCCATATTCCTTCCCACAACGGGGAGAACGAAAATGGTTCACATCAACAGCACACTAAAAACAGGTGCGATATTATTAGGACTTGGAATTGCTTCTTTAAGTAACGCACATGCAGCGCATGACTTTTTAAGTCCAGTTAGTCAAACAAACCCACCCATTGGGCACTATGAGTTTTGTAAAGTAAACCCAAATGAGTGTAGCGTTATCGGCCGGGACCAAGGGCCAATGCAGCTTACGAGAAAAGCATGGGACAAGATGCTTAAGATCAACACAGCTGTTAATCGCAAGATCAAACCTCTAACAGATATGCAAATTCACGGTGTTGAAGAAGTATGGTCATACCCACGCACAGTAGGTGATTGTGAAGACTATGTGCTGCTCAAGCGCGCAAGTCTGATGAAAGCTGGATTTTCACCGGCAGATCTTCTGATCACAGTTGTGCTTCAACCAGATGGCTCTGGACATGCCGTTCTGACAGTTCGCACAGATTATGGTGATTATGTACTCGATAATCTTCGCAACGATGTAAGACTTTGGCATGAAACAGGTTATCGCTTCATCAAACGCCAGTCTTCAGAACATGCCGGTGCATGGATGAAACTTGGCAACGGCAATAGCGGAGCTGTTGGTACAACTAACTAAGATACAAGTCTGTCGATAACGTTTGGGGACACCCTGACAGACAAAGATATTGGATATTTCAGTTTCCTGAGCCTGACCTTATCCTCGTCCCCCCTATAAAGGCTCAGGTTATTGCTGGTCCGCATCTGTCCCATGCGGACCAGCACATTCCTCTAAACGGCTAATCAATCCGTTTTAGACCTTTTGCAAACCTCATCGCATTATCAACATAGTTTTGCGCCCCTTCGCGCAATTTCGCTTCTGTTTGTTCGTCAATTTCGCGGATAACTTTACCAGGCGATCCAACGACTAACGAGTTATCGGGTATGATCTTATTTTCTGTAATAAGAGCCCCTGCTCCAACAATGCAGTTTTTGCCAATCTTCACACCATTTAATACAGTCGCACCCATACCAATTAACGTGTTATCGCCCAGCTGACATCCATGCAAAATCGCATTGTGCCCAACAGTGCACCCCATCCCAATATCCAGTGGATATCCTATATCTGTATGTAATGTGCAGTTCTCTTGGATATTTGTATCCTTGCCGATACTTATCATTTCATTGTCGCCGCGCAAAACTGCGCCAAACCAAACCCCAACACCTTCAGATAAAGTAACTTTACCCATCACTTGCGCATTATCTGCAATCCAATAATGACCTTTTACTGGTAAGTTCGGTTCAATCCCATCCAAACTGTAAACTGGCATTTTGATCTCCCGCCTTGCTCATCTCTTTGTGCAAAGATGAGTTATTATTGCTCAACACAAGCAAATTGAATAATCTGCCAATCATAGTGTTGATTCTGATCACAATCCAACTCTAAACACTTCAAGTCAATTTTCGATCGATCGCTGAATACCAAGCAATGAATGAGACGAACAATTCTTCACACAAACCACTCATCACTCCAAAGTTTGCTTGGCGGGTTGCGTTTGTCGTAGCCATTTTGCTGATTGTTACATTGATCATTCATATAGGCGGAAAATACTTTAGTGATACAATTGTCAAAGCTGGACACACAGATGATCGGCAAATGTATTCAATCGTTATGGGTGAAAACACCTTAAATGTTGCAGCCAATACAATCCGTTTTGACAGCCAAAGGCGAAATGGTGTGGCTGATGGAGTTAAACTCTATCTCTCATGGCCGGAAATGGCTGGATACACAGATGCAACAAAAAACAAGTTCAATGATACAGGTGGAAATTCTTCTTTGATATTCATCGATATTGGCTATTCAAACAATCAAGTGGACATGTCTTCAAGATTTGAACCAATCTACAGAAACTTCATTGAAGGTGCGCCAAATGCCGGGCCGAATGGATTGGTTTTTTACCGTATGAGCCCGCAATCATCTTATAGTGGAGAAATCCTCTACACTGAAAACATCACAAAAGAACGCCCATATGTAATCAAATGCTTGCAAAACAAGCCCGGTGACACGGCAAATTCAGCCGGCTGCCAAAGAGACATCAATATTGGTAATGGCCTGCGTTTAACATACAGGTTTTCAGAAGCACGAATTGCGCAATGGCGCAGCATTGAAGAGCAAGTTTTTAACTTTGCTCAACAGATCATGAAGTAAGCTAGTTTTAGTAACTATACTTTTTCCGGATCTTCAATGCGGATCACTTGAGGCGCCGCAGTTAGATAACCTTCATTTGCGATATGAGCGACAGTATCGCGCACCGCTTGCTCAGTGGTCGCGTGTGTTACCAAGATCACAGTTTGCTTGTTATCGCTCGCTCCGCCATTTTGCGCGCGTTGTACGATCGATTTTAATGAGATTGATTGATCGGCCATGTGTGTGGCGATATTTGCAATTACACCAGCCTTATCTTCAACAGACAAACGAATAAAGTAACCGCCTTTATGCTCCCGCATTTTAGCGCGCTTATACTCGACTAACTCTTTAACAGGGTTGCCAAATACAGGTGCATGCTGCGCACCCTCGCGGCTTTTAGCAATATCAGCTAAATCACCAATAACAGCCGAAGCTGTTGCCATGCCACCTGCCCCAGGTCCTGACATAACAAGTTCACCCAACAAATCAGTCTCAACCGCAACTGCATTCGTTACACTATCAACTTGGGCGACCAAACTATGTGTTGGCACCATTGTTGGATGCACACGTTGTTCAATACCAGTATCTGTCTTTTGCGCCACGCCCAGAAGCTTGATGCGAAAGCCCAATTCATCGGCTGCATGAATGTCATCGATAGTGATATTGGTAATACCCTCAAGATAAATCTCATCCGCTGCCAATTGTGTGCCAAATGCAAGGCTGGTTAAAAGCGCTAGTTTATGCGCTGTATCATTACCTTCAATATCAAACGCCGGATCAGCTTCCGCATATCCGAGCCTTTGCGCATCTGAGAGACAGTCTTCAAAGCTCATATTGTCTGCAAGCATACGTGTCAGGATATAGTTACAAGTTCCGTTCATGATGCCGTAAACGCGAGAAATCTTGTTGCCTGATAGCGCCTCACGCATGGCCTTTACAATCGGAATACCTCCGGCGATAGCAGCTTCATAATTTAAAATGACGCCTTTTTCTTCGGCAATTTGTGCAAATTCCATACCGTGTTTTGCCAAAAGAGCCTTATTGGCTGTAACAACGTGACAACCGCGAGAAAGCGCAGATTTAACGGCTTCATAAGCAATACCATCTTCGCCACCGATCAATTCAACAAGAACGTTGATATCGGCATTTTTTGCCAATTCAACAGCATCATCAAACCAAGCAGCTTTGGATAAATCAAAACCGCGGTCTTTGTCTTTATTTGCCGCACAAACGGCCGTAACGGTTAGATCTTTGCCGCAACTTTTGGTCAATGTATGCGCTTTTGTCTCTAAAAGTTGACCCAATGAAGAGCCAACTGTTCCCAGACCAGCAATACCAATTTTAAGACCATTTGACATGAGATATCCGTTCAGTGTGCAATGTATGTAAATTTATTTTGAATATGAAGATTGACTATGCGCCAAGGTTTAATGCGCCCCAAAGCAGAGGTCAATCTTCATTTTGTGGAATATGTGATGCTATCGATGAGAATTAAGATCAATCACATTTTCAGCTTCACTGCCTTCGGCACCAGCCTCTGCGAAAAACTTTTTGATGTTTCTTGCTGCCTGACGAATGCGATGCTCGTTTTCAACCAGCGCAATACGCACATATTCGTCACCATGCTCACCAAAACCAACCCCAGGAGAAACGGCAACATCAGCCTTTTCAACAAGTAGTTTTGAAAACTCAAGTGAACCAAGATGTGTGAACGGCTCTGGAATTTTAGTCCAAGCAAACATGGTTGCAGCTGGCGGCGTAACATCCCACCCTGCTCGCCCAAATGATTCAACCATCACATCACGGCGATGCTTATAAGTATCGCGAACTTCCGCAATATCAGACCCGTCTCCGTTTAGCGCTGCTGTTGCGGCCACTTGGATGGGCGTAAATGCGCCATAATCAAGGTAAGATTTCACGCGGCTTAGCGCGCCGATCAGACGCTCATTACCCACGGCAAATCCCATACGCCAGCCTGGCATTGAGAAGGTTTTGGACATGGAAGTAAATTCAACAGCCACATCCATCGCACCATCAACCTCAAGAACAGATGGCGGCGGATTACCGTCAAAATAAATCTCAGAATATGCCAAATCTGACAGAACGATGATGTCGTGTTTTTTGGCAAATGCAATCACATCCTTGTAAAAATCAAGCGATGCAACACACGCTGTCGGATTAGCTGGATAGTTCAAGATTAATGCCAGTGGTTTTGGAATTGAGTGCCTTACAGCGCGCTCTAAATGCGGAAAGAAGCTGTCATCGGGCTTTACTTCCATTGAACGAATAACCCCGCCCGACATAATAAATCCAAATGCATGAATTGGGTATGTTGGGTTTGGACACAAAATCACATCACCGGGGGCTGTGATAGCTTGCGCCATATTTGCAAACCCCTCTTTAGAACCCAAAGTTGCAACAACTTGCGTATCCGGATCAAGGGTCACACCAAAGCGACGTTTGTAATAGTTAGCCTGCGCGCGACGCAGCCCAGGAATACCGCGAGATGTTGAATAGCGGTGCGCTCTTGGATCTTGCGCAGCTTCACACAATTTATCAACAATAGATTGGTTGGTGGGTAGATCTGGATTACCCATGCCCAAATCCACAATGTCGGCGCCGGCCGCTCGTGCGCTCGCTTTCAGGCGGTTAACCTGTTCGAACACATAAGGCGGTAGTCTTTTGACAGAGTGGAATTCAACCATTTTCTTTCTCTCTTTGGTAGTTTGTTGGTTTCTTATGATTTGCTATGTCTAAAACTCAAAAGCAAGTGCCAAACCGAATATATTGGCATTAGTTGAGTTAACGGATGTCATAAGCTGAAATTATTGCGCAATTTTGGCAGAGGTCTCAGATGCGTGTGTTTTTGCCAATCTACGCAAGTAAGTAAGGCGTGCTTGGTAACGCGCTTTGATTCGAGGGTCTTTTTCTCGCTGGATAAGCAATTCAGTCATTTGCGCCTCAATAGTTGCTTTCTGCTCAGGCGTCATCTGATTGGTTTCCCCGCGCCGTTCCTGCGCGAACGTCGGAAACTCCTCATTTAAAGGCTTGGCTGGCAAGGAATTATTTTCAGTTGTTGTTGGCTGAGAATTATCACTGTTTTGCCCATTTACGCTCGTTGAAACGCTAGAGTTGGCAACATTTTGAGGCGCACTATTTTCAACTAAAGGATCAGGTTCTGAAGTATCTTGTGGTGTTGCGGTTAGATTAGTCGGCTGGCTAGACGCAGCCGTAGGTGCAGCATCTTCCAACGAGGTTGAAACACAACCGGTTAAAGCAAACGCCATCACGACTGTGACAAAAAAGCGTATCCAATCATTATTCATGCTTTATACATCCCAAACTCGCATTGAAACCATGACAAACGCGTAAAAAGTCATTAAAAACTTACATATACATCCATATGATAAGATCAACACCAAACGAAGGCATTGATTATCATTACTTGGTATTATGCGGGAGCGCTACATTGACAGACGAAAAAGACGACGAACAGGAAACAAAAAATCCTCTGGAAGCGTATGTTGTCAATGATCCGGAGAAAATGGCCTATAATTTAGCCCGCACAGTAGAACAATTAGGTAAAGCTGCCGCCGCATGGGTGGAACCACGTGAGAAAGGTGAGAAGGTCGATAAACCTTCTGAACCAGTGGCTGACATGGTCAAAACACTATCTAAGGTCAGCCAATACTGGATGGAAGACCCCCAGCGCGCAATTGAAGCACAGACCTCCCTCCTCACAAGCTATTTTGATTTATGGACGCACTCCATTAACAAGATGGCAAACAAGGACGAGGCAGATAGTTTCTCAACACGCAAAGACAGACGCTTTTCCGATCCTGACTGGCAAAACCAGCCGTTTTTTGAAGTATTGCGCAATGCCTATTGGGTCACAAGTGATTGGGCTGAGCGATTAGTTGCGCAAACTGAAGGCTTGGATGATCACACAAAGCACAAAGCTGAATTTTATGTTCGCCAAATCCTACATGCACTCTCACCAACTAACTTTGCGCTGACAAATCCCGAGATCTACAAAGAAACTGTCGCCACGAACGGCGAAAACCTTGTGCGCGGCATGCACAATTTAGCTGAAGATATCGCCGCAGGTAAAGGCGATTTAAAGGTTAAGCAGGTTGATTCAACTCCCTTTAAGCTTGGCGAAAACATCGCAGTCTCACCGGGAAAAGTGATTGCTGAAAGCGAAATTTGTCAGATTATTCAGTATGAGCCGACAACCGATAAGGTTTTAAAGACCCCTCTTTTGATTTGCCCACCTTGGATCAATAAATTCTATATCCTCGATCTAAATGAAAAAAAGTCGTTCATTCGTTGGGTTGTCGAACAAGGTCATACAGTTTTCGTCATCTCATGGGTTAATCCAACTGAAAAGCATTCAAAATTAGACTGGACTGACTATTCAAAACTCGGCATTGATTTCGCGCTGGATACAATTGAAAAAGCCACCGGGGAAAAACAGGTCAATGCCATTGGTTATTGTGTTGGCGGAACGCTACTCACTGCGACATTGGCGCTCCATGCGCAAAAGGGCGATAAGCGAATTAAATCTGCAACTTTCTTCACAACGCAGGTTGATTTTACACATGCAGGTGACTTGAAAGTATTTGCCGATCACGAACATATAGATACGCTTGAAGAAGATATGAAGGCCACAGGTTATCTTGAAGGTTCTAAAATGGCGGCTGCATTTAATATGCTACGTGCTGCGGATCTCATTTGGCCCTATGTGGTCAATAATTATCTTAAAGGTAAAGATCCAATGCCGTTTGATCTGCTGCATTGGAATTCAGATTCAACACGCATGTCTGCAGCCAATCATTCATTTTACTTACGCAACTGCTATCTTGAAAACAATCTATCGCAGGGGCGCATGGTGCTTGATGGCAAAGCTGTTAATGTCTCTGATATTGAAATTCCGGTCATGCATATCGCTGCTAAAGAAGACCATATAGCACCACCAGAATCGGTATATCTAGGTTGTAACTATTTCAGTGGACCGACAGAATATGTCATGTCGGGTTCAGGGCATATTGCTGGCATCGTCAATCCGCCAGCTGCTGGCAAATACCAGTATTGGACTGGTGATCGCGGCAAGCAAACCTTCGAGCAATGGAAAGAAACAGCCAATGAGACACCTGGGTCTTGGTGGCCACACTGGCATGAATGGGTTTCTGACGGCGATAAAAATGATGTTAAAGCCCGTAAACCCGGGGGCACAAAGCTCAAAGCTATTGAAAACGCACCCGGTTCTTATGTGAGTGCAACAATCGAATGATATTTGAACCAAGTCTTGTTCGCGGCAAGCTCATCAAACGCTACAAACGCTTTCTTTTCGATGCGGAGATGGAAGACGGCACATTAATCACCGGCTCTTGCCCCAATACAGGCTCAATGCGCGGATTAACAACGCCAGGATCAACCATTTGGATGTGTGATCATGGAACGGGTGGCACGCGAAAATATCAATATAGCCTTGAACTTGTCGAAGCTGATCACACCATTGTTGGCATCAATACATCACGACCCAATAAACTGGTGGAAGCTGCGATAGTAGATGGCATGATCTCCAATTTAGCTGATTATGAGACACTCAAGCGTGAGCAAAAATATGGCCAAAATTCTCGGATCGATATTTTGCTCACCGATGAAAAACTGGGAACGGCATATGTGGAAGTGAAGAATGTTCACTTTATGAGGGAAAAACCTCTTGCCGAATTTCCTGACAGCGCCACAGCGCGCGGTGCCAAGCATTTGTTGGAGCTGGCGGAAATGGTTAAACAAGGCCATCGAGCCATTATGGTTTATCTCATCCAACGAGATGATTGCAATAAAATGAAAATCTGTCGGGATTTAGACCCCCTATATGCAGAAAACTTTGACCTTGCGATGAAACAAGGGGTTGAAGCTTATGCAATTAGGTGCAAAATCACAAACGAAGGAATCTCGCCTGAAGCTCTAATAGAGTTAGACGAAGAACACGTTCAAAACGCGAGTAAATAAAGAATTATTGATATGGTAAACTATATTGCAGCTGAATCAGCGCCAATTAAAAACACAGGCCAAATCCGACTTCATGGCGAATTTGGCTTTGCTGGCATGCGTAAAGCCTGCGCACTAACAGCGCGATGCCTTGATGAACTCGTAGACATCGTTAAACCCGGAGTTACAACCGAAGAAATTGATAGGTTTGTCTTTGAATTTGGCAAAGACAATAATGCCGTGCCGGCAACATTGAACTATCGCGGTTATACAAAGTCATCCTGCACATCTATCAACCATGTGGTGTGCCACGGCATCCCTAACAACAAACCACTTAAAGAAGGTGATATCGTCAATATTGATGTGACATATATTGTTGATGGTTGGCATGGCGATTCAAGTCGTATGTATCCTGTGGGGCAAATCAAACGTGCAGCAGAACGTTTAATGGAAGTCACACACAAATGCCTCATGCTAGGAATTGAGGCCGTAAAACCTGGCGCACGTACTGGTGCAATCGGGCATGCAATTCAAACCTATGCAGAAGCAGAAAGATGTACTGTTGTTCGCGATTTTTGTGGTCATGGCTTGGGTCAGATGTTCCATGATGTGCCAAACATTTTACATTATGGCGAACCCGACCAAGGGCCCGAACTTCGCGAAGGCATGATTTTCACAATCGAACCAATGATCAACCTTGGTCGTCCTCATGTCAAAGTTCTCTCCGATGGCTGGACAGCTGTTACACGTGATAGATCGCTAACTGCGCAATATGAACATTCAATTGGCGTAACGGCAGATGGGTGCGAAATCTTCACTCTCTCCCATAAAGGCTTGGATCGACCTGGATTGACTTGATGAATGACAATGGTGACAGCGATAAGAAAACACCAGCTGGTTTAGAAGAACCAGAAATAGATGAACGTTTATTTTTCGCTGAACAAAATACCCAAGTCATTTCTCAAAAAAAACAACCACCAGTCAAAACCGAACATTATCACGGACATCGCGATCGCTTGCGCCAACGCTTTAAAACAAAAGGTGGAGATGCGCTGGAAGATTATGAGCTGCTCGAATTGCTACTGTTCCGGCTTATCCCTCGCAGGGATACAAAACCAATTGCAAAAGCATTGTTGGAAAAATTCGGCAGCCTCGCACAAGTCTTTGGCGCGCCCGTTACCCGTCTACAAGAGATAAAAGGGATTGGCGAAAATGTAGCGCATGACTTGAAGTTATTGGCTCAGATATCGCAGCGGACACTAAAATCCGAACTACGCGATAAACAATTACTAACGTCCTGGACAGCAGTGATCGATTATTGCCATTCTGCGATGGCGTTTGAAGAACGTGAACAATTTCGCATTTTATTCTTAGATAAAAAAAATGTTCTAATTGCTGATGAAGTTCAACAAACAGGCACTGTTGATCATACACCCGTATACCCTCGTGAGGTTGTCAAACGCGCGTTGGAGCTATCCGCAACTGCGATCATATTGGTGCATAATCATCCATCGGGCGACCCTACCCCATCACGGGCAGATATTGATATGACCCAGCTAATTATGGATACAGCCAAACCACTTGGCATCACACTGCATGATCATATCATCATCGGCAAAGACGGACATGTGAGCTTTAAAGGTCTCAAGCTCATTTAGTTTTATTTCTCAGATGAAAACGCCAATCGCAGACCCAAAAGTCCAAATGACGCGGCAAATGAATTTCTGATCCACTTCATCACATTTGGCTTTGAAATCACATAATCGCGTGCGTATGAAGCAAATGCGCCATACACAATAAAGACTATAAATGTCATCAGCATAAAGATCCCCGCAAGCGCGGTTAGTTCAATCATTGGTGCATGCGTGGTGTTGGATGTGAACTGCGGCAAAAACGCTAGAAAAAACAATGATAGCTTTGGGTTAAGCGCATTTAACAAAGCGCCATCCATGATGATCTTGGTTGGCTTTAGCTTTTTATCTTGGCTTTGCAATTTTAGCGGTCCGCTATCCTTATATAGCCCCCAAGCCATATAAAACAGATAAAGCACCCCAAGAAATTTAATCGTCTGGAAAACCACAGCACTTGTGTGCAAAATCGCTGACAAACCAACAATCGCAGCAAATGCCGAGGGTATGATGCCAAGTGTACATCCAAATGCGGCGATTATGCTTGCTCGTAGGCCCTGCCCTAAACCGTAAGCTAGCGTATAAATAACGCCTGTTCCCGGCAATAGAACAACGACTAAAGATGTGAGTAAAAATTCTAGGCTAACCATCATACAACTCCCGCAACAAAGTCATCGTAGCCAAACCAAACATAAAGGCAAACAAAAAAGCCGCCGGAAATATCCGACGGCTCTTAAATTTTAAAAATCGATCAGACTATTCGTCTTCAGATTTCTTTGCAGCTTTCTTTTTAGGAGCTGCTTTTTTCTTTTTAGGCTTTTCTTCTGCAGCTTCTGCTTCATCATCTGCAGTCAATTGCTCTTTTGTCACCGTCTCATCTTTGATGTCAATCAAAGTCATGATGTGATCAATTGTCTTTTCTTCAAAGATTGGTGCACGAAGTGACTGAGCAGCTCCCGGAGTTTTCTGGAAATACTCGTAAATTTCTTTTTCTTGACCAGGGAACTGGCGAACTTGTTCAAACAAAGCACGCTGTAGTTCATCTTCGCTAACATCAATGTCAGCAGATTCGCCAATTTTAGAAAGAACAAGACCCAAACGAACACGACGTTCTGCAAGTGCTTTGTACTCAACGCGAGCCTCTTCTTCTGTTGTGTCTTCATCAGCAAAAGTTTTGTTGTTTTGCTCAAGATCAGTTTCAACCTGACGCCAGATGCTGTCAAACTCGGAATCAATCAGTTTCTGAGGTGCTTCAAACTGGTGCAACTCATCCATTTGATCCAAAATCTGACGCTTAACTTTTTGGCGTGTGATCTGACCATATTGACCTTCGATTTGTTCACGAACAACTTCACGAAGTTTGTCAGCTGAATCAAGACCTAGGTTTTTTGCAAGTTCATCATTGATTTCAATTTCGCCCGCTGAAGCTACTTCTTTAACAGTAATGCTAAATTTAGCTTCTTTACCTGCAAGGTCAGCAGCTTGGTAATCTTCAGGGAAGTTCACTGTAACAACTGTTTCATCACCAGCTTTAACGCCGATCAATTGATCTTCAAAACCAGGAATGAACTGGTTTGAGCCAAGAACCAACTGCGCATCATCTGCAGCGCCGCCTTCAAATGCAACATCATCGATCTTACCAAGGTAATCCATATTAACGCGATCGCCACTTGCTGCTTTACCTTTTTTGGTCTCGTAAGTAACTGCACTTGCAGCAACACGCTTAACTTGATCTTCAACTTCGCTCTCTTCAATCTCAACGACTTGACGAGTGACTGTAAGTTTAGACAAGTTTGCAACATCAAATTCCGGGATCACTTCGTAAGCGATGTTAAATTCAAAGTCTTTTTTCGCTGCTAGAATTTCTTCAGCTTCATCTTGATCTTCCGTCATCGTGATGTCTGGCTGAGTAGCTGACTTTTCACCGCGTTCTGACAAGATTTCAGTTGGGCGTTTTTGGATTAGCTCATTCACAAGTTCAGCCATGACTGATTTGCCATATGTCTTCTTCATGTGAGACATCGGCACTTTACCAGGACGGAAACCGTTAATGCGAACTTTGTCTTTTGCATCTGCAAGGCGCTCATTAAGTTGAGCTTCCATATCTTTCGCAGGAATTACGACTTTAAGTTCGCGCTTCAATCCTTCAACGAGCGTTTCAGTTACTTGCATATTTAACTTCCTATCAAACCGATGATAAACCGGAGAATTATCTAATTATGTAGCTGGATTTTCCGACAATCCAAAAGACCCACTATAGTGAGAAACGAGTTTACTCAGAGCTTGATAAGCACATGAAAGTGCAAACCATGCTCTGAGCAAAAAATCTTGGTACGGGTGAGAAGACTCGAACTTCCACATCTTGCGATACTGGAACCTAAATCCAGCGCGTCTACCAATTCCGCCACACCCGCGTCGAAGGGCCTGATACCCAGTAAATAATCAGATGTCAACGCACGTGAGAGATAATAATTGAACATCAGGCGAATTAATTTCTAACATCGCGAATTGGACCTATTATATGCCTAAAAACCACCCTTTATTAATACCACTAAATATTAGTCATTTGAATTTCAGATATGAGCAAAAAATTGGATCATTTTCAGGTATGCAAATTACGCATAGCTCTTATACCTATATTGCACTGCACAAATTAAAAAAATGCACTATATTCAAATCATCAGAGGCACAGGGATGCACCTGACGAACGTAAAGGAAAATATAAAATGAACATCCGTAATTCATACAAAAACTGGCGCGACTACCGCAAGACAGTAAATGAACTTAATGCTTTGTCTACACGCGAACTTTCAGATCTTGGTATCAATCGCCACGACATTCGCGCTATCGCTCGTACGAGCCAGTTGTAATTCTTAAATTCGGATCGGCAATATCCTCCTCCCATTGCCGATACGAGATGACTGACAGATCATCCTCCTCCCGATATGTCAGTCTTTGAAAGTGACGCCCACCTATCCTCCTCCCAGGTGGGCGTTATTCAAAATTCTAATTCGGAGCAGCAATATCCTCCTCCCATTGCTGCACGAAATGACCGGCAACATCCTCCTCCCAGTTGTTGGTCGAAAAAAAAAGCGTTCATTGCACCTCCTCCCGCAATGAACGCTATTTTTTTGTCTTCTTCAAAACTCAACATATATGACAAATATATACTGAGACTTTTGTCCCGATAGTCTCTTCACAGAAATAGATTGCTGGCTTAAAGAGCTAAGTATGACACATTCACAAAACTCTACACATAAACCGGTACACATTATCGGTGGCGGTCTGGCAGGTTCTGAAGCTGCTTGGCAAATTGCATCTCGCGATATTCCTGTGACTTTACATGAAATGCGACCAGTCACTCCAACTGATGCTCATAAAACCGATGGTTTGGCAGAATTAGTTTGCTCTAACTCATTTAGATCAGATGATTCGCAAAACAATGCCGTTGGCGTACTGCATGCGGAAATGCGTTTGGCGAATTCATTGATCATGCGTTGCGCAGATGCGAATCAAGTACCAGCAGGCGGTGCACTTGCGGTGGATCGCGAAGGCTTTTCACAAAATGTCACACAAGAGTTGGAAAAACATCCGCTCATTACCATTGAGCGCGAAGAAGTTGGCACGCTACCGCAAAGTGATTGGGATCAAACCATCATTGCAACCGGCCCTCTGACAGCTGAAAGCCTTGCCGAAGCTATCCAGGCTGAAACAGATAGCGATGCGCTGGCATTTTTTGATGCAATCGCGCCGATAATTCATACAGACACCATCGATATGGACATCTGCTGGTATCAATCGCGTTACGATAAAATCGGCCCAGGCGGCACTGGCAAAGATTACATCAATTGTCCGATGGATGAACAACAATACAATGATTTTATCGATGCATTGATTGAAGGTGATTCGACAGACTTTAAAGAATGGGAAGGCACTCCGTATTTTGATGGATGTTTACCGATTGAAGTCATGGCAGAACGTGGTCGCGAGACATTACGACACGGTCCAATGAAGCCAATGGGCCTAACAAACGCCCATCAACCGGACATCAAAGCATATGCGGTTGTGCAATTGCGCCAAGATAATGCTCTTGGAACGCTCTATAATATGGTTGGTTTTCAAACTAAGCTGCGATATGGCGCACAAACGGACATTCTCCGCAAAATTCCAGGATTAGAAAATGCTGAATTTGCTCGTCTTGGTGGACTTCATCGAAACACATACCTCAATTCACCAGAATTACTGGATCAAACATTACAGCTAAAATCGCGTAACGGCTTGCGATTCGCTGGCCAAATTACCGGTTGTGAAGGCTATGTGGAAAGCGCAGCGATGGGACTATTGACCGGTCGATATTGTGCAGCAGAGCGATTAGGCGTTGAATTGGAATTACCGCCAATCACGACGGCCTTTGGCGCACTATCCAACCATATTACCGGTGGGCATATTGTTTCCGAACATGAACCTAAAAAGCGTTCTTTTCAGCCCATGAATGTAAATCTGGGCTTATTTCCGCCACTTGCAGAAGAAGACTTCCCTCCACCACCAGATGGTAAAAAATGGCGCAGGAAAGAAAAACGGATTGCTAAAAAGCAAGGCTTGTGTGCCCGCGCATTGCGTGATTGTGCAACATGGCTTGAAACTAGCAAAATTTAATCTTCTGATTTTACATCATCCAAGGTTTCGGCCATTTTTAGGCCGAAACTTCCGCATATCCACAGCGATACTTCAGCGGCATCTTCTGGGGAAGAAAACTGATACTCCCCCCCAATCATGCTGTCTTGATCAAAACTAAGAACCAGACCATCTCCACCATCGGTTAAATCAACCTGAACATCATCCGGTTCAATTATACGCACAACCCATGCATTTCCGACGATTTGTGTAAGACCCGTTTTACCATCGGCCAACCGCATAAAGGTAGTCTTACCAGGTTTATCCATAAGCACGCCGCGGATAGCTTCATTGGGGTAAGCATTACCAAACTCTACCAACGCCTCACCCGGATCACGCACCACTCCATCATCACGGCGTCGATTGATCCGCAAGATCAGCAAAGAAATTCCAACGATGGATCCAATAAAAAGATAATTTGCAAGATTTTCCACGCAACAAATCCAAATCTGCTTCAAAACGACATGAGTTTGATCAGATCATGCCTTTTCTTTTGCTTTGCCACAAGTCCCATTGGCTCAACCAGGTTGCCGGTGCCACAGAAACATTACAGGCTTGAGAACCCATTTTGCGCGTCTTTTTATAAATTCTCGCTGTGGATGCTAAGGGCAAAAACACCTGACGCATATGATCAGGTAATTTTGTGATCTCATCCCTCGCCTTTACAAGATGCTCCTCACCATAATCAACGAACAAGTTTAGTATCTTGGCTACAGCCTCTTTGTCATTGGCTGATAAAAACTGTGCGCGATCAACATTACATTCTTTCAAAAATTCACTTGGAATATAAACCTGACCACGAGATATATGTTGCGGTAACAATGCTAAATGCCCAGCAACCGATTGCGCAACACCTGCATGTCCGCACGCATTCGCTGTTATCTTGGCAATGTCTGGATCAATAATCTGACAAGACCATTGTAACAAGGTTGATGCCGTTTCACCGCAATATCCTTCATAAGTCAGTTTATCAGGCATTGGATCATCATAAAGATCAAAGATGCGAGATCGACAATATCCATCAAAACTGGTTCTGTTGATATTATGCTGGTTGATTACTTCATTTACAGCCAATGCAAACGGGTTAGCTGATGCTTCATCCTTTCTCGCAGCTTCTGCGGTGACTTCACGCCACCATTGCAGCCTGATCTCACCAGGCAATGGCTCTTTGATCAAATCACGAATACGGGATATTTCAGCATTAAATGAATATATGACTGAAATAGGCAACCGAACATCGTCACCCATAAGTAAACTTGATAAAAATCTATGACGGTCATGTTCGCGAAGATGGCTAGAGATCAGATTTTCATCAATCAACATAGGGATTAAACCGCAATAAAGGCTGCACCAACTGCACGCGATTCTGCTAAAAGCACATTATATGTCCGAACAGCGGCACCTGTGCTCATCGGATCACTAGAAACCTGCGCGTCACGCAGTGTCTGTTTTAAATCGCTCGGCATCATACGGATATCTTTACCGGTGCCGAGTAAGAACACTTCCAAATCGGACACTTCTTCGAGTACTTTTGAGAACATATCGACCGAAAGTTCAGTGCTTTCCTCAACGTCCCATCCATAGATACCAGATGGAAGACATATTAACGATCCCACATGAGACATATCGGCAAACCGAAAACCGCCATTCCCGTAAGCATCTATTGGCGCTCGACCAGGAAAATGGGCTTCGCGCATTTGCAAAGCCGCATCTGGTATATTTTCTTTTTCGTCACTCATTAGGTGTCAAAATTAATTGGCATTGTGCCTTCAGTCTCATCACGCTTTTCTTTTTTCTCATCTAGACCTTTGCGGAAATCTTCCTGACGAAGGTTGAAGAGAATAAGAATTGGCGCTGCGATGAAGGTAGAAGAATAAGTACCAATTAACACACCAAAGATCATAGCAAATGTGAAGGATTGAATAACCTCACCACCGAATAGATAAAGCGCCATCAATGCTAGAAGTGTCGTCACCGATGTCAAAATCGTACGTGACAGCATTTGATTAACGGATAGGTCCAAAAGACTTTCAAGCGGACGTTTTTTGTATCGCCGCAAATTCTCGCGCACCCTATCGTAGACCACCACTGTATCGTTGAGTGAGTACCCAACAATTGTCAGAACCGCCGCGACACTGGAGAGGTTAAATTCGACACCCGATATTACGAAAATACCAATTGTTAAGACCACATCGTGGAATGTCGCGATCACCGCACCAATAGCAAATTGCCACTCAAATCTTAGCCAAATGTAGATCAAAATCGCAAATAGAGCACCCGCTACAGCCAATGTTCCATCACGTGCAAGCTCAGCAGACACAGTTGGTCCAACTACCTCAACGCGTCGGAACTCATATTCATCTCCGAGTTCAGCACGAACCACTTTAACAACATTTTGTTCAGCTGTTTCACTGCCATCTTGGGCTTGAACTCTAATGAGAACCTCTTCAGGAGAGCCAAATTCTTGAACTTGGACATCACCCAAACTTAGCTCAGACATACGCGTTCTGAGGTCACCTAGGTCTGCAGGGCCATTTTGAGATTTAACCTCAATGATCGATCCACCTTTAAAGTCGATACCATAGTTCATATCAACAACAACAAATAGAGCGACAGAAGCTATGGCAGCTGCAGCAGACGACAAGAATGCCCAGTTACGTAGTCTCATAAATTTTAAATTAAATTCACGTGGCAACTTGCCAAGAAGACCGTCTGGCAATGCTTTTGGACGTTTATGTTTAAACCAAAATGCCATCATCCAACGTGTGAGCGTAAATGCTGAGAATACTGTTGTGATGATACCGATTGTCAATGTAACGGCAAAACCTTTAACCGGACCTGTACCCACAAAGAACAAAATTGCAGCTGCAATTAACGTTGTGATATTCGCATCCAAAATTGTTGTGAATGCTCGTGCAAAGCCCGCTTCAATTGCTTGAATTAACTTACGCCCTGCTCGCGATTCTTCGCGAATACGCTCATAGATCAAGACGTTGGAGTCCACTGCCATGCCCACAGTCAGCACGATACCAGCAATACCTGGCAATGTAAGTGTTGCGCCAAACAGTGTCAGGATCGCCATCAACATGACAACGTTGGCAATTAGCGCAATATTGGCAACCACGCCGAGCATACCATAAGCTAAAATCATAAAGCCGATAACAAGCAATCCACCAATAATCCCGGCGATTTTACCAGCAGCAATGGAGTCAGCACCCAAGCTTGGACCAACCGTACGTTCTTCAATGATTGTCAATTCTGCAGGCAATGCACCAGCACGCAAAAGAATTGCAAGGTCGTTCGCTTCTTGAACCGTGAAGTTACCAGAAATTTGACCAGAGCCACCCAAGATTGGTTCGTTAATGCGCGGCGCAGAAATTACTTGATCGTCGAGCACAATCGCGAATGGTAGCCCAACATTTGCTTGTGTGGCTGCACCAAAGCGCTGCGCACCTTTTGTGTCAAATCTGAATGTTACAATGGGTTCATTGGTTTGTTGAGAAAATCCTGCTTGCGCGTCAACCAAGTTCTCACCTGATACGAGCACACTGCGTTCAATCAAATAAAACGGCGCATCCCCACCTTCAACGCCCGGCAATACTTCCGACGTTGCTGGAGGACGACCATTGATCGCCTCTTCGACCGGCATAGACACATCAACCATGCGGAATGCCAGCTTGGCGGTCTGACCCAAAAGCTCTTTCAAACGTTCCGGATCATCAAGACCTGGCACTTGAACAAGGATGCGATCAGAACCTTGGCGTTGAATAGCTGGTTCAGTTGTACCCAATTCATCAACACGCTTACGGATAACTTCAATTGACTGAGCAACAGCAGAAGATACACGATAATCGATACCTTCTTCTGTTAAAGCCAAACGAAGAAGGCCTGCTTGCGGTTCTTCAAGTGTAATTTCACGGATGGCACCACCACCAAGCAAACCACCATCAACGGGCTGTAACAGCTCACTAAGCGCCTGTTTGGCTTGATCAACGTCATCAGTGTTTCGAATACGAACCTGAACGGACTGGCCTGCTGCTGCAAGGCCAGTATATCCAAGTTGTTCAGCACGCAAAAGACGGCGAATGTCATCGCGCGTTGTCTGCAAGCGGTCTTCAATAATTCCGTTGCGCTCTAATCTGAGTAAAAGATGTGAACCACCCTGCAGATCAAGACCTAAAGTTACCTGACCTTTCGGCATCCAGTCGGGAAACGCTTCAAGTTGTTTTTCAGAGAGCAGATTTGGCAAAGCGATCATCGCGCTTAAAAATACAGCCATCCAAATGAGTGTTGTTTTCCAACGGGCAAAATAGAGCATAGTTATCTCGGATTAGTTTCGGAAATTGAAGAGGACAAAAAAGACCTATTTTTTGTCTTTTACTGGTTCACTTTTGCTGCGCACGTCCGCAATCATTGAACGAACAACACGCATCTTAGATCCATCAGAAACTTCGATTTCGATTTCAACATCGCCATCAACAATTTTTGTCACTTTACCGATAATACCACCGCCAGTAACAACTTGGTCGCCACGACGTACATTTGTGATTTTCTCAAGATGAGCTTTACGCTGTTTCTGTTGAGGGCGAATAAGAAGGAAATACCAAATTGGCATAATCAATAATAGCGGCACCAAAATACCAAAAACATCACCGCCACCGCCGGCTGCTGATTGTGCATAAGCTGGAGAAATAAACATAAAACAAGCTCCCTGAAGGCATATCGCCCAAAATTAGAATTTATAAATATTGTTGAGCGGAATATAGTGTCCAATGGTGTGATTGCAACGGCAAAGGCATCATCAAATAGCTATTTTCAAGCACTTAACGTAAATTACGCCTGTGCTAAAGCAAGTTAATTTGATAATCAACGCCTTGATGTGAATTCGAGGTCAAATAAATGAATGATTTTAAAGTTGATGAACTGCTTTCCGAAATTAAATTGCTACGCGAAGCGGTTCAATCGCTAGCACCTAAAACTGCAAAGGAAAACGACCTTGATTCGGCAGACTGTTTTGTGTGGTCCCCTGAACAACTTTTCTTGCAGCCAGTCAGCAAACCCAATCGCATCGCAATCAACCTTATAAAAGGTGTTGATCATGTTCGTGACATATTGGTTGAGAATACAGAAAGGTTTGCCCAAGCCCTGCCCGCAAACAATACGCTCCTTTGGGGAGCGCGTGGCATGGGAAAATCATCGCTTGTTAAATCCGTTCACGCCGATACAAATTCAAAGCACAGCACAAATTTAAAACTCGTTGAAATCCATCGAGAAGATATCAATACCCTTCCAGCACTTTTAAATATTTTGCGCGAAAGCAAATATCGTTTCATTTTATTTTGTGATGACTTGTCTTTTGACCATGATGACACTGCTTATAAATCTCTCAAAGCAGCACTAGATGGCGGCATTGAAGGACGTCCTGAGAATGTAATTTTCTACGCAACATCCAACCGTCGTCACCTATTGCCGCGTGACATGATGGAAAATGAACGTTCTACAGCTATCAATCCACATGAGGCTGTGGAAGAAAAAGTCTCACTATCTGATAGATTTGGTTTGTGGCTTGGTTTTCATAAATGCACGCAAGATGATTATTTGAGTATGATCTTTGGCTATGCTGATCACTTTAAGCTTGATATCGACCGTGATGAACTTCGCGCTCAATCACTCACATGGGCAACAACAAGAGGTGGTCGTTCGGGCCGGGTTGCTTGGCAATTCATTCAAGATCTCGCAGGCCGACTTAATCAGCAGATAAATTCATAAGCAAAACATGAAAAAACCTGCCTTCACAGACAGGTTTTTTCACCGACTTTCACCTGGAGGGGTGAGATTATTCTAGGAACGTGATTGGATTTTGTGGCGTAGCATTTTTACGCACTTCAAAATGCAGTTTTGGACGTTTTGCGGAACCTGTCATCCCGCTCTGCGCAATAACTTGACCACGTTGAACTTTATCACCGCGTTTTACATTGAAGCTTTTCGCATGGGCGTAAACAGTCACAATATCACCATCGTGGCGGACAAGTACCGTATTACCGTACCCTTTAAGACCATTGCTGGCATAAATTACAACGCCATTTTCAGCAGCCTTAATCGCTGATCCTTCTGGCATTAAGATGTCCAAACCATCATTACGTTTGCCATCATCGGTCTTACCGCCAAAACTAGAAGCAATCTGTCCTTTTGCAGGCCAACGAAGCTTACTAATGCCCGTTTTTGCTGGAGCTGCGACATTACTATCAACCTTTGCCGTCTCTGTGATTTTATCGTTTTTGGTTGATGTACTTGCTGTCACAGGTGTTGGTACAGTCTTCTTAGGGTCAACTTTCGTGACAGATGCAGTTGTAGTTTGATCTGGTGACAAAGACTTAAATGACTTTGATGGAATTACCAATTTCTGACCAATACGGATATTGGAGGTTTTGATATTGTTTGCAGCCTTTAATGCTGCAACGCTTACACCATTTTTATATGCTATACGGTTTAACGTATCACCAGATGCGACCGTATACTGACCTGTTGAGATCGTTTGTGCAGTGCTTGGCGCTGCCGGTCTAACAGGTTTTGACGTATCAAGAGGAGACGCCGAAACTGAGGATGTCGGTGCCGCAGAAGTTGGCGCAAGCATTGCTGTATCAATGCGACTTGCAGGCACAGGCGCTGCAGCCCCTTTCGGGAACAATGTGCGGCTTCCTTTATGTGAATATGCAGCCTTCGTCAGTTGATCATTATCCGGTGCAGACACAGTTGCTGCTTGCGAATAAACATACGTTGGTATGATCAATGATTGGCCGACTTTTAACGAGCGCGAATCGCGAATGTCATTTGCATCCAAAATTTCTGCTGCTGGCACACCATAACGTCGAGATAGGTTATATACCGTCTCCCCTTCGCGTAGCGTCACGCGCGCACCATTTGCTGTTGACCAACCACCGCGGCTGACTTTTGCTTTATTTGGAATAGAACCCGTCACCATTGGATCCGGCGCCATTGGTACGATATTAGTCGCAGCAGTGTTTGATGCAATCGCACCTGTCACAATCTGCGTATCAACATTTGGCTGCGCAATTGGTCGAATAACTGGCATTCTTTGGACTGCGGCAGTTTGCACCGGGGCGCTCTGTACTGTGTTTTCCAAAGACTGCTTTTTCTTTTGAGTTAAAGCATTGCGCACACGTTCCACCAATGGGGTACGTTTTGGCGCTTCTAAAGGCTGCTTGATAACTGGAACTGCGGCAGCAATAGGCTGACTAACAATTGGCGCTGTTACAGCTGGTCTTTGTACCAATAAAGGCGTTGCAGATTGATTTACAACTGGCTGGTTCGTTGGAATAGACGCGGTATATAGCGGAGCCGTATTCTGTGCTGGAGAATAGATATCGCCAGGATAAGCTTGCTGTGGCGCTGCGCTTGCAACTTGCTGAACAGAATTACGAACCGGCTGTCGCGCGTCGCCTGGGAATGATTGTGTACCAACACCAACTGGCGCTAAACTTCCCGCATGCGGCGTCTTAACGGAAGCTGTGGTTAAACCATCTCCCTGCACTGCTTGATAGTAAGAAAACCTTGATAAATCAGAGCTACAACCTGCAACTGTGCCAGCTAAAAAAACAGCAGACAGTGTCTTAAGAACAACCCTTTGCGGTTGAGACAACTTAAAATTACTCATACTCATACACCACTAACGCAATACAACTTTCATGTATTAAAGCGCGTTAATGTTACCGAGGCGTTAAATTTACGAAAAAATCACTATATTTTTTTTAACCATGTCACAAAATGGCTCAAAGTGCAGCGGCTGCATTGGGTATCAGAGGAGAATCTTGAATCTCAAATAAATCTTCTCGCTCAAAACGTGAACCTATTTTAGTAAGACGCATTATGCGTGCTCGACCATCACCCAATGACATGGGAGCAATCATTACCCCGTTTGATGTCAAATGATCTACGAATTGGCGCGGCATTTCTTTAAAGCTCGCTGTGACTAAAATACGATCAAACGTCCCCTCGCCCTCAACACCGTTAGAACCATCTAATTGCTTGGCGATTACATTTGTTATCCCCACATGGTCAAAACGATCAATCGCATTTGTCACATGTGTTCTATATCGATCGATAGTTAGAACGCGTTCTGATAATTTGGAAAGTACAGCCGCTGAGTAGCCAGAACCGCAACCAATTTCCAAAACCTTGTGATTAGACTGTGCATCCAACTCATTTAAAATGCGAATAAGCACATCAATTGATTCAGAAAACCCACCACAATCAATTGGCATAATTTTAGCTGAATATGCATTTGCTCTTAAATCAGGGGAAAGAAATACACTTCGCGGTATACTTTCAATTGCTCCTAAAAGCCTATTATTATCCACTCCGATTGCGCGCAGACGCAGAAGCAATGCTGCTAAACCTTCTTTTTCTGTCGCGGTATCAATCATCTATAAAAGTGCTTGTTCCAATTTCTGCATCATTGCGTGATCTGTCATATCAATTCTTACAGGAGTTATGGATATTTTTCCAAACTCTAAGGCCGAAATATCAGTTGAATCGCAAACTTCATGCGTGGTTTCTTCAAATTTAAGCCAATAATAAGGCCGCCCAACGCCATCGATACGATCTTCAATAGCTAAACCATGCATTCGGTGCGCTTGTCGTGATATTGAAATTTGGTCTTTATCATCGGCAAGTTTAATAGGGAAATTGACGTTTAGGAAAGTGCTTGCCGGCATATCAATGGCAATAAGCTTCTCCAAGATTTCAGGAATTTTACTGATAGAAACTGACCAATCAATGGGATGCGTTCCTTTAGACCAGTCATGAGCCTGACTAAAAGCGATAGATTTGATCCCTAAGATCGCGCCTTCTAAAGCACCCGCAACCGTTCCTGAATACGTAATGTGATCAGCAATGTTTTGACCAGCGTTAACCCCTGACACAATTAAATCAGGTCGTTTATCCATGATTTGACGAACTGCTATAATCACGCAATCAGTAGGTGTTCCATTAACCGCAAAGACCTTATCTTCAACCTCACGCACACGAAGTGGCTGGGTTAAAGATAAAGCATGCGAAACACCGCTTTGATTGGTTTCAGGCGCTACAATCCAAACATCATCTGAAAACTGAAGCGCAGCACGACGCAGCACTTCGAGACCTTCTGCGTTTATTCCATCATCGTTGGTAATTAAAATGCGCATAAAAATCTCTCATAAGATGGTTTAACTAAATCAAATAGAAAAATGATTTAGTTAGCTTTTTCAATCTTGGTCATACCACCCATATATGACAATAAAACGTCTGGAATTGTGATAGATCCATCTTCATTAAGATAGTTTTCCATCACAGCAATAAGGCAACGACCCACAGCCACACCAGAACCATTTAGTGTATGAACAAAATTCGTACCTTTTTCATCACCTGAGCGATAGCGCGCATTCATCCGGCGACCTTGGAAATCACCACAAACTGAGCATGATGAAATCTCACGATAAGCATCCTGCCCCGGCAACCAAACTTCGATATCATATGTTTTGCGTGCGCCAAATCCCATATCGCCTGTACATAATGTAACAACACGATAATGAAGGCCAAGCTTACTCAACACGAGTTCAGCGCAAGCAACCATGCGCTCAAGTTCTTGGATAGAACTATCCGCATCCGTAATAGACACCATTTCACATTTCATGAACTGATGTTGACGCAACATCCCGCGTGTATCACGTCCGGCTGACCCTGCTTCTGAGCGAAAACAAGGCGTTAAGGCTGTAAAGCGCATTGGTAATTCAGATTGATCAACAATTTGCTCACGTACTAAATTGGTCAATGACACTTCGGCTGTTGGAATAAGCCATTTACCATCTGTTGTTTTGAACAAATCTTCAGCAAATTTTGGCAATTGTCCTGTGCCAAACAAAGCCTCATCCCGCACTAGAAGCGGCGGATTAACCTCGATTAGGCCATTTTCAGTAATGTGAAGGTCTAACATGAACTGGCCGAGCGCGCGTTCAAGCCGCGCTAAATCACCTTTTAAAACATTAAAACGCGCACCTGACATTGCAGAGGCTGCATCAAAATCCATCAAACCAAGGTCTTCGCCAATTTCAAAATGCTCTTTAGGCGCATGATTCCAACCTGGCTTCTCACCAACTTTACGCTCTTCACGATTATCGTCTTCGCTCAATCCATAGGGAATATCATCTAGTGGAACATTTGGAATTGTCGCTAAAAGAGCCATCAACTCTTCGTCTGCAAGTCTTGCTTCTTCTTCCGCAGACTGCATATCGCCTTTAAGCGCAGCAACTTCAGCTTTCAGTGCTTCAGCTTTGTCGAAGTCTTTCTGACCCATTGCAGCACCAATTTCTTTAGATGCCGCATTTCTACGAGATTGCATATCCTGCAATTTTTGTACGCTTGCGCGACGTTTCTCGTCAGCTGCGAGTACATTTTGAGATTGATTATCTGCCCCACGTGCTTTTAAAGCATCATCCAATTGGCTTGGGTTTTCGCGTATCCATTTGATATCGAGCATTTTATATAGTCCTATTAAGAGATATTCTGTTTTAAGAGATTAAATAAATCTCTTATGCGTCGTCTGAATCTTCCAGTTCGTCTTCAGAATATCCCGATCGCTTCAAAGCTTCTTTTCGCTGACGCTCTACGATTCGAGCGGCATAGATGGCAATTTCGTAAAGAAGGATGGTTGGGAGCGCAAGACCTAACTGTGAAACAGGGTCAGGTGGCGTTAAAACTGCAGCCACAATAAACGCAATCACAATCGCATATTTTCGTTTGGTCGCCAAACCAATGGACGTAACCATCCCTGCCCGCGCCAACAATGTTGTCACAACAGGCAGCTGGAAGACCAAACCAAAGGCAAAGATCAGTGTCATGATCAGGCTTAAATACTCAGAGACCTTTGGCAATAATGTAATATCAACCACATCTGGCTGACCAACTTGCTGAGTTCCTAAGAAAAACAACATCGCCATTGGCATTAAGAAGAAATAGACAATCGCCGCACCGATACAAAACAAAATAGGTGATGCGATCAAAAACGGCAAAAATGCAGAACGCTCATTCGTGTAAAGACCTGGCGCAACAAACTTATAGATTTGCGCAGCAATCACCGGAAAAGAAATCAACAAACCACCAAACAGACCAATTTTAATCTGCGTGAAAAAGAATTCTTGTGGTGCGGTAAAGATCAGTTCAATTTTGGTTGCATCAAGCCCAGACCAATCCACAGCCCATTCGTAGGGTTGGACGAGAACATTGAAAATATGTCCACCGAGATAGAAACAGAAAATAAATGCGATCACAAAACCAACCACAGCCCACAATAGTCGTTGGCGTAGCTCGATAAGGTGCTCGATCAGGGGTTGGGGCTGATCGTCAATTTGGTTTTCTTCACTCATGAATTATCAGCTTTAGATGTGTTGGTCTTTGTTTTCGCAGCACTTGCTTTAGCCGTGGTAGCCTTAGCGCTACTGGCCTTCCCAGCTGCCGTTTTCGCAGTCGTTGTACGTCGAGCTGCAGGCTTTTTCGCACCGGTTGCTTTTGCGGCAGCAGGTTTTGGCGAACCAGTGCCTTTAGCAGTAGCTGCTTTTGTTGTCGCAGGTTTTTTTGCTGTTGTAGGCTTTGCAGCTGACTTCGCTTTATTTGCGCGTGCAGTAGATGATGCAGCAGCAGCTCTTGGTTTGCGCGTTGTTTTTGTTGTTTTTTTCGCAGCTGTCGCTTTCGCTGCTTTTTCTTTTTCACCAACAGAACGCGCCACGTCAGAAATTTCTTCCGGCTTTGGCTTCCAAGGTTTAACAGGTGCTAAATCTTCATCTTTAACATCAAGATGAGATTTAATATCGTCTCCAACTTCCGTCAAAGGATTAACCGCATCCTTCAACTTATTCATCGGATTCATGTTTTTCACATCACTTGCTGCTTGGCGCAATTCATCAAGCTCAGATTCTTCTAAGGCCTCATTGAACTGATTTTTAAAATCAGTTGCCATACCTCGATATTTCTTTACTGTTTTGCCAAACGCGCGCAGCATTGGCGGCAAGTCTTTTGGACCCACCACTAAAATAAGCACGACAGCGATTACTAAAAGCTCCGGAAAGCCGATATCCAGCATCTATTTAAATCCCTAAAACAAAGCCAAAAGAGAAGTAACTTAAGCTTTGTCTTTCTCGGACTTATGCTCAACAGTTTTCGCGTCTGTTTCTGCTGTCTCTTCTTCTTTCATTCCGCTCTTAAAGCTCTTGATGCCTTTTGCAACATCACCCATCAACTGTGGGATTTTACCACGGCCGAAAAACAACAAAACAACCAATAAGATAATGACAATCTGTAATGGACCAATATTTCCCATTATATACTCCTAATTTTCTTTTCTGTTATGTAGGCCATTTAGCTCTGACTTTCAAACAAGAATACGTCACGCTTGTCGATTTTTAGCTCTATGTCAGTGGCACTGGACCCAAGATGCCCCACGCGAACGCTTGCGCTGATCAATTCTTCGCTACCCGGAATAGCTAAACTAAGTTGTTCGAGCCGCCCCATAAACCGTCGTGTGACAACCCGCGCAACCAAATCGCCCTTGTCTTTAGCAACTGTAATACCTGAATGGCGCAATGCGACGTCAAGCTTTGTTCCATCATTAAAGCGCGTTGCATCAAATTGCCCCAAAGCCGTTTCCACCTGACCATTTTTAACCGTGCCGTGTAGGACATTAAGATCAGAGAAAAAACTTGCCGTAAATAAGTCATTTGGCTGTTCATACAATTCTCGTGCCGTTCCAACCTGCACAAGTTTTCCATCGCGCAACAATGCAATGCGATCAGCCATTTGCATGGCTTCCTCAGCATCATGAGTAACCACAATTGATGTTGCTCTTGCTTCGCGAAGAATGGAAAGCGTATCGCTGCGAATGGCATCTTTGAGGCGGGAATCAAGGCCCGAAAACGGCTCATCCATCAATAAAACTGCAGGTCGAGGCGCAATCGCCCGTGCCAATGCTGCCCGTTGCTGTTCGCCACCGGACAACAAATGAGGGTAAGCATCCGCGTATCGCTCTAATCCAACTCGCTTTAATGCCAGTAACGCCTGATCCTTTGCTTGCGCAGAAGATAATGCGGTTAAGCCAAACTTAGCGTTTTCCAGCAATGTCATATGCGGAAAGAGCGCAAAATCTTGAAACATCAAGCCAATGCCACGTTTTTCAGGCGGCAAAGACGATTTAGGACTGCAAATTTCCTGACCATTGAGAAACAAACTACCTTGTGTTTGCCCTTCAATTCCAGCTGCGATCCGCAATAGTGTCGTTTTACCAGAACCAGACGGCCCCAAGAGACATAATACCTCACCCGGCTCAACCGTAAGGCTGATACCGTGCAATGTCTCCTTACCATTATATTCATGGTGGACATTTGAAAACTCAAGGCTGGCAGCAAAGCTCACGCCAGTCTTTTGTTTTGTGTCTTTAATTAAATTTGGATCGGGTTTTACATTCATAAAACAAAGCTACTTTCGCGGAAGCTGCACTTCCAGATAAACATAGCCTTTAATTCACCTCATCGCCCATCGGTGTCAAGAGCCCAAAATCTTCAATATCCATTTCTGACAGTGGATCTTCATCTTCTGTCAGCTCATCATCATCAAATGGCATTGGAACTTGGAAGTTGGACGGAATACGATTTGATAACAAACCTGAACCTTTAAGTTCATCCAAGCCCGGTAAATCGCGAAGCGTCTCAAGTCCAAAATGATCCAGAAAATCGCGGTTTGTGCCATAAGTGACAGGACGCCCCGGCGTTCTGCGGCGGCCGCGCATACGCACCCATCCTGCTTCCATCAACACATCAAGTGTGCCTTTGGATGTCGCAACACCGCGAACTTCTTCAATTTCAGCTCTTGTGACAGGCTGATGGTAGGCAATAATGGCCAACACTTCCAAAGCCGCGCGCGATAGTTTTTTAACATCGGTTTCATCACGGCGAATAAGGAATGACAAATCGGCTGATGTGCGAAACGCCCATGCATTATCAATCTTTAGCAGATTAACGCCACGATCTGCATAAAAGTCAGATAATCGCTGCATAACAATGTCTGCATCGATATCTTTTGGCAATTTATCAGCGATATCCTTTTGAGGAACAGGCGTCGCGGATGCAAAGACCATAGCTTCTGCAATACGCTCAGCATCTTTCAGCGCGTGATCGCGTAACGCGTCTACCGCGCTATCTGACGGTCCTTCGTAATGGCCAGCATGGTCTTCAACACTGTCATGATCAAAATCATGAACTGGTTCACCCGCTCCATCAACACCGTTTTCCTCGTCCATCTTGGTACTCCTAACTATTCGCGCTTATAGCATCTGGGTCTTGAAATGTCTTGTTTCTGGTCGAATTGCGCAGAAATATCGGTGCAAAAACTCCGTCTTGCCGAATATCAAGCTGTCCTTCACGAACCATTTCCAAAGATGCTGCAAATGAACTTGCTAATGCTGTGCGTCTCTCGTCTTCATCATCATGTAAATACTGCAATAAGAACTGATCTAGCGCCGTCCATTCATCAATTTGCCCAACCATACGTGCAAGTATGCCGCGCGCATCTTTTAGCGACCATACGTTACGTTTAGCGATCGTGACCAAAGACAATGAATTCCGCTGACGTTGTGATGCATATGCAGTTAGAAGATCATATAGCGAAGCTTCATAATCAGATGTTTTTTCAATGACGATCGGTTCTGGCATGCCGCGCGCAAAAACATCGCGCCCCAATCTATTTCTATTGATCAACCGCGTTGCAGCCTCACGCATAGCCTCAAGTCGTTTAAGCCTGAAGGCCAACGCTTGCGCCATTTCTTCACCAGACTGTTCTTCTTCGTCTGATTTTTGCGGAATAAGCAGCTTTGACTTTAAAAATGCCAACCAAGCGGCCATAACCAAATAATCAGCAGCTAATTCCAGACGCAGCTTTCTCGCATTTTCCACAAAGGCTAAATATTGCTCTGCAAGTGCTAGAACAGAAATCTTCGCAAGATCCACCTTCTGAGTGCGTGCAAGATGCAAAAGCAAATCCAATGGGCCTTCAAAACCATCGAGATCCACCATCAAGCTTTTATCGCTGAGGGCTTTATTGGGGTCTTCCCATAACTTATCCATTGGGGCGCGATTGTTTTGCGACTTTACATCATTTTGGTCAGCTGATTGAGCACTTACCTCAACCGCTTCCTGACCATCATTCAGGTCCAAATCAAACTCATTGTCTTCTGACACCCGATTGTCCCCATCAAATATGCGCCGATTGATAGAGATCTAGGAACCCATTTGCTCCAATATCTCTTTAAACTCTGCACGCAACGCCGCCTCGTTGTGATTGTCAGGTTCGTTGAAAGCCGCCAACACCGCATTTGCTCTATCCAGCGCCTTACCGGTAAGAACGGGCGTATGAACAATAACTGCCTGCATTTCTGCCATATCACCATTACAATGTAGGACGATATCGCAACCCGCAGCAAAGATTTTCAACGTTCTTTCAGAGAAATCCCCAGAAAGTGCGTTCATCGAGACATCATCGGACATTAAAAGACCATCAAACCCAATCAAACCCCGAATATATTGCTCAATTGCAACCTTTGACGTTGTTGCAGGCTCATCAGGATCAATTGCGGAATAAACCACATGTGCGGTCATCGCCATTAATTCAGAAGACAAACGCTTAAACGGTTCAAAATCATTTGCGATCAAGTCGTCAAGCTTTGTATCAACAGTTGGTAATTCTAAATGTGTATCTGCAGCAGCTCTACCATGTCCGGGAATATGTTTTATAACTGGCAAAACACCACCTGCTTTTAGCCCATCTGCTGCCAACTGGCCGAGCTCTGAAACAATATTAGGCTCGTCACCATAGGCGCGCTTTCCTATCACTTCATGACCTTCAGGTGTTGGAATATCCAAGACAGGCAAACAATCAACATTGATACCAAGTTTTAAAAGATCATAAGCATGAAGACGCGACATTAGCCAAACGGCATGCGATCCCATATCTTTGTCTTGCTTATAAATATCGCCCAATTGCCAAGCGTGCGGATAATTTTCCGCAAGTGGTGGCCGCAGGCGTTGAACGCGCCCACCCTCTTGATCAATTAACACCGGCACATCTGGATAATCAACGCATGCCGCTAGCTCATCAGTGAGCTTGCGAATTTGATCGGGATTATCGATGTTTCTGTTAAATAAGATGAAGCCAAATGGCTTGTGCTCTGAAAAGAATTTCTTTTCATCTTCAGTCAGTGAAAGTCCCGAGCATCCGAATATGGCTGCTTTAGACTGCCCCTCAGGGATGGTAATTGATTCGCTCATGGGAAAATCCTAATCCCATGAGCATAAACATGCAAAGTTCAATCAGTTGGAGAAACTTCGCTCAACAGATTTATCTAGCTACGAAACAGCTGCCACCGGCTGATTTAAAGCGAGAGCAAAGTGAATTTGCTTCACCTCTTGAGCCCGCCTGAATACGAACGCGATGGAAAGTTCCCTTCCCTTCAATATTCGCTGTTTGATATTCAACCGGCAGACCACCCAATATTGAATTGAAGCGACTTGCAAGACTATCGTAAGAGCTTTGAGCTGCCGCAAGAGATGGTTGCGATGCAATTTGCATATAATAACCTGAATAATTAGATGCTGGCTGCACTTGTTGCACAGGTGCATTTGCAATCGCAGCTGCCGTATCATTGCTCAAAGGCGCCGTTGTCTCTGGTTGAGCAACTGGTGCAACAGGCGCTACAGGCACTTGTGTTGCAGCCGCAGTTTCAACTGCGGTTTCAACCGGCTGCGCAGCAGGTACTGGTGTTTCGCTTACTGTCGGTGCAGCAGCTGGGGTATCTTCCACCGCAGCAGGCGCAGGTGCTTCACGAGTTATAATCGTTCCATCAGATTGAACGATAACCGTTTGCACGCGACGCGGTGTTACAAGTGGTTGCGCGCCATCAGTTGATTGAGCGGTGTTTGCACTACCGTCATTTGAAGTCAAACGATCAGCATTTTTGTCATCACCGGCAAGATCACGACCTTCAAGCGGCAAGATAGATGGATTGAGTGTCTTTTGAACAATATCAACTGGCTCTTCTGTGCTTTTGACCAATGTCGACTGATTGGCAACACTCACATCATTGCCTTCAACTTGCTCATAAACAGCTTGATCTTGATTTGGCACTGATGCGCCACCAGGATCTGCAGGAACTTCTTTGATTGGTGAATTGTCTGCTTTAACTATGATTGGTTCGTTTGAACCACCCAATGAAGAACCTGAGTTTTGGAAGTAAAGATATGCGCCACCACCGACGAGTAATGCGGCAAGTACTCCAACAACGGCGAGCGTGTTAGAACCTGTTCCCTCACCCTCTTCGATGGGAGCAACATCTTGTTCTACATTGTCAGCATCATGTGTGACATCGATGCGATCTGGACCGTTTGTAACTTGCGGTGCTGTATTTGCACCCGGTTCTGCTACACCGACATTAAATAGCTCGTTAAGCTCGTCCATATCTGCGTTTTCAGATTTAACTTCAGACGTTGGAAACGCTTGTGCAGCGCCAGCAGTTGCGATGGGTTCAGCGGTAACTTGCACATCTTGTTCGGATGGCAAATCACCCGAAATCAATTGTGAAAACTCACGTTCGAGTTCCAAATCAAGGTCAACATCTATGTTTGATTGCTCTCTTGAAAATTCTTCAACAGATGGCAACTCCGGAATTTCAAACGGTGCTGTCTCTTCAATATCAGCTTCCGTTTCCGTAAACCCTGAAACATCAAGCACACTTTCAAGCTCTTCCGTGCGCTCAACAGGCTCTTCTGCCGCCACTAAATCTGCAAAATTAGGCGGAACAGTATTATCTTTTGGCAATACAACTGAAGGGAATGGACGCTCAGCATCTATATCTGTTGCACTTGCCACACTCGGCTCAACATTCTCTGGCGCTATATATGTAGGTTCTGGTGCGATATAATCTTCTGCAGGTAATGCAGCTTGCTCTGCAAAGGGATTAACGGGTGCCTGAGGTTGCACAACATCTGTCGGCACTTCATTAACGCCTGCTTCCAAACCTTGCTGCAGTTTTTCAAGTTCCTGCTCTAAATCATTGGACATCTGGCCAAGATCAAAATCTGAATGGCTGGCATTATCCTTTGAAGAAACATCGTTTTCAGAAGAAAAAGGTGAAGGTGTGGAAAGTGGATTTGGCAAGTCAGCTACCTCTGCTTCGGGTTGCGTTGCATTAATTTGTTCTGGTATTTCTGTAACAAACGGCACTTCAACGGGCGTTTGTGGCATGACAGGTGTAGCACGCGACATAGTTGGCGCTTCAAACACGTTTTCTGCAGGTTCATTCACCGAAGCTGCAACAGGCGGCTCATACGATGGAATTGGTTCTTCCTGAACAGAGGAATTGTCAGATACCGGCGTCACATCAGCCGAAGGTGTGGTGCTTAATGGCTGCTCATGGGTAGGCAAAGCATAACGCGACATATCATCAAGAATATCGTCCAAGCCTGCGTCTTGAGCTGGCGGATTTGAAAACGATGGCTGTGGTGATGAAACAGGAGTTTCAATTTGCGGCTCATACGAAGTAGGTTGCGCAAAGCTAGCTTCAACAGGTGCCGCTTCAACAGGCGCAGCTACTGGAGCGGATGGGCTTGAGGAAACTTGAGGTTCAACACCAAATTCGCGGAGTAACTCAGCTTCCAAATCCGTAACAGCTTCATTTGCTAAACCATCGGCATTAGGATTGACTTGATCGTCATCCTGATAGCCGATAATTTTTGCAAGCTCTTCTAACGGATTGTCAGACTGCCCTTGCGCAGAATTACCCAACTCATTGGATTTCTCATTCACTTTATCGGTCATGGTCGTTTGCTACTCCTAGCAACTTATCTGCCATGCCAATGTGGAGAAATATTGGCACTAACGCATTTCTAGCGGTGCTTCTGTTCCAGTAATTAACAATCCAGACCGCAAAACAGAAGCAATCGCGTACACTAAACCTAGTCTGGCCTTTGTTATTATGGCACTTTCATGGTTAATAAACCGTAATTCCGGACGGTCTTTCCCTAAATTCCAGTGCGAATGCAGCATACTGGCTAAGTCATAGAGGTAAAACGCGATTTTATGCGGCTCATGAGCAAGCGCAGCACTTTCCACTACCCTTGGATATTCTGCCAGTTTAGCGATTAATCGCAACTCTGTTTCATCCTTAAGCACAGAAAAGTCGCCGTCTTTGTGCATATCATGGCTGAAATCGGCATCCGGAAACGCTTCCTTCGCCTGCCTAAACACTGAATGACAACGCGCATGGGCGTATTGTACGTAAAATATTGGATTGTCTTTAGACTGCTCAGTGACCTTCGCGAAATCAAAGTCTAGTGGCTCAGAACTCTTACGATAAAGCATCATAAAGCGCACAGAATCTGAACCAACCTCATCAACCACATCACGTAGAGTTACAAAATCGCCAGAACGCTTAGACATTTTTACCGGCTCACCCGCGCGATAAAGCTTTACAAGCTGACAAAGCAATACAGATAGGTGTGTTTTTCCTTGGGAAATAGCACGCGCAAGCGCTTCAAGACGCTTAACATATCCACCGTGATCTGCACCAAGTACGAAGATCGTATCGTCAAACCCGCGATTATATTTATCTAAGAAGTATGCAACGTCTGCAGCAAAATAGGTATATGAGCCGTCTGACTTAATCAGTGCCCGATCTAAATCATCACCAATATCGGTTGAACGGAACAAGGTTTGTTCACGATCTTCCCAATCATCGGGCAATTGCCCCTTTGGCGGAGGTAATGTGCCTTTATAAACGTATCCCTTTGCCTCAAGGTCAGCAATTGCAGAACCTATTGGGCTTCCATTATCTGCATGCAGCTTGCGCTCTGAGAAAAACATATCATGGCGAATGTTAAGCGCGGCAAGATCTTCGCGGATCATATCCATCATGCCATCAATAGCACGCGGACGGATAATCTCACTCCGTTCAACTTCATTCATATCTTTAAGCTTGCTGCCAAATTCTTCTGCTAGCGCTTTACCCAGCGGCTTTAGATAATCACCAGGATATAGACCAGTAGGTATTTCGCCAATATCGTCGCCTAAAGCTTCACAGTAACGCAAATAAACAGAATTGGCTAAAACACCGATCTGAACGCCAGCATCATTAATATAATACTCTTTTGTGACGTCATGCCCTGCAAATGCGAGCAAATTAGCCAACGCATCACCAACCACAGCACCGCGACAATGACCAACATGCATAGGACCCGTTGGGTTTGCCGAGACATATTCTACATTGACTTTTCGCGATGGTGAGATTTGATCGCGACCAAAATTCTCACCTTGCTCAACAATTTGCTTAGCAAGGTTCTGCCAATAAAGTTCTGAAAGAGTGAGATTAATAAAACCCGGACCTGCAACGCTCACAGATGCAATTGATGGGTCATTTGATAACGCATCAGAGATTTCAGTTGCCAAAGCGCGTGGATTATTTTTCATCGGCTTTGCCAGCATCATAGCTGCATTTGTTGAAATATCGCCATGTGAAGGATCACGCGGCGGTTCAACTGTCATTCGAGATAAATCTAACTCACCCTCATAAGCTTTTACACTATCAAGAGCCATGATCGCTGATTTGATCTTGGATTCAAATTCTTTAAAGACATTCATTTTGAGTTATTTCCGAAATTTACCGAATAATTATGCACTTATATGTGCGAAAAACGCTGTTTGCCACGTTATTGCGCTGCCTAAAGCAAATTGTACCTATGGTCAAATAATCAATGGCTAAGAAGCGCCAAATAATTGCTGATGAACATCGAGTGCATAGGTATCTGTCATACCCGACAAATAATCGCCTACATGACGAGCCCGTGCGCTTTCATTCAAGAGTTCAAGACCTTCAACCCAGCGCGCACCCTCCATCTTATCAGGGTTATTCATGAACACATCAAAGAGTTGATCAACAACCTTAGAAACCTCATCGCGTTTTTCCATCACTGTTGGATGTCGATAAACATTAGCGAATAAAAACGTCTTCAACTGCTCATCGATATCAGCCATACGCTCACTAAAACCAATAATTGTCTGATTGGCATTTCGCGCATCATCTGCTGAACTTGGTTTAACGATTGCCAAATTTTGCTGTGCGGTGCCAATAACATCCTCAACCATTTGCGTGATCTGTCGGCGAGTGACCTCGTGCGTCAATCGGCTTTCATCTAGGTTTGGATATTTATCTTTGACCTGTTTGATTAAATCGGCAAGAAACGGAACGTCTTCAAGCATATTGTGTGTAAGCAAACCAGAGCGCAAACCATCGTCAATGTCATGCGTGTTATAAGCTATATCATCTGCAATTGCGGCCGCTTGCGCCTCTAAGCTCGCATAGCTCCAAAGCCATAAGTCATGCAGCTGGTTATAGTTTGTAATCGCCACTGGCACATCTGACGTTAGTTCCTCACCCTTTTTTGCAATCAAAGGCCCGTTATGTTTAACCAAGCCTTCAAGGCTTTCCCAAGATAAATTTAAACCGTCAAACTCAGCATAGCGCTGTTCCAGTTTTGTCACGATCCGCAATGATTGGGCGTTGTGATCAAACCCGCCATAGTCTTTGAGTAATGCATCAAGTGCGTCTTCACCCGTATGGCCAAAAGGTGTGTGGCCAAAATCATGCACAAGCGCCACGCCTTCAGCTAAATCTTCATCAAGCTTGAGCGCCCGCGCTAACGCACGTGCAATTTGAGAAACTTCAATAGTATGGGTTAACCGAGTACGATAATGATCACCTTCATGTGCGATAAAGACTTGGGTCTTGTGCTTTAGACGTCGAAAAGCTGTTGAATGTACAATCCGATCTCTGTCACGCTGAAAAGGTGAACGCGTTAGACTTTGACCTTCGTCAAAAAGTCGACCACGACTTTGATTTGGATCAGACGCAAAAGGCGCCCTCTCCCCACTTCCAAAACCCAATGAAGATTTATCAATCTCGGCCAAAATATTCTCTTTCGCAATTCGCCTGAGCAATAATCAGTTTTGCCCATTGACCTTAACAACACTCGACCATACCTATATACTAATCTGACACGAAAGATATGTGTCGAATGGAATCAAAACGACAATACCGGGAAAGTTAAAATGGCCCAACAATCTGATGTAACAGTTTCGGATAACGCCTTTAATCGAATCGAGAAAATCCTTTCCAAGGAAGCTACCAAAACAGCGCTTCGCGTGTCTGTTGAAGGTGGTGGTTGCTCTGGTTTTTCCTATAAATTTGATTTGGTGGATGACGAGCAGGATGACGATATTATCTTGGAAAGAGGTAATGCACGCGTTTTGATCGACAATCTTTCGCTGGTATATATGGCTGGTTCAGAAATCGACTTTGTTGACGATTTAATGGGACAATCATTTCAAATTAAAAACCCAAACGCGATTGCATCATGTGGATGCGGAACGAGCTTTTCCATATGAAAATTGTAACCTGGAACATCAACGGCATAAAAGCCCGCCTTGAGAACCTTAAAGCATGGCTAGAAGAATCACAGCCGGATATAGCCTGTTTGCAAGAAATTAAATCCATCGACGAGAACTTCCCGCGCGAGCAATTTGAAGCGATGGGGTATCACGTGGAAACCTTCGGCCAGAAAAGCTTCAATGGCGTAGCACTGTTATCAAAAATTAGTCCCGATGAAGTCAATCGTGGCCTGCCGGGCGATGATGAAGACGAACAAGCTCGATTTATCGAAGGTGTTTATTCCACACCGCAAGGGGTTATTCGTGTTGTTTCACTATATTTGCCAAATGGTAATCCGGTTGAGACAGAAAAATTCCCATACAAACTGGGATGGATGGCACGTTTAGAAGCTTTTGCCGCCGAGCGTTTGAAACTAGAAGAACCACTTGTTCTTGCGGGCGATTACAACATCATCCCAGAGCCGCATGATTGCAAAGACCCAAAATCTTGGGAAGGTGATGCAGCATTTAGGCCGGAATCCCATGCAGCTTATCGTAAACTCGTGAATTTGGGTTTCACTGATGCGCTTCGCTCGGTCAATGACGAAGATAAAACCTATACTTTCTGGGATTATCAAGCAGGCGCTTGGCAGAAGAACAATGGTATTCGCATTGATCATCTTTTGCTCTCGCCAGAAGCTGCAGACTTATTTGAAACTGCCGATGTGGAAAAACATGTGCGCGCATGGGAAAAACCATCTGATCACGTGCCCGTTGCAGCTTACATCAACATTTGAGATAAAATTTGTTAGTTTAGACCGCTTTTGAGCATATCATCTGCAACGGCTAGCGCTGTGCGACGATCAGCTTCTTCTGCCAAAGCAAAAGCACGTTCTTGTAGCGAGAGTATCCAGCCTTTGTCATTTGGCGCAGCGCGTTCATGTGCAGTTGTGATCAATGCAAGACCTCTGACAGTCTGACCTTCTTCAAATAGTAAATTACCGTAAACTGCAGATGCAGCTGGATGGCCGCCTGCCCGTGCACGGTTAAGCCATTTTTTGGCCTGACGTTTATTATCACCGCCTCCAACGCCGTCTAAGATCATACGACCCAAACGATATTGCGCTTCTGGCACACCAAATGCGGATGCAGCTTGGAAATAAAGCTGACGTGCTGCTTTAAAGTTCACATTTACAGGACTGTTGGGAATGCCGCGCTGATAATAATCAGCCAATGACATAATCGCATTAACAAAATAACCAACATCCTCCGAACCAGGTTCTACACCCTGGCGAGCGATTTGTTGGTAGTTTTTATAAGCTTCATAATCATCTTCAACGACACCGTCGCCAAATGCATACATGTTTGCCAAAGCCCAGCGCGCGCCTCTATGCCCTTTATCTGCAGCATATTTATAGGCTTCGATCGCTTGCTTCTTTTCACCCTTTTTATAGGCTTTAAAACCAAACTTGAATAAATCCAACGGTCCGGACTTTTCATTCACTTCCGCAGATTTTGCTTTTGGATCAAATGCAAACGAGGTGCTGACCATAAGACTAGACGCGAGCGTTAGGCCTATTGGAACAATGAAAATCCGAGCTATTTTGGATTTAGTTATCCGCATAACAGTTTTTTTTCTCTCGCACCCTTTGGGTGATTAAATCCACTATCGAGCAAAAAGCCAATAGTTTCAGCATAATTACAAGTTGCGCATGATGTATAATTCATCTCACGCGGTTTCAGTTACTTAAAACGTTCAAACGATTCTGCAGCAGAAAACTGAACATTTTGTATATCATCTATTTCGTTGATTAAGTTGAAGTCATTAAACTGTGACAAATCCGGATTACCATTCGCACCAGCGTGGTGATTATCAAACCCATATTTATCAAACTCTATTGTCATTCAAGTCCTCAAACAAACCTTTAGACATGCCATAAGCAAGTCCTAGATGGATTTGCTCCTTATTTGTGGCTGGAAATGGGCAAACTGCCTGAATGCAGATCTTTAAAAAGTTTTTCGCCCTGATTGTTGCAACAATGCAACATCCACCCTCTTAACGTAGTCTTAAACAGCAATATGGCCGCTTTGACAATATCCAAAGCGGCCATATTTTTGATTATTCAGCTTCTAAAACGCGGGCTAAAGCTTCGTTCAGTTTATCTATTTGCCCCTCAAGTTCAGTGAGTCGCTCCCGTTCTGCAGCAACAACATCAGGCCGGGCATTAGCAACGAACTTTTCATTGTTCAACTTACCATTTACCTTACCCAAGTCACCTTCAACTTTACCGATCGCTTTCTCTAAGCGGGCTTTTTCAGCATCTAGATCAATTAATGCACCTAACGGCAAACTGTAAGTGGTTTCAGCAACCACGATTTGTGCAGCACCTTTGGTCACTTCCCCATCAAGAACGATATCCTCAACACGTGCGAGCAACTTAATCGCTGGCAAATGACGCATGAGCTGATCTTTCGTTGAATCATCGGACTGAGTGACATGCAATGGTGCTTTAGATGACGGTGGTACATTCATTTCAGAACGAACTGAACGTAAACCAGACACCAAATCAATTAGCCAATTGATTTCAGAGGCGGCATTTGCATCTGAGAACGTATCTTGAGGCCATTGTGCATGACATAATAAACCTGATTTTGCGTCCCCTGCTTCAGCCACTGACCAAAGTTCTTCAGTCATATAAGGCATAAATGGATGCATGAGGCGGTAGATACTATTCAAAACATAGGCCACACATGCACGCGCTTCTGTTTTTGCTTCTTCATCATCACCTTGGAACGTTGGTTTTAATAGTTCCAAATACCAATCACAAACTTGGTTCCATACAAACCGATAGAGCGCTGAACCTGCATCATTAAAGCGATAGGTCTCAATGCCTTTTGTGACTTCTGAAACTGCAGCTGACAACTCGGTTAAGATCCAACGATTGACTTGAAGCTTGGCGTTTTCTGGTTTGAAATTTGGATCAAGCGCAGCACCATTCATTTCCGCAAAGCGTGTTGCATTCCAAAGCTTGGTGCCGAAATTCCGGTATCCTTCAATGCGCGCTGTATCAAGGCGAATATCGCGACCCTGAGCTGCCATAATAGCCAGTGTAAAACGAACAGCATCCACACCATATTCGTCAAACAATTCCATTGGGTCGAGGCCATTACCCTTCGACTTCGACATTTTTTGCCCATTTTTATCCAACACAAGCGCATGAATATAAATTGTGTGGAATGGTTCAACTGGATTGCCTTCTTCGTCCTTCATAAAATGAAGGCCAGACATCATCATCCGAGCAACCCAGAAGAAAATAATATCAAACGCTGTCATCAATACATCTGTTTGATAATAAGTCTCAAGCTCAGGTGTCTTTTCCGGCCAACCAAGCGTTGAAAACGGCCAAAGAGCGGATGAGAACCACGTATCTAACACATCTTCTTCACGCCTTAGAACAACACCCTCTCCTGCTTGGGCTTGGGCTTCTTCTTCAGACTTGGCAACATAAACATTATCATCTTCATCATACCAAGCTGGGATTTGATGACCCCACCACAATTGGCGCGAAATACACCAAGGTTGGATATTTTCCATCCAATTGTAATATGTATTTTCCCATGATTTCGGGACAAAATTTGTGCGCCCTTCTTTAACAGACGCAAGCGCAGGTTTGGCAAGTTCAGATGCCTCAACAAACCATTGATCGGTAATCATTGGCTCGATGACAACTTTTGAACGATCTCCAAATGGCTGCATGATTTTCTTGTTTTCAACGTAAGGAATTTCGTTTCCTTCGTCGTCCTTGGTCATCACGGCCAAGCCTTCAGCATTAATATCCGCGATCACTTTTTTCCGCGCTTCAAGACGGTCCAGACCACGATACTCTTCCGGCACAAGATTTATGGCATCAACATCAGCTTCACTTGGTAAATTACCCTGTTCAACAATTGCTTTCGCCTTCGCAGCTTCATCAGCATAGGCTTGGCCATCTGCGCGCATAGAAGCATCCGTCGCCATAAGGCGATAAAGCGGTATCTTGTTACGCTTTGCAACTTGATAATCATTAAAGTCGTGCGCGCCAGTGATTTTCACCGCACCAGAACCAAAGTCTTTATCAGGATATTCATCGGTAATGATTGGAATGAAACGACGGTGTTCCTTTGGACCCACTGGAATTTCGCACAGTTTTCCAACAATCGGCGCATAGCGCTCATCGGATGGATGAACCGCAACCGCACCATCCCCAAGCATGGTTTCAGGGCGAGTTGTTGCAATAGAAATATAATCACGCGTTTCGCGCAATGTTACATTTCCATCCTCATCTTTCTCAACATATTCATATGTCGCACCATCAGCCAATGGATATTTGAAATGCCACATGTGGCCATCGACTTCGATATTCTCAACTTCAAGATCAGAAATTGCAGTTTCAAACATCGGGTCCCAGTTGACCAATCGTTTGCCACGATAAATCAAGCCATCATTATAGAGCTTAACGAAGACCTCTAGTACAGCTTTTGATAGTCCCTCATCCATCGTGAAGCGTTCACGCGACCAATCACAAGACGCGCCAAGACGTTTCAACTGGTCAAAAATTTGACCGCCGGTATCAGCTTTCCAGTCCCATACTTTCTCAATAAAGGCTTCACGACCAAGTTCTCTGCGCGATGGTAACCCTTTCGCTGCTAGGTCTTTTTCAACCGCCAACTGCATGGCAATACCTGCATGGTCCATGCCCGGCTGCCAAAGCACATTCTTACCCTGCATTCGGTTATAGCGGATCATAATATCTTGCAAAGTATTGTTAAGAGCATGCCCCATATGCAAGGAGCCATTTACGTTTGGCGGCGGGATGACGATGCAATATGGATCCGCACCTTCTTTTGCGCCAGCGCCAGCTTTAAAAGCCTCAGCCTCATCCCAAGTTTTTGCAATTTTCGGCTCAACAGAAGCCGCGTCATAGTTTTTTTCAAGCATTTTGATAGCCAATTATGGAGAAATGAAATTTTCCACCTTCGTAAATCCCAAGCAGGGTAATAAGTCAAGTTTTCAGCGAATTGCATTGGCAAATTCACCAGTGAGCTCGTCAATTAATTTGAGACGACATAAAAAAAGGCCGCTAAAGCGACCTTCCTAATCAATAAATAGAATACGCTTTAGCTTTCCTGGCCACCGCGTGCCACGCGCTCGATTTCTTCACGCACAAGCTTTTCCACCAAACCAGGTAAGTTATTATCGAGCCATTCTTGCAACATTGGTTTAAGCAAATCGTTTGCCATCTCTTCCAAAGATTGAGACGAGCTTGCTGTAATTGCTTCGTTCAACTGTGCAAATGAAGCCGCAACTTTTGCCTTAGGGCCAGCTGAAATAAGCGCAGAACCCGATGTTGCAGAACCCAATGTTTGGGCGCTTGCAGCTTCCTCAGAGGCGACAGCTTCCACAACTTCAGACTGAGCAACAGGTGTTTCAGGTGGTGAAACAACTTCACGCGCTCTTTCAGGTGCAGATGTTAATTCGCCCAGATCTGAGACTGCTGATTGCTCAGATTCAGCCGGCGTTTGTTGTTGAACTGGCTCAACTTTAACCTCAGGTGCGGGTTCTCTAGGTGTTGCTTCAACAGGTTCTTGTGCCACAGTCTCTTCAACTACTGGTTCAGAAACTACTTCTGCAGGAGCCGATGCATCTTCACCACTATCATCATTACTTTGAATGATTTTGCGGATAGAAGACAAGATGTCTTCCATAGACGGTTCTTCGCGTTGTGCAGGAGCTTGAGACATTTATTTCACCTAATTCATACAAATGGAAACGAAATGATAATTTCGAATCACGTTAGATCATTTAATTGTATAGGAAAATTGCCTGTTCTGAACATTGCGAGTTTATACACTACTTTTCGTAGGGTGTGGATAGGTTTTCAATCGGGCAAATAATCAATTAGCTTTAGGCTGCAACAAATCCCATTTATTGCCAAACGGATCTTCAAATACGACCACTTTGGCATACACTTCATCTCGAGGCTCTTCTAAAAAGCTAACACCTTTTTCTCGCATAGCTGTATAATCATGATCAAATTGGTCCGTTCGAAGGAAAAACCCAACACGACCACCCGTTTGCTGACCAATATTTGCGATTTGCGCATCGGTATCTGCTTTTGCAAGCAAAATTGAGGATGAGTGAGGGTCTATTGGCTTGGGGGCAACCAATACCCAGCGCTTAGTTTCAGACAGTTTAGTGTCTTCAACCAGCGCAAAACCAAGTAAATTCACATAAAAATCAATCGCACGATCATAGTCATCGACCAGCAACGTAACTGCAGAAATGAGCTGTGCCACGTATCACCTAAGGGAATTAATCTTCAACAACGCGCAAACCAAACCACTTGTCTTTAACAGCTTGATAATGTCGATCAGGATCATAGCGAGAGACCTTAAGCTTCAAATAATCAACAGTCAGAAGACCCATCGCTGCAAGCGTTGAATAGCTAGAGACAACCGCATTACGCTGAGATTGAACAATGCTTTCACGTGCACTTAGAACTGATTGCTGAGCGTTCAACACATCCAACGTTGTTCTTTGGCCAACACGACGTTCTTCCATCACACCGCTCAACGCAAGCTGTGCAGCATTAAGTTCTGCGCGATTTGCTACCAATGTAGCATTTGCCGATTCGTAATTAACCCAATTCGCGACAATAGATTGTTCAACACTTCTTCGAGTTGATTGAACTTGAGCTTTACGCTGCTCTAAAGTCTGCTTGGCACGACGAACCTGTGCATGATTTGCACCACCTGAATAGATTGGCACAGACAAAGTACCAGTCAAAGTGGACGTACGCACATCAGAATCATTTTGAGATACTGACCCTTCAACGGAAACACCAGGCAATAAAGCAGCTTTATTTGCTTTAATCTGGAATTCAGCAGCATCTACATTATATTGCGCAGCTTCCACAGATGGGTGAGCTGACAAACCTCGAGCAACAGCGCTGTCGAGGTTCTTTGGCAACAAGCGTGCAATTGTTTTCGGTTGCGAAATCTTACGTGGTGTAGCACCAACGATTTGCACATAAACAGCAGAAGATGACTTTGCCTGTGCAATCGCCGCTGTTAAAGAAGCTTTTGCGGAAGCGAGTTGCGCTTGGGCTTGACTGACATCAGTTCGAGTACCCTCACCCACACGCAAACGAGATTGCGCTGCGTTCAGCTGCTCTTGCAAGAACTTAATATTCTGACGACGGATCGAGACAAGTTGGTTATCACGCGCTAAATTGGCATAAGCTTGCGCTGCAGATTGCAAGATGCTGATCTCGGTCGATGTTAAATTTTCACGTCCTGCAAACACAGCAGATTTTGCTGCGCCAACATTGTTTTTCGTAGCAAAGCCGTCAAACAATTGCTGCGTAATGCTGACAGTACCAGTTAAACTATTAGATGTCGTTCCATTGATGTCTGTAACAGCACCAACAACAGAACCTGATACCGTAGGACGATAGCCCGATTTTGCTATGGCAACGCCCTCATCAGTTGCGCGCAACCCGGCGCGAGCTGCTGCCAAATCTGGGTTGTTGTCATAAGCGCGCGACATTGCACCTGTGATGGTTTCACTGTTTGCAATACCACCAGTTGCCAACATAAGCGGCAAACACAACAACATCACACCCGAGGATTTTTTGAGATTTTTCCAAGCCATAACTAATAATCTACCTGATAAACAGTTTACGCGATTTTTTAAACAATGGGGGTATTGCCCCCGCATTGCAACATGCGGACGCTCACTTTTAAATTTCTTAATGAAACGTTGCTAATAAGCAACAAGTCAGATGTCTTAAAACACAAACTCAGCTGTGCGTTCAAACCCTGGCAACGCAGGAATTGCGCTGTTAAATAGTTTGCGAGACGATACCGTTCCGCTTTCTTTTTGGAAGACAAATGCTTGTGCAGCTAAACCATGACCAATAACCGCAATCAAACGACCACCTTCAGCCAATTGATCAAACAATGACGTTGGTTCGATTTCAATCGCGCCATTAACAAAAATCACATCGTAAAGACCAGATGCTTTGTGCCCTTGTGATAAAGCACCAGTGACAACGGCGACATTGTCATACCCACCTTCCGCCAAGGTTGCTTTCGCTGTTTCAGCAAGTGCAGCATCAACTTCTAATGCTGTGACTTTATCAGCCATTGAAGACAACACAGCAGCAACATAACCGGTGCCTGTTCCGACTTCTAATACATTATCTGACGAATTTACTTCAGCAGCCTGTAAAAGTTTAGCCAAAGGAGAAGGTTCAACAATAAATCGACCAGCTGATTCGAGTTCAATATCCGTATCGATATATGCAAGCGGTTTCGCACTTTCAGGCACAAAGTTTTCGCGCGGTACGGAAAGCAGAGAATCTAACAATTCATGGGCTGTCACGTCAGTTGTTCTGATTTGATTATCAACCATACGCTGGCGCGCAGTCGCAAAATCGATTTCCATGTTTTATCTCCAAGAATAGTCTTTAATGTCTCTTACTTCGACACCATGCGAGTTTCAAGGTCGCAATCGCGTCATGCAATAGGTTTTTAAGGCTTATTCTCAGTTTAAATGCGAATGTTACCAGATGAAAGCTACTGCGCGGTCATTTAAAGAAAAGTTTGGAGGCCTCGCCCGGAATCGAACCGGGGTTGACGGATTTGCAATCCGCTGCGTAACCACTCCGCCACGAGGCCTCTTAATACCCAGCATTGTTAAAATGCGGGTGTGAAGCGCTGATAAAACGAGATTTAGTTTAAAGCAAGGACAAAATTACTCAAATGCCCGCAAAAATGGGTTTCTGACGTTTCTGAAAATATTATTTCATTTTTTTCAATAAAACACTTGGCAAATGAGATATCTATTTGTTATAGCCCGTCCGTCCGAAGTGATAATGTTCCCCGGTAGCTCAGTGGTAGAGCAGTTGACTGTTAATCAATTGGTCGCTGGTTCGAGTCCGGCCCGGGGAGCCACTTCGACAAACCTCCCAATTTTATATGATAATTTAAAAAGCCCACCCGTGGCTGACTTTATCGTTTTCATAAACAAAGTTGCGGGATTTATAACTTTTTCATTGAAACTTTTGATCTAGCATTCACGTTACTACGTAAACAATTTCATACAAACCAACAAAGACGCATAAAGATGCGATCAGAATTGGTTATTTAAAAGAATATGTTAGACTAAAGGGCCAATGATGAGCGAAACAAAAGCGACAACCGCTATAATCTGGTTTCGTAATGATTTACGTTTGTCAGACAATTCAGCCCTGATCAAAGCCTGTCAGCATCAAAACGTCGTTCCACTATACATTTATGATAAAGACGCGGCCCGTAAATTAGGCGCAGCAAAAAAATTGTGGCTCCATCATGCACTTCAAAACTTGGCTGACAACCTTCGAAAGGTTGGCTCAGAACTGATTCTGCGCATTGGAAATGAGAAATCTGTACTTGAAGATATTCTGACAGAGACCAACGCAAAAGCTGTTTATTGGAATCGTAGATACGAGCCGCAGGCGATAGAAAAAGATATTGAGCTTAAAAGCGATCTTAAAAACCGCGGATTGATGGTTGAGAGCTTTAAAGGCCACCTATTGCATGAGCCAACACAGCTAACCACAAAAGCAGGCACACCTTTTAAAGTGTTCACCCCCTTTTGGAAAACTTTGGAAGCAACAATTGAAGTGCAAGCTCCTTACCCTGCTCCAAAGACAATCCCGCAGCTGCCAATAAATCTGCAGAGCGCAACACTTGATTCTCTTGGCCTATTGCCAACAAAACCAGATTGGTCTGGCACTATTGTTGAAAAATTCACTCCCGGGGAATCAGCCGCTCATACAATCCTGCGGGACTATTTAGAAAACGATGTGAGCAAATATAAGAACCAGCGAGACTTTCCTGCACTTGATGCCACATCAAAGCTCTCGCCTTACCTGACTTTTGGCGAGATATCACCGCGCCAAATCTGGCATGCAAGCGAGAACGTCTCGGGTGCACAACCCTTTAGACGGCAGCTCGCTTGGCGTGATTTCTCATACCACCTTTTGTTTCATAACCCAGGGCTTGACCAAATCAATTTCAACCGAGCATTTGACGATTTTCAATGGAATGAGAACGATGAACTGCTCGCTATTTGGCAAAAGGGTGAAACAGGCTATCCAATTATCGATGCTGGCATGCGTGAACTTTGGCAAACAGGATATATGCACAACCGGGTGCGGATGATTGTGGCCTCGTTCTTAACCAAGCATTTGCTGATTGATTGGCGTGAGGGTGAAAAATGGTTCTGGGATACATTGGTTGATGCAGATCCTGCTAATAATACAGCCGGTTGGCAGTGGGTGGCAGGATCGGGTGCTGATGCAAGTCCATATTACCGAATTTTCAATCCTATCATCCAAGGTAAGAAATTTGATGCAGACGGCGAATATGTCAAAAAATATATTCCTGAACTGAAAAATCTAGATCCCAAATATATTCATGCACCATGGGAAACCCCAGAAGCAGTGCTGAAATCTATATCGCTCGAATTCGGGCGAGATTATCCCAAACCAATTGTCGAGCACAGTTTTGCAAGAAACCGTGCGCTTGAGGCCTATGGTCAAATGAAACAGGCTGCATAGGCAGATATTACAGAAGACAGAAAGAAACTCATGCAAAAGAAAAAGATAGCAATTGTAGGGTCTGGAATATCAGGCAGTTCGTGTGCATGGCTGCTACGGGATAATTATAACGTAACGCTTTATGAGAAAAACAAAATTGCTGGCGGACACACCGCGACCGTAGATATTGATTATGACGGCACGCCAATTTCTGTCGATACAGGTTTCATCGTTTATAATGAATTGAATTACCCACACCTCACCGCCTTGTTTGATCATTTAAAAGTTAAAACCCATGACAGCGACATGAGTTTTGCGCTTTCACGCGATCTTGGTAAATTTGAATGGGGTGGTAGCAAACTTGCCATGCTGTTTGCGCAAAAGAGCAACATCTTCCGCCCTGAATTTTTAAACATGCTGCGTGAAGTATTTCGATTTAACAATATTTGTGTCAAAGACCGTGAGAAAGGCCACCTTAAAGGCCGCTCAATTGGCGAATATCTTATCTGGCGTGGTTTTTCACCGGGCTTCCAAAACAATTACCTTATGCCCATGGCAGCAGCTATTTGGTCATCTTCATCCAATCAAATGATGGAGTTCCCTGCCCTTCATTTTGTCAATTTCTTCGATAATCACCGCCTTTTACATCGTCGTCGACCGACTTGGCGCACAGTAACTGGCGGCAGCAGAAACTATCTAAACAAGCTCCATGAAGATTTGGGCAATCGGGTTAAACTCAATTGTGGTGTTGAAAAAGTAATACGCAGTGACAACAAAATTGAAGTCATCGATACACATGGTCAATCGTGCATCTATGATGAAATCGTCTTTGCCTGTCATACCGACCAGATGATCAATATGTTGGATCAACCAACTACGGCCGAAACACAGATTGCAACAGCAATCCCTTATGGTGCCAATAAGGTCTATCTTCATAGGGATGAAACGCTGATGCCAAAGCGCAAAAATGTTTGGGCATCATGGAATTATCTATCTTCATCAAAGGAAAGCAACAATGCAAATGTTGCAGTATCTTATTGGATGAACCGCCTTCAGGGTATTGATGATAATAAGCCTTTGTTTGTCACGCTCAACCCAAAACGTGCACCGGCAAAAGATCTCACATTTGGTGAGTATAATTATGATCATCCGCAATTTAGCAAAACAGCAATGATTGCTCAAAAATCGCTTGAAAGCGTTCAAGGTCAGAACTCAACATGGTTTGCTGGCGCTTGGACAGGTTCGGGTTTTCATGAGGATGGCTTGCGAAGCGCAGTTAATGTTGCCAATAAACTTGGATGCTATGCGCCATGGCAAAAACAACCTGAAATCTCTGATGTAAATAGCGGTTCTGAAAGAAAGCTAGAGGTAAGTTAGCCAAGTGAAACAAAGCGATAGCGAAATAAGCAATGCGCCTGCTTGGCTTTATTATGGAGATGTCATGCATGCGCGCATGGCACCCAAAAAGCACAGATTTCAATATAAGGTTTTCTCGCTGCTGATTGATGTTGATCAACTTGCAGCTGCAAAAGAGATGTCACCTGTATTTTCCATCGACAAATTCAACCTACTATCCTTTCATCAAAGTGATCATTTACCTAAAGACCGTGACATCTCCATTCGAGAACATGTTGCAGATTGCCTTTTGAAAGAAGATATAACGTGGCAACCAAGCCGAATTTTGCTCGGTTGTTACCCACGAATATTGGGTAAGGTGTTCAATCCGCTATCTGTGTTTTACATCTATGGACCGGACAATGAAATTGGCGCGGTGATATATGAGGTGCGCAATACCTTTGGTGAAAAACATATTTACACGCGCAAAATAGATGCAGAGAATTTGACCTCAGCACATATCAAGCAAGAGGCAGACAAGACCTTTTACGTCTCTCCCTTCATGGATATGGATATGCGATATTTCTTCACCATGTCTGAGCCAAAAGACACAATGTCTTGGCGCATTTTAGAAAAACAAAATGAGCAACCCATCCTTGCAGCAACCTATTTTGGTCGCAAAAACACACTGAAAACGAGCAACCTGATAAAATTTTTCTTGCAAATTCCATTTTTAACATGGAAAATCCTTGCAGGAATACATTTTGAGGCGCTTCGGCTTTGGCTAAAGGGACTACAAGTTGTTCCCCGGACCAATCCGAAAAAGAACTCGGCATGATTTTGTGTGCCGTGACGAAAATTCGTCACTGGAACATTAATTCGAGTTTTAATATGGAGGAAATAAGGTCATGGAAACAATGACTTCACATCGGTCTGGAACGAATACCCCCCACATATTATCAACTGCCAATATGGCAAATATTATCAAGGGATTGCCAGCGCGCGCTCAGTTTGCAATTAGATCATTAAGCAAATTGGAAGTCGGCACATTAACATTACACCTGCCTGACAAACGGGTTGTGACAATAAAGGGTAAAACACCCGGCCCTGATGCAACTCTTATTTTGCACAACTGGAATATACTTCACAAAGCCCTCACGAGTTCAACAATTGGGGTGGCAGAAGCTTATATTGATGGCGATTGGGAAAGCCCTGATGTCACGACCTTCCTTGAACTGCTCGTTTATAATCAAACCATCGGCGACACGATCACAAAACGTGCACGTGGATTGATAAAAACTGTAGAGCGCCTCCGCCATTGGCTACGATCAAATACGCGCGCACAAGCCAAAAAGAACATCTCAGCGCATTATGACTTAGGCAATGATTTTTATTCGCAATGGCTTGATGAAACGATGACATATTCATCTGCCCTTTACGAAACTGGTATTGAAGATCTAGCAAGCGCACAAACAGCAAAATATCGCGCACTTGCAGAAGCTGCCGGCGTTCAAAAAGGTGACCGCATATTAGAAATAGGGTGCGGCTGGGGTGGGTTTGCAGAATTTGCGGTTACCGAACTCGATTGTTATGTGACAGGTCTGTCTTTAAGCCGTGAGCAACTTTACTTTGCCGAAGAACGCATGGCAAAACTTGGCCTTTCAGACAAAGTAGACTTTAAATACCAAGATTATCGTGACGAACACGACACTTACGACCGGATTATTTCGATTGAAATGTTTGAAGCTGTCGGTGAAAAATATTGGCCTGTTTATTTCAATAAGATTCGCCAATGCTTGAAGCCACATGGTCGTGCAGGACTACAAGTGATCACAATTGATCCAAAAAATTACGAGCATTATCGGGAAAACCCCGATTTCATCCAGCGTTACATCTTCCCTGGCGGCATGTTGCCAAGCGATGATGCATTAGAGGGTTTGGGAGCTGTAGCTGGACTTAAAACCTTCGATAATCGTGAATTTGGTATCGATTACGCTCGCACTTTAGCTGAATGGCGTGAAGAATTTTGGCTGAAGTGGGAAACGATCAAACCACTTGGGTTTGATGACCGTTTTAAAAAGCTTTGGGAGTTTTATCTGTATTATTGCGAAGCAGGTTTCCGCTCAGGCAACATCAATGTTAGACAAATTGTCTACGGTGTTTAGCAAATAATGGCAGAGCGTTATTTAGATGTTCTGCCAACAAGTGCGAAATACAGCCGATAAGGCAATAGATTTATAAATTTCAAGAAATATGTGAACCGCTTGGGGAAAGTGAGTTCGAACTTATCCTGCTGTAATCCATCACTGATGCGCTTTGCAGCTTCTTCAGCCGGTATTATCGCAGGCATTTTAAAATCATTTTGATCTGTCGCAGCGGTTTTCACAAACCCAGGATTAATCACTTGAATTCGAATATTGAGCTTATCTAGGTCAAACTTAAGGCTTTCAGCCATATTGATGACGGCAGCTTTCGTCGCGCCATATGCAGCGCTGGTTGGCAATCCACCATAACCTGTTACAGAAGATACAAGTGCGATTTGACCTTTACCTTGAACCTTCATTTGTTCGATTGCAGGTAAAAGGCCATTGACCACACCTGTTAGATTAACACCAAAAGTCTTTTGGAAATCTGAGATATCAAGCTTATCGACGTGAACTGGGATATAAATTCCAGCATTTAGAATAACCAGCGCTAGTTTCTGATATTCTTCAGCAATCTGCGTGACGATATCTTTCATATCAGTATAGCTGGTCACATCCGCAGCTTTGGCAATAATCGTCCCTTTCAAACCTGCGCCTTCTTTAACGAGCTGCTCAAGTTTATCTTCAGAACGTGCTGTCGCAACGACCGTATAGCCATCCTGACAAAGCTGCAAAGCAACAGCATATCCTATGCCAGAGCTTGCACCCGTTACCCAAGCGACACCGTCCGCAGGCGTTGCGTTATAAAGAGACATATCATCTCCGATCAGTTTGATTTTGCTATTAGCCTATCAGATCGCCAACAAGTTGACGCCATGAACCAGTGAGCGTCACGCCTTCATCAAGTACGGCAAAGCCAATACAAGGGCGATCATTCTCAGCAGTTGGTCGGTGGTCAACACTTGCATCAGCAATTGAGATATCACCAGGACCAAAGCGGCCGCGCTCATCATTAAACGCACCCTCAAGTACGATTGAAAGTTCACAGCCTTTGTGCGTATGTGCTGGCATTGTGCGACCAGGTCGGATCCAGAACATATTGACATGACAGCCATCGATTTCGCCGATGTCATATTCTTTAAATCCAGGCAACTTTGTACGCCAAGGAATATCCTCAACATCCATACCGATCAAACGGCGCAATGCTAATGGCAATCTTGCAGCGCTTCCCTGCTCGTCTGTGTTATCGGATACATCCGCAACACTATCAGGAGAAGAGGCAAAAATTGCCGACAAGGCATCGCTCTTTTTATCAATTTCGGTTGGAGCAACCTGCTCAAGCGATAATCCGGCAATTGTTTCCAGATCACCAACAAAGCGACGGTTGTCTGGTTTAATTTCCAGATGCGCTTCTACCAAAACACTCGCAGGCGCGGATAATCCGCCAGAGGCATATTGTGCCATAAGTGTATCGACTGCATCTATCTGACTTAAAGTCATATTAAATCTTCTTTTATCTACTACGTCTCACCAGAGACTGTCTCGTAAAAGACTCGCGCCGCTTGAGTCTTCCCTGTTTGTACACTTGTACGATAACAGATTCAATTCGGATCATTAGACTAACTAAAAACCGATTATTTCTTCTTTTTCAATAAATATTTCAGCATCCTAGCAATATTATTCACAAAATCGGCCAAAACTTCAATTTTCATTCCTTGTAATTTGTCATATTTGGATGCAAATACTGAAGCATAGTTAATTGATAAGGCTTTGGAATCTCATGATAGTCTCGGAAAATGTTTTAGAACAAATTGGAAATACACCTTTGGTAAAGCTTAAACGCGCTTCTGAAGAAACAGGGTGTACAATTTTGGGTAAAGCTGAGTTTTTAAACCCAGGCCAATCGGTGAAAGATCGCGCTGCATTATCAATGATCCGAGCAGCGGAAAAAAGCGGTAAACTTCAGCCTGGCGGCACTATTGTTGAAGGCACTGCTGGGAACACAGGTATTGGTATTGCCATGATATCTCGTGTCTTGGGGTATCGCTCTATTATCGTGATCCCAGAAACACAAACTCAAGAAAAGAAAGATGCTTTGCGTCTCATGGGTGCAGAGCTGATCGAAGTCCCTGCCCTCCCTTATAAAAATCCAAACAACTACATTCACGTTTCTCGCAGATTGGCAGAACAGATTGCCAAAACCAGCCCCAATGGCGCGGTCTGGGCAAACCAATTTGACAATGTTGCCAACAGACAGGCGCATATCGATACGACAGGCCCTGAGATCTATCGCGATCTTGATGGCAAGATTGATGGCTTCATCTGCGCATGTGGATCAGGCGGTACGCTTGTGGGCACTTCCATGGCTTTGCGGGAACGCAGCAGCACATTTAAATCAGGGATCGTCGATCCAGATGGTGCAGCGCTCTATAATTTCTACGCAAATGGTGAACTAAAGTCCGAAGGTGGCTCTATTTCAGAAGGCATCGGACAAGGCCGCATCACTGCAAATCTTGAAGGCTACACACCCGATATGGCGTTCAATGTATCGGACAAAGAAGGCCTGCCAATTATCTTTAACTTGCTGCAAGAAGAAGGTCTATCCATGGGGCTTTCAACCGGGATTAACGTTGCTGGTGCAATCCGAATGGCAAAAGAAATGGGTCCGGGGCATACGATTGTCACGATCCTGTGTGACTATGGTAACCGATACCAATCAAAACTGTATAATCCTGAATTCTTGCGCTCGAAAGATTTACCAGTGCCAGAATGGATGGAAGGTTCACCAAATATCGAAATTCCGTTCGTATCTGAAACATAAAATCAGAGGTTTATCGCTTGATCACTAAAGCCCTTTTCAAAGACGATGCTTATTTAACAACCTGCGATGCTGAAGTTATTGCGATCAATGATCGTGGGGGCGTGATCCTCGATCAAACGTGTTTTTATGCGACATCTGGCGGGCAACCCGGTGACACAGGTTTTATCGAGCGTCAGGACGGCTCCAAGATAGAAGTGACTGCGACGGTAAATGGCGAAACAAAGAACGATTTCGTCCATATTCTCGCAGAAGGTAGCCCAATTTTGGAAATTGGCGAGAAGATCGTCCTCCATATCGATTGGGAACGCCGATATAAGCTCATGCGCATGCACACCGCTTGTCATCTGCTCTCTGTTGTGTGCGAATACCCAATTACCGGTGCAGCTGTGGGCGAAAATGAAAGTCGCATCGATTTTGATATGCGCGAACCGCCTGATAAAGCGGACATCACCGCAAAGATGATGGAATTGGTCGCACAAAACCATCAGATCTTCACCACAATGATTTCAGAATCTGAGTTAGACGCCAATCCTGATTTGGTAAAATCTAAAAACGTCAAGCCGCCTCGCGGTGTTGGAGATATAAGATTGGTCTGCATTGGTGATAATAGTTCGGTGGATAGCCAGCCATGCGGCGGCACCCATGTGAGTGAAACACAAGAAGTTGGTGAAATTCACATCGGCAAGATCGAAAAAAAGGGCAAAGAAAACAGACGTTTCAGAATTCGCTTCGGCGAAATGCCTAAACAATAAACCAAACAATTTAGGATCAAACTATGAACGACGACGCAGCGCTTAGCCCTTTTGTCAAATCACCTGAATGGCTGAAAGATCATTTAAATGACGACAATCTGCGTATCGTTGATGCGTCTTGGTTCTTGCCCGCACAAAATCGAAATGCGGTTGAGGAATATGCGCAAAGCCATATTCCGGGTGCTGTTTTTTTTGATCAGGACAGTATTATTGACGAACAATCATCGCTTCCTCATGCCCTGCCCGAGCCACATTATTTCGCGCAGCGTGTGGGTGAACTTGGTATCTCAACAGATCAAACAATTGTTGTCTATGATGCGCTCGGCATGTTCACTGCTCCACGCGTTTGGTGGATGTTTAAAACTATGGGTGCTGAAAACGTCTTTGTACTTGATGGCGGATTTGACAATTGGAAAGCAAATGGCCTGCCTGTCACAGATGAAACTGTAGCACATGAAGCTGCCGAATTTACCCCATATTTTGATAAGGATGCGGTCGCCAATATTGATGATGTTTTAGCTGCAACCAGCGACGATGGCACAGAATTATTGGATGCAAGAGGTGAAGGCCGATTTACCGGTGAAGACGCAGAACCACGCGCGGGCATGCGATCTGGGCATATGCCAAGCGCAAAAAATACACCGGTTTTTGGATTTTCCGACAACGGAAAACTAAAGCCGCTCAATGAGTTAAAAGATATATTTGAATCAAAATCTGTAGATCTTAACAAGAAGATCATCACGACATGCGGTTCAGGGGTCACTGCAGCAGTGATCACCCTTGCCCTCAACTCTATTGGGAAAACCGACGTTCAATTATATGATGGCTCATGGTCAGAATGGGGTGCACGCGAAGACACACCCGTTGAAACCGGAGCGTAAAATTAAATGTCAAAATCTCAAAGCCCCCTCTCAACGGTCGTCACATTACTTGAAATGAACAAGCCAAATGTTAAGTCCTATACGCGGCCAATGAACATCAACGCGGCTTTGATGGGTACACAAAATATACCGTTGCAGTTCTATCGATATCTGCAATATCGCGTGGGTGCAAAGTGGCACTGGGTTTCGCGCCATCGTCTTTCCAATGATGAACTCTCAGAGATCATACATCGCGAAACAACAGAGATAGATGTACTTTATCTTGATGGTGTGCCGTCAGGTTTTTTTGAGATTGATCGCTCCAATGCCAAACGCGTGGATTTAGCTTATTTCGGAATGATGGAACACGCGATCGGCCGCGGTTTAGGAAAATGGTTTTTAGCGCAAGCAATTGATGCAGCATGGTCAAGCGAGCCCGATGCTATAACCGTCAATACGTGCACACTTGATCATCCATCAGCACTTGGTCTTTACCAAAAACTTGGGTTCCAGCCTATTGGCCGCACCGAGACTGAGATTACACCACTTTCTGAGAGCGAAATTCTCGCCACTTTAAAATAGCTCAAGGCAAAAAAAACGCCGCCCGAAAAACTTCGGACGGCATTTTCAAGGCGCAATACCTTTCAGGAGTAGCTATGCAACGTTGCGAACAGCATCTTCTGCATTCAGCAAATCGTAGCCAAGAGCTTCAGCAACAGGCTGGTTTGTGATCTTGCCACGGTGTACGTTCAAACCATTGCGAAGGTTTTGATCTTCCGCGATTGCTTTAAGACCTTTATCAGCCAATTGTAAGCCGTGGTAAAGCGTTGCATTATTAAGCGCGTGCGCTGATGTAATCGGCACAGCACCCGGCATATTCGCTACACAATAGTGAACGATACCATCAACTTCATATGTAGGTTCTGAGTGTGTTGTTGCTTTTGATGTCTCAAAACAACCACCTTGGTCAATTGCAACATCAACGATGACAGCGCTTTTCTTCATGCCAGATAGCATTTCGCGTGTGACAAGTTTTGGAGCCGCAGCACCTGGGATCAACACAGCACCAACAACAAGATCAGCTGAGAATGTTTCTTCTTCAAGTGAATCAATTGTTGAATAACGTGTGTGAACAGAACCATTGAAAATGTCATCAAGCTCACGAAGACGCGGTAATGAGCGATCAAGGATTGTAACATCAGCACCAAGACCAACTGCCATTTTTGCAGCATTTAGACCAACAACACCACCGCCGATGATTGTGACTTTCGCCGGAAGAACACCAGGTACCCCACCTAGAAGGATACCGCGACCACCATTTGCTTTTTGCAGAGCAGTTGCACCTGCTTGGAGTGCCAAACGGCCAGCTACTTCAGACATTGGAGCTAATAGTGGCAAGCCACCGCGATTGTCTGTCACTGTTTCATAAGCAACAGCTGTACAACCAGATTCTACTAGGCCCTTTGTTTGCTCTGGATCTGGAGCGAGGTGAAGGTATGTATATAAAAGTTGCTCGTCACGAAGCTGAGCATATTCAGATGGCTGAGGTTCTTTAACTTTAACAACCATATCGCTCTGTGCAAAGATGTCAGCCGCTTCACCAACGATTTTAGCACCCGCAGCTTGGTAAGCTGCATCATCTGCACCAATGCCAAGACCTGCACCTGTTTCAATGATCACATCGTGACCATGCGCAACATATTCGCGCACTGATGACGGCGTAAGGCCAACACGGTATTCATGATTTTTAATCTCTTTAGGGCAACCTACACGCATCGCCGTTCTCCTCAAATTAGATTTTTCAAAACTATTTGAGATCATTAAACTACATTTAAAATGGAGAATCCTTGCTTATACAATTGTAATTATCACGAATTTCGAATAATTATCGAATATAGGCACCTAAAAAACGGAATTCTTCGAATGGAAAATCTTGATACTGTGGATATCTCTATATTGAGAATCTTACAAAAAGACGGACGCATTTCAAATTCAGCACTTGCAGAAGCTGTAAACCTATCCCAATCAGCATGCTCAAGACGGGTGGATATCCTAGAGAAAAAAGGTGCAATCAAAGGCTACCAGGCAAGACTATCGCATGGCGCGCTTGGCCACAAGATGATGGTGATTGTGCATATTTCATTATCCGGTCAGTTTGCCAAAACCTTGAAAGAGTTTGAAACAGCGGTTAAGCGCTGCCCCAATGTTTTGGTGTGTTATCTCATGTCCGGCGAATATGACTATATTTTGCGCGTTGCCGCTAAAGATCTCGAAGACTACGAGCACATCCATAGAGACTGGCTATCTTCCCTGCCCCATGTGGTAAAGATCAATTCAAGCTTTGCGTTGCGCGAAATCATCGAACGACCCAATGTCGGGCTGGTTTAAATGCATGGTTGAAAGACAGCACTCTTACTGTGACTGCTGATATTGCCGTAATTGCAAACAATTCATACGAAAGTGAGGATGTACTTACTTATCTCATCTCGTTGAACATGTCGTTCATGGTCTTCTCTTTAGTTATGAAAGAGTAATCTGGCTGGGGATATAAGGTTTGATCTCAGTTTCATGTCTATATTCAACAGACGTGAGTTTGGTGATTAGCTTATCAATTTCATTACCCACAAACCCTTGCGCGTTGCCTGATACAATGTTTTTTGGACGTTGCATGACAGTTGCCGCTTTTATTTTGTAAGCCTTCAACGCTGCTAAATATCGCCGCGTCATATCATCATTCTGACCAAAATAGACCTGTAATTCTCTCTCGTCTCTTCGAATGATTTGCCCATAAAACTCATTTCTGTGCATGAAACCTTGAAGCTTTCCACCTGAAAATGACAACGCAATGTCATCTCCTTTGTTTAAAGCAAGATCCCTTTTTAAAATGATTTTCATGCTAGTATCTGACATGGTGATGACCTGACCATGTGACTGGCGTCGTGCTGTGAGGATCGTGACAGGAAACTGTGTCGGAACACGTGGGTTCGCACTTCGGTTCGCAAGTTTATTTCCCATTATAAATCTCTTACTTTGACAGGTAGTCCGATATTATCGCACATGTCGTAGTATGCTCTTAAAATAATTCTTACAATTTGAACCAAAGGGGTTACATTTTTTTATCCATGCTTGGATACCTCCAACACTTTTCAAGATTATATCTCTAGAAGTGAAAACAGAACGAATTGAAGGTCCAACCAGTTATGAACATGCATAACAACAACAAAATCTGTCGATGATTTGAGCGCTTCGCATTTTTAAATAGATTATGAGCCGAACCGTGGGGTCGCCTGTTTTAAGACTGAAAAACCCGTTCACCTAATTGGTCGATCATTTGGCGGCCTTTCATGATCGCGAGATCATCAGCTTGTTCTTTTGATTGGCAGACATCTGCGCGGATGTATCGATGCTCTTTTTGCTCGCCGCCGATTTCTTTTGTGATCACACCACACAGGCGAAACTGCCCACCTTCTGAAATCGGCGTTGAAGAAATTGTATAGCCCTCATAGCTTTCTTGTCTATCAGGCTTTGCAGGCGCAGCCTCGCTACCAAACATTGAACCAAGTTTTTTCAAAAAGCCAACCATATCAAGCACCTCATATCACAACAAAGCTTATTAAATACCATCCTTAGCGCATGTTGGACTTGCCATCAACCGAATCCATTGTAAGATAATTGAGCTAAATGAGCCTCCCAAGCGATAAGCAAAACACAAGTGAACACACATTGACTGATCTTCCGACAATTGCTGACATGTCGTCAGCACGTCTTAAAAACAACATTTCGCAACTGATAAACTCGATCTATCCTGATCTTGATACAGATACACTCACCAACCGGGTCATTGCGGCTTTCTGGGATGAAAAACACACCCCAAGACGCCGAGGGCGATTGCCATCAAATGAACTTTGGTCTGAAAAAGATAATTATGTCATCACCTATGGCAACAGCTTTATCGACGGTGAGCACAAACCTCTCGATCTGTTGAACCACTTTTTGCATAAATACCTTCGTGATACGATCAATGGCGTTCATATCCTGCCGTTTTTTCCATACACATCAGATGATGGTTTTGCAGTAACTGATTATCGTATGGTCGATAGTCTTTTAGGCTCATGGGAAGATGTTGGTAGAATTGCAGCTGATTTCCGCCTCATGTCAGACCTTGTGCTTAATCATATGTCGAGCCAAGGACATTGGTTTAACGAATATTTACAAGGACACGAACCTTATAATAAGTTTTTCTTTGAAGCCTCCCCTGATGATGATACGAGCGCAGTTGTCAGACCGCGCGCGCATGATCTGTTACGCGAAGTTGAAACGGCAAATGGCACCAAACATGTCTGGTGTACATTCAGCCACGATCAAGTAGATTTTGATTTCTCCAATCCTGAGGTACTTCTTGAGTTTTTAAGGGTAACGCGTGAGCACATTAATCAAGGGGTCAGAACAATTCGACTTGATGCCGTTGCCTTTGTTTGGAAGGAGATCGGCACAAACTGCATTCACCTGCCCCAAACTCACCAAATTGTTCGATTGATCCGTTTGCTAGCTGATTTTGATCGCGAACCTGTGGTGATCATTACTGAGACCAATGTCCCTAATACGGAAAACCTCAGCTATTTCGGCAACCGCAACGAAGCGCATATGATTTATAACTTTTCATTGCCGCCGCTTTTGCTGCACGGCCTGCTCAATGGTACATCTGCACATCTTAATGCTTGGCAAATGCGCATGCCACCTGCACAAATGGGGTGCGCGTATTTTAATTTCACAGCATCCCATGATGGCGTGGGTCTGCGACCCGTTGAAGGGCTTTTGCCACAAATTGACATCGATGCAATGATCGATACCGTTAAAGCACATGGTGGTCGGGTCTCGATGCGTCAGGGCAATGATGGAAAAATGCATCCCTATGAAATGAATGTCTCTTTGTTTGATGCGCTCAAAGGCACTGTTAAAGGGCAAGACGACTTTAACGTCGAGCGCTTTTTGTGCAGCCAAACAATTGCGATGGCGCTTGAAGGCGTTCCAGCGTTTTACATTCATTCCATGCTTGCAACACCCAATGATCAGGAGGGTGTTGAAAAATCACAGCATAATCGGGCGATCAACCGACATCGATGGGATTATAAAGCGCTTAACGACAGGCTAGATGACCCAAAATCGAACCAAAGTATCGTGCTAAATGAGCTCAAATCACGCATTGATATTCGCAGCAGGCAATCGGCATTTCATCCAAATGCAACTCAGTTTACGTTGCAATTGGGCAATCAGATATTCGGTTTCTGGCGACAAAGCATTGATCGATCGCAGAGTATTTTTGCGCTTCACAATATGACATCTGAATATCTTACGATTGAAACCATGGCGCTTAACTTAATTGGTGGCGACGAATGGATTGACAAACTAAGCGGCGATGTAATTTTTGAAGATACGAAGCAAATCGTCTTCGCGCCTTATCAGTGTCGATGGATAACAAACCGTGTCTGACACAAAGAAAAAAAGCTATCTCATTTTTACCGATCTTGATGGTACACTTTTAGATCACGATACATATAGCTATGCGCCAGCAAACGAAGCGCTAGACAAACTGCGTGAGACGAAAACGCCGCTTATCCTGGCATCAAGCAAGACCGCAGCGGAAATAGCACCGCTTCGTTCCGAACTTGGGTTTGATGCATTTCCAGCAATTATTGAAAATGGTGCTGGGCTGCTCCCACCATCAACGCAATCTGTCGACAAAACGACTGACTACGACAAAATCATAAAAATCATTCAAGATGCCCCCAATCACTTGAGATCAAAGTATAAAGGCTTTGATGATTGGTCTGCAGAAGAAGTTTGCAAACAGACATCGTTGAGCCTTCATGCTGCTAAACTTGCAAAGCAACGCGAGTATTCAGAACCCGGAATTTGGAGCGGCAACCAAAAGGAATTGGCCCAATTCAAACAGTATTTGAACGACAACGGACTTCGTGCACAAAAGGGCGGACGGTTCTTAACGCTCTCATTTGGCGCCGGTAAAGTGGATCGTATGAATGAGATCATTAAAAGCTTACGATCCGGCGATGTGCAAATGACCACGGTTGCGTTAGGCGATGCACCTAATGACATACAAATGTTAAAACATGCCGATATTGGTTTTGTTATGAAAAATAATTCAAACCAACATCTATTCACCCCCGTCAAACCCGATCACGTCACATATTCAAAAGACCCCGGTCCCAAAGGTTGGAATATGTGCGTTTTAAGTTTGTTTGTGTAAACTAGATTAAATCAAGAAAAGAGACTGTGTAAATATGGCTGACTTTCATCAAAACGGTAGCATTGCAACATTACACAATTTGGCGCAAATTCCGTTTGAGCAACTTGAGGCGCAGTTAAAGCAATTCGCGCAAACTCGAAAAATTACGCTAATTTTACCGAGCCTTTACTCCGAACTCGAGGCCCCTGCTCTTTCCAACATTGTTGACGAGTTAAGCAAAGCAGACTTCATCAATCACATTGTTATTGGTTTGGATCGCGCTGATGAAACACAGTTTAAACATGCTAAAGAGTATTTTTCGCGTTTACCGCAAAAACATGATGTTTTGTGGAATGACGGTCCGCGCCTTAAAGCCATCCATAACAAATTAGCTGGTGCAAACTTAGCCCCGGAAGAGCCCGGCAAAGGTCGCAATGTTTGGTATTGCATGGGCTTTGCTCTAGCGACCGGTAATTCAGATGTCGTTGCACTACACGATTGCGATATCACAACCTATTCTAAAGAAATGCTGGCGCGCCTTGTTTACCCGGTTACAAATCCTGCCTTCGCCTATCACTTTGTAAAGGGTTATTACCCTCGCATTGCGGATGGTAAAATCAATGGTCGCGTTTCAAGATTACTTGTCACCCCCTTATTACTCGCCATTCAAAAAACCTGCGGGCATAATGATTATATCGATTATCTCAACGCATTTAGATATCCATTGGCTGGTGAATTTGCGATGCGGACATCTATCTTGCCAGATATGCGCATACCTTCTGATTGGGGCCTAGAGATCGGGGTATTATCCGAAGTTTGGCGAAACCTTTCTAACCGGGTGATTTGTCAGGTTGATATCTCAGACGCTTATGATCATAAACACCAACCACTATCGGAAGAAGATGCAAATGCGGGTTTATCGCGCATGTCGATTGATATTTCAAAAGCGCTTTATCGAAAATTGGCAACCGACGGCGTAACGCTTTCCAATGCAACTTTTAGAACGCTCAAAGCCACATATTTCCGGATCGCACTCGATCTGGTTGAAATGTATTACAATGATGCGACCATGAACGGTCTTCACACAGATCGTCATGTAGAAGAAAAAGCGGTAGAACTATTTGCTGCCAATATTATGAAAGCGGGTCAGTCTTATCTTGATAACCCGATGGAAACACCATTCATTCCAAATTGGAGCCGTATTCAAGCAGCCGATCCAGATGTATTACTGAATATTCACAAAGCTGTTCAACAGGATGCTACAGAGTTTGGGTAAGCTCCTCTGCGAGCAAAAAAGAAAAAGGTTTTAAATTGCTTAGATACATCGTCTTTACTTTCGCTCTGATATTCTCCTTTACAGCTTCAGCTGACCAGCACCAGGATATGACATTTGACGCAAGTGAAGTCTTTTCTGTCACCACAACAGACTGGAATAGTGATAATGTTGCTGACCCAGTGATGATCTTAAATATCAATGAGGGTGAGCAGTTTGATGTGTTATTTTTTCTAAGCGATGAATATGGACGCTTGGCACTAAAGCATCATGTCCCTGATATGGTTTGGGGATCAAGTGCGATGTTTGGACAAGAGCCATGGGTTTCGAAAACTCAAAATGGATCTATTATTGTCGGTTCACAAAATTCAGCGATTGGCCGAAATCGCTGGGAGCAAAAACTCACCATTGCATATCGCAACGATAAACTTGTGGTCGCCGGCTTTACATATTCTTATTACGATACGCTTGATCCAGATGCCAATGGGGGATGCGATTTAAATCTGCTCAATGGCAAAGGTTTTAAAAACGAAAAACCTGTTCGGTTTGATATAAATGTCATGACTGTTGCAGAATATGCATTAGGTAATCAAAATTTACCTGAATTCTGCTATTCCGATTAATATCAAAACCTGAGCATTATAGCTCAACCAATTGCCCATCTTTGAGCGTCACACAACGGTCCATTTGCCGCGCAAGATCATGGTTATGGGTTGCAACCATTGCAGACAAGCCTGATTGTTTTACCAAAGCTTCAAGCGCTTCAAACACATAGGACGCAGTTTCAGGATCCAAATTTCCAGTCGGTTCATCTGCTAAAAGAACGCTCGGCGCGTTTGCCACCGCTCTTGCTATGGCAACACGTTGTTGCTCACCACCGGATAATTCCGTTGGACGATGGGAAATACGGTGACCAAGCTTTAGATATTCAAGTAATTCTTTTGCTCGCGCCTCAGCTTCTTTTTTCTCTAAACCGCTAATTAACTGCGGAATGACGACATTTTCGCTGGCGGAAAATTCAGGCAGCAGATGATGAAATTGATAAACAAAGCCAATTTTTTTACCACGAACATCTGTTCTCTGCTCATCAGACAAATGACTACAAGCAACACCGTCAATGATCACTTCCCCACCATCAGGGCGCTCAAGCAAACCCGCCATATGCAATAATGTTGATTTACCAGCACCAGAGGGCGCGATCAAAGCAACGGTCTCACCGCGGTTAAGTTTGAAATTCACACCATTTAATATGGTCAGTTTTTCGTCGCCTTGCACATAATGACGTTCAACGGCAAGCAATTCCATTGCCAAATCCTGTGCATTGGATACATCGCTCATATCAATTCGGCTCGCATCATTCATGTTCATTTACTCATATCTTAGCGCTTGAACGGGGTCGATTTTTGACGCGCGCCATGCAGGCACGAGTGTCGCGATAAACGTTAGCACAAATGCCATAATAATGATCGATAGCGTTTCGGCAAAATCCATATCAGCGGGTAATTGGCTTAGAAAATAAAGTTCGGGATTAAACAGCGTTGTGCCGGATAGCCAAGAGAAAAACGCTCGAATGCGCTCAACATTTAGACAGACAAGCACACCTAAAATAACACCTGCGCCGGTACCAGCCACACCAATTGCCGACCCTGTCATAAAGAAGATACGCATCACAGATGTCGATGTGGCGCCCATTGTACGTAGGATTGCAATATCTCGCCCTTTATCTTTCACCAGCATAATAAGCCCTGAAATGATATTTAAAGCTGCAACAAGAATAATGAGTGTTAAAATCATAAACATTACATTGCGCTCAACTTGCAAAGCTGAGAAGAACGTTTGATTGCGTTGTTGCCAATCGGTAATAAAAATCTGACGTTCAGCCGCAGTTTCTATGGGCGTGCGGAAATCATTAACCCCATCAGGGTCATCAATAAACACTTCGATAGATTGAACTTCATCTTCTGTATTAAAGTAAATCTGAGCCTCGCCAAGCGGCATATATATGATTGAAGAATCATATTCTGACATCCCAATCTCAAATATGCCTGAAATCGGGTAAGATTTTACCCGCGGTGTCACGCCAAATGGCGTTACATCTCCTTCCGGGGAAACTAGCGTGATGCTGTCTCCAGCAATAAGCCCGAGCGAATCTGCCATGCGCGTACCAATCAGCACACCCTCACCTGCGGCAAAGCCGACAAGATCACCCGCTTTGATATTATCAGATACCCAGTTGAGCCGTTCAATGTCAGCAACAGAAATACCGCGAACCAATGCGCCAGTCCCCGCGCCACCATTACCGGAGGCTAAGGTTTGCCCTTCAACAATGGGCAGAGCCATCTGCACACCTTCAACACCTTCAATGCGCTTAGCAAGATTTGTGTAGTCGTTAAAAGGTTCATCAATCGGCTGAACAATCATATGACCGTTAATGCCGAGAATTCGATTAATGAGCTCAGCACGAAAACCGTTCATCACAGCCATAACAATGATAAGGGTCGCAACGCCAAGCATAATCCCGGCAAAAGAAAACCCCGCAATCACAGAAACAACCGTTTCCTTGCGCTTTGAACGTAGGTAACGCCAAGCTACAAGACGTTCAAAGACGCCAAAAGGTTTTGATGACGGCATATCTGTTGGGTTACTGCTCAATGGTTTCAAAGCCTTTTCGTAAAATTTATCGTGCAGTTAGCTTGTTAATCGCTGCTTCTAGTGTCAGGCTTTCGCGTTCGCCAGTTTTCCGATTTTTAACTTCAACTTCACCGGTTTTCATCCCGCGCGGACCAACGACAATCTGCTGCGGAACTCCAATCAGATCAGCTGTTGCAAACTTACCACCTGCGCGCTCATCACGATCATCTAACAAAACATCAAGTCCCGCTTTTTGCAATTCAGCATAAATCTTTTTAGAGGCATCATCACAAGTCTCATCACCAACTTTCATATTGATAATTCCCACATCAAACGGCGCAACTGATTCCGGCCAAACAATACCATTTTCGTCATGAAACGCTTCAATGATGGCAGGAACAAGGCGTGTTGGACCAATGCCATATGACCCCATATGAACCTCATGTTCGCGCCCGTCTGGTCCCATAACTTTCGCGCCCATTGCAGCAGAATATTTCGTACCGAAATAGAAGATGTGTCCAACTTCAATACCGCGATCAGAAACCTTATTTTCTGCATCAATGGCGTCAAATGCGGCTGCATCATGCATTTCAGAAGTTGCCGCGTAAAACTCCGTCCATTGATCAAAAATCGCTTTCATCTTTGCGCGATTTGAAAAATCAACATCTTCTGATGGCGTATCGAAATCTAGGAAGTTTTTGTGACAGAACACTTCAGATTCGCCAGTGTCGGCTAGGATAATGAACTCATGGCTAAGATCGCCACCAATTGGACCTGTATCTGCGCGCATAGGAATGGCACGTAAACCCAGACGATCAAATGTTCGCAAATATGCAGTGAACATTTTGTAATAAGCAAATTCAGCATCTTCTTTATTCAAATCGAACGAATATGCATCTTTCATAATAAATTCACGAGAACGCATTGTACCAAAACGGGGTCTAATCTCATCTCTGAACTTATGTTGGATGTGATATAGGTTCAGTGGCAACTCTTTATAAGAACGCACATATGAACGGAAGATGTCAGTGATCATCTCTTCGTTGGTTGGGCCATACAACATTGGACGATCTTGACGATCGGTAATGCGCAGCATCTCCTTGCCATAATCATCATAACGGCCACTCTCATTCCAAAGTTCAGCTGACTGAATAGTCGGCATTAATATCTCATGGGCGCCTGCTCTATTTTGTTCTTCGCGAATAATGGCATTCACCTTATCCAAAACGCGCTTGCCAAGTGGCAACCAGGAATAGATCCCAGTTGATTGTTGGCGTATCATGCCAGAACGCAACATAAGTCTATGAGAAACTATCTCAGCTTCTTTTGGATTTTCTTTTAAGATTGGCAGAAAGTATTGAGAAAGGCGCATGGCTTATCCGTATAAAAATTAAGATCCGAAAACAAAATCGCTCGGAATCGCAGGTTATTTTGTTGTTGAAGACTTCTACTCTTTTACGATCAATCTGAAAAGGACGAATAATAAATTGAATTTGATTGGTGTTCTCATTATTTTTTCATCAATTTTTCTATATCTCTGCAAAATAATTGGTGACAAATTTTTGCAAGTACGTTAACTTCGCACGAAAATAAGGCAGTTTTATAAAAACATGCCTAAATCGCGATCAAGTCTTGGGAGGATTAGATCTCAGGCGCGCTCTTAGCGCAGCCACCGGCCGACGGGTAGAGATCCGCGACAACTAACAGCAAGGCTATTGTAGCCTTGCTTTTTTTATTCCCTTAAAAACAGCTAGATCCGAGATTGAGCGACTATCCAAAATTCGGAAAGAGTCCCATGAAATCATCGAAAGTAATTCCGAACACTTCTACCAATAAATAAAAGCAGACAAAGAAGACGCTTGTAACAATGGAATTCATGATCACAACGCGCAGAACATTTAAGTTTGCTGGTGCGCTTTTTGTAGTGCCAAGAACAACTTCACCAGCCTCAGCTTGAGACTTACCGGAAAATGGCAGCACTAAAAACAGCGATATCCACCACATTATAAAATAGATCGCTAAATATGTACCAATTCCCATGACTAAATGTCCTAGATCAAACTTGCTCTAACTCAATCAATGTCCCTGAAAAGTCGCTAGGATGTAAAAACAACACAGGCTTTCCATGTGCACCAATTTTAGGCTCACCATCACCTAATACACGAGCCCCAGTTTCTATCAATTGGCTTTTTGCCGCAGCTATATCTTCAACCTCATAACAAATGTGGTGCATGCCACCTTTTGGGTTCTTTTCCAAAAAAGCTGCAATTGGAGACGAAGCATCAATCGGTTCTAAAAGTTCTACCTTGGTATTAGGTAATTCAATAAACACAACGGTCACTCCGTGTTCATCAAGCTTTTGCGGCTCCGTTACTTGCGCACCAAGCATATGTTTATATTGATCTGTTGCAGTTTTAAGGTCGGGCACAGCGATTGCGACGTGGTTTAATTTACTAAGCATAAAAGTTCCTCCCTACACTCTTTCAACAAATACTGTTGCGACCGGTTTTTTATTCCAAACCTCGCGAACAGCAGCGCGGACCGCGCGACGTACAGATTCTTGCACAAGGCTTAAATCTTTGCGGCGAACTCGTGGAATGCTCTCAACAGCACCTATAACCGCGTCATAAATCACATCGTCAATTTCATCGCCGGCATCATCGAAGATTGGCAATCCGATCGAGCTGACTTGAGGATCGCCCTTAAACTCGTATTTATTATCCAAAAGAACCTGTACTGACACATGACCAGCAAAGGATAATTTACGTCGGTCCGAAATACCTAAATCGTCATACTCACCTATTACCGCACCATCTTTAAAGATACGGCCACTTGGTACGTCATCTATAAGCTCAGGCTCTCCTGGAGCGAGGCGTAACATATCACCATTGCGAACGCGTGGTACTTTGCCAATACCGCTTTCTTCGGCAAGTTTTGCATGCGCAACCAAATGCGCAGCTTCACCATGAACTGGTACCAAAATTTCCGGACGTACCCACTCATACATTTGCCGTAATTCATTACGACGCGGATGACCAGATACATGAATAGGTAGTTCATCGCTGTCTTCCACAATCAAAACACCGCGATCAATTAAAGCATTTTTGATATTCAAAATACCTTTTTCATTGCCCGGAATAGCACGCGCTGAAAATACAACCGTATCTTCTTTTGCCAGAGCGACATGCCGCATCTCATCACGAGAGAGTTTTGCAAGCGCTGCACGCGGTTCACCTTGAGATCCCGTCATGATAATCACAACCTTGTCTCGCGGGATAAAACCAAACTCATCTTCTTCTAAAAAGTTCGGCAAACCTTCCATCATTCCCAAACCGCTGGCTACAGAGACGACGCGTTTGATTGAACTCCCCAGCAATAAGACTTCACGCTCGGCATCGCGCGCAGCTTCAGCTATAGAGCGGATACGTCCAACATTTGATGAAAATGATGTGATCGCAACACGCCCAGGTGCATCTTCAATAACCTTGCGTAGGTTTTTACTGATAGTTTGTTCAGTGGGAGATACGCCCTCTCTCATCGCATTGGTGGAATCGCACATGATCGCCAATATGCCCTCCTCGCCCAATTGACGAAATCTGTTCTCATCAGTCAATGGCCCCAAAGAAGGATCCTGATCGATTTTCCAATCACCTGTGTGAATAACTTTTCCAAGATCAGTTTTGATCGCTAAGGAAAGTGGTTCAGGGATCGAGTGATTAACCGCAACCGCCTCAATCTCAAAAGGACCAACATTAAATACATCACCAGCATTAAATATAGAAACCGGAATTTCGCGTCTTGAACGCTCGTAAGCTCGTTTGGCTTCTAACATCCCTGCAGTAAACGGTGTTACGTAAACCGGCACATTTAACAAAGGCCATAACTCATTGAGGGCGCCATAATGATCTTCATGTGCGTGCGTGATAATGATCGCTTTTAAATTATGACGTTCTTCTTCTAAGAACCTGATATCTGGAAGCACAAGGTCAACGCCGGGTAGCTCTAACCCTGGAAATGTCACACCGCAATCAACCATAATCCATTCGCGGTTATCAGGTGACCCATAGCCATAAAGCGCAAGGTTCATTCCAATTTCGCCGACACCACCAAGTGGTAAGAATACGAGTTCGTTCTCGCTAGCCATAATCTATTCTTTCTTTTCTTTACGTATCGAGAAGGAAAACATCCCCTGCAGCAATTTTAATTTCGTCACCATCTTCATGGCGCAAAATCAAATTGCAATCCTCCGATAAACCAATAAATCGTCCGTGCAAAACTTCATTGGGAAGATTGATTTTAATATCTTCATCAATGCCGGCCGCATTTTCAAGCCATAAATCACGAATAGCCGGAAAACCGCGCCCTTCATCCCACAGCGCTAAGACGTATTTCATCTCATCAAACAAATGTGCAAAAAGTTCTAACGGGTTTACAGCCACACCAAGCTCATTAAGAGATGTTGTTTTATATAATGCTTGATCGGGATGATGGGAGACATTGATCCCTATGCCAATGACGACTGAGATGACGTCTTTTGAAATGACCTCAGATTCCAATAGGATGCCGCAAGCTTTCGCACCATCAATCAAAACATCATTGGGCCATTTGATCTTCACATCTGCTGAAGAGGCCGACAGTGCTTTCCTAATTGCAAAATTTGCAGCTAATGCTGCTACCAAAGGAAGTGCACCTAAGTTTTCGCGCGGTGCAGGATTATTCAATAAAAGCGAAGCATAAAGGTTTCCACTTTCAGAAATCCACGTTCTACCACGACGCCCACGACCACCTGTTTGGCGTTCTGCGGTTACCCAAAGTCCAGATACCGCACCATCGCGTGCCTTTTGAAGGCAATAGTCATTTGTAGAAGAGACGTCACGTTCTTCAACGTGACGCCAATCAATTTCTGTTTTTAAAACCAATTAAAAGAACGTGCGTGCTGCAACTTCAGCAGCAGTACCAATTGGACCACCAATGATGACATAGCCCAATACAAACAGGCCAGCTAGGCTGTAAACAAGGCGAAGCTCACCTGCTACCGGCGCGAAATGATGTTTAACTTCATCAAACCACATGATCTTAATAATACGCAGATAATAATATGCACCAACAACCGATGCCAATACACCGATGATCGCAAGCGCATACAACTCAGCCTCAATAGCTGCGACAAACACAAAGTATTTACCCCAGAAACCGGCAAGCGGCGGAATACCTGCGAGTGAGAACATAAAGATCGTCAAAATTACAGCCATGAATGGGTTAGATTTTGCAAGACCAGCAAGATCGTTGATGTCTTCTAAATTACCATCATCTTTGGTGCGCATTGCCAAAATACAAGCAAATGTACCAAGCGTCATAACCATGTATATCAGCATGTAAAGAACGATACCAGATACGCCCGTCTGCGTTCCCGCAGCAAGCCCAACCAATGCATAACCCATATGACCGATAGAAGAATAAGCCATCAAACGTTTGATGTTTTTCTGACCAATCGCAGCAAAGGCACCCAATGCCATTGACGCTATAGCAACAAATACAACAATCTGCTGCCATTCATGCGTTACTGTCTGGAACGCTTCAATTACCAAACGGATGAAAACTGCCATTGCAGCAACTTTTGGCGCTGCGGCCAAGAAAGCTGTCACAGGCGTTGGCGCGCCTTCATAAACATCCGGGGTCCACATGTGGAACGGTACAGCGGAAATTTTAAAGGCAATACCTGCAAGCAAGAATACAAGACCAAAGATAAGACCAAGCTCAGGTTTACCACCCGTAAGCGCTGACGCGATTTCATCAAAGCCTGTGTGACCTGTGTAACCATAGATCAATGACGCACCATAAAGTAGGATACCTGAAGACAGCGCACCAAGTACGAAATACTTAAGACCCGCTTCTGTTGATTTATCATCATCGCGCTTGATCGCAGCAATCACATAAAGCGCAAGCGACTGAAGCTCAAGGCCAAGATAAAGCGCAATCATGTCATTTGCTGAAATCATCAACATCATGCCGACCGTGGCAAGCAAGATCAAAATCGGGAATTCAAAAAACGGATTTTTCTCAAATCGCGAATGTCCAATAGACATCATTAATGCTACAGCAGACCCAATAAGTGCAAGCACTTTCATGAATTTCGCAAATGGATCGGAAAGATAAGCACCGTTAAACGCTTCCCCCTCGCCCACAACAAATACCAGCATAAGACCAGCAATAATAAGCAAAGCAACAGATAAGCCATTAATCGCATTTAATGTCGATTGGCCACCATAAGCACCGATCATCAACAAAACCATTGCGCCAACCGCCAGCATAACTTCTGGCAGAGATAGATGCAGGCTCTCCATTAAAATCTCAGTCGTCATTTGAGTAGCATCCTCGTTTTATTTCGCTGACATTGCGATATTTTGTGCCGCTTCAATAGCAGCTGAATATTGGGTGACAAGTGCATCAACAGATGCAGCAGTCGCGTCAAATACTGGCATCGGGTAAACACCGAAGAAAATAACCAGTGCAATCAGCGGATATAGTATAGTTTTTTCGCGTCCTGAAAGATCAAGCAATGCTTTAAGGTTCTCTTTTTCAAGCGCGCCAAACACCACGCGACGGTAAAGCCATAGCGCATATGCAGCAGACAAGATTACGCCAAGCGTTGCGAACATCGCTGTCCAAGTTGAAACCTGGAAGACACCGATGAGAACCATGAATTCGCCGACGAAGCCTGACGTACCAGGAAGGCCGACATTTGCCATTGTAAACAGCATAAATGCAACAGCATAGTTAGGCATGTTGTTTACAAGACCGCCATAAGCTGAAATCTCACGCGTGTGCATGCGATCGTAAATCACACCAACACACAAGAACAATGCACCAGAAATCAAACCATGAGACAACATCTGGAAAATAGCGCCTTGGACACCTTGCGCATTGGCTGCAAAAATACCCATTGTCACATAACCCATATGCGCCACAGATGAATAAGCAATCAGCTTTTTAATATCTGTTTGCATCATTGCAACAAGAGATGTGTAGACAATCGCAATAGCAGAAAGTGCGAATACGTATGGTGCAAAGTCAGCGGATGCGACTGGGAACATAGCAAGTGAGAAACGGATCAATCCATAACCACCTAATTTCAGAAGCACACCAGCCAAGATCACAGAACCCGCTGTTGGCGCTTCAACGTGAGCGTCCGGCAACCAAGTGTGAACTGGCCACATTGGCATTTTCACAGCAAATGATGCGAAGAAAGCGAGCCATAGCCATGTCTGCATTGATACAGGGAAATCAAACTCCAAAAGCTTAGTGATATCAGTTGTACCAGCCTGCCAATACATTGCCATGATAGCTAGAAGCATCAGCACAGAGCCTAGCAATGTATATAGGAAGAATTTAAAGCTTGCATAAACGCGGCGCTGACCACCCCAAACACCAATGATGATGAACATTGGAATAAGGCCTGCTTCGAAGAATACGTAGAACAAGACAATATCAAGTGCGCAGAACACGCCGATCATCAAAGTTTCTAAGATCAAGAAAGCAATCATATAGTCGCGGAAGCGGTTTTTAATTGAGTTCTTACTTGCGATCACACAAAGCGGCATCAAGAACGTTGTTAGAATAACGAACAACATGGAAATGCCATCAACACCCATATGGTATGAAATGCCTGAACCCAACCAGTCCATTTTTTCAACCATCTGGAAACCAGGATTTGCATTGTCAAATCCGATCCAGACAAACAGTGAAAACACAAACGTGAACGCGGTAACCATCAATGAAACGTAATAAACATTACGCCGGGAAGTTTCCCCCTCGTCTTTCATGAAGAGCAAGACCAAAACGCCGATAAGCGGCAGGAAGGTGACCGTTGATAGAAGTGGCCAATCAATCATTAAAATGCACTCCCGAGAGTCATCCAAGTTACTAGAGCCGCAATACCAATAAGCATGGCAAAGGCATAGTGATATAAATATCCAGTTTGGAATTTAACAACGCGGTTGGTGATATCCTGCACACGCGCTGCAATACCATTTGGACCAAATCCATCGATCACACGACCATCGCCCTGTTTCCAAAGGAACGTACCAAGCCATTTAGCCGGGCGAACGAATAGGAAATCATATATCTCATCGAAGTACCATTTGTTCAGCAAGAAATTGTACAGAATTGAGAAATCTTCCGCAAAGCGTTTTGGTGTCTCAGGTGAACGGATATACATATACCAAGCTGTTGCAAACCCAAGCACCATTGCAACGAATGGGCTCAACTTTACCCAAACTGGAACGTGGTGGAAATCTTCAAGAACTGTGTTGCCCTCGACCGTAAACAAAGCTGATTGCCAGAACATATCGTAGTTGTCGCCAAAGAAATATGATTTGAAGACAAAACCTGCTGCAAGCGCGCCAACCGCTAAAAGATAAAGCGGGATCAACATGACCGGCGGAGATTCGTGCACGTGATGCATCACATCAGCTGCCGCGCGTGGTTTGCCGTGGAATGTTAGGAAAATCAAACGCCAAGAATAAAAGCTGGTAAATAAAGCTGCGATAACCAGCATTGTGAAGGCAAATCCAGAAACACCCAATGGTGAAGCAAATGCCGATTCAATGATTGCATCTTTAGAGAAGAAGCCAGCTGTACCAATGTAAGTCAGCGGAAGACCTAGACCCGTTAGCGCAACGGTACCAATAACCATCATCCAATATGTAAGTTTGATATGCTTACGCAATCCGCCCATGCGGCGCATGTCTTGCTCGTCAGACACTGCGTGAATAACGGAACCGGCACCTAAGAACAACAACGCTTTAAAGAACGCGTGTGTGAACAAGTGGAAGATCGCGGCACCATATGCACCGACACCAAGCGCCACAAACATATAGCCAAGCTGAGAACATGTTGAATAGGCAATAACGCGTTTGATGTCGTTTTGCACAAGACCAACGGTCGCCGCAAAGAAGGCTGTGATTGCACCTATGACAGTCACAAATGTAAGTGCAGTAGGCGAGAATTCAAAGATCGGCGACATACGCGCAACCAAGAATACACCTGCAGTCACCATGGTCGCTGCGTGGATAAGCGCTGACACAGGTGTCGGCCCTTCCATCGCATCAGGAAGCCATGTGTGGAGTAAGAACTGAGCAGATTTACCCATCGCGCCCATAAACAAGAGCAAACAACAGATCGTCAATGCACCATTTTTATCAAGTTCCATGCCAAATATTGTGGTGATCACTTCACCCATTTCAGCGCTTGGCGCGTAATCAGAAGCGCTCGCAAAGATCGCATCAAATGAAACTGAACCAAACAACATGAAGATGCCAAAGATCCCAAGAGCAAATCCAAAGTCACCCACACGGTTGACGATGAACGCTTTCATGGAAGCAGCGGTGGCTGATGGCTTTTTGAACCAGAAACCAATCAATAGATAAGATGCAAGTCCCACACCTTCCCAACCGAAGAACATTTGCACAAGGTTGTCTGATGTGATCAGCATCAACATCGCAAACGTGAACAATGAAAGATAAGCAAAGAAACGTGGGCGATGCGGATCGTGATGCATGTATCCAATTGAATAGATGTGCACCAAAGTAGACACAGAGTTGACAACGACAAACATCACCGCAGTAAGCGTATCTATTCTAAAGGCCCAATCAATGGTGAGCGTACCAGATTGGATCCAGCTTAGAACCTGAATTTGTACTACATCAGTGTCACCAAAACCGATTTGGAAAAACACGACCCAAGACAGCAATGCTGAAATGATCATGAACAAACATGTCACATATTCAGATGCCTTGGCGCCAATGCTGCGACCAAATAATCCAGCGATAATTGCCCCAAGCAGAGGCAGGAAGACGATGGTGTGATACATGATTAGCCCTTCATCATGTTGACGTCTTCCACGGCAATAGTGCCGCGGTTGCGATAAAATACGACAAGAATAGCAAGGCCAATAGCGGCCTCAGCTGCGGCAACGGTAAGGATGAACAAAGCAAAGATTTGCCCAACCAGATCGTTGAGATGTTGCGAAAACGCAACTAAATTCAAATTAACTGCCAAGAGCAAAAGCTCAACTGACATTAAGATAACAATCACGTTCTTACGGTTTAAGAAAATACCGAATACACCAATCGTGAAGAGGATCGCGCTAACGGTCAGGTAGTGAGAAAGTCCTATTTCCATAATTCTATCCTATAACCCTTGGCCCGGTTTCACTTTAACAACTTCAACAGCTGACTCAGGGCGACGTGCGACCTGACGTGAAATATCCTGGCGTTTAACATTAGGTTTATGATTAAGCGTCAGCACAATTGCGCCAATCATCGCGACAAGCAAAATCAATCCTGCGATTTGGAAAAAGGCAACATAGTCTGTGTATAATACATCGCCCAATGCTGCTGTGTTGGTACGTTCAGCAATATCCGGGATCGGGCTAGCGCCGCTGCCTGCTGCACTGCTCTCAAATAGATTGCCACCCAAGACAACGACCAATTCTGCTGCAAGTATCAAACCAACCAATGCACCGACTGGCGCATATTCAAGTGCTCCACTTTTCAGTTCAGCAAAGTCGATATCGAGCATCATGACAACAAAGAGGAAGAGCACAGCAACCGCACCCACATAAACGACCAGCAAAATCATTGCCAAGAATTCGGCACCTGTTAGCAAGAACAATCCAGCAGCATTAAAGAATGTCAAAATCAAAAACAAAACTGAATGCACAGGATTACGTGCAGCAATCACCATGAAAGCTGATGCAATCGCAACAAATGCGAAAATATAGAAGAACAGAGCCTGAAGACCCATAATCACTACCTTTTCAATTGGGCTGAGCTACCCCTCGCCCTGATCAAGATGAACACCTTGACCAATATTATAATTTGCAGCCATCAAAAATGATGACCAATTTACCCCATCAACTTAACGATACGGCGAGTCCATCGCGATGTTACGAGCGACTTCACGCTCCCAACGATCACCATTGGCAAGAAGTTTATCTTTGTCGTAATAAAGTTCTTCACGCGTTTCAGTCGCAAACTCAAAATTTGGACCTTCCACAATTGCATCCACCGGACAAGCTTCCTGACAGAAACCGCAATAGATACATTTGACCATATCAATGTCATATCGAACTGTCCGGCGCGTTCCATCGTTACGACGTGGACCAGCTTCAATGGTAATAGCTTGTGCCGGGCAAATGGCCTCACACAACTTACATGCAATGCAGCGCTCTTCACCATTTGGATAGCGACGCAAAGCATGCTCACCGCGGAAACGAGGCGAAATAGGCCCCTTTTCAAATGGATAGTTCACTGTAGATTTTGGTGCAAAGAAGTACTTCATCGACAATAAGAATGCACCGACGAATTCTTTCAAGAATAATGATTTAGCTGCTTGTCCGATACCCATCTTAAGCGCTCCAACCTGTGAATTTTAGCACGAATGCAACAATCACGACCATTGCAAGTGAGATAGGCAGGAAGACTTTCCAACCTAGACGCATGAGCTGATCATAACGGTAGCGAGGTACAAATGCTTTGACCATCGCAAACATGAAGAAGACCATGCATGTTTTTAGAACAAACCAAATGATACCAGGTACCCAGTTTAGGAACCAAACATCAACCGGCGGCAACCAACCACCCAAGAATAGGATTGTTGTAAGCGAACATAATAGCATAATCGCAAGATACTCACCTAGCATAAACATCATGAATGGCATGGATGAATACTCAACCATGTAACCCGCAACGAGCTCTGATTCAGCCTCTGGCAAATCAAATGGCGGACGGTTTGTCTCTGCCAAACATGAGATAAAGAAGATGATAAACATTGGGAACAATGCCAACCAATGCCAATCAAGGAATGAGTTCGGCAGACCTAAACTTGTTCCCAAGCCATCTTGCTGTGACAATACAATATCTGAAAGGTTCAACGATCCTACGCACAACAATACGGTTACAATTACAAAACCGATTGATACTTCGTAAGATACCATTTGCGCAGCAGAACGGAGCGCGCCAAGGAAAGGGTATTTAGAGTTGGATGCCCAACCTGCCATGATCACGCCGTAAACTTCAAGCGATGAGATGGCAAAAACATACAAAATACCAACATTGATATTCGCAACCATCCAACCTTCGTTCAGCGGAATAACCGCCCAAGTTGCCATCGCAAGCGTCACTGTCACCAATGGTGCAAGCAAGAATACTGCTTTATCAGAACCTGCTGGAATGATTGGTTCTTTGAACGCCAATTTAAGCAAATCAGCGAATGATTGGAACAATCCCCAAGGACCAACAACGTTTGGACCACGGCGCATCTGCACAGCCGCCCAAATTTTACGGTCAGCATATAGAATATACGCAATGAATACCAAAAGGCAGACCATTAGCAGCAATGACTGCCCAATCATGATGGCCGCTGGCCAGACATATGTTTCTACAAATGCATCCATGTCTCGTCTACCTATTCCGCTGCCGCTTTAGTTTGACCCTTAGCCAATGCTGAACACTCAGCCATGACCGCAGATGCGCGAGCAATTGGGTTTGTCAAATAGAAGTCTTTTACCGAAGAGGCAAATGCTGCTTTGTTCATTTTCCCAGATTTTTTCGCCAATTTCGCAATATCGCCAGAATCTGCAGCAATACTGACATCAATGTCGGCAAAATGAGGGTAATTTTCATAAAGATCAGCACGAAGAGCCGCAAGCGAATCAAATGGCAGTGTTTTGCCAAGCACATCAGATAGTGCTCGCAATATTGCCCAGTCTTCCTTCGCTTCACCCGGCGCAAAACCCGCACGGTTTGAAATTTGTACGCGACCTTCAGTATTTACAAATGTGCCGGACTTCTCAGCGTAAGTCGCTGCAGGCAAGATCACATCAGCATGATGCGCACCATTATCACCGTGCGAACCGATATAAACGGTAAAGCCGGCAGACTTCTTAGTGAAATCTAACTCATCCGCACCGAGCAAGAACAATACCTCAGCATCTGTCAGCATTTTAGCCGCATCCATACCACCATCTTGTGGTACAAAACCAACATCAAGACCGCCAACACGCGCTGCAGCATCATGAAGAACAGCAAAACCATTCCAGTCTTTAGTCACAGCCTTATATGTGTCTGCGATTTTAGCTGCAGTTGCTAGAACACCCTGCCCGTCCGAGCGCGCCAATGCGCCTTGACCAACAATAATCATCGGACGTTTTGCGCGTTTTAGTTTGCTTGCAAATTTAGATTTACCATCCAGTACTTCTTTAAGGCTGTCTGGACCAGCACCAAGATACTCCGTATCATAACGAAGATCATTGTCTTCGCCAATCACAGCAATTGGCATTGAATTTGCGCGCCATGCTTTTCGGATCCGCGCGTTAAGCACTGACGCTTCAAAGCGAGGATTAGAACCAATAATTAAAACCGCGTCTGCATCTTCAATGCCATCAATTGTTGGGTTGAAGGTGTAAGAAGCACGACCAAGGCTTGGATCAAGCTGCGCACCATCTTGGCGACAGTCAACGCTTGATGAACCCAATGAAGACATAAGTGTTTTTAGCGCGTACATTTCTTCAACAGTTGCCAAATCACCTGCAATAGCACCGATTTTATCGCCGCTAGATTTGCTAACAGCATCTTTGATTGCTGAAAACGCTTCTGGCCAGCTAACTGGTGTTAAACGACCATTCTTTTTCACAAATGGACGATCAAGACGTTGAGCTTTCAAACCATCCCAAATGAAGCGTGTCTTATCAGAAATCCATTCTTCATTCACAGCTTCATTGATACGAGGCATGATACGCATGACTTCACGGCCGCGTGTATCCACACGGATCGCAGAACCACATGCATCCATCACATCGATAGATTCTGTTTTGTTTAGCTCCCAAGGACGCGCCTGGAATGCATAAGGACGAGACGTCAACGCACCAACCGGACAAAGGTCAATCACATTGCCCTGCATTTCAGATGTCATGGCTTGCTCAAGATATGTTGTAATCTCAGCGTCTTCACCACGACCGATGAGGCCAAGCTCAGAAATACCGGCAACTTCAGTTGTAAAACGAACGCAACGTGTACAGTGAATACAACGGTTCATAATCGTTTTAACAAGTGGGCCAATATATTTATCTTCAACAGAACGTTTGCTCTCTTGATAGCGTGATTGGTCCATACCAAAAGCCATAGCTTGGTCTTGAAGATCGCACTCACCACCTTGGTCACAAATAGGACAATCAAGTGGGTGATTGATCAATAGAAATTCCATCACGCCTTCGCGTGCTTTTTTGACCATAGGCGTGTTTGTGAAGACCTCAGGTGCCTGACCTTCCGGACCAGGGCGCAAATCGCGAACACCCATTGCGCAAGATGCAGCAGGTTTCGGCGGGCCGCCTTTTACTTCAACAAGACACATCCGGCAATTGCCGGCGATGGAAAGACGCTCATGAAAACAAAAGCGCGGCACTTCGGCCCCTGCTTCTTCACAAGCTTGTAATAGCGTGTAGTGATCGGGAACTTCGATCTCGTTTCCATCTACTTTGATAACTGCCATGGTCAGTTGCCTACTTCTATTTCAACGTCATAGTCTTGCGACTATTATTACTTATTTGCTTTGATTAGTGCTTTCGCCTGCCCTGCCCAATCATCGCGTTCAATGCGACCCGGGAAACCAAGCTTGGAGCCAATCTCTGCCATTTCTTTTGCCGACATATTTGCTATTTGCTCATATGTCGAAATTCCTTGTTTATTCAAAACCTGCACTAATTTAGGCCCAACACCTGTGATCTTTTTAAGATCGTCGGGCTTACCAGTACCAAGCTCTTTTTTTACCGCTGCGACCGGTTCTTTGTCAGTCTTGTTCGCAACTGTATCTGTTTCATGGGTTGCAGCCATCATACCGCGCACTGCACCCAACCACATTTCAGTCATAACCGATGTCGTTTGCAAACCAATCACAGACATTGCAAGAAACGGGTTCTCAGCTTTGTAAGGATTGTAGTTTGATGACGACTGTTTGGTCATTGATCTACTCAGCGGCCTCCAATTTCGTATTCGTTGAATTATCAGCATTGCGCGTATAGGCATCAATGCGAGCTTCAATCTCTGGACGGAAGTGGCGGATCAGACCTTGAATTGGCCATGCAGCCGCATCACCCAGCGCACAAATTGTGTGGCCTTCGATCTGCTTTGTCACATCAAACAACATATCGATTTCGCGTTTTTGCGCGTTACCTTTTACCATGCGCTCCATCACGCGCCACATCCAGCCAGTACCCTCACGACAAGGTGTACACTGACCGCAGCTCTCATGCTTATAAAACGCTGACAAACGCGCAATCGCTTTAATGATATCCGTTGAACGATCCATCACGATAACCGCAGCCGTTCCCAAACCAGATTGCAATTCACGAAGACTATCAAAGTCCATCGGACAATCGATGATTTGTTCAGCCGGCACACAAGGAACCGACGAACCGCCTGGTATAACCGTTAGAAGATTATCCCAACCACCGCGGATACCGCCACAATGTTTATCGATCATCTCACGGAACGGGATGGACATTTCTTCTTCAAACGTCGCTGGCTTATTTACATGTCCAGATACACAGAACAATTTTGTCCCTGTGTTATTAGGACGACCAAAGCCTGCGAACCAACCTGCACCACGACGAAGAATTGTAGGTGTTACCGCTACAGATTCAACGTTATTAACAGTTGTAGGACAACCATAAAGACCCATATTAGCTGGGAATGGAGGCTTCAAACGAGGTTGACCTTTTTTGCCTTCAAGGCTTTCAAGCAGCGCAGTTTCCTCACCACAGATATAAGCCCCTGCTCCGTGATGAACATAAACGTCCATATCGTAGCCAAGCTTACTGTTTTTGCCCAAAAGACCTGCATCATAACATTCATCAATTGCGGCCTGAAGTGCTTCGCGCTCGCGCATGTATTCACCGCGCACATAAATATATGTCGCATGTGCACCCATTGCAAAACCAGCAATTACACAACCTTCAATCAAAGTGTGCGGATCGTGGCGCATAATATCTCGGTCTTTACATGTACCCGGCTCAGACTCATCAGCATTGATAACTAAATAATGCGGACGACCATCGCTCTCTTTGGGCATAAATGACCATTTAAGACCAGTTGGGAACCCAGCACCGCCGCGTCCACGAAGACCAGAAGCCTTTACTTCATTGATGATCCAGTCACGGCCCTTTTCCAATAGCTTTTTTGTGCCATCCCAATGACCACGAGACATCGCGCCCTTGAGTGATTTGTCATGCAAACCATATATATTGGTGAAGATACGGTCTTTATCTTGTAGCATATTCTAACCTCTATCTCGCCCTAACGTGGTTTCTTGCCGAAGACTTTGATATATTCAGCTTCACCGCCCTTAGCGAGCGCTTTGGCTTGTTTTACCCAGTCATCACGATCAATACGACCTTTAAATTTCAAGTACCCGTCTACCCATTCGCGCTCAGCCTTCTTCCATTTAGAGACTTGCTCAAACTTGTAGATACCCAAGCCGTTTAAAACACCTTCTAGCTTCGGACCAACACCTGAAATCAATTTCAAGTTATCAGGCTGTGCAGGTTTTTTCATTTTTGCTGGGCGGTTTTTATCATCAACTGATACAGTTGCAGCCGTTTTTGCGGAAGCTTTCGCTGGTGCTTTCACTGGCGCCTTTTTAGGCGTAGCAGATTTAACAGCAGCGGCTTTTAGCGCAGCAGCCTTCGCTGGCGCTTTAGCAGCAGCTTTCTTCACAGCCGGTTTAGCAGGTGCCTTTTTGGCAGTTGGTTTTTTTGCAGCAGATACACGCTTTTTCACAGGTGGCTCAGTCAAGGTGGTTGGACCACCTTCTGCAGCAGAGAAAATGCGATCAATTTGCGGGCCAGTTGGGATTTCTTCGCCCTTACCAGCTTCAAAACGCTCAAGAATATATGAGAAACGCTCTGGGGTTAGATCTTCATAAGCATCTTTGAAAACCATAACCATCGGCGCGTTAACACAAGCGCCTTGGCATTCAACTTCTTCCCAAGACATAGTTCCAGCTTCATTAAGCTCAAATGGCTCTGGATTAATGCGCTTCTTACACATTGAGATCAGCTCTTCAGAACCGCGCAACATACAAGGCGTAGTACCACAAACCTGGATATGAGCGCGCGTGCCAACAGGCTTAAGCTGGAATTGCGTGTAGAATGTCGCAACTTCTAGCGCCCGGATGTATGGCATACCAAGCATATCAGCGATATGTTCGATGGCAGACTTCGTCACCCAGCCATCTTGCTCTTGAGCAAGCATCAGCAAAGGAATGACAGCAGATTGCTCACGACCTTTGGGGTATTTCTTTACCCATTTTTTTGCTTCCGCTGTAAATGAGCGGTTGAACTGGAAACCTTCAGGTTGAAGGTGATCATCAGCTAAGCGGCGTACAGACATGATTTCCCCTTACGCGGCCAAAAAATAAAAACAATTGCTAAGGCGAATACTCATCGATCCACCTCACCAAACACGATATCAAGCGATCCCAATACAGCAGAAACATCAGCTAATTGGTGATTACGACACACAAAATCCATGGCTTGCAAATGAGCATAACCTGGTGCGCGAAGTTTACAGCGATATGGTTTGTTCGAGCCATCTGAAACCAGATAAACACCGAACTCGCCTTTTGGCGCTTCAACAGCAGCATAAACTTCACCCTCAGGAACATGATATCCCTCAGTGTAGAGTTTAAAGTGATGAATAAGCGCTTCCATTGAGCGTTTCATCTCACCGCGTTTTGGCGGTACCATTTTGCCATCTAACGATGACACTGGACCCGTTTTATTTGCGCCCAACAACAAATCAACACACTGACGCATGATTTTTGCAGATTCGCGCATTTCCAACATACGAATGAGATAACGATCGTAGTTGTCGCCATTTTTACCGATTGGAATATCAAAATCGAGTTCTGAGTAACACTCATATGGCTGCGAACGACGTAAGTCCCATGCAGCGCCTGAACCGCGCACCATAACGCCTGAGAAACCCCAAGCCCACGCATCGTCAAGCGCAACATACCCAATATCAACATTACGTTGTTTGAAAATACGGTTGTCGGTCAACAAGCTTTCAATATCGTCACACGTCTTTAAGAACGGATCGATGAAATTGCCAATATCCTCTACCAACGCATCAGGAATATCTTGATGAACACCACCTGGACGGAAATATGCTGAGTGCATACGTGCTCCACATGCACGCTCATAGAACACCATCAATTTCTCACGAGCTTCAAAGCCCCAAAGTGGCGGTGTCAACGCGCCAACATCGAGCGCCTGTGTCGTTACATTCAGCAAGTGCGACAGTATTCGACCAATTTCAGAATAAAGAACACGAATAAGCTGGCCACGTTTCGGAACCTCGACACCCATTAGGCGTTCAACTGACAGAGCAAAAGCATGCTCTTGGTTCATTGGCGCTACATAATCAAGACGATCGAAATAAGGGATTGCCTGAAGATATGTTTTCGTTTCAATTAGCTTTTCGGTACCACGATGCAAAAGGCCGATATGCGGATCGATACGTGTTACAATCTCACCGTCAAGTTCAAGAACCAAACGCAACACACCGTGCGCAGCAGGGTGCTGAGGACCGAAGTTAATATTAAAGTTGCGGACATTATGCTCAGTCATCTTACTGTCCTTCCGCTTTTTCGTCGCCAGGCAGGACATAATCTGTCCCTTCCCACGGACTTAAGAAATCAAAGTTACGGAATTCCTGTTTCAACTCAACAGGCTCATAAACAACGCGTTTAACTTCATCGTCGTAACGCACTTCAACATAACCTGTTGTTGGGAAATCTTTACGCAGCGGATAACCTTCAAAACCATAATCAGTTAGAATACGGCGCAAATCAGGGTGACCAGAAAACAAGATGCCATACATGTCATAGGCTTCACGCTCAAACCATTCAGCACCAGGAAACACAGATGTTGCAGATGGGAGTGTTTCACCATCACCAATTGCAAGCTTAATGCGCAAACGCGCATTTTGCTGCGGTGACATCAAATGATACACGACATCAAATCGCTTCTCGCGTGAAGGCCAATCTACACCGCACAAGTCAATGAAATTTACAAATTTGCTGCGTGCATTTTCACGCAGAAATGTCAGCAATTCAATAATTGCATCCGGTGTTGTGACAAGCGTCAACTCACCATAAGCAATATCCGCCGACAAAATTGCCGCGCCTTGGCTCTCTTTAATGAAACCAGCTAGTTCTTCGAGGTTTTCACTCATTCTCGACCCTATCGCTCGATCGTACCAGTACGACGAATTTTCTTTTGCAACATCAACACACCGTAAAGCAGAGCTTCAGCTGTTGGAGGACAGCCCGGCACGTAAATGTCTACAGGAACAATGCGATCACATCCGCGCACAACTGAGTATGAATAATGATAGTAACCACCACCATTAGCACATGAACCCATTGAGATCACGTAACGCGGTTCAGGCATTTGATCATAAACCTTGCGAAGTGCTGGCGCCATTTTGTTGGTTAGCGTACCTGCTACAATCATCACGTCAGATTGACGTGGGGACGCACGCGGTGCAAACCCAAATCGCTCAACATCATAACGCGGCATAGATGTGTGCATCATTTCAACCGCACAACACGCCAAACCAAATGTCATCCACATTAATGAGCCTGTTCTGGCCCAAGTGATAAGATCCTCAGCAGATGTGACCAAAAAGCCTTTATCAGCGAGTTCATTATTCATCTCACCAAAAAACGCGTCATCCGCACCAATCGGCTTGCCCGTATTCGGGTCAATAATGCCTTTAGGCTGCGGGGCTACAAGGGTTGTGTCACCTATTCCCATTCCAGCGCTCCTTTTTTCCACTCATATGCAAACCCGATGGTTAATACACCCAAGAACACCATCATCGACCAGAAACCAAACCAGCCCATGTCACCAAATGAAACGGCCCATGGGAATAAGAATGCGACCTCAAGATCGAAAATGATGAACAAAATAGCCACGAGATAAAATCGAATATCAAATTTCATTCGTGCATCATCAAACGCATTAAAACCACATTCATATGCTGAAAGTTTTTCCGCATCAGGTGCTTTATATGCAAGTGCAAATGGAGCGATTAAAAGGGCTAGGCCGATTACGAGCGATAGTCCCAAAAAAATAGCTATTGGTAAATAAGAACCAAGAAGTTCAGTCATTATGTCTTTTCCTGCTGGTCAACACACTATGTTATTTGCGCCCAGGCGTGCGATCAAATGGCAACAAACCACTCAATACGCCATTGCCGCTTGGTTACCGCAGCAGCGCACAAGGTGCAAGACCATCTGAAAGGAAAATTGATATAACTCGCAATTTATTCAACGAATGTTGTTAATCCACTAGAACAACATGCCAATTTATACATAAACGCCTTATGATATTTGCGCATTTTGGAAGAAAAACAAAAATTTGCACGATTAAAATAAAAAGGATTCGATCCTAGTAAAAATACTCGATCCAAAGCTTTTAAAAGCTCAGATGCCCCTCACCCAAGCAATCTGTGTGTGTTGCAAAATATGTGCATAACAAAAGCATAAAGTGGGCAGTTCTGATTTCAACCTTATCAAAACAATAGAAGTTGCGCCTATAAGAAGATAACTTGAACCAGTGCGAAGAGCTTATTGATTTATCACAAGTTTTAGACCCAAGAGCTAATCATAACCTCAGCAAAGGACAACCTAGACATTATTAGCGCATACAGAGATATTGACTCAAGGTTGTATTAATATACAATTTCAATTTTAACGATTATAATATAAATTTATAAGGGGAATTGAAATGTCAGTATCATTAAGAATCGTGGGAATTTATTACAGTCAATCAGACATCCCATTCCAGGAAAATATGACGGTAATGGATGTTCTAAATTACGCGCGCACAAACCCCGCCGAGAACGCGAAAGTTTTTGGCTTTGAAACCGGACAATTACAATTTGGCTCAGATGCCGGAAAGCCCAGCATCACATCATTTTATAGCGAATACGATGAGCCATTTCAAAGTGCCACCTCCGGCCTTATGAAGCCAGCGGGGCCTTATTTCTTACCAGAAGACATTTCAACATCCCCATCTTTCACGGCTTGGCAGTATTATGTTTTCACTAAGCCACTACAGGACGGTGGTGCAGTATACCAAGTTAACGAACCAAGAGTTGAATCTTTTGTTGACGCGAAAGTGCCAGACGGTGGGTTTGTAACTTGGCGTCTTTGCAAAATTCTTGGCTCCCCTCAGCCAATGCCAGCCAATAAAATGAGCGCTATGTCCAAGATGGTTTAGCCATCGGTTTATGGCCGCATCATACTGATCAGCACGATGAAAAACGCCCCTACTCCTCATGAGCGAGGGCGTTTTTCCAAAAACACTATGGTTTGTGAACGGGTAACTCTGCAACAGATATACTTTTTTGAATAAAAACGTTGTGAGTTAACTCTTGTGAATCAGTCAAACTCCAAAACAAGCGAAACTACAGGAACGTAATGCGAAAACAAATTTCGCTCTACATTCGAAGTATTTTGAGCATCTTAGCGGTATCAATACAAGAAATTTAAAGGTGGTGCGGGCACCGGGACTCGAACCCGGACAGCCTAAGGCCGAGGGATTTTAAGTCCCTTGCGTCTACCAGTTCCGCCATGCCCGCAACCTGAGTGACTGCCTACACGAACAAGACACATTCAATCAAGTTCTTTTTATGCGATTTTCAAAATAAAAATAACAAGACATAACTTTGTGTGTTTTTGAAAGTGTCCTCCACGCTAAGACAATGAATAAAGCAAGCGAATCAATTGCTAAACAAATGCGCGCAAGTGATTCTTTTTATTCCCTTATCCGCACTTGTTCGCGTGACTGGCATTTTCATTTTACAACTAATCATGTAAGGCACAGTCAACAGCAAGGTTGGAACCCATGATGAATAAAACAGAAGTAACAGCGGCAGCACTCGCCATCGGTGATGAGTTATTGTCAGGTCGCACGCGCGACAAAAATATTGGGCATCTAGCGCAAACCCTCACATCTGTTGGGATTACTTTGCGCGAAGTACGCATTGTTGCAGATGAAGAAAGCGAGATCGTTGTAGCGGTCAACGCGCTGCGCGAAAAATATGATTACCTCTTTACCTCCGGCGGCATTGGTCCAACCCATGATGACATTACAGCTGATGCAATTTCTAAAGCGTTTGGCGTGGACTGTATTTATGATGAAGACGCAATGAATTTGCTCTCCGCTCACTACAAGTCTCGCGAAATGGAATTTACCGACGCCCGACAGCGCATGGCGCGCATGCCACACGGCTCCACTCATATCGATAATCCTGTTTCAAAAGCACCTGGATTTAACAAAGACAATGTATTTGTTATGGCGGGTGTTCCGAAAGTGTTTGAAGCAATGTTAAATAATGTCGTTCCAACGCTTGAAACTGGACAAATGCTTTTATCACGCTCCGTTCCTTGCCGTCATGGTGAAGGTGTGATCGGCACGCCTTTGGGTTTAATTCAGAAAGAAAACCCAGATATTAGCATTGGCTCTTATCCACGCTTTGGCGATGATGGCAGCTTCTCAACCGAGATCATTGTGCGCGGTTTAAGCCAAACAGATGTGGACAAAGCAGCGATGGAAATTGAACAGATGCTTGCCAATTTAAACTAAGACATTATTCTAAACCCAACTCATACAAATATATCAGATAATAAAAGGTCGCTCATGACACCTTCAGAAAAGTTCTTTCCCGTATCTTGGGACCAGTTTCACCGTGACGCCCGTGCGCTCGCTTGGCGTATTTCTGGTCAAGAAACCAATTATAAAGGCATCGTCTGCATAACACGCGGTGGCTTGGTGCCGACGGCTATTATCTGCCGCGAGCTTAATATCCGCATGATTGATACAGTTTGCGTTGCATCCTATCACGATTACAAAAACCAAGGCGAAATGCAGATCTTAAAAGAGATCGCACCTGAGCTGCGCGAGAACGATGGTGAAGATATATTGATTGTTGACGATTTGACCGATACGGGCAAAACAGCAGGTATCGTGCGCGCAATGTTACCAAAGGCACATTTTGCAACCGTTTACGCAAAACCAAAAGGCCGCCCGCTTGTGGATACGTTTATCACTGAAGTAAGCCAAGATACCTGGATTGTGTTCCCGTGGGATATGGGTGTACAATACCAAGAGCCAATCGCCAAAGGTGGCTAATAATCCCAAATAGATTTTTGCCCCTATATATAAAGACAAGAGCCGGACACATGGATCCGGCTCTTTTCGTTTCAGCTTGTAACAAATTACATCGTAGCGATGACATCCAGTTTGATGAACTGTGTTTCACCGTTAGAATCATCAACACCATCATTATCTGTAACGACAAACATTTGGCCATTTTTATCGATCGCTAAGCCTTCAACTTTATCGACAACATAACCACCGTAAGATTGCATGATTGGCAGCAAGTCGACCACAAGCTCTTTACTTACCACTGGCAGAGTCTCCCCCAGTTTTCCTGGATTGAGTTCAGACAAAGCAACCTTATAGATCTTTTTGGTAACTGCCGCTTGACCGATCTGGTTATCACGCTCGATGATATAAGCATAATCACCAAAAATCGTGATGTCTGACAAACCAACCCAGCCTTTATCTTTTCCATCAAGTGGGTAATGAACGGCACCCCACTCTTTTGTTTCCAGATTGTAGTTGACCAGTTTCACAAAGCTCGGCTTATCATCTTGCCATTCGCGTTGGATGGCTATCCATAGATCATCGCCAGATTTTGTAATGCCTTCTGAACCAAAGCGTTTTTCAACAGCAAGCAATTCTGCAGGGAACGCAATCTCATTCTTGATCTCACCATCTGCATTAACATGATAAATCGCATGTGGTGTTAAACGATCAGTTCGGCCTTCAGATGCTATGAAGAAACCGCCCTCACCGTCTTGTGTAATGCCTTCCATATCCAGTTTCTGCGCAGCTATACCATCACGCGTAATTGGCGTTGCAGAAATAATTTGAGCTGGGATTTGCGTAGCATCGATTTTAAAGATTTGCGGCTGCGAGCGATAAAAACTGTCATTAACGGCATATAGCTCACCAGGGTTTTCGCTGTCTGCGACTAAACCTGACAAAGCACCCCAACCAATTGGGCGACCACTTTCATCTAATTGAGAGGTTAGCATTGGATATTGCGATGTATCCGCGCCATATTGATAAAGGGTGACATGAGAACGAACACCACCATCTTCAATTAGGTCTTTTTCATTTGATACCGCGAGAAGATTACGACCTTCAATCGCAATCGCACCTTCTGGCGCCAAGCCTGTTGGCAAAAGCTGGACAAACTCTGCATCTGAGCCTGTGTCTTTATAAACACCGATGACTGAGCCGCGCTCAGATAGGACGAACATATACTTTTGACCACCAAAAGTGCCGACTTCCAACCCCTCGGGTTCTGCTCCTTTATTGCCAGAACGTTTTTCTGGGTAATGGCCTGCCATCGCCACTTTATATTCAAAATCTAATCCGCTTTCAAAAAGCTCTTCACCGGCTTTAGAGAAAATCGTAAACCCACGCGATCCACCTTTGTAATCACCTTCATTGGCAATAAGAATTCTATCTTCATCAAGCCATTGAACTGCATCCGGTTCACGCGGCACATCATTGAGTGTGCCATCAAATGTCAGCGCCCCCTCTTCACCAACGTCGACATTTTTAAGATCAACTGTTCCAGCTGAGAAATGCGATGCAACCGAACCATCGGCATTTAAGACAACAATGTGGTTGTTTTCCTGAAGCGTCACCACAAGTTCGTTCTTTGTATTAAAATCAACAAATTCTGGCTCTGGGTCCATTGGTGCAATATCTGCTAGACCAGTGACATCAGCATTTATGGTCGCGCCACAATCTAATCTGCCATCCTTGACTGGAAGAATAGAGACAAATCCTGCAGGCGCTTGTGGGATCACACCATCGTTTAAGTCTTCATCACGCTCGTTCTCAATCGCAACGGCTGTCAATGTGCCATCTAAAGACAAAGCAACCGAATCAGGTTGGCCACCAAGTTCACAGCTAGAGACGACTTCTTTGCTTTCAAGATTGATGATGATCAACTGGCCCGATGGTTTGACGTAGCTTTCAGATGTATTCACTCCGACAAAGGCAAGATTACCTTTCACAGAAACAGACGTTGGCTCCCCATCAAGTTTAATGATGCCTTTTGCCTTGGGTGCTTTCGAATCAGTGATATCAATAAGTCCAATAGCGCCTAGGGGACTGTCAGAATATACTAGAGTATTGCCATCACCACTTGCTGCAATGATCTCAGCTGAAGTTTCAGTCTTGTCATCTATGTTGCTGGGTAAATTCAAGTTCACCGGAAATGAAGAAACTCGATTAAAATACTCGCCTGCCAATGAGGGTGTGGATAACGTTGTAAAACTTGCCACTATAAAAGTTGAAAATAAATATTTTTTTGTGCCAATAATCATGGAAATCACATTGCTCCTGTTGATAAAGTCTCCAAGGCGATAGAATTTTTGCATGACATGCCCACGACATATTTGTGACGTGTGTGTAACAAATCCATGTTTTCCGGCAAGAATCGGATGGCTCCATGAGAACAAAAGGGAGCCGTTAAAAAAATATGAAACTTTCCCCAGTTTTCACAGGTACAGCACACTAGATATTGTGGGTGCGTTTTTAGATAAAACTATTACTTGACGATTGGATGCGAGTCGCGCCTAATGACTTCTACGTTGCGGCGGCGGCGAGCTGGAGGGGTTACCAAGACCAGCACAATCCATTGTTTTATGAGTTGAGACGCTTTTTTAAGCGGAGTGTTCTTGCGTTTAAAATTTGGGGGAAATGTAAAAAAACCAACGGTTTTTGGATATTTTCAATTTACAAATTAATATTTTGTTAATACTAGATCTAGTATATTTCAAAATATGAAGCACAATATGCGGTTCTTTTTTGAATGAAAGTACTGTATAATGATCGAGGTTTGCGAACCGCGGTGTCTTTTATTGCGACACGCTAAGGCGAGCAGACTATTGGGGAATTTTGTCCTGAAGAGCCAAACAAGGTGACAGGCAATAAATGATAAAAGGAAAATGAAGTTATGCGCATAGAACGCTGCTTTACTAAAGAAGGCAAAGACGCTTACTCCGAGATCGAATTTCGCAAAGCTACCAGTGAGATTAAGAATCCGGATGGCTCGATTGTTTTCCGCTTGGAAAACATTGATGTACCTAATCAGTTCAGCCAAGTTGCAGCGGATATTCTAGCGCAGAAATATTTCCGTAAAGCTGGAGTTCCAGCAGTTCTTAAAAAAGTTGAAGAAAATGATGTACCTTCATGGCTTTGGCGTTCAGTAGCTGACGAAAAAGCTCTTGCAAAATTACCTGAAGAAGAACGTTATGGCCCTGAGACAGATGCACGTCAGGTGTTTGACCGCCTGTCAGGTACCTGGGCTTATTGGGGCTGGAAAGGTGGCTACTTCGACAACGAAGAAGACGCGCTTAACTTCCGCAATGAACTTGCTTATATGCTTGCCACTCAACGTGTTGCACCAAATTCTCCCCAATGGTTTAACACAGGCCTTCACTGGGCTTATGGCATTGATGGACCAAGCCAAGGTCACTTCTATGTTGACCCGTTCACAGCCAAGTTGGTGAAATCAAAATCATCTTACGAGCACCCACAGCCACATGCCTGCTTTATTCAGTCTGTTGAAGACGACTTAGTAAATGAAGGCGGCATTATGGACCTTTGGGTTCGTGAAGCACGTTTGTTCAAATATGGCTCAGGCACAGGTTCAAACTTCTCTCACCTTCGCGGTGAAGGCGAAAGCTTATCTGGTGGTGGTAAATCATCTGGACTAATGAGCTTCTTGCGCATTGGTGACCGCGCAGCAGGTGCAATTAAATCAGGCGGTACAACACGTCGCGCTGCGAAAATGGTTGTTGTTGATATCGACCACCCAGATATTGAACAGTATATCTCTTGGAAAGTGAACGAAGAGCAAAAAGTAGCAGCACTTGTTACAGGTTCAAAGATCGTGTCACAGCACCTTGGTTTGATCATGAAGGCTTGCATTAACTGCGAAGCTGACAACGACGCGTGTTTTGATCCAAAACAGAACCCTGCCCTTAAGCGTGAAATCAAAGCTGCTAAGAAAAATCAGGTTCCAGAAAACTACGTCAAACGCGTTATTCAGTTTGCTCAACAAGGTTACACAGATATTGAGTTTAAAACCTACGATACAGATTGGGACTCAGAAGCCTATCTGACTGTAGCAGGCCAAAACTCAAACAACTCAGTCTCTATTAAAGATGACTTCTTGCGCGCTGTTGAAAGCGATGGCGATTGGGACCTTGTCGGTCGCCGCGATGGCAAAGTGACAAAAACACTTAAAGCACGTGAACTATGGGAATCAATTGGTTATGCCGCTTGGGCATCCGCTGATCCTGGCCTTCACTTCAACACCACAATGAATGATTGGCACACATGCCCATCAGAGGGTCCAATCCGCGCATCTAACCCATGTTCTGAATACATGTTCTTAGATGACACAGCGTGTAACTTGGCTTCTCTTAACTTGCTCCGTTTTAAAAACGCTGAAACTGGCAACCTTGCCATTGGCGACTTTGAGCATGCAACACGACTTTGGACGATGGTTCTTGAAATCTCAGTAATGATGGCACAATTCCCATCACGCCAGATTGCAGAACTTTCTTATAAATACCGCACACTTGGTCTTGGCTTTGCCAATATCGGTGGCTTGCTGATGACAAGTGGTATTCCTTACGATTCAGATGAAGGCCGCGCGATCTGTGGTGCGATCACTTCAATTATGACCGGTGTATCTTATGCAACATCAGCTGAGATGGCCGGTGAACTTGGTCCATTCCCGGGCTACAAACCAAATTCTGACAATATGTTGCGTGTTATCCGCAACCACCGTCTTGCAGCACATGGTCACGCAGAAGGTTATACAGGCCTATCTGTAAACCCTGTTCCGCTGGTTCATGAAGATTGTAAAGACCAAGACTTGATCAAGCATGCAACTGCAGCTTGGGATCTTGCGCTCGAACTTGGTGAAAAACATGGCTATCGCAATGCGCAAGCTACTGTGATTGCACCAACGGGTACAATTGGTCTTGTCATGGATTGCGATACAACAGGTATTGAGCCAGACTTTGCGCTTGTGAAGTTCAAAAAACTTGCTGGTGGTGGTTACTTCAAGATCATCAACCGTGCTGTGCCTGAAGCACTTCGCACAATGGGTTATTCTGAAAGCCAAATTGCTGAGATCGAAGCATATGCAGTTGGTCACGGTAATCTTAACCAAGCACCAGGTATCAATCCTGGCTCGCTAAAATCAAAAGGTTTCAGTGACGAGCAAGTTGCTACGATCAATGCTGGCCTCGAAAGCGCATTTGATATCAAATTCGTCTTCAACAAATGGACACTTGGCGAAGAGTTCTGCAAAGACACGCTTGGTCTAACAGATGAGCAGCTTAACGACATGTCATTTGATATGTTGGCAGCGATCGGCTTTGACAAGAAAGACATCGAAGCTGCAAACATCCACATCTGCGGTGCGATGACACTAGAAGGTGCGCCATTCCTAAAAGATGAGCATCTACCAGTGTTTGATTGTGCAAATCCTTGCGGCAAGATCGGCAAACGCTACTTGTCAGTGGATAGCCACATTCGCATGATGGCTGCAGCGCAACCGTTTATCTCTGGTGCGATTTCAAAAACCATCAACATGCCAAATGAAGCAAGCGTTGATGATTGTAAGTCAGCTTACATGCTGTCTTGGAAACTCGCACTTAAAGCCAATGCGCTTTATCGCGATGGTTCAAAACTATCTCAGCCGCTCAATGCATCTTTGATTGCAGACGATGAAGATGATGAAGCAATCGAAGCATTGGTGGAAGCACCAGCAGCTGCGCAAGCAGTGAAGGTTACCGAGAAAATCGTTGAACGCATTGTTGAGCGTGTAGTTCGTGAGCAGGAAAAACTCCCAGGTCGTCGTAAAGGCTATACACAAAAAGCAAAAGTGGGCGGACACACAGTGTTCTTGCGCACAGGCGAATATGACGATGGTCGTTTGGGCGAAATCTTCCTTGATATGAACAAAGAAGGTTCAACACTTCGCGCATTGATCAACAACTTTGCCATCTCAGTATCGCTTGGTCTTCAATATGGCGTGCCATTGGAAGAATATGTCGATGCATTTGTGTTCACTAAGTTCGAGCCTGCAGGCATGGTTCAGGGTAATGACGCGATTAAAAACGCAACGTCTATCCTAGACTACGTCTTCCGTGAATTGGCAGTATCATATCTTGATCGTCATGATCTGGCCCATGTTGACCAATCTGAATTCTCCTCTACCCCAATGGGTAAAGGCATTCAGGAAGGCACAACAGAAGCCGTTTCTAAAGGTCTAACACGCGGTCACAAGCTTTCAATCATCAACCAAGAACCACAAGGTTCTGCAGGTAATGGTCCAACAGCAAGCTCAAATGTAACAGCAATTGCATCAGGCTCTGTGGCAACGGTTGCAGCTGCATCCAATGCGGTGGCTGAAATGTTTGAAGAAGCATCTGCATTCAAACGTGATTATTCAGAAACAGACCAAAGCTTGAAAACAGAAGAAGAAGCTGAGCAAATTGCAGAAAGCGCAAAAGCAGCAGCAACAGGATTATCTGCTGATGCAGAGCGCAAAAAGATCGAAGCTGATCGCCGTGTAAAAGCAATGATGCAAGGCTATACAGGTGATATGTGCTCAGAATGCTCAAACTTCACCATGGTGCGCAATGGCACTTGCCTGAAATGCGACACATGTGGAAGCACAAGCGGCTGTAGTTAAGCCCTAGACCTGATAAAACAAGAATGCCCTCGCAATTTTGCGGGGGCTTTTTAGTGGAATACATAAAAATCTAATTCAGCGAATAAACGCCAACCAAAAGAAACGATAAAGCAGGCGGAATAAAAAATAGGCTGCCATTAAACAAAATATTAAAAATGGTATTGCCATATAATCAGCGGAAGTATCAAAGCTACTTGATATGAACATTCCTAAGAAGATACTTCCAAACGCCAACATCAATGCTAGTATCGATCGAACAAACAACATTTTGGTTGAAACTTTAAATGCGTATTGATTTGCAGCAGGCTGGACATCACTACTCAAATCTCCGCGATCAATAGCGCGTTGGACTGCCTGCGGTTTGGCTTCTGAAGACTTTCTTACATCTTTTGTCTGGTTCCTGGCCGTAATATACGCAGCCGCGATAACCCCAATCGTTGGAATTACTGCCAGAATTACTGAATTGATATCAATGTTTGCCGACAATCTTTTTCTCCTTAGTTCAAGAAGAAAATATCAAGAAAGATTCCAAAATCAATACTTTTACGTGTAGTATTTATTTATACAACCAAAAATCACACATTAATCTTTCAGGTTGCTATCGAAGCAAACCAATATTTAGCGCCTCAACTCCCCTTACAGACAGCCCACGTTTATAGCTGACATGTTTATCATTGAGCGAAAAGTCTTTAAATTCGTGCAGAAGTGTTTCGAAGATCACCTTCATATTCTGTCGTGCGATGTGATTGCCCAGACATAAATGTGCACCCTGCCCGAAGGCTAAATGACGGTTGGGCGTGCGATCAATTTGGAACTGATCTGGGTTTTCAAACTGATTGGGATCACGGTTTGCAGCTCCATATAGCAAGCCAAACGTCGTACCTTTGGCAAACTCCTGTCCACGGATCGTTACATCTTCGAGCGCGTGTCGATGGAAAAACGGTAGCGGAGGCTCAAAGCGGAACATTTCCTGTATCGCTGTTGGAATAATATCCGGCGCTGCACGCATTCGATCAATTGCATCTGGATGCTTTAAAAGCGTATGCATACCCGACCCCAAAACATCGATGGTCGAGCCATGCCCGGCCATTAATATCAGCATGCAAGTCGAGATAAATTCATCTTCGGTATAATGCCCTTCCCGCTCATCAACGATCATCTTTGAGATCAAATCATCCTTGGGGTTTTTGGCTCGTTCGTTTTTAAGATCAACCAGAAACTCAAAGAACTCGCGCGTCGCGGTTTCGGCAATTTGTTTCTTTTCATCCGAACGATCGATATCGAAAAACTGAACCACTTGCTCAGACCATAATCTAAGCTGGTTTGAATATTCTTCCGGCGCACCCAATAAATGCCCGATGACATAACCCGGCACATGCGCTGCAAAGTCTTCAATAAATTCAATCTGATCTTGATCTTTAAAGCCTTTTATCAATCGATCCACAAATGCCTGCACCACCGGTTCAAACGAAGCGATGGACCGCGCGGTAAAAGTGCCAAACACTTGTTTGCGCAAGCGGCGATGCACCTCGCCATCACTATCAAGCAGACTAAATTGCACCACACGCTCATGATAGGGCATATCATGCCAATTGGCACGGCGCTGTCGTTCCTTAGCTTCTGCCTCTGATTCTAAGCCATCAAGCGAACGCACCATCTTCAAGTTGGTGGCAATCTGGCTCACATCCTCATAGCGCGAAAGCAGATACATATCCTGTTCAGCAAAATAATATGGTTCATCCAGCGCGCGCAAAGACGCATAGATCTCATATGGATTTTCTGAAAACTCTTTTGAGAGCGGATCAAACTTTAGCTGCGCCATTTATTCTGCCATTTGCGGATTTTAAAACAAAATACATACTGGCATAGGCATGTAAATACATCTAGATTTATCGCAAGTTCGAATAACAAAAGTGAAAATATTATGTCTCATACAAGCGTCGCATTGCTCGGTGTTAAAGGTGGACCCGCAATTAAACCAGGTTCCAATATGCCCTGCTCTAACTTGGTAAAAATTGCCGGGAAAAACATCGTCGTTGACGCGGGTTTAGGCGTGTGTCGCGGGATCTGCGATCAAGGTGTGGAACTTAATGAGATTGATATGATCATCATCACACATTTGCATTCAGATCATTATCTTGAATTAGGCCCGCTTTTTCATACTGCATGGACGGCAGGTTTGAACAAACCTATCAAAGTTATTGGCCCAAAAGGGCTGCAGGATTATTGGGACGGGTTTCAGCTATCGATGAAGTTTGACATTGATCTGCGCATTGAAGATGAAGGCCGCTGTGATTTTTCTCAATTGCTGTCGCTCAAAGAAATCACCGAAGGGGAAATCTACAACGTCGATGACATCAGCATCTCCGCAATGAAAAACCTTCATCCACCGATTGAAGAGAGCTATGCCATCCGCATCGATGCCAATAACAAAGCCGTCACATTATCAGGTGATACAACCTACATGCCGCAATTAGCTGTGTTCGCGAAAAATTCAGATGTCTTGGTACATGAAGCATTGCTGATAAAAGGAGTTGATGCGTTGTGTAAAAGCCTTGGCGTCACCGATGGTCGCCTTAAAAATCACCTCTTGCAAAGCCATACAGATGCCGTTGATGTGGGGAAAATTGCAAACGCTGCAAATGTGAAAACTCTCGCGCTTAATCATCTTGTTCCCGGAGCTGACCCGAGCATTACCGAGCAAGATTGGGTGGATGCGGTGCGCGAACATTGGCAAGGGGAATTGCATATCGGCAAAGATGGGATGAAGATCGATTTTTAATCTCTTTCGATCACCACCGGATCACTGTAACTTGGAAAAACTATGAGCAATATTGCCCTTGGCGAAGCAAAAACACCGGATAACACACGCATCTATGCGATTGGTGATGTGCACGGTTATCTCGATTTATTGTTTAAAATCCATGACCTGATATCCGATGACTTGGCTCAGCACCCTGTTAAACATCATAAAATCATACATTTAGGCGATTATATTGATCGTGGACCAAACTCAAAGGGCTGCATTCAATACCTCATCAATTTGATGGCGAGCAATGAAAACGTCTCCTGCCTTAAAGGCAATCATGAAGAAAAGCTCATCCGCTTTTTGGATGATCCAATTGCCACCGCCTATTCGTTTTTGACCTATGGCGGTGTTGAATGCGCGCTGTCTTATGGTGTGCAACCGCCTCATCTAGAAGTCAGCGACGCTGAGATGCTCGCCTTCCGCGACGAGTTGTTACAATCTGTGCCGCGCTCTCATATTGAGTTCATTGGCGAATTATTATTCAGCCAGACAGAAGGTGACTATTTATTTGCCCATGCGGGTGTGAGACCCGGCATTGCTATGGATGAGCAATCTAACCATGATCTGATGAGTATTCGTAATGATTTCATTTCCTATGGTGGTCTTTTTGAAAAAGTTATTGTGCATGGCCACACTCCACACCATCCAATTGAGATCAAACAAAACCGCATCAATGCGGACACAATGGCATATGCAACACAAGAATTAACCGCTGTTGTGCTCGAAGGCACGCAATACCGAATATTAGCGACATGAAATTAGCAGTCTACACCTTCGGAATATTCAAAGAATCAGCTGATCACCCACTTAATGAGAGCTTTAGCGCTTATAATGACCCTATTTTTGCGCATGCGGACCAGTTTCCAGGATTTATTGCACGATCAGGCTATGCGAGTGATCCAGGTCCCTCACCTTGGGGGGATGAGATATATCCCCGTTTTTACAACGAAAAAGGCGATGGTTGGTGCCCAGCAACATTATCACTTTGGGAAAACATCGAATCGCTCTTTCACTTCACCTATTACGGCCTGCACGCGAAAGCGTATAAACGCGGGCATGAATGGTTTTTAGACGGCGATTGGCCACCTTTTGCATTGTGGTGGATCGAAGACGATGAGATGCCACTCTGGCAAGACGGTGCTGAACGGATTGAATATCTGCATGACAATGGTTCAACACCATTTGCATTTAATCTAAAGCACCCATTTGATAAAGTAGATCAACCGACAAAACTCGATAAGTCTCGCATTAAAGACATGCGAAAGACCGCATCAAGTTAGATTAGTTATTCAGCGCGGATAACCGGCTCGCCTTTTTCAGCCAAAGCTGCCAAATCAGCAGGCTTAAGTTCGACAGATTCGCCGCAACCACATGCAGATGTCTGGTTCGGATTGTTAAACACAAAACCTGAGCGAAGCGTTGTCACTTCAAAATCCATTTCAGTGCCGAGCAAGAACAATGTTGCTTCTGGCGCAACGAAGACTTTTACGCCACCGCTTTCGACCATATCGTCTTTAGGGTTTACCTCAACCGCCAAATCAACGGTATATTCCATCCCCGCGCAGCCACCTTTTTTAATGCCGACACGGATGCCTTCAGGATTTTGATCCGAAGCTGAAACGATTTCTTTGATGCGCTCTATGGCAGCATCGGTAAGTTTGACGACTTCAAAGCCCATCATATTCTCCAAAATAATCGGGTTAAAGGCCCGATATTCATCTATGGGATAATGTAATCACTGATACCTTAACAAACAAGCCTATAAGTAGGAAATGAATGTTCCAACTTAAACAAACATGGGTTTAAAAAATCTAAGTATCAGCAACGCGACGATAGTTTTATTTCTGACAAGGCGTGAGGCGCGATGGAGTACTTAATGTACTTCGAGCAACTTACGACAATGTTACGGATGAAAAGATCGAGCGATTAGTACCAGCCGACGGCGATTTGTGCTTCTTCCGACATACGATCAGGTGTCCACGGAGGATCAAACGTCATTGAAACCTCAACACCGGAAACGCCTTCAACGGCACTCACTGCATTTTCAACCCAACCCGGCATTTCCCCTGCAACAGGACATCCAGGTGCTGTTAACGTCATTTCAATTTTGACCATGCGGTCATCTTCAATATCAACGCGATAAATCAGGCCAATCTCATAAATATCAGACGGTATTTCTGGATCATAGACTGTTTTAAGCGCGGCGACGATATCATCCGTCAAACGCGCCAATTCTTCCTGAGAAATTTCTGTTGCCGTGAACGTACGATCTATTTCATTCGGTCCAGTTTCTTCGCCTGAACCCTCAGGTGTTTGGTCTTCATTGCTCATCATAAGCTCCAATTATTCAAAAAATGCCCGCGCTTTATCCAGCGCAGTCACTAATGCATCTACTTCCGCACGCGTGTTATACATACCAAATGAGGCACGACATGTGGATGTGACACCAAAACGGTTCAAAAGCGGCTGCGCGCAATGTGTTCCTGCACGCACGGCAACGCCAGAACGATCAATCACCATGGAAATATCATGGGCGTGAACCCCTTCAATTTCAAAGGACACGATGGCGCCTTTTCCCGGTGCATTGCCCAAAATACGCAGCGAATTAATCCCGCTCATCTGGCTATGCGCATAAGCAACAAGATCCGCTTCATGTGCTGCGATTTTATCGCGGCCAATCTTATCCATGTAATCTAGCGCTGCGCCCAAACCAATCGCCTGTGCAATCGGAGGAGTACCTGCTTCAAAGCGATGTGGAGGATCATTATAGGTGACATTATCTTCGGTCACATCCAAGATCATTTCACCACCACCCATAAATGGACTCATAGAACTCAAACGGTCTTTTTTACCGTAAAGAATACCAATACCAGACGGACCATAAAGCTTGTGACCAGTCATGACGAACCAATCGCAATCTAAATCCTGCACATCAATTGGCATATGTACGGCACTTTGCGAACCATCAACCAGCACCGGAATGCCGCGTTCTTTGGCGATCTGACAAATCTCTTTGATCGGAACCACTGTACCAAACGCGTTTGACATCTGCGTGATGGCGATCATCTTGGTTTTATCAGTGATGCAGGCCTTAAAATCATCAAGATGAAAAGCACCCTCTTCATCAACCGGCGCCCAAACAACTTTGGCACCGTTGCGCTCGCGCACAAAATGCCAAGGCACAATGTTTGAGTGATGCTCCATAATCGAAATCAGGATCTCATCGCCTTCACCTAGCTCCATCAAGCCATGGCCATAGGCCACAGTGTTGATCGCTTCGGTCGATGATTTTGTGAAGACAATATTATCAACAGACGGTGCATTTAAGAAGCTACGCACTTTCTCACGCGCAGCTTCATAAGCGTCTGTTGCCGCGTTGGACATATAATGTAATCCACGATGCACGTTTGCATATTCATTTTCATAAACATGGGTAATTGCATCTATCACCGCTTTTGGCTTTTGTGCTGATGCGCCATTGTCTAGATAAACCAGTGGCTTACCATAAACTTCTTTCGACAGGATCGGAAAATCCCGCCGAATAGCATCAACATCATAGCCGTTCATATTAGCCATTTTTTTGCAACCATTCTGAGATGATGTTTTCAAGAGCTTCAACAATCGCTTCATCTTCAAGATCTTCAACGACTTCGGCAACAAAACCTTTGACCAGAAGACCACGAGCTGATTTTTCTGTAATCCCGCGCGCCATCAAATAAAACAAATGCGCTGGATCAATATCCGCAACCGTTGCACCATGCGCGCAAATCACGTCATCAGCAAAAATCTCAAGCTCAGGCTTGGCAGAAAAATCAGCATCATCAGATAGCAACAGCGTATTACATGCCATTTGCGCGTCTGTTTTCTGCGCGATTTGTGCCACTTTAATCTGACCTTGGAAAACACCCTTTGCTTTATCAAACACAACATTTCTAAATGTCTCATCAGATGTTGTGTGTGGTACATTGTGACCAAGCTTCAATGTCACGTCAGTGTGTGTGCTGCCTGCAAGTAAATTTACACCGCGAAGCACAAGATCAGCACCTGATCCTTGTACATCAGCAACGATCTCTTGACGCACAAGTTTACCGCCAGCATTGACCAAATAAAGTTCAAGCTTAGCATCCTCAGCGAGATCGATGTTCACTTGACCCAAATGTGTTGACTGCACGTTCTGCTCTTGTACGATGATCCAGCGCGCATGTGCACCCTTGCCCACGCTGATGTGGCCAACAGAGCTTACAAGCGCTTCATCTTCACCAGAAGCGATATGGCGTTCAATAATTGTCGCGTTTGAATTTTCGCCAAATGCAACAGGTAAACGTGAATGGGATTGTCCAGCTGCTTGAACAAACTGAATTTCAATCGGCGCTTCGACTTTAGCATCTGCAGCAACATCAATTTTATAGCCATCGGATACGAATGCGCCATTTAACTGCCCAATTGCATCATCAGCTTCAGTATCTGCAAAGTGCAAATCAGCCGATCCATCTGCAAGCGCATCTTTAAAGCTCGATACACTAACGCCTTCCGGTAATGTGCCAAAATCATCAGCAATTTGACCATTAAGGATCGAAAGCACTTTCGCATTTTCAACAAGACCAGCTTCAGCAGCGACATGTCCGTCTGCTTGTCCAGCTGGCACAGAATTTAGCAAGCGGCGCAGATCAGTATAATGCCATGCTTCAACACGGCGCGTTGGGAGGCCATCTTTCAATAGCGCAGCAAACATCTTATCGCGACCTTGCACAACATTTGGCGAACCAGGAAGGCTGCCAAGCGAATTCAGAAACTGTTCTGAAAGCGCTTCTTCTGCTGCAGTTTTATCAATTTTACTCTGAACGTTCATCAGAAATCTCCTAGGAGGTGAATTACAATGCTTAGATCTGAAATTTCAGGATTAAGCAGCAGCCTCGATTACATTTGCATAGCCATTTTCTTCAAGCTCAAGCGCCAATGACTTATCGCCTGATTTGATGACTTGGCCTTTGTAAAGAACATGAACGCTATCAGGTACGATGTGCTCTAGAAGACGTTGGTAGTGCGTGATCACAACAACAGCGCGGTTTGGATCACGCAACGCGTTTACACCGTCGGACACAATTTTCAGCGCATCAATATCAAGACCTGAATCTGTCTCATCAAGCACACAAAGTTGCGGTGCAAGCAGTTTCATTTGCAAGATTTCAGCACGCTTCTTCTCACCACCTGAGAAACCAACATTAAGCGGACGCTTTAGCATCGCCATATCGATCTTAAGATCACCAGCAGCTTCTTTAACTTTGCGGATGAAATCAGGAATAGACAGCTCTTCTTCACCGCGTGCTTTACGCTGCTCGTTCATTGCTGTTTTCAAAAATTCCATTGTCGCAACACCTGGGATCTCCACAGGATATTGGAACGCTAAGAAAACGCCGCTAGCAGCACGCTCTGATGGATCCATTTCAAGCACAGATTCACCATTATAAATGATGTCGCCTGATGTCACTTCATAATCTTCACGACCTGCAAGGATGTATGACAATGTTGATTTACCAGAACCGTTTGGTCCCATGATGGCTGCAACTTCGCCGGCTTCAACTTTCAGGTTAAGACCGCGAATAATCTCGGTATCTGTATCTGCGATTTTCGCATGTAGGTCTCTAATTTCTAACATTTCTATCTCACTTTTTATGCTGCATTCAGCTAAATTTATGTTCGGATCGATTACTCAAAATCCGTGATTAATAACCCATAAGGCTCTTGGCTAAAGGGAAAAGGCTTGCTGCGATAATGCCAACTGCTGCTCCGACGATAATTCGCGTCGTTCGTCCGCCAAATACTGGTGCCAGCGCTGAAAGCGCCCCACAAATAGCTGCGTACCAAGCAATAGCTGTCAAATCCATTAGCCCACACTCCCCTCCAGTGAAATTCCAATTAACTTCTGCGCTTCAACGGCAAATTCCATTGGCAATTCTTGAATGACTTCTTTCACAAACCCATTCACAATCAGCGCAATCGCTTCCTCTTCTGGAATGCCGCGCGCCAAACAGTAGAACAACTGATCATCTGAGATCTTTGATGTTGTTGCTTCATGCTCAAACTGTGCAGATGCATTCTTAGCTTCAATATAAGGCACAGTATGCGCGCCACATTGATCGCCAATTAGAAGAGAGTCACACTGCGTGAAGTTTCGTGCATTTGCCGCTTTTCGGTGCGCAGAAACTTGGCCGCGATAGGTATTTTGTGACACACCAGCTGAAATCCCTTTTGAGATAATACGGCTGGAAGTGTTTTTACCCAGATGGATCATTTTGGTACCTGAATCCACTTGCTGGTGACCATTTGACACCGCAATTGAATAGAACTCACCACGAGAACCGTCACCACGCAAAATGCAAGAAGGATATTTCCATGTGATAGCAGAACCGGTTTCAACTTGCGTCCATGAAATTTTGGAGTTCTTACCGCGACAATCGCCACGTTTGGTCACGAAGTTGTAAATACCGCCTTTTCCATCTTTATCGCCCGGATACCAGTTTTGAACAGTTGAGTATTTAATCTCAGCATCGTCCATTGCAACCAGTTCAACCACAGCTGCGTGTAGCTGGTTTTCATCACGTTGCGGTGCTGTACATCCTTCAAGATAAGAAACATAAGCCTCATCTTCCGCGACAATTAACGTACGCTCGAACTGACCAGTGTTTTCTTCATTGATACGGAAATAAGTCGACAATTCCATTGGGCAACGAACACCTTTTGGAACGTAAACAAACGAACCATCTGTAAACACAGCAGAATTAAGTGTCGCATAATAGTTGTCCGTCGCAGGAACGACTGAACCTAGGTACTTCTGAACAAGTTCTGGATATTCACGAATAGCTTCTGAAATTGACATGAAGATCACGCCAGCTTTTGAAAGCTCTTCTTTAAAGGTTGTGACCACGGAAACACTGTCAAACACCGCGTCCACAGCAACTTTACGCTGCTGAACACCAGCAAGCACTTCCTGCTCACTAAGGGGAATGCCGAGTTTTTCGTATGTGCGGAGCAATTCAGGATCTACATCATCAATCGTCATCGGGCCATTTTGACCTTTTGGCGCTGCGTAATAATAGATATCGTTGAAATCGATTTTCGGATAGTTGACGCGCGCCCAATCTGGTTCGTCCATTGTCAACCAACGCTCGTAAGCTGCCAAACGCCAATCCAGCATCCATTGCGGCTCATCCTTTTTGGCCGAAATGAAGCGGATAATATCTTCATTCAAACCCTTGGGAGCTTTATCAACTTCGATATCGGTTGAAAAACCATACTTATATTGGTCAATATCAATCTCTTTGACCTGATCAATTGTTTCCTGCACCGCTGGCATGGAATACTCCTTTATTCACAAAACTACCTCACCCCAATAGTAACGGTAGGTCTGTTGTTTTTGTTCAAAGCCTATGCCTTGAATTTGTACTAGCTACTATGAAGCAGCTAACTCAGCTGATTGGCGCGATAAACGCCTTTCATTCGTCTTTTCAAATACTTGCAAAAATCGATCAACATCTTCGTCTGATGTATTGGGGCCCAAACTTACACGCAAGGCACCCGACTTCGCATCTGCATTCATTGCCACTAAAACGTGGCTCTCACCAACTTTACCTGACGAACACGCCGAGCCAGATGAAGCTGCAATTCCTTCCATGTCAAAAGCAATCTGCAATGTCTCTGATTTCATCCCTGGCAATGTAAAACACGTCGTATTATCTATACGTTCAACACCCCTGCCATGGATCACCAAATCAGGAGCTAAATTTCGCATTTTTTGCTCTAATTGATTTCGTTTATTTCCAATTTCTTGAAACACATGTAAGTTCTTTAACGCAACTTCACAAGCCGCACCAAAACCACTTATCCCAATTAAATTCTCAGTGCCTGCTCGATGCCCCTTCTCGTGGCCACCGCCAACGATCAAGGGTGATGGCATTAAAATCTCACCTTTTGAGATAATCGCGCCGACACCTTTGGGCCCACCGATTTTATGTGATGAAACAATAAGGAAATCTGAGTCCATTTCAGCAACAGAAATTGGTTTTTTGCCAAGCAGCTGAACAGCATCTATGACCACTAATGCATTATGAGATCGTGCACAGGCAATCGCTTGTTGAATTGGTTGCAATACGCCGGTTTCATTATTAGCAGCCTGAAGCGCTAGCATGGGTAATCCATGCGACTGATCGTGCTGCGCCAATTCCGCTTCAAGCTCGTTCAAATTAATGCGGCCGTTTTCATCAACGCCGATCACGACAAGATCTTCAGGAGAAAAACGCCCGCCAGAAAGCAGGCACGGATGTTCAACAGCACAGACATACAGCTTTGAAACTTTTAATGCAGAACGTCCCATTTTATAATTCGGTGTTAATAGATGGGTAGCTGCCTCAGTTGCACCAGAGGTAAACGTGATATGCGCAGCTTCAGCCGAGCATAATTTTGCCAAATGGTCGCGAGCTGAATTGATGATTCTACGGGCCTGCTGCCCTTCTTTATGAACAGAAGACGGATTTCCAAGTTCTTCCATGGACGATAACATGGCATCACGCGCCTGCTGCAGAAGCGGCGCTGTTGCGTTGTAATCCATGTAAACCCGTGTTTGCATCTGTAAAAATCAACCTTTTTGCAAGCATTTTCACTTTCATGACGTTTATGCTTGAATTTTTGACCTCGCTTGGCCTATGAAGCTTCGACAATTAAGTATCGCGCACCGTAAGCTACTTTTGAATAATTCTAAACTAGCTTCTAGTAAGACCTTTAGTCTTCGTCAAGGCTTGCGTAACGAATTCCCTGATTGACCCAGAATTTTTTGGGTGGGTTGGGCCAAATAAATTGGAGTAAATATGCCTGAGGTGATTTTTAATGGTCCAAGTGGCCGCCTAGAAGGTCGTTATCAACCTGGTACTGAGAAAAACGCACCAATCGCTATCATTTTGCACCCTCACCCACAATTTGGTGGAACCATGAACAACAAGATCGTTTATGATCTGTTTTACATGTTCCAACAACGTGGTTTCACAACACTTCGCTTTAACTTCCGCGGAATCGGCAGAAGCCAGGGTCAATTTGACCATGGTGCTGGCGAATTATCTGATGCAGCCGCCGCTTTGGATTGGATCCAAACACTTCATCCTGATTCTAAAAACTGCTGGGTTGCTGGATATTCCTTTGGCGCCTGGATCGGTATGCAGCTTCTTATGCGCCGCCCGGAAATTGAGGGCTTTATGTCTATTGCGCCTCAGCCAAACACGTATGATTTCTCATTCTTAGCACCTTGCCCGTCTTCTGGCCTCATTATTCATGGTGATGATGATCGTGTTGCACCTGAAAAAGATGTGCAAGCCCTTGTTGATAAATTGCGCACGCAAAAAGGTATTTTGATCACACAGCAAACAATGCTTGATGCCAACCACTTCTTTACTGACAAAACAGATGCGCTGATTGCAGAATGCGCAGACTATCTTGATCGCCGTCTTAATGGCGAATTGGTTCCAGAACCAAGACCATCTAAGCGTCTTCGCTAATCAAGACATTATTTTGTGATTGTTAAACCAAAGCCCTTGATCAATTGGGCTTTGGCAAAGCTTACCTGCCCTGAGGTAAACATCGCAATATCATGATCTGGGATAAACTGATCCTGACTTTTACGATCTAACAAGCTAATCGCATGACGGGCAATCGCTTCAGCTGGATCTAGCCAATCAATTGGCCATTTCGCGACCTGACGAAATTTATTGACCAAAAATGGATAATGCGTGCATGCAAGCACAACGATATCTGTGCGTTTGCCATCTTTTTCGAGTAAACATTGATCTACAATTGGGGTGAGTTGAGAGCGTTCAACCTCATCTCCGCGCATATAAGCTTCGCAAAGCCCAGCTAAGTCTTCTGATCCTACTAAGCGCACGTGACAGCTTTGTGCAAAAGATTGAATAAGATCTCGTGTATATGCACGCTTGACTGTTCCAGGCGTCGCCAAAACCGATATAAGTCCTGAACTTGTGCGCTCGGCAGCAGGTTTAATCGCCGGCACAGTCCCAACAAATTTAATTTCCGGATATGCATCTCGTAACGCAGGCATAACAAGCGTGGAGGCTGTATTACAGGCGATGATCACCAATTCCGGTCTATAGGCTTCAATTAACCTGCCCATTAAAGCGACGATATGTTTTTCTAACTCGCCCTCTTGCCAAGAACCATAGGGAAACGCTTCATCATCTGCGACATAAATAAATTGACGTTCAGGCGCGAGCACGCGCGCTTGTCTCAGGACTGTTAGCCCTCCAATTCCGCTATCAAATAATAAAACTGGGCGTTGGCTAGGTTCGAGCAAATTTAGGTCTTTCCATTATCATTTTCGTCAGAACCACCTAAGCCTGGTCTTGATGACCCTTTTGGGGCAGATCGACTAAAACGATCTAATGATGATACCACTCCACGTAAAAAATGCACTTCATCGGTAGAAAACTCAGGGCGCGTTAACACTGCTCTCAGGTTTTCAATCATCGCCGGTTTTTTCTTTTCCGAACGGAAAAACCCACGCACCTCAAGAGCTTCTTCAATCTGATCAAAAAATCCGTGCAATAGATTTTTCGGTGCTGGTTCAAATAAACGAACCTCGTGTGGTATGTCCGTTTCAGATTCAAGACCGCTTTTAAGCCACTCATACGACATCAACAGAACCGCTTGCGCGATATTAAGCGATGCAAAGGCAGGATTGACAGGAAATGTGACGAGCTCGTCAGCCAGCCCGACCTCATCATTTCGCAAGCCAATGCGTTCACGGCCAAACAACAAGCCAACACGTTCGCCTTTATTATGACGTGCACGCATATCACGCGCAGCAGTCACAGGCCCCTGAACAGGTTTATGGCCATCACGTTCTCTTGCCGTTGTGGCCATGACAAAATTCACATCTGCAATCGCTTCGCGCAGCGTGTCATAAACAATTGCACCATCAATAATGTGATCAGCTTTTGATGCTGCAGAGACTGCTTTTTCATTTGGCCAACCATCACGCGGGGCCACAAGTCGCAACTCTGACAAGCCAAAATTTGCCATTGCGCGAGCAACCATGCCAATATTTTCGCCCAATTGTGGTTCAACCAAAATCACAATCGGACCTTCGGTGAGCATTTCTAGCTTAGAATTCGAGCCAGCCATTATTTCTAATCCATACTACGATTATTCAAATTTCCTGTGCCATATATCATGTTAAATGAAAAGCACAGCCTGTAATTGTTAGGTTTTATCTGTTTACTACAAGCTTTATTGCCTCAAAACATTGCACCGCAACAAATGCTTTGCTATGAGGGCGCATCTTTAGAAAATTTGAATTAAGTAGTGTCTGTATTACTTCCAGAACAAAGGTTTGCAACATGGCAAAAATTAAGGTCGACAATCCAGTCGTTGAACTAGACGGCGATGAAATGACTCGCATCATTTGGCAGTTTATCAAGGATAAACTCATCCATCCATATCTTGATATTGATCTAAAATATTATGATCTAGGCATGGAAAGCCGCGATGCGACAGATGACCAAATCACTGTAGATGCGGCAAACGCAATTAAAGAACACGGCGTTGGTGTTAAATGTGCAACGATTACTCCTGATGAAGCTCGTGTTGAAGAGTTTGACCTTAAGAGAATGTATCGTTCACCAAACGGCACAATCCGCAATATCTTGGGTGGCGTAATCTTCCGCGAGCCAATTATCTGTCAAAACGTACCTCGCCTAGTGCCAGGTTGGACAAAGCCAGTAATCGTTGGTCGTCACGCTTTTGGTGACCAATACCGCGCTACGGATTTCAAATTCCCTGGCAAAGGCAAAGTGACAATGAAATTTGTCGGCGAAGATGGCACAGAACAAGAATATGACATCTTTGATGCACCTTCTTCTGGTATCGCAATGGGTATGTATAACCTTGATAAATCTATCGAGGACTTCGCTCGTGCATCAATGAATTACGGTCTTCAGCGCGGCGTGCCTGTTTACTTATCAACTAAGAACACAATTCTTAAAGTTTATGATGGTCGCTTTAAAGACATCTTTGAAGAAGTTTACCAAAACGAATTTAAAGAAAAATTCGAAGAAGCTAAAATCTGGTACGAGCACCGTTTGATCGATGACATGGTTGCTTCAAACCTTAAATGGTCTGGTGGTTATGTTTGGGCTTGTAAAAACTATGACGGCGACGTTCAGTCTGACACAGTTGCACAAGGCTTTGGTTCACTTGGCCTGATGACATCTGTTCTTATGTCACCAGATGGTCGTACAGTTGAATCAGAAGCAGCGCACGGCACAGTGACACGTCACTATCGTCAACATCAAAAAGGCGAAGAGACTTCAACAAACTCAATCGCATCTATCTTTGCTTGGACACGTGGTCTTGCACACCGTGCGAAGCTTGATGACAATGCTGAGCTTGCAAAGTTTGCGCTTACGCTTGAAAAGGTCTGCGTCGACACAGTTGAATCAGGTTACATGACAAAAGATTTGGCACTTCTAATCGGTCCAGATCAGCCTTGGCTATCAACAACAGGCTTCCTAGATAAAGTTGATGAAAACCTGCAAAAAGCAATGGCTTAAATCAAAAAGCTAATAAATTGAATCAAAAAGGCCCGCGAAATTGATTTTCGCGGGCCTTTTTAGTGAATTATTGTAAAAAAATCTAAAGAAGCGACTTCACAGCTTCAACCGCGGCATCAGCTTTTGAAGCATCAGGACCACCCGCTTGCGCCATATCAGGGCGACCACCGCCACCCTTGCCTCCTATGGCTTCAGATGCAGCACGCACCAGATCTACAGCGCTAAACTTGTCCGTTAGGTCATCAGTTACCCCGACAACAACGCCAGCTTTACCGTTATCAAGACCAACAAAGACAACAACGCCAGAACCTAGAGAGTTTTTACCATCATCTGCAAGTGCTTTTAATTCACGACCGCCAATGCCTTCAACCACTTTACCTAAGAACTTGGTGCCGTTCACATCTTCAGGCTGGTCACCTTTGGATCCGCCCCCCATAGCCAATTGGCGTTTTGCGTCGGACAACTCTTTTTCAAGCTGTTTACGCTCATCAAGCAATTGTGCCACACGAGGTGCAACATCTGATGGTATGACCTTTAAGGCAGCAGCAGCGGCTTTTAGGTTTTGTTCCTGTGTTCTAAAATGATCGCGCGCTGCATCACCAGTTAGCGCTTCAATACGCCTGACACCCGCAGAAACTGCACTTTCGCTGACAACCGTGACAACACCGATTTCGCCGGTATTGGCAACATGCGTACCACCACATAATTCGACCGAGAACTGACCATCATGATTAGAACCTGCAACCTGTTCACCCATGGCAACAACACGAACCTCATCGCCATATTTTTCGCCAAATAAAGCGCGCGCACCAGCTTCCACGGCATCATCCACACCCATCACACGAGTAGTCACCGGGTTACTTTGCAACACAACTTCATTGGTTATGCTCTCAATAGCTTGCAATTCTTCATCACCAATCGGCTTTTGATGTGAAAAATCAAACCGCAAACGATTTTCAGACACTAAAGAACCCTTTTGCGCCACATGCTCACCAAGCACTTGGCGGAGGCTTTCATGCAACAAATGCGTTGCTGAGTGATTACGGCAAATATCTGCACGGCGTTCAGCATTTACTTCCAAACGACCAGCATCACCTGTTTTAATCGAACCTTCTTGCATCTGAGCATGATGAACAAACAAACCATCGGCCTTTTTTGAAACAGATGAAATCTTAGCTACCGCGCCATTTTCAAAAACGACTTGACCACTATCGCCAACCTGACCACCCATTTCCGCATAATACGGAGACTGGTTAAAAACGAGGTCGACTTTTTGGCCTTGTGCTGCTCCTTCAACTTCAGCACCATCCAAAGCAATTGCTTGAACAACACCTTCAGCCAAAAGTTTATCATAACCTAGGAATTCAGTCGGACCAGCGCGATCAAAGACTGAGAACCACACAGCTTCAGATGCCGCATCACCAGAACCAGACCAGTTCGCGCGCGCTTCCGCTTTTTGTTTTTCCATTGATGCATTAAATCCATCAACATCGACATCAATCGATCTAGCGCGCAAAGCATCCTGCGTTAAATCAAGCGGGAAACCAAATGTATCATAAAGCTTAAATGCAACATCACCTTTCAGCTCGTCACCTTCACTCATGCCGTCAGTTGCTTCATTTAAAAGCTGCAAGCCACGACCAAGCGTACGCTGGAAACGCACTTCTTCAATTTCAAATGTTTCTTTGATCAAATCTTCTGTTTGACGTAATTCAGGGAATGCGTCGCCCATTTCAAGAACAAGACTAGGCACGAGCTTATGCATAAGCGGATCTTTAGCGCCCAACAAATTGGCATGACGCATTGCTCTGCGCATAATCCGGCGTAAAACATAACCCCGCCCTTCATTTGATGGTAAAACACCATCTGCAACTAAGAAACTACACGCACGCAAATGGTCAGCAATCACGCGGTGGCTTGGCAATTGATCACCTTCAGCCTTAACACCGGTTGCTTCCTCTGATGCGCGAATGAGTTTTTCAAACAGATCAATCTCATAGTTGTTATGTTTGCCTTGCAGTACCGCAGCAATGCGTTCAAGCCCCATGCCTGTATCAATAGACGGCTTGGGTAAGCTTTGGCGATCTTCTTTAGTCACCTGCTCATATTGCATGAAGACGAGGTTCCAAATCTCTATGAAACGATCGCCATCTTCTTCAGCCGATCCTGGAGGTCCACCCCAGATATGATCCCCATGATCAAAAAAGATCTCAGAACACGGGCCACAAGGTCCAACATCACCCATGGACCAAAAGTTATCGCTTGTTGAGATGCGGATAATCTTATCATCACCAAATCCAGCAACCTTCTTCCAAAGATCGGCCGCTTCTTCATCTTCTGAATAGACAGTCACAAGTAACTTGTCTTTTGGTAGACCATACTCTTTTGTGATCAATTCCCAAGCATGCGTGATGGCTTGTTCTTTAAAGTAATCACCGAATGAAAAGTTACCAAGCATTTCAAAAAAAGTATGATGACGTGCTGTATAGCCAACATTATCGAGATCGTTGTGCTTACCGCCGGCTCTGACGCATTTTTGCGATGTCGCCGCAGTGCTATAAGGGCGTTGCTCAAGACCAGTAAAGACGTTTTTGAACTGCACCATACCAGCATTTGTAAACATCAATGTTGGATCATTTTGAGGCACCAATGAACTTGAAGAGACAATTTCATGCCCCTGACCTTTAAAATAATCTAAGAAAACCGATCTTATATCGTTTACGCTACTCATGTCCGTCTTAAACTCCGCTAGCTAAAGATGCGCTCAATTTTAGCATCCATGCTTCTCTATTATCGATTTTTCTTAAATTCGAAAACCAATTATATCAACTATATAATGTTACTAGAGCGGTATTCTAAGTGAAAATCATATGTTTTTAAGTGTTGGCATAAATATTTACACCTAAAACGAAAAAAGCCACCCATTAAAGGCGGCTTTCATCAGTTATAAATTTTGGATTATTTATCGCCACTCGCAGCGGCATCATCTTCTTTACCGCCAGAAGGATCGTCAAGTAATTGCTCCGCAATCAGCCCAGCATTTTGACGAAGTGACAATTCAATCTCATCAGCGGTCTCACGATTATCAGCAAGGAATTGTTTTGCGTTTTCTCGCCCCTGCCCTAATCGTTGACTGTTATAGGAGAACCAGGATCCTGATTTTTCGACAATGCCAGCCTTCACACCAAGATCAACCAATTCACCAGTTTTAGATGACCCCGCTCCATACATGATATCAAATTCAACCTGTTTGAATGGAGGTGCCATTTTGTTTTTAACAACCTTCACACGCGTTTGGTTACCAACGATTTCATCACGATCTTTCACAGCGCCAATACGGCGAATATCAAGACGAACAGATGCATAGAATTTAAGTGCATTACCACCTGTTGTGGTTTCAGGAGAACCAAACATCACACCGATCTTCATACGGATCTGGTTAATGAAGATAACCATGCAGTTTGATTTCGCAATAGATGCAGTCAGCTTACGAAGCGCTTGGCTCATAAGGCGAGCTTGAAGCCCTGGGAGGCTGTCGCCCATTTCACCCTCAATCTCAGCACGTGGCGTTAACGCTGCAACTGAATCAATAACCAAAACATCAAGCGCACCAGAGCGCACAAGCGTATCAGTGATTTCAAGCGCCTGCTCACCAGTGTCAGGTTGAGAAATCAGCAAGTCTTCAAGGTCAACACCAAGCTTGCGGGCATAAACAGGGTCAAGCGCATGCTCTGCATCGATAAATCCGCAAATACCACCATCTTTTTGAGCTTCAGCAATCGTTTGAAGTGCAAGTGTTGTTTTACCAGAACTTTCAGGGCCATAAATTTCAATAATTCTGCCTTTTGGTAGTCCGCCGATACCAAGCGCAATATCAAGACCAAGAGAACCTGTTGAAACCTTTTCAATTTCAACCACATTCTCATTTGATCCAAGTTTCATAATTGAGCCTTTGCCATATGAGCGCTCAATTTGTGAAAGTGCTGCATCTAGCGCTTTACTTTTATCCACCGATTTTTCCTCTACTAGTCGTAAGGAGTTCTGTCCCATGATCTGATACCTCTAAGTTTAAAACCAACCGCTTTAACCAAGCGCCAACTTGACTTAAATGTACCCTATTTGTTCTCATTTGACAACACCCTGTTAAGATATTGTTATTTAACGATAAAATTTAGTTTGTTCTATTTTTGTACACGGAAAATTTCTAAAACTGTTAAATCATAACCATGTGCATTAAACTTGTTAGGGTTATGATATACGATTCGTGAAAGGTATGTAGTTTTGAATCCAGTTTTAGTAATCGGTGGCGCCCATATTGATCGAAAAGGTGCGATGGAGACGGACTATATAATAGGTGCAAGCATCCCTGGTACGATTGAAGAAGTTGTCGGTGGTGGCGCTTTTAATGTTGCGGCAAACTTATCAAGGCTCGGACTTGACGTCACATTCATCTCCCCCAGAGCAAATGATACCAATTCAATCAAGGTTGCAAACGCGATCAAGCCACTTAGCATCAGCGATAAACCGGTGATCTTAGAAGGTTCAACACCAAGCTATACAGCTTTGATTGATCGGCACGGTGAATTGGTTGCAGCCCTCGCGGATATGAAGCTTTACGATAATTTATCAAGTGAAGCATTTCTAACTGATGATGTTATAAACGAGCTTAAAAACTGCCGCATATTAATCACCGATGCAAATTTGCCAGAAGATGTGCTGGCAAAGATATCTAAAACCATTTCATCAGATTGTCGGTGGTATGCAATCGCCGTCTCTCCCGCAAAAGTCATGCGTTATCTACCGGTTATTAAAAGAATAGATTGCCTTGCAATGAATATGAATGAGGCCAAGGCTATAACTGCAAAATCGGATAGTTTTGATATACGTCGTTCGCTTGAACAACAAGGACTACGCGGTGCTATTGTCACAAATGGTGCAGACAACATCATTGGATATCTCAATGGTTTAAGTGATGTAACACTTAAGCCAACACAGGTGAATAAAATTATGGATGTGACAGGTGCAGGAGATGCCACACTATCGGGTTTTGTTGCAAGGATTGAAGCCAATGATGGAATAAAGCAGGCTTTGGAGTTTGGAATGGCTGCAGCGCGGTTGACAATCGCTATAAACGGTGCACAACACCCCCTTCTTTCAAATGACCTTGTTCAAAAAGAACTTGAACAAACCCAATAACAAGGTGGCCACACATGCAAACTCAATTGGATATCATCTATAGCGCTGAAGTTGCTGACGCACGCTCAACAAATGCGCCAATCGTCGCTTTAGAATCCACCATCATTACCCATGGCATGCCTTGGCCGGGCAATTATGAAATGGCAACCGGCGTCGAACAACTTATTCGCGATCATGGCGCAACGCCTGCAACAATTGCTGTTTTGGATGGCAAATTGCATGTTGGCCTTGAAAAAGAAACAATCGAAAAGCTGGCCCAGACCCCAGATGCAATGAAACTTTCTAGAGCTGATTTTGCCTTTGCAATTGCGCAAGGTAAAACCGGGGCAACAACCGTTGCAGCAACAATGATGGCGGCGCATCAAGCTGGAATATCTGTATTTGCTACAGGCGGCATTGGTGGCGTACACCAAGGTGCGAGCGATAGCTTTGATATCTCAGCTGACTTGCAAGAACTTGCTAGAACGCCGGTGATCGTTGTTGCTGCCGGCGCAAAAGCAATTTTGGACGTTCCGAAAACACTGGAAGTATTGGAAACAAACGGTGTGCCGGTAGTTACACTTGGGCAAGATGAATTCCCTGCATTCTGGTCATCAAAATCAGATCATGCATCTCCTTTACGCGTAGAAAAAGCTGAGGAAATTGCAAAATTTGAGCATGCGCGCCGCCTGTTCCAAGACCATGGTGGTTTGTTAGTTGGCAATCCAGTTCCGCAAGACGCTGAAATTCCACAAAGTGAAATGAACGGCTTTATCAAACGAGCATTAAAAGAAGCAGACGAGCAAAAAGTAACAGGCAAAGATGTGACTCCATTTTTGCTGTCCCGCATTTTTGAACTTACAGATGGAAAAAGCTTGGAGACAAACATTGCGCTTGTTCGCAATAATGCGATCGTCGCAGCACAAATTGCATGTGCACTTTAACGCCCGACGCTTTAAACATACACAACCCAGAAATAAAAAACCCCGGCGATCAACTGACCACCAGGGTTTAATTTTAAAATCGAAATTTTAACCGATTATGAAAGTGGAGAAAGCTGGATTTCTACACGACGGTTAGCAGCGCGACCCGCTTCTGTGCCGTTATCAGCGATTGGGCGTGTTTCACCAAATCCAAGTGTACGGAAGCGACGTGCATCAATACCAGATTGAGATAGATATCCCGCAACTGATTGCGCGCGCTGTGTTGAAAGCGTTAGGTTAAACTGATCTTCACCAGTTGAATCTGTGTGCCCATAAACATCAACCAATGTTTTGTTGAACTTATTCACGACGATTGCGACACCGCGAAGCGTTTCAACAAATGCAGGTTTAATTGCAGATTGGCCAACATCAAATGTAATATTTGACGGCATGTTTAGGATAATCTGATTACCATTACGGGTCACAGTCACGCCAGTTCCTTGAAGTTGCGCACGAAGCTCAGCTTCTTGTTGGTCCATATAGCTACCAATTGCACCACCAGCAAGAAGACCGATACCAGCACCAATCAGCGCATTTTTACGATCATCACCGCCAGCAAGAAGTCCAAGACCAGCACCAGCTGCTGCACCAAGGGCTGCACCTTTAGTCGTATTATTGACCTTTTGCTGACCAGTAAATGGGTCAGTTGTTGTACATGAGGCTAGAACTGCGCCTGCCATAAGAACCGAAATTATCTGGGCTTTCATAAAATTCCCCTTCATAGAATTTGTTTGGGATCACCTATTACCCTCAAATAAGGCATTAAGATGAACTAATTCTTTATGGAAGCATTCAAACAGATACAATTTTAATTATCAAGCATATCTCGAACTGCAGTTGCGAGCTGTTTTAACGAAAATGGCTTAGGCAAGAAGCCAAATTTGGCGCCTTCAGGCAGATTTTTAGCAAAAGCGTCCTCTGCGTAGCCTGATACGAAGATAAACTTGATATCAGGATAATCCTTGCGCAATTCGCGTAGCAACGTTGGTCCATCCATTTCTGGCATCACAACATCAGACACGACAATATCAATCTCACCGTTGAGTTCTTCTAAGATCTCAAGCGCTTCAACCCCAGATCCAGCTTCGTGAACTTCATAGCCGCGCGTTTCAAGCATGCGCTTGCCACCACGTCGAACGGCTTCTTCATCTTCGACCAACAACACAACAGCTGAATCGCCAGTTAGATCAGCAGATTCCGATGTCTTCTTGCTCGCCGCGGGTTGAGCTTTTTCGCCTTCGCCAGTATTCGGCGCTGCCGCATCACTTTCAGTCTCGTCGATTTCTTCAATATGACGCGGAAGGAAAATTTTAAATGTCGTTCCCTTACCAACCTCTGATTCAGTGTAAATAAAGCCGCCTGATTGTTTGATGATACCATAGACCATAGAAAGGCCCAATCCGGTGCCTTTACCCACGTCTTTTGTGGTAAAGAACGGCTCAAATATCTGTTCTAAGACTTCCGGCTCAATACCAGTACCCTGATCTTCAACTTCCACCAACACATAGTCACCGTCTGTCATACCACGATAGTTCAGCTCTTTAATCTTAGCTTCTTCGACGTTGCTGGTGCGTATGGTAACTGTTCCACCGTCTGGCATCGCATCGCGTGCGTTAACGGCCAAATTGACCAAGACCTGCTCAAACTGGCCCAAATCTGTTTTTACAGCCCAGACATCTTTGCCAAATTCAACATCAAGCTTAACATCTGTGCCCGTTAATCGGTCCACCAACATGCGTAAATCACCAACAACATCTGTCATTGATAATACCGATGGGCGCATTGTTTGTTTACGAGAGAACGCAAGCAGCTGGCGTACCAAAACCGCAGCACGATTTGCGTTGCGTTTGATTTCCATAAGATCCGCAAAATCGCTATCTGCAGGGCGTGAGGACAACAGCAAATGATCAGATGACAGCAAAATAGCGGTCAACACATTGTTGAAATCGTGCGCGATACCACCCGCTAATGTGCCAACAGCATTCATCTTCTGTGTTTGCGCCATTTGCGATTCAAAAGCTTTTTGCTCAGTCGTTTCGACAACATAGATAATTGCCTTGTCACGGGCTGTTTCATCACCTTGTTCGATCACAGCATTGACATAAAAACGGAAAAACCGTTCATCATCCTTTGGGTGACGCGCATCAAATGGTGGGATATTGCCTTGCTTATCTCCAGCCTTTTCCAAGCATTCTTTATAAGATTGGATATCTTCTTCTCTAAAGAGATTTTCCAGCTGCACACCTTTTTCAATGTCCAATCGGCTAACAATACCGTCAAACATCTTCAAGAAAGGCGCATTGGTTCGCAGGATTTTCCCTTCAGAATCAATAGAGGAAATCGCCATTGGGGTATTATTGAAGAACCGCGTAAAGCGCATTTCAGCCGCTGCCGGCGATGAATTTGCACCTGGTTCATCTTCTCGCTTTACAACGATCGTTCGGCTCTCGCCTGGTGCACCATCGCGCGTTGTTGAAACTTTATGGACAAGTTTAACCGGGACGCTCTGGCCATTTTGCTTTAGCAAATCCAAGTCGAGCTGAGCTGTTCTGTTCAATCCAGGTTCTGCCTGAACAGAATTAATCAGCGCAATCCCCTCACCCGCAACGATTTCAGGAATGGCGATGGAGCCAGATACAAAACTGGTCAAATCGATTGCGAGCCAATCAGCGAGCGTCGCATTGATATACAAGATATTGCCATCATGATCAGCTGAGAAAAACCCAACTGGCGCATGGTCAAGATAATCAATCGCATATTGCAGTTCTTTGAAAACACGTTCCTGATCAGATCGATCACCTGTGATGTCAGACAATTCCCAAGCAATGAAGTCATCTTTATCTTCACTTGAAAACGGGCGAGCTGACAATCGATACCAACGCGGTGCAATTTCTCCATCCGTGGAGTGAAGTGCAGATGTTAGTCTAAATTCTTCTTGCTTAGACTTACCTTCGCGAATGCCACTGGTGAGACGATAAACGGCTTCCGTTGCTGCAGGGTCATGGCCAAGAAGCAAGCTAATGGACTTTAACTCTTGCTCGTTATCAGCACCAACAAGTTTGCGATAAGCACTATTGCCATAAATGACCCGGTCTTTCTGATCTGAAATCAAAATACCTTGCGGCTGGCTATCAAGTATTTCAAATGCAAATGGGTCTGATTGTGGTTTTGGTGCAAATCCAATTAATCCGGTGATCAAAGACACGATAAAGAATATACCCAATATTCCCAATAGACCCAGACCAACCAAAAGCACATTATTATCTACTTGATCGCGATATAGAAAAAAGACGACTGAAAAAGCTATCATCGCTAACGCGACAATAATGAGCTTCATAGCGGATTTTGATTTGGGCTGATGATCCATAATTTATTCCGACGCAGATCAGTTGTTAATCACGTCTACCCCCTCGGATAGCTCAAGCGATGATGGCTGGCATATTTCCATCTCTAAACCTAATATTTAAGCTAATTTTTCCACATCGAAAGGGCATTAATAAGATATCCCCACGCCATTCGCGATTTTTTGTTGAGAATCAGCTATAACTTCGCATTACAACGATCTTATACTCAACAATGCGTAGATGATACGCGTAATATTTAGGTGCTGTATGACTGAGACAACGAGCGATCCAATGGGAAGCCTGGTTTTTGCATTGCTGATAGTTAGTGTTGCCATCGGGCTTTTCGCAGTTATAGCCTTTTTTCTTAAAAAGAAATTCAATCTAGCAGCCCTTGGGCAAAAGCTAAATGCTGGCTCTCGGCTCTCAGTTGTAGAAACCATCGCTGTTGATCAAAAAAGAAAACTAGTTCTCATTCAAAAAGATGGAACGGAGCATCTTGTATTGGTTGGCGGACCGACTGACCTTGTGATTGAAACAAGTAATACCACAGATAAAGCGCATAATACATCGACTACGAACTCTGAGGACGTTCTAAACGACGCTATTCAATCGTCACCAGCGACTTCAGCTCCCGCACTTAACAGTGAACAAGACGCGATTGATTTCTTTGATCAGGCGAGAGATCGCATTTTTGCACCTCAAGATGCACAATCAAACAATGCGCAAGCTGCTCAAGCAACCAAGGCGGCAAAGCCAGTTGTTCGCGATGACACAGATGATTTTCATTCAGTTTTGCAATCTCAGCAAAATCCGCAACGATCACGCCCGTTAGAGCCAATTCCTGAAACGGCTGAGGAGCGCGTCAACAAGCTCAAAGCGCTACTTGATGAAGCGCAAAAATCAAGATTAAATAAAAACTAGAGACCTATTCGTCTCGGTAGACTTTCTCGCGACGTTCGTGACGTTCTTGAGCTTCAATTGACAAAGTTGCAATTGGTCTAGCATCAAGACGCTGTAGGCTAATCGGCTCACCAGTGTCTTCACAATAGCCATATTCACCTTCGTCAATTCGACGTAATGCTGCATCAATCTTCGAGATTAATTTACGTTGGCGATCACGAGCGCGAAGCTCAATGGCACGGTCGGATTCAGAAGAAGCACGGTCTGCAACATCGGGATGGTTTGAGCTTTCTTCAGCAAGATTTCCCATCGTCTCACGTGCGCCTTGTAAGATCTCATCTTTCCAGTCGATAAGCTTTTTCCTGAAATAGGCAGCTTGACGTGGATTCATGAACTCCTCGTCGTTAGATGGTACGTAAGAATCCAATTTTGAACCGTCACTCATGATCTGTATCCCTAAACTTTACGCCTTATTGAGCGCTGTATAACCAGTGTCGGACCAGCTTACAAGTAGTAAAAAGTTGATCGCTCGCCTCTTGCGGATTGCTGTTTAGTGAATTTTCATGACAGTAAAATGATATTTTTGCCCTTAAATCCCTTAAATCACTCTTTTCAAACACTATATAAATAAGAACGAATGTTTCTGATTGCAAAATTATTCACAGATTTGATAATAATTTGAGTTTAATTTTCGCAGATTGTAAAAACTGGAGTAGCCTTGTCCGAATATTCGACAGTTTCGCGTATCGCAGAGGAAGCTTATGGCGTTTTCGATACTGCAACGTCCCGTGCCAAAGAGATTTTTCAACCAACTATTCGCCTAGGCGTTACTGGTTTATCGCGCGCAGGAAAGACAGTTTTTATAACCTCACTTATCCACAATTTAATGCATGGAAAGAAGCTCCCTTTCTTCAGTGCGAAGTATTCGGGCCGAATCTCAAAGGTTTATTTGCAGCCGCAACCAGATGATGACGTGCCGCGATTTTCTTATGAAGGGCATCTAGAAAGTCTAACGGAAGAAAGATTATGGCCTCAATCCACCACGTCAATATCACAATTGCGATTGACCATTGAATTTGAGACTGAAAACTCTTGGGGAAAGATGTTCTCCCCAGGAAAGCTTAACCTCGACATAATCGATTACCCCGGCGAATGGCTGCTAGACTTGCCTCTGCTGACACAAGATTTTGCAACATTCTCAAAAAACGCCGTAGAAATGGCGCAAAGCTATCCGCGATCCGAGTTAAGTACGAAATGGTTGAAGCTTGCCGCTGACGTTGATCCAGATGCTGATTTTCAAGATCCTCCTATTATTGAACTTGCAAGTGCATTTTCTGAGTATCTAAAAGATTGCAAACACGACAAGCGCGCATTTTCAACGCTTCCTCCTGGGCGCTTTTTGCTGCCCGGTGATTTGGAAGGTTCGCCAGCGGTCACCTTTGCACCGCTTATAGATATTGAAGGAAAACCTGCAAAACCAAATAGTATGCTGGCTATGATGGAGCGTCGGTTTGAAAGCTATAAATCAAAGGTCATCAGACCATTTTATCAAAATCATTTCGCGCGTTTGGATCGACAGGTCATTTTGATTGATGCGCTACAAGCGCTGAATGCAGGTCGCGAGGCTGTGGTGGATTTAGAGCGTGCCCTTGGTGATATTTTGCTAAGTTTTAACACAGGCAAAAACAGTTTTCCGGCGAACTTATTCACACGACGTATTGATAAAATTTTGGTTGCGGCAACCAAGGCTGATCATCTTCACCATGAAAGCCATGACCACCTACAGGCCATTGTCCAACGGTTGGTTAATCGCGCATTGGTCAAGATCGATGCAACAGGTGCAGAAGTCGATGTTTTGGCCATGGCAGCCATTAGAGCAACCAAAGAAGCCACCCATAAAAATGGTGATGAAGAACTACAGCTCATTGTTGGCACCCCGCGAGAAGGTGAACAATTAGGCGATGAGACATTTGATGGAAAAACGCAAAAAGCTATATTTCCCGGTGACTTACCAGAAAATTCGGATTCAATTTTTAAAGCGGTTGATTCAGATCATCAAGAGGAATTTGAAGATCTCAAACACATCAATTTTGTTCGCTTCCGCCCTCCACCATTAAAAAGCCATCAGTCTAAAGAACCAGTTGATATACCCCATATTCGGCTGGATCGCGCACTTGAATTTTTGATTGGAGATCGTTTGCAATGAGTAAAAAACCAAGCCGCCTCCCCGCATCTTTTTCAGTTGATGAACCAGAAAGCGAGCAAAAGTCCAAACCTACCAAACGCGCAGCAGCATCGATTGAACTAGACGATGATCGCATTCAGTACACGCCTGAAGATGAGGATATTTTTTCATTTGAAACACCTCCTTTGGACGAAGATGAAGTAGCACACATCGAAACCGTACCGATGCGCCGAGCCTTTTCCTTCACCAAACTTTTTATCAGCGGCTTTACAATCCTCATAGGTCTTGCGATCGGACTGTGGGTTGATAATTTAATCACAGATCTTTTTGCACAAAATGAATGGCTAGGTTGGATCGGTGTTGGCCTAACATCATTCATGGCACTGGGATTAATCGGCTTAATATGGCAAGAAGCATCCGCTTTTATGAAGCTAAATTCTGTCGGCGATATGCGCGAACAAACAAGTAAGATAAATACATCAACATCTGTCGCCACCGCATGGAAACTAGTTAAGCGAATTACCAATGCGGTCTCAAATAATCCAATGACATCACAAGGACGGCAAGCGATCAAAGATCTTGAGCATGACGTCGTCGATAGCGTGAACCTGATAGAATTTACCGAGCGTGAGCTTTTCAAAAACTTAGATCAACAAGCGACGCAATTAATCTCAGCATCTGCAAAGCGCGTCTCTGTTGTCACGGCAATCAGCCCACGTGCGTTGATTGACACAGGCTATGTATTGTTTGAAATGGTGCGCCTGGCCAGACGAATTTCGCAGATATATGGCGTTCGTCCGGGATTCTTAGGAACACTCAAATTGCTAAAATCAATTGCCATGCATCTGGCGGTCACTGGTGCAGTCTCGCTTGGTGATAGCGTAGTGCAACAAATGATTGGCCAAGGTGTTGCAGCTAAAATATCTGCACGCTTTGGCGAAGGGTTTGTAAATGGCATCATGACCACTAGATTTGGTATTGTAGCCATGGAAGTTGCACGCCCCATGCCCTTTCGCGCACGTAAACGCCCAAGCTTGAGCGATTTTTTGAGCGAGCTGAATGTGCTAAAATCCGAAAAAAGTGAATTTAGTGGCTGATTGTATCATTTCGTGATCAGAACCAGTCGATTTTTGCCGCTTTGCTTACCAAGCATTAACCATTCCAAGGCACTTTCAGGGAAGTATTAACCTTGTTTGGTATTTCTATGTCTAAATTTTTGAACCGTTTTGTCTTCGTCATTGGTCTTTTCATTGCAGCACTTTGTTCTGCAAGCATTGCGTCAGCCGCAAATGATAAAAATTTCTTTGGTTCTGTTGAAGGAACATGGAAAGGCCCTGGCAAAATTGTTGCTGGTAAATACAAAGGCACCAAATTCTCATGTTCGCTGGAAGGTAGCCCCGTTAAAGGTAAGTCCGTTGGCGTATCTATGGATGGCAAATGTCGCGTTGGTGTATTTAACCAACCAATGAATGCGGTGATCACCAAAGCAGGGTCATCTTACCGCGGGAAGTTTTTAGATGGCGCGAAAGGCAAGGGTTTGGACATCGTATCTGGGCGCTTTAACAAATCGCGTGCAGTTGTTGGCATCAACCGCAACAAACTAGACGGCACAATGGTTGCTGATTTTCTTGACGACAACACAATGAACGTCACGATCTCAGTAAAAGTTGGCAAAACACTCGTCCCAGTGATTGGCATGACATTAAAACGCAAGTCATCTCGCAAAACAGCAATGAAGTAAGCTGAGGCTTCATCTCCATATAACGCTAAATTCGGTATCGATAAGTACCATTTTCGATTATGAGATAGATCCTATAAATCTTACTAATCTCAAAAAATGAATCAGGCATATGGCGCGACGGAAATATGGGACAAATTTACCGTCCCCATTCTTAAAAAGTTTGAAAATCGTAACGGAAAAAATAGCCTCGAAGAAAGGCTATCCGTTTGATTTACCTTGGCTTGATCACGAAAGATTTGAACTCGAGTTTACGTCTCCGGTTACAATTATCGTAGGTGAAAACGGCACAGGAAAATCGACACTAATCGAAGCTATTGCCGCTTTAAGCGGTTATGATGAAGCTGGTGGTGGCAAGGGTTATCGACCCGTTGATCATTCAAAAGCAATAGATAAAAGCGGATCGGAGCTTGCAGATGTGCTGCGCGGTTCGTGGCTACCTAAAGTTACCAATGGCTGGTTTTTTAAAGCTGAATCCTTTTTCTCTGTCGCCCGCTACCTTGATCAAGCTGCCTTGGAGGATCCTTTGGGTGGCCCTCCCCCTGATTTTCTATCCTGGAGCCATGGCGAAGGTTTTATCCGTTTCTTTGAAGAACGTATGCAACGCCAAGGAATATATTTCATGGATGAGCCGGAAAGCGCGCTTTCACCTAAAAGACAGCTAGAACTACTGCGTATCTTGCACAAGATCCAACAGACCAAAACGGCTCAGGTTATTATGGCTACGCATTCGCCAATTCTTATGGCACTACCAAATGCAAAAGTTTTTGAAGTAACACGCTTAGGGCTTGAGGAAGTCGATTACCGCAACACATCTCATTTCAGACTATACCAATCCTTCGCCGCTGACCCTGAGCAATTTATCACTGAAATGGTAATCACGCATGAGGACTAATTACTGATCTTACGTCAATGAATTCGCAATAGATCAGCAGGCCTATTTTACATCCACCAGTCTTCTTCGTCGCAAACAATCTCAATCGCTTCATCGTGAAGGTCTTTGGCCCATTTCGACACTGACTTCCCAGAAATGATCTCGTCCGGAGCGATATCTGATAATGGCTGCATGACAAAGGCTCGGTCTGTCATACGCGGATGAGGAACCTCAAGCCCCTCCTCTGCGATAACCTCATCACCGAAGAACAGGATATCTATATCAACTTGCCGCGGGCCCCAGCGCTCAGCGCGAACTCGGCCAAGTTTCTGTTCAATATCGAGACATTTTTCGAGCAATTGCCGCGCAGTAAGGCTGGTCTCAACCAATAAACATGCATTTAAAAACGCAGGTTGATCTGTCTTGCCCCAAGGCGGGGTTTTATAAAGTTTGGAGACTGATAGAACTTCAACATCCAATTGATGCGCCAAATTGCTAATCACATTGATCAGGTTTTGCTTTGTATCACCTAAATTGCCGCCGATACCTAGCGCAGCGCAGGCTAAATCATCACTCATCGAGATGTCTCAACTGTTACTTCAACATAATCTAAAACACCCGCAATTGGTGCTGATGGCTTTCGAACAGTGACTTTTGCATTCAAAACAAGCTCAAAGCTGTCACAGATATTTTGGCCAATGAAATGCGCTAGCGTTTCAATCAAATCATATTTGGTGTTGGTGACAGTGTCCTCAACAAGCGCAAATACTTCCCCGTAATGAACTGTACTTTCAAGCTTATCTTCTGCAATCAATTCTGATTTTCTAACATCCAATTCAACATCCACGAAAAAACGCTGGCCGATTTCTTTCTCAGCTGGAAACACCCCATGATAAGCGTAAAATGAGCAATTCTTGAGCGTAATCTTGATAGTTTTTGTCAAGACGTAATCCCTTCATTCAAAGCGTGAGTGATTAAACCATCAACCACCGATAACGCATCACGATTTATTGCAACATCATGTACACGAAAAATAGCACCACCCATCTGACGTAAAACGACAGAGGTTGCTGATGTTCCGACATCTCGGTTTTGTGTATCTTGGCCGGTTAAAGCGCCAATGAAACGTTTGCGTGATGAACCAATGAGAAACGGATAGCCCAACACATGCAACTCTTCAAATCGCAACATTAAAGATAGGTTCTGTTCTGTGGTTTCTTTCGCAAAACCAAAACCTGGGTCAAGTACGATTGCTTCGTGTTCAATACCAGCATCTTTTGCCATCTTCAAAGATGTTTCAAACCAATTGAATTGATCAACAATAACATCGTCATTAATCTTGCGATTGCGCCCTGTATGCATAATACACACACCGGCTTTGTGCTTTGCTGCAACCTTTGCAATTTTGGGGTCACGCTGCAGTCCCCACACATCATTGATGATGTGAGCGCCGTTGGAAATAGCAAGATCAGCAGTCGATGCGCGATAAGTATCAATCGATAGTATCGTATCGAAATTGGATGAAATCGCCTCAATAACTGGCAACACCCTATCTTGTTCCATCTGTGCGGTCACAGGATCAGCACCTGGACGGGTGGATTCACCACCAATATCCAAAATATGCGCGCCCTGAGCTATATGTTTTTCGGCTGACTTTAAGGCTTCATCGACACCATTAATCATCGCACCGTCCGAAAATGAATCCGGGGTGACATTCATAATCGCCATAATTTGAGCTTTAGGGCCAAGCGCAATAGATTTTTGATGCGCAAGTTGCCAGGTCTTTGCTTCAAAACACTGAATATTGGATTGAATGGAATTCAACATGTCGAAAGAGGGTCCGCAAATTGGTCAGATAGGTCGATGTATAGCTGAAACGAAGAGAATTTCAATTTTCACGGAATCAAGATGCAAATAGTTCGCTAAAGTGCCATTTTAAGTCAAGAAATAATCAATTGCTGCCTATTTTATCAACTAAATGATGTAAATTGCCTATTATTTTGTCAAATTATATCGATAACATTTTAGGATAGTCGCACAAATTTACGTCAGTTATCCCTTACACAGGGTTTAGTTTTTCACGATTCGACATGTACTCCCGGCGCAGAACGTATAAATCACGTTCCTCCCATGTCATTTATGCAAGCGCCCAATTCACCTCACCCATTTTATGTGGTGAGGTTTTTTTTAAGCTTGTTGTGAAGGAATGTGAACGATGAGACCATCAAGATCATCAGATACCGTGACCTGACACGAAAGACGAGACGTTGCCTTCATTTCAAATGCAAAATCAAGCATGTCTTCTTCCATAGCTTCAGGCGAACCCACCTTTTCAGTCCATGTATCATCGACATAAACATGGCATGTTGCGCACGCACATGCGCCACCACATTCAGCCTCAATGCCTGGCACTGAGTTTTTAACTGCATTTTCCATCACTGTTGATCCATTTTGTGCATCAACAACAAATTCTTTTCCGTCAGAAGAGATGTATGTAATTTTGGCCATTAAATTTGTGGGTCCCTAATAAATTTCATCGCACACAAACCATAGTGTTCATGAGAGCGCAAGCTTAAATTCGTGAAATTTCAAAGCTTAGATGCGGTTTAGCGACGCAATAAAAGTGCTGGCTTTAACGACTGAGTTTGAAAATGCTGCCAATGAAATTGGATCAGCAGGATCTGCCTTAACGCGACCCGCTTTTTCTGCAACATCAAATGCACCAATGTTTTCCGCAGCGTGATGAACCTCGCCGGCCATTTTGGCACGTTTTTTTTCATCGCATGATGCCATTTCAGAAAGGCTTTCGCGCGCCTGTTTTGCAAACAGTGTGAGAAGTTCGTTTTCGAGAGATGAATCTCCCGATGTTTGTTTGGAAAGGTGAAGCATGTCAATTGGACGATTGTCGCACTCGCGACCGGAACCAAATTCTGGTGCCTCCAGTATTATTCTATTTAAAGCCATCTTGTCCCCGTTTTCTTATATGTTTTCTGCGATTTAAGCACGGAGGTGAATGTTTTTTGTTAATCTGCTACCGAACAGCCATATTTTCGTCAAATATGGTTAACAGACCATAAACCTATATTTTGCAGGGACTTAATGATGGGTGTATTTTTGCGAAGCTGATTTGTGGCACTTCTGCCTGTGTACGAAGAGCTTCATCTCATTGTTAAACCTACGAAAATGTGGCAAAACACAACATTGAAATGTTTTGCATGAGGCTATGGCGAGTTTAAGCTGGGACAAACACGAGGGTTTTAAACACTCGTCCGCTTGGGTCATAGCTGCAAAACGCGTACAACAAAATGAGGAAGTAGCGGTATGGCAAAAGAGCCCGCTGGTCACAAAAAAGATCATTCAAGCGCCACTAAAAGTGGGAATTCACAAGAGGCTGATTTTTCTCTTGATGAAAAATCATTTGAAGATCTGGAGCAACAAGTATCAAGCGCTGCGCGAGAATTGGCAACGTCTCCCGATACATCAGAAAAAGCTTCGTCTACAAACAATGCAGCAGGCGCGCCCAAACAAGCGAGCGCTGCGCAGTCTGAGACAACAAGAGCTCCCGCAGCTGCTACACAGATCGACTTTGATCCGGCCAATGATGATAGTGGTTTAAAGTCATCACCATTGCTTGCAGCGCTTGATCAGAGAGTTTCTGGTTCCGCCTATACCTTTGCAATCTTGATTTCTCTTGTCTGGATTGCAGGCATTGGCGCGCTGACATACTACTTCCTAGCTGAAAATATAAATGCCGTTACAAATGCCAACGATTTTATAGCAGACCCCCTCCTCATTGGTTCTGTTCTAATTGCGATCATTCCAACATTTGTCTTCTTTGCATTTGCTATCATGGTGACACGCGCACGCGAGTTTAAATTAGCAGCACGTGCTATGACCCATGTTGCAATTCAATTAGCTGATCCAGAAACACGTGGCACAGGTAAGATCACAACAGTTGGTCAAGCAATTCGCCGCGAAGTTAATGCCATGAATGACGGCATTGAAAGAACAATTGCACGTGCATCAGAACTTGAAACACTTGTGCATTCAGAAGTAAACGCGCTTGAGCGCAGCTATACAGACAACGAAATGCGAGTTCGTGGCCTTGTTACAGATCTAAGTAATGAGCGCGATGCGATTATATCTTATGCTGAACGCTTAAGAACATCTATTGTGGGTGCTCGTGATGAATTAAAGGACGAGTTAGGCCAAGCTGGCGATGAGATCGCCATGCGCATTGCCCTATCTGGCGAGACTGTCGCACAATTGATGGATACCCATTCTGCGACGCTCCAAGAACGCACGACCGATATCACGCATTCTATTCAAAACCTATTTGAACAGAACTCTGAAAACCTTCTGAGTAATCTTCGCACATCAGGCAATGAAATTTCTGGTGAAATTGATAGTCGCTTGAACATGATTAGCTCTCAATTTGTTCTGCAAAGTAAAGAATTACTTTCGGACTTTGAAACGCGAGTGAACACACTTGATTCAACAGCTGAGCGCCTTAATGAAACAATTAATGAGCGCACCCGTCAGTTAAATGAAGCTTTGTCTGCACGCAGTTCTGAAATCAACGATTCACTTACGATTGGCCAACGCGCGATTGAGCAAGGCCTTGGTGACGTTATCAATTCAATGAATGCCACATTGGATGAAAAAGGTGCCGCATTTAGACAAACGCTTAAATCCAGCGCTGACGAAGCAGTTATGGACATCGATTTACGTTCTGGTTTGGTTGGCGAACAAATGTTGGCTGCAAGTAGCGAAGTCAACACGAGTTTCTCAGAAAACATTGAAAAACTAGCAGCGACATTGGATCAACGCACATCTGCGTTTAATAACACTGTGAAAGATGGTGTTGCTGAAGTGAATGAGACGCTAACTGCGAGCAACTTCAATCTCACCAATATCATTGAAAACGGTGTCGATAAGCTAAGCGGCCACGCAGATACATTGCGAAATACCGCTGATGGTGCAGTCAACAAAATCGATGAAAGCTTCATGGCCAGCAACATGGCTGTTGATATGGCCATTACAACAGGTATTGAAAACCTCAATAAAACCCTCTCAGACGGTTCTTCCACTATTGAAGGGCATACAAAAGGTATCACTGCCGACCTTACACGTAATCTTGTCGATTTAAACGAGACATTATCCTCGTCCCAATCAGCGCTTGATCAAAGCATGAGCAAAGCCGTTGAAGACATCAATGTGTCAATGAAAACACGCACAGATGCAATGCAATCAGTTGCCAAAGATAGCATTGGTCAGTTGGAAAACAGCTTTGATGAGCGCACAGACAGTCTTGCAAATATCACGCAGCAATCTGTCGATAAACTTAGCTCAGCGCTTGATGAAAAGACCAGCAACTTTGCAGGTACCGCTCAGACTTCAATCAATGCGCTTGATGCATCGATGCAAGACAGAACTGAGAAATTAGAGAGTCTCAGCAGAATGACAATTGAAACCATCGAAGGTTCTGTCAAACGCACTGCAGATTCCCTTGAAACCATCACAAGCGAAGGCATTCAGTCTCTAGATATGTCCATTCAACTACGCGCTGAAACAATGGAGAATATTACGACTGAAAACATGACTAAACTTGATAATGCATTGCATGAGCGTGCCAATGAATTGGATAACATTGCAAAACGCAATATTGATCGTCTGGAGCAAACGCTTAACGATCGTACCGATGCGATGGAAACAATTTCTGGTGAAGGTGCAAATCTAATCACCAAAGCTATGGACACGATGACAGATGCGCTTTCTGGCGCACTTGATCGTGAGTCTAGTAAAATTGCAGTTGCTCTAATGAGCAATGAAGAAAAGCTTGGTAATCTGCTTTCTGAAAAAGCTAACTCTCTTGAAGAAAAAGCAAATACGATCTCATCAATTGCAAGCGGATCCATCAACACGATCTCTTCTGCCGTTGATAATTCGCTTCAAAAAGTTGAGCAACATGCTGCCTCTATGACGGAGCAAACGTTGGATGCCATCACATCTATCGACAATGCTGTTGAACAGAAAACCGAACACGTTGAAAAACGCTTCGGCATTCTGAACTCAACACTCTCTGATGGTCTTGATCGCGTTTCAAGCACATTGGGTGAGCAGGCTATTTCTCTGGCGAGCACGCTTAAATCAAGTGTATCTTCTGCAACGACAGATTTGACCGAAGAAGCTACACGTGCTCAAGCTGCCTTGCGTGAAGTAACAGGCGAGTTTGGCGATTCAATTAGCAAAACAAGCGAAGAGTTGAACCAATCTATTGATGAGAAACTAGGTGCGCATACTCAGCGCATGACTGAAAGTGTCTCCTCCTTCACATCAGATTTGGATGGCACGTTGAATACGCGCGCCAACGAAATGAAAGAGAACTTTGGTGCCCTCACCTCGGAACTCGATGGAAAACTTGCTAGCCGCACTCAGGAGCTGTCGCAGAATGTAAATGCAGCCGCTTCTCATTTAGATGAGGCACTTAGCATTCGTTCAAATGAATTGAGCGAAAACCTGGGCAACTTCTCACAAGACATTGGCAACAAGCTTGGTGCCCATACTCAAGTGATGAATGAAAATGTCAGCGCATTGACATCTGAAGCTTCGAAAATGCAGGAGATATCAACAGTTACCAACCAACTGAACGCTAAGTTGTCTGAGAACACAAACAATCTTGCAAACTTCATGGGTGAAAAACTAAGCCCATTGGTTGACGAAATTACTGAGACAACAACGAATGCAACACAAGCACTTCGTGAGACAGCGCAGGCTGGTACAGAACAGCTCAAAGCTGAAAACCAGGCTCTTATTGACGCGATCGCAACACGTTCCAGCGAAACGCTGACCGCTGTGCGAGATGCAAGTGCGAGCTTGTCACAAAATGCAGCGATCATCGTCGATAAGATGAATGAAAGCAGCACAACGATTAATGATACAATCCATCAGGCATCTGCAAATATTTCTCTCATCAACACACGTTTGAATGAAACTGCAGATAACTTGAGCCAATCAACTGAGCAAGCATCAAGCCTTGTGACAAATTCAGCGGACATCTTGTCCAAGAACATCAGCCAACTTGGTGGTATTTCAAATACTACGCTTGCGCAAATTGCTGACATCAGCCAGCACTTTGAACAACATTCAAATGTTCTGTCCTCTGCCACTGATTTGCTTGGTGAAGCTCAGAACCGACTTTCATCCACTATGGATGAACGAAAGGATGCGCTCGATCGCCTCTCATCAAGCCTTGTAGCGCGATCTGAAGATGTTGAACGCAACATGCGTTCTCTCATCGATATTGTGGATGGTGCCTTCACTCAAGCTGCAACACTGTCATCAAATGCAGCAGGAACGATTGATCGTGAGCTTAAGTCGTCTGTCAATGATGTAGATAGTTTGATCAAAGATACTGAAAAACGTTCAGTCAACGCAGCTCAAGTCTTGCGCAACACTCTTCGCGAAGCAGTTGATGAAGCTGTTAGTCGCTTCTCAGGTGCAACCGAAGAGATTCGCGTAACGGCTGGCAGCATTCGCCAAGAACTTAGCGATACGCGTACTGAGCTGAAAAAAGGTGCATTTGATTTACCTGAAGAGACACGTGAAAGCGCTGCAGCCATGCGCCGTGCTGTGGCACAGCAAATTGAAGCGTTACAAGAGCTATCTTCCCTCGTGTCAAAATCCACACAGACAATCGATGCAAATGTATCTCCATCTGCTCTTTCTGCACCAACAACTCCAGCAGCCCAAAGCGCTCGTAATCGTGTCGCAGCAGCCGCAGATATTGGTGCACAAGAATTGCGTCCAACACGCGATGCAGTAACTGAAAGCGATGATGAAGCCCGTTGGGTTAGTAACCTAATTAAAGGTGCTGACACACAAGAAGCTCCAGCACAACAGACGCAGCCTACTCGTCAGCCTCGCAAGCCACAGCACGTGGTGGAATCGCTGAACTCGCTCTCTGTTGATATCGCGCGCGCAATTGATCATGATGCGTCTGTTGAATTGTGGCAGAGATACCAACGTGGTGAGCGTGATATCTTTACACGCCGCCTATACACAATCAAAGGTCAGAAGACATTTGATGATATTCAATCGAAATATGCACGTGAGCCTGAATTCCGCAAAGCCGTTGATCGCTATATGACAGACTTTGAAAAACTTCTTTCTGACGTATCACGCAATGATCCAAGCAATGTGATCGGCCAAAGCTATCTGACTTCAGATACCGGTAAGGTCTATACAATGCTCGCGCATGCAAGTGGTCGTTTAAAATAAAACGATTACAAAAAGAAAAGAAAATAGCCGCTTGATTGTATAAATCAGGCGGCTTTTTTAATGAACATAATAAATTGATATAAGAATTATCTAACGTATTTCGCTGCCCAAGAAACGATATCACGCGTGACAATGGTTGAGGCTAAATCAAGCGCGGAAATATAATCATCATTTCCGGTGCCAGATGCAGTTACTTCAGATGTAAAAATCCGCTGCGCACGAACAACGCCATTGCGATCATTTAGAACCTTTACTGAGATAGACACTACAGCTGAGCGCGGTGATGAGACATTGATTTCAAACGCGCGAATAGACGTGACAATCTGATAATCAATTGCAAGCCCCTCACCTGGCAATCCAACACCGCCAACTAAACCTGATGTTTCAAAGGCTTGCGCAAGTTTTGATTGGAAAACACGTGGCAAACGGTCGTTCCATTGCGCGTCGGCAAGATATTGCACTGCAGATGGTGATGTGCGCACCACGACTTGATCACTATCAAGTGTTTTTAAAGCAACAGGTTCTGCAATTAGAATTTGGCGTCGAGAACTTCGCTGCTTTTGCGCTGTCTCAATTTCTTGTTGGGAAAGCGTGAATGTATCTGGAATAGAAGCGTTGCCACCACCTAACACGCAGCCGCTTAGTACCAAGCATGTCGACAAAGCTAAGAGACTACGCAGCACAAAAATTCTCCAACAGTTTTACGTCCAACATTAAAATCGCCCCATACATAAACCAAAGTTAAATATTTATAAAGTCTTAACGTCTTGTACGGCCATCAAACTGTTTCACCGTTTCACCACCAAAAATTAGCCTCTGGGGATTTTTCTCAATTTCAGTGATACTTCTTTCAATTCTTGAAATTGAACGACGCGTTTCAACGACCAAAGCTTCAACGTCCTGAAGCCCTGAACCTGTAAATCTTTCAAGATTACTCGCTATCGGTCCAATTCTCCGATTTAAATTATTTGCGATATCTTTAAAGGCTTTGAGCGTGTCTTGTGCTTCGGTCATCAAACTTGATGAATCTCCATCGCCCAAAAAGCCATCAAGTTTAGCCAAAACGCCATCTACACGTGACGAAGCTGCATTAAGTCGTTTTGCGATCTCACTGACATCTGTGATCATTTGATCAATATCATCTGAGCGTCCACCAACACTTGAAACAACCTTCTTGGCTTCAGCAAGCGTTTCGCGCGCATCCGTTCCCGCCGTTGAAATATCCGAAAGCGCTTGGCGCACAATTGCCGGATCAACCTCAGCTAATAGCGTATCCACTTTTTGTGTCGCACTGTTAAGCTGCTTTGCCGTTTCACCGACGGTTGAGATCATCTCATCGATATCACCGGAGCGCCCACCAACTGTCTCCACCACTTTCTTAGCTTCAGCTAGTGCAACGCGTGCATCAGCACTTGCAGTTGATATATCTTCGAGAGTCTTACCAATTTGGCCAGGTTTAACCTCAGATAATAACGCGTCAACCTTACCGCTTGCGGCATTTAGTTTTTGCGCGGTTTCAGAAACATCTGAAATCATCTTTGAAATATCGTCAGAACTAGCACCAATTCCCGAGATCGCCTCTTTCGCCTGTTCGATTGCAACGCGAGCATCATTACTTGCTGCGGTGATATTTTTAACAGTTTCACCAATTTGACCAGGTTGAACTTCTGACACAAGCTTATCAATCTTGGCCAAGGACAGCGTTGCCTCACCGCTCAACTTTTCAAAATTTGCCAGCGTATTAACAATCTTTTGAGGATCAATTGCGGTCAGTAGTCGATCAGCAGACGCCAGCGTTCCATCAATACGCGTAGAGAGGCTCTGGATCGTGCCAGTTAAGCCAGAAACACTTTTTAAGAATTCATCGATCCCTTCCGCATTATCCGTTAATGCTTTTGAGAAAGTTTCAGCGTTTTTGAGCGTTGCATTAATTGGGTCTTGCGCCGTTGTGACAAAATTCTCCACCTGTCCAACAATTGCATCCGTCCGCACCATGATCTTCTCAGCAGTTTCAAGCAAATTAGCAATACCTGATGGGGATGCTTCAAACTGAATGCTGGTGCCCTGTTCATACGCCTTTAAAAGCATATCCGTTCCCGCACCTTCCGGCGTAGAAATCTCAAGAATAGATGCACCTGTTAAACCCTGAGCCTCAAGCTTAATAATCGTGGATGCATTAATTGGAGTATCGACAGAAATTTCGGCTCGCGCGTTTACAAATTTTGGCTGAGTTAGATCGATATTAACATTGGTGACTTGACCAACGGGAATACCGTTAAACCGGACGGGTGCTCCCACATTTAGGCCAGCGGCGGAACCAGGAATTTGCACAACAATACGCGCAAACTTACCAGTTTGCCATAACTCAGCATACCAATAGATGAACCCAAAAGCAGCAGCGGTTACAAACACCGCAAACAAGCCTACAATTGTGTAATTGGCTTTTGTTTCCATTCTTTACGACCCTTCTAGACGCACGATAGAACGCGCGCGTCGACCTCTGAAATAGGATTGCACCCAGTCATCATCAAATGCAAGCATAGTATCAATGTCTCCCGACACCAATACGCGTTTCTGCCCTAACACAGCTATACGGTCGCAAACAGAAAACAGACTGTCTAAATCGTGCGTTACCATATAAACAGTTAACCCCAGCGTGTCGCGCAATTTCGCAATAAGATCATCAAACTCTGCAGCGCCAATAGGATCTAGCCCGGATGTTGGCTCATCTAAGAACAAAAGATCCGGATCAAGAGCCAATGCGCGCGCAAGCGCTGCGCGTTTGATCATGCCGCCTGAAAGTTCGGATGGATACTTATCCGCAGCATTTGGCGCCAATCCAACCAATTCGATTTTAAGTCGTGCCAAATCATCCATGAGCTTTTGCGGAATATTTAGATATTCTCGCATCGGCACTTGAATATTTTCTTTCACCGTTAGGGATGAAAAAAGAGCGCCTTGTTGGAATAGTACACCGAGCCGCATATCAATGGCGATGCGCTCCTCATCGGAAATTGCATCATAGTCTTTACCCAGAATTTGAACTCGCCCAGCTTGGCGTTTAATCAAACGAAGCATGGTGCGCATTAAAACAGATTTACCAGTTCCTGATGCACCAACAAATCCCAAAATTTCACCGCGATGTACATCAAGATCAAGATCTTCAAGCACTTTGTGCTCACCAAACGCGACGGAAATTCCACGCGCAGACAAAATAATATTGTCGTCAACATTGGGCGCCAAAATTTGATCTGATTGCACGTGTTCACTCATATCATCATCACCTAGAAATCAATGGCTGCATAGAATATTGCAAATATTCCATCGATAACGATCACAAGGAAAATGGCTTTTACCACTGAGGCGGTAACACGTCGCCCTAAAGATTCCGCACTTCCTCCAACTTTTAACCCTTCAACCGCCGCTATAATACCAATGGTAATAGCCATGAAAGGTGTCTTAATCATGCCCGAGGTCAATGTCGTATAGTCAATGAACGCCTTCATTCTGGATAAGAAAACATTGAACGGTACTTCCGAATAAAAGTAGAGCACCAGCGCCGAGGCAAAAAGCGCCGCAAAATTTGCAACAATCGTAAGTAAAGGCAATACAATAACAAGCGCTATAAGTCTTGGAAAAACCAAAACACCAACCGGGTTTAGCCCCATCACCTTAAGTGCATCCACTTCCTCACGCATCTTCATCGAACCAATTTCTGCGGTGATTGCGCTGCCGGAACGTCCTGCAATCATAATAGACGTTATCAACACACCCACTTCGCGCAATTGCAATACGCTCACAAGGTCTGCGGCAAACACTTCTGCGCCAAAAGCTCGTAATTGAAAGGCGGACTGCTGAGTAATGATTGCGCCAATTGCAAGTGACATGAGCACGACAATAGGGACAGCGCGCACCCCGATGTGATCCATTTGCGTGACAATAGCCGCCGGAGACGCGCCCGATTTGCGCCCTTCTTTTAATTGTCCGCCTTGAATGGTTGCACCCAAAATATTCAAACCCATAATAATGTCTGAATAAAGCGCTCGCCAACCTTTTGCGGTCCGATCAACTAAACGCTCAAAGATATTGGATTTTTGCCTGTTATCATCAGAATTCGGATCGGGTAGTTTTGCGGGGATTTTTGAAAGCAAAGACAGGTTTTTATCGCTCGCACCTGAAAGCTCATGCGCAATACCATTATCATCGCAAACATTGGTGAACTGGTGCAGCAACCATGCGCCAGCAGTATCGAAATTCGTTACGCCAGACATATCAATTATTACGCGCTTTTGCGCGGTGCTATTGGCAACTAAAGGAAACTCAACGGCAACATTTTCGATTTTATCGTGCTGCCAATTACCTGACATTTGAACACGACAAGTTTGCGCGTCATTTGATACGTCAAATCGAGCAAAATTTGCACTATGTTGGCTGGTATTTTCATTCATGGAAGTTGTTTTAAACATAAAGGCAAAGAATGTCACCGATCTAAATTGAGCATCTTTGTGGAGCCTGAGAGAATTTCGTTTTAAGCAATATAGTTTAGCGCGAAAGAATGTAGCAATTTGATGTTCACTTGTGCAATTATGGCAATGAGTCGCAACGATAATAAGCCTATGGGATAAAATTTGATGGATAATGATAAAAATAATAAGCAAAAACAAGAGTCAGACGATCTTGATAGCCAGGCGCTTTTTTATCACAATTATCAAAAACCCGGCAAATTGGAAATTCAAGCGACAAAACCATTAGGCAACCAACGGGATTTAGCGTTGGCTTATTCCCCAGGTGTTGCAGCACCCTGCCGCGCGATTGCCGAAGATCCAAGCAAGGCTGCGTTATATACCGCTCGTGGTAATCTTGTTGCTGTTGTTTCAAATGGTACAGCTGTTTTGGGGCTCGGTTCAATCGGCCCACTTGCTTCAAAACCAGTGATGGAAGGCAAGGCTGTCCTTTTTAAAAAATTCGCTGACATTGATGTTTTTGATATTGAGATGGATGCCAAAGATGTTGATCGAATGGTTTCGGTTGTGTCTGCGCTTGAACCCACGTTTGGCGGCATCAATTTAGAAGATATCAAAGCGCCGGAATGCTTCGAAGTTGAAGAACAACTGCGTGAAATTATGGATATTCCAGTGTTTCACGATGACCAGCATGGCACTGCGATCATTGTTGCCGCTGCGGTTCTGAACGGTATAGAGCTGGCTGGAAAAAACATTGAAGATGTGAAAATTGTAACATCAGGCGCGGGAGCTGCAGCTCTTGCATGTCTTAATCTTCTTGTATCCATGGGCGCAAAACGTGAGAACATTTGGGTGCATGATATCGAAGGTCTTGTTTATGAAGGTCGTACATCGCAAATGGATCGCTGGAAATCCATCTATGCACAAAAATCAGATCATCGTAAATTAGATGAATCTATCGGTGATGCTGATGTGTTCCTCGGTCTATCTGCAGCCGGTGTTTTAAAGCCTGAATACCTGGATAAAATGGCAAAACAGCCATTGATCCTAGCGCTCGCCAACCCAACACCTGAAATCATGCCAGAAATTGCGCGTGAAGCGCGCCCCGATGCAATGATTTGCACAGGTCGATCTGATTTCCCAAATCAGGTGAATAATGTTTTATGTTTCCCATATATTTTCCGTGGTGCGCTGGATTGCGGCGCGCGTACAATCAATGAAGAGATGAAAATTGCTGCGGTGAAAGCCATTGCCGAGTTGGCACGAGAAGAGCCATCTGAGCTTGCAGCACAGGCCTATTCCGGCGAAACACCAGTCTTTGGCCCTAATTACCTAATCCCCTCACCCTTTGATCAGAGATTGATTTTGCGCATTGCGCCCGCTGTTGCCTTGGCGGCAGAACAATCTGGTGTCGCAACACGCCCTATTGAAGACATAGACGCCTATGTTGATCGTCTAAACAGATTTGTATTCCGTTCCGGCTTTGTGATGAAGCCTGTGTTTGCAGCAGCTCGTGCAGCAGAACGCAAACGCGTGATATTCTGCGAAGGTGAAGACGAACGCGTATTGCGCGCAGCGCAAGTTTTGATTGAGGAAAAAGTCGCAGAACCAACCCTCATTGGACGTCCTGAAGTTATTGAACAAAGACTTCGCCGTTTTGGTCTTCGCTTGAACATGGAACAAGACTTAAAAATCGTAAATCCTCAAAGTGATCCGCGTTATCGTGATTATGTAGATACATATTTTTCACTTGTGGGTCGCCAAGGTATCAACCCAGAGGCGGCCAGCACGATCGTGCGGACAAATACCACTGTCATTGGTGCACTTGCAGTTAAACGAGGCGATGCAGACGCAATGGTCTGCGGTCTTGAGGGTAGATATGCCAATCATTTAAAATATGTTCGTCAGATTATTGGCGTGAAAGATGGTGTCACCGATTTATCAACGCTTAGTTTGTTGATCTCCCAACGTGGAGCAACGTTCCTTACCGACACCTATGTAACCTTTGACCCTTCCGCACAGGAACTTGCAGAAATGACTGTGTTGGCGGCTGAAGAGATCAGACGTTTTGGAATCGTGCCAAAAGTCGCACTCGTCTCCCATTCAAATTTCGGTTCCCACAACACACCAACAGCGAAAAAGATGCGCGAAGCAGCCAAGATCCTTCGCGACATCGCTCCTGAACTTGAATCAGACGGTGAAATGCAGGGGGATGCTGCGATATCGGAAGTGTTGCGTAATCGCGCAATGCCAAACAGCCATCTTACTGGTGAAGCAAACTTATTGGTATTCCCAAATCTTGATTCCGCAAATATCACGCTCGGCGTTGCTAAAACTATGCTGAGCGCGTTGCATGTTGGACCAATCCTGCTCGGAACCAAGCTCCCGGCGCATATCCTATCTCCATCGGTCACATCACGCGGCATCGTCAATATTGCCACACTATCGGTGGTCGAAGCTTCATCTGCGATGACATAAACCCAATAAAGGACACCAATCCGCACTCATCTGATTATCGTTTACAAGATGCTAATCTCTTAGCCCTATAATTACGCTCTATAACGCGTTTTCAATAGCTTGAGTTGAGTAAGAACGATGAGAAAACTGATAGGTGCCCTGCTGGCAACAAGTTTTTTCGCATTACCGAATATCGGTTTTGCGCAAAATCTTGAATCATGCGAAAGCCTGCATGCCGAGCTGAAAACAGCGTCAGCCTCAAGATCAAGCTCTAAGAAGATCAAACGCTATTCAACAGCCATCAAACAACAAACAAAGATGTTGGCAAAGCTTGAGGGTGATTTGCGTAGATATAGTTGCAATTCAGATAACGCAGATCAAGCATGTGAAAAGCTTGAAAATGTTAAAGAGCGCATGCAAACTAACCTTGATAATCTGACCGCCGCGCGAAAAAAGTTATCGCCAGGATCGAGCAAACTTTCTGTAGGTCAAATCAATGCACGCCTTGAAGCATTTAATTGCAGCAGTGACAGCTCCGTTATAAACGCATCGATAGACAAAAAACCTCAAGCAGCTGTTAACACGGGGCGTAAATTAGAAAATGGTGTACGTATTTTAGGCGAAAGTGGCGGTCGCAAACCGCGTCAACGCGTCGTTACATTGCCAAATTCTGCACGAAACATTGGGCAATATCGCACTATGTGCGTGCGTTCATGTGATGGATTTTTCTTTCCAATTTCATCTAACACATCATCAACGTCTTTCGAACGTGATGAATTAGCCTGCCAACTCATGTGCCCGGGCACAGAAACAAACTTGTTCTTCCACCGATCACGTGATCAGGAAAGCGAAGACATGATCTCTTATCGTGGTGGGCAGGCATATACAAACCAGCCATACGCATTTTCGTACAAAACTACATCGGGCCCCAGATCCGAGGCTTGTTCATGTAACATGTCTGCATTTCACGCTGAAATGGCGCGTCGAGAACGAGTATTGCGTGAAAGAGAAGAAAATGGCGACGCAGAAAGCGCAGCGACATTTGGCTTAACCATCGTACCTGTAGATAGAATTGACCGCGGCGAAGACCCTGAAACAATCTCAAACCTTGCTGGTAATTTAACTGACGAAGACGTGCAAGCCATAACCAGTGTGAACCGAACGGGTAAGCCCTTAGATGATGCTGATAGAAAAGTACGCGTTGTTGGTCCAAAGTTTCTTCAAGACGACGAACCAACCGGCAAACTTTAAGCCTGTTACTTTCTAGCGCAAGGAGCACACAATTCCTTGCCTCCCCTTTTAGGTTACCTTAGCCTTACATCAATCTCGCAGAACAATCGTCGCGTCGTACAATTAAATCTTTCCAATAAAACAAGAAAAAACCGCCTGAGAGCTAATCATCAGACGGTTAATTTGTATTTGGCTATCAAGCCTAAAGGCTAAGTATCATCTAATTTCGATACATTGCGCGTTTATTTGATGACTTACCCATACGGTCAGCATCATAAACTTGTACTTGATTGCGCCCTTTATTCTTGGACAAATAAAGTGCTTCATCCGTAGCACCATATAAGTCGTCAGCGCTATCGCATTGACTTGCCATACACACACCCAATGAAATCGTAATCTTACCAAAGTCCATGCCAGACTTACGATCTTTCAATGATGTTTTTTCAACAGCCATACGAATACGTTCCGCAATCAATTCAACATTGCCTGGGGAGGTGTTTGAGACAACGATGCCAAACTCTTCACCACCGGTACGAGCAATAAGCGAATCTTGACGCAATTCTTGGTTCATTGCATTTGCAACAACTGTGAGCACACGATCTCCAATTGGGTGACCGTGGGTGTCATTGAACTGCTTGAAATGGTCAATATCTAAGAGGATCAAAGCGCTAGTTGTGATTGAGATGTTGCTATCATAAATGTTTGACATCGCTTCATCAAAAGCACGACGGTTCGGCAAACGTGTTAAAGGATCGGTATTCGCAATCGACTTATATTCATCCAATTGTTCTTTAACTTGCGCAAGTTCTTTGGTCGCTGTTAACACGCGATCAATAATCTGCTTACTATTTTCAATCTTATCGCCAGTTGCCTGCGCCAATGCATCAGTAATGCTCAAAATATCTTGATTACGCGGATTGCGTGCCATGGTATCAAGGCGGTTCGCATTGTCATCGAGGACCTTGTTATAATCCTGCAACGTATTGTTCTCTTTATTCAAACGACCAATCAACTCATCCAGCTCACCGGAGATTTTTTGTTGAGCATCTGAAACAACACCATCGTGATGATGGTGCGCAAAATACTTTTTACCAATCTCATCAAGATCAATTTGGGAGGGTTGACTTCCAAGAGCGGCAAATTCGCGTGTCAAATTGGGGTTGCTTTTGTTCAAAGCTTCGTAAACCAACTCATAATTTCGCGGAAGACCAGAAATCCCCCGCTTATGCATTGTTGCGACCACTATTGACGCTGTATTCATGAGTTCCCAACCCCGTCTTTACTAATATTAAACCGCTTGTTTTGCAAAAACGGCTAATTGCTTTCGTTAAAATTATCCGGAAAGTGTTGGCGAACTGTTAATTTGAATCCAAAAAAACCATAAAAATAAAAAACGCCCGATCCCTCGAGCGTTTCATCTTCTCTATAATATACTCAAACGTATATTATTTAGGGCCTAGCATCTGTTCGGGACGCACAACTCGATCAAATGTTTCTTCGTCAACAAAGCCTAAGTTCATTGCTTCTTCTTTAAGAGTTGTCCCATTTTTGTGCGCAGTTTTGGCCACTTTCGTTGCATTATCATAGCCAATTTCAGGCGCTAACGCCGTAACCAGCATTAAACTCTCCCACATTAGCTTACTGATTCTATCTTCATCGGGCCGAATACCAGCAACACATTTATCAACAAAGCTGACCGATGCATCACCCAATAACTGCATAGATTGCAAAACGTTATAGGCCATCATTGGCTTATAAACGTTCAATTCAAAATGACCTTGAGAACCTGCAAAACCAACCGCTGCATCATTACCCATAACATGAGCACATACTTGCGTGATTGCTTCACATTGGGTTGGGTTGACCTTACCTGGCATAATCGATGAACCAGGCTCATTTTCTGGCAATACCAACTCACCTAAACCACAACGAGGACCTGAACCCAACAAACGAATATCATTAGCGATTTTAAACGCACTCGCTGCGACTGTTTTCAAAGCGCCCGACATTTCAATCAACGCATCATGTGCCGCTAATGCTTCAAATTTGTTTGGCGCGGTATAAAACGGGATATCTGTGATTGCAGCCATATTAGCAGCAACCATCTCTGCCCAACCCTTTTTGGTATTTAGGCCAGTACCAACGGCAGTCCCGCCTTGTGCCAAAGCATGAATGTTGTGAAGCGCTTGTTTAACACGTGCAATGCCCTGCTCAATCTGGAACGCATAACCGGAAAATTCCTGGCCTAACGTCAGCGGTGTGGCATCTTGTGTGTGCGTACGACCAATTTTAATGATTTCTTCAAATGACTTAGCTTTTTCAACTAAAGCATCATGAAGTTTTTCCAAACCGGGAAGTAAAACATCTCGCGCAGTCATGGCAATAGCGATATGCATAGCTGTTGGGAAAGTATCGTTTGAAGATTGCCCCATATTACAGTGGTCATTTGGGTGCACAGGTGATTTTGATCCAATTTCACCACCAAGCATCTCAATCGCGCGATTGGCAATCACTTCATTTGCATTCATATTTGATTGCGTACCTGAACCAGTTTGCCACACAACTAGTGGGAAATGATCATCAAGCTTTCCAGCAACAACTTCCGCAGCAGCATTTGCAATTGTATTGCCGATTTCAGCTTCCATTGAACCTTGTTCCACATTTGCTTGCGCACATGCTTGTTTGATCACGCCCAACGCTCTTACAATCGCAATTGGTTGCTTTTCCCAACCGATTGGAAAATTCATCAATGATCGCTGAGTTTGAGCACCCCAATATTTATCTGATGGTACTTGTAAAACACCAAAGCTGTCTGATTCTGCGCGGGTTTGAGTCATTTGATTTCCCTTTATGTTTTCGGCACACATGCGTTAAAACGCAATTACTTGTCACATCATCTAGTCAAAAAACATGCATTCGACAACAAGAACTTGTTTGCAGTGCAATATTTGATCACAAGTTTCGCGAAATTTAATAAAATTAACAAGATGTTCTTTAATTCAAGGCCATCATCGGTTAAACATTCCTCGGGAACACTCGTGAAAGGGTAAAAAATTGATACGTAAGGTTGCTACGCGCTCGGTCTTTATCTTGTCAGCATTCGCGCTGATGGAAACTTCACCACTACCTGTTATGGTACAAGACGCATCCGCACAAAACCTCTTGCAGGCTATTTTTGGTGGCGGACAACGCAAAAAACGTCAAGAAGCGGAACGTAAAAGACAGGAAGAACTGGCCCGTCAACAAGCGTTAAAAAAGAAGCCACCACGTGTGCGTGGCCCAAGCTACAAAACCTACCGTGCTGACAAGCTAGTTGTTGCTAAACTTGCAACACTCACGGACCCTGTCACAACTGGGGCTGTTCAAGCTGAAAATTTAGATGCTGATGCAACCGCACAAACAGGAACAGTAGCTGCAACCGTAGCGCCGGAACCAACTCCCTTTGCTTTGGGGTACGACGCACTTGCATCATTAAAGCTCAAAGTACTTCCAGAAGTCGCAGATGCATTAATTGCAAATTATTCCAAATCACCCAAATACCGGTGGGTGAGTGATCAGGGTGTAAACGAGCAAGCAAAAACAATCATGAAAGTGCTTGGTGAAGCTGAGTTAATCGGCCTACCTTCTGAGAACTATCAAGTCGACATGCCGGTTGTCTCACTCGACACTGGTGAAACAAATTGGAAAGATTTGATGCGGTTTGAGATGGAGTTCTCAGCTGCGATTTTAACCTATGCCGTTGATTCACAACGCGGATTAATTGATCCGAACCGTATTTCAGGCTATCATGACTTCAAGCGCAAATCTCCTGAATTAAGCAATGTTATCGTGCGCATGGCTTATTCTGCAGATCCTGCTGCTACTTTGAATTTTTACGGACCGCAAGGCGATCATTTCAAAGCTCTTAGAAGCGAAATGACCGAACTCATGTCCGCAGATGAAAAAGAGCGCATTACGATTGCAGATGGTACTTTACTTAAACCTGGGACAAAAAACCCAGAATTAAGAAATGTCATTATGGCTATCCGAGCAAAAGGTTCTGAGCAGCTCAAAACGGATATGGCTTTCCAGCTAAATACATATTTGGGCAATGATGAATACACCCCTCAGCTTGTTGAATTGGTCAAGGCTTTCCAAAAAGAAAACAATCTTGCTGCTGATGGTGTTGTTGGTAAAAAGACCATTCGTGCCTTGGTCGAAGATTCCAATGAGGTGAAAGTCAACAAACTCCGTTATGCGATGGAGCGTGCACGTTGGTTACCATCAAAATTTGCTGCAAAGCATGTGTTTATCAATGCACCTGCTTACAAAGTGACATATTTTGAAGATCACAAACCAGAACTTGAAATGCGGGTTGTTGTTGGAAAACGCGCCAATCAAACAAACTTCTTCAGTGACGAAATTGAAAAAGTTGAGTTCAATCCATATTGGGGTGTTCCGCAGTCTATCATCACAAATGAAATGCTGCCAAAACTTCGCGCTGACCCATCTTATCTCGACCGTTTGGGATATCAGGTGAGCTATAATGGTCGCTCAACATCTTCTAGCTCTATTAGCTGGGGTTCGCTAAGTTCAACGCGTTCGATCGGCGTTCGCCAGCCTCCTGGCCCGAAAAACGCTCTTGGTCAGCTAAAGATCTTGTTCCCGAACAAACATGCAATTTATATGCATGATACACCTGCTAAAAAGCTATTTGGACGTGATACACGCGCATTCAGTCATGGCTGTGTCAGACTTCACGATCCGCAAGCAATGGCTGCAGCTGTTCTTGGTACATCCGTAGATGCCGTCAATGCGCATATCGCGCCACGCAAAAACAAAACAGTGTTTGTTGAAAAAACAATCCCGGTGCATGTGGCATATTTCACCGCTTGGCCAAATGCCAAAACGGGTGAAGTCGAGTATTTTGCAGATGTGTATAGCCGCGATAAAGCGCTTGAAAAAGCTTACAATACAACGATTAAGTCTCGCGTTGGGGTTTAAACAAACTTCCTAGCGTCTATTTGCTATGAATTAATTGATCGGCGAGTTCCACTGTGAGCTCGCCGTAATTGTTTATAACAACACTTGGATTAAGCGTCTCAACTGGAACATCACTAAATCCAAACGAAACCGCGATCGATGCAACATCAGCATTTTGTGCCGCGTATATATCGTTCTTTGAGTCGCCTATCATGATCGACTTTTCTGCAACGCCACCAGCGAGCTCAATTGTATTGAGCAAATGCCGAGCATCAGGCTTACGGTATGGGTATGTATTACCTCCCGTAATCGCTTCAAAGTGATCTGTGAGCGATAAGAGGTCTAACAACTTACGCGCCATACCCTCATGCTTATTGGTACAAACCGCATGGCGATAACCTGCCACTGACAGGCGATCTATTGCATCCATCAATCCAGGATATGCTGATGATGTACCCGGCATGTGCGCGTCATAATATTCAATAAACAAGTCAAACAATCGATCCAGCTCAGGTTCTGAGAGTTTTGCCTTATTTAATTCAAAGGCCCGGGTAATCATCGCGCGTGCGCCCTGCCCAACCAAAAACGTCAGATCTTCATAGACAACTGGCTTTAAATCCACGGACAACAAACAATGATTGACGCAGTCCAAAAGATCATTTGATGTATCGAGAAGCGTTCCATCTAGATCAAATACAATTAGCTTTTGCGACATTTATCACCTCAAATCATTGGAATTCATTCAGCAGGTAACGGATTTTCCGCTCAAAGTCCAAGAAATGTCTGAGATAAATTGCGAATTTCCTTTGCGAGCTTTGGTCTGACATGCTACCAGCGAAACTTATTGAATAATGGTTGAGACGAATGAATCCTAAAGATTTGAAAATAGCGGCAGCACGAGAAGCTTTGCAACTTGTGGAAAATGGCATGCGATTGGGTGTTGGCACAGGTTCAACGGCCGATGAATTTACCAAACTGCTGGGCGAAAAAGTCCGTGCGGGATTTGAAGTTCAGGCAGTTACGACGTCTGTTAAGACAGAAAATCTGTGCATAAAAGAAGGGATCAAAACCTTCACTCTGGAAGAATTGCCTGAGCTGGATTTAACGATTGATGGCGCCGATGAGCTTGATCAAGATCTGCAACTCGTCAAAGGTGGTGGTGGCGCGTTGTTGCGTGAAAAGATCGTCGCTAAAGCTTCAAAAGCTATGGTGGTGATTGCAGACGCATCGAAGGTCGTTGAGCCTCTAGGTGCATTTCCGCTGCCAATTGAAGTCGTGCCATTTGGCTTAAAAGCAACAGAAATCGAAGTCGCAAAAGTCAGCAAAGAATTGGGATTATCAGGCGCTATTGTGCTGCGCAAGAAAGAAGACGGATCGGACTTTGTTACCGATGGCGGCCACTTTATTCTTGATGCATCATTTGGCCGTATTTCTGATGCAAAGCAACTCAACGAAAAATTAAACCTAATACCGGGCGTTGTCGAAACAGGATTGTTTATCGATATCGCCACTAAAGCAGTGATCGCGACACCTGAGGGTGTTAAAGTCATGACAAAGTAATCAAAAGACGGAGCTTAAACTCATGAGCAAAACGCAATTTTTTAAAATTCTAACGGTAAGTGCTACACTTATCTTCTCTGGCGCGCAGATCAACAGCGCATTGGCACAAGATGCTAGCCCAGAACACATTACAGCGGCAAAATCAGCGCTTGATGCACTGGTTGTGACAAACACATTTGATTCCATTCTGCCGCGTGCAGCAGAACAGATTAAAGCAAATCTAACCCTTGCTAATCCAAACTTCTCAGACGAGATCTCTATCGCTGTGGACGAAGAAGCAATCAAACTTGCAAGCCGTCGTGCGGATTTGGAAAATGAAGCTGCAAACATCTATGCCAAGAACTTTTCTATTGAAGAGCTCAATGAAGTTGCTGCATTTTATAATTCTGAAACTGGTAAAAAACTTCTAAGTGTATCTCCTGCAATGGGTAGAGAGCTACTTCGCGCTGCTGAAATTTGGGGTGCTGGTATTACGCGTGATCTAAATGAAGCGTCATCAAAGGTTTTGACCGAAAAGCTCAACGCAAAATCTGAATAACTTAAAAGTTATCATCGATACGCTGGCATTATGATTTAAAAACACCATATGCCAATTTAAGATTTGTTATGGAGCGGAAAATGGCAGCATTTGATTTTGATTTATTTGTTATAGGTGGTGGTTCAGGTGGTGTTCGCGCCGGTCGTGTTGCTGCCTCAATGGGCAAACGCGTTGCCGTTGCCGAAGAGTACCGCTTCGGTGGCACCTGTGTGATCCGCGGCTGTGTGCCGAAAAAACTGTTCGTTTATGCATCAAGCTTTCCAGAGCATTTTGAAGATGCAGAAGGCTATGGTTGGACAGTGGGTGAAAGCTCCTTTGATTGGAAAACGCTCATTGCCAACAAAGACAAAGAAATCACGCGCCTTGAAGGTCTTTATCAAAAAGGTCTGTCTTCTAACGACGCTACAATGTTTAAAAGTCGCGCCGAGCTTATCGATGAGCACACAATTTGCCTCACAGCAACGGGTGAAACCGTTACAGCTGAAAAGATCGTTATCGCTGTAGGTGGGCGCCCTAACCCAATGGCTGATCTTCCCGGTCATGAATTGTGCATTTCATCCAATGAAGCTTTCCATCTTGATGAACTACCTAAATCAATTTTGATTGCTGGTGCAGGTTATATTGCAGTTGAATTTGCTAATATTTTCCACGGCTTAGGCGTTGAAACCACGCTAATTTATCGTGGTACCGAAGTTCTATCTAGGTTTGATATTGATCTTAGAACGAACCTACAGGATGCTATGATTGCTAAGGGCATCAACTTCCAGTTCGAAGATGTAATTGAAAAAGTTGAAAAAGCAGCTGGCAACAATTTAAAAGTCACAACAAAAAATGGTGATGTTAGTGAATATTCGCAAGTCATGTTAGCGCTTGGTCGAATTGCCAACACGGACAGCCTTGGGCTTGAAAAAGTTGGCGTTGAAATGAACGCGCGCGGCGCGATCGTTGTCGATGAATATAACAAAACCAACATCGATAACATCTATGCGCTTGGTGATGTGACTGATAAAGTTCAGCTAACGCCAGTCGCAATCCACGAAGCAATGTGTTTCATTGAGACAGTCTATAAAGATAACCCAACCTCCCCCGATCATGAGCTAATCCCAACAGCTGTGTTCTCACAGCCTGAAATTGGAACAGTTGGCATGACAGAGGAGCAAGCTGGTAAAGCTTTTGAGGAATTGGAAGTTTATCGTGCTCAGTTCAGACCAATGCGTCACACATTATCTGGCCGTGAAGAAAAGATGATGATGAAGCTCATCGTCAATGCTGCGGATAGAAAAGTGGTTGGTGCGCATATATTGGGACCAGATGCTGGTGAATTAGCACAAGTTCTAGGCATCACGCTCAAAGCAGGTGTGACGAAGGACGAATTTGATCGCACAATGGCGGTTCACCCTTCGGCATCCGAAGAGCTTGTGACCATGTATAACCCAACTTACCGCGTTAAAAACGGTGAACGAGTTTAAAACACATGGATCGTGAGCAGTTTTTCCAAAGACTGAATTCCGAACAAAATGATCTGTTCCCTGATGGCTTATCCAGCCAACAAATCAGCGGCTTAAATGTGAAACTGGATGTATGGGCAAAATGGTATGCCCATCATCCTATTGCCTATTTCGCTGCCGCTCTCGGTCAAATTTACCACGAAACCGGGACTTTAATGGTTCCAGTTTTGGAAGCATTTTCACCAGATAGAAAAACATCCGTCGAACGATTGGATAAAGCGTTTTCTGAAGGGCGATTGAGCTGGGTAAAACAACCCTATTGGAACTGTGATGAGAGCGGACAAAATCCTGTAGGCTGTGGTGATATTCAAATCACCCACCGCAGGAACTATTTAGCGGCTCAAGACCGATTAAAAGACAAATTTGGTGTGACAATAAATCTATCTGAAGACTATGATCTCGCGCTGGACCCGATTATCTCCGCCCATATTGCATTTAGCGGCATGATCGATGGCTGGTTTAGACCTTGTAAGCTATCTGATTTTGAAAGCGAAGCGGGTTTTGATTACCGAGCTGCGCGCGATATCGTCAACGGTGATACAGGGCTGATTGGCGATAAGATTGAAACCTATTGCAAGACATTTGAGGATGCATTGTTTTTTTCTGGTGCAAACACATTAATAGAGATCGATGACAAAAATATAGACTGGCCAACGTCATGAACAAACAAATCCGTCAAAAACTACATGAATTCGCAGCAAATGAACCGATTGTCGGATATTTTGGTTACGGGTCATTGGTCAATGAAAACACACTTCGCACCAAGTATATTGCAAGTATTCCAGCTGAACTTAAAAATTGGCAACGCATGTGGGACATTCCCGCAGGTGTCGAAATCATACCTGAAACCGACGCACTGTTAACGGCCAGACCTTCATCAAACGCGATGACCAAGGGCGTTATTGTGTTTGATCTGGCTAAAAATCTGCCCGATGTGGATCAACGCGAACATAATTATGACCGTAAGACGATTGATCATCCTGACGTGAATATCGCAGACGAGTTCCGCGACTTGCAATGTGAATTCTTTGTCTATGAAGCGCATAAACGCGATGATGTACCGGAAAACAAACCGCCCATATCACAATCTTATCTTGATGCTGTGCTGCAAGGGTTCTTAAACATTTACGGCGAAGCCGGCGTAGAAGACTTCGTTGCGACAACGGCTAACTTCCATACTCCTATTTTACAGGATAGAGGGACGCCCAGATATCCACGTTCTGTGTCTTTATCGCACCGGGAACGCGAGTTGATTGACTATTTCTTACGTCAGAATCAAGATATTTCTTTCATAAGCTGAATTCTAGCGCTATAAGCCCGTCAAACTAACAAATAATAGAGTAAAATAGGTAGGTAAAGACAATGGCACAGGACTGGAATCCAGCAAGCTGGCGCAACAAGCCAATTTTGCAGGTGCCTGAATATCCAGATCAGGCAAAACTGGCAGATACGGAAGCACGACTATCAAAGTTCCCACCACTGGTTTTCGCTGGTGAGGCGCGTGCACTTAAAAATAACCTCGCTAAAGTCGCAAACGGCGAAGCTTTCCTCTTACAAGGCGGTGATTGTGCTGAAGCATTTGCTGAGCACGAAGGCGATAACATTCGCGATTTCTTCCGCGCATTTTTGCAAATGTCTGTTGTTTTGACATATGGCGCACAAAGCCCAGTTGTTAAAGTTGGACGTATTGCTGGTCAGTTCGCAAAACCGCGTTCTAGCAATATCGAAGCAAAAGACGGTATTGAACTACCAAGCTACCGCGGTGACATCATCAACGGTATTGAGTTTAATGAGGAAGCACGTATCCCAGATCCTGAGCGTCAGGTTATGGCATACCGCCAATCTGCTGCTACGCTGAACCTACTTCGTGCGTTTGCGCAAGGTGGATATGCAAATCTTGTTAATGTGCACAATTGGATGCTAGGCTTTGCAAAAGGCAGCCCGCAGTCAGAGCGCTATTTAAAGCTTGCAAATCGTATTTCTGAATCTCTTGAATTCATGAAAGCGATTGGCATCACGCCTGATAGCCACCCAAGCATGAAAGAAACAGAGTTCTTCACAAGCCATGAAGCTTTGCTTTTGGGCTACGAACAAGCTTTGACACGTGTTGATTCAACATCAGGTGAAAACTACGCCACATCAGGTCACATGATCTGGATTGGTGACAGAACACGTCAGCCTGATCATGCGCATGTAGAATTCTGCCGCGGCATTAAAAACCCATTGGGCCTAAAATGCGGACCATCGCTTGATCCGGAAGAGCTAATCAAATTGTGCGATATCTTAAATCCGGAAAATGAAGCTGGTCGTTTGACGTTAATCGCTCGTTTTGGTCACGACAAAGTTGGTGATCACCTCCCTGCCCTTATTCGTGCAGTTGAGCGTGAAGGCAAAAAAGTTGTTTGGTCATGCGATCCAATGCACGGCAACACAATTTCAATGTCTGGCTACAAAACACGTCCGTTTGATCGTATTTTGACTGAAGTTGAAACATTCTTTGATGTTCATCAGGCTGAAGGTACACATGCTGGCGGTATCCACGTTGAAATGACTGGTAAGAATGTAACAGAATGTACAGGTGGTGCACGTGCACTATCTGGTGATGATCTTTCTGAGCGTTACCACACACATTGTGATCCACGTTTGAATGCCGAGCAAGCTCTTGAACTTGCATTCCTTGTTGCAGAACGCATGAAGGAAGGCGCAAAGATGACACAACCAGCCGCAGCTGAATAATCATCTTTTAAAACAATCAAGTTTGATCAACCCCTGAACTGCGGAAAACGGTTCAGGGGTTTTTCTTTATCCAGTTCAAGGAAATGATCATGTCGAACATCCACAAAGGTAGCTGCAATTGCGGCAAAGTTAGTTTTACGGTCAAAGGCGACCTTAGAGACATTTTGGGCTGTCATTGCAGCCAATGCCGCAAGCAAACAGGTTTTTATTACGCTGCAACAGAAGCAAAATGCAGCGATCTGACGATAAAAGGTGAGGAAAACATCACATGGTATGAGGCCTCTCAGACCGCCAAACGTGGATTTTGCGCAACTTGCGGCTCCGCGCTTTTCTGGCAAGCCAATGATTTAGATACCGTCTCGATTTTAGCGGGCGCGTTTAATACACCAACAGGGATGAAATTTAAGGCCCATATTTTCTGCGCTGATAAAGGTGATTTTTATGAGATCACTGATGAATATCCGCAATATGCGCATGACAGCGGCAATATTTTCGAAGAAAATTAAGAGCGCTAGCTTGTCGTTTCACTGCAAGATCGCTACATCTGAACCATGACTGAGACACCAAATACTCTGCGCATCGCAACAGCGCAATTTAACCCAACTGTTGGCGATATTGTCGGCAACTTGGATAAAGCAATTGAAGCCATCAAAGACGCTGATCGTCATGGTGCCGATTTGGTGTTGTTCACCGAATTATTTATATCCGGCTACCCGCCAGAAGATTTGGTTTTAAAACCAGCATTTTTAGAAAAATGCGCTGAAGCTGTTGATAAGCTCGCTGAATATACATTGGATAAAAGTACCCCAGGCATCATCATCGGCTACCCACGCCAAAACGGCGATAAGCGGCACAATTCAATTGCCGTCATTGATAATGGAAAGATTATCGCAATCCGCGATAAGGTTGATCTACCAAATTACGGTGAGTTTGACGAAAAGCGCGTGTTTGATGCGGGTGAAATGCCAGGACCCGTCAATTTTCGTGGCATTAGATTGGGCATCCCGATATGTGAAGACATTTGGGGAGACCTTGATGTCTGCGAAACATTGGCTGAAAGCGGTGCAGAAATCCTGCTTTCGCCAAATGGATCACCTTATTATCGTGATAAAGTTGATGTGCGCCATCAAGTCGTATTGCGTCAGGTTATACAATCAGAACTTCCGTTGATTTACGCCAACCAGCTTGGTGGTCAGGATGAATTGGTATTTGACGGTGCAAGCTTTGCATTTAACGCTGATAAATCTCTAGCGTTTCAAATGAGCCAGTTTGAAGAAACCTTGAGCATCAGCACATGGAAGCGTAAAGATGATGGTTGGGTTTGTTCAAACGGACCAAAGTCAGTTATCCCAGAAAAAGAAGAAGCCGATTACCGCGCCTGTATGTTGGGTCTGCGCGATTATGTGAACAAGAACGGCTTTAAAAACGTTGTACTTGGCCTATCGGGCGGCATCGACAGCGCAATTTGCGCAGCATTAGCAGTTGATGCACTGGGTGAAGAACGCCTGCGCTGTGTGATGCTTCCATATCGATATACATCCGAGCTGTCACTCAAAGACGCAGCCGATTGCGCAAAGGCTCTAGGCTGCCGCTATGATATTGTTCCGATTGAGGAACCTGTGCAAGGGTTCTTATCATCCCTTGGAGATATGTTTGAAGGCACAGATCAAGGGATCACCGAGGAAAACATCCAAAGCCGAGCGCGCGGTGTTATTTTGATGGCTATTTCCAACAAATTTGGCTCGATGGTCGTCACAACTGGCAACAAATCTGAAATGTCGGTTGGCTATGCCACACTTTACGGGGATATGAATGGTGGGTTTAACCCTATTAAAGATCTTTATAAAATGCAGGTTTATGCGCTATCAAGATGGCGCAACACACAAGTACCTCCAGGAGCGCTTGGACCATCGGGTGAAGTAATCCCAAACTCGATCATTGAAAAAGCACCGTCCGCTGAGCTGCGCCCTGATCAAACTGATCAAGACTCACTCCCTCCATATCCGGCTTTGGACGATATATTGGAGTGTCTTGTTGAAAAAGAAATGTCGACTGCAGACATCATTGCGCGTGGGCATGACGAAGCCATTGTGAACCGCATTGAGCATCTTTTGTATATTGCAGAATATAAACGACGCCAGTCCGCGCCGGGTGTGAAAATTACCAAAAAGAACTTTGGTCGTGATCGCAGATACCCAATTACCAATCGTTTTCGTGACCGCTAAACCTGATCTCAATCGTTACAAACACAATTAGTTGAGTAGCCCAATCATCTTTTATGCGGATTTGCATTGACGAATGCGTATTGGGCGGTAACACTGATGTTTGGAATTTAATGAGAGATTTGAATATGTCTGATTTGGTGCTGGATAAATCGAAAACGATGATCGACCCTTTTGGTCGTATGGTGGATTACCTTCGTATATCGGTTACTGATCGGTGTGATTTTAGATGCACCTATTGCATGGCCGAAAACATGACGTTTTTACCTAAAAAAGATTTGCTAACGCTTGAAGAGCTTGAGCGTCTCTGCTCCATTTTTATTGATAAAGGTGTTCGTAAACTGCGTCTTACTGGCGGTGAACCCCTCGTACGTAAAAACATCATGCAATTGATCAATGCACTCGGTCGAAAAATTGATGAAGGTAAGCTTGAAGAGTTAACCATCACAACCAATGGCTCCCAGCTTCACCGCTTTGCAAAAGATCTCTATGCAGCTGGCATGCGCCGAATTAATGTTTCATTGGACACCCTTGATCCCGTTAAATTTAAGGATATCACCCGATGGGGTGATTTAAATCGCGTGTTGACAGGTATCGATGCTGCCCTTGAAGCTGGTTTAAAGGTCAAGATCAACGCGGTCGCACTCAAAGGCTTTAATGGTCATGAGCTGCCAGACATGCTCAAATGGGCACATGGCAAAGGGATGGATATGACCATCATCGAAACCATGCCAATGGGTGAGATTGATGAAGACCGTACCGATCAGTATTTGCCACTTTCGCAGGTTCGCAAGAATTTATCGGAAGAATTTACACTGGCGGACATACCCTACAAGACCGGCGGTCCGGCGCGATATGTAGAACTTAAAGAAACAGGCGGTAGACTAGGTTTTATAACCCCTCTTACACATAACTTCTGCGAGAGCTGTAATCGCGTACGTTTAACATGTACGGGCACTCTTTATTTGTGTTTGGGCCAAGATGACGCCGCTGATTTACGTGCTCCACTTCGTGCTTCAACAGATAACCAACTGACCGCTGATGCCATTGATGAAGCGATTACACGTAAACCAAAAGGGCACGACTTCATTATAGATCGCACGCATAACAAGCCGGCTGTTAGTCGTCATATGAGCGTAACAGGCGGCTAAAACGTGCAAAATTCAGCCAATGTGCGGGGAGCGATCTTTATGGCGCTCGCCATGATGTTTTTTGTCACGGGTGATACCTTGGTGAAATACTTATCTGCCGATCTTAACTTAGGGCAAGTTCTCGCCGCACGTGGTTTTTTTGCGCTTCTCATCATTAGCGTTCTCATGCAACGTAAAAAGGCATGGCACCAAATCTCTGTTGTGAAAAACAAATGGGTTATGTCACGCCAGTTCAGTGAACTTGGTGCAACTTTGTTCTTTTTTTATGGCTTGCTCTATACCCCTTTGGGCAATACCAGCGCGATCATGCAGTCTCTCCCCCTCACCGTTACAATGGGCGCAGCATTGTTCTTAGGTGAAAAAGTTGGTTGGCGAAGATGGACAGCCATTTTCATCGGGTTTATCGGTGTCATCATCGTCATTCGCCCAGGTGTAGAGGGGTTTAACTTTCACTCGCTGTTCATCGTTATTGCCGTGATGTTTATCACAATGCGAGATCTATCGACGCGAAAAATGGGTGTATCTGTGCCACTTCTTCCGATTAATTTTGTCATTACTTTTATGATTATGATTTTAGGGGTTGTAATGATGGTGTCATCAGGTGGCTGGAAACCGATGAATCTCGAACATTTGGCAATCATATTAATTGGTGCAGGACTGATTCTATTAGCCAATCAAACCATCATGTTGGCCATGCGAGAAGGTGATATCGCTTTTATATCCCCGTTTAGGTACACAAATTTAGTTGCTGCGTTGATTTTGGGATATCTATTTTTTGGTGAAATTCCTGACGTTTGGATGATTATTGGCGCTTTAATTGTTGTCTTAACTGGAATTTACACATTCCATCGAGAGCGCATGAGCTTATCAAAAAAACCGTCGAAGGATTAGTGTTTATCTGTCTGACCATAGGTTTTTGACAAATTCTCAAGCAATTCATTTCTATCGGCTTCTTTTTCCAACTCGACCAACAACTCAAAATGCTCACATTCTCCCCACGGTTCAAAACAAAAAGGGCATTGCTGTTCTACGTCATTGTCTGTCATTAGATTTCTTTATTTTTATTACTAACAGGTACATATCGCATTTTGTTCTATGTGGGGCTCTTGCACAAGCCATTTTTTGATGGCAAAACGAGTTATGAAGACCTCCCGTTTTTTAGACCAAAGCACGCCACCAAGTATTTTCACGTTGGTGATCATTGCAAGCATTTCGGTATTGAGCATGAACATGCTCTTACCATCGCTGCCATCTATGACAAATCACTTTCAGACCACTTACTCGGTCATGCAATTTACGGTAACTGGTTACCTAGCTGCAACTGGCGCATTACAACTTGTATTTGGTCCTTTGTCTGACCGATATGGTAGGCGTCCCGTCATACTTGTGGGTTTTGCAATATTCTCAATCGCCTCCCTCATCTGCATGTTAGCACCCAATATCGAAGTCTTTTTGATTGGCCGTATTTTGCAAACGTCATCCGCAGTAGGAATTGTTTTATCCCGTGCAATTGTTCGCGATTTGGTGAGCGCCGATAAAGCTGCCTCTATGATTGGCTATGTGACCGTTGGCATGATGGTTGTACCCATGTTTAGTCCACTTGTAGGCGGCATTCTAGATCAATATTTGGGCTGGGAAGCCAATTTTGCACTGATGTTCATCCTTGGACTGGTCTGTTTCGTCATCATCTACTACGATTTAGGTGAGACAAATAAAGCAACGTCATCTTCAATGTTGGCGCAGATCAAAACATATCCCGAGCTTTTTAAATCCCGACGTTTTTGGGGATACACTTTAACCGCGTCTTTCACCTCAGGCGCGTATTTCTCGCTCTTAGGCGGTGGCGCTTATGTTGCGACAGAACATTTAGGGCTTTCACCAGTTGCATTTGGATATCTGTTTTTATTCATTTCAACGGGATATCTTTTGGGAAATCTCGCAAGTGGTCGTTTTTCAACCCGGTTTGGTATCAATAAAATGATGCTCGCAGGCGGTATTGTTTCAGCTTGCGGTCTCACATTGTCACTGGTTCTAAACCTATTAGGATTTGTCAGTCCGCTCACGTTTTTTGGCCCAATTTTCTTTCTTGGGTTGGGCAATGGTTTGACACTTCCAAATGCAAATGCAGGCATGGTGAGTGTCAGACCCCATCTTGCGGGCACAGCATCAGGGCTTGGCGGCGCTGTCATGATTGGCGGTGGTTCTGTAATGGCAGCTTTCGCCTCATCTATCTTAACGCCTGAAAGCGGCCCCTACCCGTTGATTGCGTTTATGCTCGTAACGAGCTTATGCGCACTTGCAAATACAATATATGTGATATCAATTGAACGTAATTCGAGTGAACGAATTAGCGATATTTCTTAGCGTAAATAACAATAAAAATAGGTAGTTAGTATGGATGAAGAAAAGCTGGCAGATGCCTATAACAAGGCATTGGCTTTGGAAAAAGCGGGAGATTTTGAAGCCGCAGCAATTTCTTATCAGGAAGTTCTAAAACTTGATCCAGATGATCACGGCGGGGCAAGTGTTAGATTAGCCAGCATGAAAATGGGTGCTGTTCCAGATAAAGCACCCCAATCTTATATCACAACTTTGTTTGACCAACATGCTGAAGTTTTTGATAAAGTCTTGGTCGATGACCTCGGATACGATGTTCCATCCATGTCTGCAGAATTACTGAAATCTCTTAATATGAATGCATTTAAGCATGTGCTTGATCTGGGTTGCGGAACAGGCCTCATGGGTGTTCAGCTTGAAGATATATCAGATGAGATGATCGGCGTAGATCTTTCAGAAAACATGGTCGAGATTGCCTATGACAGGGATATATATGAAGGCCTATATGTCGCTGATGTTGAAGACTATCTTGATGAAAATGATGAAGAGCTTTTTGATCTTATTTGCGCTGGGGATGTATTACCTTACCTTGGGAATGTTGAAAACTTCATCAAAGGTATTGCTGACAATCTAATTGCCAATGGCCACACCATCTTTTCAACAGAAACACTACCCGATGAAGAATTCTCAGAAACTGGTTTTACAATTGGTGTGCACCAGCGATATGCTCACAAATTATCCTATCTAGATACAATTTTAAAAACACAATCACTATCGATTTTGATATCTCAAGATATTGTTGTTCGCCATGAACAAGGTAAACCAATAAATGGACATCTTATTTTGGCGCAGAAGCTAAATACACGATCTAAGTAAAAGGAAAAAATATGGCAAAAGTTGCTTTCATCGGACTTGGAGTCATGGGCTATCCCATGGCCGGACATCTTAAAACAAAAGGCGGTCACGATGTATCTGTTTATAACCGCACAACAGCTAAGGCAGAAAAATGGGTTGCTGAATTCGGTGGCGAATTTGGAAAAACACCTACAGAAGCAGCAAAAGGTGCAGATTTTGTGTTCACTTGCGTGGGCAATGATGATGACTTGCGTTCAGTTACGTTGGGCGAAGACGGCGTTTTGAACGCCATGGCTGCTGGAAGCATCTTAATTGATAACACAACAGCATCTGCACAAGTCGCCAAGGAATTATCCGTTGCTGCGAATGCAAAAGGCTGTGGCTTTGTTGATGCTCCTGTATCAGGTGGTCAAGCTGGTGCTGAAAATGGCGCATTAACGGTCATGGTTGGCGGCGATGATGCAACCTTTGCAAAAGCTGAACCAGTCATTGCTAACTTTGCAAAAATGGTGGGTCATATGGGCGAAGTCGGCGCTGGCCAACTGACTAAAATGGTCAACCAGATCTGCATTGCAGGATTGGTTCAAGGACTATCTGAAGGCATCAATTTTGGTAAAAGTGCTGGTCTGGATATTGAGAAGGTTATCGAAGTTATCTCAAAAGGTGCAGCTGGCTCTTGGCAGATGGAAAACCGTTATAAAACCATGAACGCTGGCGAGTACGAGCATGGATTTGCTGTTGATTGGATGCGCAAAGACTTGGGTATTGTATTAGATCAAGCCAATACCAACGGAGTTAGCGTGCCAGTAACCGCTCTGGTTGACCAGTTTTATGGTGATGTACAGGCAATGGGTGGAAATCGCTGGGATACATCATCACTGCTTGCCCGCTTAGAAAAACTAAGCAGCAAGTAATCAACTTAATGATTTTATAAAAATATCAATCGGTGGAACGTCCGTTTTCCACCGGTAGATAATCCAAAGGCAACTCTGTCGTATATTTGATTTTTTCCATTGCAAACGCACTGGAGACATCACGAATTTCAATCCGCTCAATCAAACGCCTATAGAAATCGTCATAGGCTGCGATATCTGGAACAACGACCCGAAGTAGGTAGTCTACCTCGCCACTCATTCTGTAAAACTCCACAATCTCTGGAAAATCAATGATGACTTCCGAGAAGCGTTTTAACCATTCAGTACTGTGAGAATTCGTACGGATCGAAACAAAAACCGTGACTTTGACATTTACCTTCTCAGCATCGAGCAATGCGACACGACCACGAATGACCCCGTCTTCCTCAAGCTTTTGAATGCGTCGCCAGCATGGGGTGGTCGAAAGGCCAACCCTTTTTGCTATATCCGCGACCGCCAATGTCGAATCTTCTTGCAGCAGACGCAAAATCTTGCGGTCTAATCGATCCATCTAGTTACCCACCAACTCATTATATGAAACCTAGAAGTTACGCAAAAGTCGGGATTAAACAAGTGCTAAATCTTAGACTATCCAGCAATTTTGCCGAAAAAAATTGCAAAATCCACTAGAAACAATCGTAAAGTTGAAACCTTGTGCGACACAACTACTTTTGACTGAACATTTTATACCGTTTGTACGTAAATATCCTAGATAAAAAGAATCAAAAACAAGTTCTTAAGCATTTACAGATATCATCAACGCAAGGTCGTAATTTCATTGAGTATGCCATGCCGAATTCTGATAGCCAAAACGTTGATAAAATCATTGTAGACCGCACGCAGCGTAAACCGAATGAAGCGGTGATGAACGCGGTTAAAGATAAGCGCGAGCAATTGCAACATGGCGGCTCGATTACAAAAAGCTATGCCCGCGAAATGATCGTGTTTCATACAAACAGCGTGCTTGAAGGTGCAGCCATTGGTCCTTTGCTTGTCATAGCGACGGCTGCAATGAGCTATTACCTGCAGCATTCTGTGCAGATGATGATTTGGGCGATATTAGCTTCTTTATCCTACACCGTTTTAACGCTTGTGGCACAAAAAGCAGCGAAGATCCCTCCGTCAGAGGTTGATGAAAAGTCTTGGACATGGCGCTTTAATGTTAGCTACATCCTTATCGGATTGGCATGGGCGGGTTTTGTTGTCATGCAGCAAACCAATCTAGATGCGAATGGCAGCTACCTATTTTATGCAGCAGTATTGCTCATTATGTCGGCAACGATTGCAACATCTACCTTTGCGCTTAAAGGCGCCGTTTATTATGTGTTGCTTCCGGTTATGCTTACAATGGCAGCTTATGCCGCGCTGTCACAATCATTCGTCGATATCAGCCATCTGGCATTTCAATGTGTATCGGCAGCATTTTTCATATTGTTAAGTCGCAAACTTTATCAGTCCAACTTATCAATTCTAGAACACCAAATTGAAAAAGACGCCCTGATAGCCGAACTGGAGGTGGCTAATTCACTTTCCGATGAAGCTCGCAGAAGAGCAGAAGAAGCAAATCTGGCGAAGTCTCGCTTTTTGGCATCCATGTCTCATGAGCTGCGAACACCACTAAACGCGATTTTAGGATTTTCTGAAATCATGAAGAACGGTGTCATGGGTAAAATCGAAAACCCAACTTATGTTCAATACATGGAAGATATTCACGGTTCAGGCCAGCATTTGTTGAACTTGATCAATGAGATCCTTGATTTATCTCGCATTGAAGCTGGCCGTTATGAACTTTCAGAAGAAGCTGTTTTACTTGAGGATATCGTGTCTGACTGCTTAAGCATGGTTACGCTTAAAGCACGCAACAAACAAATTACGCTAACTGAGATGTTTGAGGGTGATTTGCCAGCTGTCTGGGCTGATGAAAAAGCCATCCGCCAGGTGGTTTTAAATCTCCTATCCAATGCGGTAAAATTTACCCCAAGCCAAGGTGAAATTAAAATTAAACTTGGTTGGACGGCAGGTAGTGGCCAATACCTGTCAGTTACAGATAACGGAACAGGTATCGCAGAAGAAGAAATCCCTGTGGTGTTGTCCGCTTTTGGTCAAGGATCAATTGCAATTAAAAGCGCGGAGCAAGGTACTGGCTTAGGTCTACCAATCGTGCAAGCGATTATGAAAAAGCATGAAGGTAACTTCATTTTGAAATCCAAATTGCGCGTTGGGACGACAGCGACATGTGTATTCCCAGCAAAACGCATTATGCAATCTATCTCACCTGTTAAGCACCAGCGTGTAGATACACCTAAACAACGCCTCGGGCAGCGCTAAAACATAAAACCCTTTATGATTAAGATGAGCAAGCGACAGAACTAGTCTTTATCGCTTACGCCTGCTTGCTCAAACGTCGCCATGCCTGAATGACATTGTGCTGCAGCTTTAACAATCCCAGCAGCAAGAGCTGCACCTGTGCCCTCACCCAAGCGCATACCCAATGCAAGCAATGGTGTTTTGCCTAGTTTTTCGATGACCTTCATATGCGCAGGTTCTGCAGACACATGGCCAATCATGCAATGATCAAGCGCCTTAGGGTTTGCCGAATGCAAAATGGCTGCTGCTGCTGTTGCAACAAATCCATCGATAATCACCGGAATACCTTCAACACGCGCAGCTAAGATAGCGCCCGCCATTGCGGCAATCTCACGACCACCCAATCGGCGCATAAGTTCGAGCGGATCATTTAAATGATCTTTGTGCAAATCAATGGCTTGCTGAACAGCATCAATTTTTCGCTGCAAGCCTTCGCCCTGCGCACCGGTTCCGGGACCAACCCATTCTTCGGCTGTGCCGCCATAAAGACCGTAATAGATTGCAGATGCGATGGTAGTGTTACCAATACCCATCTCACCGATACATAAAAGATCAGTACCGCCTGCAATCGCTTCCATACCAAATGCCATGGTTGCTGCACATGCTTGTTCATCAAGTGCTGCCTCCTCTGTGATATCACCAGTTGGCAATTCAAGCGCTAAGTCAAAGACTTTAAGGCCAAGATCATATGCAACACAGATTTGATTAATCGCAGCGCCACCAGCAGCAAAATTTTCAACCATCTGCGCAGTAACAGACGACGGGAAAGGTGAAACGCCTTTATTGGTCACACCGTGATTACCGGCAAAAATCGCGACTAGCGGACGGGTAACCGCCGGTCGGCGCCCTGTCCATGCTGCGAGCCAAAAAGCGATTTCTTCCATACGGCCAAGCGCACCTGGAGGTTTGGTAAGCTGACTATCTCTTTCGCGCGCCATATCTACGGCCTGCACATTTGGCCCAGGCAGGTTCTGTAAAAGTTCACGAAAATCGTCGAAAGGTAATCCGCTGGCCGACATGTCTAGCTCCAAACTATTTCAATCATACAGCAAGAATCTCTTGAAACTTACCGACACCAGCTAGTAAAGCTCTAACTCGATGATGACAACCGCCTCGCGCGACATTATCGTCGCATTTAGAAATCAAATGAAATCGATCACAAACATGAGCTATTTAATGCACATCGATAAACTTGCACAGGCCATTGGGTTTTTAAGCAGATACCCTGTGCCTTCGAAATTTTTTCAAAATGATGATGGCTCAATGACCGAAACATCGGGTTATTATGTCATCGCAGGTGTGTTAATCGCACTGCCATTTGCCAGCATTGCAGTAATTCTTGCCGCATTTGATATCAATTCAATGTTGATTGCTGCAATTTTGGTTGCCAGTTTGGCTTTCGCAACAGGCGGTTTGCATGAGGATGGCTTATCAGATTGCGTAGATGGATTTTGGGGATCATCTCAAAAAGACAAAATTCTCGCTATTATGAAAGACTCCCGCTTAGGGACCTATGGCACTTTGGCGCTAATATTCTCAATCTTGATAAAGTTTGTGGCTCTTTCATTGATACTAGATCATTTAAACGCGTCCTCTGCTTTCATCGCCATTTTGGTCGCAAGCGGATGTTCGCGCGGGGTCATGGTTTGGCACTGGTCTGAGTTGCCGGCGGCAAGAGATGACGGTGTCGCTGCAAGCGTGGGCGAACCATCAACAAAGGCATTGCAATTGATTATGGTTAGCATCGCCGTTCTTGGCGCTATTTCCATCATATTTACCGGGTTTTTAGCCACAAGTTTAGCAGTCATATTTGCAGCAGCAATCTCATATTACTTCACCAAGCTGTCCGATGATAAAATTGATGGCCATACCGGAGACACCATTGGTGCAACTCAACAATTATCTGAGATCGCCATATTAATTGGATTTGCACTTATTGTCTGATTGCAATCATAGTTTTGATATCTATATATTCCAGCATGGCTAATATTGAATCACCGTGCAATCTTGTTTGCTCCATCGACTTAAAGACCGGATATTGTTTTGGTTGCGGACGCACCGGACGAGAGATCACGGCCTGGATTAATTTTACACCAGCTACGCGCCGCGAAATTATGGATGTTTTGCCAGAACGCATGGAATTAATTGAGCAAAAGCCGCGCCGTGAAACGAAGCGCCAGCGATTGGCAAGAGAACGCGAAGAAAAACTGTAAGTCTAAAAGAAACTTACGAAAAAGCGAACTGCAACGAGTATTAAAAATACTCCAAAACCTATTTCCAATTGACGTCGCTGAAGTTTATGCGCGAGTTTGGCACCAATCGGGGCGAAAACAAGCGTTGTTGGTATGACCAAGATAACCGCTGGCCAATAGATAAAGCCCGAGGAGTAACGAGGCAAATCGTCAACGCCCCAACCCGCTATAATGTAACCAATTAAGCCCGGGATTGCGATCAACACGCCCACACCTGCTGATGTTGCAACAGCTTGGTGAATTGGCCTGCCAAAAAGCGTCATGAAGGTATTGTTAAATATCCCGCCGCCAATACCCATAAGTGCTGAGAACAAACCAATTAAATACCCCACCAATATGCGAACAAATCCTTGCGGTATATCATCTGCGATAATCCAATCTGGTCTATTTATCAGTAATCGGATGGCTACGAGTGTTGCGATCAACGCAAATATCAAACGCAGGATATCGCCCGATGCAATAGAAGCAATAAATGAGGCAGTAAACACACCTAACGGAATAACGATGAACCACTTTCGGATAATGTCATAATCCACTGCGCCATGGCTTTTATGTGCAAGAAAAGAACGTATCGAAGTGGGTATAATAATGGCGAGCGAAGTTCCGATAGAGACGTGCATAACAACGCTTGGGTCAACACCCAAAGCGCCGAAAGCTTGGAAAAATACCGGCACAAGCACGGCACCGCCACCCACGCCAAACAGCCCCGCTAACAAGCCCGCGACAACGCCCGTCAACAATAGCAATACCGCAAAATATAAAAGATCTATTGAAAGCATTGAAAACGCCAAACCCGCCGACTTGATTGCCGGATTAGCTTGGTCATAGTTCACAACATCACCCAAGGCCACCCTTTGGGTTACAAATATTTCATTCCTAAAATGATGTTTTTATCTAAAGCGAGCAATGCTTGTAATTTGTTTTACGCTGACGCAAATCGAAATGGAAATGGTCTTTGTGGTAGCGATCACTGCCAGGCCCTAGCACCGTTGTGAAATATTTGCAGCTTTCGGCTCGCACGCTGTTTAACAGGCCTTTTTCGCGGAAAGCAAATAATCCTGGGCGCCTAACCACAATGGTTTTGCCATTGTTGAGATTAATCTTGCCGATATCAATCGCATTGCCCTTGGCATGCTCTGATAATCTGCCACCGACTTTATTATTCATCGTGCGGCAAGAATATGCGGACATTTGGTGAATTGATTTAATACCAGCTAAGTAGCGAACGCGTGCAGCACCGGCCAATTCGTTTTTCACCCATTTTGCAAACGCAAGCGCCATTGGACAATTCAGTGTTGCATCTGGAATAATATCGATTCCGCCAGAAAGCGATTTAACCTTCACCGGTGCTGCGATCCCGCAAGCACCCTTGCCTATAACGGGGGCTGGTAAATCAAACCTGACACCCAATCTTTTTAATTGCCGCTGACAGGCACTCTCTGCTCGGTTTGCCCCGCCTAAAAATGAGGGTTTGGATAACAAGCCAGCTACAAGTGTGTTTTTCTTTTTAGGAACCTCTTCGGTTACTTTGCGGCTTTCATAGCTTTGATCAAAAGGGGCAACATTTGGTGCGCGAGTTGCATTAACAGGCCCAATAAGTGTGCCCTGAGGTAATGGCGCAGCTGTTGTTGTCTGCACATTTGGCGAAATCGATGAAACAACATCACCTGGCGGCAACAAAACGCGCTCGGGTGAACATGACGTCAACACGATAGAAAACAACAAACCAAAGGCTGTTACACGCTTTAAATTTCTAAGGTTACCCAATTTAAAACCCTGCATGATACGCAAAACTCCTGTTGCAAGGACAAGTTTCGACTAATATGCCTGATTGAGGTAAAGGAATTATGAGTCTAAAATTAACCATGAATTATGCAAGTATAATGAGGTCCTGATGTCTAATGCACAAACACCAACTGGTGAACTTACCCTTAGAACGCTAGCAATGCCTGGCGATGCCAATGCCGCAGGTGATATTTTTGGTGGTTGGGTGATGGCTCAAATGGATTTGGCTTGTGGTATTAAAGCAGCAGAACGCGCCCATGGGCGTGTGGTAACCGCTGCAGTTAAAGAAATGGTGTTTAAAAAGCCAGTTAAGATTGGCGACACACTGGGAATTTATATCGATATCGTCAAAGTTGGTCGCACATCCATGACCTTACAAGTGGATGCATGGGTACAGCGTTACTTGACCGAAGTGAGCGAAAAAGTGACCGATGCCCGCATTGTTATGGTTGCATTGGATGAAAATGGAAAACCCAAACAAATTCCAGAAGATTAGAACTGTTTCGCCGATCTACTCAGCTGCCGTGAGTTCAAACTCAATCGCATCAAAAGCTGTTTGAATAACATCCGGTGTTGCATCGGACTTAACCGCATCTGTTGATAGGATCTGTCTGAACCTGCGTGAGCCGCGCTGACCATGGAACAGTCCAACCATGTGGCGCGTGACGTGGATTAACCTGCCCCCCTTCGACATATGTTCGTCCGCATGCGCCATCATCGCATTGCAAACCTCCTGCCAATCAATGGCAACAGGTGCTTGGTTATAGATTTGATGATCGACATCCATGAGCAAGCCTGAATTATGATAAGCAGCCCTCCCCAGCATCACACCATCGACATGATTTAAATGCGTTTTGGATTGCGCAATATCGGTAATACCGCCATTTATCCCGATAAATAAGTCTGGGTTCTGCGCTTTTAAGCGATAAACGCGCTCATAATTGAGCGGCGGGATATCGCGGTTTTCTTTCGGTGATAAACCTTGCAACCAAGCTTTGCGCGCATGCACCCACAAAGCATCAACACCAACGCTGATCAATCCTGATGTCATATCATCAAGTGCGATTTCTTCATCTTGTTCATCAACACCAATGCGGCACTTTACCGTGATAGGAATATCAGTAACCGACTTCATTTTTGCAATGCAGTTGGCAACCAATTCCGGCTCGCGCATCAAACAAGCGCCAAATGTGCCGGATTGGACACGATCAGATGGACAGCCAACATTTAGATTAATCTCATCATAACCAAACTTGGCACAAATTTCAGTTGCCTGCGCCACACGGTCTGGATCAGAACCGCCGATTTGCACAGCAATTGGATGTTCCATATCGTTATAGCCAAGCAAGCGATCTGGATCACCATGCAAAATAGCTTCTGCCACCACCATTTCGGTATAAAGCAAAGCTTTCTTACTCAGCAAACGATGCAAATAACGACAATGCTTGTCCGTCCAATCCATCATCGGAGCAACAGCAAAGATCTGGTCTTTGTTGCGATATGAATTTGCGATACCATCCGACACTAATTCCAATTCACTTTCTGCTGATCGTTTGATTTTCAGTAATTACCGTCATGTGCAATTGGAATCTTCCGATATTTGACGATATGAAACGCGCAAAATTGCTTATAAAGCGCAAAAATTTCAGAAGCAATGAGTTTTGATCACACAAACCAGCCTGAATTGGCAAGAATTACGCAAACTGTTAGTCTGTCATCGTGTTGAGGAATGCGCTGAATGGAACAGATTGCAGATCATAAAAACAGCTATCTATTAAACCATTGGAATGGTTTGCACTCCATAGCGCGTGTTATATGGATAAACCTATTTGCTTTCAGTCTCACTGTATCAGTGTTGCTAGATCTACTCCCACGAAATTTAAATTCAACTCAAACAGCATTTGCGCTTCTGTTGTTAAATACATTTCTAATATGGCAAATAGCGGGTTCATTTCGAACATTATTTCTCGCCGTTAAAAATCGCACAGATATTGTTTTAACCACCTCCCTCGTACTCGCAATATCCATCGTATTCGCCATGTCAGTTTGGCGGTCTCTTGAGATGATCTCTCCTCGGCAAGAAAAACAGGCTACGGCAATTGAACATGAGATAAAACTATTAAAGGTGTCAAATGATGGGCACACCGTCTTCATAGAAGGTGACATCAATTACCCACTCTACACCTCTTTTTTGGCAACACTGGAATACAATAACAAAATTAAAACCGTTATGCTTTCAAGTGATGGTGGGATTATTTTCGCAGCGCGTGCGATGGTACTCAAGATTACTGAAATGGGCTTGAATACCAAAGTTGAAGAGAAATGTTATTCTGCCTGCACCTTGATCTTTATGGCGGGTCGCAATCGTGAACTAGGAGAAAGCGGAGAATTAGGCTTTCATTTATATGCAACTAAATCCACACTCACTGCATCCATTTTAGATATTGATGCGCAAGTGGAAAAAGACAAAGACTATCTTCGCGCACGCGGAGTTTCACAAGACTTTATAAAAAACGCCTACAGCACTCCCCCTGACCAGATTTGGATACCAAACAAAGACCAGCTTAAACAGTCAGGAATACTCACGCCAATTAAAACCCATTGAACGCTGCATCAGAAAATTGACCAAGCAGTAAAAAAATGTTTGTGATTTTTTTAGTTTAATTTAAGATTGAGTAAATCCACACATAAAACACTATTTAGAACCGGGATAACCAACATTTTTACTTAGTTCACTCATCTGGCTCATGGCGCAATAAATCTGGTACCATAGATGATCGATATCAGGCACTGTTCGCTTAAATTCATCGAAACTAAGGTGGCTATCAATCAAATATTTAAGGAGGTCCATCATGGACGGAGTAAACAATCAAAATGATTTCCAAGAAGTTGTTGAAAATGATCGTGCCCATGTTTGGCATCATCTCAGCCAACACAAGAAATTTGAAACAGATGATCCACTGATTATCATCGAAGGCAAAGGCATGCGCGTTTGGAACCAGGCGGGCCGTGAGCATCTTGATGCCGTGTCTGGTGGTGTTTGGACTGTAAATGTCGGCTATGGCCGTGCATCAATTGCTGATGCGGTGCGTGACCAACTTGTTAAAATGAATTTCTTCGGCGGCACAACAGGTAGCATCCCAGGCGCAATGTTCTCAGAGCGTTTGATCAGCAAAATGCCTGGCATGAGCCGCGTTTACTATTCAAACTCTGGTTCTGAAGCCAATGAAAAAGCCTATAAGATTGTTCGCCAGATCGCGCACAACAAATATGGCGGCAAAAAGCACAAGATCCTTTATCGTGAGCGTGATTACCACGGCACAACCATCACTGCCCTTTCATCAGGCGGTCAAGAAGAGCGTAAGGCTCAATATGGTCCTTATACTCCTGGATTTGTATCTGTACCGCATTGCTTGGAATACCGCTCACAATGGGGTGATGTTGAAGATTACGGCATTCGCGCTGCAAATGCGATTGAAGAAGTTATCCTACGTGAAGGCGCAGACACTGTTGGCGCGCTCATTTTAGAACCAGTGACAGCTGGTGGTGGCGTTATCGTTCCGCCTGAAGGTTACTGGCCGCGCGTCCAAGAGATCTGCAAAAAATACGATGTCCTGCTTATCATCGATGAAGTTGTTTGCGGCATGGGCCGTACAGGCGAATGGTTTGGCTATCAGCATTATGGTATCGAGCCAGATATGGTCACAATGGCTAAAGGCGTGGCATCAGGCTATGCAGCTATTTCATGTACTGTGACAACTGAAGAAGTGTTCAACATGTTCAAAGCTGATCCAAGTGATCACATGAGCTATTTCCGTGACATTTCAACATTTGGTGGTTGTACAGCAGGACCGGCGGCTGCGCTTGAAAACATGCGCATTCTTGAGGAAGAGAACCTATTGGAAAACACCACCAATATGGGCAACTACCTTCTTGAGCAGTTAGAAGGCCTTAAAGGCAAACACGCAATTGCTGGCGAAGCGCGCGGTAAAGGCTTGTTCTGTGGTCTTGAGCTTGTATCTGATCGTGACACAAAAGAGCCGCTCCCAGAGCCGATTGTTCAGCAAATCGTTGGACGCTGCTTTGCAGAACATGCCGTGGTGATTGGTTCAACCAACCGTTCGCTTCCTGGTCTTAACAACACTTTGTGCTTAAGCCCTGCATTGATAGCGACGAAATCTGACATCGACGAGATCATCTCAGCGATCGATGAAGCAATGACATATGTAACAGCATAAAATCACTGCAAAATTTAAGCACTTAAAACCAGGTCTTACGGCCTGGTTTTTTTATGCCCGCTGAATTTTTATCTCTATTGCAAGTTGGTTTGCCTTCATGCATGGTTTCATCTGGCGCTGATAAACTTGCGAGGGGAATATGCCAGAAATTTACAAAAACCCATTGGTCGGCATTGGGATAAAAGACAGTCTTGGCGGCACGATCGAACACACAAGTATCGATGCGCAAGCACCTCTGCAATTGCTGAAGAAATGTCCAGCTTATCAAGAAACACCCATAACAGAGCTGCCGCAGCTTGCATCGCAGTTTAATGTTGGCGCGATTTCGATCAAAGACGAACGTGCGCGCATGAACCTTGGCAGCTTTAAAGCGCTGGGTGCTGCTTATGTAATTGCGTGCGATGCCGTTGCTTCGGGCAATGATTTAAGTGATGCGCCTTTAAAAGGTTCAACTTATATCACCGCAAGCGCTGGCAATCATGGTTTATCCGTTGCTGCAGGCGCGCGTATATTTGGCGCCAATTCAGTGATTTATCTATCAAAAACTGTGCCTGAAAGCTTTGCGGGTGAACTAGAAGCGCAAGGGGCCAAAGTCGTTTGGCATGGCGATGATTATGAAGAAAGTATGCAAGGGGCATTAGATGCAGCAAACGCCAATGATGGCTGGGTATTGCTCTCCGATAGCTCCTGGCCGGGCTATGAAATCCTGCCCCATCGTTTGATGGAAGGCTATCTTGCCATGGCCGCTGAAATGGTTGAACAGTTGGATAACCCACCGACACATTTGTTTCTGCAAGCAGGTGTTGGTGGATTAGCAGCCGGTGTTGCAGGTTTTGCACGCCACGTCTGGGGTGAAGATTTGCAGATCATCGTGGTCGAACCAGAATTTGCCCCAGCATTGATTGAGAGCGTGAAAGCTCAAAAGATCGTGGAAACAACGGGTGCGGTTTCTGAAATGGGACGTCTTGATTGCAAAACACCTTCAATGATCGCGTTGAAGACACTTGCAATGGACGCAAATTTCTTTGTCTCGATATCCGAAGCTGACGGGGAAAACGCGGTCAACATTTTGGAAAACATTGGCATCGAAACAACTGCATCTGCGGCCGCTGGCATAGCACCGATTTTCCTTGGTGCCGAAGTTTTACCCGCCCTTTCCATTGATGAAAGCTCACATATAGCGGCCATCATCAGCGAAAAACGTTAGGCTCAACTATATGATTGCAAAACCACCTCGCGGCTTTACCGATAGCGAATATCAAAAACGAAGCGAAAATGCTCAGCGTCTTATGAGTGAGCAAGGTATTGATGCAATTTTATTAACAACCGAACCGGATATCAGATATTTCACCGGATTTTTCACTCGCTTTTGGGAAAGCCCTACCCGCCCTTGGTTTATTATTATCCCCAAGACAGGAAAACCAATTGCAGTGATCCCATCAATTGGTCTTGATCTGATGTCATCTTGTTGGGTAGCTGATATTCGAACTTGGACATCACCAAATTTACTTGATGATGGTGTTTCGCTTCTTTCCGATACACTTTTAGAAATCGCTGGGACCAACGCAAAAATCGGTATTCCCATGGGGCACGAAACTCACCTTAGAATGCCGCTGAATGATTTTACGCAACTCAGAAAGAAATTGAAAACTTGCGAATTTGTAGATGCGCATCCGATATTATCATCCCTTCAGTTGATTAAATCAGACGCTGAAATCGCAAAAATTCAATATGCCTGCGGCATCACAGATCGAAGTTTTAATCGGGTTTCAGAGATCGCTTCCATTGGCGAACCGCTGGGTAATGTATTTCGAAATTTCCAAAGACTGCTTTTAGCAGAAGGTGCTGATTGGGTGCCATATCTTGCAGGTGGTGCCGGACAAGGTGGCTATCGCGATGTCATCTCGCCCACAAGTGACGAGCCATTAGCTGATGGTGATGTCCTCATGCTTGATACTGGTGCGCTGTTTGATGGCTATTTCTGTGACTTTGATAGAAACTATGCCATCGGGCACGCAAACGCCCAAACCAAAGACGCCTATCAACTTCTTTACCAAGCGACAGATGCTGGGATTGACGCGGCTCAAATTGGGCAGACGGCAGCAGATGTATATCACGCAATAGCAGATGTTATATCGAATTGGAATGCGGGCGTTAGCGCAAGCGATGAAGGCGATGTCGGCCGTTTAGGACACGGACTTGGCATGCGATTGACCGAATGGCCGTCTCTGATTTCAAGCGATGAAACTCCCCTACAAGAAAATATGATCCTGACCATTGAGCCCAGCATGACAATTTGCGAGGGCACAATCATGGTGCATGAAGAAAACATTCTCATTACAAAAAACGGACCACAGCTTTTATCAAACAGAGCATCACCAGACATTCCAATCATCGGGTAAACAAAATGAATTCTTTAGACTATGAATTGACAGGGCCCATCGGAGAAAAAGCCACGTTTGGATTGGTCGCGCTCCAAACCGATGAAACCGTGGAACCTGAGTTGCAATCGATATTTAATAAAAAGGGTGTTGCGCTATACACAACACGCATCGAAAGTGATGCAGAGGTCACACCCGAAACGTTAAAAATGATGGAAGCCAGACTTCCCTCATCGGTATCCCTGCTCCCGACTTCACTCGATTTTGACGTCATTGGATATGCCTGCACATCAGGTGCGACGATCATTGGACCTGATCGGATTTCTGAACTCATCTATGCAAGTAGCAACACCAAACATGCCACCAATCCGCTGTCCGCATTGATCGATATCTGCAAGGAACAACACATTAAATCACTGGGGTTTATTTCGCCATATATCGACAGCGTATCACTTCCCATGCGGAATTATCTTGAGGAAAACGCCGGTATTAAAATCAGCAATTTTGCTACATTTAATGAATCGATCGAGGCGAAAGTTGCGCGCATCGCACCTCAATCAATCCTTGATGCAGCGATTAAAATTGGTAACTCATCTGATTGTGATGCGGTGTTTTTATCCTGCACGAACTTACGAACTTTTTCGATTTTAGAAGAAGCTGCGCAAAAACTAAATAAGCCAGTTTGGAGCAGTAATTACGTTCTCGCACGCCATATGAGTAAATTGGTGGATATGAATCTCTAAAAACAAGTGAAAAACAAAGCAATTGCTCAAAAATTAATCGAATAATAGTTGGCACGATGAAGTTAGCCAGATACTTGTAAAGGATGCAGAAAATTAACACCCCGAAAAAAGCACCTTTAAGCCGTATTCAAGAAAAGAACCGCAATTTAATTTTAAAAGCCGGTCTTGAGGTTTTTTCAAAATATGGCTTTCGCGGTTCAACTGTAGATCAGCTTGCAAATGCTGCCGGGATGTCTAAACCAAACTTACTTTATTACTTCCCAAGCAAAGAAGCCGTGCATGTGGCGCTCTTAGAGCAGCTATTAGAAAATTGGCTTGAACCACTTATTGAGCTTGGTCCATCGACAAACCCAATCGATGAAATTCTAGTCTATGTGAAAAAAAAGCTCGCCATGTCGCGCGCATATCCGCTGGAGAGCCGACTATATGCCAATGAGATCCTTCAAGGTGCACCCAATTTTTCAGGCGCCATTAAAGGCCCTTTGAAAGAGCTAGTGGATGAAAAAGCCGCGCTTATTCAAAGCTGGAGCGATGAGGGTAAGATTGCTGTTGTGAATCCATACCATTTAATTTTCTCGATTTGGTCAACGACACAACATTATGCAGATTTCGATGTGCAAATAGGCGGAATATTATCATCTGATAAGCACGAAATCACCAAGGGTGCGGAATGCTATCTTGAACATTTGTTCCGAAGCACATTAACTCCGAAAACTTAAGTCACGTTACAACTTTAAATGATAAGTCAGGGCTTTTTGTAAAAACATCTTAACTGGTATTTCTTCAAGCGGTTTGTTCACATCAATTAAAACTGCTCGATTGCCGCTAAATTCCAGCACATCTGCAAAGCTGTCGCGAAATTCTGAGATCAAACGTGTCTGACAATGAACATAAATCCCGCAATAATTGGTGTCATCTTTAACGTTGCTAAGTCGGATCGTTGTGCCACTTTTGCTTTGCTCTGTGAGATAAGAAGGCTCACCCCATTTCAGCGTTTCGGTAATAGCGCCAATCTGATCATCTTGCTCAGCAAGTTCTAAAATCAAAAGTCTGATTTCAAGTAATCGTTTTGCAACCAACGCATCAAACCTGTCATAGGCTTTGCGGACCTGTTCATTCATCACATATTCTCGCTTGCGCATAAAAAAATCGCCCTGTTCTTGTTTAAACATAACACAGGGCGATTTGATAATTCTTGCTCAATTGAGTTTAATAGAACCTGTTATTCTGCAGGCTCCATCGATGCTGGATTATTTGGATGCGTTGTCCAATTGGCATATTGATCTTCAACAAATTTGCCAGTTCTTGGATCGGTCTTGCCTGTATCCATTTCATCCATGGTTATGCAACCTTCAACAGGGCAAACATTGACGCAAAGATTACACGCAACGCACTCCTCATCAATCACTTCAAATTTGCGATCTGGGCTCATTGAAATAGCTTGGTGAGATGTGTCTTCACATGCGGCAAAACAACGACCACAATTAATGCATAGATCCTGATCGATCTTCGCTTTTGCAATGTAGTTGAGGTTTAGATATTGCCAGTCTGTTGTGTTTGGTACAGCCATGCCAACAAAATCATCAAGGCTTGAATAGCCTTTCTCATCCATCCACTGCTCAAGACCAGAAATCATTTCTTCAACGATTTTAAAGCCATATGTCATCGCTGCAGTACAGACTTGCACATTGCCGCAACCAAGCGCCATAAATTCAGCTGCATCACGCCATGTTGTTACGCCACCAATGCCAGAAATTGGCAGGCCAGCGGTTTCTTCGTTACGCGCAATTTCAGATACCATTGACATCGCAATTGGTTTCACTGCAGGTCCACAATAACCGCCATGCGTACCTTTGCCATCAATTGAAGGCTCGGGGCTCATGCTATCAAGATTAACAGATGTGATCGAGTTAATCGTATTGATCAAGCTCACAGCATCTGCACCACCACGTTTTGCAGCAGCGGCAGGTTTGCGAATATCTGTGATGTTCGGCGTAAGCTTTACGATCACTGGTTTTGAATAATATTGCTTACACCAGCGTGTGACCATTTCGATATATTCAGGCACCTGACCAACAGCTGCACCCATGCCGCGCTCGGACATGCCGTGTGGGCAACCAAAGTTCAGCTCAATACCATCAGCACCCGTCTCTTCAACAAGCGGTAAGATCGCTTTCCAAGCCTCTTCTTCACACGGAACCATAATGGAAACGATAATCGCGCGATCAGGATAATCGGCCTTCACGCGTTTGATCTCTTCAAGGTTGGTGTAAAGATCGCGGTCCGTAATGAGCTCGATATTATTTAAACCCAAAAGACGGCGGTCAGCACCATAAATTGCGCCATAGCGTGGGCCATTTACATTGACCACAGGTGGTCCTTCAGAACCTAGCGTCTTCCAAACAACACCGCCCCACCCAGCTTCAAAAGCTCTGCGAACATTATATTCTTTGTCCGTTGGCGGTGCAGATGCAAGCCAAAATGGGTTTGGAGATTTAATACCGAGGAAATTAGATTGTAAGTTTGCCATTATCTTATCCTAACCCATCAATTTAGAGTGCATGTCTTCGGCCGCATCACGACCTTCAGCAACAGCGGTTACGGTCAAATCATCGCCACCTGATGCGCAGTCGCCACCAGCCCAAACTTTATCAAGCGAACTTTGGCCGTTTTCATCAACGCTGATCTTACCACCTTGGATATCAAGACCTGTGATATTGAGTGATAATTTCTGACCAATTGCTTTAAACACCTGATCAGCTTTCAAGCGGAACGTATCATCGGTAATTTTTAGCCCACCATCGCTTACCTCTGTGTAGGCAAATTCAACTTCTTGAACTGAACCATTTGCGATCAAACCAACGGGCTGAGCATTTGTGATGATATTCACACCCTTTTGCGCTGCTAAATCTTGCTCAAATTTACTCGCGTTCATGTTTTCAACACCACGACGATAGACGAGCGACACATGCTCAGCACCCAAGAGCTTTGCTTGGACAGCAGCATCAACGGCTGTCATACCACCACCGATAACCACAACATTACGGCCAATATCGACATTGGTAAGATCGGCTGCTTGACGAAGACCCGCGATAAATTCAACCGCATCTTCAGAACCTGCAACATCTTCATTATCCAATCCAAGCGCGTTCACACCGGCAAGACCGATACCTAAGAACACCGCATCAAAATCAGATTGCAGCTGATCAAGGTCGAGATTTTCACCAAGACGTTTATTCAATTCAATTGAAATGCCACCGATCGATAACAGCCACTCAACTTCGCGTTCAGCAAACTGATCAACGGTTTTATAAGCTGCGATACCAAATTCGTTTAACCCGCCAGCTTTTTCCCGACCATCAAAGATCACAACATCATGACCTTTCATTGCAAGACGGTGCGCGCAGGATAATCCCGCAGGCCCTGCCCCAACGACGGCAATCTTTTTCGATGTTGGTTCTGCACGGATAAAGGGATGAACACCTGCATCCATGACTTTGTCGGTTGCAAAGCGCTGTAAACGACCAATTTCAACAGGGTCATTCTCAGCCGTCTCACGCACACAGGCTTCTTCACACAAAGTTTCAGTTGGACACACCCGGGCGCACATTCCGCCAAGGATATTTTGCTTGAAAATTGTGGTTGCTGCAGCTTCCGGGGTTCCTGTCGAAATCTGACGAATGAACAGCGGAATATCAATCGATGTTGGACATGCCGTGATGCAAGGCGCATCGTGACAGAAGTAACATCGATCAGCTGCCACCTTGGCCTCATGCGGGCTCAAAGGTGCGTGCAGATCACAAAAATTTTCATTAAGTTCTTCGGACGATAGTCGAGCGGAAAGAACCCCATCGGCCCTCACCTTTTTAGATTGATTAGTTGTCGGCATCAGTGTTCCCATTTTTTATACTGATTTGTGAATTCAGTATGACACCGGAAATTTTTTTATCAAGTGGTAAAATTTTTGAAAATGAAAATCAACTTAACGTAATAATAACAGCTACTTACAATAAAATTCAGCATTTAATATTGACTAAAATACTCAAGTTAAAACGATCTACGACCCATTATTTCATAGATATCAGACGTCAAAATTGCGCCTTTATCGCTGCGAGGTTTCCCAGTCTGGGCTCACCCAAGGTTCAGCATTTGAGGCAGGAAGCAAACCTTTTCCTAATATGTGATCTGATGCTTTTTCGCCCGTCATAATGGACGGTCCATTCAAATTACCATTGGTCACACGCGGGAAAATTGAACTATCAGCAACACGCAAATTTTCAACGCCGATGACATTTAACTCAGGATCAACAACCGCCATCGGATCATCTTTCGCACCCAACTTACAAGTACCGCAAGGATGGTAGGCGCTTTCAACGTGCTCCTTGATAAAGCCGTTAAGCTCCTCATCGCTTTGCACAGCTTTCCCTGGTTGAATTTCATGTTTCACATATGGTTTGAAAGCATCCTGTGCAAAAATCTCACGCGTTAGCCTGATGCAATTTCTAAATTCTTCCCAGTCTTTTTCTTCGCTCATATAGTTGAACAAAATCTTTGGTGCATCTTTTGGATTGGCTGATTTAAGCGTCACACTCCCACGACTAACAGAACGCATCGGCCCAACATGAGCTTGGAAACCGTGCCCCTCCGCAGCTGCTTGTCCATCATAACGAACCGCGATTGGCAAGAAGTGATATTGAATATCTGGATATTTGATCCCCGCTTTAGAGCGAATAAATGCCGCTGATTCAAACTGGTTTGATGTCCCAAGACCTGATTTCGTGAATAGCCATTGTGCCCCAATTAGCGCTTTGCCAAAGATATTCCAATATTTGTAAAGCGTAACAGGCTGGCTTGCAGCCATTTGCAAATAGAGCTCAAGGTGATCCTGTAAATTCTGACCAACGCCTTGGCGATCTGCCACCACTTCAATTCCGTGAGATTTTAAATGCTCAGCCGGCCCAATGCCCGATAGCATCAACAGTTTCGGCGAATTAAACGAAGACGCTGCAATGATCACCTCGCGGTTTGCTTTGATCAGCTCAGTCTTACCACCACGTTCGATTTGAACACCAACTGCCTTTTTGTCTTCAATTTTAATACGCGTAGCCAAGCCACGAACAATATCGCAGTTTGAACGCTTGAGCGCAGGTTTTAGATATGCGTTTGCCGCAGACCAACGCCGCCCTTTCCAAACCGTTTGCTCCATAGGGCCAAAGCCCTCTTGCTGATAACCATTATAATCATCTGTTGTGTGATACCCAGCTTGGCGTCCGGCCTCGACAAAGGCTTTAAACAGCGGATTGGTCCGTGGACCGCGGGTGATGTGAAGCGGGCCATTGGTACCGCGCCATGTTGGATCTCCCCCTTGCCCGCCATCATGCCAGTTTTCCATACGTTTGAAATATGGCAGAACATCTTTATAGGCCCATCCGCTGGCACCCGTCTCTTCCCAATGATCATAATCAGATGGTGCGCCACGAACATACACCATACCATTGATCGATGAAGAACCGCCAATGACCTTACCGCGAGGCGCAGCAAGCTTTCGTCCACCCAAATGCGGTTCAGGCTCACTTTCATACCCCCAATCATACATCGGCATATTCATTGGGTAAGATAAGGCAGCAGGCATTTGAATAAGCGGACCAGCATCAGTTCCGCCATGCTCGATAACAATCACCGAATGCTTACCATCCTCTGACAAGCGGTAAGCCATTGCACATCCGGCAGAACCGGCACCAACAATTACAAAATCTGCCTGGCGCATAAAATACCTCTAAAACTGTGCTTCGACGGGTGTCATAGCAACATAAACGGTTTTAACTTCCGAATAATGATTGATTGCTTCTTTGGAATTTTCACGTCCAACGCCGGACATCTTAACACCACCAAACGGTGCTTCGACAGGTGCTAAATTATAGGTATTTATCCAGCAGGATCCAGCTTCAAGCTGATCTATAACGCGGTGACCACGCTTTAAGTCTTGCGTGAACACCCCAGCTGACAAACCAAACTCAGTCGCATTAGCACGCGTAATCACTTCCTTTTCCGTATCGAAACTTAAAACCGATAATACCGGACCAAAAATCTCATCCGTGGCAATGGTCATCTCATCAGTTACATCTGAGAAAATTGTTGGCTCGATATAGTATCCATCGCGTTCAAGCTTGTGACCACCATGAACGAGCGTTGCACCTTCTTTGACACCTTTTTTGATAAAGCCAAGCACAATATCCGCCTGGCGCTCAGACACCATTGGACCGAAATTAGTCTCTTCATCTAACGGATCGCCGATGATGGCTTTTTCTGTCCGCTCTTTCAAACGCGCAAGAAATTTCGGCAAAATGCCTTTCTGCACAAAAACGCGTGTCCCATTTGAGCAAACTTGACCGGAAGAATAGAAATTCCCCAAAATCGCTCCACCAACAGCATCTTCAATATCAGCATCATCAAATACAATAAGCGGAGATTTACCACCTAATTCCATTGTCACATGCTTCATACTTTCCGCAGCAGCTGAATAAACTTTTCGCCCTGTTGGAACAGAACCCGTGAGCGAAACTTTGTTGACGCGCTCATCTGTAATAAGGTTTGCCCCAACATCGCCAAAGCCTTGGATTACGTTGTAAACGCCGGCCGGCACGCCAGCCTCATGTAAAATCTCAGCAACTTTGAGCGCACAAAGTGGCGTTGTCTCAGATGGTTTGAACACCATGGAATTTCCGCATGCAAGCGCAGGCGCACCCTTCCAGCAGGCAATTTGCGTTGGATAGTTCCAAGCACCAATCCCGACACAAAGCCCCAACGGCTGGCGTTTGGTGTAAACAAAGTCCTCACCAAGTTGAATATGCTCGCCTGTGAGCGAAGCTGCTAATCCGCCGAAATATTCCAGTGCGTCAGCACCGCTGGTCGCATCAGCAATAATTGTTTCCTGAATTGGCTTACCGGTATCATAGGTCTCTAAAATACTCAGCTCTTCATTGCGTTCGCGAATAATATCCGCAGCTTTACGCAAAACACGACCGCGCTCAGTGCCAGTCATTTTTGCCCAAGCATGTTGACCTTCTTTGGCAGATGCGATGGCCTTTTCAACAATACCAGGCGTAGCAGAATGCAATCTTGCAATCACTTCACCCGTTGCAGCAAATGTGCAAACAATTTCCCGCCCTTGAGTATCCTCAACATATTCACCATTGATAAAATGGCTCGCCTTGGGTTGGCACTTCAAATTCATGTTCATCCAATCAGATTTAATTATTCGGCAGGTTTTAATTATTCGTCAGGTTTCCAGCGCAAGGGTTCGTAAGAAACCATCGCATGCGTTCTATAGGCTTCACGAGACGTTAAACGTTCGTAATAACGGTCAATATTAGGGGTGCTTGTGCGCAAAAACTCCAATTCGTAGTAACGATATAACACCGTTCCTACGATGATATCAGCAAAGGTAAAATCTTCCCCCGCAATAAACGGCCCCTCACCCAATCGATCATCTAGCATCGTCGCCAAAGTTGCCATTTTTGAAGCAGCTTCATCGAGCGCCGCATGATCAAGTATTGCTGGATCATATCTAACCAGAGGGTAGAAAAACTCGTTTAGTAGCAAAGGCGCAAATGTCGTCTTATTCCATTCCGCCCACATATCAATTTCTGCACGTTTTTTAGGATCGCGTGGATAAAATTTTTGATCCGCATATTTATGAGATAGATATCTAACAATCGCTGCGCTCTCAAACATCGTCAGATCGCCGTCTTTCATCACTGGCACCAAACCATTTGGGTTCATCGCCAAATATTCAGAAGTATCCGTTCCGCCAAAAGCACCACCAATATCATGACGCTTGTGTACAAGACCAAGTTCAGCAACAGCCCACATGACGATTTGTACGTTAAGAGACGTATCTCTTCCTAAAATTTCGATCATAGTCTTTCCTTATCCATCTCCCGCAACATCAGTCTCGGGGAAAACGTTGATTTGATTCAACAACATTCAAATCCATATGATTGCGCATATAGCGCTCTGACGCTTTCTGCAATGGTTGATAATCCCATGGGTAATAATCTCCATTACGCAGTGCTTCATAAACAACCCAGCGACGTGCCTGACTTTCGCGAACTGCCGCATCATATAAGTCTAAATTCCAGCGTTCGTCCGCTTGCTTTGAAAACCCCTCCAAAACATCCTTATATGCAGGATCATCAGCAAGATTATTAAGCTCGTGCGGATCATCTGACAAGTTAAACAATTGGTCAGGATCAAGCGCACAACGATTAAACTTCCAATCCCCTTGTCTGAGCGAGACTAACGGTGCATATGAAGCTTCAGCCGCATATTCCATCGCAACCGGCGTATCACGTGTCGCCCCACGCGCATATGGTAATAAGCTCTCACCATCTGTCCAAGGCAAAACCTCATCCATAGAAATGCCAGCAATATCGCATAATGTAGGTGTGATATCGATGTTTGAGACCGGTTCGCTAATCAATGATGGATCGACATCAGGCAGCTTCATCATAATCGGGACGCGCGCTGAGCCTTCATAAAAACACATCTTAAACCACAAGCCGCGCTCCCCAAGCATATCGCCATGGTCAGACAGGAACAAGATGATTGCTTCTTGATTTGTGCTTTCCAAAGCCTCCATCACCTCGCCTATTTTATCATCCAAATATGAGATATTGGAGAAATATGCACGGCGTGACTTTTTGATATCCTCCTCGGTAATATCAAAGTTTCGCCAGTCATTCGCATCAAATATCCGTTTTGCATGCGGGTCATGATCATCGTAATCCATTGAAGGAATTTCAGGCAGCAAATGCTCACATCCTTCATAAAGATCCCAATATTTCTGTCGTGCTACATAAGGATCATGCGGATGGGTAAAACTTACCGTTAAACACCACGGACGCTCATCGTGCCCCCGTGCAAGATCATAAACTTTGCGCACCGCATTATAGGCAACCTCATCGTCATATTCCATTTGATTGGATATTTCAGACACACCAGCGCCCGTGACTGACCCCATATTGTGATACCACCAATCGATCCGCTCTCCTGGTTTTCGATAATCAGGAGTCCAACCAAAATCTGCCGGGTAAATATCTGTCGTCAGTCTTTCTTCAAATCCATGCATTTGGTCAGGTCCGACAAAATGCATTTTGCCTGAAAGGCAGGTTTGATACCCAGCGCGCCTTAGATGATGCGCATAAGTGGGAATATCAGAACAAAACTCAGCTGCATTGTCATAAACGCGAGTTCTATGTGGCAATTGACCGGACATAAATGACGCGCGACCCGGTGCGCACAAAGGCGAAGCTGTATATGAATTTTCAAATCTAACAGACTGTGCTGCAAGTTTTTTCAAGTTTGGTGCATGCAACCATTCTGCAGGACCATCAGGAAATAGAGTTCCGTTCAATTGATCCACCATAAAGATCAAAATATTTGGCTTGGTCATGTATGCGCCCTCCGACAGAATCCAAATTTGTAAATTAAATATATTGCCCTTATCCGCAAAAAGTCTATTCAATAAGCGACACAATTGACTTCTTAGATTGATGAGGATTTTTCATGGCGTATAAACCAAATTCTGATGAGGCCAGAGACGTTGCCTATCACATGCATGGCTACACAAATGCTAAAAAGCACAATGAAATTGGGCCGCTGATCATCGAACGCGGTGACGGCATCTATGTCTATGATAATGAGGGCAATAAATACATCGAAGCGATGTCTGGTTTGTGGTCAGCCGGATTGGGATTTAGTGAAAAACGCCTGGCCGATGCCGCATATCAGCAGATGCTGAAGCTACCATTTTATCACAATTTCACTCACAAATCCCATGGCCCGGCGATTGATTTAGCGGAAAAGCTTATCGAGATTGCACCTGTTCCGATGAGCAAAGCATTCTTTACCAATTCGGGTTCAGAAGCGATTGATACAGCGCTTAAAATGATCTGGTACCGATCAAACGCGATGGGAAAACCGGAGAAGAAGAAGATTATCGTGCGCAAACGCGCCTATCATGGGGTGACAATTGCTTCGAGCTGCCTAACCAGTCTGCCAAATAATCACAAATCGTTTGATTTAATTGTGCCAGATGTTCTTCGCCTCACATGCCCGCACTATTATAAAGATGGTCTACCTGGCGAAAGCGAAACAGAATTTGCCAGTCGCTTAGCTCAGGAACTTGATGATCTTATTCAATCAGAAGGGCCAGACACCGTCGCCGCAATGTTTGCAGAACCCGCCATGGGCGCAGGTGGTGTGGTTATTCCACCTGAAACCTATTGGGAAAAAATCCAAGCAGTATTAAACAAATATGACATCTTGTTGGTTGCAGATGAAGTGATCAATGGCTTTGGCAGAACCGGCAAAATGTTTGGCTGCGAAACCTACAATATCAAACCCGATATGATGACATTATCAAAGCAAATTACCTCATCTTATTTGCCGTTGTCAGCGCTTTTGATCAACGAACGGGTCTTTGAACCCATCGCCGAACAAAGCGATGAGATCGGGGTGTTTGGACATGGTTTCACCGCGGGTGGTCACCCAACACCAGCTGTTGTTGCACTTGAAACAATACGCATTATTGAAGAAGAAAACTTGGTAGAAAACTGTAAGGTCAATGGCGCAAAACTCATTGATGGATTGAACAAACTCCTCGATCATCCACTTGTTGGTGAAGTTCGTGGTGTTGGTCTCGTTGCGGCAATCGAACTTGTCACAGATAAAGACAATAAGACCGCATTAGAGCCCGCAGGACGTCTAGGTGCGACGGTTGCTTCGGAATTGCAAAAAAATGGTGTAATTGTCCGCGCAATGATGGATGCGATCGCTTTTTGCCCTCCAATGATCATCAATAATGAGCAAATCGACGAATTATTAGGAAAAATATTAAAATCTCTCGATTCCGCCAAAAATGTCGTATTTGAACAATAATTCAAATGGTTGATATAATTTTGGACAAAAGCTCAACTTATAACCAACATAAGCTTTGCTAATTTTCATACCGATACAGGAATAAAATTCTACCCAATGCGAGCATTTGGTGATAATTTGCCGAAATTAACATTAATTAAGGAAATATATATCTAATTGTACAAGGAGCGCGCAGATACCATTGCATAATTATATTGAGCAGTTATCGTTCAGGTCATAAATTATAAAAAATAAAATTGGGATACACAGTTTATGCAGGGAATTCCTGGCGCAGCGGTCAGATTTGAACGCGTCCAGAAAAGTTACGATGGGGAAAATCTCGTCGTAAAAGATCTAAACCTTGATATCGCCCCAGGCGAGTTCTTGACTATGCTTGGGCCGTCAGGATCTGGAAAAACAACTTGTCTTATGATGTTGGCTGGATTTGAGCCCGCAACAAACGGCGAAATTTATCTTAATGATCGTCCGATCAATAATGTACCGCCTTTTAAGCGCGGAATTGGAATGGTTTTTCAAAACTATGCACTCTTCCCGCATATGAGTGTAGCTGAAAATTTAGCGTTCCCTTTGCAGATCAGGAAGATGAGCAAAGCCGATCAGGAAGCTAAAGTTAAGCGTGCTCTGGAGATGGTTGAATTATCTGAATTTGGCAATCGTCGCCCTGCGCAACTATCGGGTGGTCAGCAACAACGTGTTGCGGTTGCAAGAGCATTGGTGTTTGATCCGGAATTGATCTTGATGGATGAGCCTCTGGGCGCGCTAGACAAGCAATTGCGCGAGCAAATGCAGTATGAAATCAAGCACATTCACGAAAATCTCGGTGTAACAATTGTTTACGTGACGCACGATCAAACAGAAGCTCTCACCATGTCTGACAGGGTAGCTGTGTTCAATGATGGTGTGATTCAACAATTATCGCCACCAGATGTGCTTTACGAAACGCCACACAATTCTTTTGTTGCTCAGTTTATCGGTGAGAACAACAAACTGACAGGAACCATCGCCTCAAAAGATGGCAGCGCCTGTGAAGTTAAGCTTTCCGATGGTACAATACTCAAAGCTGATGCAGTGAACATCGGTGATGTGGGCGACAAAACCACGCTATCACTTCGTCCAGAACGCATTGAAATTTATAATAATGCCGATTTGGACAATTTGATTGAGGGCACGATCAAGGAAATATTATACCTTGGCGACCACTTGCGGGTTGTCATGGATGTCGCTGGAAATGACGAATTTATTGTTAAAGTTCGGAATAAAGCGAGCGGCTGGGATATTTCCGAAGGTCAAAAAATAAAAATTGGATGGTCTGCTGAAGATTGCAAAGCACTGGATGCAGTGATCTAATTTTTTATAACTAAAACACAAACTCATGAACATACTTGGGAGAGTAAAATGAAAATCAAACACTTCTTAGCAACATCAGCTTTAACAGCTGGTTTGGCGCTTGCAGCTTCTGCACAAGCGAACGAAATCACTGTTGTATCTTGGGGCGGCGCTTACACAAAAAGTCAGGTCGAAGCTTATCACAAGCCTTGGGTTGAACAGACTGGTAACAAGATCGTTTCAGAAGATTACAATGGTGGCATCGCTGAGATCAAAGCTCAGGTTGAAGCTGGCAACGTAACATGGGACATCGTTGATGTAGAACTTTCAGATGCGATCCGTGCATGTGATGAAGGCCTACTTGAAACAATCGATCCGGGCATTTTGCCAGCTGGTGCTGATGGCACTCCTGCTGAACAAGACTTCATCGAAGGTACACTTCACGAATGTGCTGTTGCAAACATCGTGTGGACAACAATCTTTGCTTACGACAGTTCAAAAATTGCAGACGGCCCAACAACAATGGCTGACTTCTTTGACCTAGAGAAATTCCCAGGCAAACGTGGTCTTCGTAAGGGCGCGAAAATCAACCTTGAATTCGCTCTTATTGCTGACGGCGTTTCAGCTGCAGACGTTTACGATGTATTGGACACACCAGAAGGCATCGACCGTGCATTTGCGAAACTTGATACAATTAAAGATCAAGTTGTTTGGTGGGAAGCTGGTGCTCAGCCGCCACAACTACTTGCTGATGGCGAAGTTGCAATGACAACAGCTTATAACGGCCGTATCTTCAACGCAGTTGCAGGCGAAGACAAGCCATTTGAAATCGTTTGGGACGGTCACATCTGGGATCTTGACCTTTGGGTAATTCCAAAAGGCACACCAAATAAAGAACTTGCAATGGACTTCCTTGCATTCTCAACTGCAACTGAGCAGCTTGCGAAACAAGCGTCTTACATTTCATACGGTCCAGCTCGTAAATCATCTGCACCGCTTGTTGGTAAGTTCCACAACAAAGACATCGATATGGGTCCACAGATGCCAACAGCACCTGAAAACCTAACAAACGCAACTCAGAACAACTTTGATTTCTGGGCTGATAATGCTGACCAGTTGAACGAGCGTTTCAACGCTTGGCTAACTAACTAATATTATCGATGAGCGCGGGGGATAAAACTCCCGCGCTTTCAATCACTTAAAAGATAGTTTTGAATCAGTATGCAAGATAGCTCAACCACGACACCTGAAACTCTAGTGACCGCAGATGGCGTGCCGCTAAAACAAAAACTGATTCAGTCAACGCGTCGCGCTCGATGGCGCGCATTATTGTTGACATTACCGCTTGTCATTTTTGTTCTCGTAAGTTTTATCTTCCCTATTGGGCAGATGCTGCTTCGTTCGGTCAACAATGACACCGCATCCAATGTTCTTCCAAACTTTACCATCGCCATCCAAGAATGGGATGAGCAAGGCTTACCGCCGGAAGAAACAATTGAATTATTTGTCAAAGACATGCAGGTCGCCCGCGAGAAACGCGAAATCGGTAAAACCGTCGGTAATCTTGCAACACGCATCAATTATGAAATTCCAGGAAGCCGCAGCCTGTTCACCTCCTCTTCGCGTAAACTTGCGAAGGTGACGGAAGGTCCCTACACAGAAGCGCTTTTAGACATCAACAAAAAATGGGATAATCCTGTTCTATGGCGCAGCTTAAAACGTGCGACAAACGATTATACTCCGTATTTTTATATGGCCGCGCTTGATCTGAAATATGATGATGAAGGCAACATCACAGAGGCTGATGAGCTTTATCAGATCTATGTGTCGAACTTCTTCAAAACCTTAAGGCTATCCGCCACCATCACATTCATATGTTTGTTACTGGCATTCCCCGTATCTTACTTGCTGTCGACACTACCGCTTAAGACATCCAATCTTTTGATGATCCTGGTGCTATTGCCATTTTGGACATCGCTGCTTGTGCGTACAACGGCGTGGATTGCCATCCTTCAGACGGAGGGCATCATCAATGACATACTCGTCTTCATTGGATTAGTGGGTGAAGATGGCCGCGTACAAATGATCTATAACCAAACGGGAACGATCATTGCGATGGTGCATATCTTGCTGCCATTTATGATCTTGCCTTTATTCTCAGTGATGAAAACAATTCCGCCAAGCTATATGCGCGCTGCAAGTTCTATGGGTGCAAAAACATTCACCGCATTCAGACGCGTTTATTTCCCGCTGACACTACCGGGTATTGCAGCTGGGACGTTGCTCGTCTTTATTCTAGCGATCGGCTATTACATCACCCCTGCCCTTGTTGGTGGAGAGGATGGCCTGCTCATTTCAAACTTGATTGCTTACCACATCCAAAAATCGCTCAACTGGAGCCTGGGTGCAGCGCTTGGGTCACTGTTACTTGCAATCGTTCTTATTCTCTATTGGCTCTACAACAAGATTGTAGGCATTGAGAAACTGAGCTTTGGATAGGAATGCGGCAATGACAAAACTACAAACTGGCTACATCATTTTCGCTGTCCTAACTGTTTTGGTATTTATAACCACCAGCTCAGTTAGCGTCACACTTGGTTTCCTATTCCTATTCGGCACGCCACTGTTTTTCATGAAGGCACTGCCTGCATATTCAACTCATTTGAACTACTTCAACAAATATCTATTCTTGTTGCTATGCACGTTCATTTTTGTCTTCTTGATCACACCAATTCTGATCATCATGCCATTATCATTTAATGCAGAACCGTATTTTACCTTTACAGAAGGCATGCTGACGTTCGATAGCGCCGCTTATTCATTCCGTTGGTATCAGGACATCTTCTTCAATGGTATGATTGACCCTGCAGCCACAGGCGCTGCATGGTGGAGCGATATGTGGGAAAATGCGCAATGGGTTCGCTCAACACGTAACTCATTCTTTATTGCCATCTGCGCAACTTTGCTTGCCACAGGGCTTGGCACATTAGCAGCTCTTGGTCTGTCACGTGCAGAAATGCCGTATCGCGCAGCTATCACAAGTCTATTGATCTCACCAATGATCGTACCTTTGGTGATCACCGCTACGGGCATGTTCTTCTTCTATTCTGATGTTGGTTTGGCGAAAACATATCTCGGCGTGATTTTAGCGCATACTACGCTTGGCATTCCATTTGTGATCATCACCGTGACGGCCACCCTGTCAGGTTTTGACCGCTCGCTCATTCGTGCTGCTGAAAACTTGGGAGCTGATGGTTGGACGACTTTCCGCAAAGTCATCATGCCGCTTATCCTGCCTGGCATGATATCAGGCGCGCTATTTGCTTTCATCACCTCATTTGATGAAGTGGTGGCAGTTCTGTTTATCGCAGACGTGGAGCAGCGGACAATCCCACGTCAGATGTTCTCAGGTATTCGTGAGCAAATCTCGCCAACAATCCTAGCGGTGGCAACCGTGATGGTGATCTTGTCGATTATCCTACTAGGTGTACTTGAGCTTCTCAGACGCAGAACTGAGCGTCTTCGGGGTGTCACACCAGCATAATAACTTGCTTTAACGGATTGTGAATTAAAGGTGCTGACCACCATTAATGTGGATTTCAGCACCATTCACATAAGATGATTTCTCACCGCACAGAAAGCTGACAACTTCAGCCACTTCTTCAGGGCTACCAAGGCGCTGCATCGGCACTTCTTGCATAACCATTTCATCAGTCCCCGGAGATAAAATTGATGTTTCAATTTCACCAGGTGCAACTGCATTCACGCGAATTCCGGTATCGGCATACTCAGATGCAAGTTCGCGGGTTAACGCAGATAGTGCCGCTTTTGAAGTGGCGTACGCAGCACCGGCAAATGGATGGGTCTTAGATCCAGCAATTGATGTGACATTAACAATCGAACCTTTGGCTTTTTTCAGCGGCTCCAGCAATTCACGACAAAGCGACAATGGCGCGATGAAATTGACCATATGAACGCGCAACATGGTTTCAACCGAAGTTTGTGAAGCGCTTAACCGCTCGCCGTTTTCAGCCTTAGGAGAGATCCCTGCATTGTTTACAAGTGCATCAAGCCCTCGCCCATCAAGCCTTTCATGCAACTCACCCATCGCTTTAGCAACAGATTTAGGGTCTTCTAAATCGACCTCGATATGTTTAACGATCCCTTCCGCCCATGGGCAGACTTTAGAAAAAGGTGTTCTGGCTAAAGTGAAGACCTCCCAGCCAGAATTATGAAACTTTCGAACAATAGAATGCCCTATTCCGCGGCTAGCACCTGTAACCGCAACAATAGGCGCAGTTTCGGGGGTTTTGTGCCCGCTGACAGGACAAGTTTGTGGCTGATCGTTATCTGTCATTTAATAAATCTCTATTTTATGATTGTGGCTGCTTATTACTAAACTAGCTTATTTATGAATAAAGCACATAAACTAGACAAAAAGAATCCTATTTTTAAAATTAATTGATATAGCTCAAATCACCACCAACCCGATCCAACTATAATCAGAACCAGTTCAAAGCAAAGTATTCTACATTCAAACTCATACGGAGTATTACTAGGGACAATCATTTTTCAAATGAAAAACAGTCAAACATTCTAACAAATCAAAATCGATTAGAACATTTATTCTGTTAATTTGATGAAATCACGTGTAGAACACAGATTAGATAATTCGTTTGTATGCTAACGATTTTTACTTTATAATACAAATACTCAACTTCTATTACCTATGGAGACGCCATTGTCCGCTTTAGAAACAGCACAAACGCCAAATAGTGATGAGTTTCCATTACCGAAAGCTACATTTGCTGAAAAAGTCATTTCAGTTGAGCACTATACTGATCGACTGTTTAAATTCCGCATTACTCGCCCTGCCAGCTTCCGCTTCAGATCAGGCGAATTTGTAATGATCGGATTGCCTTCAGAAGGTAAACCGCTATTCCGTGCGTATTCTATTGCAAGTCCATCTTGGGATGAAGAAATTGAATTCTTCTCAATCAAGGTGCCTGGTGGTCCGTTAACCGAACACTTGCAGAAAATTCAACCGGGCGACACCATTTGGATGCGTCAGAAATCGACTGGCACATTGGTGATGGATGCGCTGACGCCAGCTAAAAATCTATACATGGTTTCAACAGGTACAGGTATTGCACCATTTGCATCCGTGATGCGCGACCCTGAAGCCTATGAAAACTTTGAGAAAGTGATCGTTACCCACACAACTCGTGATGTTGCCGAGCTAAAATATGGTTTTGATACGGTTGCACTGACAAAAGAAGATTTGTTGGTGGGAGAAGAAGCCACGGAAAAACTAATCCATTTTGCGACAACAACGCGCGAACAAAGCGACCAAATGGGCCGTATCACAAATCTTATTGAAGATGGCACATTGGCAAAAACTGTTGGTCTACCTGATCTAAACCCTGAAACAGATCGCGTGATGATCTGTGGTTCAATGGCGATGATCAATGATCTAAAAGTCTTGCTCGAAGCCCGCGGTTTTGAAGAAGGTGCAAACAGCAAACCCGCTGATTTTGTGATCGAACGCGCATTCGTTGACTAATATTAGATTATTTTCAAATTCAAACCCGCTTGATAGAGATAAGAAGCGGGTTTATTTTTGCGCTTTGTAAAAACCATCCTCAATGATGTCTTGCGGCAAGTTCCGACCGATGAAGACGAGCTGACTTACCCTTTTCTCACCCTCACCCCACGGGCGCTGAGCGACGCCTTCGATGAGTTGATGGACGCCTTGCACAACAAACCGTTCGTCATCCCCTTCAAAACTAATAATGCCTTTGGTTCTGAGCATATCCATTCCGAAATGCTCTAACACCCATTGCATCCACATTGAAAACTTCTGCCGATCCATCGGTTTATCTGTTTCCAACGAAAAGCTTTGAATATCATCATCATGATGATGGTGATGCGAGGAGTTCAAGAAATCAGGATCTCGAACCAATGTTCGGTCAAGAGCAAACGCATTTTGTGACAATATAAGACCAAGATCTATATCTGATTGTTTTGTTTCAAAAATCTTCGCCAACGGATTGATGGTACGAAGAAGCGTTTTTAACGCCTCAACGTCGTTTACCAGATCTACCTTGTTTAAAAGGATGATATCCGCAAATGCGATTTGTTCCTTGGCTTCGCGCGATGCTTCAAGCTCAACGGTCACATGCTTGGCATCAACAACCGTCACCATCGCATCTAACTGAGTTTTTGAACGTACAAATTCTTCCTGCAAGAAGGTTTGCGCCACCGGTGCAGGATCAGCAAGCCCAGTTGTTTCAATTATAATATTATCAATTTCGCGCTCGCTTTTAAGCAGATTATCGATAGTCTCGATCAAATCTCCGCGCACACTGCAACAAATGCAGCCATTGCTCATTTCAAAAATATCTTCATCCGCACCGACAACCAGCGCACCATCAATGCCAATCTCGCCAAACTCATTGACGATAACCGCATAATTTTTGTCATGCTTCTCTGATAAGATGCGATTGAGCAATGTTGTTTTCCCGGCTCCAAGATAGCCAGTAATCACAGTTACAGGTATTTTATTTGACATTAATTGTTTTTCTCACCCAAAATCCATTTGCAGAACAACCATGCGAGCACTGCAAATGTCAACTGAGAGATGATAAAACCTGGTGCATCTGCAGGCCTGATACCAGCAAATGTGTCTGAAAAACTACGTGCGATCGTAACCGCAGGATTGGCGAAGGAAGTGGATGCTGTAAACCAATAGGCTGCCGTAATATAAAGCCCCACCGCCATTGCGACAGCTGTCTCACGAGCTTTAATGGTCAAAAGTATTGTCGAGACCAATCCAAATGTCGCAACACCCTCTGCAAACCATTGTGCACCGCCTGCACGCACTTTTTGAGAGACTTGCATGACATCTAGCTCAAACATTAAGTGAGCAGCCCATACACCCAATATGCCACCGATTATTTGAACCAAAACATAAAGGATCGATGTTTTTGCAGCGATTTCTCGACGTAGGAAAAACACAAGCGTAACCGCAGGGTTAAAATGCGCTCCTGAAATCGGGCCAAACATTGTGATCAAAACGAATAAAATTGCCCCGGTTGGGATCGTATTGCCTAACAGCGCAATGGCAACATTACCGCTAGCAAGTTGCTCAGCCATAATGCCCGAGCCAACAACAGTCGCCAACAGAAATGCCGTGCCTACCAGCTCAGCAACAAGTTTTTGTGGGTTCGAATATGCCAAAGTATCATCGCCTCAATTCACGCGTGTCTTGCATCACACGCATATCAAAAACGATAAGGCCCCGCAAACGCCTGATGATCTTATCAACGTTTAAAGGGCCTATGTGAAACTTTTATGACGGGAGCTAAATGCTTAAGCAACCGCACGTGATAAAGCACATTGTGACCAAAGATCATGCAATGCACTGACAAGATTTTCAATATCTGAATCACTATGCAAAGGCGTAGGCGTAAAGCGCAAGCGTTCTGTCTTGCGAGGCACTGTTGGATAATTGATCGGCTGAACGTAAATACCATAATCATCAAGCAACATGTCCGAGATCATTTTACATTTAGCTGCATCACCCACCATAACCGGAACGATATGGCTATCATTCATCATGTGCGGAATACCGCGAGCATCTAGACGTTCACGCAATTTTGCAACACGCTCTTGTTGTTGCTTTCTTTCAAAACTGCTCATTTTCAAATGCTGAATACTTGCAGCCGCACCTGCTGCAATTGCAGGTGGAATAGCTGTTGTGAAGATAAAGCCCGAAGCAAAACTGCGAACAAAATCGCATAGAGCTTCAGATGCCGTGATGTATCCACCCATCACACCGTAAGCCTTACCCAAAGTACCCTCAATCACTGTGATGCGATCCATAAGGCCTTCGCGTTCTGCAATACCGCCACCGCGTGGTCCATAAAGGCCAACTGCATGCACTTCATCGAGATAGGTCATTGCGCCATATTTATCAGCAATATCACAAATCTCTTTGATTGGAGCGATGTCACCATCCATGGAATAGACGCTTTCAAAAGCAATCATTTTTGGCGCATCTGGATCAGCCGCAGCAAGTTTTTCTTCTAAATCCTTTACATCATTGTGCTTCCAAATGACCTTTTCAGCACGTGAATGACGAACACCCTCAATCATGGAAGCATGATTAGAAGCGTCCGAAAAAATGATCATATCGGGGATTTGCGCACCAAGAGTGCCAAGCGCTGCCCAGTTAGAAACGTAACCTGATGTAAACAGAAGCGCAGCTTCTTTATTGTGAAGATCGGCAAGCTCTTTTTCAAGTAACACATGGTAATGCGTGGTGCCTGAGATGTTTCGAGTTCCACCAGCGCCTGTTCCCGCGCGATCAATGGCTTCTTTCATCGCATCAGAAACTTTAGGATTTTGTCCCATACCGAGATAGTCGTTTGAGCACCAAACTGTAACATCGGCAATTGTGCCGTCGGGTTTATGACGAGTAGCTTTTGGGAAGTTCCCTTTGTGTCGCTCTAAATCAGCAAAAACGCGGTACCGGCCCTCTTCTTTAAGGCCATCAAGCGACTCAGTGAAAAACTTTTCAAAATCCATAACTATCTCCACATGGACAACGCCACAGGGGCGCTTACTCTTTCAATTGGTTTATATACAACCTATTGCCGCAAGCCAATGCGACAAATCTGCAATGCACCATATTGAATAACTTTATGTCGGCATTGATCCAAATCAATCACGACACATTCAGTTTCAAAAGTTCTCAATATTATAAATAGTCACGGTTAGAGGCGTTTTAGCTCCCCCAAGGTCCGTGATGATCACCTTCTTCATCCAAACGTTTAAAGCCATGCGCACCAAAGAAATCACGCTGCCCCTGGATAAGGTTTGCTGTCCCCTGACCGCGACGGTAAGTATCAAAATATGATACCGCCGATGCAAGCGCTGGAACAGGAGAACCGTTCAGCACGCTTTCACTCACGATACGGCGCAACGGGGCATCGCATTCGCCTAACAGTTTTGAAAATGCTGGCGTGATCACAAGATTTGCAACGTCTGGATCTTTTGAAAATGCTGTTGAAATTTCATCTAAGAAGCGAGATTGGATAATACAGCCCGCACGCCAAATTTTAGCAATTGTCGGCATTGGCAAGCCCCAATCAAACTCTTTAGATGCAGCAGACATCACTGCAAAGCCTTGCGCATAGGCGGCAATCTTGCCCGCAAGTAATGCTAATTCTAGATCAGCAATGAATTTTTCAGGATCAGCTACATCTGTTGAGGCTGGCAAGCCCAAAACACCTTCAGCATGAAGACGTTCATCTTTTGCAGCGGACAGGCTTCTTGCAGCAACTGCAGCTTCAATCGCCGTTGCAGGTACACCCATGTTCAACGCTTCAATGGCAGACCAACGGCCGGTACCTTTTTGCCCGGCAGCATCCAAAATAAGATTGATCATTGGCGTATCTGTTTTTGGATCAACTGCTTTTAAAACGTCTGCTGTGATGGAAATTAGATATGATTCAAGCGGACCTTCATTCCATTTCGCAAAGACTTCCGAGATTGCTTTAGGATCCATTTTCAGGCGATCACGCATAATGCCATAAACTTCAGCGATCATCTGCATATCAGCATATTCGATGCCATTATGGATGGTTTTTACAAAGTGACCCGCACCATTTTCTCCAAGCCATGCAGCACAAGGTGTATCTTTATATTTCGCCGAGATAGCTTCTAAAACACCCTGCACACGTGGATAAGATGATTGCTTGCCCCCGACCATAATTGAAGGACCGTGTCGCGCGCCCTCTTCACCACCTGAGACACCCATGCCAATAAATGTCAGACCAGTGTCTTTCATCTCATCTTCACGACGTAAAGTATCTCTAAAGTTCGCATTACCAGCATCAATAATAATATCATTGTCACTCATAAGCGGCTTAAGCGCTTCCATCTGCATATCAACAGGGCCACCAGCTTTCACCATGATGATGACAGGCCGCGGTGGGCGAATTGCATTCACAAACTCTTCTAATGTTTTACAAGGAACGAGCTGATCAACCAAATCGCCAGCACTTTTCATAAATTCTTCGGTCCGGGCGTAGGTTCGGTTAAAAACTGCGACCTTGTATCCGTTTTCAGCGATGTTAAGCGCCAAATTTGCACCCATTACAGCTAGACCAATGACGCCAATTTCCGCATTTGACATATTTTATTCCTTGCATAATTTACTTAATAACAAGCCAATATTACTATCAGGCAATTCAAAGCACGGCTAGTTTATCGATAACATTTTTATCATTATTTTTGTAAAAATTGAGACTTGATACTCATTGATCAAATCTGTCCCAATTATTGACACAGAATTCACAGATAATCTGATAAAAATCAGCGGACTCGATTCGTAAGCGCGGTCAACAGTAAATATCGATATTCCACATAAGAACAGAATCGCCTGTGGATCGTAAGAACAACAATAACAATTGCCCGATTGATACTGTAACAGATCATCAACACGTGTAATTATATCCCTCACCAGGATGAACACATAACAACTGAAAAATAGAATTGAAGCTAAATGAACGAAGCGGCACCAAGCATCACATCAATTGCCTCGAACCAAAATGCTGAACCAAGCTATCGCGAAGCACCAAATAATTTGGAAGCTGAGCAAGCCTTGCTGGGTGCGATATTGGTCAATAATGATGCTTTTTATCGTGTCTCAGACTTTCTAAAATCTGAACATTTCAATGAACCACTCCACCGCAATATTTTTGAAGTGGCCGGTGACATTATTCGAATGGGCAAGACGGCAAACCCTGTAACCATTAAAACATTCCTGCGCGCTGATGAAAAAATCGGTGATCTCACCGTAGCGCAATATCTCGCCCGCCTTGCAGCAGAAGCGGTTACAATTATCAACGCGGAAGATTACGGACGCGCGATTTATGACCTTGCCCTGCGTCGTTCACTAATCACAATCGGCGAAGATATGGTCAATATCGCTTATGATGCGCCCGTTGATATGCCGCCACAAGGTCAGATTGAAGACACTGAACGTCGCTTGTTTGAACTTGCCGAAACAGGCCGATATGATGGCGGTTTTCAGTCTTTTAACGATGCAGTAGCTATCGCTATTGATCTTGCGGGTGAAGCCTATCAGCGTGATGGCAACCTTTCTGGTATATCAACAGGCATTCACTCCCTTGATGGGCGAATGGGTGGCTTGCAGCGTTCCGATTTGATCGTGCTGGCGGGTCGTCCTGGTATGGGGAAAACATCCCTTGCCACTAACTTGGCTTTTAACATCGCAAATGCTTTTGAACCCGAAGTCCAAGCCGATGGTAGCACGACGGCGAAAAATGGTGGCATTGTTGGCTTCTACTCACTGGAGATGTCCAGCGAACAGCTTGCAACTCGTATTATTTCTGAACAAACGGAAGTCTCCTCATCAAAAATTAGACGTGGTGAAATCACCGAAGCCGACTTTGAAAAACTCGTCGGCTGCTCACAAATGATGCAGAAAGTACCGCTTTATATTGACCAAACAGGTGGTATTTCTATCGCTCAACTGGCAGCGCGTGCCAGACGCTTAAAACGCCAGCGCGGTCTTGATGTCCTGGTGGTCGACTATATCCAGCTCATGACTGGCTCATCAAAAAACAGCTCAAACCGTGTGCAAGAGATTACCGAAATTACCACTGGCCTTAAAGCATTGGGCAAAGAGCTTAACGTCCCTATCATCGCCCTTTCCCAGCTCTCCCGTCAGGTGGAAAATCGTGATGACAAACGTCCACAACTCTCCGATTTGCGCGAATCAGGATCTATCGAGCAGGATGCCGATGTCGTGCTATTTGTGTTTCGTGAAGAATATTATGTTCAAAACATGGAGCCACGCCGAACTCCTGAAGAAGAACGCGCTGATGTTCGCAATGAAGAATATTTGGCGTGGGAAGAAACAATGTCAAAAGTGCGCGGCACTGCTGATGTCATCATCGCCAAACAACGTCACGGCCCAACAGGCACTGTAAAACTTGCCTTCCAGGCGCAATATACGCGTTTCTCTGATCTTGCAGATAGCTCTTATGACCAATTCGTCGCAAGTGAGGAATAACGCCGGGCAAACAATACGGCTGCACATCGATCAAGCAGCAATTGTTGAGAATTACAAAATTCTCAAAGATGCATCAGTGTCAAAAAAATGTGGTGCTGCGGTTAAAGCAAATGGCTATGGTTGCGGTGTAAAAACTGTTGCCCGCGCGCTTGCAAGTGCAGGATGCCGCCAATTCTTTGTTGCTGATGCTTTTGAAGGCATAAAACTGCGAACCATTCAAAGTGATGCAGATATTTTTATTCTCAATGGCGTATTTGAAGAGACGATTTCGCTCCTCGTTGAAAATAATCTAATCCCCGTTCTAAATTCACTCAGCCAGATCAAGTTATGGTATCAAACGGCGACAGATCAGGCTTGTGCCGTGCATATTGATACAGGCATGAACCGTTTAGGATTGCGCCCAAACGAGGCTTACAACTGTCTTGATGATCTTAAATCAGTGCCAAAATTGATTATGAGCCATTTTGCCAACGCTGATGATCCTGAAGATCAAAAAAACCTCTCCCAGCTCGAAGCATTTAGTGCGTTAGCGCAAAAATATGCAGGCATTGAAGCGAGTATGGCAAATTCAGCAGCAACGTTATCAAACCCGCAATCACATTTTCAGCTTACGCGCCCGGGCATTGCCATTTATGGCGGCAATCCATTTACCCACAGAGCCAATCCAATGAAATCAGTGGTTAAGGCGGAAGCCCGCATTATAGATATTCGTGAAGTTCTACCGGATGAAACCGTAAGCTATGGCGGGACATTCGTTGCAAAAGAAACCAAGCGTATTGCAGTTTGCGGTGTTGGTTACGCAGATGGTTACCCTCGCACAGTTTCTGGACAAGGAGTTCCCCTACGCGAGCATCTGCCAAACGGTGCACAAGCATTTATCAATGGCCAGCCGATTGATTGCGTTGGACGTGTCACAATGGACCTAACGATGTTCGATGTTACCCAACTACCTCTAAACTCAATCAAAATTGGCGACTGGGTCGAACTATTTGGCGATCAAATCTCACTCGATGACTTTGCCGAGCAATCAGGCACGGTAAGCTATGAAATCTTGACCGGTATCGGTCGCAGATACGGTTTATCCATCTGATTTCAAATCAAAACTTGCTTTCATATTACACATGAAGTAAACGAGAACAAAACATGAATATGATTGAGGTTTCTCTTGGCTAAATCACGCACACAATTTGTTTGTCAGAACTGCGGAACAGTACATGCGAGATGGGCTGGTAAATGTGACGGCTGCGGTGAGTGGAATACAATTATTGAGGCTGACCCAAAAGGTGGGATCGGTGGTGGGCCGGGTAAAACACCGAAAAAAGGTCGTGCGGTTGCGCTCACCACATTGTCGGGTGAAATTGAAGATGCACCGCGCATCAAAACCAATATTTCAGAACTTGATCGCGTAACGGGTGGTGGATTTGTGCGTGGGTCCGCAATTTTGGTGGGTGGTGATCCAGGAATTGGCAAATCAACAATTTTAATGCAGGCAGCTGCTGCACTTGCCCGGCAAGGCAATCGCGTGATTTATGTTTCAGGTGAGGAAGCCGTTGCACAGGTCCGATTAAGAGCCCAGCGACTAGGTGCATCAGATAGCGATGTAATGCTTGCAGCCGAAACCAATGTTGAAGATATTTTAGCAACGCTTGCCGATGGTGAGAAACCTGATTTTGTCATTATTGATTCGATCCAAACATTATGGAGCGAATTAGCCGAAGCTGCCCCCGGCACAGTGACACAAGTTCGCACCGGCGTTCACGCGATGATCCGCTTTGCAAAACAAACTGGCACCGCAATGGTTTTGGTAGGTCACGTCACAAAAGATGGTCAAATTGCTGGCCCACGCGTGGTTGAGCATATGGTTGATGCCGTTTTGTATTTCGAAGGTGATCGCGGACATCACTATAGAATCATGCGCACAGTGAAGAACCGATTTGGTCCTACCGACGAGATTGGTGTGTTTGAAATGTCTGATATTGGATTGCGAGAAGTTGCAAACCCGTCAGAATTATTCCTTGGAGAACGCAACACAGCAAGCCCAGGAAATGCCGTTTTCGCAGGCATAGAAGGAACCCGTCCTGTTCTTGTGGAAGTTCAGGCACTTGTTGCACCATCATCATTGGGCACCCCTCGCCGCGCTATTGTCGGATGGGATTCCGCCCGCCTCTCAATGATTCTTGCCGTCCTTGAAGCCCATTGCGGGGTTCGATTGGGTAGTCACGATGTTTATTTAAATATCGCCGGTGGATATCGCGTCAGCGAACCAGCAGCTGATATGGCTGTTGCCGCAGCTCTTGTTTCATCGCTTGCAGGATCGCCATTGCCATCCGATTGCGTCTATTTTGGCGAAATAAGCTTATCTGGCTCCATCAGACCTGTCGCACAAACCGGCTTACGCTTGAAAGAAGCTCAAAAACTTGGCTTTGAAAGTGCTGTATTACCCAATGGTTCAGTTGACGTGCCCAAGAGTGGTGGAAATTGGCAACAAATCGATTCATTGACAGAAATGGTGGCAAAAATAGCCAGTGGTTCAACTTCCAACAACCAAGATGTTGAAAATAACGGGGACGTGGGCTAAACCATTATTGCTCTTGACGCAGCAACATGCTAGCGGTGCGAAAAAATGCATTCCGGAGTTTAACGCGTATGCCTATTTATCTACTTGATGGAATTGTCATCGGAATTACCCTCGTATCTGCCATGCTGGCAATGGTGCGTGGTTTTTCAAGAGAAGTCCTTGCTGTTGGATCTTGGATTGCTGCCGCAGCAGCAGCTTTTTTCCTATATCCTTATCTTGAGCCATTTGCGTCTCAATACACATCTTCAAAAGCACTCGCTGCCATTGGTTCCGCAGCTGCGATCTTTTTAGTCACGCTCATAATTGTGTCATATATCACAATGCGCATCGCTGACTTTATTATAGACAGCCGCATCGGTGTTCTTGATCGCACGCTTGGATTTGTGTTTGGCGCAGCGCGCGGCATACTGATCATGGTCGTAGCCAATGTGTTTTTAAATTGGTTGATGCCAGCGGATAAGCAACCTGATTGGGTTGCGCAAGCCAAGTCAAAACCAATGCTTGATTCACTTGGCACCAGCTTAGTGAACGCTCTACCTGAAAACGCGGATACATCGATCATCGACAGTATACGCGGTAAGACAGAAACCGGCGATACAGACGCCTAGCCCAACATTTAAATCTAGAAGATATAAATTGGATTATAAAATGAAGCCTACCGATTTTTCGAAAACTGAATGTTCTCTCGATGAATCGGAGGATGATACGCTGCACGAAGAATGTGGCATTTTCGGAATTCTCGATCATCCAGATGCCACAACACTGACAGCGCTTGGGTTGCATGCCCTTCAACACCGTGGTCAAGAAGCTACAGGCATTGTGACCTTTGATGGAGAGAAATTCCATGCTGAACGCCGGCTCGGTTTGGTCGGCGATCACTACACAGATCCCAAAGTTTTAAGCCGACTTCCTGGCAACATTGCTGTTGGTCACGTGCGCTATTCAACAACCGGCGGCGAAGGCTTGCGAAATGTCCAACCACTCTTTGCTGAATTGCAGCATGGCGGCATTGCAATTGCGCATAATGGCAACTTCACAAATGGCCTAACATTACGCGATCAACTCATTTCCAGCGGTGCGATTTGCCAATCCACATCTGATTCTGAGGTTGTGCTGCATCTTATTGCAAGATCCTGGCATAAATCATCAGCTGATCGTTTTGCCGATGCAATCTCACATATCGAGGGTGGCTATGCCATGCTTGCGATCACCCGCACGAAACTCATTGCGGCGCGCGATCCAAACGGCATTCGTCCCCTTGTTATGGGTGAGCTTGATGGAAAACCGATTTTCTGCTCAGAAACGTGTGCGCTAGATATCATTGGTGCAAAATTTGTTCGTGACGTTGAAAACGGCGAGCTCATCATTTGTGAACTACAAGCAGATGGTAAGATCTCTATTGAAAGTCGCAAGGCTGCAACAAAAATGCCAGAGCGGCTTTGTTTATTTGAGTATGTCTATTTTGCAAGACCTGACTCAATCGTTGGCGGCAGAAGCGTTTACCAAACACGGAAGAATGCAGGCGTTAATCTTGCCCGTGAAGCGCCGGTTGATGCAGATGTTGTTGTCCCCGTCCCTGATGGCGGCACACCAGCTGCCATTGGATTTGCGCAAGAAAGCGGAATACCGTTTGAACTAGGTATTATTCGCAACCATTATGTTGGCCGAACCTTTATTGAACCAACCCAGCAGATCAGAGCGCTAGGCGTAAAACTGAAGCATTCTGCAAATCGCGGCATTATCGCAGGTAAGCGCGTTGTTCTGATTGATGATTCGATTGTTCGCGGCACGACATCGATCAAGATCGTTCAGATGATGCGTGAAGCGGGCGCAAGCGAAGTTCATATCCGTGTTGCGAGCCCTGAGATCTATTATCCTGATTTTTACGGTATCGATACACCAGACCGTGATCGATTACTTGCAAACCAGCATGAGACACTTGAAGATATGTGCAAACATATTGGTGCAGATTCGCTCAACTTCATTAGCCTTGATGGATTGTATGATGCAGTTGGCGGGATCAAAAGAGATCCTAAAAATCCGCAATTTACAGATCATTATTTCACCGGCGATTATCCAACAAGATTGGTTGATCAAGAGAATGTCCATCAGTTACAACGCGCTGAAATGTTAGCATAGGCCACTCATTATGAACGTTAATCTTGAGGGAAAAATCGCACTCGTAACAGGTGCGTCACGCGGTATTGGTTACGCAACGGCACTCGAGCTTGCAAAAGCTGGAGCCCATGTCATTGCAACAGCGCGGACAGTTGGTGGTTTAGAAGAGCTTGATGATGAAATTCAAGCAGCTGGTGGCACAGCGACTTTGGTCCCTCTTGACCTTAATCAGATGGATGAAATCGATAAGCTCGGCGCCGCAATCAACGATCGTTGGGGCAAACTTGATATCGTAGTTGCAAATGCTGGCATTTTAGGTGACATCACACCTCTGAGCCATATTGACGTTAAAAAATTCAATGATGTGATGAACATTAATGTGACGGCTACTTGGCGCCTGATGCGTTCAACAGAACGCCTGTTAAGACAATCAGATGCCGCACGCGTTGTTGTTATGTCATCTGGCGCGCCACATTCTTGTCGACCTTTTTGGGGGCCATATGCAGCTTCAAAAGCTGCCGTTGAAAGCCTATCTCGTGTATGGGCGGCAGAGCTTGAAGATACAAACATCTGTGTGAATTGCGCCAACCCTGGTGCCACACGAACCCGTATGCGCGCTCAAGCCATGCCTGGTGAAAAGCCTGAAACACTGCCCACTGCACAAAGTGTCGCGGAAAAACTCCTTCCATTGTGTTCTGAAGAGACCAAAGAAACAGGTAAACTCTTTGATGTGCGCCAGAACAAGTTTCTGACTTTTCAAAAACCTGAATAAAATCTTCTTTTATAAATCCCCTTTAAAACTTTCTGCGTAACGGAAGTTAGTACACGCGTGTCTTTTAAGTATATTCTTTTTCGATATATGTTTTTTAGATATTATTATTGCAAGACATATATCGAAATGATATATGTCCAAGTTATATATCTATCCATCGGGGTTTTGTATGAACATTAGAACACTATGTCTGGCTATTTTGAATTTTGGGCAAGCAACTGGCTACGAGATCAAAAAGATGTCGTCAGACACACATTATGCCTATTTCGTTGATGCGAGCTTTGGTTCAATTTATCCAGCTCTAAGTAAGTTGGAGGTTGAAGGGTGCCTTACGTCTCATGAAGAGCGTGAGCCAGGAAAACCTGCTCGCAAGGTTTATTCAATTACGGATAAAGGTCGCCTTGAGTTGGTATCTCACATGTCAGAAGCACCCAAAAAGGATATTTTCAAATCAGAATTCTTGTTGATTGCAATGTGTGCGGAAATGCTAGAGCGCAACACAGTGAAGAATGCGATTGATAATCGAATTTCTCAACTAGAAGAAGAATTAAAGTTTATCAAAGATTCCTGTGACGAGACACAACATGCTGGCACAAAGTGGATCGCCGACTACGGCTACGCTTGCCAAGAAAACAGTCTCAAATACTTGGTCGAAAATAGAGAAAAATTAGAATCACTTGCGCAAGTGTCCTCCCAAGCACTTGAGCCAGCACAATAATATGGAGTAAATCATGGCCTTCGGTTTAAAAGGTTCTCATATCGTCGCAATGCTCATCGCAGGCGGCGTCATCGGATGGATGTTGCAAGGCGACATCATCGTTGGTGGTCAAGAAAACTCAGACAATGCTACCCCTCCCCCTGCTGAGAGGGCAAGTGCATCAACTGCTTTGCAACAGGTGCGTTATATCACAATCACTCCCCAGGAGCGTGAGCAATCACTTTCCTTGCGTGGAAGAACAGAAGCAAAAGCTGTGGTTCAAATTCGCTCTGAAACCAATGGTGTCATTGAAAAACGCTATGTCAACAAAGGTGATTTGGTCAAAGAAGGTGATTTATTGTGCAGCCTAGAAGCTGGCGTTCGTCAATCAGCCATCCAACAAGCGCAAACAACGCTTGCTCAAGCTGAAACAGATTTTAAAGCCAATGAAGAACTTAAAAAGCAAGGCTACGCTACAAACTCACGCCTGCTATCGCTTCAAACCGCCTTGGATGCTGCCAAATCCCAGCTTGAACAAGCTGAACGCGAAATGGAAAAAACAAAAATTGTCGCCAAAGCGTCGGGTATTGTTCAAGATCCCCTTGCTGAAGTCGGCAACTTGCTCAATTCAGGTGATGTTTGCGCAACTGTCGTTCAGAACAATCCTATGAACTTCATTGGTCAAGTTTCAGAAGCAAAAGTCAGTGCAATTAATGTTGGTGACAACGCTGTGGTTCGTCTTGTTTCAGGACAAGTGGTAACGGGCGCGATCAAATTTATTTCCCCCACAGCAGATGCACAAACGCGTACATTTAAAGTCGAGATCGAAATGCTAAACGATGACGGCGCGCTCAGAGATGGCATAACGGCGGATGCAGCGATCGCGCTTAAATCCGATCAAGCCTACAGCGTTCAATCTTCGTGGCTCACATTAAGCGATGAAGGCGATGTAGGTGTGCGTGTCATTAATGCAGACAGTATCGTTGAATTTGTACCCGTTCAGATTTTGGCACAAACGCCAGAAACCATGTGGGTTGGCGGATTAACCCCTGGATTAAAAATCATCACACTAGGCCAAGAATATGTCACTGCTGGACAAGAAGTCATTGCAGTTGAACAAACAGCGCAGTCTGTAACTGCGACACAGCCTAGCGATCTGGAGAAAAACTCATGATTGGAGCACTTCAAGCTATTATCTCAAGACCTAAAACGGTTTTGACGTTGATGATCGTCCTTGTTGTTGCAGGGATCGCGTCATACCTTAATGTTCCAAAAGAAGCGAACCCAGATATTGATGTCCCGGTTTATTTCGTAACCGTTTCACAACAAGGTATCTCTCCGCGAGATGCAGAGCGTCTGCTGGTAAGACCTCTTGAAACACAATTGCGTGGTTTGGATGGACTTAAAGAGCTTACTGCGATTGCAAATGAAGGCGTTGCCGTTGTTGTGCTGGAATTTACCATCGATTCTGACAAGGATACCGTTTTGGCGGACATCCGAGACAAGGTCGACAAAGCGAAAGCTGAGTTTCCCGCAGATGCAGATGAGCCAAATATTGCCGAAACAAACTTCGCGCTACAGCCAACCATTATCGTAACGCTTTCTGGGCAGGTTCCTGAGCGCACGCTAACGCGCCTTGCAACACGATTGTCAGATGAGGTTGAATCTATCTCAACTGTACGTGAAGCAACTCTGAACGGTAACCGCGAAGAAGTTTTGGAAGTCATCTTGGACCTTTCCAAACTGGAATCTTACAACATCACACAAACTGAACTTATCAATGCTGTTGCTCTAAACAACCAATTGGTACCCGCCGGCTTCATTGATGATGGTCAAGGTCGTTTTAACGTTAAAGTGCCGGGTCTATTGGAAAATGCAGAAGATGTATATTCCATTCCGATCAAACAAAATGGCGAAGGCGTTGTCACATTAGGTGATGTTGCACAAATTCTTCCAACTTATAAACAAGCCTCCAGCTTTACCCGAGTGAATGGTGAGCCTGCGATTTCAATATCTGTGGTCAAACGTATCGGTACCAACATTATTGAAAACAACACTACTGTTCGCGAAGTTGTTGGTGAGTTCACAAAAGATTGGCCTGAAGGGGTTAAAGTCAACTTCCTGATTGACCAATCAAGCTTCATCTATGAAGTGCTTGGTTCACTACAATCATCTATTATGACAGCAATTGTGTTGGTGATGATCTGTGTGGTTTGGGCGCTTGGTATCCGATCTGGATTGCTCGTTGGTCTTGCGATCCCGGGCTCGTTTATGGTCGCGTTCTTGATCGTGAGCATGCTTGGCATGACTGTTAACATGATGGTTATGTTTGGGATGGTGATCACAGTGGGGATGCTGGTGGACGGTGCCATTGTGGTAACCGAATATGCCGACCGGAAGATCACCGAAGGCATGGAGCCTGCGGAAGCTTACAAACGTTCTGCAAGATTAATGTTCTGGCCTGTTGTGTCATCAACTGCAACAACACTCGCCGCCTTCTTACCGCTTCTACTTTGGCCGGGTGTGCCAGGCGAGTTTATGGGCTACTTGCCGCGTATGGTGATTATCGTGCTCGCAGCTTCATTGCTAACAGCACTGGTCTTCCTACCTGTAACTGGTACTTTGTTCGCGCAAATTTCAGCAGTCATTGCAAGATTTGCAAAATACATCGTTGCATCACTCGTTATGGCAATTGTCGCTGTTGGTCTTGTTGGTTCTCCGGCATTGGCAGATTTTGCTGAGCCTGTAAAATATCCAATTGCAGCAGCAGCTGCGATCGGTGCGGGTCTTATCGCTGCTTTCATCTTCTCGTTTGTATCCAAAAGAAAACGCAATGAAGAGAAAATTGATCAAAATGCGCAAATGCTTTCAGCACAAGCGGAACTTGATCTTAAAAAGCTAACGGGCTTCACAGGGTTCTATGCACGCTTTTTAAATCTCTTCACCGGCAACATCTTTGGTAATATCGTAGTGATTGGCGCTGTTATCGCGATGACGGTATTCTCATTCTCATACTTTGGTGCAAATAACCAAGGCGTTGAATTCTTCGTTGATGAAGAACCTGATGTGGCCATCGTTTTAGTGTCAGCACGGGGTAACTTATCAGCAACTGAAATCAGAGATATTACAGCTGAAGTTGATAATCGTATCCTTGCCATCCCTGGTATTGATAACACTGTTATGTCTGCTTATGCAGGCGCTGGTGGTGCGAGCGATCCAATAGGTGGCGTTCAGGATAAACCAGCTGATACAGTTGGCGAAATCACCATCGAACTTGCTGATTTCTGTTGTCGCCGTAAGGCCGTCGACATCTTTGATGACATCCGCACACAAACAGCCGATATCGCTGGTATCCGTGTAGAGGTTAAAAAGATCGAAGGTGGTCCACCAACTGGTAAGGATGTTCGTCTACAGGTAAAATCTACAAACTATGATGACATGGTCGTTGCAGTTGCAAAAATCCGTCGTTATTTCGATGGTCAAGAACTGCTATCTGAGCAAGAAGATGGACGCCCTCTTCCAGGCATCGAATGGCAACTTGATGTCGATCGTGTCCAAGCTGGTCGCTACCAAACATCTATTTCAGAAGTTGGTGCAATGGTTCAATTGGTCACCAATGGTGTGATGATTGGAAAATACCGTCCAGATAATTCTGAGGATGAGGTTGAAATCAGGGTTCGGTTGCCTGAAGGGCAGAGAACGCTTGATGAATTTGATCAAATCCGTCTGAATACTCAAAATGGTCAAATCCCGATCTCAAACTTTGTTACTCGTGAACCTGTTGAAAAAGTATCTTCAATTGTTCGCCGTGATGGTCTTTACGCAATGGATATTAAAGCCAGTGTAGCCAAAGGTGCTCAATTCCAAGGCCGCGATGCAACACCAGATGATGCTGTTGGCGTTATTCAAGAATGGTTAGATACTCAAGAATGGCCATCAAACGTCTTCTTGAAGTTCCGTGGTGCAGATGAAGAACAAAAAGAATCAGAGGCATTCTTAGGTAATGCAGCCATTGGCGCTATGTTCATGATGTTCATCATTCTTCTCACGCAGTTCAACTCGTTCTATCAAACGCTTATCACGCTTTCGACTGTTATATTGGCGGTTTCAGGTGTGCTTATCGGCATGGTGCTTACGGGCCAGAAATTCTCCATTATTATGACTGGTACAGGTGTGATCGCGCTTGCGGGGATCGTGGTGAACAATGCCATTGTTTTGATCGATACTTACAATCGTATGAGAGAAGATGGTGTAACGGACATTCGCCAAGCTGTTATTAAAACTGCAGCCCAGCGTTTGCGTCCTATCTTGCTAACAACAGGAACAACCATTTTAGGTTTGATCCCGATGGCGTTGCAGATCAACTTTAACTTCTTCACACAGACGACATCAGTTGGTGGCATTACATCAATCTGGTGGGTACAGCTTTCAACTGCAATCATTTCTGGCTTGGCATATTCAACAGTGCTGACTTTGATCATGATCCCTACTCTGCTCGCTTTACCTCACAATGCATCTCGCATTTTTGTTAGTCGCAAAAAGAAGAAGCAAGAGCTTGCAGAAAAGGCTGTCGCTAAAGAACAAGCACCTTCTGAGGAACAAACTGAGGTTGAGCCTGCAAAGGTTGAAACTGAAATAGAACCAACAAAGGTAGAGCCAGACAAAGCTGAACCTGAAGAGGTTGCTGCAGAAGTAAAACCGAAAGTCAAAAGACCTCGCAAGAAGAAGGTGGCTGCGGAAGTCGCGAATGAGAATATCGATACCCCTCATTCAGAAGCAGCGGAATAAAGAAGTGAAAGCGTAACGTCTGAACCCCTTAGATTTTACGAAATAAGACCCGTCACTTCAAAAGAGGGCAATCTGGTTTTACTAGGTTGCCCTTACTTTTTGCCATAAACAAACTCAAAGAAATCACTGTATTACAAAGCCTGGTTATGACAGCACATCGCGTCTCATCAAGCATAAAACCTACCAAAAACTGACAGATCGAATTAGAACCCAAACGATATGCGTCATCGATTTGTATAGCGGTAGATGTAATTGTCAGTGACTTCTTGATTTACAAATAAGGCTCAACGCATCAAAAAAGGGCAATCTGACTTGACCAGATTGCCCTTATTCTTTCGCTTATTGCAACTTCGTGACTTCTATTAAAAATCTACTTCTTAGTTTTCTTGTTCAACGAGATATTATCGTCGACTGGTGTTGAACGCGTACCATATCTTTTTGACCAAAGATAAGCCCCGATTGGGAGCGACACTAAATAACAGATAGATGTAAATGCCATAGTTTGCCACGTGAATGATACAAGCAGCCAAACATATAAAACAACAATAAGAATAAGCGGCAAGAACCAGTCTCTTCTGATCCCCTGCCCGATCTCTTTACCAGAAATCACTGGAACGCGACTTATGAGTAAGAACGCGATGACCATTGCATATATAGTTGAGATAACCGCATATGGCATGCTGCCTTCAACACCTAAAAACCCGAGATATACTGGCAACAAAACCAACAGCGCACCTAATGGTGCCGGAACACCCAGGAAGAACGCATCTTCCCAAGACTGCCTTTCTTGGCGCTCTAACATCACATTAAATCTCGCTAGGCGTAGAGCATTTGCGATCGCATATAAAAGTGCAGCAACCCAGCCAATAGATGGCGCCATGTGAAGAATGTAGGCATGCAAAACAAGTGCTGGTGCAACGCCAAAGTTTATCACGTCAGCGAGCGAGTCTAGCTGAGCACCAAAATTAGTTTGCGCTTTTAATAACCTCGCAACTCTGCCATCAATTCCATCAAGAAATGCTGCGATTAAAACCATAATAACCGCAAGTTCAAACTTACCTTCATAGGCAAGACGAATACCGGTCAGACCGGCACAAACCGCCAATACAGTGATGATATTTGGGATTAAAAGCCGACGCGGTATCTCACGAAAACGCGGACCGCGATCTGAATCATCTGCCCCTGAATGATTTTCCATTTTATTCCCCATTAATCTCTGCGGCTAACGACTGGCCCCATATCGGAACCAAATTCGGCAAGCACAGTCTCACCAGCTATAGCAGTTTGACCTAAAGTTACCAATGGGCGTGCATTTATCGGTAAAAACACATCTAACCGTGATCCAAAGCGTATCAGACCAAAACGTTCACCAACATCAAGATGGTCAGCAGATTTAGACCAACACACAATGCGGCGCGCAACAAGGCCAGCAATTTGAACGACACCAATATCACCGTGCTCAGTTTCAATAACCAAACCATTGCGTTCGTTATCAGTGCTAGCTTTGTCTAGCTCGGCATTTAAAAAATCACCTTTTTGGTAATTAATGAGCTTAATTTTACCTTCCATCGGCGCGCGATTAACATGACAGTTAAATACATTCATGAAAACGGAAATACGCCACATTTCTTCATCGCCAAGATCAAGCTCAGATGGCGGCACCATTTTAACAATTGATGACACCCGCCCATCTGCAGGACTAATTGTCCAATTCTTCTCAAGCGGTGTTAGTCTTTCCGGGTCTCGGAAGAAATACGCGCACCACGCTGTGAGGAGCAAACCAATCCAAAATAGCGGATCAAATAACCAGCCCAGAATGACTGACGCCACGAAGAATATTGCGATAAACTTGTAGCCTTCCGGGTGGATAGGAACAATTGTGTTTCTAATGCTGCTTGCGATGCTCATTTTAAGCCCTATTGATTGTTTTTTCACTTAGCTAACTGCTAAACGATATATATGCAATCTAGAACAACAATTTGAGTGCAAGAACCAGAATTATTCGGCTATTGGTGTCGTTTTATTCCGTTTTATGATGCCAAGATCATCGCTTTCATGAACGCGCTTAAGGTGTTCTTCAGCTTCAGTCGCTTCACGTTGGCGATCCCACATGGATGCATAAAGACCTTTTTGATCCAACAAATCCATATGCGTACCCTTCTCTGCAATAACACCATCCTTCAATACGATGATTTCATCTGCATTAATCACAGTCGATAATCTGTGCGCAATGACAAGCGTGGTTCGACCTTTTGATACGAAATCAAGCGATGCCTGAATTTCTTGTTCAGTGGCTGTATCAAGTGCAGAAGTAGCCTCATCAAGGATTAAAATTGGAGGTGCTTTTAAAATTGTTCGCGCTATCGCAACACGCTGTTTCTCTCCACCTGACAGCTTAAGACCACGTTCACCCACCATCGCATCAAAACCTTCTGGCAATGATTTGATAAAATCTCCAATTTGAGCCATTTCAGCTGCATCCTGCACTTCGCTTTCAGATGCAGATATCCGACCATATCGAATATTGTAGGCAATTGTATCATTAAACAGAACTGTATCTTGCGGCACCATCCCAATCACCGAACGTAAGCTGCGTTGTTTCACATCCTGTACATTCTGATCGTCAATTGTAATCTGACCTGATTGAACGTCGTAAAAACGGAACAACAAACGCGACAATGTGGATTTACCAGCACCGGATGGCCCAACAATCGCGACTGTTTTACCCGCAGGCACCTCAAAAGATATGCCCTTTAAGATCGGTCGATTTTCATCATATGCAAAGTAAACATCGTCAAACTTAATCGATCCATCTTTTACGTCTAGATCTTTTGCCTCAGGTTTATCTTCAATTTCAGCATCGATCTCTAACAAATCAAACATTTGTTCAAGATCAGTTAGCCCTTGTCTAATTTCACGATACACAAAGCCGATGAAATTAAGCGGAATAGAAAGCTGCATAAGCATTGCATTGATATAGATGAACTCACCCAATGTTTGATCACCGCGCTGAACAGCTAACGCAGACATCACCATCATAATGGTCATACCAACGCCAAAAATAGCACCCTGACCGAAGTTCAGCCAGCCAAGCGATGTCCACACTTGAGTCGCGGACTTCTCATAACTTTCCATCGACTTATCAAATCGCTTAGCTTCCATCTCTTCATTACCGAAATATTTCACGGTCTCGAAGTTCAACAGCGAATCGATAGCTTTTGTATTTGCTTCTGTATCTGAATTGTTCATGTCCCGTCTGATTTGAATACGCCAATCACTCGCCCGGATCGTAAACCAGATGTAAAACCAAACTGTCACGGCAGTGACTGCAAGATAAGAAATGCCAAATTTAAATAGGAAAATCAGCGCAACAAGACCAAATTCAAGTACGGTTGGCGCCATATTTAAAATCGTAAATCTGACGATGGTTTCAATGCCTTTGGTCCCACGTTCAATGATACGAGACAACCCACCCGTACGACGCTCAAGATGAAAGCGCAGCGAAAGTTTGTGCATATGTACAAAAGTTTTAAATGCAAGCTGACGCACAGCATGTTGCCCAACTTTTGCAAACAAGGCATCACGCAACTGATTAAAACCCCATTGCAACAGCCGCGCTGCATTATAAGCAATAACCAACATGACAGGCGCTAAGAGATATGCAGGTATTGAGTTCGATTCTAAAGTGCCTGTGAGCGAATCTGTTGCCCATTCTAAAATACTTGGCACGACCACTAAAATGACCTTTGATAAAACCAAGAACCCGAGCGCGATAACAACGCGTCTCTTCAAATCAGGTCGGTCAGATGGCCACATGTAAGGCCACAAATTTTTCAAAGACTGATAGGGATTACCATCATCAGCTGAAACTGTTTTTTTATTCATAAATTATCGTTACCTAATATTCTAACGCACAGAACTGCTCGGCAGTTAACTGTCGCACCCCTTACAGCAGTCGTTGAACATATGGTCGAGCTCTTTGGAGAGTTGCGAAAACCCTTCTCGATTTAACTCGTACCAAGACGACTGCTTTTCTGTTCTAAAAAAGACAAGATCTGCTTTTAGTAATGTTTTCAAATGCTGGGAAACTGTTGACTGCGCCAAGTCTGTTGTTACCACTAGATGCTTAACACAACACGCATTTTCATTCGCCAACTGGCGAACGATTTTAAGTCGAGCGGGATGCGCTAAAGCTGCAAGCTTAATCGCCTGCCTTTCAATATCTTCCGACATTACATGCCTTTCATCGTATATCGACGATATACGATGAAAGTGAGTTGGTCAACGAAAAGAATAAGAGTTTATTCAACACCCAAACGTTGTCTATGCAGCTGCTCAGAGTTTTCTAAAGCCTCTTCTGGCACTTGAAAAATTTGACCTGGTGCAATTCTATCCGGGTTATCAATTTGCTGCTGGTTCGCAAGATAGATCGTTGTGTATCTAACACCTGCACCATAGGTACGGCGCGCAATTTGCCATAATGTATCACCTCTACGAATGATAACAGATTGACTGCTCGCTGGTTGCAATTCGTCTTGCACAATTGTTTTGGGCTCAGAAGTCTGATTGTCATTGGACGCTGCGACGGTTGTTTCTTCCTGCGCAACAGCTTCATCCGTTGTTGCCTCAGTAGCAACAGTTTCAGCAGTAGCCGTCTCTGTAGCAGTTGAAGTATCCGTGACAGTAGACGTATCTTCTGGCGCCATTGTCTCTTCAGATTTAACAACCTCTTCCTCTTTGCTCATTGTCGCAGCTGCATTATTTGAAGCTGTTTCAGATGTTTCAGGGGCTGTTGTTTCAGAAGTGGTTGTTTGCGTATCAGAACTTGATGCAACTTGTGTCTCAGCTTCAACTCCAGCTTTGATCTCAGTTTCGGCACTCACGACAGTTTCAGTCTCTGCAGCTTCAGTTGCTGTTTCTGGAGTTTTAGGCTCTTCCTTTACCATAGCAGTTTCTGTCTCAGTGCTTTCGGCAGATTTATCCATCGAACTTGCATTATCATTAGATGCAACAGCTGCAAGCGCTTGGCCCTCAGGACGGTTAAATGGCACGATTGCACGCAAGATCACTTGGTTTGTCTGCTTATCTTCAAGCGCAGCTGTAATTTGGTGCTGACCAACTTCAAGATCCTTGGTAGCTTCGATAATAAATCGACCGTTGCTTTCGACATTTGCAATCCCGACTTCTTCATCATTTGCAAATACGCGCACTTGGTAACCCGCAGTACCTGATCCCGCGACAAACAATTTATCCCCCTCAACTTCCACGGCTTCAATGCGTACATTTTCCGTAGGTGCTTTAGGTTTTTCTGCCACAAGTTTTTCTACCTCGGCCTCTTCAACCTTAGTTTCCACTTTCTCTTCTAAAGGCTGCTCTTGTTCTGTTGTAGCATTAGCTTGCGTCTCGGAGCTGTCAGATGTCAGTGCTGCAACGGCGCTTTCAGTTTCTTCAATCACTTTTTCGGTTGCTGTTTCAACAGCTGATTTAGCTGTCTCAACAACTTCTTCTGTTTTCTCCATCGCTTTTTCAGCGGTCTCAGCTACGCTTTCAGTGGCTTTTTCCATGACCTTTTCTGCAGTTTCAACCATATTCTCTGTAGATTTTTCAACCTCCGTAGCAATGGCCTCTTTTGCATCAGCACCAATTGTTTCTGCACCTGTTTCTGCACCGGCAACGTCAGCGCTAGGAGTATCTTCACTAGCTTCATTTTCGGCAACTTCGACAGCTTTCTCTTCTGCTGCAGCATTCGTTGTGGTTTCTGAAGCAACCTCCGTAGTTGTGTCAGCAGGTTTCTCGTCTGCACTTTCTTCGGTCTTTGTTGCATTATCTGTATCAGTTGTACCAGCAGCACTGGCAGTCTCACTTGGCGCGGCTTCTGGCTGGGTGATGATACGGCTGGCTTCTCCGGGCTTTTGCACCATCGCAAGTAATTGCCCATTTTCGTCCTCTGGCACAGACACAATCGCTGTTTCTTGTGATGTTATGGACAATCCATTTTCATCTTCAACCTTTAGCGATAATTGATAATCACCAGAGTTTAAAGCTTCATCAAAAATGACCACAAAATCACCAGAAGCCCCAACTTCTGTTTCTGCAATCATGTCATCACCATTCATAATTTTAAGCGATGTATTGGGTTGCCCGCGACCTGCAATTACGGTCGAACCGTCCGGCTCAACACGCAACAAATCAAATGCAGGTATAACCCAATCTGCTGTGGGAGACGCTGGCTCGCTGGTGGCTTGCTCTTGTTCGGTGCTCTGCTCTTGTTCAGTAGTTGAAGCAACCTCGTCAGTCTGCGGGGCAGCTTCATCTGAGGAGGTCGACGCGCCATCATCTTTTACAGATTGGTTGGTTGTTGCAGGAGCACTCACCTCAACAGGTGCGTCTTGCGATTTTCGGTTTTCCAAAACCACGTAAGTCCCGATCCCACCGACAACGACGACACCTGATAGTGCCATCAAAATTGCTTTTAAATTTAGCATTAAATTCTCCAACCAGCGCACGCCGCGCACAAACCCTTTTAACCATAGTTAACCATTTTATTCAAAGGACACAAGTATTGATAATCAAAGCATAATTTGCGAGAAACATAAGCACTTCTTGACGTTCAATTATGAGTCCTATTCAATAAAATTTATGACAAATTCTAATCAATCGATTCGATCCATTTGCGTGTATTGTGGCTCTCAAACTGGTGCGGAGCCTGCGTTCAAATCGGCAGCTCAAACCTTAGGTACAGCTATCGCTGAAAACGGATTAAAACTTATCTATGGCGGCGGCACTCACGGCATAATGGGAGCTGTTGCCGATGCAGCATTAGAAGCTGGCGGTCATGTGACGGGGATTATTCCTGAGTTTTTGCTTGGCAAAGAAGGTGATGTTGATCGGGTTGGGCATTTGACAAGTTCAATCATTACAAAAAACATGCATGAACGAAAACATAAGATGTTTGATCACGCAGATGCGTTTGTCACCCTCCCTGGAGGGATCGGCACACTTGAAGAACTTACCGAAATTATGACATGGGCACAGTTAGGTCGACACCAAAAGCCGATCGTCATTGCAAACATCAATGGGTTTTGGGATCCGCTCACCAAGCTTATCTCACATATGAGTGCGCAAGGGTTCATCCATACGCAAGATTTGGTTCAGCCAATCGTTGTTGATAAAGCGGAAGACATTGTGCCTAGTATATTAAATTCAGGCAGGTGATTTTTTCACCAGCGTATAAGCAAATACACTCATCGCAATCCAAATCAATACAAAGGCAACCATTTTTGTTGCACTGAACGGCTCGTCAAACACCAACACCGCAACCAAAAATATGATCGTTGGCGCGATGAATTGTAGTACACCTAAAGATGACATGCGAATTAATCGCGTTCCATTTGTGAACAACATCAGAGGAACAGCGGTTGCAGCACCACAAAATAAAAGCATTGCAATATCAAACGGTTCAGTCTGACCAAAATGGCTTTCACCCTTAAAAGTGAGCCATCCCACAATACAAAGAGATGGAATAAGGAGAATCAAAACTTCCAGCATGAAACCCTGGTTTGCGCCGATGGGCAGTGTCTTGCGAAGAAACGAATAGATACTCCACGAGCCTGCAAGTCCGATAGCAACCAATGGCACACTCCCTGCATCCCAAGCCAAAATAGCAACCGCCACAGTCGCAATCGCTGCAGATATTTTATGCCCTGTGCTAAGTTTCTCACCCAAAATTGTTGCGCCAACCAAGATCGCCACCAAAGGCGTTACATAATACCCCATCGATGCTTCAACTGTACGCTCAACTGAAATTGCCCAAACATATATACCCCAATTGATGGAGATCAGAAGTGAGCAAATCACTGCCATACCCAATGTCTTTGGCGATTTAATTGCAGCTTTAATGTCAGCAGTTCGTTTTGTGTAAATCAATATTACCGCAACAATCGGCAATGACCAGATAACACGATGTGCAACGACTTCGAATGCAGGGATATGTTCAACTGCTTTGAGCACAAACGGCAGCAAACCCCAAAGCACAAAAGCACTGGTGGCGTAAAACAAACCAAGCGGTGTATCTTCTTGTTGTGGTTTTTCCGACAAAGGTTGGACCTATTCTGCTGCGACTTGACCAGCGAGACTTCTATTTTTCATGAGTTTGAAAACAATTGAATCCATTAACGCTTGGAATGATGCATCAATGATGTTGTGAGACACGCCAACAGTCCACCATCTCCGACCAGTATCATCACGCGATTCAATTAACACACGCGTGATGGCTTCAGTACCGCCATTTAAGATACGCACTTTATAATCGACCAATTCAAGATCAGATATTTCATTTTGATATTTGCCAAGATCTTTGCGCAAGGCTTTATCCAAAGCATTAACCGGTCCCTGCCCTTCAGCAACAGACATAGCTTCATGACCATCGATATGCGCTTTGACCACAGCTTCTGAGACGGTTTTTAAATCACCATTTGCATCAAAGCGACGCTCAATCATCACTCTAAAGCTTTCAATTTCAAAGAATTTAGGAACACTTCCAAGGGTTTTAAGTGCCAACAATTCAAAAGATGCATCGGCACCTTCATAAGCGTAACCGATCGCTTCACGCTCTTTTAAGATCGAGATCAGCGCATCAAGTTTAGGGTCTGACTTTTCAACGGAAACCCCACGACGTTCCAATGCATCGATAAAATTTGATTTCCCACCCTGATCGGAGACCATAACTTTGCGCAAGTTTCCAACGCTTTCAGGTGGCACGTGCTCATAAGTCTTGGGGTCTTTTAAAAGGGCAGACGCGTGAATTCCAGCTTTTGTCGCAAACGCAGATGCACCAACAAATGGAGATTGCGCCTCAGGCGAGCGATTTAACAATTCATCAAATGCGCGCGAAACTTCGGTCAATCTTTTCAATTGCGCATCTTCAATGCCTAATTCAAATTGCTCTGAGTAATAAGGCTTAAGCGTCAGCGTTGGGATCAACGTAACTAGATTTGCATTCCCACAACGCTCACCAATGCCATTCAGCGTTCCTTGAATTTGACAAACACCCGCTTCAACAGCTGCGAGCGAATTTGCAACAGCTTGCCCGGTGTCATTATGAGCATGAATGCCTAAATGATCCTCGGGCACACCCGCTTCTACTAACTTTGCGACAATGCTCGCCACTTCATTTGGTTGCGTACCACCATTGGTATCGCACAGCACAACCCAGCGGGCACCGCTGTCATAGGCGGTTTTTGCGCAAGCTAAAGCATATTCAGGATTTGCTTTGTAACCATCAAAGAAATGCTCACAATCAACCATCGGTTCTTTACCGGCTTTAATTGTAGCTTCAACGCTGTCTTTTATTGTCTCTAGGTTTTCTTCATTCGAGCAACCTAGAGCAACACGTACATGATAATCCCAAGACTTGGCGACAAAACAAACTGATTGCCCAGAGGCTTGCAACAACGCTGCAAGGCCAGGATCGTTGGATACGGATACCCCAGCTCGCTTTGTCATCCCAAAGGCAACAAATGATGCATTTTGCGTTCTTTGCTTTTGAAAAAAAGCGGTATCGGTAGGGTTAGCACCAGGATAACCACCTTCAACATAATCTAAACCCAACTCGTCGAGCATATTAGCGATGCTAATTTTATCCTCGAGTGAAAAATCTATTCCGGGGGTCTGCTGACCATCTCGTAAGGTGGTATCAAAAAGAAAGAGCCTACGTTTACTCACCGCTCCATCTCCCATGTCGTGGTGCGTTCACCGGTTTCTGGGTCTTTGCCATCTTTAAGCAAAACACCCATAGATTTTAATTCGTCGCGAATTTGGTCAGCTTTCGCCCAATCTTTGTTTGCAAGACTTGCAAGTCTTTGGGCAACCTTACCTTCAATATCTGAAGACGCATCTTCTGATATTTCTTCTGCAACAGGCAGCAAGCCCAACAAATCAGCACTCGCAGCAAATATGGCTGCATCTTCCGCGCTTTCGTGCGCTTTACCTGCAAGCGTGTGAATTGCTTGAATGGCATTGACCGTATTTAAATCATCGTAAAGCGCGTCCATGACAGACTGAGCAACTTTACCACCCGTATTGGTAACTGTCGGCCATTTTTTCCAAATAGCCTCAGCTTCTTCCAATCGTTTGACAGAAAAATCAATGGGTTCGCGATAATGTGTCATCAGCATAGCAAGTTTTAACACCTGCCCTGACCATTTACGCCCACCAAATTTCTCTTCGCTCATCAGTTCGCTGATCGTGACAAAATTACCATCAGATTTTGACATCTTGCGGCCTTCAAGCTGCAAGAAACCATTATGCATCCAAGTATGCGCCATCTTATCTTCGCCATGTGCGCAGCAAGATTGTGCCATTTCATTTTCATGATGCGGGAAGATCAAATCTAAACCACCACCATGAATGTCAAACACTTTGCCCAAATGTTCGCGCGCCATTACTGAACACTCAATGTGCCAACCCGGGCGACCTTTGATGTTATGCGTCTCACCATTATCGACAAACTCAGCATCCCAACCGGGCTCAGATTGTGATGATTCTTTCCATAAAACGAAATCACCTGAATTTCGTTTATGATCTTCAACGGCAATGCGCGCACCTGCTTTTTGGTCTTCTAACTTTCGGTTAGATAAAGCCCCATAATTAGGCATGGATTCAACACTAAACAGAACCTCGCGGCCTTGCGCACCATTTGCAACATAAGCAAAATTTTTATTGATCAAGTCCTGTGCCATTTCAGCCATTGCCATGACGTAGTCTGTTGCACGTGGCTCTATATCAGGCGCCAAGCAACCTAGCGCCTGAACGTCTGCATGATACTGTTTTGTGGTTTTCTCGGTAACTCTTGCAATCGCTTCATTGAGCGGCAATTGCGGAAAATCACGCAGAGCGCGGGCGTTAATTTTATCATCCACATCGGTGATATTACGCACATAAGTCACATGATCATTGCCATAAATTGAGCGCAAAACACGATTTAAAATATCAAATACAATAACAGGTCGCGCATTTCCAATATGCGCAAAATCATAAACAGTTGGCCCACACACATACATGCGAACATTGTTTTCATCGATTGGCACAAACTCTGATTTTTCACGTGTCAGAGTATTATAAAGTTGCAATGATCCAGTCATCATCAATCCCTCAAGCGCAGCGAAAAAGCTTTTAAGGCCCGTAAGCCTAGTCGTTCAATTGTCATGTAAAAGGAGACGAAAACGGCCAGACCAGCGAGACGCTAGCTAATAATAATGCCGCAAATAGTAATAGCAGTAATGCTGTTTTTCGTATTCATAAATCTCTTATGCCGCGCAAAATCAATCTGGTCAAGAACATATTGCTTTCTTTTAGCTTTAATCAAAACAGATCCATCTGACCCGAATTAGAAGATTTCTTTGCAGCCTTTTTTTTGGGCTTTTCTATCGGGGTTTGTGCAAATGCAAGTTGTTCATCGGTCAAAGCCTTCTGGATATCTGGCCCGGTATTAGCAACTTTATTGACCGCGTCAGACACTGCAATTGTTTCAAAATAGTCTTCATCTGCAGGTTTCATCAAATGCTCAACGTGGCGCGGTTCTTGTGTTTTACAATCCAGCCATTGCGTGAAATCTTCTGGATGAATAACAACTGGCATGCGATGATGCACATGAGATAACGTGTTATTTGCAGCGGTTGTTAAAATTGCAGCAGTATCCACCTCCGACCCATCAGCGGATGACCAAGTTTCCATCAAACCTGCAAATGCGACGATCTTGCCATGCTTTGGCCGCACCCAATAGGCTTGTGATTTCTCTTTTGAACCTTTTGGCGGGCGTTTCCACTCATAAAACCCCGAAGCTGGAACCAAAACACGCCTGTGACGCATGGCAGCTTTAAATGAAGCCTTCCCAATAGCCGTCTCACTTCGTGCATTGGTTAAAAGCGGGAAGTCTTTTGGATCCTTCACCCAAGTTGGCGTAAACCCCCATCGCACCAACATAGCTTTCCGGTTTGGAAGGTTTGAACCTTTATCTGTGGAAGCACCTTCAATAATAATCATAACTGGTTGTGTCGGCGCAATATTGTAACGCTCTGGAAATTGATCTATCTCTAGAAGAGCAAAAAATTCCGCGATCTCGTCGGGGCTAGCAGTAAGTGAAAATCGACCACACATAGTTAAACATTGTCAGAGGTTTAATTATCGGGTCAAGTTTAAATATGAAAACAAGTCAATTTATGCAAAACGAAAATCACGAATACAAACTTGGCGCATCTGCAATTGTCGTGTCGGGAGACAAGTATCTGCTTATTAAGCGAGGCAAGGAACCATCAAAAGGAATGTATTCATTCCCAGGTGGCCATGTCGAACCAGGTGAACGTTTAGAAGCCGCTGCAATTCGCGAGCTAGAAGAAGAAACAAACCTTATAGGGCATAACGCTCGACAATTTGCCCAATATGATCTGAGTGAAAAACGACCGCGCTTTATGCTCCATGTCTTTTTGGTAGATGTTTTAGATACTCATGGCGCAGTGGCAGGAGATGATGCTGCTGATTTAGGCTGGTACACTTATGATGAGGCAAATGCGCTTCCACTCACCAATAACGTCGCTGAATGCCTAACAAAACTCGAATTTGGTACAAATTAGCTATATTTATGCGACTTTTGCGACTTTTGCTCAAATAAATGTGAAGTAAGTTGTTTAGAAGTCCAACGATTAATACGTCATAGTTCTGCCAAAAGGAGATTTTGGTATGAGACGCACTATTATCACGCTGCTTATAACATTTATGATGGGCATAACACACGCAGCAGCGGATCCAAACTTCTGGAAATTTGAATGGCCACGAACCGATTTTTCGAAAAGCTCTGTCAACTTCGTTGATATCTTATCAGGCGGACCACCCAAAGATGGTATCCCTTCCATTGATGATCCGCAATTTTGGTCTGTTGCTGATATCAAAGGTTTAGATGAGCACGAACCAATTATCAGCGTAACGATCAATGGCGAAACAAAAGCTTATCCGATCCGTATTTTAACATGGCATGAAATCGTCAATGACACGATTGGGGGTACACCGGTTGCCGTAACTTATTGTCCATTATGTAACGCTGCGGTGGTTTTTGATCGCCGGATTCGCGAAGGTGTGACAGAATTTGGTGTCAGCGGAAAACTGCGTTATTCTGATATGATCATGTATGATCGCGTGACTGAAAGCTGGTGGCAACAATTCACCGGTGAAGCAATTGTTGGCGATCTCTTAGGTGAGAAACTAACGATCATCCCTTCAAGAACCGAATCATGGTCGCGCTTTGCAAAGCGTCATCCAGATGCTGATGTTCTGGTTCCCAACGATACGTTTCTTCGCCAATACGGCTCAAATCCGTATGTAAGATATGATACCGCAAACCGTCCATTTTTGTTCAATGGTGAATTCCCTGAAGGCATCCCACCTCTAGCATATGTTGTCGCGGTCAAGGATGGTGATAAACCATTTGTCATATCACTGCAAAAATTGCGTGATGAAAAAAGCATCGAACGCGAAGGTATCACTTTAACTTGGACAGATGGAACGCGATCAGCACTTGATTCTCGACAAATTGCTGAAGGTCGACAAATCGGCAACGTTATTGCTAAACGAGGCAATGAGGATATCGCTTATGATCTCACATTTGCCTTTGTCACACATGCATTTATGCCTGATGTGCCCATAGAACAGTAATTTCCATCCAATTGGTATTTCAACACATTTGAAATTAAGATATAGGCTATTGCCATGTCGATATCTTCTTTCAGATGTGTTGTTCTAGCCTTGATGGTTTTAACCCTGTTTGCACCGGTTTCCTTTGCGCAAGAGGCAAGCACACCGGCTGTGCAAAGTTCAACGCCACCATATGAAAGCAGGCTACACCGCGTTGCGGAACTTGTTGGCTCCCTCCACTACATTACAAATTTGTGCGGAACCGCAAAAAGCGATCAATTCCGTATTAAAATGCAAGAGTTCATCGAAGCAGAAACTTTAAACGAACCACTGCGACGCAAACTACTTATCTCAAAATACAATAAAGGCTATCGCGCTTTTGCCTCCGTTTATACAAGTTGCACCGATGCTGCAAAATTGGTGGAAACAAATTATCGCACCGAAGGCAAGGCACTGATCGAAGAGTTATTGTCGCGATATTCCAACTAAAAACGACAAGATTGTTAATATCTTGCGTTTTCCGAAAAACGTTTAATAAAATTTTAACTTCATTACACAAGTTTTTTCTAATTGTACCAAATTGAACTGGTACTTTATTATTATTGATAGTAACGTTTCGTTATGACTGATCTAACAGAACATCAATTGGACGAACTCGAAGACTTGATTGTCCAGGAAAAAATGCAAGCAGCTCTTGAGCATCAAAATGATGTCTGGGCCTCTTGTGTTGCAGAAGGCATTGAGCCTGAAATACTCATTGATGCAAATATGGCTATGGCCATTCAAGAATCAATTCGTATCCACGGTGAAGAAGCGACTGAAACTTTGCTCAACGATCTTCGTGACCGTATTGTTTTAGGTGAATTTTCGCCTGAGCGCACGCTTCAATAGCCGCTTAAAATATCTTTAAAACAGGTTGGTATCCCCTTGTGCGAATGTGCTCGCATAATTACTTATGGTTTGAAACTGTAGTCGGAGTTATCCTGTGCCAATTGAAAATCTTAAAGATAGAAGTGTTCTAGCCATCAAAGGCGCCGACGCCAGCACTTTGTTGCAAGGCTTGGTCACAGCAAACATTGATAGAATAGAGCAAAGCACTGTTGTACCGTGCGCACTTCTCACGCCACAGGGAAAAATCGCATTTGATTTTTTATTGGGTAAGCTCGAAGAAGACGGCTACTTCTTTGATATGCGCACTGCATTAGTGGACGATTTTCAAAAACGCATGACGCTATATAAATTGCGAGCAGATGTTCAGATATCACTGCTTGAAGATTGGCAACCAATTGCCATCTGGAATGAAGCAATTGAAACTACGAATTTGTTAGAAGATACGCGGTTTAAAAATACCGATAATGTCTATAGATCCTACCACGCCATAGACGGCGACTTCGAAATTGGAAACTTCACAGATCTCCGCATCGCAAAATGTGTTGCCGAATCGGATATTGATTTTCAAACCAATGATGTTTTCCCCCATGATGTGTATTTAGATCTAAATGGTGGAATTGATTTTAAAAAAGGTTGTTATGTTGGCCAAGAAGTTGTCTCACGCATGCAACATCGATCATCAGCGCGCAAACGTATCGCGTTAATCCAAAGCAGCAGTGCTTCTCTCGCTTCGGGCCAAGAATTGACGGCCAATGGCAAAACCATAGGCAAACTAGGATCAGTTTCTGAAACTTCTGGATTGGCAATATTGCGCGTTGATCGATATTTTGATGCGCTATCTGAAAACCACTCAGTTTTTGCGAGCGAAACTGAAGTGAACGTTTCATTTCCTGAGTGGGCAGACGCTGTAATTGAACCATTTAAAGGTGCCTCTTAAGCAATGAGTGCAAAAGACGAACAAGTCAGAGCGTGGCAACGCATGCTATCAGGACGACGGTTAGATCTTTTAGATCCTTCCCCGTTGGATATTGAAATTAAAGACATCATCCATGGTTTGGCGCGTGTTGCGAGATGGAATGGTCAAACAACGGGTAAACACGCATTTTCCGTTGCGCAGCATTCATTGATGGTGGAGAAAATTTTCACATTATCAAACCCCAATTGCACCGCAGATGAGCAACTTGTAGCCTTATTGCACGATGGTCCAGAATATGTGATCGGCGATATGATTTCCCCGTTTAAAGCCATTATTGGTGACAGCTACAAGTCTGTGGAAGCGCGCTTGGAAGCTGCGATCCATCTAAGATATGGGCTCCCCCTGCATGCATCCCAATCATTGAAAAAACGCATTAAACGCGCGGATCAAGTATCAGCCTATTTCGAAGCAACTGAATTAGCTGGATTTTCAGACAAGGAAGCGAGATCCTTTTTTGGCCAACCGCGCGGGATTACCAAAGAGCAATTGTCTATTGAACCTCAAGAAACAGTTGAAGTTGAAGCATTATTTCTGCATAGATTTAACGAGATCGAGGTCGTACGAAAAGATGCGGCCACCAACAAGATACCAAAGCGAGCATCATCATGAGCTATATCGTCGTTTGCCCTTTGGAGGACATCAGCAATATCGCCGTTTCATATAATTCAAGTGAAATGATCAGCCTGATGAGCCCAGGACATGACTTTAATAGACCAGATGCAATTGATCCAAATCGCCATTTAACCGTTGGCATAAACGACATCAACTTTGAAACAGATGGGCTAATCTCTCCAGATGAGCAGCATGTTCTTGACGTGATCGAATTTGCCCGCAGCTGGGATCAAAAAAATCCACTGCTTATTCACTGCTGGTTTGGCGTATCACGTTCGCCAGCAGCAGCACTGATATCTGCTCTTGCGATTGAACCCGATCAAGATGATTTCGATCTTGCAAACCGGTTGCGTGAAGCTTCGCCAAGCGCAACACCCAATCGACGCATTATCGAAATTGGTGATCGATTGCTCAATCGTGGCGGCAAGTTATTGCAAGCGGTAAACGCTATCGGCAGAGGTAGAGAGGCCAGTCAGGGTAGCCCATTCAAACTAACTCTGCGCAAGAATTAAGTAATCCCGTCAAGAGCCACTAAAGCTTGGTTGCTTCAACCTGTTGTTCGGCTTTATCAACGTAATGCGCAATCTGTTTAATCAGTTTTTCAACTCCGTTAGAGGTGAATTCAAACAAGGTTGGTGTACCTCCTTGGATCTGCACAATGCGGACCGTATTCCCCGTTGAGTTCTTTTCAAACAAAACGGATACTTCACCCGACATATGGCCTTTTTCAGTCACATGCCCAACCAGCAAGTGATGATCCCCAAAAGGTTCAAGCTGACCTAAGTCTGCAGATTGGGTTTCATAAAGCAGCTTATTGAGTAATTCCACCTCATCAAATGAGAGCATCAATCCATATCCAGCACCCGGCTTGCCATCATATTGCGGTTCGATGACCGATAGCATTGTGGTCAGGCCCTGAGGTGTCGGTGTGACAGTAACAACAGTAAACCCCACACGCTTGCTTGAGATGACGTCCAATTGCACTGGATCACCCAAAATGGCACCGTATTTTGTAATAGAAAATTGCTTATCAGGATCAAAATCAGTCGAACTTGGATCAAAACCTTCAGCAACTGATTGAACAGTCATTCCAACCAGCACTAATAATGCCGTCAAAGTCAGTTTTTCAAAGATACGCATCACCCCACCCCCAATGTTATAAGCTTTGCTAGCTATTCTAACCCTTTTAACACAGCTAATACAAATCCTTCCCGCGACATGGGTGGATCGCTCGCACGCGGCCCATAGATATGCCGATCAAAAAAGTGATTGGTTATCTCAAATGCATCTTTTAACTCAGACCGCGTCGCAGCCGATACGCTGCCTTCAACCAAAAATCCTGGATACTTAAACAACTTATCTTTCCAAGGTGCTCCAGCGCTCGCGCTTACCGCACGGCCAGATTTGGGAGAGATATAAATCAATTCATCTCGCGAACCTGTCGAAGCGCATTTTGTTAGATCGAGCCCAAAGCCAAGCTCATTTAACATCGAAAGTTCAAATCTTAAAAACAACTCACCTGCATCAGCGGGTTTATCAAGGTGATCAATGATAACTTCAAAAACTTCATATAAATTTTCATGTGGGTCGCGTTCAGGAAGCAACCGAAGCATCGCCGCCATGGCTTGAACACCATAAATACCGATGGCGCTTTCCATTAATTGCGCGGCTCGCATTTTCACCGGTTCAATTTGAAAGCTGCCTAGGTGCTCATCAAGACGCGCACGCCAAACAATATCAGCTGAATTTCCAGGTTGTAAAACAGGCTGCATTTTGCGCGAGCGACCACCGCGCACCAACCCCATATGGCGTCCATGATGACGTGTCATCACCTCCACAACGGCGCTCGTTTCCCCGTGTTTACGAACCCCTAAGATGATTCCTTCGTCGACCCATTCCATATTTAATAGATTGACGTATTAGTCGTGAAAATCAAGGCCCATCTCACGATAGCGCTCTGGATCATTGCCCCAGTTTTCGCGAACTTTCACAAATAAGAAGAGATGAACCTTCTGCTCAAGAATTTCAGCAAATTCCATCCGCGCTGTTTTACCAATCGCTTTGATAGTCTCACCTTTTTTACCAAGCACAATCTTACGCTGACTTTCGCGCTCAACATAAATTACCTGCTCAATACGGACTGAGCCATCTTTCTTTTCTTCCCAGCCCTCTGTTTCAACATGCGAAGAATAAGGAAGTTCTTGGTGCAGACGATGATAGAGTTTTTCACGCGTGATTTCGGCTGCAAGCTGGCGTAAAGGCAAATCAGAAATTTGATCCTCAGGATAATACCATGGGCCTTCAGGCAACTCATTGGCCAAATCTTCTAAGATTTTCGGACACCCCATCCCTTTAAGGGCTGAAATCATATAGGTGCCGTCAAATTCCACAACTTCATTTGCTTTTTCAGCAAGTTCTAAAAGCTTTTCAGATGGCACACGATCAATCTTGTTGAGGACCAGCCATTTCTTCTGCTTGATGCCTTTGAGCCCTTCAAGGATCCTTTCAGCATCGCCTTCAAAACCCTTTTGTGCATCTACCATAAACAAAATGATATCAGCGTCTTTGGCACCACCCCACGCAGTGGATACCATAGCACGGTCTAGTCTACGTTTAGGTGTAAATATACCTGGCGTATCAACAAAGACGATCTGCGCCTGCTGGTGGATGGCAATTCCTCTAACAACGGCCCGCGTGGTTTGAACTTTGTGAGAAACAATAGAAACCTTAGCGCCAACAAACTGATTGACCAGCGTCGATTTACCAGCGTTGGGAGCGCCAATTAGCGCTACAAAACCTGATTGAGTTTTGCCGCTAACACCAGAATTTACATCGAGTTGATCAGTCATCATTGTTTTCCTTGCTCCAAACACCTTCTCGCAAAAGCATCGCTTGCGCTGCGAGCTGCTCAGCACCACGTTTTGAGCTGTTGGAACCCGTTATTGATTTTAATTCCCCAACACGTACCTCGACCTTAAACACTGGTGCATGATCAGGTCCATCTCTGGAAATTACTTTATAAATTGGCGGCACCTTATATTCAGCATGTGCCCATTCCTGCAGCTCAGTTTTTGCGTCTCTTCGGATAGAAGATTTCGCAAGGGCCCGAGAAGTCCAGAATTTTAATATAAATTTTCGAGCTGCCTCAAGACCACCATCTAGATAAATCGCAGCTATGAGCGATTCTATCACATCAGCGCGAACACTCAGCATGGTATTAGATTTGATATTTTTCACATCCGCACCGGTGATGATGTATTTATGTAATTGCATATCCTCTGCGATGCTCGCACAGGCCTCAGCGCTTACAAGATTATTCAAACGAACGGATAACTCACCTTCCGCTGCATCACTAAATCTGCCAAACAGCAATTCGGCGATACATAAACCCAATACACGATCGCCCAAAAACTCAAGGCGTTCATAATTTCCAGATTTCGGATCACGCGCACTTGAATGTGTGAGCGCCCGATCAAGGCGATCATAACTGGAAAACTTATAATCTATGACGTCTTCTAGTTCAGCGAAGAGTTTATGTCGTGCGTCTTGCTTCATGGATTAAGCGAAGAGAAGATACGGCTACCGCGAACAGCTGATGGCCACTTCCAAAATTCAAGCGGAGATGCTCCACCTTGAATTGAGAAGAAAATAACCTGCGCTTTGCCGACCAGATTTTCATAAGGTACAAAGCCCACAGCAAATCGGCTGTCTGATGAATTATCGCGATTATCACCCATCATGAAGTAATGTCCTTCAGGCACCGTAAATTCGCGTGTATTATCACCAGGAGAACGTGGAGATAAATCAAGTGTATCGTAGCTCACACCATTTGGAAGAGTTTCTTTATATATCGGTACGCCAGCACCGGCGCCTTGCGCACCTTCAGGTGTGTAGTCGCCAACGAGTTCTCTTTTTACCGCTTCACCATTGATATATAATACGCCATCGGTAACCTGAATTTTCTCACCAGGCAGTCCAACCAAGCGCTTGATGTAATCTGTACCCGGCTCATTAGCAGGGCGAAAAACAATGATGTCGCCTCGCTCAGGGTCTGAGCCAAAAATACGACCATCGAAAAGATTTGGTGAAAATGGCAAAGAAAATTTTGAATAACCGTAGGAGAATTTCGAAACAAACAGATAATCACCAACTAACAACGTCTTTTCCATCGAGCTTGATGGAATGCTAAATGGTTGAAACAAAATCGTTCGAATGAACACAGCAAGTATGATGGCCTGAATAAGAACTTTTACATTCTCGCTCAGTGAGCTGCTGGATTTTTCTGCTTTATCAGACACGGATCAATATTCCTTGTTTATTCTTTGTAAAGTTCTGTACATGTATGCGCATCGCACGGCAACCATGATTTAGAACTTCAGTCCTTTATTGCTTCAATTATCACAAAAGCCTGCGCCCATGGAAAGTCGTCAGTTATAGTCAGATGTATGTTGGCATTATGACCTTCTGGGAGCATCTTTTTCAGCTGCTCACCTGCTCCATGTGTCAAATGCATACTTGGCTTACCTGATGGCGCATTAACAACACCCATATCGCGCCAAAAAACGCCTTGTGAAATCCCTGTACCCAGCGCTTTTGCACAGGCTTCTTTAGCGGCAAAACGCTTTGCATAAGAGGCCGCGCGATTATGGCGCGCATCTGATTTCTTACGCTCAATATCTGTAAAGCACCGTTCGGTAAAACGCGTATCATGCGTCTTCAGTGTCTTTTCTATACGTCTGATATCGATAAGATCGCTGCCCAACCCAATAATCATATTTTCACTACCCCGTAAAAGTCCCACAGCCAATCAAACAGATCGCCTTGAAAAATTCAATCAAGTTGGAGTTTTCTTTGCCAATGCGAGCCGCCTGCGACTTTGAAAGGTTTTTACACCCCAATATGTCAACGCATAGAAAATGCTAGCGCATACCAAACCAAATGGTATACCGCCAACAAACATTGGCTTTAAAAACGGTTGCCACAACCGCAAGAACAAGTCCCATATCTCACCAAAGCTCCAAAAATCTGTGTGTCTGAAATGTTCCAACAGATTAATTTCGCGGTGTCGTGGGTGTTCACGTCCACCCAGCAAGAACGTCCCGAGCTTATGGGTTATAGCCCAAATAAAAGGAAAGGTAATTGGATTACCAATGGCTGTGCCAATTGCGGATGCAAATAGGTTTCCTGCCAAAACAAATGCAAGTACAGCCGCGATCACAAAATGAAACCCTAAAAACGGCATCCAAGATGCAAATACCCCAGCGGCAACTCCTGCTGCAATTGCGTGTGGAGTGGCAGTTAAACGAAGTACGCGTTTTACAAGATATTGGACAGAACGAGTGAAAGAACGTCGCGGCCATAACGCTGTGCGAAAACGTTCCCAAACGCCTTCTGGATTCCGCCGCCTAAATAACATTCATACACTTCCAATAATAAATCGAATAACAGATCAGCCGCTTCTTAGACCGTTTATAACCAAGCCATCAAGAGCCAACTGCGTTCTAATAAAACTTTTGTATCAAACAAAGCTTTCGCCCAGCTAAATACATATACCAAACATGTAAGGCGATTCTTTGAACTATCAATAAAATCACAGTAAAAAGCGACATATATTGAGATTAATTGTAGACGCGCACAGCTTTTGAAACGAATGGGAAGGCTTTAAGTTGAGAAAGCAGTTGGCTGAGCTGTTTAAGGTCCCATAATTGCAAATCAATCGTCATCTCTTTAAAGTCAGCAGCCGAGGTCATATTGAGGTTTTCAATATTCGCATCCGAACTACCAATTGCAGATGCAATCTTTGCAAGTGTGCCCGGCTCGTTGATAACGGTGACGACAATACGCGCAGGAAAACGACTTTCGCTGGCCTCATCAATGTCCCAGCGAATATCAATCCAGCGCTCAGGTTCATCCTCATAATCAACCAGCTGCGGGGCTTGGATAGGATAGATAACAATCCCCTTACCCGGCTCAACAATGCCCACAATGCGATCGCCAGGAACTGCGCCGGTTGGACCAAATTCGACCCCCATTTCAGTATCCATCCCGCGAATAGGCAGCGCACTTTTGTTTTCAGGGCCAAAACGCTCAGCCTTTACACTGCGCAATCGCGTTGGTTTTTGCGATTTTGTCAAAGTTGGCATTTTAAAAATCATACCTGCAGCGCTTCTTAAATTAAACCAACCTTCACTAGACGGCTGCTTAACAGAAACGCGCTCTTCCTGATGATTAGGAAAGACCGCTTCCATGACGTCTTTGGAAGGCAATTCACCGCGACCAACAGAGGCCAAAACATCATCCACCTCAATCAGGCCAAGCTTATTGAGCACAGGCACTATCAACTCATCGGTAAATTCCTTACCGCTACGCTCAAAGGCACGTTTTAAGATACGTTCTCCAAGGCCACGATATTGCTTTCGCACAGCTTCGCGCGTTGCCCGACGGATTGCAGAACGCGCTTTACCAGTGACAACGATTTTTTCCCATGAGACAGGCGGCACTTGTTTGTCTGAGCGAATTATTTCAACTTGATCGCCATTGGTTAGCTGTGTCACCAAAGGCATATTGTGACCATTGATCTTGGCACCTAGACAAGAGTTACCCACGTCTGTGTGGACCGCATAAGCAAAATCAATCGGTGTCGCACCACGTGGCAATGCAATCAACTTACCCTTTGGCGTAAAACAAAAAACCTGATCATAGAATAATTCAAGCTTGGTATTTTCCAAAAAGTCTTCAGAATTATCACCTTCAGACAAGGCTTCGAGCATGTGCCTTAACCACGTATAGGCGTTTGATTCTTTTGATAAAATTTCATTATTTGAAACAGACATACGGTCTTTATACAGGGTATGCGCAGCAACACCTTGCTCCGCAATAGCATGCATAAATTCAGATCGTATCTGCAATTCAACACGTTGCTGAGACGGGCCAACAATTGTGGTGTGAATTGAACGATAATCATTTTGTTTTGGGGTGGAGATATAGTCTTTAAACCGCCCCGGAACCACAGCCCACCGGCGATGGATGATACCTAAAGCGCGGTAACAAACCTCAGCATTTTCAACAATGACACGGAAACCCACTAAATCGGACAATTGCTCAAATGATAAAGACTTGGACTGCATTTTCCGAAATACAGAATACGGCTTCTTCAAGCGACCAGATACTTTTGCTTCGACATCGTTTTCGGCAAACAACTCTTTCAGCTCATTCTCAATCGTGATGATCACTTCGCTGTTTTGTTCAGATAGTTCAGCCAAGCGTTTTGTCAGCATCGCATGATGTTCAGGATGTGCATATTCAAAGGCTAGCGCTTCAAGTTCATCACGCATGTCCTGCATGCCCATACGGCCAGCAAGCGGAGCGTAGATATCTCGAGTTTCTTCTGAAATACGTTGACGCTTTTCGGGTGCAACATGGTCAAGCGTGCGCATATTGTGCAAGCGGTCAGCGAGTTTAACGATCAAAACGCGCACATCACTTGCAACAGCGAGCAATAGTTTACGAAGGTTCTCAGCCTGCTTTGCCTTTTTCGAAACTAGATCAAGACGCTCAATTTTCGTCAAGCCCTCAACAAGTTCACCAATTTGCTCGCCAAATAGTTCGTCAATTTCAGCACGCGTCGCGGTCGTGTCTTCAATAGTGTCATGGAGCAACGCAACGGCAATGGTAGATTCATCAAGCCGCATGCGCGCTAAGATGGCTGCAACTTCCAAAGGATGAGTTATGTAAGGGTCACCGCTTGCGCGTTTCTGCTTGCTGTGTTTCTGCATTGCATAAACATAGGCTTTGTTTAGCAGTTCTTCATCAGCATCCGGCTTATAGCTCTGTACGAGTTCAATTAGCTCGTATTGGCGAATCATAAGTTGCAAGGCTCCAAATTAAAGGCAAAAAAATAACCAGCTAAGCGTTAAAAATCTTAGCTGGTTATATAAGTTTCATACTTCCCTGAAACAGGAAAGGAAAAAATTAGTAATCGTCGCTTTTTTCAGGTGCAACCAAACCTTGGATACCCGCAAGCAACTCTTCTTCAGACATGCTGTCAAATGTAACGGCTTCTGGAGTTTCTTCCTGCATGATGATTGCATCGTTACCGAGTTCATCTTCAGGTGTTGTATCAACAACAGCTTCTTCTGGCTCATCGACTTCAACATGTTTTTGAAGCGAATGGATAAGATCTTCTTTAAGATCACCAGTTGAAAGAGTTTCATCTGCAATTTCGCGAAGCGCGACCACAGGGTTTTTATCGTTATCGCGATCTACAGTGATAGCTTCACCTTGAGAGATCATGCGAGCTCTGTGACCTGCAAGTAGTACCAATTCAAAACGATTATCGACTTTATCGATGCAATCTTCGACCGTGACGCGTGCCATGTCCTGTCCTTTGCAATATGTATATTTCTATGATTAACGATGGCGATAAACCTATTATACGAAAATTACAAGTTTTTTAAACACCTCATGCCAATTTTCCTGAAATATTATGGACTTGGCAATCTGTGACAAGTTCATATAAAAAGCAGTATGCAAACTCAAATCCCGATAGATCCTGATCATGATTGTGGCGAATGCCCTCGACTTCGTGAATTTATCTTAAAATCACGCGCGGCAAATCCAGATTGGCATAACGGACCCGTTAAAACATTCTACCCCGAAGGTGGCATGAAAAGCGTTGAGTTACTGATTGTGGGATTAGCGCCTGGTATGCGCGGAGCAAATTGCACAGGACGCCCATTTACCGGAGATTATGCTGGCGATTTATTATACGCAACACTCAATAAATTTAGTTTTGCAACGGGTGAATATGATGCTCGGCCCGATGATACTTTAAAACTCAAAAATACAGCAATTACCAATGCTGTTCGTTGCGTGCCACCGGAGAATAAACCCGTTGGCGCTGAGATTAACACCTGCCGAAAATATCTCATCTCTACGCTTGAGCATCTGCCGAATTTAAAAGCTATCGTCACATTGGGTAAAATCTCTCATGACAGCACCGTGCGGATGCTCAACGGCAGAGTATCGCAACATCCCTTTGGGCATAACAAAACGACGCAAATCGGCAATTACACGATTTTTCCAAGTTATCATTGCTCACGATACAACACCAATACAGGACGTTTAACCACTGAGATGTTTGAGGATGTCTTTGAGAAAGTCCGCGCCTATCTAGACGTTTAAACGAACCTTAGCCGTGATCTTTTAAGAGCTTGGCTTTTTGGCGATTCCAGTCACGCGTTTTTTCTGCCTGACGTTTATCGTGCAATTTCTTACCCTTACCAAGAGCGATCTCAATCTTCGCGCGGCCACGATCATTGAAATAGATTTTAAGCGGTACCAATGTCATACCATCACGATCAATTGCATCCGAAAACCGTTTCACTTCTCGCGCTTTGAGCAAAAGCTTTCGCTTGCGACGCGGTTCATGATTAAAACGGTTCCCTTGCAGATATTCAGGCACATAAGAATTGATCAGCCAGATCTCACCTTCTTCAAAGGAAGCATAGGATTCAGCAATATTTGCCTTACCTTCGCGAAGTGATTTCACCTCAGTTCCGGTCAGCATAAGACCTGCCTCCAAGACCTCGATAAGCTCGTAATTATAACGAGCCTTTCGATTCTCAGCGACAATCTTCTTATTAGGGTCCGATTTTTTCTTTTTTGCAGCCATAGCAGCTCTAGATCAATCCAAGCCCTGCCAATGCATTATCAATGGCATCTGCTGTTTGTTTTGAGACGGGCAATAAAGGAGAGCGCACAACGGTGCCCATGCGTCCAAGCTTTGACAAACCATGCTTTGCACCGCTCACACCAGGCTCCATAAAGATCGCGTCATGCAACGGCATTAAACGATCTTGCAATTTCAGAGCACCAGCGTAATCACCAGCGAGTGTAAGTGCTTGAAATTCAGCACATAATTTCGGTGCAACATTAGCTGTAACTGATATACAACCAATTCCGCCATGAGCATTAAACCCAAGCGCAGTGGCATCTTCACCGGACAGTTGAACGAAATCTTCACCACAGGCTAGTCTTTGTTGACTAACACGCTGGATCAAACCCGTTGCGTCTTTAACACCGATGATATTATCAAAGTCATTGGACAATACAGCCATAGTCTCAACCGACATATCAACAATTGAACGACCAGGAATATTATAGATAATCACAGGCAAAGTCGTGGCTTCTGCGATCTTTTTAAAATGCAGATAAAGCCCTTCTTGCGTTGGCTTGTTATAATAAGGCGTCACAACCAAAACAGCATCCGCATTAACAGATTGCGCGTGTTGGGCAAGTTCAACAGCTTCAATTGTATTATTAGAACCCGCACCTGCAATCACAGGCACGCGTTTATCAGCAACTTCAACGCAAATTTCGACAACGCGTTTGTGCTCTTCGTGGCTTAAAGTTGGAGATTCGCCAGTTGTGCCCACAGGAACAACACCCTTACTACCTTCAGCAATCACCCAATCAACATGTTTGGCAAACCCGTTTTCATCAAGGTTAGCATCATCATCAAAAGGCGTAACAAGCGCCGGCATAGAACCACTAAACATATTATTCTCCAAAACCCCAATTCACGGGTCCAATATTGATCACACGAATTTTGCATGATTTCGCGGCAACATAATGCCGTGCTTTAAGACTAGCAAGCAAAACAATTGATGAAATTTATGAATATATCGATCAACGAATATAATTTGGTCAATATTTTCAAATTTAACGCTTCAAATAAGGATTTGTTAAGATTTGTTTCACCGCTTGGTAATACTATCAGCAAAAATTATGATATAATGCCTTAAAGACGTTTGGAAAAGATATGAAACTTCCTATTCTAACTACGTTTGCTTCAGTTATTGCACTTGCGACCGTTTCAGTTGCAACAGCTAACCCGGTACCGCCTGCTGATGTGCCAATTCCAGCTTTGCGTTACATCCCAGATCAACAAGCCACCGCACCGACACCACCTTCTGTCGCGCAAAAGCCAAATGTGGCAACCGAGCAAATCACAGGTGCGGTTATCCGGGCATCAGCAGTTTCAGCAATAAATGGTTCGTTGAAATCTGGCCTCGACGCGCTCGACAACAAAGATCAACAGCGCGCACGCGCTATCCGCAACGGCATGGCGAAAAACTCACAAGATCGGCGGATTTTAACATGGGCGATCGCACAATCGGGTTTAAAAGGGCTTCCCTCTTCAGAAATTGCACGTGCAAGTGCTGAGCTTAAATCATGGCCGGGAACAAGCAATCTAAGATATCGCTGGGAACGCGCGATTTATCACGAAAACCCACCAGCAAACTCTGTTATCGCCGCTTTTGGCAACCTCAAACCTAAAACAGCTGAAGGCGCTATTGTATTAACCCGCGCGCTGTTAAATGCTGGTCGCAAGAAAAATGCCCGCGCAATCATTCTGCCGTTTTGGCACAATGAACGTATGGATAAAAATGATGAAAACATCATGCTCAAGCAGTTTTCTTCATTGTTCAGCAAAGCCGATCACAAGCGCCGCATGGATATGCTGTTATATCGTGACCGTGTAACCCAAGCTAAACGCATTTCAAAGCTTGCAGGCGCTGAATCGCTTTATAACGCGCGTGCAGCTACAATTCGAAAGCAAGCCAATGCTGATAAACTGATTAATTCGGTTCATCGCAGTTGGCATAAAGATCCAAGCTATCTCTTTACAAAGATTGAGCGCGCTCGCCGCGAACAACGTTGGTCAGAAGCTGTTAAACTGATCAGCAAAACTCCAAACAATAAAAACGCTCTCGTCAATACGGGCGAATGGTGGGTAGAACAGCGCATTATCAGCCGCAATATGTTTGAGAACGGCAAAGTAAGCGCTGCATATAAAATCGCTGCCAACCATTCAGCTACGCGCGCTCGCGATGTGGTTGAAGCTGAATTTCATGCCGGGTTCTATGCGCTTCGTGGTTTGAACAAGCCTAAAGTTGCAGCGAAGCATTTTGCCAATATTTTGAAAGCTTCGACAACGCCTTTATCAGCATCTCGCGCCTATTATTGGCTTGGCCGCGCAGCACAAGCTGGTGGACCAGGGAAGTCTCGTGATTATTATGCAAAAGCTGCAAGCTATCCAAGCACCTATTATGGTCAACTTGCTGGCGCGCGGATAAACATTAAAAAAATCAACGTAAAATATCCAAAACCATCTGGTTCTGATCGCAATAACTTTGCAAATCGTGAAGCTGTACAGGCGATTAAGAAGCTTGAAGCCAACGGTCATGCATGGCGTGCAGATAGAATGTATCGTTCGCTAGCACGCGTACTAACAGATCCAGGTGAGCTAGCAATATTAGCCTCAATGGCTGAAAAACGCGGCAATTACCAACTTGCATTACAAGTGGGCAAACTCTCTTATGCAAGGGGTATAGATGTGGCAGCTCTTGCCTTTCCGCTTGGAGCTATTCCTAAAAGCGCAATTATCAAAGGCACAGGTAAAGCCCTCGCCTATTCAATTGCCCGTCAGGAAAGCACGTTTAACAAAGCAGCGATTTCTCCCGCGGATGCGCGTGGGCTGCTTCAGCTTTTGCCTTCGACTGCAAAACGCGTTGCCAAAACATATGGTGTTAAATACTCAAAATCACGGCTTACGACAGACGCTGGGATGAACGCAAAATTGGGCGCTTTATTCTTAAATGAGCAAATCACCAATTTCGATGGTTCATATATCATGACATTCATCGGTTATAATGCTGGGCCACGTCGTGTGCCACAATGGATGGCACGCTTTGGCGACCCTCGCGGAAAAGACATCGATCATGTTGTCGATTGGGTTGAGATGATCCCATTTACCGAGACACGCAATTATGTTCAACGCGTTATGGAAAACTATCAGGTTTATAAAACCAGATTGGGCCAACGGGCGGATATCGTAAATGATTTGCGTTTCGGACGTCGATAACTAAAAAAGACATTGACCTATTCGCCACTTAGGCGAATATGGTCACTATGTATAAAGAACAATATTTCCAAACAGAAGATGGACTAAAACTCTATCTCCGCGACTATCAAGCCAAAAACTGGTCGCATAAAACATATCCAGTCATTTGCCTGCCCGGACTTTCCCGCAACTCAAGGGATTTCGACAAACTCGCGCAACCCTTAAGCCATGAATATGAAGATAATTATCGCGTTATCACGCTTGATTATCGCGGTCGCGGCAACTCACAATGGGATGACAATAAAAAGAACTATAACATCATTCGTGAAGCACAAGATGTATTAATTGCCATGGAATATCTTGGTATTCCTAAGGCACACTTCATAGGCACCTCTCGTGGTGGTCTCATACTCCACATTCTCGCAACAATGAAGCTAGATGCCATCACATCAATTGTCTTTAACGATATCGGCCCACGTATTGAACTCAAAGGGCTTTTGGAAATTCAAGAATACTTATCTAAAGCTCGACTACCCAAAAACTGGGATGAGGCTGCGGACATGCAAAAGGCAGTTCATGGGCACGAGTTTTTGGGGTTAACAGATGCCGACTGGCAGGACATGGCTCGGGAAATTTACATCGAAAAAGATGGGATTATAAAACCAGATTTCGATCCGTCAGTTGTCGAAAGCATCAAAACTTTAGATGAAAGCACTGAACTACCGACAATGTGGGATCAGTTTGCTTTGCTTTATGATGTTCCAATGATGACGATTAGAGGTGAGAACTCTACATTGTTTACGGGCGAAACTCTTGCTGAGATGGGCAAACGCCATCCAAATCACACAGCGGTCACGGTTCAAAACCAAGGACATCCCCCACTATTACAAAGTGGCGACCTACCAAATCAGATCTATAGCTTTTTAAAATCTGCATAAAAATAAGCCCGCAAAAATGCGGGCCTATTCAAAGATATAATCTTTTGTTGTCTATTTTTTACTAGATGCAGATGATGGGACATCACCTTTCGCCGCACGCTTTGAGAAATCAGTTGTTCCACCCTTGGCTAAAATCTTAGCCTGTGCGATCCAATCATCTCGCTCAATACGCCCTTTAAAGGATAGCTTCTCATCAAAATCGGTAATGTCCGCTTTTTTCCAAGCCGCGATTTGCGAATATTGCGTGATACCTTCTTTACTAAGCTTTGTTTCAATCAGCTTACCGACACCTTTAATCAGTTTAAGATCATCTGGTTTAGCTGGTGCTTTTGGTGCAGCCTTCTTAGGTGCTGCTTTTTTTGCCGCTGGCTTTTTATTTGCAGCCTTTTTAGCTGGCGCTTTCGCAGCAGCAGTTTTCGCAGCTGGCGCTTTGGTAGTTTTCGCAGCAGCCTTTGGAGCTGCAGCTTTCTTCGCACCCGCCGTTGACGCAGCAGCTGGTTTTTTCTTCGCCGCATCCTTTGCAAGGGCTTTAGCCTGAGGCACCCACTCTTCACGTTCGATACGACCTTTGAAGTTCAGCTTTTCATCAAAATCAGCAATGTCGGCCTTTTTCCAAGCAGCAACTTGAGCAAAGGTTGTGATCCCTTCTTCATTAAGGCGCGTCTCATTAAGCTTGCCCACACCCTTGATCAATTTCAAATCGTCAGGGCCTGATGCTGCAGCCGCCGCTGGTTTCTTTGCTGTAGGTTTCTTAGCTGGTGCCTTTTTAGCCGCAGCCGCTTTTGCAGTTGATGCTTTTGCAGCCGTTGCTTTAGCCGTTTTTGGTGCAGCCGCTTTCTTAACAGACGTAGCAGCTTTTTTAGCTGCGGTCGATTTTGTTGTCTTAGCAGCTGTTGTTTTCTTCGGTGCAGCTGCTTTAGGAGTTGCAGCTTTAGTCTCTGACGAAGCCATTAATCCGCTCACAGGTGCGTCAGCCCCTTTATCTACTGCTTGCGCTCCACTTGCTTCACTTGAAACAGTTGTATCAGAAGCTGCCAATGTCGCTGATGGTGCGCTATTTGAGGCAGCTGTGCTCACATCCGTCTGAGCCTCTACTTGTGCAGGACAGCCGAAATACCTTTTTAGCAGATAACCAACCAACGCACCCAAAGCAAATGCAATTAAAAGTAAGAATATTGTTTGTATGATATAGAAAAACATCTAATTCCCCGAAATTTTATCGTTTGTCTAAGCGCGATCGCACTCTGTTTTATACCAGGCGATAACTGCACCTATGACGAAAGCGGCTAATAACCAAAACCACATATGACCTATTAATGAACCCATTTCCCACTCCATTATTTTGTTTTTTTTAACTTTATACGGGCTTTAAGCATTTTACCAGTGTCGGATTATCCGCCGTGGACAAAACGAAATTTGTCCAGGCCCAGGCAACTTAACCGTCATTACTTGGTATTGTTAGTTTCACCTTGTTATCGATGATTTCAATTTCCCATGACGGGTATTGCGAAACATCCTTTAATGCGCGCTCAACCAAAGATACATACATCTCTGGCGCTCCCCTTGCCGTCTTTGCTTCATCTAAAATAGAAACTGCTGGTACCGCCTGAGACAATAATTTTATGACTTTCATCTTGTGGCCTTTAACAGGGAGGTTTCCAGTAATTTTAATCTCACCTGCAGACAGCGATATTACTGTCGTAAAAGGCGTTGCCATTGGTAATAATGATGTTTGATCAATGACAACACGTACACCATTTAACTGATTAAGCTTATCGATAGCTTCTTCTTGTTCTGAAACAGATGGTGAAATACCGTATAATGAGAGATCTCGCCCATTTAAACGGACCTCAGCCCACTCATGATCTTCACTTAGCTTGTTTAGCGCGGCTTTCCTGAGCTCAAACTCGACAGAATTATGATGAAACCAAATTGCCAATATCGATAAACTTAATATCGTTACCAATCCTGGCCAAAACATTGTCTTCAACATGAGCATCTCCGTAGTTTCACCCCGCAATAACCGCAAAACGATAGGTCAATATTGATAGATCGCTAAGCTGAACAACGCAATGCGTCATTCCTCTCAAGCGAGTATTCCGAAATGTTACGCACAAAAAAACCCGGTAGCAAAAGCTACCGGGTTCTTAAGAACTAAACTAATCGTTAGATTAGAAAGAACGCTTTACACGGATACGTAGTGAGTTATCCGCATCAGCATAGCTGTCGCCATTTGCGTGAATGAAACGAGCTGCAGCTGTTAGGCCTTCAGCAACTTGGTATGTGAAGTTAGCTGAAAGAGCGTAATCGTCATTGTTTGTTACAGCTTGGTCCATTGCATAATCAGCTGCAAGAGCGATGTTCAACTTGTCTGTAGCATCGAAACCGTAACCAGCACCGATAACCCACTCGTAACCAGTGTTGTAATCGCCAGTTGAAGCGTTTTCAGAGTACTGAGCGTGTGCACCGAAGCCCATGTATGAAAGGTTGATTTTACCACCGATTTCGCCAGCAGCTAGATCTTCATCATATACAAGAGCAGCAGTTACAGAAACGTCACCAGCAGTGAATGCAACTTTACCCAAGAAATCTGGAGTAGCATCAGCTTGTTGATCGTCAATTGCGTATAGAGAAATTGAACCACCGTCGAATGCCATTGTGTAACCAAGAGCAACACGTGTCACGCCACCATCGATGAAGCTTTGCTCACCAACGATATCGAAGTCCCAAGGAGAACCGATAAGACCAAGTGTCCAGTAGTTGCCATCACCAACAGTCATGTAAGCACGGTCAACGTTGAATGCTGTAGCACCGTCAGCGTGTGAATCATCGTTAGTCAAACGAATTTGTGAAGCGATTGTACCGATTTCACTGTCGTTTTTAGCGTCGATTTGAAGACGTGCTTCAACACCGTGCTCAGCATCATCAGCATCATCATCGATAACTGTTTGGAACTGAACGTAACCTGAGAATTTCAAGCAAGTTTCTGTACCAGGAATGTAGAAGTAACCGTCACCGTATGTATCACATACTTGTACGTATTCTACTGGCTCTGGATCTGCAGCTACGATAGCGTCTGCAGCTTGTGCACTTGAAGCAGCTACGATTGCTGCTGCTGAACCGATAAGTAGGCTCTTAATTGTCATTTTCTGACCTCCAGTCAAAAGTTTATGCGGGCTTGAGAAATGCTGAAGACAGCAACCCCTGTCTCATCCCTAATCAAATTATGAAGAAAGACGTTACCCGCCATGCTTCGAGGATGAACATAAACTGATCAGATGTGATATCAATCAAGAAAACTCAAACTCTGGCTTTCCACAATGATCTTATGATGCAGTTGTTGCACAAATGACACATTTTCTCGATTGCGGTCGATTTTGTTTAGTCTCTGTTAACCCTATCCTACCCCAATTCCATCAAAACTGACAGGAAAACACCGTCCGATCCATGTTTTTACGCCAATGATGATGAGAAAATACAACAATCTTTAGAATCAGCCGTCCAAATTCCCTAACTGAATAGAATCGCCCTGGAGAACATCCGCCTTAAAGCTTGCGCTTTATAATGGGTAATTAAGAGGAGTAAGATTGTTCTAGATATTTTTATAATAACTATAGAAAGATTGGAGCGAGAACTGCAAACTTAAAGACCACGGGTGAAATTAACGTGGCGGAGGTTTGTAAAAAAGATAATAGCGGGGGAGAAAGGACCCTGTCTGAACCCGCAGCTATCGCACTTTGGGTTGGCGGGCGGAAAGGTGCAATTAATAATGGCGGAGAGGAAGGGATTCGAACCCTCGATACCATTCCTGGTATACTCCCTTAGCAGGGGAGCGCCTTCGACCACTCGGCCACCTCTCCGTTAAAATCCTTTTTCCACATTGATATTTTATTCGCAAGGACTTTTTATAAAGAAATACAAATTCTATGTTTTGAAGACTGATGCACGCAATGTGTCGGAGTATTTTGCGCGATTTCATTGTCTATTATGTTGAGCGGGACATTATACTAAGAATTTTCAGACCAAATTTACGGTCAAAACAAATCTATGTAGTATATCCAAGCGAATCGAACTTGAAGGAAGTAATTATGCACCGTGTCGGCGTTTTACCATTTGATGCAACAGAGCAAGATATTGCTATGCTTTTTATCACCTCAAAAACACGGGGGCGTTGGATACCACCGAAAGGTAGAGCCAAAAAGAATGAGAGCCATGAAGATGTTTGCCATCGCGAAGCATTTGAAGAGGCCGGTATTCACGGGATCGTTCTAAACGATTTCCCCATTACAGTTGTGATAAGTCGTTCGACAGAAGACGGCACCGAAGACATTCCGGTGACCTATTATCCATTTTTAGTTTCTTCGCAAGTTGACGCTTGGCCAGAGAAAACCGAACGTGAACGCCACTGGGTTTTGATCGATCAAGCTGCTAAAATCGTTGATCGCAATGACTTTTTAGATCTTATAAAGCAGTTTGAAGCACTCACGCCGTGGATTAAAACAGCCGCGTTAGAGCATAAATCAATGCTGCAAGAACAGCAGAAGCAGGCACTGTAATCACCCAAGCTGCGGCGATTGAAACCACAAAACGTCTTCTAACGAGAAATCTCTTACGCTCGGCTTTTGAACTGGCGAAAGCTTCATCGGCTGTCGTATTGAGCTTTGAGCCATGAGTACGACGGCGGCGATTTGGATTTTCCACATATTCACGCAAAAACCCAACTCCAAACACAGCGCCAACTGCAATATGAGTTGAACTCACCGGTAGACCAAGCGCTGAGGCAATCAAAACAGTCACCGCGGACGACAATGCAACGCAATAGGCGCGTGGTGCATTTAGACGTGTGATCTTCTCGCCCACAATTGCAATGAGCTTTGGTCCGAATAAGCCCAAGCCAAGCGCAATACCAAATGCACCAACAACCATAACCCACAAAGGTATGGTGACTTGACTTGCAAATCCTGCCCCCTCACCCACGGTAGACACAATAGCCGCCAATGGTCCAACAGCGTTAGCAACATCATTAGCGCCATGGGCAAAAGATAAGAATGCCACACCAATAATAAGAGGGACATTAAATAGCTGGTTCATGTCTTTCTTAGTATTTTTGAGCCCAATCACGCGTTTTGCAATATAAGGTCGCGCGACCAAATAAGCAGCAACAAAACCGATGACCGCATAAATGATCATTTCAATAAGCGACGGCTTCCAGATTTTTTTCAATCCCTTCATCGCCATATAGGCAACAAAAGCGGCCGCCATAAGCCCGATAAGAATAGGAACCCAGCGCTTTGCGGCAGGTATTCGATCTTCCACGTGTAACACTTTGGTTTTAATAACCAGCAGCAAACCAGCAGCAACCACAGCGCCAAATACCGGAGAAATCACCCAGCTTGCAGCAATTGCAGACATTGTCGACCAATTGACCAACCCAACGCCAGCAGCTGCAATACCTGCACCCAATACACCACCGACAATAGAGTGAGTTGTCGAAACAGGAGCACCTAGAAATGTCGCTAAATTAATCCAAATTGCAGCGGATAAAAGCGCACTTAGCATCAAAAATCTGAAATCAACAACGTCAATATTATCACCTGGAGATATAATCCCCTTGGAGACTGTTTTCACAACATCTCCACCGGCAAGTAACGCGCCAGCCGTTTCGCAAATTGCGGCAATAACAATGGCCCAAAATACAGTGAGAACTTTTCCCCCAACCGCTGGCCCCATATTATTGGCAACATCATTGGCACCGATATTAAGTGCCATATACCCACCAATCACAGCTGCAACGGCAATTAAAAGTGGCTCTTCAGAAATACCAGTGAGCTGAGTACCTGCAAAAACCGCAATGATAGATAAGAAAACTATAGATAAACCGATAGGTACAATCTGGCTACGCAGTCTTTGAGAGACTGATAGCGCATAGTCCATTCTACGAAGGTCATTCACATAACGATGGTCTGGATTCTTCTTCTGATCGGCCATTCAAATTCTCCCCGCTGCCATTCAAATTCTCTCCGCTGAACGCCGCGCGACATTAGCTCACTCGCTGAGAATTCAAAGGTAAATGTCGGAAAAGAATGAATTTAAGGCGTAAACCTTGTGGAAAAACATCCAAGCAACCTAATTTGGCTACTCAGTAACGGTTCGCAATCCAAACCATTTGTCTTCAACCGCTTCATAATGCACTTCAGGTGCGTAGCGCTTGACCTTTAATCCTAGGTCACTTGTGGTTAAAAGCCCAGTTGAATATAGGACATTATAAGCAGCAACCACATAATTTGCCCGAGCAGTAGACAGAGATTCACGCGCGTTTAAAACGTTGGCTTGCGCATTTAGAACATCAAGAGTTGTTCGCTGTCCAACCTTGCGTTCTTCAAGAACACCAGAAAGCGCTAAACGTGCTGCCTTCACCTGCGCATCATTTGCTGTAATCGAGGCTTTTGAAGATTGAAAATTAACCCATGCATCAATGATGATTTGTTCAACCTGGCGACGGGTGGAATCAAGTCTTATTCTTTGTTCACCCAGAACTTCTTTCGATTGGCGAATACGAGCTGCATTGGCGCCGCCTGTAAAGATCGGAATCGTAAGCTGCGCACCTATACGGGCTGTCGTAACTTCATCGTCGTCTTGTGACAAAGATCCGGTGATGCGTACACCTGGCAGAACTGAACTTTCCTGAACCTTCACATCAAATTCGGCAGCATCGATACTCAAATTAGCCGACAATAATACCGGATGTTTTTGAAGCCCTGTACCTAGTGCATTATTGAGCGACTTCGGCAGAACCTTTTTTGGCAGCTGAGGAACACGCAAACCACGTGGTTTAACACCGACGACTTGTTTATATATTGCAGAACTGGCTTTAAGCGAGGCTTCCGCAGCAAACAGTTGCGCTTTAGCGGCAGCCAAACTTGCTTCAGCTTGCGCAACATCTGTGCGTGTACCTTCACCAACGCGCAAACGAATTTGAGACGCTTTTAACTGCTCGCGTAGAAAATCGAGATTTTGATTGCGGATACTGGTAATTTGCTGATTAAGCAAAACATCAAGATAGGCTTGCACCGTTGAGATCAAAATATCCATCTCATTGGACAGCAAAACTTGCCGCCCTGACAGAACACGCGTTTGTGCCGCTAAAATAGCATTCTTTGTCCGAAACCCATCAAAGATCGACTGAGAAATACTCAACCCAATTTCCGCCGAGCTTGTATCAACACCATTGGTGTCTTGTGCCGTAACCGATGCTTCACCAGCAATCGTCGGCCGCTGTCCTGCACGCGCAATTGAGACAGTCTCGTCTGTGGCGCGTAATTCAGCCCGCGCTGCTAATAGGTCTGGATTATCTTTATAAGCCTTCGACATAGCGCCATAAAGGGTTTCTGCTGATGCGTTCGAAACGAACACCGCAAAAAAAGATAAAACCGAAATAATGAATAGTCTGTAATTCACAGCAAAACTCAATTTCAACACTTACGCAATGGAAGCGGATTAGTTCCGCTCAGTTAGAGAAACACACAAATGGACCCAATGGGAGCAAGATACAATAGTTAATGAGTTATCAACATTACTTGTTCAAAAGCCGTTGCTCATTGGCAACAGTTATAGACGGTAAAAACACCGTGTTAGTTATTGAAAACTAAACTATCTGAAAGGATGTTTTCACTTAATATATCAATGGTTTCCGCCAATTTGACATCGATGATATGGAGATATTCGGTCCAATCTTCCAAATTATCCAACTCATCTTTTCCATCAGAAATACCGCGAAGCGCAAGCAGTGGCACATCAAAGCGATGGCAGGCGCGTAAGATCGCAAATGTTTCCATATCAACCATATCAGCGTCAATTTCATTATAAGAATCGCCAGATACAACATTGGCCCCAGTTGATAACCGAACAGCAGGTACACCTTCCATGGTAACAGGCATGATGAGCTCTTTTGGTAAATCAAGCAAAGGTGTCGTACCCTTTTCAAAACCAAGTGCGCTTGCATCCATGTCCCGATACGAAACGCTTTTTGCCTGATAAACGCCCGTTTGCTCCAATGTTCTGGAGCCAGCTGACCCTAAGGACACCACAATAGCAGGCATTTCTCCTGATAATTTTAGTTCAGTAAGTGCGCCTGTTACAACAACTGCTGCTTCAACTGGCCCTACCCCACACATAAGCGGTTTTATGCGTGATTGTAACGCAACGCCATATTCAGGCTGTGCAGCCATTACAAATAGGATTTTTTTATCGCCAATTTGTTTTAAAGAGAATGTCATCTTCTAAGCCATTTTAAGTTCAGGGTGTAAAACCGATAACAGCATCCGCGTAGCCACATCAACATCAATATTTTCAGTCAAACTATCATATGCATCGCTTAGCTGCTGCTCTTGAAATAACTTTTGACCTTTTGCATCCAATAGGTCTTTGATGAAGTCAGCATCCATTTCTGGATGAGGCTGCATCGACATGCCTTTTTTGCCATAAGACAATCCTGCATGTTTGCAAAAACTCGAACTTAAAAATGTTGTACTTCCTTCAGGCGGTGTAATCACCTGATCCTGATGAAAAGCGTTTAAAGTAACCGTTTTGCCCTCACTGGATCGATAATCAACCTGGCCAACACTCCAGCCACCAGCAATTTTTTCAACTTTGCCGCCCAAGGCTTGCGCCATTAGCTGATGCCCAAAGCAAATGCCGATGATAGGTATATACGCTGCAAAACAATCTCGAACCAATTGTTCTAAAGGCGCAATCCAATCATGATCTTCATAAACTCCAAGCGGTGATCCCGTAATGACATACCCATCACACACGTCTGGTTGCTGAGGAAATTCATTGATATTCACCCGGAATGTTTCAAATGTGAGCTGGTAACCAGCAAACAGCTTTTGAAACAAAGCGCTGTGGGAATGGTGTTTTTGCGCCACGCTTTCCAGATGATCCCCACATTGCAAAATACCAATTTTTGTTGCCATACGTTAAACCCTATTGAAATGCTGTTTCAGTAAAACTTCTAAGTTTACGAGAATGCAGACGCGCAGGAGGCATTTCTGACAATAATTCCATTGTTCGAATACCTATGCGCAGATGCTGGTCAACCTGCGTGCGGTAAAAATCAGATGCCATTCCTGGGAGTTTAAGCTCCCCATGAAGCGGCTTATCTGAAACACACAATAGCGTCCCATATGGAACCCTAAAGCGAAAGCCATTGGCTGCAATGGTCGCCGATTCCATGTCGAGCGCAACCGCACGAGACTGAGATAACCGTTGCACTGGACCGCGTTGATCCCGCAATTCCCAATTTCGATTGTCAATGGTTGCAACGGTTCCTGTACGCATGATGCGCTTTAAATCATAACCATCATACCCAGTTACTTCAGCCACGGCGTCCTGCAGCGCAACTTGCACCTCAGCCAGTGCCGGAATTGGAACCCAAACAGGTAAATCAGCATCTAACACATGATCTTCACGTACATAAGCATGGGCTAAAACATAATCGCCAAGGCTTTGGCTGTTTCGTAAACCAGCACAGTGTCCAAGCATCAGCCATACATGTGGTCGTAGCACAGCAACATGGTCGGTGATGGTTTTAGCATTCGATGGCCCCACACCAATATTGACCATGGTTATACCCGCATGGCCAGGTTTTTTAAGGTGATAGGCCGGCATTTGCGGTGTTTTCTTCAAAACTTTATCACTAGCAACCTCACCAGCTTTTGTGATGATATTGCCTGGTTCAACAAAACACTCGTATCCACCACCGCCCTCTGCCATTAGCTTTTTGGCATATTCACTAAACTCATCGATATAAAACTGATAGTTCGTGAACAAAACAAAGTTTTGGTAATGCTCTGGATCTGTTGCAGTATAATGCGATAGGCGCGCTAAGGAGTAATCAACCCGTTGCGCTGTAAAAGGCGCCAAAGGGCGAGTTTCATCTGGAGCTATCTCAAGCGTTCCGTTGACGATCGAATCATCCGTGATGGATAAATCTGGTGTATCAAAGTAATCGCGCAATGAAAGTTTGAAATCTGGTCCAAGATTAGCATTCACGCTCGTTTCGCTCGTAATCGCAAAATGCAGAGGAATTGGCGTATCTGATTCGCCAATTACAAAGATCGCATCATGATTTTCGCTAATAAGCGTAAGTTGCTCAATAAGGTAAGATCTAAAGAGCTGAGGATTAGTAATTGTCGCACTGTAAACACCTGGTGATGAAAAATGCCCAAATGACAATCGAGAATCAATATGTTCAAATGAATGACATGATATGCAGATTTCCGGGTAGTAAGCGCGATAGAACTGCTTGACCTTTGGGTCAAATGCTTCGAAGGATTGTCTTAAAAAATCGACATTCCGCTCGTAAACTTTAGTTAGGGCGTCGACCGCTTCGGTAACGCTTTTATACTCGCAAGCTTCTGTTGGCTCGGGAGATGTGAAATTATTTGTTTTTATATGATTATCCATGAGATGTTATAACCAAAGTTTTCAAACAGTGGAACATCTCTTTTTATCCCAAACGATACTTTTCCTTCACATGTGTGGGGTTTTAGCCACGCTGCAAGCTATTGAGCAGAACCAAACCAACAGCATTCGCCTCATCACCAAAAGTGCGTTCTTGGTTGATCTTCATAGCGCAAAGTGGGCCAACAAGCACAAATGCGAAAAGCGAAACTCTCAAAATTGCTGAAATCATTTTATTAAACCTAACTACGCTTGATTATTGATTGGATGTGTTTTGAACGCCGCAAATCATTTCATTGCCTGTTGTGCAAATGAACAGATCGCCCGTTAGGTATGGACTATTGGCAGCTTTGTTTTTGTGAACAGCACCTGCCAAAACAAATGCGAAAATCATAAGTATCAGGCTTATGATTGAAAATCGTCGCGCCAATATGGTCATGTTATCATCCTTACTCATATGAGAGAGGACTTGTCCCCTCAACTCTATGAGCACAAATTGCCATATCGGAACTGAACCTATTGTGAGACCTCCGTTCATATTCGGTTCAAATAGGTAAACAACGGCAAATTGAGAGATTTTTGCGCAACTGAAATCAGCGTCTCAACGACCCATTTTACGAGCAATTTTAATAAAACTCGAATTTGTCTTCGTGCAACTTGGTTACCCAAAGGTTGATATTTAAATCTGAATCAAGGGTTAAATTCATCGAAAATCACTTAGGAATCAGGGCTATTGATGTTTAACAAATTCTCAAATTTACGATTCGTTTTTGTTTTGTTTATTTCATATTAAGCATGGAATTTAACAGCATTTTCAAACCATTGCGGCATTCTAACAACCATCAAACAAGCGCTGGCAAACAGTGCGACAAAGAACGAAAAGTTCGAATAACAGGCGAAAAGCTCCTTAAGAGCTAACAGGGATTAACCCACTCAAAGAAGTGGGACTTAATAAGCCCAAAAGGGCAACACAATAATAAGCCGAAAATCGGCAATCACCCTTCGGGGAACAAGCAAAAAAGACCAAAAATGGTCAACATGACAGGGATTATTAAAATGGCACGTTTTGAAATTACAGATATGAACAACCCAATGATTGCAGGTGAAGTTCGCGCAGACATTTTGTGCGATATGGGCCTTATGTATGCAACAGGCAGAGAATGCGCTGTCGATATGATTGCAGCTCATAAATGGCTTAACATTGCCGCGATCAAAGGTTCAGAGCGCGCAGCAGCTCTTCGCGCAGAATTGACGAGCACAATGTCAAAATCTGAAATTGCGAAAGCTCTTCGTGAGGCTCGCGAATGGATGACAATGCACTAAGCATTGCAAATACATTAAAAATACCCTTGCCGACATCTATTCCTCCCAGATGAACGCAAGGGTTATTTTTATTCAGATAGAATATCTTTCAGCGCAACTTCAAACCGATCGATCTCTTCCTCGGGTCCAACGCTTACTCGAATACACCTATCCAAGGGCGCTACACCGGGCATACGCACAAATATACCGCGATCCATCAATTCTTTTAGAATAAAGCGTGCGTAGTCCCCGTCACGACCGCAATCTATTGTCACAAAATTTGTTGCAGATGGTAGATTTTTAAATCCATGGGATCGCGCAATATCAACAATTTTTTGTCGAGAATTGGAAATCAATTCCAGCACGCAAGATAACCACTTATCATCTTTCATAGCTGCAACTGCTGCCTTTTGCGATAATCGCGACATACCAAAATGATTACGTACACGATCAAACATCAAAATCGTATCAGGATGCCCAATTGCGTACCCAACGCGTAACCCCGCCAAACCATAGGCCTTTGAAAAGGTGCGCATCCGCAAGACATTCGGCATATCTAAAAACGCATTCATTGAAGGCACTGCTTCACTGGGCGCCATCTCCACATAGGCTTCATCTAAAACCAACATTGTGCTTGATGGAAGCGCTTTTGCAAATTCAATGATTTTGCTGCTAGACCACCATGTTCCCATCGGATTATCCGGATTGGCTAAGTAAACCAATGCCGCATTGGTTTCTCGAACTTTAGCAAGCAACGCATCTAAATCTTCACGATCTTGCTTGTAAGGCACCATATGAAGCTGCCCACCAAAGCCTTTGACATGAAAATTAAATGTTGGATATGCCCCAATAGATGTCACAACGGCGATATCTGGTTCACAAATCATTCGCGCAACCAACCCCAAAAGACCATCAATCCCCTCGCCAATGACAATATTGTTGAAATCAACCATTAACTTGTCACTAATGACGTTCTTAAGATCAAAGCTTTCTGGATCGCCATAACGCCAGGAGAGATGGGCTTCTTGCTCAATTGTCTTTTGAACAAGGGGCGAAAACCCAAAGCCATTTTCGTTTGCGCCAATGCGCGCTTTAAACAAAATACCGCTGGCGCGTTCAGAAGTTTCAGGACCAACAAAAGGAACACTTGCAGGCAATGACTGTACCAGCGGTGTAAAACTCTTAAATCCTGTCATAACGATCGCCTTTCTGTGTTTTGTCAGAATTATCCATTTGCGCTTTCAATGGCAAGGATTTACGTTTGGCATCTACCCCCGACTAACAAAGTTCTCCACATGCCTCCATATATTGAAACTATTCTGTACATCTTTTCCCTCATTGGTTTGGGATATATTGCCGTTGCAACAAATTATCTAAAACCAGAAATCGGTGATGGGCTTACAAGCTTCATCTATAATGTTGGCGTTCCGCTTTTATTGTTTAAAAACATCTTGAACGCTGATTTTGGTACCGGCGAAGTTTTGGTTATCTGGGCGGTCTATTTTAGCGCTGGATTTGTCGTTTGGACTTTGTCACATTTAGTGGTGCAGTTTGTCTTCGGCAGGGACACTAGAGCCGGTGTGGTTGCAGGTGTTACAGGCGCGTTCTCCAACTGTGTATTGGTTGGAATACCCTTCATTACAGGTGTTTATGGCGAAGAAGGTGTAGCGATCCTATCAAAAATCTTGACCATTCACTTGCCCGTCATGCTAGCTGCCACAATCATACAGTTTGAATGGGCAAGCCGAAGAGATGGCGCCGTTGAAACAGAAATTAATTTCACCGGTGTTTTGAAAAAGTTTTTAAAACAATTGCTCTCCAACCCTCTAGTTTTAGGTATTCTCGCAGGATTTGTTGTTAAAATGCTCGCCGTAAGCCCGCCCCCTCTTGCAGACAGATTGATCGAAAGCATTAGCGCTACAGTTGGTCCGTTAGCTCTCTTTGCGGTTGGCATGGCAACACGGCGATACGGGGTTTCAGGTCAAATTCCACCTGCATTAGTGCTCGTATCTTTTAAACTCATGCTCATGCCGGCAATCGTCTTGGGTTTATCGCTAATATTCGGTGTTCCAGAATTTACAACACGTGTGCTTGTATCAATTGCTGCACTACCCGTTGGAATTAATTCATGGGTGGTTGCGCAGCAATTTGGTACTGGTCAGCGTTTAGCTGCGACATCGATCACAATTGGCACTGCGACCGCCGTATTATCAACGGGCCTATGGCTGCTAATTTGCGACCTCATATTCTAATTGGGAGTAATGTTTAATGATTTCTGAGTTTGAACACAAAACTATCAACGTTTCTGAGCTTAATCTCGCGATTTGGTCAAAAGGCGATGGCATGCCGATTCTTTTGCTGCATGGTTACCCGCAATCCTCGTATATGTGGCGCTATATTGCGCCCGAACTTGCCAAAACACATCAAGTTATTCTCGTTGACTTGCCCGGTTACGGCGAAAGTGAAGGTCCAAAACCAGATGTAGCAAATTTCGCCTATAGCAAGCGCAATCTCGCTAAGATCCTTGTGGAATTAATGACCAAGCTTGGGCATGAAAAATTCCAAGTTTTGGGGCATGACCGCGGCGCACGTGTCGGTTTTCGCATGTGCTTGGATTATCCTAATAAAGTCACAGCATATTGCGCGCTTGATATCGTACCAACATTGTCTGTGTGGGATAACATGGACTGGAAAAACGCAATGGGCACTTATCACTGGCCTTTCTTAGCGCAACCTGCCCCAATGCCGGAAACATTAATTGGTGCGGAACCAGATCATTATATGGAACATATTTTTGCGCGATGGGCTGACGATAAGTCTCAGCTTTCATCAGATGCAATTGCGAAATATAAACAACAGTTTAGATCAAATAATGTGATCGCCGCATCCTGTGCTGATTATCGCTCAGGCGCGACAACTGATGTCGATCATGACAGAGAAGATCAACAAAAAGGTACTACGATTCAATGTCCAGTTCTCGTCGTTTACGGCAGTGGATTCTTGAAAAACATGGCCGATGCCCCACGTAAAGAATGGGAGCCATGGGCAAATAACCTTCAAGATTTACAGCTATCTTGTGGGCATTTTGTTGCCGAAGAAGCCCCAAATGACTGCCTGCCAACCATTTTAGATTTTTTTAAGCATAATTGAATCCAAAATTAGAAAATACTGAAACAATTAAGACGTCTGTTATTTAATAGAACCTAATATTTTAAAACTGATTATCACTCGGAGGCAGCGATATGACTGGACGTAAATTATTTCAAATTCTCAAGCCGCTGATTACGGTATTAAACGCAATTTTTGCTGTTCTGCCGCGTTTTATATTCAAAATGACATGGCCACTCTTAGAACTAATGCCCTGGAAGTTGGGCATTTTATTGCGTTATCTATGGGCAAAACGTCTTGCAAAATCCTGTGGTGAAAATGTGTTATTCGAAACAGGTGTGCGCATAACCTATTGGGAAGAAATCGAATTTGGCGACAACGTTGCTATTTTTGAAACCTGTTATCTTGATGGCAAAGGTGGCATCAAAATTGGCGATAATGTCTCTATTGCCCACCAAACATCTCTCATTAGCTTTGACTTCGACATCGATAATGCCGATGGCCCGCTAAAATACGCCCCTATTCGCAAAAAACCGATTATAATCGGTGAAGATGCTTTAATTTTCTCAGGTGTGCGGATCTTGGCCGGCGCTAACCTTGCGCCAAAAACCGTAATTGCAGCCAATGCTGTCGTTAAAGAGGGTAACTATGAGAGCGGCATCTATGCAGGCATGCCAGCAAAAAAGAAGCGCACATTTGATAAAACCATCGAAGGAAAAGTGGAAACCAAATCAAAAGCTGCTTAGTTCGAATTATCCCACACAATAAAAAAACGGCTGAAGGTTTTCCTACAGCCGTTTTTTTTAATCGTAATATTTAGGCACGATTACATATTAGGATACATCGGCCCCTCGCCGCCCTGCGGCACAGTCCAGTTGATGTTCTGATTAGGGTCCTTAATGTCACATGTCTTACAGTGCACGCAGTTTTGTGAATTTATTACAAAGCTCTGCTTGCCTTCATCTTCAACCCACTCATAAACACCAGCAGGGCAATATCTGTTAGACGGACCATCAAAAACGTCAAGTTCCGAAGATTTTTGTAAGTCAGCATCACCAAGCTTGAGATGAACAGGCTGATCTTCATCATGATTAGTGCTTGATAAGAACACAGAAGACAAGCGATCAAAACTCACTTCACCATCTGGTTTTGGATATTCAATTTTCTTATGCTTGCTGGCAGGTTCCAAACACGCATAATCAGGCTTACCATGCTTCATGGTGCCAAACGGAGACCATTTGATAAGTGTGTTCAACCACATATCCAATCCACCAAGTCCCACACCTATGATAGTGCCAAACTTAGACCAAAGCGGCTTCACATTGCGCACTTTTTTCAGATCATCACCAATCTGAGAAGAACGCCATTCATTTTCATACTCAATGATCTCGTCTTGCTGACGGCCTTCAGACAATGCGTTTACAACTTTTTCAGCTGCCAACATGCCTGACAGCATCGCGTTGTGAGAGCCTTTGATGCGCGGCACGTTCACAAACCCAGCAGAACAACCAATCAATGCACCACCTGGGAATGTGAGCTTAGGCACAGATTGAAAACCACCCTCAGTGATCGCTCGAGCGCCATAAGACAAACGTTTACCGCCCTCAAATGTTGGCTTGATCGTTGGATGAGTTTTAAATCTCTGGAATTCTTCAAATGGCGACAAATATGGGTTTTTGTAGTTCAAGTGAATAACAAACCCAACGGCAACCATGTTATCTTCAAGGTGATAAAGGAAGGTACCGCCACCTGTTTTCATATCAAGCGGCCAGCCAAAAGAGTGTTGAACCAAGCCTTGTTTGTGGTTTTCAGGCTTAACTTCCCAAAGCTCTTTTATTCCAATGCCAAACTTTTGTGGCTCACGATCCGCGCTTAGGTCAAACTTATTGATGATCTGCTTTGCAAGTGATCCGCGGACCCCTTCACCAATCAGCACATATTTGCCCAAAAGCTCCATGCCTGGCTCGTGGTTTGGACCAGGTTCACCATCTTTACCGATGCCCATGTCACCAGTTGCCACACCAATAACCGCGTCATTATCATCATATAAGACTTCAGCAGCTGCAAAACCTGGATAAACCTCAACGCCAAGCGCTTCAGCTTTCTCACCCAACCAACGGCATACGTTTCCAAGAGAAACGATATAATTGCCATGATTGTTCATCAAAGGTGGCATCGCAAAATTTGGTAAACGGATTGATCCAGCTGGTCCGAGAACAAGGAAATGATCGTCTTTAACTTCAGTTTTAAATGGATGATCGCTTTCATCACGCCAACCCGGCAACAGCTTATCTACCCCGACCGGGTCAACCACTGCACCTGATAAAATGTGAGCGCCAACTTCAGCACCCTTTTCCAAAACTACAACTGATAAATTTTCATCAAGTTGTTTTAGTCGAATTGCAGCAGAAAGGCCCGCAGGCCCAGCACCCACGATAACAACATCAAATTCCATGCTTTCGCGCTCAGACATATTATTACCCTTATCTTTCTGGCATTAGAGCCAGTTATATCTCTCATGACACAAAAATTACATTACGTGCGTAATATCCCCGTAAATTGTTCATAGTACCACCACAATTAAATGTAAAAGCCAATTTGCAATTGTATAGATTTTTCTGGGGTTTTTTTCATCTCAAAATAGACTAAGAATGAGAGAAATTGTTCAATATCCATACTTGGTGCAATTAATCATTGGCTTTTTGTCCGTAGTTCACTATAGCTTCGCGACAAATACGAAAATACATGAGGTTCCATTCCGTGTCTGAGACGTTTAACAAAGTTGCAGAAATCATTGCTGAAACCAGCGAGATCGACCTAGAAACAATCACACCTGACAGTAACACTGTTGATGATTTGGGTATCGACAGCTTGGACTTTTTGGATATCGTTTTTGCTATTGATAAAGAATTTGGCATCAAAGTCCCGCTTGAGCAGTGGACTCAGGAAATCAATGACGGCAAAGCCAACGCAGAAGATTACTTCATTTTGAAAAATCTTTGCGGCAAAATTGATGAGCTTAGAGCTGCAAAAGACTAATTCAAAACGTTTGCTTCAGGTCTAACACAATGCTTTTAGAATATTTTCAAATGCTCGATCACGTAGAGAGCATAGACTTTGCTGATCAAAGCATTGTGGTAAAATCTGTTGTCCCAAAGAAGAGCCCTATTTTTGAGGGTCACTTTCCCGGCATGCCTTTGATGCCGGGTGTTCTTCTGATTGAAAGCATGGCTCAGGCATCTGGCATTTTATACATGGCACTGTCTGAGTTTAAGGTTATGCCATTTTTGATGTCGGTTGATACCGCCAAAATGCGTCAGTTTGTAAATCCTTCCGAAACGCTTGAAATCAATTCAAAAATTGAACACGAAGGTTCAGGCTTTGTTGTTTCTAAATGCTCCATCACAGTTGATGGCAGGCGCGTTTGCAACAGCCAACTCAAATTTGCCACTCGTTCATTTGACGAGGTGCCAACTCTTGAGCATATTATGGAGCTAGCGGAGAGAGTTAGCCTGCAAGATGCTATCGATACATATAAAGCTGGCGTACAATCTTAAAATTCACACATAGGGAAACCTTGATGAATACGAAAAGCAAGAATGATGTTGTCATCACGGGCATAGGGCTTGTCACGTCCCAAGGTGTTGGTGTGAAAGCGCACGAAGAGCTGCTTAATGGCTCGGGTGCAATCACCCCGGTTATTAATGACCAACTTATTCCGCCCTACCCGCTTCATCCAATGCCTGAAATTGATTGGAATGATCAAATTCCGCGTCGTGGAGATCAGCGTCAGATGGGCAATTGGCAGAAACTGGGTGTGTATGCTGCAGGTTTAGCGCTTGATGATGCGGGGTTCAAAGACGACGCAGACGGGTGTTCAACCATGGACATGATTGTATGCGGTGGCGGCGGTGAACGCGATTCAGATGTTGATACCATCATCATCGAAGAATCACTTAAGCGAAACGACAAAGACGTTTTGTTGAATGAAAAACTTCGCACCGAAGTCCGACCTACTTTGTTTTTATCCCAGTTATCAAACCTATTGGCTGGCAACATATCTATTGTTCACAAAGTTACCGGGTCGTCTCGCACTTTCATGGGCGAAGAAGGCTCAGGTGTATCTTCAATTGAAACAGCGGTAGCTCGCATTCAAGCCGGTTCATCCACGCATTGCCTCGTTGGCGGCGCATTTGTCGCCGAACGCGAAGATTATCTGTATGTCATTGAAGCCATTAATGCGCTTGAAACATCGCCCGCCCGCCCGATTTGGCAGCGCAATGACGAGCGTGGCATTGTATTTGGATCCGCGGGCGTATTCTTAGTTTTAGAATCAAAAGAACATGCAATCGCGCGTGGCGCTAAAATGTATGTCACGATTGATGGCGTTCTTGGCGATGCAGGCTCAAGAGAGGCAGCGTCGTTTGCAAAACGTATGGCTAAGCTCAACAGTGATTTAAATATCGTAGATGATAGCGAGACTTTGGTCTTCTCCGGTACAAGTGGCCGTAGTCAGGCCATGCAGTTTGAAAAAGACTATTTAAAAGCACATCATTCAAATGGCACGGTTCGAACAACCAGCGCTATCTTCGGCCATGCATTGGAAGCACAGTTCCCCTTAGGGTTAGCGCTGAGTGCGATTGCGCTTAAAAATGGTTCGCAAATTGCGCCTTTTGCTAAAGATATGGACGCGCCAATGTCGCAAGCAGCAAACAAAGCGGTTATCACAAGCGTAGGTCATCACCGCTCAGAAGGCTTGGCAACATTGTCAAAGGCTTAGGCGAAAAGTGTAAGGTAAGGAAATTAGTATGACATCACCTGCATTTAAAGATCACATGGGCCGCCCCATTGTTGTGGTAACCGGCATGGGCGTTGTATCATCGTTAGGTGAAGGTCTTGAAGAAAACTGGAACAAGTTAAGCTCCGGAATTTCAGGCATTCACAAAATCGAACGCTTTGCGACCAATGAACTTTCAACACTGATTTGCGGAAGTGTTGATTTTATCGGAGCTGAAGCAAATTCAATTGTCGATCGCACATATATTCTGGCTGAAAACACCACAGTTGAAGCCCTAGCAGATGCAGGAATCAACGGTGAATTTAATGGGCCACTATTTTTAGCAGCACCACCTGCAGAACCAGATTGGGAAGACCGATTTGAACTTGCCGGAGAGTTAAGAGCTGATCAGACAGAAGGTTCTGTTTACAGAAAGTTCTTAGATATCCTTCATGACAAACCAAAACGATCATTTTTTGAATCATCGCAGTTTGGCATGGTATCAGAACGCTTAGCAGACAAATTTGGAACGCGTGGGTTACCCGTAACACTTTCAACGGCATGTGCATCAGGCGCAACAGCTATTCAGCTTGGCGTTGAAGCCATTCAACAAGGCCGTACAGACCGCGCGCTTGCAGTGGCCACAGATGGATCGGTGAATGCTGAACAAGTCATCCGCTTTTCATTGCTCTCAGCGCTTTCGACGCAAAATGACCCGCCTGAAAAAGCATCAAAACCATTTTCTAAGGATAGAGACGGATTTGTTATTGCAGAAGGTGCAGCAACATTAGTGCTTGAATCACTTGAAGCAGCAACCGCTCGCGGTGCGAAAATTCACGGTGTGATTAAGGGCTGCGGAGAAAAGGCTGATCATTTCCATAGAACACGTTCATCACCTGATGCAGCACCTGCAATGGCAGCGATCCACGCAGCATTAGATGATGCAGGCCTCAAACCCGAAGACATTGGGTATATTAATGCGCATGGCACCTCAACGCCTGAAAATGACAAGATGGAATATCTTGCGCTTTCAAATGTGTTTGGCGAGAGCTTGAATAATATACCTGTGTCATCGAACAAATCCATGATTGGTCACACGCTTACCGCTGCTGGCGCTGTGGAAGCAATTTTCTCTGTTATGACAATCAAAACAGGCACGCTCCCACCGACAATCAACTATGACAATCCAGATCCAGCGATTGAATTAGATGTGGTTCCTAATGTGAAACGTGAGATGCAAGTGACATCAATCCTATCCAACTCATTTGGATTTGGTGGACAAAACGCTTGTCTTGTCATATCAGCTAGCCCTACATAGATAAAACTAAGCAATTTCATATTGCTAGAAAACAATAACAATACAAGGATTGTCGATGCGCGCGCTGCAATTAGTCGAAGACCGCAAACTTGAAATCACAGAAATCGAAGAACCGGGCGCTCCGGGTGTTGGTGAAGTCAAACTGTCAATTAAGGCAGTCGCGCTTAACCACATCGACGTATGGGGTTGGCGCGGAATGGCATTTGCGAAACGCAAAATGCCACTTGTGATTGGTGCAGAAGCATCAGGCGTTGTCGAAGAAGTTGGCCCCGGCACTGCTGGTCTTGTGCCAGGTCAACTCGTTTCAATTTATGGTGCTCGCGTTTGTGGCAGATGCAAAAACTGCCAAGAAGGTCGCGATAACCTTTGTACTGAAGTTGGTGGCGTTCACGGTTTTCACTTAGATGGTTTTGCGCGCGAAAGGGTCAACTACCCTGCTCGCCTTGTTGTTCCAGCCCCGCCGAATGTTGATGCGATTGGTGCAGCACTTGCACCTGTTACATTTGGGACTGTTGAACACATGCTATTTGATAATGCAAAGCTACAACCTGGCGAATGGATACTCATTCACGCTGGTGGTTCTGGCATTGGTACAGCCGCTATTCAACTCGCTAAAAAAATGGGCTGTACGGTGATTACGACCGTTGGTTCTGACGATAAAATTGAAAAAGCAAAAGCGCTCGGTGCAGACTATGTCATTAATTATCGCGAAGACCGCTTTGAAGGTCGTGTCCGTAAAATAACTAAGAAACAAGGCGTTGATGTTGTCTTTGAACACGTTGGCGCTGATACTTGGGCAGGATCAATGTTCAGCCTTAAAAAAGGTGGCCGTTTGGTGACGTGCGGTTCAACATCGGGCGTTTCAACACAGATCAATTTGATGATGTTGTTTCAACAGCAGCTTAAACTCTTAGGTTCATTTGGTTGCCGCATGGAAAACATGAAAAATGCAATGTTGAAAATGTCCCAAGGCTTGGTAGAACCAGTGATTGATACCCAAGTGGATATGGAAAACATCCACAAAGCCCTAGAACGTATGGAAGGCCGCAAAGTCTTCGGCAAAATCATTTTAACATTCTGATTATCAACGCGTTGGATATTGATTGACCAAATTTATCAGAAGGTGTGTCGCAGAACTAAGAAAGTTTTTCAGCAATGCCAGTGATTGGGTTGTAGCACAATTCATTCTTGCACTGCTGTTTCTACTGCGTTTATTGCCGATGAAAACCGCATTAAATGTGATGGGGCGTCTGGCCAGAATTGTTGGCCCAAGAACCAAACGCCACACTCTTGCGATGAAAAACCTTGAGATGGCTTTTCCGGAGAAATCCATCGAAGAACGACAAGAAATTGCCATGGAAATGTGGGTCAATATGGCCCGATTGGCGGCGGAATATGTCTATCTTGATAAAATTTCAGCATTTGATCCTGAATCAGATGAAAACAGCAATATTGAAGTTGTTGGCCAAGAACATTTTATCGATCTTTGCGAAAACAAACGCCCTTTCATTGTATTCACAATCCATAGCGGAAATTTTGAACTGCTACCAATTATCTCACAGAGATTTAATTTAAGTGTCAGTGCATTATTTCGACCACCGAACAACAAATATATTGCTGAAAAAGTTTTTGCCGCACGTGGCGAACATATGAAAGATCTCGTGGCCTCCACTGCGGGCGCTGCATGGAACTTAGCGCGTAAACTTGATAGCGGCGGCGGTGTGGGAATGCTGGTAGATCAAAAATTTTCCAAAGGTGGCGAAACACAATTTTTCGACCATACAGTAAAAACCAACCCACTTTTGGCAAAACTAGCACGCCAATATAAATGTGATGTTTTCCCAGCGCGCTGTATTCGTCTTCCCGAAGGACGTTTCAGATTAGAGTTGGAGCCAGCTGTCGAACTTCCAAAAGGCGACAATGGCGAAATTGATATCAATGCAACATCACAAATGCTTAATGATAAAGTTGAGGAATGGGTACGCGAATATCCTGGCCAATGGCAATGGTTCCACGACAGATGGCGCATCAAGCATCTGCTATAAAAAAACCCTCATCGGATATTCATTTCCGATAAGGGCAATCTTAGGTTCTTAAAAAGCGCTAATTAGTGCTTGATCACAACGCGTGTATTTTTCAACCCAGTGCGTTCCACAAGGCTATAAAACTTTGATGCGTTTTCTGGGTGCAATCGGATGCATCCATGTGACGCTGGACGCCCAAGACGCGAAATGGCGTTGGTTCCGTGAACTGCATACCCACCATGGAAAAACACAGCATACGGCATAGGCGCATTGTTATACTTGCGAGATCGGTGATGCTTTGAAAGCCACTTTGCTGACCATTTACCAGTCGGTGTCGTATAACCTTTACGTCCGCTAGAAATTTTCCATCTGTATTTTACTTTACCGTTTCGTTTGACCACCATTGTTTGAGATGACAAATCAATACGTGCTTCCAAAGGTGCTGCAACAGCATTGGAAGCAGGTAAAATCATAAACAAAACAGCTACAGCAGCTATAAAATTCCGCATGGTGAAACTCCCCAAAATTTCAAATACCCTAATAATTTCCGCAAAAAATAGCGGATTCCTCGGATATTTACCAGTCTAAGGTTTATCTATGGTTAAGCCCACACGCTAACCGTAAGTAAAATCACGACAAATACGACTTCAACTATGCACGACAACCAAAATATTTTAGTCGCTTTTTCAAGGTCTAAATGGGTGAGTTTCAAACGTCCTGTGGGATTAAGATAAGGTTCATGAGTAACCTTATCGCCATAAGATCGCGGCCCAGATAACACAATACCAAGCGCACCAGCCATTGCAGTTTCTGGCCACCCTGCATTTGGTGATCTGTGTAATGATGCATTGTTTAAAACTGTCCAAATCGCATCTTTAAAGGATTTTGGCCCAATTGAAATTAATGCAGCAACCGCAATCAGCAGTGCGGACAAACGAGCAGGCAACCAATTTGCCAGATCATCGAGTTTTGCAGAAGCCCAGCCGAAATCTTCATATTCAATTGTTTTATGCCCAATCATGCTGTCCGCGGTATTGAGCATTTTATACATCAAAATACCCGGCAGCCCCAGAAGCGCATACCAAAAAATGGGCGCAACTACACCGTCTGAAAAGTTCTCAGCAAGACTTTCGATCGAAGATCGTGTCACATCAGATGCGTTCATTTCAGATGTTTGGCGCCCAACAATCATACTTACCGCGTATCTTGCACCTTCTATATCGCCTGAAGACAAAGGAACGATGATACTTTTGATGTGATCGGACATGCTCTTTTGAGCAATCAGAACAGCGACAATGATGATTTCAATAACGAAACCCATAACACCTATTTCGCGGAAGAATGATGCTAGCAGCACACCGATACCCAATGCTAAAATCAGCATGACGAACAGTGCCAGCAGACCAAATCTCTTGCGTGTTCGACGATTATCACGAATACGATTTAAGTATTGATCAAGCACTGAAATGACTTTGCCAAAAAAGACAACAGGATGAGGTAATTTGCGCCAAATCCAATCTGGATCGCCGACAAACATGTCCAAAACGATTGCTAAAACAAGTATAAGTAAATGATTGTCAATCATCAGTTTTCAAAGGATAAAATGGCTTGCTGCAAGCGCAAATCCTCCTCCTCATTACAAGTTAACCCAAGCCGTAACCAGCGTGCATTGTAATCAAACTTTCTCGTCAGTATCTTCTCAACTAATAAATGTTCATGCAAGTTTGCAGCGCTTTCATGCTCAATCAGCGTGAACAATTTTGTTCCACCAGCGATTTTTAAGCCAGTTTTACCAAGCATTTGAATGAATTGCCCATGACGGCTTGATATTTTCTCAAGCAATTCGCAATGAATGCCATCGCGCGTTAAAACATGTCTAGCCACACTTATACTTGGCCCTGAAACAGACCATGGTCCTTGCAAATACTTTATTCGGCTCAACACTTCACTATGTGCAAATACAAATCCAATACGTGCACCTGCAAGACCGAAAAATTTGCCAAACGATTTGAGTACAATCAAATTCTCGATAGGATCCGTCATAAGCATCGATGCTTTCTCGCACACATCGCAAAAGGCTTCATCAACAACGAGATATCCATCGCGCTGTTTGAGCACTTTAGCCAGCACGAAAAGCTCATCTCGCGAATATAATCTGCCATCAGGATTATTAGGATTTGCTAGGACGAGCGAACGTACATCACCGATATCATCAATAGAACTATGAGCGGTATAGCTTCTGTTGTTTCGTGCAAATGCACCCGCATATTCGCCATATGTCGGACCAACAATACCAACATCGCCTTGAAGCAAATCAGGCAGATGGTTGATCAAAAACTGGGAGCCTGATGTCACCAAACAATTCTGTTTGGATGCGTAGTACTTCTTCGCAATTTCCGCCAATTCGCTTACTACGGCACGTTCTGGCAAACGATGCCATGATGACAAATCCAAATCAGGAATTGGTGCTGTAAAAGGACTTATGCCCGTAGAGATATCAATCCAATCAGATCGAGACCCACCATAGGTTTGGATCGCTCTTTCTAAGTTTCCCCCATGCTCAAGCTGCATCGTCAATCCGCCCGATCAATGATGTGCATGTAAGAACCAGCAATATTGTTTACCTGCGCACCAAAAGAACCCAGATCATTACCCAGCGCGTCTTGAGCAGCAAACAACGGGGCCTTATTCGTGTTTTTAATTTCAGTTGAATAATGATATTCATGAGCATTTATCTGTGCAATGCCTAGAAAATCATTCTTTGATTCTAGCTTTCGATAACCGAGATTGCGTTTACGCTCTGAAAAACTTGTTGCAACGGGCAACAATCCAAGCATTTTATGACGAACGCCATCAGCATCCACCAATCCTTCACCAAGGGTCATATATCCACCGCATTCGCCATAAATCTTGACCCCGCGCTGCGCAGTTTTATGCATGAGATTCCGAAAATTATCCATTTGCGAAATGGCATCAGCATGTAATTCAGGATACCCGCCGGGAAGAAAAACCGCATCACAATCATCGTCGGGTCCTTCATCGGATAGTGGCGAGAAGAAGCTAATCTCAGCCCCCTGCTCTTTCCATCCTTCAATCAAATGCGGGTAGATAAAAGAAAATGCCAAATCCTTGGCCATAGCTATGCGTTGGCCTAGAGGTCGAATTTTCGCAACTGTTTCAGATTGTTTGTGCTGCACGTCAGAAAGGCTATCAAGGATATCCTCAACAGAAACCGCATCTTTGAGCTTACGAGCTGCATTTTCAATGAACTGATCCATCAAAGGATGCTCAAACGCTTGTACCAACCCAAGATGACGCTCCGGGAGTGCTAACCCGCTATCGCGCATCACCACACCAAAAACCTTGATCCCAAGTGGTTTGATAGCTGCGCGTAGCATATCTTCATGGCGCGTACTTCCAACTTTGTTCAAAATCACGCCAACAATTTCAACGTCATCGCGAAATGATTTAAACCCATGCACAATCGCTGCAACGGAATGCGAGAGTTTTGCGCAATCAATGACTAATATTATCGGTAGGTTCAATAATTTGGCTAAATCAGCTGCTGAACCTGTGCCATCAGCAGCGCCATCAAACAAGCCCATCATCGCTTCAATGAGTAAAAGCTCATCTTGGGACGTTGATTTAATTGCTTGATCTAAAAGTAAGTTTTCGCGCATACCCCAGGGGTCGAAATTCACGCACTCTTTTGCCAATGCCAATGTATGAAATTGTGGATCGATAAAATCTGGCCCAGCTTTCCCAGAACAGATTCTCACACCGCTATTTCGCAAAAGTCGCAACAAACCTAAAGTTACGGTCGTTTTACCAGAACCAGAAGATGGCGCTGCGATAATGAACCCCTTCATCAGGCAGTCTTACCCGATAACGAAGAAATCGGATCAAGGTTATTTAGCCCAAGCGGATCGGGAGATAAAACCTTTCCACTAGCAGCACCAAGCCAATCCAGCCCTTCATGCAATTTGACAACTTCACCAATAACAACAATTGCCGGAGGGGATAAGTCAGACTTTTCAACATCTGCAACTGCTGTGCCTAAAGTGGTGATGAGAACTCTCTGATCAGCCGTTGTCGCATCACATACAAATGCCATTGGTTCGTCCGCTAAGCGTCCTGCACCTAACAACTTTTGCACAATCGGTTCGATATGTTTCATCGCCATATACATCACGATCACTGGCGAACCTTTAGCAACATTTTCCCAATCAATCGCATCTGGGACAATTCCACCTGCATCATGCCCTGTTAAAAACGTAACATTATGGTTGGTATCGCGATGCGTTACGGGAATACCAGCATATGCAAGCCCCCCGATGCCCGCAGATACACCCGGCACAATGCGAAATGATACTCCATGTTGAACCAAAGTCAGCGCTTCTTCACCGCCTCGCCCAAACACAAATGGGTCACCACCTTTAAGGCGAAGAACCTTTTTGCCCTGTTTGGAAAGCTCAACCAATCGCAGAGAGATATCGCGTTGCTTGGCAGAAGGTTTGCCGCCACGTTTTCCAGCATATTCTAATGTGGCGCCAGATCGCGCCAAGCTCAAACAATCTTTATTGACCAGCGCATCATGAACAATGACATCCGCTTGTGATAATGCATTGATGGCGTGCAACGTCAAAAGCCCCGGATCACCGGGCCCAGCGCCTACGAGCCAAACCTCGCCAGCCTTCATCTTTGGTAATTGTTTTTGCCAGTCCTGCATATCTTCACATAAAGTTTGCATTATCATTCATATTCGCCTGCCATCATATACCCTTTCCAAGCAGGGGAAAACAATGATAACGACATTGAAACAATAAATTATGCTACTAGGCGACAATGGACGACGAAATTACAACAGACGCCGAAGACGAAAAAGTTCTGCAACGTGGCTGGACAACGGGGGCTTGCGCAACCGCTGCCACAAAAGCAGCGCTCACAGCGCTCATCACTGGTGAATTTCCGGATCCTGTTGCGATTCTTTTGCCCAAGGGTGAAGTCCCCCATTTCCCTCTTGCGATCGAGAGTTTGGGTGATGGATATGCCATGGCCGGGATTATCAAAGATGCAGGCGATGATCCTGATGTCACTCATGGTGCGATGGTCATTGCTGGTGTGCGACCACTAAGACCTGGAAGCGGAATAAAATTTGTCGCGGGCGATGGTGTGGGAACGGTCACAAAAGATGGGTTACCGATAGAAAAAGGCGAAGCAGCAATCAATCCTGTTCCGCGCCAAATGATGAGCGATATCGTTACGGAAATTTGTGGCGAATACGGCTTGCCTGCTGATGTTGAAATTCGCATCTCCATTCCCGATGGCGAGGAAATTGCCAAGAAAACCTGGAACTCAAGACTTGGTATCATTGGTGGTTTATCGATACTTGGTACGACGGGCATCGTGCATCCTTTTTCATGTTCAGCTTGGATCCATTCCATCCATCGCGGCATTGATGTTGCGCGCGCAGAAGGACTTGATCATGTCATGGGCGCAACAGGATCAACCTCTGAAAAAACTGCAAAAGAGATGTATGATCTTCCAGAAATAGCTTGTCTGGATATGGGTGATTTTGCAGGTGGATTACTCAAATATATCCGCAAGCATCCAGTGCCAAAACTCACTATTGCTGGCGGGATTGGTAAGATGGTAAAACTTGCGCAAGGGCATTTGGATCTGCATTCTGCACGTAGCCAAGTTGATATGAATTTTCTAGCTGATATTGCGTTGGAACTGGGATTGAATCAAAATCTCAAACACCAGATTCAAAATGCCAATACTGCGCTAGAAGTCTATGAAATCACAAAAGAAAACGCCGTTGACATCATGCCATCAATTGCTAAGAAGGCACATGAAACAGCAAAGACTGCTTTGCGTGATGCGCCCATCGAATTGGACCTCATCATCATCAATCGCAAGGGTGATGTCCTTGCACATGCTAAGCCCGAAGCGATGTAATGAGCAAAACGATACTCATATTATCGGGCACAGCAGAAGCCTTTAGCCTTGCCAAAAAGATTCAAAAAGAACAGCCAGATTGGCGTATCATTTCTTCACTTGCTGGCCGAACACAAAACCCGAAACTACCGACCGGTGAAATCCGGATCGGCGGGTTTGGCGGCATTGATGGATTGATAGATTATATATCTAAACAGAACGTTGATAAAATCTATGATGCAACACATCCCTACGCGCTGAACATCACAAAAAACGCCATTCAAGCCGCAAAACAATCCGGTATTAAATACGAACGGATTGAACGCGCACCATGGAAGAAAGTCACCAGCGACAATTGGATTGAGGTTGGATCAATTGAGCGCGCTGCAGAAGTGCTTCCCAAAAATGCAACGGCATTTTTAGCACTCGGGCGACAATATATTGATGCGTTTGAACACCGTACTGATTGTCATTTCATCGTCAGAATGGTCGATCAACCAGATGATGTTCCGCTAAGTTCATATGAGATCATTCAAGGGTTGCCAAATAGCGCAGCTAGCGATGAGCAAAAACTATTCACCCATCATAATATTTCGCATCTGATCACTCGCAATTCAGGTGGTGAAAAATCCTACGCTAAAATCCTAGCAGCGCGTGATGCACAAATACCTGTCATCATGATCCAAAGACCAAGTGACTAGATAGCGATTAACTGGCAACTTTGCGCTGTTTCTTTTTGCCTTTGTTACGCAGAACGTGGCTGTATTCTGAATTGTATAAGTCTGAATCGCGGAACTGAGTTTCACCAAAAACTTTACCGACAAGAATGAGCGCCGTACGCGTGATTTTCTCTTTGCGCACATCTTCCTTCATCTTATCCAAAGTTGTGAAGATATATTTCTCATCCGGCCATGTCGCACGATAAGCAACCACCACAGGACAATCCAAACCATAATAAGGTTCAAGCGAATTTTTGATATAATCAAGATTTCGGATCGATAGATGAATAGCCAAGGTCGCGCCTGATTTACCCAGCACCTCGAGCTGCTCGCCTTCTGGCATAGACGACGCTTTCATCCCTGTGCGCGTGATGATCACAGTTTGCGCAATCTCAGGAAGTGTGAGTTCCGTGGCAAGTTTTGCTGCAGCACCAGCGAATGCTGGCACACCCGGCACAACCTCGTAATCGATCTCCAAAGCATCCAAACGGCGCATTTGTTCAGCGGTTGCGCCATAAATAGCAGGATCACCTGAATGCACTCGCGCGACGTCTTTGCCTGCTTCGTGCGCGGCTTTAATATCTTCGATAATCTCATCTAAATGCATCGGAGCTGTGTCTTTAACAAGCGCATCAGATGGTGCAGCTTGGACGATCTCTTCCGGCACCAGCGAGCCCGCATATAAACACACTGGGCAATTTTCAATGAGCTTTAACCCTCGCACTGTGATTAAGTCAGGAGCACCAGGTCCCGCGCCAATAAAATAGACCGTCATTTTTTCTCACCCATAATAGAACCCGTTTTTCCTGAATAACCGCGCGGTGTGTAAACCCATGTTTTCCCATCGCCTGTGTGCGTTGTGCGGCTTTCGCTCGAACCAACGATCACAACTGTCAGCATATCAACATCGTTAATATCGAGCTCACTTAATGGTACAACACGAACCTTCTCGCCATCGCGACCCAGATTTGTTGCCAAAATCACTGGCGTGCTCGCAGGACGATCTTCAAGCAAACGATCTTTTGCCCACGCAAGCTGCGTGCGGCGCTTCATTGAGACTGGATTATAAAACGCAATCACAAAGTCACCATCCGCTGCTGCAGAAACACGCCGTTTGATATCTTCCCATGGTGTCAGCAAATCAGACAGCGAGATCGTGCAAAAGTCATGGCCCAGCGGTGCACCAATACGTGCAGCAGCGCCTTGCAATGCAGAAATCCCCGGCGAAACCGCGATCTCGATGCGCTTTGCCCCTGCGGTTAATCCGTCTTCATCTGAGGCTTTATCCAACAATTCAAAGACCAATGTCGCCATTGCGTAAATGCCTGCATCGCCTGAACACACGAGCGCAACATCACGTCCCTCGCCTGCAAGTTCCATAGCATGGCGCACACGTGCCTCTTCTTTACCCAAATCAAAATCGTGACGAGTTTTACCGCCTGCAAGCGGTCCAAGAAGATCAAGATAAAGCGAGTATCCAACAAGGTCAGTTGATTGCGCCACCATTTTAGAGACTTCAGGTGAACGCCAATCATCGCTACCAGGGCCAATGCCGACCACGAATAGTTTACCGCGTTTATCCCCGGGAAGTAATGCGCTCTCAATAGGCTTAGCGCTCCAGCCGATAGCAAGTGTTGCACGTTTGCTTTTTTGCTTTTCGACCAGCAATTCACCATTTGCACCAGAAGCTGACAGCGCTGCCCCTTCCGCCACGCCATAAACACCTACCTCACCAAAAACCACATCAGATGGGTTTTGCAAACGATCAGTTTGTTTGAGCAATTCATCCGCTGTCAAAAACCGTGCTTCACAAGAAAAATGTTTTGCGAGCGCATGAATGGCAGCTTCATCTGTTTTTAAATCAATGGATGCAACAAGCCCAACGGCATCAGGCGCATACCCACCTTCTGCCAATGTCTTTTCAGCAAGTTCGATCAATTCTTCAGATGAGCAGCCCCGTTCACACCCGACACCAAGAACCAGACTCTTTTTGTAATAAACCAGCTCTAAACCTTTGGGCTTTCTAAGTTTTTCAGTGAAGGTCAATTGCACCTCACCACCCTCTTCAAGCTCAAGTTGACTTTGTGAAATCCAATTTGAATTTCCAACCAGATCCACACGTTCACCATTCACGAGCGCCGCCATTGCATCCTTGGCCTGATCTGGATTTGATAAAACATATCCTTCCGGCGGCTCATCAAGCGCTATGCCAAACTTTAGATCACCCGCGGTGGTCACAGCCGCATTACCATTGGTAATTGAAGCAATTGAACGCGCCAAATCGTTTGCACCGTGATGCCCACCCAATAATGGAATAACGGACGTTCCGTCCTCAGAGACGGCAATAACCGGCGGCTCAGATTTTTTATCGTGCAAATAAGGTGATAAAATTCTGATCAATGCACCTGTCGCCATAATCGCAATAATTGGCGTCTGCTCGGCAAAGAGTTTTGCAAGATGAGATTTCACATCATCAAAGATAACATCAGCTTCCTCAACGCGTTTGGAAAATCCGTGAACGTCACCGCCAATGTCACCAGCAATTTGTTTTGCAAGCGTTTGAGCAGAATTGGTGAGAGTAATAACAGCAGGCTTCATCATGAGCACCTAGTTTGAAGGTTCAGGGACTGGAAGAGTTTCAACCCAATCCTCAGCCCCTTTATAAATAAGAATTAAAGAGAAATATGGTGCCTTCTTGGCTGGTATTTGCGCAAGCGGGAAGATTTTTTGCTCCTGCAAACTAATGCGTTCGAGATACCCGGCTTGCGCAGTGAGCCCCATATCCTCAATCAACTTAGCAACGCGTTCGAAATGACGCCCTACTTTGATGATCGAAATCGCGTCACTTTTTTCAATCTGCGCTTTGATATCTTCATCAGGCAGCGGCGCTGGGATAACAGTTAAAACATCATTGCGTGCGGCAAGTGGTCGACCAAGAGCCGCAGCACCTGCCATCATCGATGATACGCCAGGCACAATCTCGCATTCAAAATCATCCGCCAATCGCTCATACAGATACATAAACGATCCGTAAAAAAACGGATCACCTTCGCACAAAACCACAACATCGCGATCATGCTTGAGATGCTCAGAAATTGCATGCGCAGCTTGATCATAGATTTTTTGAGCCGGAAAACGTTCGACACGCATCGGCACAATGATCGGGATTTCCTTTTGTTCATCAGATAAAAAAGGTGCTGCGATCTGACGGGCAAAACTTTCACCCTCATCAGGAGCTGGATAAGCCACAACAGGTGACGCGCGCAAAATTCTGAGCGCCTTTAAAGTAATAAGTTCACTATCACCCGGCCCCATGCCGATGCCATATAGCTTACCGGTCATATCAAACGCCCTTCTTATTCTGTTTTGTCACCGACCAAAGGGTAACAGGCATATTGGACTTCCAACCATGAAATTTACCAACTGGGATAGCTCTTGAAACCTGTAATCGCGTGAGTTCACCACCATGGGCTTCAAACAGCTCAGTCAAATAGGCTTCGCTTTGTACGGTTACCGCATTTGCGACCAATCTTTTGCCCACTGGTAAAGCATCCCAACATGCATCAAACAAACCTTTCGATGTGAGACCGCCACCAATGAAAATTGCATCTGGTGTTGGCAGCTCTGAAAGTTGCTCATGTGCTGGTCCATGATGGATCTTAAGTCTCGGCGCTCCAAGAATTGTTGCATTTTTCGCAATCAGCTCACATCTGGATGCATCCTTTTCGATAGCGAAGGCTTTTGCGCCCTGACTTGCGCGCATCCATTCAATACCGACTGAACCACATCCCGCGCCAATATCCCATAATGTTGCATGCGGATATGGGGAAAGAAGTGACAAAGTCAAAGCGCGTACTTCTCGCTTGGTCAGCTGACCATCATGCAAGAACGCATCATCATCTAAGCCCGGAACGCATGATAAGAACCCAGCACCAACTTCTGCAACACAATCAATCGCGAGCATATTGAAGTCGGCAAAATCTTTATCTTCGTTAAGCAGTTCCTCTGCAGTAAATGTCGAAATCTTCTCACTAGAGCCGCCAATATGTTCCAATATGGTCAGCTTAGATTTCGCAAAATTACGCTCTGCTAGGCTTTGTGCCGCTGCAAAAATGGTCTTTGCATTGGATGTCAGCGATATGATCTGGCGTCCGGGCTGTATATGCGGAACCAACCCAGCTACTGATCTTCCATGTAAAGATATCATTGCAGTTTCCTGCAAGCGCCAACCCAGTTTTGCTGCAGCTAATGAAAAACCCGATGGTGACGGTATAACCAGCATCTCATCTTCATCAAAAAACTTGCGTAGTGTCGCTCCAATGCCAAAATGCATCGGATCGCCAGTTGCAAGGATGGTTGTCGCTTCGCCGCGACGCTCTTTGATAAAGGCGATTGTTTCAGACACACCAAATGTCCAAGGAATTGTATTTTTATCGCCTGTATCGATGACCTCTAACACACGTGCGGGCGCAATGATCGTTTGCGCCTGATCAAATAACAGCTTAGCCGATGCATTCAAGCTCGCTAAACCATCATCCCCAACGCCCAATATTGTCAACCAAGGTGTTTTAGCCATGATTTTCAAGCTTTCCCGCGAGCGCGTTAACTGCGGCAGATGCCATTGCCGAGCCACCGCGTCTCCCACGTACCGAAATAAACGGAATATCAAGTTCGTTCGCTATCAGCGCTTCTTTTGATTCAACTGCACCAACAAAGCCAACCGGTATCCCGATGATCAATGCTGGTTTTACCGCACCTTCCCCAATCAGTTCAAGCAAACGAAACAGAGCCGTCGGCGCATTACCAATTGCCACAACACTTCCCGCCAAATGAGGGCGCCAAAGTTCTACTTGCGCAGCCGAACGCGTCGTTTGTTGCTTTTCCGCAATTGATCTCACATCCTCATGGTTCAATGAGCAATTGATCTCGTTATCACACGGCATAAGGCGTTTGATGATGCCGTGACGCACCATTTCAACATCACAAATCACAGAACCGCCATCCAATAACGCCTGACGACCAATCTTAAAAGCATTAGGTGAAGATGCAATATCATCAACCACATCAACCATACCACAGGAATGAATAAGACGGATCGCCAATTGTTGCATACCAATATCAAAACGTGACAAATCAACCTCATTACGAATGGTCGCAAAAGATTGTCGGTATATTTCACCCGGGTCGCGTTCGTAGATAAGCTGCGTCATTGCGCCTACGACTTCTTTTCCATCGTAACAGGTCCAAGCGGATGGTCTGCATGGGGATATGGATGATGATGGTGCCCATGGTCGTGACCGTGCGAATGATCGTGGTCGTGGTCATGATCATGGCTATGCCCATGACTGTGATCATGCGAATGAACCGGTGTAAACGGCAAACCATGTTTTTCGCAAAATTCAGGATCACGACAAGATGCATCGCAATCACCTTTACAAGGGCAATCTTCTAAGCCGCCGCCAATACCTTCCACATGGTGATGGTGACTTTCTTGCGGTAGACCAACCTGATCCTCAAAACCCAAAACCTGTTCGCGATATTTACAAAGCTGACAGTTCATCAAGGCCTGACCAACTTTTACTTCTTCAACACGGTCTTTGAAGGTTTCGATCACCAAGGGATGATCATTTAAGTAGCTTGCCTTTACAAATTGAATGTCAGGATGTTCTGCTGCAACTTCATCTGTGTAGCTGAAGATACGTTTGACCAACACACCTGTGAACAGAAAATAAGGAAAGATGATGATGCGCTTGTAACCAAGTTTTGCAGCATGCTGTAACCCCGGAGCCACTAGCGGGAATGTCACACCTGAATAACACGTTTCAGCCCAACCAAAGCCCATACCTTCCCACAACATGCGGGTGACTTTAGTGACATTAGAGTTTGCATCAGGATCAGACGCACCGCGCCCAACAACCATCAACAACGTTTCATGTTTTTCAACGAAACCATGCTCTTTATCAGCAGCATCCACCGCTTCTTGAATACGTGCACCCGCAGCGCGGGTCATCTTCAAATCAACACCCAATTCGCGGCCATAGTTTATCACCATGCCAGGGTTTTGCGCTTGATACGTATTTAAAACAGAAGGGATATCGTTTTTTGCGTGCCCAGCTGCAAACAACATGCCCGGAACTGCCAACACACGGGTGACGCCTTGAGCACGCAGCTTGTCCAATCCATCGGAGATGACAGGATTACAAAATTCTAAATAGCCGTATTCTACAGGCACATCCGGATAGTGTTCTTTCAAACCACGCGCGACGGATGAAAACTGTTTTGCAGCGTTTTGGTTGCGGCTGCCATGGCCACACACCATGATACCAATTTTTTCTTGCTCGCTCACGCGCTCTCTCCTGCTTCTTGCTCAATGTCAGAAACTTCTTCGTCAGAAGCTTCTTCGTCTTCAGCCTTTTTGCCCTTGGCCAAAATTGCAGCAATGGTAGCTGCAGCAACGACTGCAGCAACACCCACCCAATGAGCATGGCCTGCAAGCTCGCCAACATGGCCAGCATGTGCCAAGGCTTGAGTGGATCCCGCAAGGAGAATTGAAATGTTAAGTGTAAGGAATTTTCGCATTATGCGTCTCCATTTGTTTCATTAATAACGAAGCACGAGACGCCAGAGAAACTTTCTAAAGTTTACTCCGATGATCGACAGTTCAGGAATTGGCTCTTGATTTAAGTCAGCCGCACCAAAATCTCTTTCAGCCCTTTTAAAAGGCACCATCGTACATTCGAGTGGAAATTAGTATTTTAAGTCAGCAAGGTCAAACACAATCACGACAAATTAACACGCTTATGCGACCTATTTTTTGTAGTTTAATCTCGTAGTGCAGCCACCCCTATTCCAGCGGCTTCAAACCCGCCATCAACACCAAGTATTTGTCCTGTAATAAAGCTCGCTTTATCGCTTGTTAAAAACACAATTGCGTTCGCGATTTCATCTTCTGTGCCATAGCGATTAAGCGCTAAAGTATCATGATAGGCCTGGCGTATCTCAGGCGAATGAACAGCCAGCGCAAGCTTTGTATTTACAGGACCTGGTGCAACGCCATTAACGCGAATGCCCATCTCTCCCAATTCAACGGCTTGCTGCAAAGTTAGATGCGCGAGCGCTGCTTTTGACGTACCATAAGCCACGCGAAGAGTGCTGGCACGAAAGCCGGAAATCGAGGTGATATTGACGATTGAACCTTTTGCTTTTGCAAGCAGATTAGTAAACGCTTGAACCATTAAAAACGGCGCATCAAGGTTATTGCTCATAACACGACGCCAACGTTTGAAGTCTGTTTCCTGAATAGGACCAAAATCTGCAACCCCGGCATTATTAACCAGCGCATCGAGTTTGCCAAATTCAGACATAACTTGCGCCTGAAGTTTCTCTACATTTTCTGGATCAGCAACATCAAGATCAATCGCAGTGACTGTGGAAAGTTCTACTGATGCTTTTGATAGCTCTTCACCGTCATAATCGACCATGTAAACGTGCCAGCCCTCACCGACCAATTGCTTGGTTGTTGCAAGACCGATACCGCGTGCGGCACCCGTGACAAGTGCGACATTTTTCTCAGACATTTAAAACTCCACCCCAACTTGAGCTTTAACCCCTGAACGGAACGGATGTTTGATCATTGTCATTTCAGTCACCAGATCTGCAAATTCCATCAGCTCTTCTTTGGCATTGCGACCTGTTATGATCACATGTTTCATTTCAGGTTTTGTTTTTAAGAAATCAACGACTTCGTTGATATCAAGGTAGTCATAGCGCAATACGATATTCAACTCATCAAGCAAAACCATATGGATATTTTCATCCATAATCATTGCTTTCGCCCGCTCCCAAGCCTGTTGGGCAGCTTCAATATCGCGCTGACGATCTTGTGTTTCCCATGTAAAACCATCACCCATTGCCGTGATTGTCACTTGCTCTGGAAAGGCCTCAAGAACTTTACGTTCACCAGTGCCCCATTTACCTTTCACAAACTGTACAACGCCGACATTCATGTCATTGCCCAGCGCACGGAAGATCATGCCAAATGCGGCCGTTGATTTACCCTTACCTTTACCGGTGTGAACCATTACCAAACCTTTTTCGATAGTTTTGGTTGCGATGATTTTGTCACGCGCTGCTTTTTTCTTCTTCATTTTCTCAGCGTGACGCTCATTGAGCTGGTCTTCGGTCATATTATCTGTGATCTTGCCTGCCATTTAATGTGTTCCTTCTACCATTTTGGCCAAATCAAATTTGGCCGAATTGCTGCGCGGAGTCCATAACCCACGATCTACTGCTTCAATAAATCGAGCAGCCATCTCTTTAAGTGCTTCAGGATTTGCATCCTCAATAAAGTCACGCACCTCATCATCACCAAGATAAGCTTGATATACCAGCTCAAAGTGATGATCTCGAACAGACCCCGTTGTGGCTGAAAACGCAAACATATAATCCACAGTCGCAGCCATCTCAAACGCGCCTTTATACCCGTGACGCATAACTCCATTGATCCATTTTGGATTAACAACGCGCGCACGTACAACACGGGATATCTCTTCATCTAACGAACGAATGACAGGCTTTTCAGGACGAGAATGATCATTGTGATAAATCGCTGGCTTTTGCCCAGATGCTTGAGTAACAGCTGCTGTCATACCACCTTCAAACTGATAGTAATCGTCACTATCAAGCAAATCATGCTCGCGGTTGTCTTGGTTTTGCACAACCGCTTGGACCGAGCCTAGGCGTTTTTCAAATAAGACCTGCTCGTCTTTGCCCTCTTCATTTGCGCCATAAGCATAGCCACCCCAAACGGTATAGGCTTTCGCAAGATCTTCTTGATCATCCCAACCTTTTTCATCAATAAGCGCCTGCAAACCTGCGCCATAAGCACCCGGCTTTGAACCAAACACGCGATATCCAGCGCGTTTTTTTGCGGTAAATTGATCAACGCCTTGGGCGATGAGCTGATCAAATTCCTCGCGCATACGTGAAGCTATTGGATTATCAAACTGATCTTCATCCAGCGCGCCAACGGCTCTAATCGCACGGTCAATCAGTGCTATTTGATCTGGGAATGCATCACGGAAAAACCCTGAAATACGCAACGTCACATCAACGCGCGGACGCCCAAGCTTAGCTTGCGGGATGATCTCATATCCTGTCATCCGGCGCGAAGCCATGTCCCATGTCGGCTTTACACCAATCAAAGCGAGCACTTGCGCTAAGTCATCACCACCGGTGCGCATATTAGATGTGCCCCATGCCGTCACACCAAAGCTGGTGGGCCAATTGCCATGATCCTGCACATAACGCGCGATCAATAATTCAGCTGACTTCTTACCAAGCTCCCATGCAGCAGGTGTTGGTAATGCACGACTATCAACTGAATAAAAATTTCGTCCAGTTGGCAATACATCAGGTCGCCCACGTGTTGGTGCGCCTGACGGACCTGGCGCGATAAACTCGCCATCAAGGCCTTTGATAATCGCATCTAATTCAGCTTCACCTGAACTTGTCACACTCGGTTTAATCCTCGTATCGATCTCGGCCAAAACAGAAAGTGTCTCAACCCAATCATGGGCAACTTTAAAAGTCCCAGCGACGATATCGGAAGCTAATAATTCGATGCGCTCAACTGTATCACCATTGGTGCGCCAATTATCTTGAGACACCGCCTTCAACACATCGGGGTGATCGCCAGTCCATTGTTTCGCCATCTCGCAATCAAGCGGATCGAAATCTTCGCTAAAGCCTAAGTCTTTTACAATTGCACGATGCAGGCTTTGCTCGTTCTGCTCCGTGCCGCGTGGTAAACGCGCTAGTGCGACGGTTAAATCTTCAAGCAGTCGTCCTTCGGGCGCAACACCGAAAATGTGTAAGCCATCGCGAATTTGCATCTCTTTAAGCTCACACAACCAAGCATCAAGTTTTTCCAATGCTAAGTCATCATTATCAATTTTACTAACACCTGCATCGTGGCCGATGCCCGTATCCCGTACCAACTCCAAGATCTGTTTTTTGAGCAATTTTAAACGACGCGGATCGTGACCTGAAGCGAGATAATATTCATCAACCAAAGCTTCGAGATCTTTGAGCGGACCATAACTTTCAGCGCGTGTCAGTGGCGGTGTTAAATGATCAATAATCACCGCAGATGTGCGGCGCTTAGCTTGCGTCCCCTCGCCTGGATCATTGACAATAAACGGATATATATGAGGCAAAGCGCCCAATATCGCTGCGGGGAAGCATGTCTTAGATAAAGCCAATGCTTTGCCGGGTAGCCATTCAAGATTGCCATGTTTTCCCATATGGATAACAGCATGCGCACCCAGTTTTTCACGCAAATAAAAATAGAACGCGAAATATCCATGGGGCGGAACAAGGTCAGGCGAATGATAGCTTTCAGTTGGATCGATGTTATATCCACGTGCTGGCTGAACACCGACGACGACATTCCCAAACTTCGTGAGTGGAAGTTCAAAACGGCATTCATTCACAAATGGATCGTCTTTTGCATCGCCCCAACGCGTTTGAATCTGTTCCTGAACGGATTGAGGCAAATCGTTGAAATGACTCTGATATTCACCAAGCTCAAGTATTTCTCGAACTTCTTGTTTCTGTTTTTGATCGTCACCATCGCGCTTTGCATTGGTGGGGCCGCGTTGAACAATATCCATCAACGCATCGGAGGTCTTTGGCGCGTTTTCAACACCATATCCTTGGCGGGCTAAAGCATCTAATACTTTCACTGTGCTTGCAGGTGTATCAAGACCGACACCGTTTGCAAGCCGTCCATCTTGATTAGGATAGTTTGCCAAGATTAGTGCAACGCGCTTTTCGGTGTTTTCAGCAGCTTTTAATCGGCACCAGTTTTTTGCAAGCCCGGCGACATAGGAGATACCATCAGCATGCGGTTCATGACGGATGATATTTGTCTCGACTCGCTCATCAAAAAAACCTGCAGATTTAAATGAAATCGCGCGCGTCATCACGCGACCATCAATCTCAGGCAAAGCAACATTCATTGCCAGATCGCGAGATGTTAAACCTTGCGAAGAAGACTGCCAGGCGTTGAAATCGTTGCCAGCTAAGACTGCCTGAAGGACAACTGCACCGTCTCTTTCAAGCACAGTCCGCTCGTGAACCATACCAGGTTTAGAAACCGCAAATCCTGTTGCATTGATCACGACACCTGGATTTGCTTGATCAAACAAAGTTGTCACAGTTGCTTGCGAAACTGGGTCTTTAAGACTGGCTACAAATATCGGCAAAGGGTTGATGCCTTGATCCAAAAGCTCAGAAATCAATGCATCAATTGGTGCTGTCTGCCCACTTTGCACCAATGCGCGATAAAACGAGATCGCAACAACAGGCGCATCTTTTACCCACAACGCCTGAATATCAGACAGCGATTGCGGTGAAATTTTCGGCCAGTAAAGCCCAGCTTTGAGCAATGGCTTAGCGGATGCAGGTAGATCAGCATCAGATATCGCAGCCTCACAGCCACGTACAAAATTATCTGAATTCTGCTGACCACCCTGGATGAGGTAATTCCACAAATGTTCGCAGGTTGTAGCATCTAGATTATTGAAGCGATCAAGTTCAGGATCAGGTTTATCATCCCCGGGAAGCACGATAATTTTTATGTTGATATTATCAGCAGCAGCAAAAAGCGCTTCAATCGCATAGGAGAAATAGCTTGCACCACCCAAGGCTCGGATCACAATCAATTTCGCAGATCTCGCCATCCGCTCGACATAAGTATCAACTGACATTGGGTGCTTAAGCTGAGAAAGGTTTGCAAGCCGCCATTTAAGGCCCGCAACCTCATCAACCGCGGCCGCAACACTTGCAACTTCTGTATCAGCTGCCGTTAAAAACAAAATATCGCCTGATGACTGACCGAGATCTACGGCCTCATCACTATCGTTTATTTCACCTTTTTGAGCGAGCAGAAGATGCATGAAACTTCCTTAAACCAACGCTTGAATTTCAGTCGTGATAGCTGACTGATCAATGTCATGAAGTCCAATAACAACCAAGCGAGAAGAGCGCGTCTCGCCTCCCGTCCACGGACGATCATAATGCTGATCAACACGTGACCCTACAGCCTGAATGTTCAGTCGCATTGCTTTATCTGGGACATTCATGAAGCCTTTCAGACGCAAAACATCATGCTTTGAAATCACATCGGCGAGTGATTTACAAAATTCATCCGGCGCTGAGATCGCACCACATTCAACAACAAAACTCTCAAATTCATCATGGTCATGATGATGGTGGTGGTGATCGTGATCATCGTCATCGTGGTGATCATGATGATGTTGCTCGTGATGAGATTTACGGTTGGAAATATCATCTTCTGATCCAACACCAAGACCAAGCAGCACATCTGAAGGAACAACACCGTTATTCGCAACAATCATTGCAGGTTTGCGCTTAATCGCGTTTTGCACGGTTTCGCGCACAGCGCCAAGCGTTTCGTCAGTGATAAGATCGGCTTTATTTAAGATAATCATATCTGCAGCGGTGAGTTGATCCTCAAACAATTCCTCAAGCGGTGTTTCATGATCAAGCATCTCATCTTCTTGGCGTTGCGCATCAACTTTGCTCACATCATGCGCAAATCTGCCATCAGCGACCGCTGCACTATCAACCACAGTGACCACACCATCAACAGTGACCTGGGCGCTAATCTCTGGCCAGTTAAATGCAGCGACGAGCGGTTGCGGCAAAGCAAGGCCAGAGGTTTCAATCACAATATGATCTGGTCGATCTTCGCGCTCAAGCAGCTTTTCCATAGTTGGGATAAAATCATCAGCAACGGTGCAACAGATACAGCCATTGGTCAGTTCAACGATGTCTTCCTCAGTGCAATTTTCAGCACCACAGCCTTTTAAGATATCGCCATCAACGCCCAAATCACCAAACTCATTGACGATGAGCGCAATTTTCTTGCCGCCTGCATCAGATAACATAGAGCGGATCATCGTGGTTTTACCTGCACCTAAAAATCCGGTGATCACAGTGGCTGGAATTTTTGATTGTAACATGATTTAGCCTTTTAGTTTTGTGGGCAGGCCTGCGGTTATGAAGTAAACCTCATCAACAACTGCTGCTAATTTCTGATGTAATATTCCTGCATGATCCCGAAAATCACGGGCCATTTTATTGTCCGGCACAATGCCTTGGCCCACTTCATTTGAAACAAATATTATGGGAGTGGTGATGGATGAAATTGCGTTAACCAGCTCATCACCAGCTGCATTTAAATCCCGCTCTTCCATCATTAAATTCGTGACCCAGAGCGTGAGGCAATCCACTAGAATCGCACATTCTTTTTCAGCATGCTCGATCAACGCATCTGGTAATTCGAGCGGAACCTCTATTGTGTCCCACTGAGCGCTGCGGCGTTCTTTATGTACATCAACGCGCGCGCGCATTTCATCATCCCAGATTTGAGACGTTGCTAGATAGATGCATTTAGATGATGTTGCTTTTCCATAAGAAAGCGCAAGATTCTCTGCAAAAACAGACTTTCCAGATCTTGCCCCACCAAGCACAAAAATATGAGAATTTTCGCTCAATATTTCTTCCAATCAGCTCTTCGGCTGACCGGAATATGTAAACTAACTGAGCAGGAACACGTAAGGTCCCTAAGCGTTAAATCTATCATATAGCCATCCCCGTGCCATAAATGCCCGCAGCTTTCGCCAAAGCTTTGAGCGGTTAAAAAATACCTCTTGGCAGGTCTCCTGGCTCACAATTTCAGGTGCATTCGCACCAACAGCACTCTCTTACCTTCCCGAAATCGGCGACATGGCAGGGAACGATTCGTAGAGAATAGAGGCGTTCATCCTGGGTTATCCATGCCACCTTATCAGTGGTATAGTCGGCAATGATCAGGCCAAATAGCCAGTCACACCACCTAAAGAAGTGCCTAATCGCTATACAGTCGCGGGTTCGGCTGTGATTAAAATCCCCTATTTGGGTCAATTTCCTCACATTCCCTTTTCATTTTGAACAACGATCCGTTGAACAAAAACCAAATGGTGGAGAAGTGATATTCTGCACTATGCAAACTGTCAATCAAATTCACACGCGTTATGACTTACGTGCAGCAATATCCAAAAGCTGGTCAAAATCGATCAGATGATCAAGTTCGTTTGCCAGTTCATTTAAAGCGTCATCGACCAATTGCTGATAATTGGTCTCTGAGCTAGCAATCCCATGCGAGGTTAGAAGTTTATTCCGAAACTCATCTGAGGTGAACAAACCATGCAAATAAGTCCCCATAACTTTGCCATCACTGCTGATCGCGCCATCTTTATTGCTATTAATAATCGAAAAAGGACGTTCGCAATCCACGCCTGACGTTCGGCCAATGTGGATTTCGTAACCATTGATGCGCGCATTGAAGATATTGGTCTCCGCAATCACATTTTCAGTGATCTTTTGCGGCGCCATTTCAGTTTCTATATCTAAAAGCCCAAACCCATCGATTTCATCTAGTTCGCTTTCAATATGTTCAGGGTCATAAATCTTGCGACCAAGCATTTGATAGCCACCACAAACACCAATGATCTGCCCACCGCGATTAAGATGCTCTTTGAGGGTTTGTTGCCAACCTTCGTTTTTTAGATATTGAAGATCACCGATGGTTGATTTCGAACCCGGCAAAATTACAATATCAGTATCCACTGGCAAGCTCTCACCAGATTTGATGTATTTGATATTCACATTGTCTTCGACAACCAAGGGATCAAAGTCGTCAAAATTGGCAATGCGAGGCAATTTCGGAATTGCGATTTTCAGCTGCCCGGAATTCGATTGAATAAGATGATCGAGCGCAACAGAATCTTCAGGTGGCAATTTCCCAACAGCCTTGAGCCAAGGCACAACGCCCAAGCATGGCCAGTTGGTAAAACTCTCAATCGCTTTAATGCCATCATCAAAAAGCGTTACATCACCTCTGAACTTATTAATCAGATAAGCTTTGATCATATCGCGATCATCATCAGGCAAAATGGTATGCGTGCCAACGATGGACGCAATCACCCCACCGCGATCAATATCCCCAATTAAAACAACAGGAACATCCGCTTCTCGTGCAAAGCCCATATTGGCAATATCACCTGCTCGTAAATTAATCTCAGCAGGTGACCCCGCACCTTCAACCAAAACTAAGTCGCAGGTCGCCTCTAATTTACGATAACTATCGAGCACAGCTTCCATAAGCTGAGGCTTCATTGATTTATATTCGCGCGCCTTTGCATATCCACGAGAACGCCCTTGAACGACGACTTGGCTACCTATTTCAGATTGAGGCTTCAACAATACTGGGTTCATATGAATGGAAGGAGCTACGCGCGCAGCCAACGCTTGCAACCACTGTCCACGTCCGATTTCACCACCATCATCAGCAACCGCTGCATTATTGGACATGTTTTGCGGCTTGAACGGCATAACCTTAATACCGCGGTTAGAGGCCAAACGGCATAAGCCGGCGACAAGAACCGTCTTGCCAACGTCAGAGCCTGTACCTTGAAACATAAGTGCTTTTGTCATGGCGAATTCAGTAACACCGAATATTCAGCAATGAAACGACGAAATGAATCTACAAAAAGAAAAACCGTGTTGTTCAATTAAGAACAGCACGGTTTTTTAGCCAAGTTACGCGGCTCTACAAAAATACGCTTGTAGTAACATCGCTTCGGTACGCATTACCTTATCCGAAGAGAGCAAATTTTCGTTTGCTGAATATCTTTGTACAGCAACATCGTTACCGGAATGTTATTGAAAGCCTAACCGTTTATTAATTTCGCGTTTTTTTTGGTTAATTTGCAAAAAAACGAAAATCGATCATTTTCAGGTAAGTTAATAATGCTATTGCAATCACATAAAGATATGCTTATATCTTGAAATCAAATTCACTCGACCTATTCCCAAGGTATATTTCATGTCAGTTCAATCAAACCCAATTACAGATCTAATTGCCGAAAAAGGTGTCCTCATGGCGGATGGCGCGACCGGCACCAACCTATTTGAGGTGGGGCTTGAATCTGGCGACGCGCCTGAGCTTTGGAATGAAGATTCGCCTGAGAAGATCGAAGCGCTCCATCAGGGCTTTGTTGATTCTGGCTCTGATATTATCTTAACGAACTCATTTGGTGGTTCACGACACCGTTTAAAACTTCACCACGCGCAAGATCGTGTATTTGAGTTAAACAAAAAAGCTGCTGAGATTGCTTGGAAAGCTGCAAACAGTGTTGATCGCCGTGTGATTGTTGCAGGTTCAGTTGGCCCAACGGGTGAACTCTTGGTTCCACTTGGTGCTTTGACATATGAAGGCGCTGTCGAAGCCTTTGTTGAACAGATCGAAGGTTTGAAAGCCGGTGGCGCTGAAATCGCTTGGATTGAAACAATGTCAGCGGTCGATGAGATCAGAGCAGCGGCTGAAGCAGCAGTTAAAGTTGGCTTGCCTTATGTTTACACAGGTTCGTTTGACACAGCCGGTAAAACTATGATGGGACTTCACCCTAAAGACATCCACTCAGTTGCAAAAGATATTGGCGATGGCCCAGTAGCTGTTGGTGCAAATTGCGGCGTTGGCGCATCTGATATTTTAGGTTCTTTGTTGGATATGACAGCCGCCGATCCAGACGCTTTGATTGCTGTAAAAGGCAATTGCGGCATTCCAGAATTTAGGGGTACTGAAATTCACTATTCAGGTACCCCTCCTCTAATGGCGGATTACGCTCGCCTTGCAATTGATGCTGGCGCTAAAATTATTGGCGGTTGCTGCGGCACATCCTGTGAGCACTTGGTTGCTATTCGCGAAGCTATTGATCAGCACAACGCTCCTTCAGATAGTGTTGAAAAACGTCCGAGCGTTGAAGACATCATTGAGCGGATTGGACCGATGAAAAACAAAATGGCCGATGATGGTGCGGATGCAGCACCACGCGAACGTCGCGGACGTCGCAGAGGTTAATTACTTCCGCTAAAAACTATCTACTTACGAAAAGCCCTCATATGAAATTTCATGTGAGGGCTTTTATATTTATGCTCTACACCATAGGGACAAGCATTTCGCGCCGCGCAACCATGTTCCATACAGGTTGTTTCGCCTACTTGAGTTGCCAAATAGCTTTGACAGCCGGAGTAGAGAAAGCTTTCCGATCCAAATGCATTGACAGGACACGCAGAAATACAAGGTTTATCTACGCATGTCGCGCAAAGATTTGAAGCTTCTATAGATGAGCTTTGCGCATCAAGCGCGACATCAAATGCTAGTGCGCCACGATAACCGTGCCAGGTCCCGATATCTTCATTGATTAGGATATTGATCTTTGAACTCGATAAGTTATCTGAATCCAAAGCCCAATTCTGAAATGGATAATATGGTTCATCTGACGGAAAAACAGCGACACCTTGGAATTTGTGAGCAAGCGGCTTTATTATCCATTTCGACCATTCATCAAGCGGATGTTCTAAGTCTTTATTCTGACCTTGCGACCACCAACTTTCAAAATAATCCCAATGTTCGCTCCCAATATGGCCAATAAGCGCGACACTCTTAGCTTCAAGACATTCAATATTAGTCGGCTCTTCAAAAACTTTGACACTGCGAATTTTTAACCCGAAAGCTGATAAATCAGCATCAATATTCTGCAGCAAAGTAGACATTACGCACACCAGATTACACTAGTCACGTTTATACCGGCGGAAAACAGTACCCCAAACACTATCGTGTATCTGGTTTGCTACATTAGCTTTTCCGCCTACCTCCCTAGCTACGGGACCCTTTCAAGTGAAAGCATCAGGCATTGATTGTTTTTTATCATCAATGAACTTTTTAAGTTTTGTATCAATATCTGGATCAAGAAACGGAGCTTTATAGTTTTCAAGCCAATTACGACACAGCGCGTTCGCCCGTGATTCAACTCGTTTTTCACCCTCAACTTGCCATTGCTCGAAAGAATTATTGTCAGCAACTGTTGAGCGGAAAAACGCCGTTTGGAAATTCGCTTGGGTGTGATCGCACCCCAAAAAGTGGCTACCGGGCCCAACTTCGGTGATGGCATCCATTGCCTGTTCACTTTCTGTTAGGCTCACACCTTCAGAAAAGCGCTGCAACATTCCCAATTGATCGACATCGATCATAAATTTCTCGTATGAGCTGACCAAACCACCTTCTAACCAACCAGCCGCATGTAGCACAAAATTTGTGCCAGCCATCAAAGAGGTATTTAACGTATTTGATGTCTCATGAGCAGCTTGCGCATCCGGCACTTTTGAACCGCACAAACTTCCACCTGTTCTGAATGGAAGATTAAGCCTACGCGCAAGTTGCGCAGCACCATAAGAAATTAGAGATGGTTCCGGCGTGCCAAATGTTGGCGCACCTGATTGCATTGAAATTGAAGCGGCAAATGTGCCAAAGACCACGGGCGCACCAGGGCGCACCATTTGTGTGACCGCAGCACCAGCTAAAACTTCTGCCAAGACTTGCGCCAAGGTCCCCGCAACAGTCACCGGGCTCATCGCACCCGCCAAAATAAACGGTGAAACAATACACGCCTGATTATTAGCAGCATAAACTTTTAACGCGCCCAGCATAGTGTCATCGAAAACCATTGGCGAATTGGCATTGATTAGATTGATCACCACACAGTTTTGATCAACAAACTCCTCACCAAAAAGGATCTTACACATGTCAATTGTGTCCTGCGCACGTTCCGGCGCTGTGACTGATCCCATAAATGGTTTATCCGAATAACGCATATGCGAATAAATCATATCCAGATGACGTTTATTGACGGGTATATCAACAGGCTCACAAACGGTACCACCTGAATGGTGAATAGCAGGAGCCAAATAAGCAAGTTTTACAAAATTGCGGAAATCTTCAATAGTCGCATACCGGCGCTCACCTTCAAGATCACGCACAAAAGGCGGTCCATAAACAGGTGCAAACACCGTTGAATTACCACCAATTTCGACTGACTTTTCTGGATTTCGTGCGTGCTGTGTAAAAACACGAGGTGCGGTTTTTAAAAGCTCACGACACAAACCTTTTGGCATGCGAACACGTTCACCCTCAACTGAGGCACCTGCATTGCGCCACATTTCCAAAACTTCAGGATCATCACGAAATTCAATACCAACTTCTTCCAGGATGCGATCAGCATTGGCCTCAATTGTATCTAAACCCGCAGCATCGAGCACTTCGTAAGGTGGAAGTTTTCGCTTAATGTATGAATTTGACTGACCTGGCCCACCGCCCTCGCGAGCAGCACGCCGCGCGGCTGCCCCACCTCCGCGCGCATTCCCACGTGAACGGGCACGACGTGATACTTCTCTCAAGTTTTCACCAGTTTCAGACATAGCAATTCCTCGTCATAAATTATCTAACAATATAAGAGGCAAAAAACAAACAAATCATTCTCCCCACAGCGGCAAATGATGGCGCATGCAGAATATTTCCCTCCAAATCAACACTCCAGTCGCAGGCAAAAAAAATCGCGTCGTTTTTAACGAATATTTTGCAAAAGTTGTGCAATAGCTTTATGAGTAGAAATTAGCAGTTCGCTAAACAATAACAGAGGCTTCGCACCATGTCTGATGAAGAAGAAATCATCCTATCTGAGCTATCCGATGACGAACTCGTTTTGCAAATGCATGACGACCTCTATGATGGATTAAAGGAAGAAATTGTTGAAGGCGTGCAAATCCTGCTCGATCGTGGCTGGATACCTTATGATGTCCTAACAAAGTCACTGGTTGCTGGAATGGCAATTGTGGGTGAAGACTTCCGTGATGGTATTTTGTTCGTGCCTGAAGTGTTGCTTGCAGCGAATGCAATGAAGGCTGGAATGGGACTATTACGTCCGCTTTTGGCTGAAACTGGCGCACCAAAACTGGGCAAAATGGTTGTTGGCACCGTTAAGGGTGATATCCACGATATTGGGAAAAACCTTGTGGGTATGATGATGGAAGGCGCAGGCTTTGATGTTGTCGACCTTGGCATTAACAATCCCGTCGAAGACTATCTTGAAGCGCTTGAAAAAGAACAGCCTGACATTCTAGGCATGTCCGCACTTTTAACAACAACAATGCCTTATATGAAAGTTGTTATCGACACGATGGTGGAAAAAGGCATTCGAGATGACTATGCTGTCATAGTCGGCGGCGCCCCACTTAATGAAGAATTTGGCAAAGCAGTAGGTGCTGATGCTTATTGCCGCGATGCAGCTGTTGCTGTTGAAACAGCTAAAGAGATTATGGCCCGTAAGCACAATTCTGCAGCAGCTGGCTAATCCAACTTGCTAAAAGAGGTGATCGTATGAGTGATCACATCAATAAAAATTCAATTCGCGTCATTGCTTGCGGTGCATTGGCGCGAGAAATCTTAGCTGTGAATGAGCTCAACCAAGTCACGCAGTTAGATGTTAAATGCTTGCCTGCTATATGGCACAATCACCCTGAAAAAATCGCACCCGGCGTTAAAGAAGCCATTCATTCAGCAAGAGCTGAAGGTTTTGAACAAATCTATGTTGCCTATGCTGATTGCGGCACAGGCGGGTTGCTTGATATTGTTTGCAATGAGGAAAAGGTTGAGCGTATTCAAGGGCCACATTGCTATTCGTTCTTTGCCGGAAACGAGTTGTTTGAGCAGAATTGGGATGATGACATGACATCCTTTTTCCTAACCGACTTCTTGGCCCGGCAATTCGATACCTTTATCACCAAACCATACAAACTAGATAAGCACCCTGAGTTAATCGAAATGATGTTTCATCGTTACACAAAACTCATTTATCTAGCGCAAACAGACGATCCAAAACTCCAAGATGATGCCAAACGTGCAGCCGAGTTTTTAGGACTTGAATACGAATATCGTTTCACAGGATATGGGGATCTTACCACATCCTTGATAGAGGCAGCGCGCGCGCCATCTCCATCATAACGTGCAAAATTAAATACCTGCATTTTAATAAATGATTCACGTAGATTTTAAGATATGCGCGTTAAACCAATCATTTACCATCAAAAATAACCAGTTTCTTAGTCATTTCATGGTCATATAAGCCAAATATAAGAATAATGAGGCGAATTTCATGGATGTGGCGTTGACGGGTATTAAATCAAAAGAACCAGACATTGTTGTAGAAAGTTCACCAAACGAACTTTCCCAAGTCTTACAAAACTTAGCAGATACGGCAGGTGAAAAAGTGCGTGTGAGTGAGATATGCTCAGCTCTTGGCGATCGGTCATTCGGTGCATTTTTGCTGGTATTTTGTTTGCCAAATCTAGTACCATTACCACCTGGATCTTCCGCAATTTTAGGTATTCCGCTCATTATCATTGCGTTTCAGATTATGGCCGGACATTCGAAAGTTTGGTTACCGAAAAAGCTTGCAAATTACAGCTTAAGCCGTGAGAATTTTCAAAATATGATCGCCAAAATCAACCCGCATCTGAAGAAGGGGGAAGCCTTAGTCAAACCAAGACATTGGCCTGTTAATCAGTTTATCTGCGACAAGCTATTTGGTTTCTTCACCCTGGTGCTGGCAATCGTTGTTACAATACCCATTCCAATGGGTAATTGGCCCCCTGCATTTGCGCTCGCATTTTTAGCGGCTGCGTACACAAAAAGAGATGGTTTATTTTTAGGAATCGGAGCCATTTTAGGTCTAATTTCTTTAGTGCTCGCCAGCTCTGTTGTAGTTGGAGCTATCTATCTGTTTTTCCAGGTTGTTTAGCGAACATCTAGATTTACCTGATGGGGTAAAAACACAGAGTTTTTTCAACATACAAACTTAAAAAAATTGGGCTCCAGTCCAATTTTTTGTATCATCTTTGAACACCCTCCTATATGTCCCAATTAATTCGCGATCCAACTTTGTTGTTAAGCAACAGATTCGGAGGTCGCTTTTATATGCATTCGCGTCGCAAAAAGTATTGCGGATTAGCATATTTCGAGGCAGATTGATTGATAAGGAGATTGGCTATGGCTAATTGTGTAACAGTATATTGGAGAGACATCCCGGCGCAAATTATCGTCAAAAAAGGTCGCAAGGCGGCTAAAAGGGAGTTATCTTTGCGTTTTACTGAAGCAATTGACATGTGTGCAATGCGAACAGGAGCTGCTGAAAGCGAAGAGTATCTCGCAGAATGGCGTAAAGGCGAACCTGTTTCAGTTTCTGATGATCTTGAGCTTGAAGCTGACAAAGCAGCCAAAGCTTTAGAAGAGAAATATGACAAAGAGCGCCTGGTTGCGCTTGTAAAGTCAGAGGGTCGTGAATAGGGAGATTTGCGACACTTGGCTTTATGTTTCCGGAAACGGAGGAGCTAAACGATGTTACGCAATAAAATACCAGCTTCTATTGAAGTATCTCCAAAGCAAGTTTTGGATGCTGATACCTTAATTGGTAAGTTTCCACCCCTCACCCGCGTATACATTACAGACGTGGGTTCTGACACAACTGATACACTCGTTGCAGCAGCTAAAAAGGTAACTGAATCGCGATATCGCGCAGTGCCGCATTTTGCATCGCGTCGTTTAACAACAAAGCAAGCGCTTGAAACGCGTGTGAAACGCATGACCCAAGAGGCTGGCGTGAAAGACGCTCTGATCATTGGTGGCGGGCTTGAAAAACCTAATGGCGAATTCACTTCAACGATGGAAGCCATTGGCACGGGCTTTTTTGACGCCAATGGCATTATGAATATCGGTGTTGCTGGTCACCCAGAAGGCTCACCAGATTTTTCAGACGAAGTTGCGCTTGAAGCACTGCGCTTAAAACAAGAGTTTAGCAAACGCTCTGGTGCAGAATTGCGAATCGTTACTCAATTTGGTTTCGATGCTGAAAGCTTCATCAACTGGGCAAGCAGCATAAAAAGCTCAGGTGTTGACCTTCCAATCCATATTGGCGTTGCGGGACCAGCAAAGATCACCACTCTGTTAAAATTTGCAGCAATGTGTGGCGTTGGTAATTCCATGACATTCCTCAAAAAGCGTTCCAATGCGCTGTTAACACTGGCAACCGGGTTTGATCCTGAAGAGGTTGCCCGCCCGCTGGAACAGCACTGGCTCGGCGCGGATGGAACATCGCTCATAGATCAAATGCATGTATTTCCCTTCGGTGGTCTCAAAAAATCAGCTGAATGGCTTGAATCTCGTGGCAGTTGGGATATAAAGACATCTTTATATCTTAATGTCGTAAACGGATAATCACATCCCCGCGCATTTATTTTGGATTGACTTGAAGGAATTAGATTCATGACACGCACAATTGTGGCCTCTGCAACGAAAGAAATCATCATCGGTTTCGACCAACCATTTTGCGTGATTGGCGAACGCATTAATCCAACAGGACGTAAGAAACTTGCAGCTGAAATGGTTGCTGGCAACTTTGATACAGTTAAGGCCGATGCGCTTGCACAAGTTGCTGCTGGTGCAACAATGCTTGATATCAATGCAGGTGTAACAGCCGTTGACCCTAATGAAACAGAACCGCCTTTGCTGGTTAAAACGCTCGAAATGGTCCAGGAGCTTGTCGATATTCCTTTATCAATCGATAGTTCAGTAACTGCAGCAATCGAAGCCGGCCTTAAAGTTGCCAAGGGGCGCCCATTGGTAAATTCAGTAACGGGTGAAGAGGAAAAGCTTGAAGCTATCCTGCCGTTAATCAAAAAATACGATGTCCCAGTTGTGGCGATCTCTAATGATGAAACTGGAATTTCAGAAGACCCTGATGTTCGTTTTGAAGTTGCTAAAAAGATTGTAGAACGGGCAGCTGATTTCGGCATCAAGTCCGAAGACATTGTCGTTGACCCACTTGTTATGCCAATTGGCGCAATGGGAACAGCCGGTGATCAGGTGTTTAAGCTTGTGCGTCGTCTTCGTGAAGAGTTGAAAGTCAACACGACTTGCGGCTTGTCTAATGTCTCATTTGGACTACCTCACCGTCACGGCATTAATGCGGCCTTCATCCCAATGGTTATTGGTGCAGGCATGACATCTGCAATTATGAACCCATGCCGTCCACAAGAAATGGAAGCAGTACATGGTGCAAACGTTCTTAAGGGGACAGACGCAAATTGCCAAAACTGGATCATGACCTATCGTGATCATAAGCCTGCTGCACCTGGCGCACCAGCAGCTTCTGCAGAAGCAGCACCTGCAGCAAGCGGTGGCCGTCGTCGTGGTGGTCGTGCAGCGCGCACATCAGCTTAATAAGCGCATAATATTGACAACAGTTTCAATTTGATAACTGTTGTCAATTACGGACATCCAGCACCCAATTTTGCGAAAGCCATTATGACTGATCATCTCGTCTTATTCATGCCATCAGGTAAACGTGGTCGTTTCTCCAGTGGAACGCCCGTTCTTGATGCAGCGCGCCAACTTGGCGTTTATGTCGAAAGTGTGTGTGGGGGCAGAGGCATATGTGGTCGCTGTCAAATTGATACCCAATTTGGCCAATTTGCAAAACACGGGATAACATCAACAGCTGAAAGCATCTCAGAACTTGGCGCCAAAGAAATTCGCTACGCAGAAAAACGTGATCTAAAATCAGGTCGTCGTCTTTCCTGCTCTGCGCTTATCCTAGGTGATCTAGTCGTTGATATCCCGCAAGATAACATCATCAATGCCCAAGTTGTTCGTAAAGACGCAGACACCCGTGTCATTGAACGAAATCCAGCGATCCAAATGTGCTATGTCGAAGTTGAAGAACCAGACATGCACAAACCGCTTGGGGATATCGATCGCCTGCTTTTCGCGCTTGAAAAAGACTGGGACTTATCAAACATTGTTATCGACACCCATATTCTAGCATCTGCGCAATCTATCCTGCGCAAAGGCAAATGGGCTGTAACAGCTGCTATTCATCACGATAAAGCAACACAAAGCGCAAATTTGATCGCACTTTATCCAGGGCTAAAAAATGAAGCCTATGGTATTGCCTGTGATATTGGCTCTACAACAATAGCACTTCACCTTTCATCACTTTTATCTGGAGCTACGTTAGCGTCTTCGGGCACATCAAACCCTCAAATCCGCTTTGGCGAAGATTTAATGAGCAGGGTTTCATATGTCATGATGAACCCTGAGGGACGCGAAGCGATGACCGATGCTGTGCGCGAAGCTCTCAACACACTCATTCAAAATGTATGTGACGAAAGTGGCATTGATCGAAATGATATCCTAGACAGTGTTTTTGTCGGCAATCCGGTGATGCACCACTTGTTCTTAGGTATCGACCCAACAGAACTGGGCGGCGCGCCATTTGCACTCGCCGTTTCTGGTGCGGTCAACGTCAAGGCCAGCGAAATTGGTATCAACCTTAATAAAGGTGCCCGCACCTACATGCTGCCTTGCATTGCCGGTCATGTTGGCGCAGATGCAGCTGCAGCTACACTCACTGAAGGCCCGCACCGTCAAGATGACATGATGTTGATGATCGATGTCGGCACCAATGCGGAAATTGTGCTCGGCAATGCAACGCGGACTGTTGCCGCCTCTTCTCCTACCGGTCCAGCCTTTGAAGGAGCTGAAACATCTTGCGGCCAACGCGCAGCACCGGGTGCAATTGAACGCATTCGAATTGATCCTGAAACACTCGAACCACGCTATAGAATTATCGGAACCGAGCTTTGGTCCGATGAAGATGGTTTTGATGAAGCTGCAAGTGAAACAGGTATCACGGGGATCTGTGGTTCTGGAATTATCGAAATTATTGCCGAGATGTATCTTGCAGGCATTATCACAGAAGATGGGGTCATCAATGGTGACCTTACGACAAAAACCAATCGAATTTTCTCTGATGGACGAACTTTTTCGTATCTCATCAAAGATGGTGAACCAAAGATCATTGTTACGCAAACTGACGTTCGTGCCATTCAACTCGCAAAAGCAGCCTTATATGCTGGCATTAAGCTGCTTATGGATAAACAAGATATAACATCAGTTGACAAGATCGGGCTTGCAGGTGCCTTTGGATCATTTATCGACCCAAAATACGCTATGGTTTTGGGACTAGTGCCTGATTGTGAAATAGAACATGTCAAAGCTGTGGGCAATGCAGCTGGTACAGGCGCACGCATGACCCTTCTCAATCGCGATCATCGCAGAGAAATTGAGCAAGCTGTCCAGAACATTGAGAAAATTGAAACAGCGCTCGAACCAGATTTCCAAGGCCATTTTGTCAACGCAATGGCGTTCCCAAATAAAGTGGATCCGTTCCCTAAGCTTGGAACGATAGTGAAACTTCCAGAGCGTACGGACGCATCTTCGCAAGACGATGAAAGTCCATCTGCATCCCCTCGCCGCCGCGGCGGTAGAAGGCGCGCACGATAATAAGCTCAACGGATATTTTTACAGATCCGTCGAGCCAAAATAGTGTGGTCTTAAATTATAGGAGCTGCAACGATCCAGCTGCAGATCTTCCATTACGACCTTCTTCAATTTCATATGAAATTTTCTGATTGTCTTGCAACTCGGTCAAGCCTGCTGCTTGAACTGCTGAAATGTGCACAAACACATCCGAACCGCCCTCATCAGGGGCAATAAAACCAAAACCTTTTGTTGCGTTAAACCACTTAACTGTACCGGTAGCCATAGCTAGATCTCCTTGTAACGGCCAATCAAAACAGAACGACAACAACCACGTGCGCCCTGCTCGCAATCGGTGCTTCCTCCTGCGATCTTGGGTGCTTAAAGCGGGTAACGATCTTGAAAAGAATTAATTGCGTGTGAAATAAATGAGACAATTAAATTAAAATTGCAAGTAATGAATTCTCACATTGCTGCAGTAAAACGTTAGGTAGTAATAATTAAACCATTGTTTTAACGCCATTTTCAGTCAAAATGCATCATTCAAAAAAATGATTAAGTACTACTAACTTTTCTATAGAGGCTGGAAAATATTCGCTGGAATTTTATAAAATTCAGAGTAAAGTCAATGATAGATAATTCAGTTTGCGACATCCGTGGGACGCGTATGTAGGAGGATTTTGATTGCAGGCCGAAAGCAAAAATTACGTCTTTTTTCTCGTCAACGAATTCTCCATGATTGCGTTTAGTATGGCGATCGAACCACTGCGTATTGCCAATCGTATGGTTGGTCATGAATATTATAAATGGCGCTTAACAAGTCTCGATGGCGAACCAGTTACTGCCTCCAATGGTGTTGTCATAAATGCAGACACTTCGCTGAGCGAAGAACGCCGCGCTCTATTGGGCGAGCAACGCCCCGACATGATGTTCATTTGTGCTGGCGAAAACGTCGAAAGATACAATGATAAATCAATGCTCGCCTGGGTGAGAGAAACGTTTAACAGAGGCGTTGCAATCGGCGGTATGTGCACTGGTGCTTATGTATTGGCAAAGTCAGGTATTCTTTCAGGTAAAAGCTGCGCCATCCATTGGGAGAACCTTGCCGGCTTTAGCGAAACATTTCCCGAAATTGATGCATGCGCTGATCTTTACGAAGTGGATGGCAATTTACACACCTGCGCGGGCGGAACAGCATCACTTGATATGATGCTATCACTCATTGGCGATCATCATAATGATGAAATCGTAGCTCGAGTATGCCAAGGGGCGATAACGGACCGTGTGCGCAGTCCAAAGGATCGTCAACGGCTTCCTCTAAGAGCAAGACTTGGTGTGCAAAATTCAAAAGTTCTGTCCGTCATAGAGTTCATGGAAGCAAATTTAAGTGAACCCTTACCATTGGCAGAAATTGCTAAAAAAGTTGGTCTTTCAAGACGGCAGATTGAACGCCTATTTCGAACAGAAATGGGACGTCCCCCTGCCCGATATTACTTGGAAATACGTTTGGATAGAGCACGACATTTACTAATGCAATCAAGCCTACCCATTGTGGAAGTTGCAATCGCTTGCGGGTTTATTTCCGCTTCACACTTTTCAAAATGTTATCGTGAGACCTATCACAAGTCTCCACAACAGGAACGCATTGATCGCTAGGATCGGTTATTCTGAGCGATCATCCACATTATGAACAAAAACCTCGCGATGCGGGAACGGAATTTCGATATTCTCAGCTTTAAAGCGCTCATAAATAGCAACACGCAACTCATTGCGGACTGACAAGCCATTCCCGATATCTGAAAGGAATGCTCGAATAACAAAATCGAGCGAAGATGCGCCAAAGTCAGCAAATTCTACGCTTGGTTCAGGCGTCGATAAGATGTTTGGGTTTTCATTGGCAATTTCAACCAGTAAATCAATGATGCGTTGCGGGCTATTATCATATGAAACACCAATCATAACTTGAATACGGCCAATTGGGTTTCTATGGGTCCAGTTTCCCACCGCTGCGTTCACAAGCTCCGAATTGGGCACTATTACAGATTTCCGCGAAAACGTTTCAATTTCTGTAGCGCGAACCGAGATTTCTTTAACAATGCCTTGCACGCTAGTGGTTTCAACCCAGTCGCCCGCTTTAAACGGACGTTCTGCAAGCAAAATCAAGCCGGAAACAAAGTTGCTGACAATTGTTTGCAAGCCAAAACCAATACCAAGTGATAACGCACCAGCAACCAGCGCAAGGTTAGATAGATCAAATCCTGCTGCGGAAATTGCAATCATGGCTGCAAGCGCGATACCAAAATAACCGATGACTTTCCGGATTGAATTGCGAACACCAAGCTCAACCTTGCCCCGCACGAGCACATTGCGATCGAGCCATTGTTGAAAACGGCGGGTGGCAAAAAAGCCGACCCCAAAAAGGATCAACCCAATACCGATATTTAGAAGAGAAATATTAATTCCACCAATTTGCAAATGCGTAAACAACGCCAAAACGCCAGACATCACTTCTTCAGAAGCAAACCCCCACTGCAACAAAATAAACGAGATGCCCAACCCAAGAATGACAAGATAGATCAAAATCCCAAATAAAAGCCCTAAGCGATTTGCACTTTGCTCAGAGAGTTGAACTGCTTTGGATAGTTTCATACCTAATGGGGACGCAGCAAAAGCTCCCTCCACCATCACAGATTTTGCCGACAGCAATCCAAAATAAATCACGATCAACAATGCGCCTGTCACAACAATTTGTGTCGCGATAAATGCAGCTAATGCAACATATCCAACAAGACTAATAAGAATGAGCAGCACTCCGGCTAGAAGCGTTGTTATTCGTATCCAACCTTGCGCAGAAACACCTGTTTCGCTGTCTAATTTACCCTCAGGTGCAATTGGTTCCAAGCGAGACACAATGATCAGCACAGCTGCAACGGCAATGGTTTCAAAAAACGCCTGCGCAACGCTGCTTTGCAATGGGAGATCCAAAATTTCGCGAACACCAACACCAACAAATGCAATCGTTCGGATGGCAAATAAAAGTCCAACTAAAGCAAAAAGCCATTTTGCTCCGCGATTGGTTAAATTGACCAATCGGCTTGCCGCATCCCAAGGCGAAAGAATGACGATGGCGAGCGTCAAAACAAGTACCAGCGCCACAGCGGATTGAATTAATCGCGCAAATAAAGCAGCAAAATCGATCCTCAAAACGCCGAAATCTAACAGTAATAGATATGTGCTTAAACCAACGGCTGCGGCAGTGAGCGTTGGTATGGCCGCAGACCAAAATGCCGAGGTTAGCCTCGCACCAATGCCCTCGCCCTCAACCTCGTTACGCCCCAAAATAAAGCGGCCAAAAATGCGATAACCACCGAAATATATCAGCAATCCTGCAACCCCAGAAAATGCTAGCGAAGAAAAGAGTGCGCTGCGCTTAAACTCCCAAACAAACGTCAACCAAGCTCGCGTTTTTACCCAAAATTTGGACATTTCTTCACGAAAGCTACTGTGTATTTCAAAGATTGAAATTCCGCCAATTTCAACACGTTCAAACAATGCGCTGGTGAAAAGATCACGACGGGTAATCCCAACATCAAAAATCAGATCTTCTAGCCTAGTTGCTATTTTTTCCAAGCGTCCGCTGTAAACAGTTAGCAGCGCTGTGCTTTCTGTAAGCGCTTTACGTTCAATTGTAATAGCTTGCGCTTCACTTCCATCTGATGGAGCATCGCCCAGCGCCGTTAGTTTCGCTTTATCATCGGTTGCTGATAAATTGAATTGGTCTAGACTTTCTTGCACTTCAATAAGCAGTGCGCTTGCATCCGTACGCACATCGATAAGAACATTCTCAACATCCTTGTTCTGTTCAAATCTGTTTTCAAGACTGTTGATTTGGGTATCAAATTGTTCAATTTGAACTTCATCTCGATTGAGCTCTTCTGCCTGTTGCGAAAAACCAGAAACAACAAAAAACAAAGACGCCAATATTGAAAAAGCAATGCATTTCATCATTTTACAAAAATGAGTTTTTATGAGGGTCAAATCAAACACGTGCGATTTCCAAATATGGGTTTAGAAGAACTATTTTATAGGCCAATCTTTTTATCTCAAATGTGATCGAAATGCCAATCCAGTATTTCAACCATATAGTCTGTGATGGCATCGCCGTATTCATGCTTTTGCTTTATTGCAAAGACATGAGACAATTCTGGATTGCTGTCTTTTGCTATAAAGCTGTTTATTTGAGAGCAAAGCTCTGAAGCTGATAAGTTAAATCGACATCTTGTGACCGCAATAGAATTTCGATTTGTTTTGAACATATGAAACCCTGGCTCAATTTCAGCTTCTGATAAATCTAATCCCGTTTCCTCACCCAGTTCACGCGCCACATTTGCAAGTAGATCAACTTTACCATCAATGATGTCGTCTTTATCCAAAGAACCAGACGGCGCATAACACTTACCCGCATTATAGGTTTGATCAGCCATCATCCCCACAATCGGAAATCCGTCATTTGAAATAATCAAACCAAGAGCAAATAGATGACTGCCCTCACCTTCTATATTTTGTAGCCAATGCAAAAACGTAGAATACGGAATGAGGTGACTGATGCCATGCAAACGATCATCTTCATAAGACATTGCACTTTCGAGCAACACCAAACCATTAAACAGCGATGGTTTACGGGCGACTTCATCTTGCCAAGCTATCAGCGCATCATCTGATTTTTTAACATGATATGGATGCGGTTGATCACTGACATTCAACTCAACCGTCTGCACAAATCTTGGATACGTTTTTATCATAAAACTCTTTGTCTCAATTGCTAAATAACATTGATTTTAGTCACGATAGGGCAATGATCTGAAGCTTTTGGACGATCCCACCCCACACGTGGATAACGCTCAACTTCTTGACCTTTTGGAAAAACTGTTCTGTGAGGTTGGCCTGCACGAATGACTTCAGGTACTTCTTTCTGTGAAGCCTTTGCAAGCGCTGGCGATAGCAAAATGTAATCTAATTGGCAGAGCTGCTGAACTTTCGGCCCGCGTGTATGGTATGTTGTCCACCTGTCAAGCTCGTCTCGTTTATTCATCACATTTTCGCTAAATCCATCGGACATTAATACATCCAAAGCGCTAGGGCTTTCATTTTCTGCATGAAATGAATATCCATCTCGGCGATTACCTTCAACGACAACACGCATTTGATAATCATTCATATCCCCACAAATGATAAACCGTTTATCGTCTGTCTTACCCTTGCCAAACCGACGTTCAATAATGGCGCGAACAGCTTTTGCTTCTGCCCTCCGCACAGGCATCGTATACGTCCGGCCATCAAGCCCATTGCGCGCAGGCCCCATCGATTTGAAATGAACGTTGTAAATGGTCAGTGGCTTACCACCGACTTTGATGTCTATCTCCTGACAGTCACGCTTAAAGATGCGATCGTTGGGATTATATTTCTCATCAAGATCATCGGACAACAAATCAAGATCACCATAGGTTAATTCGGCATGGGTTTTCATCCGAACAAATTCAATCTCATCACCATCACGGGTGCAATCACGCATCATGATAGCAACATCAATTCCGCGACGGTCGTTGCCCTCAGCGATGAATTTATGCCGATAGCCCTCGCCGATCATTCTATATAGATAACCGCGCTCAAATGCTTTGAGCGTCTCAAGATCTTCAACTTCTTGCAAGCAAATGATGTCAGCGTCCGTATCAGCAATTGCAAGTGCTGTCATCTGGCGCGTGTCATCGGTTATCGAGACCTGCCGCGCTATTTCCATCTGCTTATATTGTTCTTTATCAGCAGCATCAAAAAGGCTGGTTACACGATCCTGCCGATGGTCAAGATGAAAACCTGAAAAATCAAAACGGCTCAGCAAATTTTCAGTGTTAAACGTCGCAATTCTCAGTGCCATTGATCGAGCTCCCCAAATTTTGTTGAGGAGAGTTGACTGGTTTGCACAGTTACGTCAAGCCATTTGAGACATTGCCACAGCTAGTTTCTCAATCCCTGTCTGTATTGCACCTTTATCAGGTCGGGAGAAATTAAGGCGCATTGTGTTTGCCCCTGTCCCATCAGGATGAAACGCGCTACCTGGCACAAACGCGACCTTTTGCTCTTTAACAGATGCTTCAAGCAATTTAACCGCATCAATTGATTGAGGAAGGGTAACCCAAACAAACATTCCACCTTCTGGCGTCGTCCATTGAACCGTGTCAGGCATATAAGTATTTAACGCTGAAAGCATTGCGTCTCTTTTATCCTTATAACACGATTTGATACGTTCAATCTGCTCTTTAAAACCTGATTGAACAACACGATGTACAGCCATCTGGTTAAGTGTAGGCGAATGCAGATCAGAGGCTTGTTTTATAAGAACCAATTTATTGATCACATCAGATGCCGCGCAAACCCATCCCACCCTTAAACCAGGGCTAAGTGTTTTGGAAAAGCTGCCGCAATAAATTGTATTAGTATTCTCAATGCCACCTGATCGCTCAACATCAAGCGCCATAACTGGTGGTAGTGCCCGACCATCAAATCGCAAAGCTTGGTAAGCTGCATCTTCAATCACCGGTGCTCCAATGTCTTTCGATAAATCCAACAATGCCTCGCGTTCAGATAGGTTCAGCGTTTTGCCTGTAGGGTTGGCAAAATCAACCGATGCATAAAGCATTTTAACATTACCACCTTGGGCCTGCGCTTGATCGGTATAGCTTTGTGGCGATCTATTTCCAGTTAAATTCAACTGATCAAAACAAGGCTCATATGCTCTAAATGCCTGAATAGCCCCAAGATAAGTCGGCCATTCAACAACGGCCGTATCTTTAGGTGATAAAAACAACTTTCCAAGGTAATCCAACCCTTGTTGAGACCCGGAGGTGATGAAAATGTTATCGGTTGTACACGGAACACCCATTTCAGCCATCTGCTCAACAAGCCAAGAACGCAAAGGATGATAGCCTTCACTAACCGAATATTGCAGACCTTTATCAGCTTCCTCACTTCCTAAAATCTCTGTGAATGCAGATTGAAACTCTTCCTTGGGAAACAATGCTGGATCTGGGATGCCACCCGCAAAGGAAATGATATCTGGCTGTTCGAGAAGCTTGAGCAGTTCTCTGATTTCAGATGCTTTCATGGATTGCGTTCGCGACGCAAAAATTTCTTGCCAATTCATGATCATTTCCAATATGTCAGTATGATTGACATAATCAGATATATTGACCCAAAATACATTGCAATCAAATTCTACATAATTTGCTACATTTTCTGCAATGTGATTGTTTTTAATGATCTATTTTGTTAGTCAAAGCTTACTGTTTTTGGGCTTTTTCAAATGATCACTTTCGCACTTGCTGTTTTTTTACTCCTTATCACACCCGGACCGGGCGTTTTAACACTCGCAGGTGTTGGCTCAGCCTTTGGGTATAAACCCGGATTTCGGTATTTATTGGGATTACTCATTGGGCAAAACCTGGTCGCCATTGCCGTCGTATCAGGTTTAGCTGCCATCCTCTTGGCCGCACCAATTGTGCGAAATATTCTTCTTGTTTTATCGGTGGGATATCTATGCTTCCTGGCCTATAAGATAGCATTTTCCGGCACGAAAACAGCATTCGCCGGCGCGCAAAAAGAACCCGGAATATCGGGTGGTGTGATGTTGCAAGCCATCAATCCAAAAGCCTATGTGGTCAACACAAGTTTTTTTACTGGATTTGCAATCTGGCCAGATAATTTCACCGCTGAAATTAGCTATAAATTCGTTGCCATGAATGTAATATGGATCAGCATCCATATCTTATGGTTAGCGATCGGTGTAACAATCAACAGACTTAACCTTGCCCCCCGCACCCAATTCATCATCAATATCGCAATGGCATTGGCACTGCTATCAGTGATATTTCTTGCGCTTTGGACGCAATTCTACCGCTGATAGACTTTAATCCTGAATTGGCATCTTATTCCAAGCATCAAGTGCTGCAATTTTATAAGCTTCAGCAAGGGTTGGATAGTTGAATGTGTTTTCAACGAAATATTCAAGTGTGCCTTTAAGATTAAGAACCGCTTGGCCCACATGGATTAGCTCTGTCGCCCCCTCGCCAACAATGTGACAACCCAACAATTTGCGTGTTTTAAGCGAGAAGATCATTTTCAGCATACCCGTTTCAAGCCCCATAATATGCCCGCGAGAAGTTTCTCTAAATCGGGCTATTCCGCATTCATAGGGAATATTGCGCTCTTTAACTTCTTCCTCGGTCATACCAATTGTTGAAATTTCAGGAACTGAATAAATGCCATAGGGGAAATATTCAGGTGGATCGTAGGCTTTTTCACCAAATGCATGACAAGCTGCAATTCTTCCCTGCTCCATCGATGTGGAAGCTAAACTTGGAAAACCAATAACATCGCCAGCTGCATAAATACCTTTAATGCTTGTTTCAAAGGTTTTTGCATCAACCTTAATGCGTCCACGATGATCGCATTCCAATCCACAATTTTCTAACCCCAAACTATCTGTTGCACCCATACGACCAGCAGCAAATAACACCATATCGGACTTAATCACTCGCCCATCTTCCATATCAATTTGGCAACCACTACCCTCAAGCAGACTTACTTTTTCAACTTTTTTACCAAAGCGCAGAACCATATTTCGATCGCGAAGTTGATAGACCAAATCGCTAACTAATTCTTTATCAATAAAATCAAGCATGGAATCACGCGGCTCAACCAAAGTCACGTGCACATCAAGCGCGTTAAAGATTGTGGCATATTCAATGCCAATAACTCCCGCACCAATGACCGTAATACTGCGCGGCAAATCTTCAAGATCTAAAATTTCATCGCTATCAAGTAGACGTTTGCCATCAAACGGAAGATCATCGGGGCGATAAGGACGCGTACCAACTGTTAGAAGGAAGCGCTCAGATGAAAACTGTGTGATCTCACCATCTTCTCCGTGCACTTCAACGATGTTTTTCTCAACAAACTTTGCGGTCCCTTTGAAAGTCTCAACTCGGTTTCTGGCAAATTGATGCTCAAGAACTTCAACCTCGTGGTTGAGTGTAATATGCAAGCGTTTGCGCAAATCTTCAGCTGAAAGATTTTGTTTCACGCGATAAGCGCGCCCATAAAAACCACGCTCACGCCAACCACTTAGGTTTAAAGCTGTCTCGCGAAGGGTTTTTGATGGAATGGTCCCGGTGTGAACAGAAACTCCACCCACGCGCCGTCCTTTTTCAATGACAATTACGCGTTTACCCAATTTAGCTGCTTGGATAGCTGCTCTTCGGCCAGCAGGTCCACTGCCGATAACAATCAAATCAAAATGTTCCAATACGTTTCCCCAATGTGATTCCCTGATGCATTTCTCTGCGTATTTATGAGAGCCTAACAAATTCACAAGGTGCTGCAAGCCCGATTGTGGACGCATCAAGTTCATTTATAGACTTGGCACAAAAAAGGCCCCAATCAAGAATGAAAGAGGCCGTGCTATAAAAGCGTATATTCTTCAATGATCAATAGTCTTCGTAATACGTCTCACCAAACAGGCTGTTGACGGTATTGTCACGCGCAGCTTCGGCAATAGACTTCATGATCTCAAGAGCAGCTTCCATTTCAAGATCAACGAGCGCATCAGCCGTTAAGGGACTTTCCCCTTCATCCTGATCAAAATTACTTTGTGTTCCACCCTCGTCAAATAGAGCTGCCATATCATTTAAGCTTCCAACACCAGCCCCAAAACCAAGACCCTCTTGATCACCAAATGAAATAAATGAAGCTTGCGTTACTTCAGAACGCTCAATTGAGAATGATGTAACCGTATTTCCATTTTCATCTTCACCGATTGAGAAATCAATGCTGAAGGACTGCAAGTTCTCGTATGAAACCGCTTGATAACCACCACCAGCATTTGAACCTTCAAAAGCCATGGATGTAGACATTTCAAAATCAAGACTAAAGCCCGTTAGCTTGCCGTTTTCCTGCTCCATAGAAAATGACAATCCAGCAAAAGACTCCAAGTCCAAGCTCATAGCATTTCCGTTGCCATCACTCTTCATGGCTGAAACAGATAACGTGCTTTCAAATTCTGCAGTTGTTAGGCTCGTAAGCGTGCCAGCATTGTTTCCACCTTTAACAGGCTCATCAGAAATGCGGTTTTGCAAGCTATCCATAAAGGCAGTGATGATTTGGGATGATGCTTTATCAAAGGATTGGCGCGCACCGTCTTGATGGCTTTGAATTGCGTTCAATACATTACGCGGTCCAGCAGGTTGCGTACCCTTTTGTGGGGCACCGTTCTCCTGCGATGATTGCAGCAGCGATATATTCGCTGATTGCTGATATCCGGCAAAGGCTGAAATCATGTTGTTTTCCGTTACGCGTTACATCTAAAAGCTAGAACTATTCTCTCGTAATGTAGCATTTGAACATTAAATGCGTCTTAACCCAGACTTATCAGAAATCATGGAAACTCATTAGTAATCCATAAACCATAGAGCTCCTCGCACATTAAGTTCAGGTGGTTGGCATCCAATTCTTACGTCACTCTTTTGTTCTCACAAATCCTAGATTTCGGCCTTTCTTCTACCAATTGAAAAAGGCAATCCCATACCAAAAAATGTACCAATGATAGCGCTTGGCCTTACAATTAAATGATAGAACAAAACAGATAAGATCGCTGTGCCCATGACAACCACAACAAAACTCATTGCAAAATCTAGTTCTAGTTTAATCGTATAATACAATAGTCCAACTATGATCGTTTGATGAACGATATACAACGTGAAAATGGACTTATTTGCATAGGTGATAAGATCATTTTTAAAGTTCAAAAACTGGTACATTAGTGCGCTTAAAGAATAGATCATCATCAACGCTAAACACATTGTTACGGTTTTATAGATTGATGTTTGATTGAAGAAACTACCAATATTGAGATCAAAGCTATCTAGCCAGAACAAGAGATATGCAAGTATCGATAATAGGATCGTGAGAGAAAACACTTCCCTCTTTCGCTTCATTAAATTCTCGATGAAAAGGTCGTGATTTTGCGCCACAAGATACCCCAAACCAAACCAGGAAGTATAAGCAGCAAACCAAGCTACATCATTATAAAGCGCGTTTGTCGCTTTGGGGAACCAAGGTGATAACGCAAGGTTAAACAAAAGCGGAATTAAAAAAAGCAGATACAGGCCTCGTGTTTTTAAAACACTTCTGAATAAATCACTCAATCGCTTACCAAAGCTCGTCTCGAACAACTTCATAAGTGGGTAGAACACCGTTGTGATCGTGATCAAATATCCAACAAACCACATATGCGCCCATGTAAAATGACCTGATGGATACTTACCTTCAGTGAAATATCTTTCAATCCAGAACTCTATCAAGCCGCCGCGATATCCCTCCATCAACATACGCTCATACCAGACCTGCGGCACACAAATCACAGCCATTGCAAATAGTAATGGTATTAATAACCGAACCAGACGCATGGAAAGAAAATCAAAATCTAAGTGACGTCGAAAGGCAAAGAAAGTTCCAACTCCAGAGACAAAAAACAACAATGGCAAACGCCACACCCGTGTGTGTTCCAACATAAGTTCAAGCGTTGAACTTGTGTGAGGACTAGAGATCAGCCAAAAATCATTTGGGAAAAAACCAACTGCGGAATGATAAAAAATTAAGATAACAAACGCAGAAACGCGCAACCAATCGATATAATGTAGACGTTCAGTCATTAAATAAATTTCCATTCGTAAAAGCTAGATGTTCAAGCTTTAAATTGAACGACCGCAAAACCTCACCCCAACATTATGATAACAGCAAAAAGTATATAATTGAGTTAACCCAACTATATAATTAAATTAAAAGTTGAATTTTTTATATTGAGCAAACACCGCTGAAACAAAAAAAGCCGCATCACTTAAGACGCGGCTTTCATGTTATTTATGGATTAAAACTAGTTTTTAGCTTTATCAACCAACTGGTTTTTCGCAATCCAAGGCATCATGCCACGAAGTTTCTCACCAACTTCTTCGATTTGGTGTTCGTCGTTCAAGCGACGGATACCTTTGAAGCGAGCACCACCAGCGCGGTATTCTTGCATCCAGTCTGATGTGAATTTACCAGTTTGAATATCAGTCAATACGCGTTTCATCTCAGCTTTAGTTTCGCTTGTGATGATGCGAGGACCAGAAACATACTCACCCCACTCAGCAGTGTTTGAGATTGAGTAGTTCATGTTTGCAATGCCGCCTTCATAGATAAGATCAACAATCAATTTTACTTCGTGCAAGCACTCAAAGTAAGCCATTTCAGGCGCGTAACCAGCTTCTGTCAATGTTTCAAAACCAGCACGGATCAATTCAACCAGACCACCACAAAGAACAACCTGCTCACCGAACAAATCAGTTTCGCACTCTTCGCGGAAGTTTGTTTCGATGATGCCTGAACGACCACCACCAACGCCACATGCATATGACAATGCTAGATCATGCGCGTTACCAGACGCATCATGATGAACAGCGATCAAACATGGCACACCGCCACCTTTCATGTATTCGCCGCGCACTGTGTGACCTGGGCCTTTTGGCGCAACCATAACAACATCAACAGTATCTTTTGGCTCAATCAAACCAAAGTGTACGTTCAAACCGTGCGCAAATGCGATAACAGCACCATCGCGAATATTTGCAGCAATGTGGTCTTTATAAATGTCAGCTTGCAACTCATCAGGAGCAGCCATCATCATGAAGTCAGCTTCTGCAGCAGCTTCTGCAACAGATTTCACTACAAAGCCATCAGCTTCAGCTTTTTTCGCAGTTGGCGAACCTTCGCGAAGCGCAATGATAATGCCTTCTGCACCTGAATCTTTCAGGTTCATGGCATGTGCACGACCTTGTGAACCATAACCAATGATAGCAACTTTTTTCGATTTGATGAGATTTAGATCTGCATCAGCATCATAATAAACACGCATTTTAAATCCTTCCTTTAAAATTATAGACGTCTTTTCCAATTCACCGTTTAATCATTCTTCTTTGATTTTCAAAACGGCGTAAAACTATTCCTCAACTCCATATAATTGGTAGAACTGAGCAATTGCGATTTGAGCATCACGCTCAAAATTTTTCATCACAAACTCACGGCGCTCACCTAAAAGGAGCCGCACATGAATATCGCGAACGATAAGTCCATAAAGGACGTGATAGGTCTGACGGGCATCTGCAAATGTTAGATAATTCTTTTGCTCCGCTGAATGCAAAAAACCAACAGCTTTTGTTTCAATCACACCACGACCGTTTTCAATCAACAGCGGACCAAGCGGCGATGCGTCATTGCTCGCCTGCCCTATCGCAAGTCTGTTAAGTGCTAAAGATGTGTCCCCGGCAAGAACCGAGAGCAATTCACAAGCAAAGCGTACCAGATAATTCTTAAATGCGCTGGCAGAACCCAAGTCTTCCTGGCCAACAGCTGCACCAACTTTACTTCCCTGAAACGCCATCATGGCTGAGATCAAACCATCGCGATCTCCAAACCATTTATAAAGGCTTTCCTTTGAGCAGTTTGATGCACTGGCAATCTTTGCCGTCGTCAGGGCCTTTTCACCGCCTTCAACCAACAACGCCAAAGCACTTTCAAGCACTTCCTGCTGTCGTGGTGTCAGATTTTCATCGCGGATGAATTCTGACATGCCTTGCGACTCTGAAACGGATGCTGATTGCACGATTAACTCCCAAAGTACCGTACGGTACGGTTCTTGATTATTTTAACATTGTGGTTTGGTCAACAGATAATTTTAGATTTCAGAAAATAATTAGATAAGAACCATTCGCAATGGAATTGACAAAGACTTAAAATAGGAACATAACATGAGTAACGAGATCATGTTTGAGTATATCTAGTTAAAGAGCAGAAAATGATTGTTTGTAGCTGCAATATAATCTCCAAGAGAGAGATTGAAAACACAATTATAGACCTTTTAAAAGACGACCCTTGGCGCTTGATCGTGCCCGGCGTGGTCTATCAAACTATGAGTGCTCGCGGTAAGTGCTGTGGCTGCTTCCCTGGTGTTGTTGATATTATTGTTGAAACCACACAAAAGTTCCATGAAGATCAGCAAACCCCTTCTGCAGACATCATCAATTTCGTAGCAAAACTCAAAGAACATCACCAAGCTTGTGAAACGGCTCGCATGCTCGCAAAGCATCGCCAAAATATGGCGCGCAAAACAGCCTAACACCTGAGAATCATTCGCAAAGATAATCATTAAACCTCCTATTTTGGGGGTTGATTCCGTGCGTCCGAATCTATACTTTAGAATTATTCTAATGTAGGCAGTCAATTTTTGCCTGACTATGATATAACTCAAACAAGAAGTGAGATTATGCCATGAAAGGCAGCGCAAAAGTTATTGAACGTTTAAACGAAGCATTATTTTTAGAACTAGGTGCAGTCAACCAGTATTGGCTTCATTATCGCCTGCTTGGCGATTGGGGTTTTGGTCTGCTTGCGCAGAAAGAACGCGAAGAATCCATTGAAGAGATGCAACACGCTGATAAAATCATCGACCGCATTATCTTTTTAGGTGGCCATCCAAATATGCAAACAATTGCACCGCTCAGCATTGGCCAAAATATTAAGGAAGTATTGGAATCTGATCTTGAAGGTGAATATGCGGCGCGTAAATCTTATTCTGAATCACGCAAGATCTGTGAAGCAGAAGGCGATTTCGTTTCTATGAAGCTGTTTGACGACCTTTTAGCTGATGAAGAAGGACACATCGATTTCCTTGAAACGCAACTTGAGCTTCTAGAAAATATCGGCGTTGAAAAATACGGTCAGCTTAATGCTCAACCAGCAAATGCTGCTGAATAAAACCCGCTAAAGAACGAATTGAAAAGCCTCTACATTTGTCGGGGCTTTTTTTATGACCAGCCGCCGGCCTTTAAAAAGCGTTTTACGCTTTCCGCCATGCCGTATTCCAACGAATCTGCCGTGAGGCCGTTACCAATAGAAACTTCCAAAAGGTTCGGAACTGCAGCTGCTAGCCCTGGCATGTTTTCAACGGTCAAATCATGGCCAGCATTAACGTCCATTTTGTAAACCGCTGCGAGCTTGGCAGTTTTCTCAAGGTCAGCAAGGTGTTTTTTTGCTGCTTTCGGATCATCAAAAGTTCCGCCATAAGGGCCTGTATAGAGTTCAATACGATCAGCACCTGCTCGTGCCGCAAGTTCAACTTGTTCGGCACTCGCATCAGGATCACAAAAACAAGACACACGGAACCTGTTTGATTTAAGCCGCGAGATAACCGGTACAAGCGTATTGTGTTGCGCAATAAAATCCCAACCGTGATCTGATGTTGCCTGACTTGGGTGATCTGGCACCAATGTCACCTGCTCAGGCTGATGCTCTTCAACAAGATCTAGAAAATCATCTGTTGGATAACCTTCAATGTTAAATTCTGCATCTGGAAATTCGTCATCAATGAGCGCCCGTAAGGGAGCCAGATCAGAAAAACGAATGTGACGCTGATCGGGACGTGGATGAACAGTAATGCCATGTGCACCAGCTTCAAGCGCAATTCTGCCCAAACCAACAACACTCGGCCAAGGTAAATCACGTCTGTTTCGCAGCAAAGCAACTGCATTCAAGTTCACGGATAATTTTGCAGGCATTTGTTCAAACCTAATTACATTCCTGTTCCTTATAATTCAATTTCAAGCCATTGAATACCAACAAAATTTGATCCTTATCACAAATTTATTTGATCGATATATCCATAGCTAAATCAAGTTTTTCAATGTAAGCATTTGCTCTTGACAAACAGGTGGGCGACATTGGAAAATTCAGTTTCAAAGAAATCAACTCATATCGGCGCAGGCTTATTTTGGAGTTTCGTGGGTGTATTAATATTCAGCTTAACACTACCGGTGACTAAAATAGCGATCGTTCAGTTTGAACCGACCCAACTTGTTGTTTGGCGAGGATTGATCGCGTGTATGCTATCTGGAACAATTTTGCTGATCTATCGCCCCAAAATACCAAACTTAAACCAATGGAGAGATCTGGCATTTTGCGCCGGCGGCACTGTATTTGGTTTTCCGGGGTTTCTCGCACTGGGTTTGCAAACCGTCCCATCATCTCACAGCGCAATTGTTGTGGGGCTACTTCCCCTCACAACAACAATTATGAGCGCTATCATCACCAAAGAACGCCCCTCGCTCGCCTTCTGGTTGGTCAGTATTATCGGCACAGCGGTCACATTATTCTTTGTGATAAAACAGACCAATGGCGCACCGCAAATCGGCCACCTTTATCTCTTCATTTCAGTATTATTGGCATCAACTGGCTATGTGTTTGGTGGTAGATTGTCAAAAATCTTGGGTGGGTGGCAAGTCAGTTGCTGGGTGATATTTGCAGCGCTTCCAATTTTAGTCATCGCAGCTTTTTTTGTCCCGCTACCAGATTTATCAACTAATATTAGGTCTTCAATCGCCCTGTTTTACGTAGCATTTTTCTCGCAACTCATTGGATTTTTTGCTTGGTATCGCGGCATGCAGCTCGCTGGAATTGCACGCGCGTCGCAAATCCAGCTGCTGCAGTTATTTCTCACGATCATTGCATCAAGCATACTGGTTTCAGAAGCTCTGGAATTTGAAGTTTTCATCTTCGCAGGGCTTGTGGCAATTAGTGTTTGGCTTGGTACAAAGTTAAAAGTGAACACGCGCTGATTAGGTGATCGTATTATGCTTAGGCCCATAAGGGAACTTGGTGATGTTTTCTACATTGTCTTCGCTAATCACCAAAATATCATGTTCACGATAACCACCAGCACCCGGCTGCCCTTCTGGCACCCAAATCATAGGCTCCATCGAAACAACCATGCCAGGCTCTAACACCGTATCGATATCTTCGCGCAGTTCCAGCCCAGCTTCGCGGCCATAGTAATGCGACAAAACACCAAATGAGTGCCCATACCCAAATGAGCGGTATTGCAACAGGTTTTCACTGGCAAAAAACTTATTGATCTCAGCACAGATTTCCGAACATTTTATACCCGGCTTAATCAAAGAAAGGCCCAATTCATGGGCGGCAACATTGGCTTCCCACATGCGCAAGGAAGCTGCATCAGGCTCACCGCAAAACAACGTCCGTTCAAGCGCTGTATAATAACCAGAAATCATTGGAAACGCGTTCAAGCTTAAAATGTCACCATTTTCAATTTTGCGCGTTGTCACAGGATTATGTGCACCATCTGTATTTATGCCAGATTGGAACCAAACCCAGTTATCACGCAATTCACTATCAGGATGGGAAGCTGCAATCTCAAGTTCCATCGCATTGCGTCCAGCCATCGCGACATCAATTTCACGTTGTCCCTCGGCAATTGCTGCGTGAATGGCAGCACCACCAATATCAGCAACGCGGGCACCTTCTTTAATCAGCGCAATCTCTTCATCTGATTTGACCATTCGAGCAAACATAGTTTCTGGCGCGATATCAACCAATTCAACATTGGGCAAGAAACCAAGAAGCGTTTTGCGAACAGCGAGTGTGACGTGATCATCCTCAATGCCCAAACGTTTGGTATCACCTAAGACGTCTTGAACAGCGACATAATAGTTGTTGCGTTGCCAATCGGTGTAGATAATATTTTCGGAAAATGATCGGCGCCAAGGTTGGCTTGCATCAATATTCGCAGAAATCGTCACACAACGATCATGGGTCACGATGCACCCATATGGACGCCCAAAGGCGCAATATAAGAAGCCCGAATAATAAGCGATATTGTGCATGGATGTAAGTAAAACGGCGGGTATATCCTTCTCAGCCATAATCTTACGTAGCTTTGAAAGTCGGTGTTCATATTCTTTATCAGAAAATGGTAATTTTGCCTTACCACCATCATGACGAATAAAAGTATGCGGACGCTGCTGAGTGTCTGACATTGAGTTCTCCAAAATCTCGCGCAGACCAAAGAGCTGCGCTCAATAATCCGGGCGTACAGGACAACTAAAGTTATAAAATATTATTGCGACGCCATCGCAATTTACTTCAATTTATGCAGGAATTTAGACAAGGTCAATACGCCAATTTAACCTAACTATGCGCTTCTTTTTGAGCCTCTACCAGGCGTGCATTTACATAGTCTAACGCTTGTGCATATTGCGCCCAGCCAATAATCCGCTCACCTGTTTTTAAATCAACCACAGGTAAACGCGTTTCGCCGGATTTATCAAATAATCGAAGCGCTAGATCCATATTGTCTGATGACTTCAAAGTCGGGATGGTGTCAGCATCTTCCAGCTCTGATAAAGCACCGAAATCCACGTCATCATTTTCAGGAACACTCATAACATCCATCACGCGAATATTTGCGAGCATAGTTCTGTAGGGTCCATCACGCACGTGAACACCACGCATTTCTAGCTGCCATTGGAAAAATGATCGGCCGTGGATGGCCTGATTTATCCCGTGGGAAACCGCAATCGTAAAGAGCAGCGCTATTGATAGAGCATATCCACCGGTTAGCTCAAATGCGATCACGGTGGTGGAAATTGGCGCCCCAATCACCGTTGCAGCAACAGCCCCCATACCAAGCAATGAATAAACAGCATGATCAGATGCCATAAACGGGATGGCATTTGTTGCCGCAATTCCAAAGACCCCTCCGGTTAACGCACCAAGATAAAGTGCCGGTGAAAATACCCCTCCGCCAAATCGGGATGCATATGTCACAGCTGTTGCAAAAATCTTGAGTACGATCAGTATCATCATCAAAGCGATTGGTAGCCGGCCCCATAAAGCATCAAAAGTAGTTTCATATCCAATGCCTAATATCTCAGGGTAAATCACACCTATAAGTCCGATAACCGCCCCTCCTAGAGGCGGCCTGATCCACAACGGCAAATCAAGCGACTTACCGATATAATCCGCAGCAAACAGGCTAAATTGGAAAACAATCGCGACAAGTGCACAAATAACGCCAAGTAAGAAAAAGGCCGGAAACTCTAGATACGACGATATTTCATAGGCAGGGATGGTAAATATGAAGCTTTCGCCAAACCATAGTCGTGAAACCAAAGTGCCTGTGACCGATGATATGACAATGGGCACAAATGCGCGCATTGAATAATGCCCCAAAATAACTTCATGGGCAAACAAAACCCCTGCAATGGGTGCGTTAAAACTGGCTGAAACAGCGGATGCGACACCTGCGGCAAGCAATGTTCTATTACCCGCATCAGGCAGTTTAAACTTACTGTAGATAAGGCTGGAAAACGATGCACCTAAGTGAATAACAGGTCCTTCGCGCCCTGCACTTCCCCCCGCCCCTAATGAAATCACAGTGACAATTGCCGACATAATGCCTTCTTTAAAGGTTAGCGGTCTTCCCGAAATATGTCGTGCTTCAATAACATCAGCCACCCCGCCAGCACGTTTTGACTTTACAAACATCTGGAGAAGTATGCCAACAACCAAACCGCCCACAATCGGTGCCATAACGATGATTTGCCATGGTGTTTCTCGCACAGCCGCTAGATAGATTTCGCCGCGTTCACCCGTCCATAGGAACTGGACTAGCCCAACACCTTCACGGAAGGCAACAGCTAAGATTGCAGCACCAATGCCGATTATGGCACCCAGCACCCAGATTGATACTTGCCGATTAGCCCAAAACTCTGTCAAATTTGGCAAGACCCATTGCCGCATTAAAGACGGAAGACTTAATATTCGATCAAACCACAAATTCCCAACGCCCAATTTCGTTTGCGATAAATACTCTAATACGTTTTACGATGAATAATTGACTAGCATGTTCACATCAAACTGGACAAGTCGGACTTTGCCAAGCATAAGATTATGCAATGTTATTGGAGAGGATACATTAAATTGTCTGAAAGTGTGATCAGTAAAAATGAGAATATTCAAACTGTTATTGGCATACTTGCTCAGCAACTGGGCGAGAAAATAAAAACCGGCCAATCAATTCGCGAACAACATTCCCACACAACGACGATGATCGAACCGCAACTCCCTGATGCGGTCGTATTTGCTGATTGTGATGCTGATATCCAGGCAGTAGTTGATGTTTGCGCACGCTACAAAGTACCGATCATCCCATTTGGGGTTGGCACTTCTTTAGAAGGGCATGTTAATGCGCCAGATGGCGGCATTTCAATCGACATGGGTCAGATGAACCAAATCCTTAAAGTTAACCCTGAGGATATGGATTGCGTCGTTCAACCAGGTGTCACACGCGAACAGCTTAATGAATATTTACGCGATACGGGTTTGTTTTTTCCGATTGATCCAGGCGCTAACGCCACAATTGGTGGCATGACGGCAACCCGCGCATCAGGTACCAATGCCGTGCGTTATGGCACGATGCGCGAAAACGTTATTTCAGTGACTGTAATCACGCCCAATGGCAAAAAGATTAAAACTGCAAATCGTGCACGAAAATCCTCTGCCGGCTATGATCTCACACGATTATTTGTCGGTTCGGAAGGTACTTTGGGCGTCTACACATCAATTACATTGAAGCTGCACCCAATTCCGCAACAGATCTTAAGCGGGATATGCCCATTCCCAACAGTAGAAGCAGCAAGCCAAGCGGTGATTGCCACCATTCAAATGGGCATCCCTATGGCGCGAATTGAGTTATTGGATGCGTTACAAATCAAAGCTTCCAATTTATATTCAAAGCTAAACAACCCTGAGCAACCCACATTGTTTTTGGAATTTCATGGTTCTGATGAAGAAATCAAAAGCCAGGCTGAATTGTTTACAGAAATCGCAGAAGACTTTGAAGGTTCAAAACCACAATTCTCAACCATTTTAGAAGATAGAAACAAACTCTGGAAAGCCCGCCATGATGCCTATTGGGCAGCACGTAATTTCCGTCCGAATACCAAAGTTATCGGAACAGATGCCTGTGTTCCAATATCACGCTTTTCTGAGTGCATCACACAATCACAACAAGATATCGAAGAGCTAGGTTTGGTTGCAACATTTGTTGCCCATGCCGGAGATGGAAATTTTCATACCCAGCTTTTAATCGACACACAAAATGAAACCGAAGTTAAAAACAGCGCTGAGTATATCTCACGGTTGAACAAACGCGCAATTTCTATGGAAGGCACGTGCACAGGCGAGCACGGTGTGGGTCAGGGGAAACAGAAATATCTCGAGATCGAATTGGGTGAAAGCGTTGATTTCATGCGTTTAATCAAGCAAACATTTGACCCAGACAACATTATGAACCCGGGCAAAATATTTTCCCTTACAAGTTAATATCTGCTATCATTTAAGTTATGGGCATAAACTAGACACAATAACAATCTAAAATGCTGATATGGGAACGTTCCTTTAGGGAATGAATGGGTTAGAAACGAATAAGCAAAAATGACGTTAGTCCGATTATTTGTATTTTTTGGTGGGCTCTTGGCAATGGCGCTATTTGCGATTTTGCTCGGCCCATACTTTATTGATTGGTCTGAATATCGCGCCGATTTCGAACGGGAATCCTCCCGCATATTGGGGCAAGAAGTCAAAGTTCGCGGCGATGCGAGCATGCGTCTGCTACCCTTCCCCTCGGTGACGTTTAATGATCTAGCTATTGGTCGAAATAAAAGCGGTCAACCGCTTATGACCGCTCAACAATTTGAAATGGATCTTGAATTGACGCCACTTTTAAGTGGTGAGATTTTAATTTTTGACATGCGAGTGGAAGAGCCAAAGCTCACCGTTACTTTGTTTCAAGATGGTTCGCTTGACTGGGCACTAAATAGCCAGAAAAACTTAGGTGGCAGGACACTAGTTTTAGAAAGCGTAACCATTAATAATGGTCAGATCAAACTCGTTGACTTACAAAACCGCCGTACCAAACAAATTGATAACATCAATACGAAATTATCTGCGCCAGAAATCTCAGGTCCTTGGCGTGCTGAAGGTAGTGCCGCATTTGAAAATCAAAATATTAATTTCGAATTAGACACGGGCGCCATTAATTCCGAAGGAAACATCCGCCTAAGAACGCGCTTATTTGCTGAAGATTTGCCATTGTTTATTGAAACAGAAGGCAGTGCAAAAATTGAAGATCACAAGCCTTCCTATGAAGGTAACTTCAACATTCAAAAGCGCAATGAACTCAATGTATTAAACACACCAAAAGAGCTTCATAACCTACTGACTGTTCAGATGAAGGGTGGATTTAAAGTTAACAATGAGCGTCTTGATATACCTCAGTATCGTTTAGCCTCTGGCAATCCGCGCGACCCCTATATTATTGAAGGTGAGGCAAATATCGACACTGGCGAAAACCCTGAATTTTTGGTTACAGCCCGCGGTCAGCAAATTGATCTCAGTCAGTTTAATGACGAAAGTTCCCAGACAGAAGAGAGCACAACTCGAACAGGGTTTTCAAATATAACGCAGATCATTTCGCAAATTCCGACCATAGATTTACCCGGCAAAATTGACCTAACATTGCCAGCGGTCTTATCTGGAAATACCACCGTCCGGGAGGTATTTTTATCTGCACGTCCAAACGCTTCAGGGTGGACAATTGAAAACTTGGCTGCAAAGCTCCCAGGGCGCACAGATATTGAAGCTGCAGGAAACCTCAAATTGGGTGACGCACCAGAATTTTCCGGCAAATTGCTTATTGCAACGAAACAGCCATCTGGGTTCTCATCATGGTTGATTGGGCGCGTTGACCCGTCCATTCGACAACTTGCTGCAGCAGGGATTTCCGCAAATGTACTATTTAGCAACGAAATCCAAAGATTGGAAAATCTAGAGCTCATTTTAGGTAATGCCTCTATCAAGGGATATGCAGAGCGTCAGCAAATCCGAGATATAGATCCTTCGATCTCTATCGGGTTAAACGGTAGCGAGCTTGACCTGAACAAACTTAATGCACTGTTGCAAATGGCAAATCTTGATAAGAGTATCGACAATAACGGCGGTCTGTTTGGTCATAATATCATCGCGCAACTCAACACTGACATTATGCGGTTTGACAAATATTCAGCAGAAGATGTTAAAATCATCGCTAGCTGGGAGGACAAGGACTTAACGCTTGATTCTGTTAGATTTGGTAATTTCTCGGGCATTTCTGGGACCATGAATGGAACCTTGAAGGATCTTGATCAGTCGCCCAAAGGTGAATTAACGTTCAACGCAAATGCGCAACAAGCCGATGGTATTTTCACATTGCTCAAAGACATCGTTGAGGATGCAACAGTACTAAAAAGATTTGAGAAGAACCTCCCCTCTTACGATGACCTGACCCTGTCAGGTGAGTTAAGCATCGGCAATAACAACACTCCAGAATTCAAAGCCACAGGCAAGATTGGCAAAACAACATTTGATCTACGCGCAAATGGGCAGACGTTGTTACCAACAGTGTTTAAAAATGCGTCATCACCTTTTGCAGTTAACTTGAACGCAAATAACCCGCAAAGCCAAATTTTGTTGGCGCAAATGGGATTTGATGTTCTGCCATTTGATTTTGAAGAGGCTGCTGATTTAAACTTAAAAATCTCAAGAGGGTTTGATGAAGATCTAGATGTCGACGCAAAATTTAGTTCAGGATCGACCAACATTAATCTTGATGGGTTTATTGACCTGCCAAGCACTCAGAACCAAAACGAGCCTAAAGGTATTTTAACGTTAGACGTTACTTCGCCCGATATAGAGCCACTGCTCTTAACGCTTGGCCAAAACCTTCCTGGAATCGGCTCAGGTCAACCACTTGAACTCACTGCAGGGTTGATTATTGATGAGAACAATATCGAGATCAACGACTTAGTCGGCAATGCAAGTGGCAATAAATTCACAGGCACTTTGGTCACAGACAGAACAAGCCTTGCTCCAAAATTCAAAGGTGACCTAACCATTGATAAGGTTGAGACGGAGTGGCTCTATGAACTTGCTCTAGGTGTACAGTTTTTAAATCTCACCGATGCAACTTGGAGCACGACAGATTTCCTACCTCCGTATGAGACTGCACCTATCTCTGAGCTTAACCTTAAATTGAGCGAACTTGTACTGCCAGATCTACCCAGCGTGAGAAACGTTACGACAAACCTTCGTACCGAGGCCGGAATTATTGAAATCGAAGACATATCTGGTTTATGGATTGGTGGTGATCTGGGTGGCAATATTTCGATCTCAAATCCAGATGGCAAGGCATTTATTAGCCTCGATACATTTATCACCGGAGCTGACCTTACGCCTTTAAACTGGCACACTGAAACTGGCGAACCAGTAATGCAAGGCAAGATTGACATCGCTGGGAACCTTGAAGGCACTGGTACAAATTTAACAGATGTGATCGCCTCAATGAACGGTGGTGGTCTGTATAATCTGACAGATTTATCGATAAACTCTTTTGGACCAAACATCTTATCCGACATATTTACGAAAACAGATGTTGAAGGTTACGAGCTGCTTCCTGAAAATGTCGGTAAAGACGTGAATGATCTGTTGCCTAAAGATAACTTCGACATCGCAAAACTCGCCATTCCATTCACCGTTACAGGCGGGGTTCAAAGAATATCAAGCATCACAGTCGAAAATGATGACTTTAATGTCACTGGTGCCGGTCGTATTGATCTCGTCAATCAAACAATTTCAAGCTCAATTGATGTATTATACGATGCAGGATTAGAGGCTCAATCAGGAGCAACACCTGAATTTAGCATAGATTTTGAAGGTGATCTTTCAAATCCTACAAAGTCAATTAATGCCAATGCGATGAGCAATTTCTTATCCATTCGTGCCTATGAGCGCGAAAGACGTCGGGTTGAATTGCTACAAGCCAGCATCTTGGAAAAGCAAGCATTAAGACGCGAAATTGCACTTGTGAAAGATCAGCAGCTGCAACGTGAAGAACAAGCGAGATTGTTCTCAGAAGAGCAAGAACGTTTAAGGGTTGAAGAAGCAGCGCGCATTAAAGCAGAACAAGATGCAAAAGCAGCTGCTGATGCTGAAGCGCAACGCATTGCAGACGAAGCAATCAAAAAAGCTCAGGAAGCGGCAGCTAATGTGCCCAAACCAGAAGCTGCGCCAACCATTGACTGGCAAAAATCAGTTGAAGAGCTATTGTCTAATTCGCCAAGCAATACAAATGGCGATATCATCATATTGCCGCTTGATGCGCCATCCGACCAATAATATAAAAATAGCTAGATAAGAGCCTTAGTCGTCTTGCTTAGATATTAGTTTGCGTGCATCCACAAACTTGTTTTGCTTCTCATTAAGCGCATCGGTCAGATTTTTCTCTTGTTTAGTACGACCGAAAGAAATGCGGTTTTGCTCCGCATCTGCTTCTTTTTTGGCGCGGTGCTTTCGCTTCCGCGCCATTCTGAGATTTACAACATCACCGGTCATTGTAGGACGCTAAGGTTTTTTGCGGAATGCATCGAGCGATACAACATCTGCACCACCGTCTTTGTCTTCAGAAGCTTCAGCCTCTTCAACGTCATCAGATTTTTCATCCGATTTGGGGGTCTCAAGCTTGGCAATTTCTTTGCTTGCATCCAACTCAGCAACATCTGCACCCTCTTCATCTTCGATGATGAGCGTATCAAATTCCAATTCAAAATTAACTGATGGATCGTAGAACCCGCGCACTGCAGAAAACGGGACGACCAGTTTTTCCGGCTGATCCGAGAAAGATAAACCAATCTCAAATAATGTATCTGTTACTTTAAGATCCCAAAACTGGTGCTGAACCACAATTGTCATTTGCTCAGGATAGCGATCCTGTAATGCAGTGGAAATTCGCACACCGGGAGCATTTGTTAGAAAAGTGATGAAGAAATGGTGCTCGCCAGGTAGTTGACCTGTTGCAGCAGTTTCCATTAGCACTTTCTTTATAACGCCTCGCAAAGCTTCTTGTGCCAAAATATCGTAGCGAATGTGGTCTTGCGACATGTAGTTTCCTCAAGGTAACGCAGTAACTTAAGCTCAATTGAGCTTCATTAATCTTCTCACCGATATATCTATAAAGCGAGTCAATTAATACAATGTATAACTTAAATACATGAGAAACTAAAATTTTCTGAAAGTTTAAGTGAAGGCTTCTGTTGCCAGGTGCCTTCGAACCCCGCCTAGTCGTGCGAACAACTAGGAGTTCATGTGAAGCTATCGCACTGCATTAAGCAGCGAGACGTGCTTCCGCATAGTTGTTATCATTTGCAACTACAAAGTTAGTCCGATAACGGTGGTACAATGCCGAGAAAAAGTACGATCTTTACGCCCTCGTCGATCCTATTTCGCCCCCATCATAATCTGATCAATTTAACTAAGATCAGTTTATGGTGGAGGCGCCGGGTACCGCCCCCGGGTCCGAATGGTTTATTTCACCGCCCATTTATTTCCATAGCTACATAAAGCAGCATCCTCAATATAAGGGTTCTGATGCAGACTGAAAAGGCCTAAAGCATTAAAAATATGCAAGTTTAGCGAAATTGTTTCACAATTAATGATTGACTCACGACCTCCAATTGCCAAACATAGCGCCATGATTCAACAGAACTTGTGCACATGCGCGGGGCATGAAGACAATATGAGGAGACATTATGAGTGATTATCTAGCAGACGTTCAAAAGTACGATGCAGGCGCCGATGAGGCCATCGTAACGAAAATTGTGAAGCATCTTGGGATTGCACTTCGCAATCGCGATTCTTCAATGGTCGCATGTTCAGATACGAAAGAGTTAGATCGCGTTGTTGAAAAATGGTGCGGCAAAAAATTTGGTGTAACTGGCGACGCAGCTGAAAATGCTGTTGCAAAAACATGTGAAACAATGAGCGCTGACAAATCAAAATCTCGCGTCACATTTTATTACCTTGTTGCTAAAGAGTTGGGCAAACTCGGTGAACTCGCTTAAACAGAGTTAAAAATTCATTTCTCGAAAAAGCCTTGCAAGTTTGCGAGGCTTTTTTATTAGAAACATCACCAGTTCCTGTGTGAAGTTCATACCAACCCTTGCCTTGCTCTTGTCTCGCGCAAAAAATAGCTTAGCTTCGGTAATACGATTCTCAAGGTGAGTATAGATATGCAGCAATATCATGATCTTTTAAAACATGTCATGGAAAACGGTGTTGATCGCGATGACCGAACAGGTACAGGTACAAGATCTGTATTTGGCTACCAAATGCGGTTTGATATCAGCGAAAAATTCCCCGCTCTTACCACCAAAAAGCTCCATCTACGCTCAATCATCCATGAAAACCTGTGGTTTTTGGCTGGAGACACCAATATCAAATACCTACAAGACAATGGTGTGAGCATTTGGGATGAGTGGGCAGATGAAAATGGTGATTTAGGCCCAGTTTATGGCGCGCAATGGCGTTCATGGCCAGCACCAAATAATCAAACGGTCGATCAGATTACCAAACTCGTCGATAGCCTTAAAAACAATCCCGATTCACGTCGCCATATTGTAACAGCTTGGAACCCCGCACAGGTCGATGATATGGCCCTACCCCCATGTCATTGCTTATTCCAATTCTACGTTGCGAATGGAAAACTGTCCTGCCAGCTTTATCAACGCTCTGCGGATATCTTTTTAGGTGTTCCATTTAACATCGCATCCTATGCAATGCTCACAATGATGTTGGCTCAAGTTTGTGGTTTAAAACCAGGCGAATTCGTTCACACACTCGGCGACGGGCATATTTATCACAATCATTTTGAGCAAGTGAAGTTACAATTGTCCCGCACCCCTAAAACGCTTCCAACGATGTCGATCAACCCAGATGTGAAAGATATCTTTGCGTTTAAATTTGAAGATTTTAAACTTGAAGATTATGATCCAGATCCAGGCATCAAAGCACCGGTAGCTGTATGAGCGATATCACAATTTCTTTGATCGCCGCAGTTTCTAAAAACGGTGTTATTGGCCGTGATGGTGACATGCCTTGGCGATTATCAACAGATCTCAAACGCTTTAAAAAAGTCACGATGGGTTGCCCAATTATCATCGGGCGCAAGACATTTCTTTCTTTTGGCAGCAGACCGCTTCCCGGACGGCAAAACATTGTCATCTCGCGCAGCAAATATGAAGCGGACGGCATTACGCATTGCTTTAGCTTAGAAAGCGCGATTGAAACGGCAAAAGCCACAGCAATCAACGATAATAAAGATGAGATTTTCATTGTTGGTGGCGGGCAAATTTACGATTTGGCCATGCCGCTAGCTGATCGCCTTTACATGACGCATATTGATGCGGCGATTGATGGTGATACAAGATTTCCAGAAATTGATCCTAATTTGTGGGAAATCACCCATCAAGAGCATGTTCCAGCTGGAGAAAAGGACAATTACCCCACACAATATGTGATCTATCGACGCAGGAATACGTAAATAGCAGCATAAACGTTGAAAATATCCAATTGAAGGCGAGATGCGCGTTGAAAGCGCTTACCGCGATACCTATAACTAATTAGAACTATATTATGGTTATGTAACAGGAAAGAGAACTGAATGCCTTGGAGCAATCAAAATGGTGGAGGCGGCGGCCCGTGGGGCGGCGGCGGAGGTAACAATGGCGGCGGTGGCGGCCCTTGGGGCAATGGCCCAAAACGTCCTAATGGCGGCGGCAACGGTGGTGGCGGTGGAAACCAGCCAGACGTTGAAGAGCTATTGCGTCAAACACAAGATAAATTCAACAAAGCCGTTGGCGGTGGTGGATCACCATTCATCTTCATTATCGGCTTTTTAGTGCTTGCATTCCTATGGGGTACACAAGCCATCTACACAGTGCAGCCCGATGAGCGCGGTGTCGAACTTCGTTTTGGTAAGCCAAAAGAAGAAGTTGCAATGCCGGGTCTTCATGTCATTTTCTGGCCTGTTGAGACTGTTGAAATTGCAAATATTTCAGAGCGCGAAATCATCTCAGGCAGCACAAACCGTTCAGGTTCGACTGAAGGCCTCATGCTTTCAGGCGATCAGAACATTGTCGATGTTGAGTTTAAAGTGCTTTACAGCATTTCAGAACCAGCTGCTTATCTGTTTAATGTAGCTCGCCCTGAAGACACACTTCGTCAAGTGTCAGAGAGCGCAATGCGTGAGATCGTTGGTCGTCGTCCGGCACAGGATATTTTCCGTGATAACCGTGATGCGATTGCCAACGAAGTTCAGGAAATTGTTCAGAACGTCATGGACAGCTTTCCAGCTGGTATCTCAATCAACACGGTATCAATCGAAGATGCAGCTCCACCGCGTGAAGTGGCCGATGCGTTTGATGAAGTACAGCGTGCTGAACAAGATGAAGATCGTTTTGTGGAAGAAGCCAACCAATATGCCAACCAAAAACTTGGTCAAGCTCGTGGTCAGGCAGCTAAAGTTCGTGAGGAAGCAGCAGGTTATAAAGACCGTGTTGTGAACGAAGCGAATGGTGAAGCCCAGCGCTTTATCTCCATTTACGAAGAATATGCAAAAGCTCCAGAAGTTACCCGCCAACGTCTTTACCTAGAGACAATGGAAGGTGTGCTTGGAAAAGCTAACAAAGTGATCATTGAGCAAGGTGGAAACGCCCAAGGCGTTGTGCCTTACCTACCGCTTGGTGAGCTTGCAAAACCTAGAACAGGAGGCAACTAATCATGTCTAGCCGTTTACCCTTTTTCTTAGGTGTCTTCGCAGTCCTTGCTGTGATTGTTTACTCATCATTGTTTGTTGTAAACGAACGTGAACAAGCTATTGTCATTCGCTTTGGTGAAATTCAAAGCGTAAAAACTGAGCCAGGTCTTTACTTTAAAGTTCCGTTCACATTCGCTGATTTCGATAGCGTACAATATGTTGAAGATCGTACATTGCGTTTTGATCTTGAAAACATCCGCGTTCAGGTTTCAGGCGGTAAATTCTATGAAGTAGATGCATTTGTTCTTTACAAAATTTCAGATGCTCAAACCTTTAGACAAACCGTTTCTGGTGATGTGATCGCCGTTGAATCTCGACTAAGAACACGTTTGAACTCTGCACTTCGTACAGTATACGGTTTGCGTGGGTTTGAAGCAGCATTGTCTGCTGAGCGTACATCGATGATGCGTGAAGTACGTGATCAGCTTCGCCCTGAAGCTCAGGCTCTTGGTGTAACAATCGATGATGTGCGTATTCGCCGTACAGATCTAACACAAGAAGTTTCACAACAAACTTACGAGCGTATGAAAGCCGAACGTTTAGCTGAAGCTGAAGCTATTCGTGCCCGCGGTATTGAAGCAGGCCAACGTCTAAGATCAATTGCTGATCGTCAAGTTGTGGAGTTTGTCTCTGCAGCTGAACGTGATGCACAGATCATTCGTGGTGAAGGCGATGCGGAACGAAATGCGATCTTTGCCGATGCGTTTACACGTGACCAAGGTTTCTTTGAATTTTATCGTTCAATGGAAGCTTACGGTAAGGCAATCGAAGCTGATGGAACAACTATGGTTCTTTCACCTGATTCAGAATTCTTCAAATTCTTCAAGAACTCTGAAGGTGTACCACCAGCTGCGCCAGCACCTGGAAACTAATAGGAGCCTACCGCCATGCATGATCTCATCGTGGCGGTAGGTCTTTTTTTGGTCATTGAAGGTTTGATCTACGCACTAGCACCAGCTTCAATGAAAAAGATGGCATCAATTCTGCCACAAATCCCCGATAATAAATTAAGAAATATTGGCCTGATCGCTATCGTGATCGGTGTTGGGCTTGTGTGGCTTATTCGCGGGTGATTAAATAGCTTTTACGGGCGACTACCTACGCATTTACAATGAGGAATAAAATGAAGTCTAAAGCGATACATATGAGTGAAATTTTAAAGGTCAATGCGTTCGCAGGTTTCGTACTCGCTCTGCTAATCGTTTTCGCCAGCATCAATATTGCAAAAGCACAAGCGCCCAATGGTCCTGCATCTGTTGCAGATCTTGCAGAAGGTTTGATGGGAGCTGTTGTCAACATTTCAACATCGCAATCCGTTGAAAGTTCCGGACAAAGAAACACCCCGCGCAATGCACCTGATGGCCAACCATTCCAAGAGTTTTTTGATGAGTTTTTTCAGGACCGTGAAGATGGTCGTAGAACCCCAAATCAACAAGTCAGCTCACTCGGTTCGGGCTTTGTTATCGATGCTGAAGGCACAGTTGTCACCAATAATCACGTGATTGAAAATGCTGACAATATCGAAGTTATTTTCGCAGATGGACGTCGTTTGGATGCCGTACTTGTCGGAGCAGACCCAAAAACTGATCTGGCGGTTTTAAAAGTAGAATCAGACGAACCTTTATCTTTTGTGCCAATTGGCGATTCAACAAAAATGCGCATCGGTGATTGGGTTATGGCAATTGGCAACCCATTTGGTTTGGGTGGCTCGGTCTCAATTGGTATCGTCTCAGCGATTGGTCGTGATATTAATTCAGGACCTTATGATAACTACATTCAAACAGATGCTGCGATTAACCGCGGTAACTCAGGCGGTCCACTTTTCAATATGGCCGGCGAAGTCATCGGGATTAACACAGCAATTATCTCTCCATCAGGCGGCTCTATTGGCATTGGGTTTTCAGTACCAACAGAACTTGCCTCTAACGTCATCAATCAATTGAGAGACTTTGGTGAAACTCGTCGCGGATGGTTGGGTGTTCGTATTCAACCCGTTACGGACGATATTGCTGAAAGCCTTGGTATGGATGAAGCCAAAGGTGCCCTTGTTGCAGGTGTTATCCCAGAAGGACCAGTTGAAGGCATTATGCAAGCTGGAGATATCATTGTGAAGTTCGACGGCAAAGAAGTTGGAACCGTGCGTGATTTACCTCGAATTGTTGCTGAAAGCCCTGTCGGTAAAGAAGTTGATGTTGAAATTCTGCGAAAAGGTGAGATGCAAAACATCAAAGTAACACTTGGGCGCCTTGAAGACGGCGAACGCAAACTTGCAGCTGCAAATGATGATCAACCAGCGGTCACCGAAGAAGATACCCCCGCAATTGTGGAACTCATGGGAATGGAACTTCGTGAACTTAATGACGCGCTTCGTGATGAATTTGCCATTGATGAAAACACGAACGGTGTCTTGATCAACGCAGTTGATGAGGGTTCAAACGCAGATAAGAAAGATGTTCAAGCGGGTAATGTAATTGTTGAAGTTGCACAGGAAGCTGTAAAAACACCGCAAGACGTTCAGGAGGTTATCGAAAAACTTAAATCCGATGGCCGCCGAAATGCATTCTTTATGATTGCAAATCAGATGGGTGAATTACGCTTCGTAACGATCCGCATAGAATAGGCTTAATCGACAAAATCTGTCTTACGATAGCCCTGCAAATATAGCAGGGCTGTCAAATCTGAATGATCAAGCTTGATCTTAGCCTGAGCTGCAACGGTTGGTTTAGCGTGAAGCGCAACACCAGAACCGGCAAGCTGCAGCATACCAAGATCATTCGCACCATCACCCACGGCAATCGCTTCATCTGGAGTTATCCCGATTTGTACAGATATTTCATTAAGTGCATCAACCTTTGCCTGCTTGCCCAAAATCGGCTCACCAACATCGCCTGTTAAAACGCCATCATCATCCAGCAACAAGTTTGAACGATGCTCATCAAATCCTATCTCTTGGGAAATTGGTCCTGTGAAAACAGTAAAGCCGCCAGAAACAAGCGCACAATAAGCGCCATTCTTTTTCATCGTCGCTACAAGTGTTTTCCCACCAGACATTAGGCTAATCCGGTTTTTAATCACGTCATCGACGACATTAAGTGAGAGCCCTTTTAACAGCCCTACCCGTTCGCGAAGCGCATATTCAAAGTCTAGCTCACCATTCATCGCACGTGCTGTGATCTCTGCGACTTTATCTTTCAAACCAACTTCAGCTGCCAACTCATCAATACATTCCTGCTCGATCATGGTTGAATCCATATCCGCGATCAGTAATTTTTTGCGGCGCTTTTCAGTATCTTGAATTGCAAAATCGATTGCCAATTCACCGATTACTTCAAGTATAGCCTTTTTAACATGCTCTAAATCGCAGCCATCCGGAAGCGCAACATCACAAGCAACACCATCACAAAGCCAATATAGTCCTGATGCTGAAACAACCGACGCAACCGCTTCACCAATGGATGCAGTTAAAATTGGATTTGACGGATGGGCTATAAGCGTGGCAACGAAGGGCATGAATGAGATTCTCCAACTAGATAACAACTCAAGCATCCAAATAGCTGGCCCAACCGCCAGCGGCAAGTCCGCGCTCGCAGTAAATTTGGCACAATTGCATGATGGCGAAATTATCAACGTGGATTCCATGCAAATCTATGACATCTTAGATGTTATTACCGCCCGCCCCTCAGCGGAAGAATTGTCAAGCGTGCCTCATCATCTTTACGGATATATTCAACCCGGCACGGAATATTCAACAGGTCACTGGTATGAAGAAGTTAGGGAAACCATTTCTGACATCACTTCACGCGGTAAGATCCCAGTTTTCGTTGGTGGAACGGGGCTTTATTTCAAAGCGCTCAATGGTGGCCTATCCCAAATACCGCCAATACCAGATGATATTCGCAACAAATGGCGTCAAAAACTTGAGCAAGAGGGAATATCAGTTCTTTATGATGAATTGCTCAAACAAGATCCTGAACTTGCTCAAGAGCTTAAACCCAATGATAAGCAGCGTATTTCTCGCGCCTTAGAAGTTTTTGAAACCACAGGACAGTCTATTCGCAAATTTCAACATCAGACAGGCGAGCCACTCATCGACACTAAGCACTCGAAGAAAATCATCCTGATGCCCGAACGCCCTATCTTACATGATAGGATCAAGACGCGTTTTCATAAAATGATGAACGAAGGTGCGATTGATGAAGTTAGAAACATACTCGCAGCTAATATTGACCCCAACCATACATCGATGAAAGCGATAGGCGTGCGTGAAATATCAAGATATTTAGATGGCGAGATCAGTTTAGATGATGCCATTGAATTATCGGTGATCGCAACTCGGCAATATGCAAAACGCCAATCGACCTGGTTTAGAAACCAGCTTGGTGCCGATTGGACAATTGTTTCAAACGTCTAACTATTGGCCCAACAGTTTGTTGCGCAGCTCTTCCATTTCGCGCTCTAAATCTTCCGCACTGCGCGATGCACCGCTATCTTGAGTAATTGGCTTACGTCGTAGCGTGCTTTCTTTCTTCATGATCGAGCTGAATTTGCGTTCTTCTTTTGGCACGTCTTGTTTTTCGCTTGCCAGCATTGCGCTACGAAGTGGCGCATCAGATTTTGGGCTAACACTAGCAGAACGCGATGCAGGTATATCAAACGCCTCAGACGCTCCTACTTGTTTCTTGCCATTATCTGTTGAACGCATTTTTTCAACAATTGTGCGCAAGTTCAAAGACGTCGCTGTTGCTTTAACACCGTTGGCACTTGGCAGTGCGTAATTTGGAACGCGCTCAAACATCATGCGCATTGGCACGGCCACAGCCTCACCAAAAGCGATAGCTTCACCGTTACCAATCGATGCAAGAAAGCTTGTGGTTGAGGTTGATGAATTTGGCAATGCTGAGCGAATAATCTCTTGATCTCGATCATTGGCCAAACGCATAGCAAACACGGTTGAACACTGAGATAAAATTGTCGGATCAAGTTCACCCGGACGCTGGGTCACAATACCAAGGCTAACCCCATATTTACGACCTTCTTTAGCAATTCTGGAAATCGCTTGGCGTGTTGGCAAGAAACCCAATCTAGGGTCTGATGAAATATATCTGTGCGCTTCTTCACAAACCACAAGAATTTTTATCGCACCTTCACTCCAAAGCGCAATTTCAAACGCCATACGACATAAAACCGAGGCCACAGAATCCACAACTTCAGAAGGAATTCCAGCCAGCTGGAATGTCGTAACAGGTTTACCATCGCCAGGAATTCTAAAGATTGTACCGATCGTTTCCACAATCGTATCGGTAATTGTGTTTGACGAGAACATAAATGAATAACGCGGATTGTTGATCGCCGAAAATACCCGCGTTTTCAACCGCCGCAAATATGGTTTTTCATTGCGACCTTCCAAGCGACCAATACGTTCATCCAACAAGGCAAGCAAATCTGCAACACGGTACGGCACCGGAGAATCCGATGTAATAGATGAGTTTTCTTTACGCTTGTTCAAACTGGATGCTGCATTGCCTTTAAAGGCCTTCTTGGCTTCACCAATAAGATCACGCAGGACATTAACTTCGTCCATAACTTTTGGCTGACCGCGGAAGATAACTTCCACGAACTCATCAAATTTAAATAGCCAGAACGGCAAATCCAATGTTTCAGGGCCAATAGCGACTGAGCGATCACCAAAAGCAGGCGCAAATTCGTCATGAGGATCAAGCACCAAAACCCGCAACTGATCATCTGAATCAATCGCTTTATTTACAAGTAATGACAATGCAGTAGATTTACCAACACCTGTCGTACCCACGAGCGCAAAGTGACGGGACAGCATCGATGGTATACAAATAGAAGCGTCCATAGTTTTGTTTTGCGACAACTTTCCAATGACAACAGCATGTTCTGAACCCACATCATAAATGAGCTTTAAATCTTCAGCACGTATGTCATGGGTGGGCGCACCCAAATATGGGTATTGGCTTATCCCAGTAGAAAAAATGATTTTATCTAAGTCGGGGCGCACTTCACCAACTAATTCAGCTTCCACATTTAGTGTATTTGAACCATCTATATTCCATGTGCCTTCTGGCATGCTCATCGAAGATACAAGAGCTACAACACGGTTGTCGCCTACGACGATGGAAACCAATCGCCCGACCGACCAACTTTTAGATAATTCAATGTCGTCTTTGGGAATGATCGATGCAATTTGAACCTTTGAACCTGTACAAGAAACAACATGACCCAATTGCCGACCAACATTTGGTACAATCCGTCGATCTGATGTGACAGCTAAGTTTATATTTTTATTTTTTATTGTTATACCAGACACAATTTACCCCACACAATACGCGCTAATGGTTAGAATACGGCATTATTGTTAATAAAAAATTTAGGGGATCTGGCGCAAGGAACACCGAAACTCCGTCCATTTTTCCCATAATATGCTGTTGACGCTGCAAGAATTTGCCGTTAATTGTTTTTGCTATGATTTATACAAATGAACTAATTGTGGTGGGTAAGCGCATGGGCAAGATGGTGTAACCATCTGGCGGAAGCTCCCATGCGCAGAACGAAGGCTCCTAAAGGGGCCTTTTTTTATGACTTTTAATTTGCAGTGAACAAGATCAAAGAGAAAAAAAATGACTGGTACAGAACAGGAAATATCGGGCGATGAACACCAAATGACAGGTGCAGAGATGGTCCTAAAAGCACTTGGCGAAAATGGCGTTAAACACGTCTTTGGATATCCCGGTGGTGCTGTGCTGCCAATCTATGATGAAATTCACCAGCAAGAAGCCATTGAGCATATTCTTGTGCGCCATGAACAAGGTGCTGGTCACATGGCTGAAGGCTATGCTCGATCAACTGGTAAACCTGGTGTTTGTCTTGCGACATCCGGCCCAGGAGCCACCAATGTTGTCACCGCGTTACAAGATGCCTTGATGGATTCCATTCCTATGGTGTGTTTAACAGGGCAAGTGCCAACCGCGCTTATCGGCTCTGACGCATTTCAAGAATGCGATACGGTTGGCATTACGCGCCCCTGCACAAAACACAATTGGCTGGTTAGAGACGTTAATGAGTTGGCGCAAGTTATTCACGAAGCGTTTCATGTTGCCACAAGTGGCCGACCTGGTCCTGTGGTTGTTGATATTCCAAAGGATGTTCAGTTTGCCACTGGAACCTATGTGCCACTTGCCAAGGCCCCTGCTCGCAAAAGCTATAGACCGGTAAAAGCGGGAAATTCTGAAAGCATCAAACAAGCTATTGAATTGATTAAAAATGCTAAACGCCCAATCATCTATTCTGGTGGTGGCGTTATAAATTCCGGTCCAGAGGCATCAACTTTATTGCGTGATTTAGTAAAGCTAACCGGCGCTCCCATCACATCTACATTGATGGGTCTTGGCTCATATCCAGCATCTGGCAAGCATTGGCTTGGCATGCTTGGAATGCACGGCACATATGAAGCAAATATGGCAATGCATGATTGTGATGTGATGATATGCGTTGGCGCTCGTTTTGATGACAGGATCACAGGTCGTCTTGACGCGTTCTCACCGGGTTCAAAGAAAATCCACATCGATATTGATCCTTCTTCCATCAATAAGAATGTTCGCGTTGATGTTCCAATTATTGGTGATGTTGGTTCTGTTCTTGAAGATATGGTTCGTATTTGGCGGGCCGATGCGTCTGATTTGAAAGAAGAACGTCTTGCAGACTGGAATGCGCAAATTAATCAATGGCGTGCACGCAATTCTCTGGCTTTTACAGATAATGATGACGTTATCATGCCGCAATATGCAATCAAACGTCTTTATGAACTCACAAAAGACAAAGACACATACATCACAACAGAAGTTGGCCAACACCAAATGTGGGCTGCACAATTTTATGGCTTTGAAGAACCCAATCGCTGGATGACATCTGGTGGTCTTGGAACTATGGGATATGGCTTCCCAGCTGCCATTGGTGTTCAAGTTGCCCACCCTGATGCATTGGTAATTGATATTGCAGGGGACGCATCCATCCAGATGTGTATTCAGGAAATGTCATGTGCCGTTCAACATAACCTACCGGTAAAAATCTTTATCTTAAACAACAACTATATGGGAATGGTGCGTCAGTGGCAGCAATTGCTGCACGGAAATCGCTTATCAAATTCATATACTGAATCTATGCCAGATTTCGTCAAATTGGCAGAGGCCTATGGCGGTGTGGGTATCAGATGTTCAAAACCATCTGAATTGGATGATGCAATCAATGAAATGGTTTCTATCGACAAGCCGGTTATCTTTGATTGTAACGTTGCAACATTGGCAAACTGTTTCCCAATGATCCCATCAGGTAAAGCACATAACGAAATGTTGCTACCGGATGAAGCAACAGACGAAGTTGTCGCCAATGCCATCGACGCCGCTGGCGCCAGATTAGTTTAAGAAGGAGAACCTTGATATGAATGCACAGCAAAAACCTACAGGTTCAGCCTATTTCCTCAGCAATGTGGAGCAAGAAATTGTTTTTCGCACATTGTCTGTAGTCGTGGACAACGAACCAGGTGTTCTCGCCCGCGTAATTGGCCTTTTCTCAGGGCGCGGTTACAATATCGAGAGCTTAACGGTATCTGAAACTCAAAACGAGCGTCACCTGTCGCGCATCACGATTGTGACGAGCGGCACTGCAAATGTTCTAGAGCAAATCAAAACGCAGCTTGAGCGCATTGTTCCAGTCCATCGCGTTGTTGATCTTGACCAAAAAGCAAAAGAGCTCGGTTACGAAAAGCCGATTGAGCGCGAATTGGCACTTGTTAAGGTCAAGGGCGAAGGCAATGATCGTATGGAAGCTTTGCGCATTGCAGATGCCTTTAAAGCTGAAGTCGTCGATGCAAATCGTGATCATTTTATCTTTGAAATCACAGGCCGTGTTTCTAAAGTTGATCAGTTTATTGATATTATGAGATCACTCGGCGCTATTGAAATTTGCCGCACAGGTATTACCGCAATGAACCGCGGATCTGACGGGATTTGGGGTAGCTAAGGTTTTTAAAGAATGGATATGTTGGTCGAAAGTCTTGGGGAGTTTGGCCCGTTTGTTTTAAACGTGGTCAAAGCCATATTGTTTCTCATTATTGGTTATCTTGTTGCACAAATGTTTAAACGCATTGTACGCCGACAAATTGAGCGCAATTCTCGCTTAGACCCAACCATCTCTAATTTCGTTGCCTCAATCATATATTGGGTCATAATTGCTGCAGTCTTGATCGTCGTTCTTCAGCTTTTCGGTTTCCAAGCCACCAGCCTTGTGGCTATTTTAGGTGCATCAACGCTTGCGATTGGTTTGGCACTTCAAGGTACTTTAAGCGATGTGGCATCAGGTGTTCTGCTGATAGCTTTCAGGCCATACAAAATAGGCCAATTCGTTGATATCGATGGAACAAGTGGCACAGTCAAAGAGGTGACATTATTCACAACTGAACTTGTCACGCCTGATAATGTTCAAATTATCATGCCTAATTCAAAGGCATGGGGCGCGGTGATCATGAACTTTTCCACCCATGACACACGACGCGTTGATTTGATCTTTGGCATTGATTACAGCGATAATTCAGATGATGCGATGGCTGTCATTCAAAACATCGTTGATAAAGACGATCGCGTCTTAAAATCACCAGAAGCTTGGATGAAGGTCACTAATCTTGGTGATTCATCCGTCGATATAACCCTTCGCATATGGGTCGCTTCAAGCGATTATTGGGATGTGAAGTTTGATACGACTAAGGCCGTTAAAGAAGCCTTTGATCAAAATGGAATATCTATTCCCTACCCACATCAAGTTGAAATTTCCAGAAAAGCATAACCGAAAATACAAGTTCAATCATTACTTGGGTCTTGCCTATTTTTGCGAATCCTGCGACGTGAATTGCTATGGAATTTTCACCTCAACAAGATGAAGCTTTAAAAGCTGTCGCAAAATGGTTGCGCGAAGGTCAGTCACCAATCTTTCGCCTGTTTGGCTTTGCTGGAACAGGTAAAACAACGCTTGCACGACATTTCGCCGAGCATGTTGATGGGGATGTATTATTCGCAGCCTTCACCGGAAAAGCTGCGCAAGTTTTGCGCTCACGCGGTGCAAGCAATGCCAACACTATTCATTCTTTAATTTACCGCCCGCGCGGGGAAGAAGAAGTTGAAGATGAAACAACGGGTAAAACATCAATTGCGCCCATGTTTGGTATCAACCGTCAAAGCCCTGTTGCAAAAGCAGCGCTCATTGTCATCGACGAATGTTCGATGGTTGATGAAGAGCTTGGCCGAGATCTACTAAGCTTCGGAACACCTGTTTTAGTGTTAGGTGATCCTGGCCAATTACCCCCAATTACAGGTGGTGGCTATTTCACTGAACACGAGCCTGATTTCTTGCTGACTGAAATTCATCGCCAAGCACGCGATAACCCGATTATTGATCTTGCTATGCAAGTACGTCAGGGCAATGAGCTCATGCATGGAGATTACGGCACCACGCAGATCATCTCAAAACAAGATGTCACACAGGATCTCGTCCTTGGCGCCGATCAAGTTTTGGTTGGAACCAATAAAACTCGCAAACGGTATAATCAGAGGTTGCGTGTCCTTAAAGGCTTTGACCAGCCCTACCCTCAGTCTGGTGACAAACTGGTTTGCTTAAGAAATGACCCCACCAAAGGCCTGCTGAATGGTTCTTTGTGGCAAGTTATGACAGCATCGAAAGAAACAACCAAACCTGGGATAAATGTCCTTTTGCGCCCAGAAGATGATGATATGGGACGCGGATCAGCTAAGGTTAGATTGTTAAAAGCGGCCTTTGAAGATTCAACCGTTGAGATTCCTTGGAGCACAAAGAAACGCTTTGATGATTTTGATTTTGGCTATGCACTGACTGTACATAAGGCCCAAGGTTCCCAGTGGAACAATGTTGTTTTATTTGATGAAAGCTGGGCCTTTAGAGAAACATCTGAACGCTGGCTTTATACAGCAATTACACGCGCGGTAGAAAATCTAACCATAGTGCGGTAAGCTAAAGATCTTCTTGTAAAAAAGGATTTGAGAGATGAAGCACTTAACACAACTCATAACATTTTTTACGATATTGCTAATCTCAACAATAAGCGCAACTGCTGGTGATTTCGCCGAATTCCGTTCACTCGGCTTTTCAAAAGATGGTAAAGTCTTTGGTTTTGAACAATTTGGTGTCCAAGATGGTTCAGGCTTCCCCTATGCCGAACGGTATTTCATTGATACTGCAACAGATCGCTACATCAAAGGCACGCCGTTTCGCATTCGCATTGAAGATGAAAATGCGTCTTTGTTTCAGGCCCGACAGATGGCAAAAGACGCAAGCCAAGCGACGATGGAAAGCTTAGGTATTGGTTCAGAGCACGCGTCTATTTTGGCGTTCAACCCATCGACCGAAAAATTATCTGATCCCTATTTGATCACATTTCAGTCCTTCAGCTATGAACCCAATCCAAATTCACCAAATGAATTAAAACTGGAATTGATCGATCTAACACCTTCTAAAGACTGCGAGAATATCACCCCTGATGCAAAAGGTTTCAAACTTGTTTTAAGTAATGATGACAGTAAAACATCATCGATCGTTCATGAGGATAAATCAGTTCCAAAAAGCCGAAACTGCCCTATTGATTATCAAATCGGTGGGGTTCTTGCCTTTAACCGCTTTAACCAGATACCAGTGTTCATCTATCTCGTTTTGGTTCGTTCTTTCGGCTTTGAAGGACCGGACGGGCGCTGGATTGCAATTGCGAAACAAGGTTCGTAATTTTCTCGCGACAATTTGCGCATATGACAAAGGGTTCCTAAGAATACTTCTAGGTATATAACTTTACATAACGTGAGTGATAAAAGCGACGTTAGAGTAAGTGGTGAAATGGGCGGTAAGATGGGCGACAATCAAAATACACATCACGATATTAAATGGTCTTATCACCAAGATAGACAAGCTGCGATTGATGAAGTTCATGCTCGCCCTGCAACGGACATATTGGCGCCAGCAATTGTCATGCATATCGCCTTTACGTGCTCGCCCGAAAACTTAAAAGCGCTATTTACTGATTTGATTGGTGAGATTACCGATGAAGTCCCACGCCATGCCATTGGTCAAGTTGGTAACATTGAAACGAAAATTGAACTTCATACAGAATTTACTGCCTGCACGCTGATTGCCAATAACTGCACTGATAAAAGCGAGATTGAGCAAACCTATCGCCGTGTTTTATCCGCACACAACATCAAAATATTATCAAAATGCATGGTGGTCATTGTATCATCGGCAAAAGAACTCGCCAAACAAATCCCCTTTGGTAAGCGCGTTTTCGGCGGTATGATGCGCGGATCATTACAGGTTCAATCAACTTTGAAACCTGATGATTGGAATACCATCACCTATGCAGTACTACCTGAGAAAAACGGTCCAAATGAATTAGGCCGCAGAATTCAGCGTCTCTATGAGCTTGAGACCTACCGCATTATGGCACTCATTGGCTTACCCATGGCCAGACGTATTTCGGGGCAATTAACAGAACTTGAAAACGAGCTCAACGCTCTCACTTCCAAGCTCGAAAATGGCAATGATACAAGTGATCTAACAGATCAAGAACTGTTTAAACGACTGTCCCAACTTTCTGGCCAGATTGATAATTTAAGATCTGAGACGCGCTTTCGTTTCTCTGCAAGTAACGCCTACTTTGAAATCGTCGATGCACGTATGAAAACACTCACAGAGGTGGAACACGGTGATTTGCAGTCTATTTCAGGTTTCTTGCGCTCTCGCTTGGAGCCTGCACGTGCAACAATCATCAGCGTAGAGCAGCGACAAAAGATTTTAACCGAAGACATATCAAGAGCACTTACACTCTTGCGAACGCGGATCGATATTGAGTTGAGCCAAGGCAATCAAGCATTGCTTAAATCACTTGATGGGCGCCACCGCCAACAACTTCTTTTATCTCAAGCCGTGGAAGGTTTATCCTCCATCGCAATCACATATTATGCCGTGAGCCTACTATCATATTTCTTAAAACCTATTGATAAATCCGGTGCACTACCATTTTCATATATGTACATAATTGCGCTGGCAGTGCCCGCCGTTTTGTTCACGGTTTGGTTCGCAATCCGCCGATTACGTTTAAAACTGCATAAAAGCGATAACTAACCAATCGTTTTAGCTGTTTAACCTAGCAATTCGCATACGAATCACTACATTTAAGCCGATGAGCGGATATGATGATGATATTCCATTTTTTGGAGATGAGCCGAGCGAACCTGCCCCGAAAAAATCTGGGTTGGGAATAGCTGCGCGCGCAATGGCAGCGCGACAAAAACCGAAATATCTTGATAATTTAAATAACGAACAATCAGATGCTGTTGAAAGCATTGATGGTCCTGTTTTGGTGCTTGCTGGCGCAGGTACAGGTAAAACGCGCGTATTAACAACGCGAATTGCCCATATTTTGAACTTAGGTCTCGCATATCCATCACAAATTCTGGCGGTAACATTTACCAATAAAGCCGCGCGCGAAATGAAAGAGCGGATCGCAGCGCTTGTTGGTGGCGCTGTTGAAGGCATGCCATGGCTGGGAACATTCCACTCAATCGGCGTTAAAATGCTGCGCAAACACGCCGAGCTTGCCGGTTTACGAACAGACTTTTCAATTCTTGATACGGATGATGTGATACGCCTCATCAAACAGCTTATCCAAGCGGAAGGCATTGATGATAAAAGATGGCCTGCGCGTCAATTTGCGATGCTGATTGATGGTTGGAAAAACAAAGGCCTCGCCCCGCATGAAATCCCTGAAGGTGACGCGCGTGCTTTTGCAAATGGGAAGGCGCGCGAATTATACGCAGCTTACCAAGATCGCCTTAAAACACTAAATGCCTGCGACTTCGGTGACTTACTATGTCATCCAATTCGTATCCTACGCGCTCATCCTGATGTTTTGGCAGAATACCAACAGAAGTTCCGCTATATTTTGGTGGATGAGTATCAAGATACCAACACGTCGCAATATATGTGGTTGCGGCTCTTAGCACAAAGACCAAATAACAAAGATGAACGTCCGAACATTTGTTGTGTTGGTGATGATGATCAGTCCATTTACGGCTGGCGCGGTGCTGAAGTTGAAAACATTCTTCGATTTGAAAAAGATTTCCCCGGTGCAAAAGTTGTCCGATTGGAACAAAACTATCGCTCTACCGAACATATATTGGGGGCAGCTGGTCACTTAATTAGTCACAATGAAGGCCGATTAGGTAAAACATTATTCACCGATCAAAAAGACCCTGACGCTGATAAAGTTATGGTTCACGCCGCATGGGATTCTGAGGAAGAAGCGCGTGATGTTGGTGATGAAATAGAGCAACTGCAACGAAATAGTCATGATTTAAATGACATGGCAATTTTGGTGCGCGCCTCATTTCAAATGCGTGAGTTTGAAGATCGATTTGTCACACTTGGTCTAAATTATCGCGTCATTGGCGGTCCACGATTTTACGAGCGTTTGGAAATCCGAGATGCGATGGCGTATTTCCGTATTGTCAGCCAACCAGCGGATGACCTAGCCTTTGAGCGTATTGTCAACACGCCAAAGCGTGGTCTGGGTGATGCAACTATTCGCCTTATTCATGATTATGCGCGTTCTCGCGGGATACCCATGTTCGCAGCTGCTTGTGAGATGGTGCAAACCGACGAGTTAAAGCCACGCCCGCGAAAATCATTGACCGAAGTTGTCAATAATTTTCAACTATGGCAATCACTGCTTGAAAAAATTCCGCACACTCAGTTGGCCGAACAGATCTTAGATGAGTCTGGCTACACAGAGATGTGGCAAAAGGATCGCTCTGCTGAAGCACCTGGTCGTTTAGATAACTTAAAAGAACTCATCCGCTCAATGGAAGAGTTTGAATCTATGCGCGGCTTTTTAGAGCATGTTTCCCTTGTCATGGATGCCGAGCAAAACGAAAATCTTGATGCGGTAAACATCATGACGCTGCACTCGGCAAAAGGTTTGGAGTTTGAAACAGTCTTTCTCCCCGGTTGGGAAGAAGGCTTATTCCCTCATCAACGTTCATTGGATGAAGGCGGCAGATCAGGTTTAGAAGAAGAGCGCCGCCTTGCATATGTAGGTATCACTCGTGCCAAACAACGATGTCATATTTGGTTCGTGTCTAATCGGCGCATTCACGGGCTCTGGCAATCTACCATTCCATCGCGTTTTTTAGATGAGCTTCCAGAAGACCATGTTGAAGTATCTGAAATGGATAGCTCCTATGGTGGTTATGGCCGTGGGCAATCAGGCGGCACCTATGGTGCATCGCGTTTTGACAATCAAGAAGGTTTTGGTGGCAACACCTACCAGACACCTGGCTGGAAGCGCGCGCAGGCAAACAATTCAGAAGCTCTTCGCAACAACTGGGGTAGTCGTTCTGGTCATGCTGTTGAGCGCGTATCTTACGGTGAGAGCGGACCTCGTTCCCGCACAATTGAAGGTGAACTTGTCGCCAAATCCTCAACCGAAACACCGTCTAAATTTTCCAATGGCGACCGTGTCTTTCACATGAAATTTGGTAATGGCAACATTACAAACATCGATGGAAACAAACTAACTATCGATTTTGACCGCGCTGGACAAAAGCGGGTTCTCGATAGTTTTGTTGAGCCAACTTAATTAATATATGAGTATTCTTATCAAGTTTATTGGGATTTTCAATTGACATTGGAAAGCTCAACTCATAAACATGACAAAATAAGTCATCTTTAAAAAACTAGGAAAAATACGATGTCCTTAAACATGAAAAAATCATTGGCCATGCTTGCAGGTGTTGCCGCTATCACAATCACAGCATCCGCAGCGCATGCTGATGGTGAAGTGAATATCTATTCATCTCGCCACTATGATACAGACGAACGCCTTTATTCTGACTTCACAGAAACAACTGGCATTAAAGTCAATCGTATTGAAGCAGGCGCAAGTGAATTGCTTGAACGCCTAAAAGCTGAGGGTGCAAATAGCCCAGCTGATGTTGTTTTGACGGTTGATGCAGGTAGATTATGGGCATTCCAAAAGGAAGACCTGTTCCAGTCAGTTAACTCTGCAAAACTAAATGAAGCTATTCCAGCAAATCTTCGTGATAACGACGGCAACTGGTATGGTATTTCACAGCGCGCACGTGTGATCTTCTACGACAAGGCCTCTGTTGAAAACCCACCACAAACATATGCAGACTTGGCTGACCCACAATATAAAGGCATGGTTTGCGCGCGTTCAAGCACAAACATCTACATGCTATCTTTGCTAGCATCACAAATTTCTCACAATGGTGAAGAAGCTGCAAAAACATGGGCGCAAGGCCTTCTAGACAATCTAGCACGTGATCCACAAGGCGGCGATACAGATCAACTTCGCGGTATCGTATCTGGTGAGTGTAAAATTGCTGTAAGCAATACATATTACTTTGCACGTTCTATTCGTAAAGAAGTTAAAGGTCTTTCAGGTAGCACTGACAGCATTGGTTGGGTATTCCCAGACCAAGATGGCAACGGAACACACGTAAATATTTCCGGTGCTGCTGTAGCGAAGAACTCAAAGAACAAAGAGAACGCGATCAAGTTCATCGAATATCTTACAGGCGAACAAGCTCAAAATTATTTTGCAGCTGGCAACGATGAATATCCGGTGATCGAAGGTGTTGCATTGTCTTCATCAGTTCAGCAACTAGGTACATTTAAAGCCGATGATCTTGGCCTTGAAGAACTTGGTAAAAACCAAGCAACAGCACAAAAGATCTATAACGAAATCGGTTATAAATAATCGACGTTACTGGGCACTCATCCAGAAAACTCAGCCAGCCTTTGCTTAATTGCTTAGGCTGGTTTTTTTGTAACTCTTGTCATGATTACGGCCGTTCTACAGACATGCACATTGTACCGGATTGTGCCAGTAGGAGACAATCAAAACCCTCTTTATGTTGCGTACGGAAGTCTTACAACGACTTGCAACCCATTAGGGGTCTGATTTCTCAACTCGATTGTGCCGCCATGAGCGGTAATTATCGTTTTTGCTATCGACAAACCCAAACCATAACCACCTGTGTCTTGGTCACGACTTTCATCTACACGGACAAAGGGTTCGAATATCGTTTCCAGTTTGTCCTCAGGTATACCGGGGCCATCATCAGTTATGTGAATTTCAACGGCTTCTTTTTCCTTGAAAACACAAACGGAGGCTTTGTTGGCGTACCGCGCTGCATTTTCCAAAAGATTTCCAAATGCTCGGCGCAAAGCATATTGCTGCCCCATGATTTTGATACTGTCGGGGCTTTCAAAGGAGACATTTCGCTCGGCACATAATTCTTTAACAATTGAAACCAAATCAACGTCTTTAGATACCTTATTATCAAAAGTACCTTTAGAATAAGTGATCAAACTCTCAGCCATGACAGTCATTTCATCAAGTATACGAATGAAATCTTTTCCTTCATCCTCATCCATCATCTCTGCTCTTATACGTAACGAAGTTATTGGCGTGCGTAAATCATGCCCGACGGCTGCAAGGGTGCGGTTGCGGTCAGCATCAAATTTTGAAATCCGATCCTGCATTTCGTTGAATGCGACCGCGATGTTTTTAAGTTCAGCCGGTCCTTCTTCAGGCAGGCGTATTGCGCGATTGCCGCTGCCAGCAGACCGCGTAGCTGCTGCGATTGTGGACAATGGGCGGACTAATTGCGCAATAAAATAAAGTCCAACAAATAATACGCCCAAAAGCGAAAGAGCCATAAGTCCAATTAGAGTTTCATCGTCTGCAGCCTGGGATCTTTTAATCCTAGAAGCAACGTTGACCCATACGCCATCAGAATTGAGTTTGATTGAGAATAAGCGCATGCGTCGGCTGCGTTTTTCCAAACCATCCGGTGAAGCTTGATCCGCAAGAATTTCATGGTTTGGCAAAAAAGTAGTTAGTTGTTTGACGAGACGTTCGGAATTTCGCGAGAGAGGCGGTTGAGCGACCACTGGCGCTTCAGATAATGCAAGCTGAAACAGGTGTGTTGTAACACCCGTGATGATCGCATTTCTGGCCGTATCATCCATGCCTTCCATTGTTGTGATAATCGTTGCAATACGTTGATTATCGCGCTCGGCTAGTGCACCTAAATCCAATCGATCGCGTTCTAGATAGATGAACAATAATGATATGATCATCGATGCCGATACCGTGACCAATAACAACAAAATAAATGTTCGGGCTAGACCTGGTTGAATAAAGCGATCAAGCATCTTCAAACAACCTCAACATCACATACAAACATATAACCACCACCCCATTGCGTCACAATAAATTCAGGTGATTTTGGGTCTGTTTCGATCTTTTTCCTCAGACGGCTAATAGTATTATCAATTGCTCGATCATATGCCTTTGCTTCCCGACCACTAACAATTTCAAGCAATTTTCCTCTATCAAAAACTCTGTTGGGATTATTTAAAAATACAGAAAGCAACCTGCTTTCCCCAGTGGTGAGTTGAAGTTCTGTTCCGTCTTGTTTGATGATTTTATGGTGAAGCGGATCATGCATCATATCTGAGAACTTACAGTATTTCGGTGCAATGACTTCTTTTGTTTCTGGTAGCCGACGCAAGATAACCTTTATACGGGCTAAAAGCTCCCGTGGGTTGAATGGCTTTGTGAGATAATCATCAGCACCTATTTCTAACCCAACAACCTTGCTAGCATCGTCCACCATCGCAGTCAGCAATATAACCGGTGGACCTTCATTAGCCGCAATCCAGCTGCAGAGCTTTAGTCCATCTTCACCTGGCATCATGATATCAAGGATAATCAAATCAAATTTAATATCATTCATATGGCTTCTGGCTTCTAAAGCATTTGCAGCCAGCGTCGTACGAAACCCGTTTTTCTTCAGATATTGAGTCAATGGTTCTCGAATGTCACGTGCATCGTCAACAATCAAAATATGCTGCACCTTCTGCATTTTTTCGTTCTCAATCTTTTTAAATAACCTGGTTGTTATTCATAAACGCAATGAACTGAACTTGGCAGATTAATTTGTCGCAAATTGTATCAGTCTGAGTTCTCGCGACATTCGGCGACAAACCTTTGCTAGCTATTCATTTTGAAGAATGTCATCAAATTCTTCGTGGAATTTTGATTTCCTGTCCATAAAAGAGGATTATTCATGATGAAATACCTTGCCTTATTGGTTTTAAGTTTCGCCCCTTTTGAGACAAATGCATTTGCATCTGAACCAGATCTTAAAACACCAAGTCCTGTAATTTATCTTGATGATAATCTGGGTGAGAACCAAAGTTTAGGTTGGTGTATCGATACAGTAGGTCGTGGTTACAATGACCAGCTCCACGCACATTCTTGCAAGCCGCAAGGTGGTGATGTGCAATTCAAATTCTTAAGTGATACATCGCAAATTCAATCAGTTGAATATCCTGAAAAATGTGTCGCGTTGATCGATGAGAGCAATGAAAAAATACCGCTTGGTCTTTCAGATTGTGATGCAGGTTCTGAAGCTCAAAAGTTTATTTATCATGCTGATACGCTCAAAATTACCCTCGCTTCAAATGTTGAACAGTGCATAGCTGTAGGAACTCAAAGCCGAAGTGCGGGTCCCTTTATGTCGCGAGATTTAATCATTGGTAATTGTGCTGATTTACCCAAGACACATATCCAATGGAGAAGCAAAATTGATTAGTCAGAAAATTAAAGCATCTTCAAAACAAGTGATAACGCGTCGATCAGCCCTTAAGTTTTTTGCAACACTTGCAAGCACGACAACATTAAACACTTTTCCATCTTTTGCTTCGGATGAGACTACCGAAGAAGTTAAAATTCATAAGTTTAAGCTCGATGTACAATCGGTGAATGGAAGACCAGCATATAATGGCTTAACGCCTGGGCCGACGATCGCCGTTAATCCTGGCGAGGTGATTGATGTGGATTTTACCAACAGCTTGCCTGCATTACATGATGATTGCACCCAAAATCCAAACAATTTCCATGGCATAAACACCACAAATCTGCATACGCATGGACTTCATGTATCGCCAAACAAAGACACTTCAGGTGAGTATGATGCAGATAATGTGTTTGTAAGTGTGGTTCCGGAAAATCAACTGGTTTCATGTTCAGACGTCTGCGGTGAAAGTGTTGCCTCAACGTTTAGACGGAAAAATACAAAGTATAGGTTTGAGCTTGGGGATGACCACCCCTCCGGAACATATTGGTATCATGCTCATAAACATGGCTCCACAGCACAGCAAGTCGGAGCAGGTTTGTCGGGTCCTATAATCGTCGCTGATAAGCCCGGTGTTATGCCGGAATATATTGAGCAGGCAGAAGAAAAAATTCTGATGTTCATGAACCAAGGGATTGTTCTGGCTGATCCAAATGGGGGTGGCGAAGTCGATCCGGTGATCAATATGCGTCCTGGTGAAGTCCAACGCTGGCGCATAATCAATGCAATGGGGAACACAACTCAATTTGGGTTTTTGCGAACAGATCAGCCTGATTTAGAAATGTATCAAATCGCTTTTGATGGCTTCACCTTGAATAAGCGTGTCCCTATTGATTTGGACAACTTAAACGAACCTTGGCTCAATCATGCAGCGTTAGCCTCTGGTAATCGGATGGACCTAATCGTAAGAGCGCCTATCGAGCCAGCTGATAAACCTTTTGCACAATCCATCTTCAATAGATTTTCAGATATTACAAATGGTGCGAATTTGGCGCAGATGTTTGATCTTAGTATCACAGTTTCGGGAGATCCAGTTGAAAGCTCATGGTCAGAAGATGATGCCTTGCCGGGATGTGGGCTTACGCCATTTGGCGGTGAACAGCTGAGTAAACGTCAAATCAATTTTGCGGGAAGAAATTTCATTGATAATGGCGTTTATGATGGCGAGATTAAACAGACAATGAAACTTGGAACAGAAGAAGAATGGCACATCACCAATCAGTCTGCCATTTTGCATGTGTTTCATATTCATGTGAACCCATTTTTTATCACGCATATAAATGGAGAGGAATTGCCCAATGGTGATCCGCGTAGGCGATGGCAAGACACAATAGGCTTGCCAACAGGAAGTGGTACCACTCAAGGATCCGTGACTTACAAAACCAGATTTGAAACTTTTAAAGGCAAGTTTGTCATTCACTGTCATGTTTTAAGACATGAAGATTTAGGCATGATGCAAGTGGTTGAAGTCGTCTAACTCTGACTATGTTTGCCTCAAAAACACCGAGCAAAAAAGGAACTACGATGAAAAACTATCTTTATGCTATAGCGTTAACGTCCGCATTTACATGGTTGCCCGCACAGGCTTCTGAAAACCCGAATGTTTTGCTTTTGATTGCAGATGACATGGGACTTGATGCATCCAAGTGTTATGAAATTGGGAATCAACAGGCGCCAATGCCTAATCTTGAGAAAATGTGCGAGATGGGAATGGTGTTTGAAAATGCCTATGCTGCACCCACATGCTCTCCCACAAGAGCGACAATTATGAGTGGCCAATATGGTTTTAGAACTGGTGTTGGGGCGCCAGTTGCACCCGATGGAAGCGACGAGTTGTCGGTCGATACGCCAACACTGTTTGATGCGCTTAATAAGGTAAATTATTCGTCAAACGTGATCGGGAAGTGGCATATTACGGGGCGTCAGTCGGGTTATGACGCGCCTGCACAAATGGGTGTGTCTGATTATTTCGGCCTTTATAGCGGCGGAATTCCTGATTATTTCAACTGGCCTGCGATTGAAGATGGAAATGTGGTTCAGATTGAGGGTTATTCAACAACTGTTCTAACAGATCGTGCAATTAATTGGATTGGTGAGCAGGATAAACCTTGGTTCTTATGGCTTGCTTTTAATGCACCACATTCACCTTTCCATCTGCCACCAGTTGATCTGCACAGCTTTGATGAGCTTACCGATAGTGAAGACGCCGTTGCGAATAACCCGCTTCCATACTACAACGCGATGCTAGAGGCATTAGATACTGAAATTGGTCGCTTGTTGGCCTCTATAGATGAAGATGACCGAGACAACACAATCGTTATTTTCATTGGTGATAATGGAACTCCAAATCAGATTATTGGCGACTTATATGGAGACCACAAAGCCAAAGGAACCATTTATGACAGTGGCACACGAGTTCCAATGGTGGTAACAGGTCCTCGGATCAGACAGGGTAGAAGTGATGCATTCGTCAATACAACAGACCTAAATGCAACAATAGCAAGCCTGGCAAAAACCAGCACAGAGGCACCTGATTCCGTCGATTTCAGTTCGGTTTTATATGGTGGTGAAGGTCAGCGCGATTATGTGTATATTGAGCATTTTACATGGCGCGAGACAAAAGGTGGCGGCATCTATGGATGGTCCATGCGCAAAGGAGATTTTAAAATCATAAGCCCTGAAAACAAACCAGCAGAACTTTACAATTTGGCAAGCGATCCGTTGGAACAAACAAACCTGCTCGCCGACGGTGGATCAGCGAATTTGAACGCAATTAAAGATGAACTAATTAAAAAAAGAGAAGCCTTGCTGGCAACATCGAATTAGTTTCAGCCACCTATGAACAGGGTGCAACTCATTGCATGGCAATTGGATCGTTAAAATTACCGGCCCGGTTTAAATTATGAGCGGGGTTGGATACAAAATCGGGGTAAGCATACAAAAATGGAAAAGGAAAAGCTCAAGCAATTTGCAACCAAAAACTGGTTGCCATTGTCAGGATTTTTTATCTCAGCAGGTTTGGCATTGTATTTTGGTTTCACCTTCATGGCAGATGCTATCTATTTCAATGATCCACGACATAAGGATTCAGCTTTACAAGGGTGGATGACCCCCCGTTATGTGACGCTATCTTATGATATTCCAATGCCATTGGTTCTTGATGCCTTGGGGTCAGATGAAAGTGTAATTGGCAAAGGGTTGCGTCTTGAAAATATCGCCGCAGAACAAAATTCCAATCTACAAGAGCTAACAGAAAACATAAGAGCTGCAGCCGAAACCTATCGGGAGAGCCAAGTTGACTGATGTCGTTTTAAATCTCATTCCGCAATATGGTTTGTATCTAGTATTCCTCGTCGTCATGCTGGCATGCTTTGGAATACCGCTCCCATCTTCTGTAGTTGTTTTAACCAGCGGCGCATTGGCGGCCGCTGGCGATTTAACGCTCTGGCAAGTAATTTTCGCCGTGGCGTTAGCTTATACAATAGGTGACCAGGCCGCGTTCTTAATAGCTCGGTTCCTTGGTCCCAACTTGTTGATTAAGCTTAAAGACATTCAAAGCATAACGTCAACAATTGATCGCAGTGAAGCTATGTTGGAAAAACATGGATGGCTAGCAATTTTGCTAAGCCGAACAATTGTTAGCCCAACGGGACCCTATATTGCATATGTGAGCGGTGCGGTGAGGATGAATTGGATTAAGTTTACTACGGTTGCATTACCAGCATCAATTTTATGGACGTTAGCATACGCCATGATAGGATATTTATTTGCAGGAAATTTACCGCAAATATCCGACCTCGTCGCAAGCATGTTAATCGTAGGCATTGCTTCAATTTCAGCCATGGCCTTTGCCGCTTGGCTTACTGTCTTATGGCGCAAATTTGAAATCGATTAACTAGTATAACGGGTATCTAGGCAATTCGATTATATTTCAGTTGGGATTTAAAAGTTTCCGCTTGGGGCCAAAAGCAGAAAATTGTTTAATTCAAACTCATGTCTGCTTTTACCTCGATTGCTAACGATGGAATTACCGTTGTTGAAAAATACATTTTTTTTCATATCAAACTAAGCACGCTAATAGCGAAACAAACGAAATATGTCCGTTTGAAGTCATCTTCTCCTAATCATTGAAGACAATCTAATTTCAGATTTCTCACCCAAAAGACGTACAGGCCTACCCGCCTTATCTATGTCCGCGATTAAGCGTAATGCACAGCAATATCACAGGCAGCAATCCAAATAAAACAATCAACAAGGATGGAACCGCTGACTGCACAAGTCGCTCATCGGATGCGAGACGATAGGCTTGGATGGCAAGCGTATCAAAATTAAACGGCCGCATGATCAAGGTCGCCGGAAGCTCTTTCATCACATCGACAAACACAATCAGCAGCGCTGTCAATAAACTCGGTCGTAAAAGCGGTAAATGAATTTGAAAAAAGATGCTGCTCGTTGTTTTGCCCAAAGTGCGCGCAACATTATCGATATTGATCTTGATGGAGGAAATACCTGTATCAAACGCGTTAAGCGCAGCGGCCATATATCTCACCATATATGCGATGATCAAAAGACTGATGGACCCTGTGAACAATAGTCCCGTTGAAAATCCAAAATACTCACGCGCCCAAGCGTCAATCACATTGTCCAAATTTGCAAAAGGAACCAGAAGTCCGATAGCAATTACTCCACCTGGCACTGCATAACCAATGCCCGCAATAACTGTTGCAAATCGAGATGCGCGGCTTGGGGCTATCCGCGCGCAAAAGCCGATAATCGTCGCAGCAATGACGGTCACAACAGCAGCGATTGAAGCAAGGATAATGCTGTTTTCCATAAACCCAATATAACGGGGGCTGAATGGTGATTGACCTGAATCCAATGCCATGTTGAACAACACAATGATTGGAATAACAAACCCAATAAGAACCGGAAGAAAACACAGGAAAGTAGCAGCAAATGCTGGCAATCCAGAAAGCCGGACGCGTTTAGCAAGTTCAACTTTTTTACCCGCAGGGTGACGCTTTGCTGCACCGCGTTGAATGCGTTCAAGACTTGCAAACAACAGCGCGACCATTAATAGGCACAAAGCCAATTGAGCCGCCGCTGCGCGATCACCCATCGCAAACCAAGAGCGATATATCCCTGTTGCAAAAGTTGGCACGCTAAAATGAGCAACGGTTCCAAAATCTGCAATGGTTTCCATCAAAGCAAGAATAACACCACCGGCAATGGCGGGCCGCGCCATGGGCATCGAAACTTTTAAAAACGCGCGAAATGGTGTGGAACCCAAAGTACGCGCAGCATTATATGCAGTTGATGATTGGCGTAAAAACGATGCACGCGCGAGTAGATACACATACGGATACAGCACAAAGATCAACATAGCGGCCGCACCGCCCAGCGAGCGAATTTCTGGGAACCAATAATCGCGCGGTCCCCACCCTGTAACATCACGCAATGCTGTTTGGACGGCGCCCGGGTGATCAAGCAAATCTGTATAAGCATATGCAAGCACAAATGCGGGAAACGCTAACGGCAATGCTAAAGCAATTTCCAAAACTCGGCGACCGGGGAATTTATATGCGACGGTGAGCCATGCCGTCGATGTTCCAATAACAGCCGTCCCGATCCCGACATAAACAACGAGTTGGATCGTATTCCAGATGTAACCTGGGAGCACAGTTGAAAACAAACTGCGCCATGTCTCTAACGTTCCGCTAAACGCAGCAATCACTGCAGCCACCATAGGCAATAAACAAATCGCCGAGACGACCCATGCTGCAAATTTTAAACGACGATACTTCAACAATAGCCCCAAAACGCGATGAGATAGGTGGTTTTATAATTCTTGACTATTCCATGAAGGTATTTGGGTCAACAGTGAGCATAGCTTAGCCATGATCTTATTGACGAAACAGCGCTTAAGACCTAAAAGAAAACAAAATCTTGAAGGAATTTACCATGGATATTCGCGCTGTAACCGAAACTTATTCTGTGTCAGAACAAATCACTGTTGACGACATTGCTGAGATCAAAAATCAAGGTTTTAAATCCATTGTTTGCCATCGCCCTGATGATGAGCAACCTGGTCAACCTGCATTTGGTGATATTGCAGCCGCTGCAGAAGCTGCGGGCCTCACAATTCGTCATATTCCAGTTACAAGCGCTGGCCTTACCATGGAAGCAGTCAATGAAATGGTAGACGCTGTTGAAGAACTCGACCGGCCAATGCTTGGCTATTGTCGCTCTGGCGCCCGTTCAACCGTCATTTTCAAAAACGCTGAAGCGAAAATGTCGTAATCACGGCCAGTTTTGTGAAACGGTGAATTAACTTTCCTCACAGCATTTAACGACTTAATCAATAATTACGCTCAATTGTGAATACTTTACCTTCACTGGTACCTACGGTGAAGGATAAATCTTCACCGCCACCTCTAGAAGCAATGGCTTTATTGATGCGCGATGGCAATTCAACTCGGTTCAATTCAAGCAGCTTACCCTCCCGAAAACCAATCATACGAAGGGTTTTTCGGTCATTTGAAGGTAAGGCCACATCAACAAACCCATTTCCATCAATATCTGCGATAGCAGATAAACGCATCTCGCGTGAACCAATCACATGATTTGAAAACCCCGAAATCCTATCAATCTCCTCAAAGTTTCCATTGTCATATCGGTAAAAATGCAGATTGCCGCCAATATGAGGGGTACGCACAAAAGCAACTTGCAAACCGTCTTCGCCAGTAAAATTTGCGATCCCTGCAATATTGAGCCAGCGATTAGCGCGACCATGATAGCCAGTTGTTGCTCGTTCTACGATTGCGCCATTTTCAAGGCCATAGATCGTCACCCCTGCACCATCACTCAGTGAAGCCTTGATCGTCACAATTTCTATTTTGCCGTCGCCATCAAGGTCCCTAAGACGTGGATATCTATCTTCAAACACGCTTTGCGGATCAAGATCATATCTTACTATTTCACCGTCACTTTTTTCCACCGCGAGACGACCCGCTTCAATCGCGTCTCCCAAAATTCCATGCCCATAGCGTGTTGTGGGGCCTTCATACCAAGCGCTTAAAACATCTCCCCGACCAATGGTCTTGGCGATGAGGCCATCTGGAAGACCATTTTGCGCAGGCTTTCGATTTTCCTCAACGATCTCAGCAGGATACAGATCATTTGCGACAGCTTGAACCTTCCAGTCCTGGGCAATTGCCCAATGGGGCACCAAAAACAAAACCATAAAAATTAAACTGCGCATCTTTGTATTCCTTATAAAATCTTATGGTGTGAATTAATGCGGATAAACATCACAAGTGCAAATAAACTTTATATGATCTACTAGCAAAATTTATCAGTAAAACTACTGGAATATTTTCCTATACATCTTCACATTCAATGCGAGTCACACTATAATAAAGGGATGGCTAAGACACCGAAAAAACCATCCCAAAACCCGACTGGATTTGAAGAAGCACCTCAGGCAGATTTTGAGGGCACGCCCCTATCTGAGAATATCAGCAATTGGGCCGAAGAAATGCAACGCATGGCGGAGGCGGAAACTGTCCCAAACCGCAGAAAAGTTGCTTCCGAAGCGGGCAAACATCGCAAAAGAGCAGCTGCTAAACCCACCGAAGCGCGATCAGCACGCGGCACATCAATTGGTGGGACAAATGATCCCAAAAAGCGGGCTGCTGCAGGGCTTAATCCAGTTGCGGGGATGAACGCAAGCGTTGAAGAAGCTGAAGAACTAGCACAACCGGGCAACACAGCAACTGTTCAGGCTTTAACGGATCTTATCACATCTGGTAATCCTCTTTTTAAGAACGGCAAGCTTTGGACCCCTCACCGACCGGAACGTCCAGCAAAATCTGAGGGTGGTTTGCATCTTAAGATGAAAACCGAATATGAACCTGCAGGTGATCAGCCAACTGCGATCAAAGACCTGGTTGAGGGTGCTAATGAAAACGAACAAACACAGGTGCTTTTGGGGGTAACAGGCTCTGGCAAAACCTTCACGATGGCTAAGGTCATTGAAGGAACGCAAAGACCTGCGATCATTTTGGCTCCGAACAAAACACTAGCAGCACAGCTCTATTCTGAATTTAAGAACTTTTTTCCCGATAATGCGGTGGAATATTTCGTCTCTTATTACGACTATTATCAGCCCGAAGCCTATGTGCCACGAACTGATACTTTTATTGAAAAAGAGTCTACCGTAAACGAACAAATTGACCGGATGCGTCACTCAGCAACACGAGCACTATTGGAGCGAGATGATGTGATCATTGTCGCATCGGTCTCATGTATTTATGGTATTGGTTCGGTTGAAACATATTCCGCCATGAGCTTTGAGATATCAGTTGGCGAACAAATTGATCAAAGACAGCTGCTCGCAGATTTGGTTGCTCAACAATATAAACGCCGCGACATGGATTTCCAGCGTGGTTCATTCCGAGTGCGTGGCGACACAGTTGAAATCTTCCCTGCCCACCTTGAAGATGCAGCATGGCGGATTTCCATGTTTGGCGATGAAATTGAAACCATCACGGAATTTGACCCGCTCACAGGTAAGAAGTTTGGCGACTTACAATCGGTAAAAATGTACGCCAACTCGCACTATGTGACCCCTCGCCCGACACTTAATCAAGCGATGAAGTCGATCAAGAAGGAACTTGCAAACCGGTTGGAAGAGCTGGAAAAAGCAGGCCGACTGCTCGAAGCCCAACGCCTTGAACAACGCACACGTTTTGATCTTGAAATGATGGAAGCGACAGGCGCGTGTCAGGGCATTGAAAACTATTCTCGCTATCTCACCGGTCGCGCGCCCGGAGAACCACCGCCGACATTGTTTGAATACATCCCAGATAATGCACTTATCTTTATTGATGAAAGCCATGTCACAATTCCGCAAATTGGCGCGATGTATCGCGGTGACTTTAGACGTAAAGCCACACTCGCTGAATATGGCTTTCGTCTACCAAGCTGTATGGATAACAGACCTTTGCGATTTGAAGAATGGGATGCCATGCGCCCGCAAACGGTTGGCGTGTCGGCAACACCTGGCAACTGGGAAATGGAACAAGCAGGCGGTGTATTTGCCGAACAAGTTATTCGCCCGACAGGGTTGATTGATCCACCGGTGCAAGTACGTCCAGCAACAAGCCAAGTTGATGATGTATTGGGTGAAATTCGAACAACAGCGGCAGAAGGTTATCGCACGCTGGTGACGGTTCTCACCAAAAGAATGGCAGAAGATCTCACCGAATATCTGCACGAACAAGGCGTACGTGTACGTTATATGCACTCTGACATTGATACACTTGAACGCATTGAAATAATTCGCGATTTACGCTTAGGTGCGTTTGATGTTTTGGTTGGCATTAACTTGCTTCGTGAGGGACTTGATATCCCCGAATGTGGTTTTGTTGCAATCTTGGATGCGGATAAAGAAGGCTTCTTGCGATCAGAAACATCTCTTGTTCAGACAATTGGTCGTGCGGCGCGTAATGTCGATGGCAAAGTTGTGCTCTACGCTGACAAAGTGACAGGTTCTATGGAGCGCGCGATGGCGGAAACCACACGGCGTCGCGAAAAACAAGTCGCTTACAATGAAGAACATGGCATCACGCCTGAAAGTGTGAAGGCTAAGATCTCTGATATTCTCGACAGTGTCTATGAACAAGACCATGTTAGAGCCGATGTATCGGGTAAAGATGGAAAAGGGTTTGCGGAAGAAGGCCATATGGTTGGTGCAAACTTGAAAACACATCTTGAAGCGCTCGAGAAACAAATGCGCGATGCAGCAGCCGATCTCGACTTTGAAAAAGCTGCGCGTCTGCGCGATGAGATCAAACGTCTAAAAGCAAAAGAACTGGATATCTTGGAAAACCCTACCGCGAAGTAATGGTGATGACTTTATTTCAGTAACGAAGCCAATTTAGTCATAGAGGTCGGTGCTGGGCTCATATTGTAGGCCAACGGGCACTCATCTTCTTCAAACTGCCATGTGGGATTATTCAGCATCATTTCACATTTTGCCATGCGCGCGCCCTCAGGCGTGTTCATACATATTTTTGAACCTACCGGAACATAGTTCCCAAAGTATCGGCATTCACATTTTATATCGGCAAAACTAACTGTTGGGACCATAAGTACTATCCCAAAAAACAAACCCATCAGATGGTTGTTTATCTTTGACATGGAAGAAGCCTATCACGATTTGCATAAAATGTAAAAATACGGTGGTAAGTGACATCACAAAAACCTGAAAACTCATTCGCTTGTATTACATATTGAGTGCCGTTATGTTGCGCGAAGATTTTTAAAATGGTGCTCGATGTTCTTTAAAAAAAGTGCGCGCAAAGAAGTTGAAGATGGGATTAAACCAATATTTCCAAGACTTTGGAGATATTGCCTGGTTTTAACTGGAAATAAGGATTGGGCTGATGATTTGGCACAATCTGTGTGCTTGAGAGCGCTTGAAAAAGCTGATCAATATAAACCTGGCACAAAACTCGATCGGTGGCTCTTTACCATCGCTCACAACAGCTGGATCAACGAATTACGTAAAAACGCGGTGAGAACGAGCGGCGGCATTGCAAATGTTGACGAGATTGATATCCCCGATACAAAACCTGATCCTGAATCGAATATTTTAGCGTCTGAGGTGTTAAAAGAAGTGATGGCATTACCCGAAGCACAACGTGTTGCCGTAATTCTGGTATATATTGAAGGCTACAGCTATCAAGAAGCAGCAGACACCTTAGATATCCCAATTGGAACAGTAATGAGCCGATTATCTGCCGCAAGGGCAAAATTGGCGAATAAATTAAATGATGAAAGTCAGATCGCATGACTGAGCAACACAATTTCACAGACGAACAATTGGTCGCTTTTCTAGATGGTGAATTCGATCACACCCCTGCGGATGAGATCAAAGCGGCGATGGCTCATAGTGATGCGCTCAATGCGCGCCTAAAACAACTCACATTAAACAAATCCACCATGTCTGATGCTTTTGGTGCGCTCAGCCAAACAGCACCAAGTTATGACGATATTATGGGCGCAGACAACACCAAACCCGCAAATGATAATGCTGGTTTTTTAAAAATTGCAGCTGTCGCATTGATTGCGCTTGGCGTTGGATTTTTTGCCTCATCCATCATCAAGCAAGACAAACTTGATGGCTGGCAGGAATATGTTGCAGCTTATCAAGCACTTTATGCAACGGACACGCTCGCGCATGTGAACAACGATGATCTCATGATCGAAAACGAGCTTAAACGCGTGTCAGAAAAAATTGATGCTGAAATTACAATCGCGGATCTGGAAATAGATGAAGGTCTTACATACAAACGTGGTCAGCTCCTAGAGTATCAAGGAAGACCACTTGTTCAGCTTGCATTTTTATCATCAGACGGCAAACCTATTGCCCTATGCATTATGAAGTCACAGACATCATCGATCACGGAGCTTAACATGCGAGAAATAGAGCGCATGCAATCCGCTTATTGGTCGGATGGAAACTTAGATTACTTCCTAATAGGCCCAGTCTCCGAAAGCAAAATCGAAGGCTTCGCGACCGCGTTCTCGCAACGCCTGTAACATGCCATAAAACCTACAAAAAATCGTAATTAACGGCGCATTAACCATAAAATGTCACAATTTCCTGAACATCACTTCGGGGGACGTGAGCCATGGTAACTTTAAAGCCAAGTAAGCAGAAGTTTTTCAAAAAATCATCAGTTTTAATACTCACTGCCGCATGCGCAATAACGCTCGCGTCTTGCGCAACCAAAAAAACAGTTTCAAATTCAGCTGATACGCAGGACCCAGAAGCTCTCGCCTATGCGTCACAAACACAAGCCAGAACATCGCCAATTAGTACCGTGCTGATTGAGGATGAAGTTGAGAACGACGAGTTGATTTCAATCGAGCCGGCAAAGATTGCTGATCCACTACTCAACGGTCAGATTACACCTTTAACGCCTGCAAATGGCCAAGATGCCGTTAGTGTAGAAGCTGATGATCCTACAAGCGCTTCAACCGATACATCTAACGAAAGTAATATCATCGCAGTTCCAAATGTGGAGATGGCGCCTGAAACATCAGTTACCAAACCAACAGAAACAGCTGTTACAGATATCAACAAAACGATAGAAACACCTATTGTGGTCGAAACTCCAACCAGCGATACAGGTGACGAAGACGATCTCTGCATCGTTACCATCGAGAATGATTGCTCAGGTGCACTTGTTGAATAAACATGGGTTGGCAGATATTTCTTGCATGATGGTGTAAGCAAGTCTGCGGTCAAATAATGAGGCTAAGCCCTAAATACCCAGCAAGACCATAAAGCGATAGCAAGCTGATGGTCATGAAAATGCCTCGAAGCCCACTTTGTCCGCCCAACGCGCTAAACGTATATCCCAAACGTCCAATAGCAAAGCCGATGATCCAAATCTGCGCAGCCAGTATAGTTGGCGATATGAGACTGATCATAACGGCAAGCATTGCGAAATAAACAATATTCTCAGTGGCATTTCGATGAGCATTGTGACGCCTATCGAGCTCAATCCAACCTTTGCTGGAGACATCCTCTTTTCGCACACCCGCCTCATCCCACTCTTCCTGGGAGGCATACATTTTATAATTTAATCGGGTGAGCTCTGTTGTTGTCATCAACCAGCTGTGATTGATCAATAATAAGATCGCAGAAATGATCAGCGCGGTTAAAATACTTGGCGCTGGCAGAGAAACCAGCAAAGGCTCAACGCCAAACACAAACACATTCAGCACCAATGATATAATGATCAAAGCAATAGGATACCCAATAAGTATCATTGTGAATTTCCGAATTCGCTTTTCATTAACTAGCATGATTCACCCTCCAAATGATCGATCGTTTATATATAGGTGGAAAATCACGAAATACGACTGGATCAATAAATCTAATTACCAAATGTGAACAGACGAATCTTGCTACATCCAAAAATCACAAAAGCTATTGATTTTATTGAAGATTGGTGGGCCCGGAGGGATTCGAACCCCCGACCAAGCGGTTATGAGCCGCCGGCTCTAACCAACTGAGCTACAGGCCCCACCATGATGATGTGCATCGATGACAGCTTATGCCGCAGGATCGTGGACGCGTCTAGTCTAAAAATGTAAAGATCACAATTCTTCGCCCTATTAAGCTCACATTGTTTTGCAAATTAGGTCGATAATTGATGAATGTAATGGAGCCATAATTTTGCGAAAACAATTTACCCTCACATCACTGGTTATTTCGGCTATGCTTGCAACAACAGCGCTTGCGTCTGCTGATGAAAACAAGGCAGGCACGATATCGGTTACCGGCGTTGGAATTATCAACGCAGCACCTGATATGGCGACGATAAATCTAACTGTTTTGCGCGAAGCTGAAACGGCAAAAAGCGCGTTGTCTAACAATAACTCAGCGATGAATGATATTCTGAATGCTATGAAAGAATTCGGGATTGAGGATAAAGATTTACAAACGTCAAATTTCTCAATTCACCCAAGATATATTTATCCAAACAATAATAACCAAATAAAATCACCAAGGATTGTGGCCTATCAAGTATCCAATTCCTTGGCTATACGCATTCGCGATCTGGCCCGTGTCGGCGAAATTTTGGATAAATCTGTGACGCTTGGGGTAAATGAAGGTGGTAATATATCCTTTGGTAATTCAGATCCAAAACCCTTGCAGATGCAAGCACGCGCTGAAGCAATGAAAAATGCGATCGAAAAAGCTAAAGTTCTGACCGAAGCTGCAGGCGTTGAAATTGGATCTATCCGTCAGATCAGCGAGCAGTCCTTTAATCCATCACCACAGCCGATGTTGCGTGGTCAGGTCGCTAAAATGGCGATGGCCGAAAGCGATGCGGTTCCCATTGCAAGCGGTGAAAACACCTATCGCATCACCGTGAATGTGACTTTTGAGATCGACCAATAACCTGATAAAAAAACCCCGGTATTTGATACCGGGGTTTTTAGTTCAATCGGTATTCCTACCAAGCGGCACGTCGAGCGATAACAGGACAGCCACGATCATTGGCAAATACGACCTTCACACGGTGTCCGCGCTTGTAACCCTTTACAACGATCTTGCGATGGTTTGCACGCACGATTTTTGCATGTCTAACACCAAATCTTTTACGCGCCTTTTTAACGGCTTTTCTTGGTGAACAATAAAAGTTGCGCGAGCTTGGCGGGTTGAAATGTCTGCGGTGCTCAGGATTAATTCGAACAACCGGACCATGACCATGGTGTCCGTAGCGGAATTCAAATGTAACGCCACCAGCTGATGCTGTTTGCGCGCCTGCGCCAAGTGTTGCTGCTGAAATGATGATAGCGATGAAGCTTTTCTTGAATTGGTTAAACATAATAGACCTCCAGTGATTTGCATGACTGAAATCTATTCAAAACCAACTGAACCAAATCAGAACTTGTCGTTCATATTCCGTTCATGAGAGTTAAATCGTTGTTTATCAATCGCTTAAATGTAAAACTATCTGCCGATCATGCGGATGATCCCGATGCTCAAACAGATATATCCCCTGCCATGTTCCCAAAACAGGTCGATGATTTGCAACAGGTATAGTTAGTGAAACGGGCATCATTGCTGCTTTTATATGCGCAGGCATATCATCGGGGCCCTCCATTGTGTGGCGTACCCAACTCATAGATGGATGATCCGTGCGCGGTACAAGACGTTTGAAAAAACTATCTAAATCAAACCGTACATCTGGATCAGCATTTTCCTGAATAAGCAGCGAACAAGAGGTATGCCTGACAAACAGCGTCAAAAGTCCACTTTCAACCCCAGCGCTTTGCACGAAATCAACAGCCTCGTGCGTGAACTCATATAAGCCTGAACCTTGAGTGTGCATATGGACGGCCTTCTGCATGGACTATTTCTCCACCTCAGCTGATCCAAAATAAGTTGCTTGATCACCTTCTTTCCATCTGGGATATTTTTCCATGATAGATAAAAAGCGATCTGAACTCACAAAACTATCAAGCGCTTTAACTAAATTGGGCCAAGGTTGATTATCAAACCAGTCTTTATCAACATTTGCGAATTGCCGCACAAATGGAAAAATGGCGAGATCTGCAAGACAGATACGATCACCAAACAGATACCCCTCACCTTTTACAAGCAAGGCTTCAAGTTCCATCAAATGTTTGGATGCTATTTCCCGCTCATCGTTCACATCAACATTTTCATGGCGATTGGCATATTTATATCGATCCAAAGCCGTTTTAAATGGACCGTCAAATTTTGCGATCAATGATAGCATGTCACCCAATTTTACTGCATCAGGGTCCAACAAATGTTCGGGGTCATTTTTTCCCAGTGCATAAAGCATGACATCCAAACTTTCATCGATCACCTTTCCATCGGGTAAAAGCATTACAGGAACCGTGCCCTTGGGTGAAACTTCAAGCATGTGCTCAGGTTTATCCCGCAATATGATTTCTCTGAGTTCAACCCCCAGCTTACTTGAATTGAGCGCTAATCGTGCGCGCATTGCATAAGGACATCTTCGAAAGGAATAGAAAATCGGATTGGTCATTGACATATTCATAAATTGCAGCTCTGCACTTGGTTCACTGTTAAAATACCGCCTAGTTTTTTCATTGGCAATCAGAGTTCACTTAAACGTGATGAGGTGAGGCACTTTGCCCTCAAGACTTATAAGATATCAATCGCTAAGTTGCCCCAAATTCTTACATTTGGGGAAATTATGAAAACCTTTCGTATTATACTTTGGTCGCTCATTGCAGTTATTGCAGTTGGAATGGTTGCAGTAAGTTTTGATTGGACAAAAAACACCACATCAAATGAAGAGGCCTTTGGTGGTCCATTTAAATTGGTTGATCAAAATGGTGCGGAAATTACCGAAGCTGCTTTTGCAGAAAAGCCAGCGGCTGTGTTTTTTGGCTTTACTCATTGTCCCGAAATTTGCCCAACGACACTATATGAACTTGATGGATGGTTGGATGCAGCTGACCCATCGGGAGAGAAAATCAATGCTTACTTTGTAAGTGTTGACCCTGAAAAAGATACTGTTGAAATTTTAAATACTTATGTCAGCAACGTCACAGATCGCGTTAAAGGTATAACCGGTCCATTAGATGATGTATCCGCCATGCTGCGCGATTTTAAAGTCTATTTCAAGAAAGTGCCATTGGATGCAAATGATCCTGATGGTGATTACACCATGGATCACACAGCGTCTGTATTACTGTTTCACAATGGTGGTCGATTTAAAAGTACGATCGCCTATGGTGAAAATCCTGAGACTGCGATCCAAAAACTTAAAAACCTAATTGAAGGATAGGCGCTTTATCAAGGTTCAACACTCAGAATAACACCGTGTGGCGCATGATAAATCGCCACCGTTTCCAGATAATACAAGCACCCCACTTTACCTCTTTCAATAGCCGTGCCAAATAGACCCCAACAAAGCGCGATCACGTTTTCATGCGCGATACAAGGGATATTCCATGCCACAAATTCGTTTACACGTCACAACTGATGAGGACACCGCCCATATTCTACTTGATCTATTAGAGATCGAATTTGAGGATGATGGCTTTGCAATTTCCACAACAGAAATCGATGAAGATGCAAAAATTTGGAATGCGTCTGTCTATGTAGATGATGAAACTCAACACGATGCATGCGCACGTCTTGAAAAAGTTTTAAGTGCGTCTAATTTCGAGTTGGAAATCAATTCAGAAATTCTTCCTGACATTGATTGGGTGTCTCATACACTTGAGGGTTTAACACCGGTTGAAACAGGACGATTTATCATCCACGGATCGCATGATCGCGATGTCGTTAAGCCATATCAACATTCTGTTGAGATTAATGCAGCGCAAGCATTTGGCACCGGACACCACGGCACGACAGCGGGTTGTCTAGAAATGATCGAAGCTACGGGTAAAAAATCACATGATAACTTGCGCGGTTTCTCCCCTATTCTGGATTTAGGCACAGGCAGCGGCGTGTTGGCAATTGCTGCGGCAAAATTATCCCATGCAAAAGTCCTTGCAACAGACATTGATCCTATTGCGACTAAAACAGCTCACCACAATGCAAAGTTCAATCAGGTTGGGCATTTAATTGATTGTAAAACCGTCAATGGTTTCAAGTCGCCAATTTTTGCAGAAAAAGGACCGTTTGGTCTAATCATTGCGAACATATTGGCGCGGCCATTAATGCGAATGGCGCCTGACATTACCAAGAACCTGAAACCTGGCGGTACTGTTATTTTATCCGGTATTTTGTCCGAACAAAGACTTAAAGTCTTATCAGCATTCAATCGTGAAGGCTTAGGGCATCAACAAACGATCTGGCGCAACGGCTGGGTTACTATTGTTCTTCGATAAAACAAGCACCCAAATAAAAAGCGGCCATCTGGCCGCTTCGATCTTCGTGTAATAAACTCAATTGGTATTATACACCGTAAGGCTGGTAACCTTCTTTGCGAATTTCATCGCGACTACGGCCAATTGACTTTAGCGTCGCATCGTCAAGACCAATAAGTGTGCCATTAACATAACGACGAACCTGACGTTCGCGTGCGTTGATCATGCGCTCAAATGCAGATTTTAAAAGTGTGTTTGCCATTTTCATATTTCCTTCTGTGGTTCATTGCCACCCGATACAGTTTCAATATAGTGCAAAAAAAATAATTGTGCAGCGCAATATCAACACATGAGCCATGCAGCCAGTGCATAGGTAATATTGCTGTATTTTATCCACGCACCACGCTATGTTCTGCTTTGAATTATTCGCTATTAGGAATTGATATGTTTCAGCAATTTGCCACTCTTTCCCATCCTCAAACTGCGAAAGCTCGCGTCGCTGCTTTGCGCCAAATATTTAATGGGTTAGAAATAGATGCAGTTATTGTACCCAAAAGCGATGAGTATCTTGGTGAATATATCCCCCCTTGTGCAGAACGACTTGCATGGCTAACCAGTTTTACAGGTTCAGCTGGTTCTGCGCTTATACTCAAAGACAAAGCGGTCATATTCACCGATGGCCGATATACCTCACAAATTGCCAAACAAAGCGACCCTGATGTGTTTGATATTGAAGATTTGGTATCAAACCCGCCGTCAAAATGGATCAAAGACAATGCGCCAAAAGGACTACGACTGGGAGTAGACCCATGGATATTGCCAAGTGCAAGCGTTGAAAAGCTAGACGAGACCTTAAAAGCCATTGATGGTGAGCTTGTAATATTAAAAACCAATCCGGTAGATGAAGTCTGGCATGATCAACCAAATGCGCCCTTAGAACCTTTGTCCATCCAGCCAGATAAATACAGCGGCAAACTCGCCAAAGTTAAAATCAAAGAGCTTCAGACTGAGCTTACAGACCAAGGTGATGATGCCACGGTAATTGCGGATCCAACGGCTATAGCTTGGTTATTTAACATCCGCGGCAATGATGTGATGCACACACCTGTTGTATTATCGCGCGCAATTATCTCAAGTAATGAGATTGCGCAGCTCTTTATCGATAAGCGCAAACTCAGCATTGAAGAGGAAGCCTATCTCAATCAATTAGCTGATTTACGGCCACCAAGTGAATTTGAGACAGCGCTATCTGAACTCGGTGATAAAAAGCTAACCATCAGCCTTGATGCAAATACAGCATCTCATGCGATCTCAATGACCCTCAAAGAACATGGGGCCACCATAATAAATCGACCTGACCCAGTTCAATTACCCCGTGCCGTGAAAAACATAGCAGAAATCGAAGGCAACATTCTTGCGCATAAGATAGATGGCGCGGCGATGGTAAGTTTCATTTGTTGGCTAAAGTCTCAATCACCAGAGACACTTGATGAAATAAAAGTTGCCAAGAAGCTTGAAGCCACACGTGCTGAATATGGCAAGAAACATGGAAATGAGCTCAAAGACATATCCTTTGATACTATTTCTGGATCTGGCCCCAATGCTGCGATCATTCACTATCGAGTTGATGAGGATAGCAATCGGGGTTTGAAAAGTGGTGAGATGATTCTTGTTGATTCAGGCGGTCAGTATGAATGCGGAACAACAGATATCACCCGCACAATCAGCTTGGGCAATGTGCCCCAAGAGCAAAAGAAATTCTTTACTCTTGTACTAAAGGGTATGATTGACATCTCACTTCTGCGGTTTCCAAAAGGAACCCGCGGTGTGGACATAGATGCCTTTGCGCGTGCAGCATTATGGAAATACGGTGTCGATTATGCACACGGGACGGGCCATGGAGTAGGAAGTTACCTCTCCGTTCATGAAGGACCGCAAAACATTTCCAAGCGTTCAATGGTGGAATATCAAGCTGGCATGATTGTTTCCAACGAGCCAGGGTATTACAGAGACGGTGGTTTCGGCATTCGCATTGAAAACTTAATCTCTGTCCATGAGCCGCGTGCCATTGAGCAAGGTGAAATACCGATGATGGGATTTGACACCTTAACACTCTGCCCTATTGATAAAGAACTAATATTGCCAGAGTTGATGACGAGCGAACAGATCGCTTGGCTTGATCAATATCACACTCGTGTACGCGATGAACTTACTCAATATATCGATGATACTGAGACTTTGGCATGGCTTGAAACACAAACAAAGCCCGTTTGAGAGCGTTAAAGACCAATTGATCGAAGCGCAATAATCAACACCCAGCCGAGAAAAAACACCTTCATCATCGACATTTTAAATGATGCGGCAACGGCAACAATGATTGTGATGACTTCCGCCCATCCCCCCGTTAGAACCGCAGGTACAACAATGGCAGTGACAACGGCTGCAGGCACTGCGTTCAAGCCTGCTTCAACACGTGGGTGTATAGTTTCAAATCGAGATAAGATTAAGTGTCCCGAAACACGTGTGAAATAGGTAATAATTGCCGCAAAAATAATGATCCAAACATTATCTGATAGTCCTAAAAAGTCACCCATCATGATTTTGGTTCCTTTCTATACCGTGCCGGCCAGCAAGCTGCGACCAGAATACCAAACACCGCGCCGACACTGACGTGCCAAGGTGAACCTAAAGTCAAATAGGCAATGGATGATGTCAAAGCGCTTGTTGCGACCACTGGTACAAACAGTGAGCGTCCGCGAAAAGACATCAAAAGCGCAAGAAAATAAATCGAAAGCAAGAAGGTGATACCAAGCGCTTCAGTGTTGGTAATTAAACTGCCAAATACAGCTCCAATCCAAGCTTCAACAATCCAAGCAAAATAGAGCGGCAACGCCATTCCCATATACCAAGCCAAGGTCAATTTGATTCCGCTTTCACCCCGCTGCTCACTAGAAGCAAATTGTGGATCTGTCATAAAGAAGAATGCCAATGCCTGATGCGATTTGGGCATATGGTCAAAATAACGCCCAAGCGTAGCGGAATATAAAACATGGCGGAAATTGACGGCAAAAATAGAGAGCAATATCAACCACGGGGCAATGTCTTGGCCAAAGAGCTCAATTCCAACCATTTGGCTTGCACCGGCGAACACAATCGCGCTCATGAATACAGCCTCTGAAATGGTTAGGCCATTTTCAATCGCTAGCGTGCCAAACAGCATTCCAAATGGCGCAGCAGCGATAACAACGGGAAATCCGTCTTTCATGCCCTTCATAAATTGTGATGAATTTTCTGACATCGCACCCTCTTCCAAAGCGTGAGCATTGTCACCAAAAGATAGACTAGTCAACTCGTAATACTACGTGAAACAAAACCGATATTTGCGTAAATACGTAAGAAGACCAAAGGATACATCATGACGAAAAATGTGACTATTATTGGTGCGAGCGGCGGCATTGGCAATGCGTTAATTGAACAGCTTTCTCATTCTGCAAAAATTGAGAATATTCTGGCATGCGGACGATCCGAAATTGCATTCAATGTTCCCAACATTGAATATCAAACGATTGATCTAACCAATGAGGCAACTATTGAACTTGCCGCGCAACGCGCCAGCGAAATTGGGCCGCAAGACTTAGTTTTTGTCGCAACAGGCTTTCTGCACAATAAAGATGTTAAGCCCGAAAAAGCCATTCGTGATTTATCCATTGAGGGTTTTGAGCGAAACTTTGCAATAAACACCATCGGACCGGCATTGGTAGCAAAACATTTTCTGCCCGTCATGAGAAAAAATGATAGATCAGTATTTGCCTGTTTATCCGCCCGCGTTGGCAGCATTTCAGATAATGGTTTGGGTGGCTGGTACGCTTATCGCGCATCAAAAGCTGCACTTAACATGGTGCTAAAAAACCTAAGCATTGAAGCACATCGCCGTTACAAACAAATGATTATTCTCGGATTGCACCCAGGAACGGTAGACAGCAGCTTATCAGAGCCATTTCAGGGGAATGTGTCCAAGGAAAAGCTTTTCACGCCACAATATTCTGCAGAAAGATTGCTGAGCGTGATTGAAAACGCGACAATTGAAAATACTGGCGACATCATTGCATGGGATGGCGAACGGATAGAATACTAGCGCTTAGTCTCGCCCGATCAGCGTGAACCACTCATCTTCCGTAATTGTTTTAATGCCTAGATCGGTTGCTTTTTTAAGTTTCGAGCCAGCCCCCGGCCCTGCGACGAGCAAATCAGTTTTCTTCGATATTGAGCCTGCAACTTTTGCACCTAATTGCTCTGCCATAGCTTTTGCTTCATCACGTGACATGCGCTCAAGCTTGCCTGTAAACACCACTGTCTGAGACGCAACAGGACTATCAGCAGATGGTGCTTCAGCATCTAAGATATTCAGCTCAGCAATCAGATCATCGACCATTTTGCGGTTATCATCACGCGCAAAAAATTGGCGCATGGCGTCAACTACAGCTGGACCAATATCATCTAGCGCAAGTAGTTCTTGCAGCGCTGTTTCATCACCTTTGGTGATAGACATAATGGCCTCTTCAAACGATGCCCAGTTCAAATATGCACCAGCTAACGTTTTGCCGGTTGCTTCTCCAACATGGCGGATGCCGAGTGCAAATATGAGTTTAGCCAGTGGTATCGTGCGTTTATCCTCAATCGCATCAAACAGCTTCTGCGCTGAAAGATCACCATATCCATCACGGTTCTTCAATTTGGTGAAATTGGCTTCATCACGCTTTGAAAGCGTGAAAATATCTGCAGGCGAATTTATATAAAGATTTTCATCCTGATAGAAATATTCGATCTGCTTTTCTCCAAGCCCATCGATATCAAATGCTTTACGGGACACAAAATGTTTCAAGTGCTCTTTGCGTTGATATGGACAAGCAAACTCGCCTGAACAACGACGAATAACACCCGCGGCTCCACTTGCCGTTTTTTCCTGAACGACCTCAGATTTTAAATCACACGGGCATGTCTTTGGAAATTCAAACTCTACCGCATCATCTGGAGATGAAACCACCTCAAGCACTTTTGGGATCACATCCCCTGCCCGTTCAATGCGAACTGTATCGCCAATCTTGACGCCCAGACGTTCTAACTCTTCCGCGTTGTGCAGCGTTGCGTTCGTGACAACAACACCGCCCACAGTAACTGGTTCTAAACGGGCAACGGGAGTAAGCGCACCTGTGCGACCCACTTGAATATCAATATCTTTTAAAACCGTGGACGCTTTTTCAGCCGGAAATTTATGCGCAATGGCCCATCGTGGACTGCGCGAAATAAATCCGAGCCTTGCCTGAAGCGCTAAATCATCAACTTTGTAAACAACACCATCGATATCATAAGGAAGCTCGGGGCGTTCTTCTTCTATCTTCGCATAATGTTGTAATAACGCTTCGATATCATCAAAACGCTGCATCAATGGGTTAACTGAAAAACCCCATGACTTATAAAGCTCTACCATGCCCATTTGTGTACTAGCAGGCATTTGGGGCAACACTTCACCCCATGCATAGGCGAAAAACTTTAGCGGTCGAGATGCTGTAATCTTCGCGTCAAGCTGTCTTAACGAGCCTGCAGCTGTGTTTCTTGGATTAACATAGATTTGTCGACCAAGTTCTGCTTGCTTTTCGTTCAACGCAAAAAAATCATCCCGGCGCATATAAACTTCGCCACGGATTTCCATAACATCTGGCACATTGGCATTTTCAGGCAATTGCTGCGGGATTTCAGAAATCGTTTTGACATTCGTCGTTACATTTTCGCCAACCGCGCCATCTCCCCGTGTTGCAGCAGAAACCAGCTTGCCATTCTCATAACGTAATGACATTGAGAGCCCGTCAATTTTTGGCTCGGCAGTTAATGCCACTTTATCGGATGCAGAAAGAGAGAGAAAACGGCGAATACGCGCAGCAAAATCGCGAACATCTTGATCGTTGAATGCATTGTCCAGCGATAACATCGCAACATTGTGTGAAATTTTGGAAAATCCAGAAGCAACTGGCGCGCCGACTTTATCTGACGGCGAGATTTCAAGTTTTAGATGAGGGAACCGCGTCTCAATATCTAAGTTACGGCGCTTTAACCCATCATATTCAGCGTCAGAGATCTCTGGCGCATCGTTTGTGTGATATAACTGATCATGATGGGCCATAACCTCAGCCAAACGCGTAAGTTCGGCACCCGCCTGTTCTTCCGTTAAAGAAGACACATCTATCGTGGATGGATCAGCCATATTCTATCCGTTATTTACTAATAATTGTGCAGCAGCCGCACGTGCTTCATCTGTTATAGTAGCACCAGCAAGCATTCGCGCAATTTCTTCCTGACGACCATTATCGTCTATCGCTTTCACATTTGTCGATAACATCACATTATCAGCCTGCGCTTGAGACTTTGAGATCAAGAGATGCGTCTTCGCACGCGCTGCAACTTGCGGAGCATGTGTCACCGAAAGAACCTGTATCGACTGTGATAAACGCGCCAATCGCTTGCCAATCGCATCAGCAACTGCGCCACCAACACCTGTATCAATTTCATCAAACACCAATGTTGGCGCCGAACCTCGATCTGCGAGCGCAACTTTTAAAGCCAAAAGAAAACGTGACAACTCACCACCAGATGCAACCTTCATAATCGGCCCTGCACGTGTTCCAGGATTTGTGCGCACATGAAACTCAATCAAATCAATGCCGTCTGCGCCAGCATTATCTTCGTCGCTTTGAATATCGACAATAAACTCAGCGCGTTCAAGTTTAAGCTCTGGCAATTCAGACATCACAGCTTCAGCTAAAGCGAGCGCTGTGTTTTGCCGTTTCTCAGACAATAATTTCGCTGCATGCAAGAAATTAGCTTTACTGGTTTTGACATTCTCTTCAAGCTGGAACAAAAGCTCTTCGCCATCATTAATCGCAGCAAGGTCAGAAATCATGGTTGCAGCCAATTCCGGCAAATTTGCAACCGGCACATTATACTTGCGACTTGCAGCTCTTAACGCAAAAAGCCGCTCTTCTGTCTCTTCCAATTCGCGGGGATTAAACTCACATTCACGCAAAGCTATCTCTACAGTGCTTTGCGCTTCAGATAGCCCATCAAGTGCGCTTCCAAGTGCTTCAATTGTATCTTCAAGCAAACCAGGTGCTTCTGCGTTTTTGCGCTCTAATCTGCGCAACAACTGGTTAAGAGCAGGAACAGGGGAATGATGTCCGCTAAGAGATTCTTGCGCTTCATTGATGTCGGTGGCTATTTTTTCCGCCTTCATCATTTTTGAGCGACTTTCGGCCAACTCATCCTCTTCACCATCTTGTGGTGATAACGTCTCCAACTCATCAACAGACGCTTTTAACCAATCAGCCTCGCGCGCTGCTTCTTCAATGCGTTGCCTTTGAGATTTAAGTTCTTTTTCAGCCGCACGATATTTTTGATAAAGTCGAGCAACGTCTTCACGATCAGAGGTTAGTCCCCCAAAGGCATCTAAAAGCAGTTTATGCGATTGTACATCAACAAGAGCACGATCATCATGCTGACCATGTATTTCAACAAGATGTGTTCCAAGAGCCTTTAATAGCGAAACACTGCTTGGTTGATCATTAACAAAAGCACGCGAACGACCATCAGCATTTTGCACACGCCGGATGATCAAGTCACCATCATCTGGCATGTCATTTTCTTTTAAGATTGCCCGCGCAGGATGATCAGATGGAATATCAAACACGGCCGTAATTTGACCTTTATCGCACCCCTGACGCACCAGCGAGCCATCACCTCGACCGCCAAGAGCAAGCGATAAACTATCAAGAAGAATAGATTTACCAGCGCCAGTTTCACCAGTTAATACAGATAAGCCCTGATCGAAGGATAAATCCAATTTATCGATCAGAACAATATCTCGAATAGAAAGTTGAACCAGCATCCCCCTACCTCTGGCTAGGAAGACGTTCCAAATGCCACTGTACGCGCAGCGCGTGATATCCAAGACCGTCTATTTTCACGAGGTTCTAAACCACCCGTTTGCAAAAGCTTATATGAATCTGCATACCACTGACTGTCAGGATAGTTATGTCCTAATACGGCAGCTGCAGTTTGCGCTTCACTTGTTAAGCCCATTGCGTAATATGATTCGACCAATCGCGCCAAGGCCTCTTCCACTTGTCGTGTATTACCATATTGCTGAACAACGGTCTTATAGCGGTTTACCGACGCTAAATACTCTTTACGCTCTTGGTAATAGCGACCGATTTGCATCTCTTTTCCAGCAAGCTGATCGCGAGATTTTCTGATCTTGGCTTTTGCATCATCAACATATTCTGACTCTGGATAACGATCGATAACCTCTTGCATCGCCGCAATCGCACGTGAAGACGCACGCTGATCACGCGTTACATCCGGTATTTGCCTGAAATAGGATAATCCAATGATGTATTGCGCATATGCTGCATCTTTGTCGTTTGGATAAAGATTTAAGAAGCGGCGTGCATTGGTGATTGCTTCGGTTGATCGACCTGAGCGATATTTTGCAAAGGCGTTTAACACCAAGGACTTACGCGCATATTCTGAAAATGGGTGCTGACGATCAATCGCATCAAATTTCTTGGTCGCCTCGGTCATTTTTCCTGCGGACATATTCGCAAGTGCCTGATTGTAAAGTACATCAGCCGGCTCAACAGAATCGACAAGTGAATTAATGTCGATATCCGGATCAGACTGACAACTCGCCAGTACTAGCGTACCTAACAATAGTGCAAAGCTCAGACTTGTTTTCGCAAGCATTCTCAATTTGGAGAATAACAACATAACCAATTGACCTTTCTCCAATTAAGGAGTTTGAAACCGAAAGCATTATTTACAGGGTTTTAATCGTAAAATCCATATGCGTCCAACGTCATCTTTCAGCATTGGCACATTTTTATGGCAAAATTGGAAATTAAGTTAATTTAGAAGCCTGATTTTGGGTCAGTACCGACAGATTACACTGTCCAAGGGGAAAATACCGGCGAGCTCACAGCTACCAATTCGCCGTAACCACCTTTGCCACGCGTATGTTTTGTTTCAACAATCTCGTAAGCATCTTGTTGCGCAAGCAATTTGCGAAGCGCGATAGCGTTTAATTTGTGGCCACCACGATAAGAGCGATAACAACCGATAAACTGTGCGCCAGCGAGAGCTAGATCACCAACAGCATCAAGTGTCTTGTGGCGGACAAATTCGTCTTCAAAACGAAGACCTTCCATATTGATGACTTTATCATCTTCACCAATGACTACTGAGTTCTCCAAAGAAGAACCAAGAGCGTGACCAGATGCCCACAAAAACTCGACATCACGCATGAAGCCAAATGTACGTGCACGACTTAATTCACGCTTAAAACTATCAGCTGTGACTTCACCACACCAAGACTGACGTCCAATGGTTGGCGATGAGAAATCGATATCAATTTCAAAACGTGTTCCCTCGTGTGGGGTAAATTCAGCCCATGAACCGCCCATTTCAGCGCGAACAGCCTTTTTCACTCGAATGTAGCGACGACGCTCTTCAAGTTTCAAAACGCCTGTTGCTTCGATTAATTCAACAAACAGCGCCGAGCTGCCATCCATGATTGGAACTTCACCACCATCAATCTCAACAATGATGTTATCTATGCCCATCGCATAAAGCGCAGCCATAAGGTGCTCAACTGTCGCCACAGAACGATCAGGAGCATTGCCAAGTAAGGTACAAAAATCTGTTGAGCCGACTTGAGAAGAAACCGCACGCAATGTGCAAATAGTTTGAGAACCACACATACGTTTAAAAACGATGCCGGTATTTGAATCTGCAGGTATGAGAGAAATTGTTACATTTGAACCACTATGAACACCGACACCCGAAAGTGTAGCAGGCCTAGAAATTGTAGCCTGAAATTCATTCAAATCATAATGCATTAAACTGCCCAATTCGATCTTTACGCAACACAGTCGAACGAAATCATACGACGCATCTTTGTTGCCACACACACTGTAATTTTTAAGAGGCGTCCCCCGCCACGCTTCTTAAAATATGCTGAAACATGATTCTTTCCAAATCACGCTTTATTTCCAAATGTAACGCAACTGTAACATACCATTACACAGCGTTTCTCAGCAAAAATAAAAACGCAGCCACACCATAGTGCAGCTGCGTTTCAAATTCATTAATTTTTTAAGTATTATCTCACTTGGCGACGTAAAAACGCTGGAATTTCAAGCTGTTCGTCTTCAGTAGGTGACGGTGCTGTAGGTGCAACACGACCCTGCTGATCCATGTTACCACGGGCACCAGTCATTGAAGATTGATCAGCTGACAACGGACGACGCGGTTGTGGTGATTGTTGTTCAATCGCCTTTTGCGCAGCAGTTGTTACATCTTCTTCACCCATACCCAAGCTTGAGCTGATGCGTTTGAACAGGCCTTTTGCACCTTTTTCTTCAGCAGCTTCCTGATGAGATGGTGAATTCACACGATCCATTTCAGCTTTTACGGTTGCCGGAAAGTCTTCAATCTGAGGCATACGGCTTGCTTGAACAGGTGCTTCTGGCATCACACTTTCAGGTGCTGGTGCCTGCATTGTCGGCATCTCAGGCGCAGGCATTGGTGCTGGCGCTACAGGTTGAGCCATCACAGGAGCAGGCGCTGCAACAGGTGCTGGTGCTTCTGTTTTTGCCTCTGGAACAAATAGTCTGTTTTGAGGTGCAGAGATTTCAGTTTTCGCTGCAATCTCAAGTTCACGCTCAATCTCAGCTTCTGCTGACATGATTGTTTCAGACGCAGTGTCTTGCGCAATCGGTGCCGCTGGGATTGGAGCTGGGATCGGAGCTGGTGCTTCAGCAGTTAATTTTTCTGCAGCTGCACTGCGCTGATTGAGTTGAGCCTGCATAGAGGCCATAGCTGGACGCATATCAGTTTCAGTACGACCAGCAATTTGCTCAGCAGAACAATCAATACCTGTTGCAACAACAGACACACGGATAATGCCTTCAAGAGATTCATCAAACGTTGCACCCAAAATGATATTTGCTTCTGGATCAACTTCTTCACGAATACGCGTAGCAGCTTCATCAACTTCAAATAGTGTCATATCGCGACCACCAGTGATCGAGATAAGAAGGCCTTGCGCACCGCGCATTGAAGTCTCATCAAGGAGTGGATTAGCAATTGCAGCTTCAGCTGCAGCCATTGCGCGACCATCGCCTGAAGCTTCGCCTGTTCCCATCATCGCTTTACCCATTTCGCGCATCACAGAGCGAACATCAGCAAAGTCAAGATTGATCAAACCTTCTTTGACCATCAAGTCTGTAATACAAGCAACACCTGAATAGAGCACTTGGTCAGCCATTGAGAACGCGTCAGCAAATGTTGTATTCTCATTTGCAATCCGGAACAGATTTTGGTTCGGGATCACAATCAGCGTATCAACATTCTTTTGCAGCTCTTCGATACCAAGATCAGCTAAGCGCATACGACGCTGGCCTTCAAAATGGAAAGGCTTGGTTACAACACCAACGGTTAGAATACCTTTTTGGCGAGCAGCTTTTGCAACAACCGGTGCAGCACCTGTTCCTGTACCACCACCCATTCCGGCAGTAACGAAACACATATGCGTTCCATTGAGATGATCATTGATCTCATCAAAACATTCCTCAGCTGCCGCCGCGCCAATTTCTGGCTGCGATCCGGCACCTAGGCCTTCGGTCACGGCAACACCCAATTGGATGATGCGTTCAGATTTTGACATTGTCAGAGCTTGCGCATCCGTGTTTGCCACAACGAAATCCACACCCTGCAGGCCTGCAGTGATCATGTTATTCACAGCATTGCCACCGCCACCGCCAACACCGAACACGGTAATGCGTGGTTTTAATTCAGTAATATCCGGCTTCTGAAGGTTAATAGTCATTTTAGCCGTTCCTTCCTTGGTTTTTGTTGCCATGACGCATGTATTGGTACCGCAACCTTGAAATTAAAAACTTTCTTTGAACCACTGGCCCATTTGAGCCAATCGTCCGCTTGTTCCACTTGCCGCTGCCATCATAGTCCGTTCAGAACCATGGGCTTCGATGTCTGCCACTTGGGGGTAAATCATTAATCCGGATGCTGCTGAAAAGGCCGGGCCTTTTACTGCAGCTGGCAATCCAGAAACTCCTAAAGGTCGACCTATACGAACATTACGAGCCAATATTCGTCTTGCACTATCAGCTAACCCCGTAAGTTGACTTGCACCACCTGTTAAAATCACTCTTTTTCCAACGATTGGCGCGTAGCCAGATTGTTGAATTCGATCGCGAACTAACTCAAGTGTTTCCTCAACGCGCGCTCTTACTATGCGTGCGACCATAGCTTTTGAAACTTGCGCGGAGTGATCGCCCATTTCATCGCCAATTGGTGGGATGGAAATGACGTCTTTGTCATCGCATGCAGAGGGTAATGAAGAACCGTGCATGACTTTAATACGTTCTGCATCTTCAAATCTGGTTGTTAACCCTCGTGCAAGATCCATAGTGACGTGGTGTCCCCCAAGAGCCACAGCATCTGCAAAGATGAACTTACCTTCATTAAAGACCGAAATTGTTGTGGTTCCACCACCTAAATCTACACATGCGCAGCCCATTTCAGCTTCATCAGCGACGAGCGAGGCAAGGCCTGATGCATAGGGTGTTGCAACCATTGCTTCAACAGTTAAATGCGCGCGATTGACACACATTTCCAAGTTTTTAAGCGGCGCACGATCAGCACTTAAAACATGCAAATCAACACCCAGCTTATCACCATACATGCCTTCAGGATCAATAATACCGCGTTCACCATCCAGCGCATAGCTTGTTGGCAATGAGTGAAGAATAGAACGTTCGTGGCTTAATGTTCGTTTAGTAACAAGATTAACAACCTTCGTTAGGTCATTATGCGCAACCTCTTCACCACCTAAGTCAATGGAAGCTGTGAAAATTTCACTTTTTAAGCGACCTGCTGTTACATTGATGATCAATGAATCTACAGTGACACCTGCCATACGCTCGGCAGTATCAACAGCAGAACGAACTGAGTTTTCAACCTGCTCGATATCCATAATCACACCGGCTTTAACACCACGCGATTTTTGGTGCCCGATGCCGATAATTTCGACTTTGTGTGTGCGTTGCGCGAGCACTTCACCATCTGATAAGGGTGTTAGACGTCCAATAAAACAGACTGTTTTTGAAGAACCAATATCTAATACAGTCACAATAGTAGGACGCTTGTTTGATAATGGTTTTAGACGCGGCAATGACGATTTTTGGCGGAACAAACTCATGATTTCTTCCGCTTCTTAAGTTCTTTAGAGCGCTCTAGAACAGCAGATTTTCTGCGCTCTAATGCTTCTGGCGTTAAACGTATTGTCACGCGATCTGCAATACGTAAATCCACTTGGGCAATATCGCGGCGCAAAACTTCTTGCGCTTCATCAAATGCTTTGAAATGAGCCAATGCAGCATCAACACCTTTTTCTGGAAGATGAAGCGTCACACCATTTTTCAATCTTAGATCCCAGCGGCGGTCTGCAACACGGATAATCGCTTTGGCTTCGTTTAAGAACGACGGCCAGTTTGACAATGTGTCATACATAGATGAGGCATGACTTTCTGCCCCAATACCCACAAAGAACGGTAAATCAGTGTAACGAACACCATCGTAATTCTCAATTACATCACCATCACGCTCAATAAGGGACAACTGATCACCGTGCTGCCAAATCGCAAAAGCATCGCGCTCTTCAATTTTCACATGCAATGTAGCTGGATAAATTTTTAGCAACTCAACATGCTGAACCCAAGGAAGCTCAGAAAGTTGCTCATGCGCTTTTGCAAGGTCTAGCGTCAGTAGAGATGACGTTTCATCAAGCCTAAGCTCTTGCAGAATATCAATATCGGATGTTTCAACATTGCCGGAAACCTTGATTTCATCAATTGCAAAACCAACAGCTGATGTCATCGTGCGCAATGCAACTTCACTATGACCACCTGCAACGGCACCATAATTCAAAACGCCTGCAAAAAATGCGAGCGTGGCAATAGTGCCAAGATTGTTTGGTATTTTCTTATGGCCTGACAATACATCAGCGCTAGCGCGTGTCACCCGTCTAATGAGTGGTCTTACAAGACGACGTGCGAAAGTCTGCTCTCCGCTTCCCATTGAAGCTGAGCTACTTTTCAAGTCAGAGATTTTTTCAATCAACGAGAACACGAAGCGTCTTCCACCATCCAACTAACTAATTCTTCGAAACTATGCCCAGCATGCTGAGCCAACTCAGGCACAAGAGAAGTTTCTGTCATTCCAGGCTGGGTATTTACTTCCAACCAAATGATCTCTCCATTCTCGGAAAACCGATCATCATACCGAAAATCTGAACGACTTACGCCACGACATCCGATCGCCTTATGGGCCTTCAATGACAATGTCTGAATCTTTTGGTAAATATTTGGTAAAATTTTTGCCGGACACTGATGTTTTGAACCACCTTTTTTGTATTTGGCATCAAAGTCGTAGAAACTTGAGCCTTCGGCAAAAATTTCAGTTACACCAAGCGCGACATTTCCCATGACAGCACAGGTCAATTCACGGCCATAAACGAATCGCTCTGCCATGACGCGATCACCATAAGTCCACTCATCAGATGATAGGATTTGAGGCGGATGAGACTGACCTTCTTTAACCATTACAACGCCAAAGCTTGAACCTTCGGCCACAGGCTTAACCACATATGGTGGCTGAATTGGGTGCGTTGACTTAAAGTCATGACGATCCAACACTTTCGCCTCAGCAACCGGAATACCTTTGGCTTTTGCGACAATTTTGGCCTGCTCTTTATCCATAGCAAGCGCAGAGGCAAGCACACCTGAATGCGTATAAGGAATTTCCATATACTCCAAGAGACCTTGCACGGTTCCATCTTCTCCATAGGGACCATGCAGTGCATTGAAGCAAACATCTGGTTTTAATTCATGTAAGGTTTGCGATAAATTACGATCAACATCAACGCGGGTAACTTTATAGCCTGCACGCTCTAAACCATCTGCGCAGGCTTCGCCGGACGAAAGACTGACAGGGCGTTCTGACGAAAAACCGCCATATAGAACCGCTACATGTTTATCAGGCATCATACCCTCCGGAAAAATCCGTCCTTTAATAGGTTAAAATCGCATTTTGTAATGCCGGAGAATACGCGAGATATAGATAATAAAATCTTAACGAAAAGAAAATTTTAACCAAAGTTAACAATAAGAAAAACTAGCAATTATTTTATTTTTCTATTATTATTTCTGATTATGCCAACCTTTAGACAACTGAAATATTTCGAGGCTGTTGCCCGTTTTAACCATTTTGGAAAAGCAGCAGAGCACTGCGCTGTCAGCCAACCAGCCTTATCCATGCAGATTAAAGAGCTCGAACGGGAACTCGATATTCTGCTTTTTGAGCGCAACAACAAGCGCGCAATTATAACAAGACACGGTCTAGAGCTTCTAGCGCGCAGTAAAAAAATCACAGAACAAATGCGCGAATTAACCGAATTTGCCCAAAGCACCAAAGATACACTTCAAGGATCATTGCAGCTTGGCGTCATTCCCACAATCGCACCTTATCTCTTGCCAAAGTTATTACCCAATATTCGCAACAGCCTACCTGATTTAAATCTTGTATTGCACGAAACCCAGACGCATCTACTTCTTGAAAAGTTAGAAACTGGCGAACTTGATTTGTTAATTTTAGCACTACCTGTGGAGCATAATTCTATATCCACAATGCCGCTGATTGAAGACAAGTTTCTTCTTGCCATGCCACCAAATCATGAAAGCAACAATGATGCTTATGCAACGCCAGACATGTTTGCAAATGGTGAACTTATGCTTTTAGAAGAAGGGCATTGTTTGCGAGAACAGGCCCTCACCTATTGCCACCTGCGCGAGATTTCGAGCTTTGCAACATTTGGCGCATCAAGCTTATCAACCTTAGTACAGATGGTGGGCAATGGATTGGGAATGACATTGTTACCTGAAATCAGTTTATCGGTTGAAAACAAATCTCAAGAGGTAAAACTCATGCGATTTGGCGACCCCGAACCAAGTCGGACAATTGGCATTGCATGGCGCGCAGGTTCACCCCGCGCAAAAGATTTCAGAAAGTTTGGAAAGCTTGTTAGTAGTGCATTGATTTAACCAAGGCCTACAACATCTGCCCCATGAAAGCTTCAATGTTTTGGCCAGGAGTAAACTCACCCAAGCGTCTGATTTCCCATTCAAGATGAATACCAGAATGCAACAAGACCTTCTGACGAACGCTCTCGCCTAGTTTTTCCAAGTCGTATGATGTGGCGGGCCCAGTGTTGATCATAAAGTTACAATGCATTGGTGACATTTGCGCACCACCTATCGTCAAACCGCGACAGCCTGCATCATCAATCACCTTCCAAGCAGAATGCTCTGGCGGATTTTTAAAGGTCGAACCGCCAGTTTTTTCCTTAATTGGCTGAGAAGTTTCACGATGGTGCTGAACAGCATCCATAGCATCTTTAATCTCATCTTTTGGTGTTTGCGGACCCTCAAATACAGCTTTTGTAAAAAACAGATCTTTTGGTGCGCCAGATTTTCGATAAGAGTATTTCATATCTTCATTGCTGAGAATGTGCTTCTGACCTTTGCGGTCAATCGCATGTACAGCAACGACACAATCCTTTGTCTCATGACCATTAGCACCAGCATTCATACGCAATGCACCACCGATTGCACCGGGAATACCATGATAAAAATGCAGCCCACCGATCCCTGCATCATGAGCTGCGGCAGCAACGCGTTTATCGGGGCATGCAGCACCAGCGATCAATTGCATTGGCGACAATTGCTCTGTCTGTCCAAATCCCTTTGCGGATAATCTGATGACCACAGCGTTTAATCCGCCATCGCGCACCAAAAGGTTTGACCCCACGCCAATGGGAAGAACGCGAACATCTTCGGGGAGGATGGACAAAAACTTTGCCAAATCATCTTCATCTGCCGGCTGGAACATGACGGCAGCAGGGCCACCTGTGCGGAACCATGTTACTTGTGATAAAGGAGCTTGTTCAGTTATCCGCCCTTTAATGGCGTCAAGTTTACTACCAAGGTCTGCGACTAAGTTTTTGCAATCGTAACCACCCATATTAGCTCCCATCCAGACTTTGAAGTTCCTTCGGCAGGGCAGCAGCCCATTGCGTAATATTACCGGCACCAAGGCATAATAAATAATCGCCCTCAGAGCCAATTGTTTTAATCATTGGAGCAAGATCTGCCGGACCATCGATTAAGCGAACATCACGGTGGCCACCTGTTTTTAAGCGTGACGCAAGACTTTTTGAATCTGCACCTTCAATTGGCTCTTCACCAGCAGCAAATACTGGCGCCAAAATAACCGTATCAGCATCATTAAAGCATGAAGAGAAATCATCAAACAAGCTTTCAAGACGTGAGTATCTGTGCGGTTGCACAACAGCAATAACCTTACCTTCACTCGCGTCGCGCGCTGCTTTTAAGACTGCTTTGATTTCAACCGGGTGATGGCCATAATCATCAAATATGTCCATACCATTCCATGAACCAACATGGGTGAAGCGTCGCTTAACACCACCAAACTTAGACAAACCGGCAGCGATTTCTTCTGTCGTCATCCCAAGTTCAAGCGCAACGGTTATTGCGGCTGTCGCATTCGACACATTGTGCAATCCCGGCATAGGCAATGTTAGACCCTCAACACTTATAACTTCGTTGGAATTACGATCACGAATTTCAATATCAAACGTTGATGTGCTGCCTTTTTGGCTCAAGTTCAAAAACCTCACGTCAGCTTGTGGGTTTTGTCCGTATGTAACCACGCGGCGATCAGAAATACGGCTCGCAAGCGCCTGCACTTCAGGATGATCAATGCACAAAACACCAAAACCATAAAATGGGACATTTTCAACGAACTGCGCAAATGCAGCTTTTACAGTTTCAAAATCGCCATAATGATCAAGATGCTCAGGATCGATATTGGTAATAACAGCAATGTCCGCCGGTAGCTTTAAGAAAGTGCCATCGGACTCATCAGCCTCAACCACCATCCATTTACCTTCGCCCATCCGAGCATTGGTGCCGTAGGCATTGATAATACCACCATTGATCACCGTTGGATCAAGCCCGCCAGATTCAAGCAATGTTGCGACCATGGACGTGGTTGTTGTTTTACCGTGTGTACCACCAATCGCAATTGCGTTGCGAAAGCGCATAAGTTCGGCAAGCATCTCTGCGCGGCGTACAACTGGTAACAACTTTTCACGCGCGGCAACTAATTCAGGATTGTCTTTGCGGATTGCAGTTGAAACAACCAAAACCTCAGCTTCACCAAGATTTGCTGCTGAATGACCGATAAAGACTTCAATACCTTTATCACGTAAGCGTTGAACGTTTGCGCTGTCGGATTGGTCTGAACCTTGCACTTTATAACCCAAATTGTGCAACACTTCAGCAATACCACTCATTCCTATTCCGCCGATACCAACGAAATGTACAAGTCCAATTGTTTCAGGCATCTTCATGCTTGCTGATCCTTAAATTCTTTAATTGTTGTACCTTGGGCCATAGCCTCAACAAGATCGGCAAGCAAGCTTGTAGCGCACAAATTTCCGGCAAGTTTAGCATTTGCCGCCATTTTTTCTGCTTCAATTGGATTGTTCATCCGATTTTCAATCATTTCCGCCAGAGTTTCAGCCGAAAGATCTGATTGTGCAACAACCTCTGCCCCGCCTTTTTCCAACATACCTTTGGCATTTGCGGCTTGATCATGATCAAGAGCAAATGGGTATGGAACCAAGATCGCAGGGCGTCCGATAGCTGCCAGTTCAGATACAGTCGACGCACCTGAACGAGATATAACCAAATGCGCATCTGCAATCCGCGCCGCCATATTATTAAAAAACGGGGATATATCCGCATCAATATTCATGTCAGCACATTGTTTTTTGGCTTGATCAAGATCTTCTTCTCGAGCTTGCAAGGTAAGCTTCAATCGCTTTCGTGAATTCTCAGATAGTTTTGAAATTGCAGCAGGTATTGTTTGCCCAAAAAATTGGGCGCCCTGGCTTCCGCCAAACACAACAAGATTAAAAACCTCATGACCGCTCGATGGTTGATAAGCTTTTTCAGCTGCTTTGATAACAGCGGGTCGAACAGGGTTTCCGGTCACAATGGTTTTATCTGAATATACGCCAGAATTTTCTGGTAAAAACCCACCCGCAATTGCGCTCACCCGATTGGCAAGCAGCTTATTGGCTCTACCCATTACTGCATTTTGCTCATGCACAATACTAGGCTTTCCTGCTTGCGTTGATGATAGTAGTGGAGGCAACGTTGGATAACCGCCAAAACCGATCACAGCATCAGGACGCAATGTTCTGATCAAATGGCTTGATTTGCGCATGCCTTTAAACAAAGTCCAAAGAGCCTTTGCGACTTTAAACGGATTTTTTGATCCAATCGTTGAAGATGGAACAATATGCATTTCATCGCATGGAAACGTATCTGCATATCGGCTAGCACGATTATCCGTTGCTAAATGAACTTTGTGCCCACGAGCACTTAATTCAACAGATAACGCTTGCGCTGGAAAGAGATGGCCACCTGTGCCACCCGCACTTAATAGAAATATTTTTTGATCCATCACGCTATCCCTAAACTGCCAATGAAGGTTTTACCTTGCTCGGCATAACAATTTTATTACGCGCCCGTTTTTCCGGACGGTGACGCGTCAGAGCGAGAATAAATCCAACAGTAATAGCAATCGCAAGCATGGAAGAGCCACCGTATGAAATAAATGGCAATGTCATCCCCTTAGCGGGAAGCAGCTCCAAGTTAACGCCAATGTTGATCATCGATTGCGCTCCAATTAATAGCGCAAGACCGGATACTGCAAGACGCGTAAATTCATCTGTTTCGCGTGCAGCATGAAGAAGAGTTCGTAACACCACAAATGCAAATATTGATACAAGCGCGATACAAAACAAGATACCAAATTCTTCCGCTGCAACTGAGAAGATAAAGTCGGTGTGACTATCTGGCAAAATTCGTTTGATGGTGCCCTCGCCCGGACCTCTTCCAAACCAATCGCCTCGGATGATTGCTTCACGCGCGGTATCAACCTGGAACGTATCACCTTCCCCGGTTAAAAACCTATCTATGCGGCCAGCAACATGGGGAAAAATGGTATATGCCGTTACAAAACCAGCTATCGCCAAACCACCAAGCGCAAGGATCCAAATCCATGGCATTCCAGCCATAAAGAACATTGCGCCCCACACAGCTGTTAGAAGCATGGTTTGACCCAAATCAGGCTGCGCAACTAAAAGAGCTGCAACAATACCAAAGAGAATAATGGCAAAAAGATTTCCAGGTATTTCAGGGTGGCGACTTCGCTCAGAAAACAGCCATGCGCAAATAATTACAAAAGCCGGTTTCATAAATTCAGATGGCTGAAGTGTAAAGCCTGCAATGGATAACCAACGCCGCGAACCTTTGATCTCACCACCAATAAAAAGCGTTAAAACCATCATCGCAACGGCACCGAGCAATAATAAAATCGCAGCCCGCCGCACCATGCGCGCGTCTAAAAACGATATCGCAACCAATGCCACCAATGCTGGGACCATGAAAATTGCAAAGCGTTTAACAAAGTGAAAACTATCAAGGCCAATACGCTCGGCAACCGCAGGGCTTGCTGAAAATGAAAGCATGAACCCCAAAAGGATCAAAACAACAAAAGCAATCAGCAAAAACCTATCGACTGTCCAAAACCAGTTTGCAACAGCACCACGTTCAATACGGCTAACCATCAGCATCACCTTTCAGTTTGTGCGGTATGAGCATTTCGACACCTTTTATCTTAGCAACTTGATCGACAAAACACTCGCCACGAATTTCGAAGTTTCTGAACTGATCAAAGCTTGCACATGCTGGCGAAAATAAAATAGTAGCCTTACGCCCAGATTGCGCTGCGAAAACTTTTGCCGAATGAGTGCTATGCTCAACGGCAAGTTCAAGTGTATTTGCAATTTCAAAGTCAACTATATCGCCGAACTCAGCTGCAAATTTTGGCGCAGCTTCACCGATCAAAAATGCTTTACTAACACGCTCAAAATAAGGCGATAAAGATGTAATGCCGCCGTCTTTCGGCAAACCGCCGAGGATCCAAAATATATCTTCATAGGATTTAAGCGCAGGCGCTGTGGCTTCAGCATTCGTCGCTTTTGAATCATTGATAAATAGCAACTCACCCAGACGAGCAACAGGTTGCATGCGGTGTTTTAATCCAGGGAATGACGAAAGCGAACTCGCGATCTCCTCAAATGACAGACCAACCGTATGACATGCCGCAATCGCAGCAGCTACATTTTGCGCATTATGCTGACCGCGCAGCGTTTCAATTCCAGATAATTCCGCAATAACAGAATTCTGACCATTAGCTGCTCTGACAATCAAACTCTCATCCAAAAACAATCCATCATCCAATTGATTGTTGGCAGAGATGGGAGTTGTTGGAACATTATTTTGCTTAAGGCGTTGTCTGATATCCTGGCAATATGGGTCATCAACGCCGATAATGGCATGATCACTTTTTTGCACTAAACGCTCTTTTACACTGGCGTAGTGTGCCATGGTGCCATGTCGATCAAGGTGATCAGGTGTTAAGTTTAGCAAGATACCGGCACTTGGTTTTAGCGACGGCGCCAGATCAATCTGATAAGATGAGCATTCGATTACATAGACGCTGTCATCCTTTGGAGGATCAAGTGACAACACCGCTGTCCCGATATTACCACCCATTTGAATGTTTAATTCGTTCTCGGCAATAATATGCGAAATAAGCGCAGTTGTTGTTGATTTTCCATTTGTTCCAGTAATCGCGATAAAGGCACTATCGGGAGCAAGGGCTGCCCGTTCACGCGAGAAAATCTCAATATCTCCGATTATCTCAACACCAGCTTTTTGAGCCAGCTCCACCGACCAATGCGGTTTAGGGTGAGTAAGCGGAACACCCGGGGCCAGCACAAAGTTGTCAATTGTCTTCCAATCAATACCGCGCAGATCGCCTGTAGCAATGCCCTCTTGACCCGACTTTAAAACCTGCTCTGGGTTATCATCCCACGCAATAACATCAGCGCCGCCAGCAATTAATGACTTTGCCGTAACAAGCCCAGATCCGCCAAGACCGAATAAAGCGACGCGTTTATTCTTAAAACTAAGAGCCGGTATCATCGTACACTATCTCAGTTTCAGTGTTGCAAGACCAACCATTGCAAGCATCACCGCAATGATCCAAAAGCGCACAACGACTTGACTTTCAGTCCAGCCTTTTTTCTCAAAATGATGGTGAATAGGCGCCATTCTAAACACACGCTTTCCAGTGAGTTTAAATGAAATTACCTGAATAATCACAGACATTGTTTCAAGCACAAACAAGCCACCGATGATAGCCATAACGATCTCGTGTTTTGTCGCAACCGCAACAGTACCGATCAAGCCACCCAAAGCGAGCGAACCTGTATCGCCCATAAAGATCGCAGCCGGCGGAGCATTAAACCATAAGAAACCTAACCCTGCCCCAATCAAAGCGCCAAGTATAACAGCGAGTTCACCCGTACCAGGAACAAAATGAATTTGCAGATAATTTGCAAAAAGCGCGTTACCCGCCAAATATGCAATGGCACCAAAAGAAGCTGCAGCAATCATCACTGGAACGATCGCCAACCCATCTAAACCATCGGTTAGGTTTACAGCATTACCTGCTGAGACAATAACAAACGCACCAAATGGAATGAAAAATAAGCCAAGATCTAAAAGGAAATCTTTAAAGAACGGGAATGACAAGGATGTTGCAAACGTATCGCTTTGATCCTGTGTCGCAGACATTGAATGGCTTAGTATGAAATAAACTGCAACGCCAGCAATTAAAAACTCCAGAAACAATCGGACTTTACCGGAAAATCCTTTGTCAGACTGCTTAGTCACTTTCAGATAATCATCGTAAAAACCGATTGCACCAAAGCCCAAAGTCACAAGTAACGTCGTGATAACGTAGGTATTGCCGAGATCAGCCCAAAGCAACGAACTAATTACAATGCCTGCTAGTATCATCAGCCCGCCCATTGTTGGGGTTCCGGCCTTTTTAAAATGTGTTTGCGGCCCGTCGGCGCGAATTGGTTGCCCGCGTCCTTGGCGAACGCGCAGTGAATCAATGATTTTTGGTCCAAACAAGAACACGATCAAGGCACCGGTGAAAAGCGCCCCACCTGTTCTAAATGTAATATATCTGAACAGATTAAAAACCGGAAAACTGTCGGCAAAATCGACCAACCAAATAAACATGAGACCCCCTAGTCACCGGATGCAAGCTGATCATCATCAGGCTCACACTCGGGAAATTTTTCCTGTAACTTTTTGACGACTTTACCAAAACCAATTCCGAGCGACGACTTGACCATAATTACGTCACCGCTGCGAACTTTACTCATCAACCATTCAATCAACGCGTCCAAATCAGAACGATAATAAACTTGCATCTCACCACGGATTGCATCCGCAAGATAGTTCATGTCTTTACCTGAAAGCGCCACAATATCGACACGTGCATCCTGCAAAGGCTGAGCAAGTTCAACATGAAGTTTTTCAGAAAATTCGCCCATTTCAAGCATGTCACCTAAAACAGCTATGCGACGGCCACCGCGCCCTGGTTCGGTTGCTGCCAACAATGAAATCCCCGCACGCATTGATGCAGGGTTTGCGTTATAGCTTTCATCAATAAGCGTGAAATGCCCCGCGCCAATTTGACGAAGAGACCGTTCACCACGCCCCTTTTCAGCTTCAAAATCAGCCAATGCAAGCGCTGCCAACGCCATATCAGCACCAATTAGTGAGCACATTCCCAAAACACCTATTGCGTTTTGAATGATATGATCGCCAGGTGCACCAAGCTTCACCGCGATTTCTTCGTCTTTTATCTTTACAGTAAAACACGAGCAATCTTTATGGGTTCGCAAATTTAAAAGCTCAAAATCCGCTTTGTCATTGCGACCATATGAATAAGTCCGTTCTTTTAAACCAAGCGCATTAGCTTTGGTTTTCAAATAATCATGTAAATCATTATCAAGATTGAGGATCATTGATCCATCTTTGACAACACCCTCCATGATTTCGGCTTTTGCGTCAGCAATTTCATTTAGGTTTTTAAAATTACCCATATGCGCTGGCTCTACGCAGGTGATCATAGCAACATCAGGACGAACCATATCTACCAAAGTGCGAATTTCACCGGAATGGTTCATACCAATTTCAAACACACCAAAATCTGTATCCCGTGGCATACGCGCTAAGGTTAGCGGTACACCCCAATGATTATTAAACGAAGCAACAGACGCATGAATCTTACCAGATGGAGAAAGCGCCGTACGCAACATTTCTTTCGTCGTGGTTTTTCCAACAGAACCAGTAACAGCAGCAACTTTGCCAGACACTCGGCGTCTTGCTGCACGCCCCAAGGCTTCAAGCGCAGTTAGAACATCGCCGACCACAATCATCGGAGCGCTCAAATTACCCATAGCTGGAATTTTATCTTCTGCGATGATGAGAACACCTGCGCCATTTGCAAGCGCGGCACTTGCAAAATCATGCCCGTCAAATCGATCGCCTTTTATAGCGAAAAATGCTGCACCTTGTGGCACGTCACGGCTATCAATTGATATGCCAGTAACACCATCGGGCATATTGCCCACGAGTCTGCCTTCCATTGCGGTGATCAGCTCATCTGACGTCCATAGTAAATCCATTTAAGCCTCCAAACCCAAAACTGAGCGAGCGACCTCATGATCGGAAAATGGCAAGGTCTTATCACCGACGATCTGACCGTGTTCGTGTCCCTTACCTGCAATAATTAGGCTATCGCCCTCTTCAAGCATTTCAATTGATGTCTCAATTGCCTTTTGACGATCGCCGATATCAATAGCATCAGGCACACTTGTCAATATCTCTTGGCGGATTGCATCAGGTGCTTCCGAGCGTGGATTGTCATCCGTTACGATCACAACATCGGCAAGCTTTGCCGCTACTTCACCCATTAGTTTGCGTTTTCCTTTGTCGCGATCCCCACCACAGCCGAAAGCTAAAACGATACGTCCTGTTGTAAAAGGTCGTACCGCTTTTAAAACATGTTCAAGCGCATCTGGTTTATGCGCGTAATCGACATAAACGGGCGCACCTTTTTGTGTTTTACCTACCAGATCTAGCCGACCAGGTGCGCCTTCTATGGTTTCAAGCGCCTGCAAAACTAATTTGGCATCTGCTCCGGTCGCAATACACAATCCGGCAGCAACCAATGCATTTGACATTTGAAAGTCTCCTGCAAGCGGCAAGTTAACTTCAAATATCTGCCCCTCATGATGGATTTCAGCCCGCTGTTCATGACGATATTGCTCAACACGTTTTAACGTTAAGAATGAACCTTTGTGACCAACAGTTAGCACTTTCTGCCCAGCATCACTTGCGCATTGGGCTGCTTTATCAGACCATTCATCATCGGCAAAAATAACCGCTGGCGAACCTTTGGGCAGCACGCGATTAAACAACGCCATTTTAGCATTGAAGTAATGCTCGACAGTTGGATGGTAATCCATGTGATCGCGACCCAAATTCGTAAATGCACCAGCAGCCAGTTTAATACCGTCTAACCTATATTGATCAAGGCCATGGCTTGATGCTTCCATGGAACAATGGGTAACGCCATCATTGGTTAATTCCGACATTAAAGAATGCAGGGTCACAGGATCGGGTGTGGTTAGCGCACCATATTCTTTGCGTCCGGGCGCAACAATTCCTGTCGTGCCAATCATCGCGGCTCGTTGTCCAATTTTTTCCCATATCTGCCGCACAAAAGAAGCAACAGATGTTTTGCCAGCAGTACCAGTTACCGCAACAATTGTTTGCGGTTGGTTTTGATAAAATGCAGCTGCTGCTTTGGCCAAAACCAAACGAGGGTTTTCAACGATAAGATTTGGCACATTGTCGTTTAGCTCATCAATTGCCTCAAAGGAAACAATCGCACACGCACCGTTTTCAATAGCGCTTGCAACAAATTGAGATCCATTTGCTTTATCACCTGACAGTGCAAAAAACACAAAACCAGATTGAATTTTACGGCTGTCAGCTGAAAGTCCGTCAATCTGTATATCTAATTCACCGTCCGAAAGTTCGGAGCCGTGCATACCCGCAAGTGCAGCTATATCGCCAAGTTTCATTTCATCCCCGTATTCGCCGTATTTCGCGAATCTCTATAGCACAACCTTACGGTCGAAATATGATCAATTAATAGGATGTGAGGCGATCACCCTCTCCATCCCCAAATTTTGGTCTTACACCCAGTAATGCAGCAGATCGACGAACAACTTCGCGCACTGTTGGCGCAGCGTTTGTGCCAGCAGTAGCGTATTTTTTACCCTCTTCAGGCTTTGGCTCGTCAACAATCACCAAAACAACATATTTCGGATCATTAATCGGAAATGCTGATAAGAATGCATTAAACCGTACTTGCGATGAGTAACGTCCATTGACCACCTTTTCAGCGGTTCCAGTTTTACCGCCAACCCAATAGCCGTCAACTTCAGCACGCCGACCTGAACCTTTTTCAACATTCATACGCATCAGCTCACGCATCGATTGACTTGTTTGGCCAGTTAGAACTTGCTGCGCGATTTGATCAGCCTCACCGCGTGATCTTGGAACAAATGAGGGCGGGATTAACTTTCCACCATTCATCAAAGCTGCAGCCGCAACGGCCGTCTGAAGCGGTGTAGTTGATACCCCATGACCAAAGGAGATAGTCACCGAGTTAATCTTCTTCCACTTTTTTGGTTGGCTTGGTGTAGCAACTTCGGGAAGCTCAGTCTGCATACGAGACAGCAAACCCAGACGGGTTAGAAATTCCTGATGCCCATCTACACCAACAACATCTGCCATTTTTGCAGTTCCAATATTGGATGAGTAAATGAAAATCTCTGGAACTGAAAGAATGCGGTTTTTTCCATGAAAATCAGAAATCGTAAAACCACCAATGCGAATTGGTTTGCGCGCATCAAAACTATCATTCATGGAAACATGACCTGAATCAAGTGCCATCGCGGTTGTGAAAGCTTTAAACGTGGAGCCCATCTCAAATGTACCCGCTGTCATGCGGTTCAAACGATCCTTTTGCAAAGCATCAACAGGATTGTTTGGGTTATAATCAGGAAGCGAAGACATTGCGATGACTTCACCTGTATGGATATCAAGCACAACACCCGCTGTTGCAATCGCGCGATAACGATCCATAGCCGCTGATAACTCATCGCGAAGCACATGCTGAACACGCAAATCGATGGAAAGTTTAACAGGCTCCAGCGCTTCATCAACTGTTAGCCCGACGCTCGCTAGATCGCCAAGTCCTTGGCCATCAACATATTTTTCCATACCAGCAATGCCAACATTATCGATGTTTACATGTCCAACAACATGAGATGCAGTTGGACCGCCTGGATAAAATCGACGTTTTTCTGGTCTAAAACCAATACCAGGAATACCGCGCGATAGGATCTCGCTTTGCTGACCTGGAGTAAGCTGTCTGCGCAGCCATTGGAAACGAGACTTTGATGACAGTTTGCTGTAGGTTTTTTTAATATCAAGATCGGGTAAAACAATTGCCAATTGTTCAACAACTTCATCAGGATCAACAACTTTGTGCGGCTCAGCATAAAGCGAAACAGTGCGGATATCAGTTGCAAGAATTTCACCATTACGATCCTGCAAATCAGGACGGGATGCCAATAAGGTATTGCTAGGCAGAATAGATGACACTGTCTCAGGCGACTTCATGCCGTACTGCACCAATCGACCACCGACAACAACGCACATCACCGTAAAGGCAATCATTGCGATACCAATCCGGTTGCCCGTTCTATTTGCATCGGAAACACGACTTGATGAAATCGCAATATCTTCGCTCTGACCACCTAATGTGATGCTGGCTTTTTTCGGAAAGAATAATTTCATTACGCTATGTTTCATCACTCAACCGCACCTGTCATGATTTGATCGGCAATTTCGTCTGTTTCAATTTCCGGCTCAGGCTTAATGCGTGGCAATTCATCATATTGAACGATCTGATCTGCTTCAGTTGTTGTAAGCTGCAACTGCTCTTGAAATGCCTCAATGAGCTTTTGCACTCGCGCAGGCTGATTAAGTAGGCTCCAATCTGCTTCCAACAGGTCAATTGTATCTTTGTGGGTTTTGATCTGCGCCTCTAGCTTGCGAATTTCAGCGAGGCGATCTTCAGATTCATGTTTAATATGAAACGTATAAGCGGTGGCAACAAGAACTGCGACAATCAACAAAACTTCAAATGCACGAAACATCTAAACCAACCCCGCAACTTTTTTAAGTGGATATAGATTTGGCAAGCCAAAGATCTTCATATCTGCAGATCCGCAAAGTGCATCTGTTCGAATGCCAGCACGCAGCTTGGCCGAACGCGCACGCGGATTAATCTCCGCTTCATGCTTACTTGCTGCAACCATCGGCTTTTTGCCCAATTGCACAAAACTTGCATCTGGCACTTCAATTTGTGGCAGATGCCGAGAACCTGAAATCCGGCCAAATCGATCTGTGAAAAACTTCTTCACAATGCGATCTTCTAAGGAATGAAATGTCACAACGACGAGCCGACCACCGGGTTTAAGTGCCTTTTCTGCGGCCAATAACGCCTGCGCCAGCTGCCCCAATTCATCATTGATATAAATACGTAAGGCCTGAAAAATACGCGTTGCTGGATGAATGCGATCCGTCATTTTTCGCGGCGCCGCATTAGATACTATTTTTGCCAATTGTCCGGTTGTCGTAATTGGCGCCTCAAGGCGCGCCTGTTCTATTGCGCGAGCAATCCGTCCAGCTTTCTTTTCTTCGCCATAAAAACCGAAAATCCGAGCAAGCTCATTTGATTTCAGCGTATTGACCACATCTGCTGCCGTAACACCATCTTGTGACATGCGCATATCAAGCGGACCATCCTGCATAAATGAAAACCCACGCTCAGCTTGATCGATCTGCATAGATGAGACACCAATATCAAGCACAAATCCGTCCAGCGAACCCTCATCCACAATATCGAGTATTTGAGAAAATTTTGCGTGGTGCAGTTTTAACTGATCTGAAAATTCAGATTTAATATCATCAGAATTTGCAATAACTTCAGGATCTTGATCCGTCGCGATAACATTTGCACCCTTTTGCATAATCGCGCTTGAATATCCGCCAGCACCAAAAGTGCCATCAAATATAACTTTACCACTACTAGGATCTAAAGCCTCGATAACCTCCGAGAGAAGAACCGGAACATGACGAACTGGTCCGCCACTGACGTCTGTTGCCACATCGTCAAAACCCGTCACTATTCCGTTCCCTCGCCTCAGGTTGAACGAACCGATTGCTCCATTCGCTCGCGCCGGGTTTCGTCTTGCATTCTCGTCAATGCTGACGGCTCCCAGAGCTGAAAATAATCCCCGCGACCCACAAAGGTCACTTGATCTGTTATGCCGGCAAAATCTCGAATAAAATCCGAAATCGCGAGCCGCCCTTCCCCATCGAGCTTCATGAAAACGCCACCGCCGTGTATTAGCAGAGACATCTTGTTGGCGTCCGGAGAAAATGGGTCGCCCTGATCTATATGCCGCTCGAAACGCTCCAGAACTTCGGGACCAGCTATAGAAATCGCCGGAAACACAAAATCTTGAAACACATACAGATCTTGAATATCTAATCGTGTGAGAACAGTCCTGAATACCGACGGAACCGATACTCGCCCCTTCGCATCCACCTTCTTTGTCACTTGCGACAAAAACCTGTTCATTACGCTTTACTACAATCCCTTTTGAGCCAAACCGATGCTTTTGCCCCAAAGCAAAAGATCGAACACACGTCTGTGTTTTTCTGACACGATGATCGTAAATCACGTCGCTAAGACCTCTTTTCAGCGCCACAAATTTTTGACCATTTGATGCATATTGGGATAACATGGGCAAAATTGGGCGTCAATGGGATTTTATGTTTTATTAACGTTTCATTTCAAATTAATCATTCATAACTCGTTAAGATTAATGAAGCGTTAGGATTCCTAAGTCAGCTATGATTTAAACACGCGAAGACCAGCCCAAAAACAGATGTTTTTAGGCCGTAATTTTAGATAAGAAATTAAAGTGTCAGTTGGCCTATAAGCCGGGTTCTGTTATTATTTTACCAATGGTAAAACTCATGCAACCATTCGTCTGGGGCGCCGTTTACACGGTTAAATTCGCCTCAAGCAACCTACCCGGATGACTAGCCTGGAAACTGCCGGTGCTGAACACCACGCCATCCCTATTTGGTTTTGCTCCCGGTGGGGTTTACAATGCCACTCTCGTTACCGATCATGCGGTGGGCTCTTACCCCACCTTTTCACCCTTACCTAAGGACCAAAAGATCCATAGGCGGTTTGTTTTCTGCTGCACTTTCCCTAGGGTCGCCCCCGCCGGACGTTATCCGGCACCGTTATTCCTTGGAGCCCGGACTTTCCTCCCTAAACTGCGTTACACAATAAAGAGCGGTTGCCCGGCCAACTGACACGTGGGTCACTATAGCATATTCAATGCAAATACTAGAAGCAGAGCATTATATTTGACGTAAGAAACAGCTACTTCAATATAGCCTTAACGCGCTGGCAATATTTTGCCGAGACAGGGTTCATTCGCTTCGCATAATGACCAGCGTTGTATTTCAAAATTGCGCCACATGTGGTGCCGCCACCTCGGCGATACGCTTCGCCCAAATACTTCATTCCAAACGCAATGTTGTTTTCAGGATGGTACAGGTTTTTTGTGGAACCTGAATATCCCATACCACGCGCAGTAGCCGGCTTGATTTGCATCAGACCAACTTCACCTGCTGCTCCCCTAGCATTGGCGTTATAGTTACTTTCGATCTTCACAACGGCACGCGCTAAAGACACCGGCACACCGTTTTTCTTAGCATGTTTCTGGATGAGCTTATCATATGGTAACGCGGTGTAACCGGAGGCTGAGCTTTTTGAAGCTGTTTTTTTCGTAGAGCCTTTTTTAACCGACGATGTTTTTGTGGTTTTATCTACACCATTGTCGCTGCTTGTAGTTTGGCAAGCAGATAGCATGAGCGCGCTGCCAAGAAGGCAAGCCGTGACCAAAACTCTCATCAAATATTCCTTAAATTTTCTTGTAAATCTGCGAATTGACCGCAAGGTGTTTATCGCGCCTCTAAACGGCGAAAATCTGCCCAAAATGTGGCACTGCGGTAAACATGTGTTTCAAAAACAAGAAAAAGCAAACAATTCGCGATCAAGAAAGCGCGGAAAGTAGCCGATGAAGCGTTTCAATCGTCGACATATCAGCAATACCATCTACCTTTTCAGGACGAAAATGCCGTTGGAATGCGATAATGTCTTGTTCAGTCCGCTCGTCAAAATCACCCGTAATCTCGGTGCCATAACCATATAACGACAGCATTGATTGCAGCGCTTCAATTGGCTGCCCACTTTCACCACGCATGAAATAGCGCCCGCTACGAATGGGAGATGGTTCTACCAAATGCCCAATGCCTTGCGCATGTAATTCCTGCCATGGAAACCACTCCCCAGGATCACGCTTACGCGCCGGTGCGATGTCTGAGTGCCCCAGCACTCGTTCTGGCAAGATATTATGCCGTTCAATAATTGATTTCGATAACGCCATCACAGATGCGATCTGCGCTTCAGTAAATTCCGGACAACCAAACTCGTGACCAGGGTTTGCAATCTCAATTCCAATAGAGCGAGAATTGAGATCACTTTCACCCTTCCAGAAACTTTGACCCGCATGCCAAGCACGATTTTGTTCGCGAACCATCTGCGTAATTTCACCAGCTTCATCGACTAAATAATGTGCCGACACCTGAGATTTCTCAACACACAACCAATCACGTGCAGCAATCGCCGTTTCCATCGCCGTATAATGTAAAATGAGCATATCAGGCCCATCAACACCGCGTCTTTCGCCAAAATTTGGGGATGGATGCACGATTGCACCGTTAAAATCAGGTTCAAAATTATCTGTCGATGACATTAACCAGGAACCTGCATCTTCTTCACGGCCTCAAAAGCCAAATTCAACTTTGCCATACGTTCACCAGCCATGGACAAAAATTCATCCGGCACACCGCGGGCGCGCAGATTATCAGGATGGCTCTTTTTTGCCAGTTCACGATAGCGGCGCTTGATCTCATCAAACGGCGTGTTTTTAGTCACACCCAAAACCGCGAACGGATCCATACCATCTGGATGGACATGACGGGCAGAAATTTGAGAGAAGTGCGCTTCGTCCAGACCAAAAATCTCGGCGACATGCTGGAGAAGTTGCTCTTCGCGCTCATGGATTACACCATCAGCTTTAGCGATATGATAAAGTCCATCAAGAACATCCTGTAAGACAGGACAATTGCTATCACCAGAGCTACAAAGACCTGATAACCGCGTTGCATAAACTTCATAACCTGCAACATCTTGTTTGGCTAAATTATATAGCCTTGAAACATGCGCAGCTTCATCTTCAGGAATTTCAAAAATATCTTGGAATGCGGCAACTTCAGATTCTGTCACAACACCATCGGCCTTTGCCATCTTCGCAGACAATGCAATGATAGCCACAGAAAAGGCAACCTTACGACGCGTCTCAGGATCTCCCTCAAACGCAGTTCTAACAGCTTCGACGATGCTGGAGACAACGCTTTTTGCGGTTTCGCCAACTTTGTCTAAAATTTCGCAAATCGATAACATGTGATTTCTATACAATAATAGTCATGTATTATCGAGCTAATTCTGCATCGTCTCACCAGATAGTGAACGAATACTTATACGTGTTTCGCTAAACAGCGCGCTTAGCACTACCGACAATGTCACCTTTGACCAACAAACGCTTAAACTCCATCAGACATTTAACCTGTTCTGCATGTTCAACACCGTGCAGAATAACGCGCAAATTCATGCAATCGGCTAATCGCACAAGGTTGACCAGCAATTCATAAGAACTCTCATCAAAAGCAATGTCTTTCACCCAGCTTTTACCAAGGATCAAATATGTATTTTTAAGCTTTTTACCAAAGCCAAAATTACTAATGTCACCGCTAAATCCTTGTGAAGCAATTCGCACACCAAGCTTGATTAAATCATCAAGACTATTTTCCACCAATTGCGCGTTATCAGTACGATGAAGTGTATCAAATGAGAACACAAAATCATGACCAGTGAGCTTGTGCTGGTTAAGAAGATCCTCAAAATAACTGGGGAATGTCGGGTCAAGCAATTGGTCAGAATCAAGGTGCAAAACCACAGTTTTACGTTGGGTCCAGGCTGCCATTGTTTTCATCGCAGCTTCCAAAATCGCACGATCAAATTGAACAATGAGACCTGTTTCTCTTAAAATCTGCGTATATTGGCTATCAGAAAAATTCCCGAATTCAGGGTTCCTGCTTTTGGCGGACACATCAAACATTGAAAAAGCTAAATCAGACGCATATGCAATTGGCTGAAATTCCAAATCAAAATCTGCAGTAAAAATCATTTTACGCAAAGCCTGTTTAAAATCATGCTTTAAACGTGTTTCTTGCTCCATTTGCTCGCAGAAAAATCGATGCGCTGAGCCCGATACAGTTTTTGCCTTATACAGCGCCATGTCGGCACGCTGCAGCAGCGAGCCAATATTATCATCACTTTCACGAGCCCAGGTAATGCCAACACTACCCCCACCCTCAATTTCAGATTGATCGATTTGATATGGATGCGACAAACCCTGGATAAGCTTTTCGCAAAACTCTTCGACCTGAACAAAGCTCGGACCGCCATTCCAAGTCACTACAAACTCATCTCCACCCAAACGATAGCATTTCACGTTTGTTGAGGATAACATGCGCAAACGAGTTCCCAATTCACACAGCATCTTATCACCAGCTGCGTGACCGAGCGTATCGTTGATAAATTTAAAACGATCAAGATCTAGCAGCATTAAAGCGCATCGATCATCTTTCGAAAAAGGTTTATTAAAAAATGCCTTCGTATCTTCTATCAGACCACGTCTGTTGCGAAGGCCGGTAAGCTGGTCCTGGTAGGCTATCTGCTCAAGCTCCTGAACCTCATTCCCCTTGGACATTTCAGCTATATGTGCGGACATGGGAATACCACTTGCAGCCCAAAATAGGTGAATATCCACCTCTTGGCTTGCAGCCAAAGAAAAATCACCAACAATTAATCCGAAAATTGCCAGTGCAAACAAACCCAATAATGTCATCGCTGGGCACACGTAACCATCACGCATATACTGATCCAGCGGAAACCATTTTAACTTCATGTTAAACGCTCCCATTCGTGGCGGAAGATATCACCATCAAGTTTAATCAATTATTACTTGAGGTAAGGAGCTGTGATCTTGTTATCATTTATGGTTAATGAAATATTAAGCCTCACCAAGCATCTATGGGCCAGCACGCGCCAAACTATGGCCAATTTGACTATATAACGATAAACTTGGTGCAAGGAATCAAACTGATGTGGGAGAGCGGGTTTGCCATTATTTTCTAACAAAACTTTATCATTGCTAGTTGCGACAGGAATTTTCGCTGGATTTTCAGCGCTACCAAACCATGCACAAGCGGCAGCTTGTGGCGGAAAACTTTCAACCTTTTTAAATGGCGTAAAGAAAGAAGCAATCGCAGAAGGCATCAGCAAAAAGGCGGTCAATGCTGCTTTAAAAAATGCACAAATCAGCAAAAAAGTTTTGTCACGTGATCGCGCACAAGGCGTATTCAAACAAACATTCTTAGAGTTCTCGCGACGCTCTGTAAGCCAAAACCGTTTAGATCATGGCGCAAAGAACCTCAGAAAATACGCCTCCACATTTAAACGTGCTGAACAGGAGTTTGGTGTATCTTCTCCCGTCATTGCAGCTTTTTGGGGCTTAGAAACAGACTTCGGTGCTTTCCAAGGTGATTTCAATACAATGAACGCGCTTGTAACATTGGCACATGATTGTCGTCGCCCAGAGCTATTTAGACCTCAACTTATCGCGGCCATCAAAATGGTTGAATTGGGCGATCTATCCCCATCTGGAACGACAGGTGCATGGGCCGGTGAGATTGGCCAAGTTCAAATGCTGCCAGAAGATATTGTCCGCTATGGGACCGATGGTGATGGTGACGGGCATGTAAATTTAAAAAAGAGCTCACCAGATGCAATTTTAACAGCGGCTGCCTTTATTCAAAGCTTAGGTTGGCAACCAAACCAACCTTGGATCATGGAAATCACACTCCCAGGTGGCGCTTTTCCGTATGAAAAATCAGGATTGAAAAAAGGTATGACCACAGGTGATTGGGCAAATCTTGGGGTGACAGCAAGAAACGGCAACTTGCCGAACGCATCTCTTCCAGCCGATTTGCTCTTGCCACAAGGACGTAAAGGCCCTGCATTCTTAGCATTTCCAAACTTTGATATTTATCTAGAGTGGAATAAAAGCTTCATCTACACAACCTCAGCGGCATATTTTGCAACGCGCCTTGGCGGAGCCAAACGCTATAATGCGGGCAAACCTGATCAAGGGTTGAGCGATGCGCAAATGAAGCAACTTCAAAGTAAGCTGATTGCTCGCGGATATGATGTTGGCAAAATCGATGGCATTCTTGGCAGTAAATCGCGCGCTGCAGTACAAGCTGAACAATTACGACTTGGTATGCCGGCAGATGCATGGCCAACACCAAGCCTATTGAACAAACTATAAAAACCAATGTCGGATTTTGCACCACAATCCATCAGATCTTATCTTCAAGATCGTGATCAAAATGGTATCGATACATCTGAACTTTTGCAAAGATCATGGTCACGCCTCAATGAGGTGGAAAAGGATGTGCTAGCTTTTACATGTCTATCGGATAAGAGCACGACAGACACAAAGGGCCCCCTCTCCGGTATCGCCGTGGGCGTAAAAGATATATTTGACACCCACGATTTACCAACTGAATATGGCAGTGAGATATATAAAGGTCATCAACCCAAAACTGATGCTGCAATTGTTGATATGTTACGCGCAAAGGGTGCGTCCATAATTGGGAAAACCACAACAACTGAGTTTGCCTTTTTCAAACCAACAAAAACCAAAAATCCCAATAATTTAGATTATTCACCCGGCGGTTCATCTGCAGGATCTGCAGCTTCAGTTGCCGCTGGCATGGTCACTGCAGCAATTGGAACTCAAACGGGCGGATCGATGATCAGGCCAGCTTCGTTTTGTGGTGTTGCAGGGTTTAAACCAAGCTACCGGATTTTGCCGACAACTGGTATGAAGTATTTTGCACAAAGTCTTGATACGGCAGGAACCTTCGCAAAGTCAGTTGCCGATGTAGCGACCTTTACCAGCATATTAACAGATCGTGATCTTGAAATTGAAGAGATCAATCCATCTGACATCAAAATAGGCATTTATCAAAATGATGTGTTAGCCGAAGCAAGCGCTGATATGATCGATGCTTTAAAGACCGCAGCTTCCCTTGCGGAGAAAGCAGGGTTTAAAGTTTCAACACTCATCGAGCCAGAAGAACTTAAAAGAGCTCATGGCCTTCATACCACTATTCAATGTTTTGAGGCTGCCCAAGCGTTGGGATCAGAATACAATCTTTATGCCGAGCTTATGAGCGAAGGTTTAAAAGACGCGATCCACCAAGGCATGCAAATAGAACCAGATGAATATGATAATGCTCGTAGATCCGCAAAGATTGCGCGTCGTAAAACGCATTCACTCTATGATGAAATTGATATTATTCTCACCCCGTCGGCACCTGGTGCTGCCCCTAAAGGTTTTGCAACAACAGGCATAGCGACATTCAACAAATTATGGACACTTATGGGCAGCCCATGCGTGAACATTCCAGCATTTAGAGATGCGGATAATTTACCACTTGGTATTCAAGTGGTAGGTAAATTTGGACAAGACAAAAAGACGCTTTCAATTGCCCACGCATTGGAAACTATCTTTAACCCGACTGCTTTGTCATGAACGCTTAGGCAGCTTTTTGGTTCAAGGTCTTTTTAGGCTCATTGTTCTGGCGAAGGCCTAACAAATGACAAACCGCATAAACAAGTTTTGCTCTGTTCATTGTATAGAAGTGGAACTCTTCAAACCCACGATCAGCCAAATCCATAACCTGTTCTGCAGCAACAGCAGAGGCAACAAGTGATCTAATCTCAGGATCGTTTTCTAAACCTTCAAAGCGTGTAGCCAACCATGCTGGGATAGACGCACCACACATATTTGCAAATTTCTCAACTTGAGAGAAATTATGTACAGGCAAAATTCCTGGAACAATTGGAATATAGATACCAGCCTTACGCACGCGCTCGACATAACGCTCAAAATGATCGTTATCGAAGAAAAATTGCGTAATCGCACGCGTAGCACCATTATCAACTTTACGTTTGAGCATATCGATATCAGTCATGAAATCAGGGCTCTCAGGGTGCTTTTCAGGATAGGCAGAAACAGAAATTTCACACTCACCCATCGCTGTTAACCCAGCGGTTAGTTCAGCAGCATTCGCATAGCCATCAGGGTGCGGTTGGTATTGCGATCCAATGCCGCCCGATGGATCACCACGCAAGGCAACGAAGTGACGAACACCTGCATCACGAAATTCTTTGGCAACATCATAGACATCACCGCGACTTGCATCCACACACGTTAAGTGCGCTGCAGGGGCTACATCAGTTTCCTCAAGAATACGTTTGATGGTGGAAAGCGTTGGCTCTTTCGTTGACCCACCTGCCCCATAAGTCACAGATACAAATTCAGGCTCAAAAGGTGCCAGTTTAGAAATACTCTCCCAAAGTTGCTCTTCCATTTTACCTGTTTTTGGTGGAAAGAATTCAAATGAAACGCGAATTTTATCGCTATTTGCTGGAGCTCCGAAACGGTTGGATAATACCATTTGATTATTTCCTATCTTTACGCAGTACTAGCGCTGTTATCGCCAGCCATTAAAATTCTTGGGTCTTTCCCCAACCATATCGATACGGTGAGGGTTTTGTCCTGGCTATTACCGGACGAAAGATCTGATATCTTTTCAACATCAAGACCGTTTGCAGTCATCCACCCACTAATAATGTCATGGCTAAAGCCAAGACGAGCATGGGCAAAATCATTGCGCATGTATTCAAGCTCATGTGGGGCGAAATCGATGATAACCAAGCGGCCACCCGGCGCCAGCATTTTACACGCCTCATTGATTGCAGGTGCTGGATCATGCAAGAAGTGTAAGACCTGATGGATCACAATCAGATCAAAGCTTTCTCGTTCTAGTGCAAGGTTAAAAATATCACCCTGACGCACAGATGCATGCGTAATACCAGATTGATCAAGCTTATCACGTGCGATCGTGAGCATATCGCGGCTAGCATCTATACCTAAACCTTTGCGGTACTGATCCTTGAACAGTTCCAAAATTCGGCCCGTACCGGTACCTAAATCAAGCAGCGAGTCGAACGGGTTTTTACCAATAAGTTTGCAAAGCTCAGCTTCAACTTTTGCTTCTGAAACATGATGCTTGCGAATTTCTTCCCACTTCTCAGCGTTTTGCGAGAAATACTCTTGGGCACGGCCAGCGCGAGCACTCTTAACAGCCTTTAAACGTTCAACATCGTGCTGAAGCATGCGATCATCTTGCGCTACAGCTTCAATGATACTGTGAATGATGCTGGATGTACGCCCCTCATCGATCAATCTGAAATAGGCCCAAGCGCCTTCCTGATAGCGCTCAATCAAACCAGCTTCACCGAGTAACTTTAGATGGCGAGAAATACGAGGTTGAGACTGACCAAGAATCTCAGTTAGATCACTGACGGTCAAATCACCATACGACAGCAAAATTAGCAGGCGCATACGCGTCGTTTCACCTGCCGCTTTTAACAGATCAATCGCGTCGTCCATTTTCAATTTTGGTAAATCTAGCATGCAACCCTCAAAAAGATATAAAGATATGTTTATATCATTTTTGGAAATAATACAAGAACTGAATAGAAAAAACCTCGGATAAGTTCGTGCTTATCCGAGGTTTGATTTTAAACTTAAAGCGAGTTTAACGTGTCAAACGCTTGTACGTCACGCGTTTTGGATTAACAGCATCCGCGCCAAGACGGCGGATTTTATCTTTCTCATAATCCTCGAAGTTACCTTCGAACCACTCAACATGGCTATCACCCTCAAAGGCAAGAATATGTGTCGCCAAGCGGTCAAGGAACATGCGGTCGTGAGAAATGATAACGGCACAGCCTGCAAAGCTCTCAAGCGCATCTTCAAGCGCTGCCAAAGTTTCTGTATCCAAGTCATTTGTCGGCTCATCGAGCAGGATAACATTACCGCCGGATTTCAGCATTTTTGCCAGGTGAACGCGGTTACGCTGACCACCGGACAGATCACCAACTTTTTGCTGCTGATCACCACCTTTAAAGTTAAACGATGAGCAATAGGCACGACTGTTTACTTCATGCTTACCCAGCTTAATGATGTCATTGCCGCCAGACACTTCTTCCCATACGGTCTTGCCGCCATCAAGTGCATCGCGCGACTGGTCGACATAAGATAACTCAACTGTCTCACCAATGGTAATCGAACCAGAATCAGGTGTTTCTTGACCGGTAATCATACGGAACAACGTTGACTTACCAGCGCCGTTTGGCCCGATGACGCCGACAATACCGCCTGGAGGAAGTTTAAATTCCAAGTTCTCAATCAAGAGTTTGTCGCCATACGCTTTGGTCAGACCTTCAGCCTCAATAACAACATTACCCAAACGCTCGCCGACTGGAATGATGATTTGCGCATCTCCTGGGCGTTTATCAGCAGCAGCTTTAACCAATTCATCATAGGCTTTAATACGAGCTTTTGATTTCGCCTGACGCGCTTTTGGACTAGATGAAATCCAGCTCTGTTCGCTTGACAACGCACGCTGCCGTGAAGCTTCCTCACGACCCTCTTGTGCCATACGCTTAGCTTTGGCTTCAAGATAGGCTGTATAGTTGCCCTCATATGGAATACCGCGACCACGGTCGAGCTCTAAGATCCAACCTGTGACATTATCAAGGAAATAGCGATCGTGGGTAATCATAAGGACGGAACCTGGATACTCGCGCAAATGCTTTTCAAGCCAAGCAATAGTTTCAGCATCTAAGTGGTTGGTAGGCTCATCCAGCAGCAACAGATCAGGTTGGCTCAACAACAATTTACAAAGCGCAACACGACGAATTTCACCACCGGATAGATTTTCAACTGAACTTTCACCCGGAGGGCAACGCAAAGCTTCCATAGCCATTTCAACTTGACTATCTAAATCCCAAAGGTTTTGGCTATCGATAACATCTTGCAGTTGAGCACCCTCATCTGCAGTTTCATCCGAATAGTTCATCATCAATTCGTTATAACGATCAAGGATTGCTTTTTTATCTGCAACACCTTCCATCACGTTTTCAAAAACAGTTTTGCTCTCATCAAGCTTAGGCTCTTGCGGTAAATAACCGCGCGTTGCGCCTTCCGCCAACCAAGCTTCACCGGTGAACTCATTATCGAGCCCCGCCATAACGCGCAATACGGTAGATTTACCCGCACCGTTTGGACCCAAAATACCAATCTTCGCATCCGGGTAAAATGAGAGATGGATATTTTCTAAAACTTTTTTTGAACCATAGGACTTATTGAGCCCTGCCATGTGATAAATAAACTGACGCGCCATATGAAATGCCTTATTTGAACGTAATCTTTCCCGCACATGTAAGAGATTTGCGCGCTTCGAGCAATGAATGATTTTTTAATCCGACCCTTTGGCTTGAATATTCCACTAAAACTCGCCAGATAAGACCAAACTTCAGACATATGAGATTATGAATGGCCAAAATTCGCGAACAAAGCCTCACGTCCACATCAGGCGCACAGATCCACCTTCGCACTTGCTTGACCAAGAAATCACCCAAAGGCATCATTCAGATCAACCATGGTTTGACTGAACATTCCGGCCGCTATGAACATTTCATGAAGTTTCTTGCCAAACATGGCTATCACTCATATGCACATGATCATCGCGGACATGGTCTGACGAAAGCAGAAAATCTGCCCTTGGGACGTTTTTCCAAGCGGGATGGCGCTCGAAAAGTTATCAAAGACGTGCGCTTCATTCATGATAAAATTCGATCCGACCATGAAGAGTTACCCGTCATCTGTTTTGGGCATTCAATGGGTGGGCTCATTGCTGCAAATTTTGCTACACAAAACCCAAATGCAATCACCGGTTTGGCTGTGTGGAATTCAAACTTTAAAATTAGCCAATTCGCGCCACTAGCTAAAGCTGCCTTATATTTAGAAGCCTTTTTCAAAGGATCGGATGTCCCGAGCTTATTCATGTCAAAACTGACATTTGAGACTTGGTCCAAGTCTGTTAAGAACTCTAAGAGCGGATTTGATTGGCTCACACACGATGAAGAGATGATCGAAAAGATCAAAAACGATGAACTTGGCGGCTGGCAGCCGAGTAATGCAATGTGGGGCGCAACACTTGACTTCATGACGCGTGGCGCAAACCCAAATGCCATCAAAAGCCTTCCTAAATCGCTACCAATTAATCTTGTCGCAGGTGATCAAGATCCCGCAACTGACCACGGCAAAGCCATGGAATGGTACGCGGATCTATTAGAATATTGCGGACAAACGCAAATACAAATGACAAAATACCCAGAGTGTCGGCATGAAACGCTCAATGAACTGAACCGCGATATTGCTATGGACGACTTTGTAAAATGGGCTGATAGAACGACAGATATATAGGGACTTTTAAAATCAACTCTTGGCAAAGGGTCACTGATTTTGCTACCACGAGTTAACTTACATTAAAACTTGCGGAGCGCTGTAAATGCTGGAAGGCCTGTTTACACTCGATAATCTCACCACTTTTCTTATTCTAACAGCGCTAGAAACCGTACTGGGTTTCGACAATCTGCTTTACATCACGCTTGAAGCGAAGAAAGTAGATCCTGCCAACGAACGCGTATTACGCCGCTGGGGTATTATTCTAGCCATCGTGTTGCGGATAATTTTACTATTTGTTGTTCTGCAGTTGATTAGCGCATTCCAGGACCCAATTTTCGATATCGCATTACCATTCTTCTCAGCATCGGTGAGCGGCCATGCCCTGATCGTTCTAGCTGGCGGTTTGTTCTTGATGTACACCGCCATGAAAGAAATTTATCACATGATCGGCGTGCCAGACCTTGAAAACGAAGGTACGCGTGCAGTTCGAAAATCATTTGCATCTGCACTATTCTGGATCGTTGTGATGAACGTTGTATTCTCATTTGATACTGTATTGTCAGCTGTTGCTCTGACGGACAACTTCATTGTTATGACTGCCGCGATCATCATTTCAGGTGTTTTGATGGTGGTTATGTCAGAAACTGTTGCAACTTTCCTAGCGAAAAACCGCATGTACGAAGTGCTTGGTCTTTTTGTTCTCTTGATTGTTGGTATTGTTCTGATCGCAGAAGGTGGTCACATCGCCCATCTAAACTTCTTCGGATATCCAATCGAGCCAATGTCAAAAGCAACCTTCTACTTTGTTCTCTTCGCACTTGTGGCTGTTGAAGTGGTTCAAAGTCGTTATCAAAAGAAGTTGTTGGCTGAAAAAGCGCGCGAGCAAACCGGCACTAATTTTTAGTCTTTAGATATCGATATCGAGTTGGACGGTGAGCATATCACCGTCCCCAACTTTTGCTTTTTTGCGAATATCAGCTTTAATTGGCAAAAAGTAACACCCTGATTTACTGTCCGGAAACAGTGATGTTTTCCAGACATGGGTACCCAATGTCACCTTCACGCGGATAGATCCAAACCCTGGTGTCTTGGATTGGACAAATGCTTTTATATGCTCTGAATAATCTTTTGGCACAGTCACGAAGTGCCAGCTATCACCTGCGACACGCCAAAGCTCACCTTCAAATTGATAATTAAGATCTGACATAGCCGCTTACCTTATCGCGCGCCTGCGCATATTTTACAAAATCTTGATAGGTTTTGCCCGCTTCATGAGGGAAGTTTTCATAAACCAGTTCGCAAGACACGATTTGATCAATTCGAAACGAGCGAAATGCAACACGCTTTTCGCACCAAGCAGATACCGTCCAAACTCGCCCCCAATATTCCAAACCAAGCGGCCAGATAATGCGGGATGAGATTTTCTCAGACTTATCTTGATATTCGAGCAATACTTTTTCACGCTGATCAATTGCGTTTCTAACAATACCAAGCGATTGCTTGGTATCTTCCTCATTCATTACACGGATATTGGCTGCTGAATTGACCCTGATATGAGTACGCTCACCCGGCAGAGCATCAGCGATTTTTATGGCAGCTTCTTCAGCGGCTTGCGCCAATTCATCATCTGCAACGGCCTTAACAAGATCAGCCCCCATTTGCAGTGCTTTTAGTTCAAGCGGTAGAAACTGCAATGGTGGGATCTCAATCGGTTGATTGATGAGATAGCCCACACCGCGCTCCCCTTCTATGGGAACACCGGAAGCCATGAGACCTGCAATATCTCGATAGATCGTACGTTGTGATACGCCAAGTTCACCTGCGATAAATTCAGCTGTGCGCAGCCTTTTACCACGCAACAGCTGTATAATTTCAAAAAGGCGATCTACCTTGCGCAATACATGCTCCTAGCAAGATGCTTTCACATCCAAATGCTGCATTTTAAGGGTCTTTTGATCAATGACAGCCAATAGCGCGTGATTACGGGTATCATCCATAAACTTTGCAGTTGCGGCCTCAACAGCCCCTACATTTTCCCATTCCACAATGTCCATCCATTGACCATTATCGTTTGCGATAACTGACCGCTTGATAAACCCTGGCTGCTCCTCAGCAAATGCCAATGATTGTTTATTAGCTTCAACAGCCTGTTCAACTGTTGCATCTGAATTCAATTCATAGCTTACGACTTCAAAAACTTTACTCATCATTATCTCCTGGTTTTGTTTTCCCTTTTTGGAATAATGATAGATATATAATAGCCCTACTGACACCTTTTGTCAGTAGGGAATTTAAATCGAAAACTTTTTTCAAAACCTAGCTTGTTAGGTCTTCTGCCAACATGAGCGCATTGCTGTCAGGGTCATAGAACGTCGCTGTTTTGACCATTCCTTCGACAACCAATGTTTCGCCGTCAAACTTAACGCCAGCACCTTCTAGTGCACCTCTCGCTTCATCCATGTTGTCTACGCCAAATACTGGCACAGCATTCCCCGGGGTAGGTTCTCCCTGTTCTCCCAATCCTAACGTTACGCCATCGGTCATCGTTTTCATCTCGCTCCAACCCACTTCATCGGCATGGTAAAGCGCTTCAAACCCAAGTTTTTCTTCATACCACTTTGCGCTCGCATGTCGATCGCTGACTGAGATTGCGAATGTGATGGTATTATTTAGCGAAACAAGTGCCATGGTACTTTCCTTTTTACATTAAATATATATACTATATTTTATGGACATTAATCTACTTGTCAAGATAACAACCCGCGCTTGGTCAATGAACATCCTTTCGCTCATGTATGAAGGCACTGCTGGACGACAGGCCACTCTGCTTGCGAAAACCGGTGCAGGACGCACAGCTTTTACGCAAAGCCTTAGCCACCTTATTGAATTAAAACTGGTTGAACGAAATCCAGGCCACGGACATCCATTAAGACCTGAATATCGACTGACTGAACTTGGTAGTTATGTTGCAGAGCGTGCACATAATGTCAGCCGTATTGGCCAGCAAGCTACTGACAGCGCACTTCTAAGACGCTCTTGGACGTTACCAATTCTAGCGGCAAGCGCTGAACCCATCCATTTTGGCGGCCTTAAAAACAAGCTTTTACCTATCACAGATCGAGCACTTTCCCAATCACTAAAACAATTAGAAGCTTGCAGCTGGATGCAAAGAGAAGTCGACATTACACAAAGACCTGCAAGATCGATTTACCATGCGCAAGGTAGAGGGTCACAAATAGGACAACTGATCAGCGCATGACTTTTGAAAGCAAAAACAAAAAAAGCCTGACACAAAGTATCAGGCTTTAATTAATGATATAAACTTGCTCTAGCTATCTAAGAAGCTGCGCAGTTTCCGCGAACGGCTAGGATGCTTCAATTTACGTAATGCTTTCGCCTCAATTTGGCGAATACGTTCACGTGTCACGCTAAACTGTTGACCAACCTCTTCCAAAGTATGGTCAGTGTTCATGCCGATACCAAAACGCATCCTTAGAACACGCTCTTCACGCGGTGTAAGCGAGGCAAGAACACGAGTCGTTGTCTCACGTAAGTTCGCCTGAATAGCTGCATCAATCGGAAGGATAGCATTTTTATCCTCAATGAAATCACCCAAGTGGCTATCTTCTTCATCACCCACAGGTGTTTCAAGAGAGATAGGCTCTTTTGCAATTTTTAGCACCTTACGCACTTTTTCAAGCGGCATGGCGAGCTTTTCAGAGAGTTCTTCCGGTGTTGGTTCGCGACCAATCTCGTGCAACATCTGACGTGATGTACGTACAATTTTGTTGATCGTCTCAATCATATGCACAGGAATACGAATTGTTCTTGCTTGGTCAGCAATAGAACGCGTGATTGCCTGTCTGATCCACCATGTTGCATAAGTTGAGAACTTATAACCACGACGATACTCAAACTTATCAACCGCCTTCATAAGACCAATATTACCCTCTTGGATAAGATCGAGGAATTGCAAACCACGGTTAGTGTATTTCTTAGCGATAGAGATCACAAGGCGAAGGTTGGCTTCCACCATTTCCTTCTTGGCAATGCGCGCTTCGCGCTCACCTTTTTGCACCATATGCACGATACGGCGAAACTCAGCGATTGAGATACCTGTCTCAGTTGCAAGGTTTTGGATCTCGCCGCGTAGATTTGATACTTTACGCTCTTCAGCATTGGCAAGTTCTTGCCAACCTTTTGTTTTAAGGGCAGCAATCATCTCCATCCAATTGGGATCAAGTTCTGAACCTTGGTAATGCTGAAGGAAATCTTCACGCAGCACGCCGTAGCTTTCAGCCAAACGCAATAAGCGACCTTCGTTTTGCACCAAACGTTTATTAATGTCGTAAAGCTGCTCAACAAGCGCATCAATTCTGTTTTGATTAAGCGCAAGTGACTTCACCGCGTTGATCAATACGTCTTTAAGCTCTTTATATTTCTTTTCTTGCGCAGGAGACAATTCATCATTGTCATGATCTGCCATGCTGGATTCAACTTGTTGATCCTGCAATTTACGCAAGCCGAAATATGTATCAGCAATTAAGTCGAGTGTTTCCATGACTTGAGGACGCAACTCAGCTTCCATCGCAGCCAGCGATAGATTTGCTTCATCTTCATCGTCTTCGTCATCATCAATAGAGCTGCCTTCGCCGCCTACATCCGTAACATCGTCAGAACGCTTACGCTCTGCAAGACGTTTTTCTTTCTCTTCAGCGGCTTTACGATCAGCTTCAATCTTTTCAGGGCTTTGGAACTGCGGTGCAGCTTTTGCCTCTGGACCAGAATATGTGGTCTCAAGATCAATAATCTCACGCAGCAACGTAATTTCTTCATTGAGCTCTTCGCGCCAAATAATCAACGCTTGGAATGTTAGCGGACTTTCGCACAAACCGGCGATCATTGTCTCGCGGCCAGCCTCGATGCGTTTCGCAATAGCAATTTCGCCCTCGCGAGATAACAGCTCAACTGAACCCATCTCTCGAAGATACATGCGAACCGGATCATCAGTGCGATCTGTAGGCTCTTTCTTCTTCGCCTTTGCAAGCGCAGTGCCTGTTGCTGTTGCAACTTCTGTACCCGCCGCAGCAGGCGTTGCAGTTGCAGCTTCTTCTTCAGCGACATCTTCTTCGTCGACAACATTTACGCCCATTTCAGAAAATAGGGATAAAATGTCTTCAATCTGTTCAGAACTAACTTCCTCAGATGGTAAAACCGAATTGATTTCGTCCATGGTTACATAACCACGTTTTTTTACCGTCTTAATAAGCTTCTTTACTGCGCCATCAGAAAGATCGATTAGTGGGCCGTCTGGACCACCTTCACGTTCGTTTTCTTTTTCGTCGTTTTTTTCTTGTGCTTTAGTTGCCATCAGCCAGCCATTTCCTCGCAAAAACTGAGATCGTAACATAACAAATAAACCAAGTTTATTCGTTGCCGCGAATCACCTACGGCAATTTGATCAGTTGATGCTTAATTCCTGATTAACTTAGGATACCCATTCAGTAGGTGATTCCCGTAAAAATGCGCCACGTCAAGTACTTTTCGCCAAAACTGCCTATTTCCGTGCTTCAAACGCAATATTTATAGCTCCACTACGCATTATTACTTTATTTTATCTGACTCCATTTGGTGTCATCTATCATAAATTCAAGCCTACATATCGAGAGAATCAGCCTTTAAGCTCGAAATATCGAAATTTTTCCAGCTCAGCCAACATCAGCTTTAACAAAAAAGAACAATTAGCTTCGTTTTCTTCCCCGTCCTGACAATACACCAAAGCCATCAATGATTGCTTCCTGACTTTCTAAACGAAGAACTTCCTCTTGAACCTGCTGTAAAGCTGCAATGAGACCAGGAACCGAATTTTCATCTCCCTCTTCTGTGGCCACCGCGATATCGCGCTCAAGTTCATTCTTTTGCCATTTTAGCGATCTTGTTCGTTGATTTAGCGAAAACGCCTGCATAAAGCCATCTCTGGCGTCCTCAGGTGCTGCATCTGCCATAACCTGCCATAAACGCAATTCTCGCATTTGTTTTTCCAAGCGTTCAATAACCGGCTCCATCGACCTATGTGTGAGATAAGTCATCATCTCTTCACGCGTTAAACGACTGCCATTTGCGCATGCTTCCTGCATAATCTGCCATAAACGCTGTAACTCTTTGTTTTCCAGCTCAAGCTCCATCAGAATATCAAAATCATCAATGAGCATGTGTGGATGACTGATAATTGTGAAAACCAGCGCACTTTCACGCGATAAAGGCAAATCTGAGCGACCACTAACCAAGCCTGAACGACGCAATTTATCAGAAGCAACCATTGCGCTTCCAGCCCCGTTACCGCCGCGACCGCCAGGACCATTGCGACCGTTTTGATATCCATTTTTCGATTTGCCAGAATTATAACCGCGATTATTTTGCCCTTGGTTCGCATTTCCATTGGAAAAGAAACCGCGCAATCGGTTGCGGATATCCTGCTGATAATGATGTTTGATGCTGTCATCTTGAATGACAGACACAATCTGGCGAAAGCGTTTTTCCAATTCCGCTTTGCTCTCAGGCGTATCATAAACGCCCCTATCCGCTTCACGGCTCCACACCATCTCAGCCAGACCGCGGGCATTTTTGATCACATCATCAAAACCAGTTCGTCCCTCTTCTTTGACCATATCATCAGGGTCTTTACCCTCGGGCAGCACAGCAAACCTGATCGATTTTCCTGGAGTAAGCAGCGGCAATGCCAAATCGATCGCGCGATCTGCTGCCCGTTGTCCTGCACCATCACCATCAAAACACAAAACAGGTTGGTTTGAGACACGCCATAACAAACGCAATTGATTTTCAGTCAGTGCTGTTCCAAGTGGCGCAACAGCATTTTCAATTCCCGCTTGATGAAGCGCGATCACATCCATATAGCCTTCAACCGCGATGAGTGGAATATCATCGTTTTTGATCGAGCGACGGGCTCTTGCGTAATTAAACAGCACATTACTTTTGTGAAACAACTCAGTTTCATTTGAGTTGAGGTATTTTGCTGGTGCGGACGGATCCATTGCCCGCCCGCCAAAGGCAATGGTTTTTTCTCGCGCAGAGGGGATCGGGAACATGATCCGATCTCTAAAACGATCATAAGATACCGCAATATCAGGGCCATGAACCACAAGTCCGCACGCTTCGATAAGTCCTTTATCAACGCCCTGCTGAGATAAAAACTCTTTCAATGCATTTCGGCTATCATGGGCAAACCCCAATCTAAAAGTTGAGATTGTTTTTCCTGATAGCCCACGGTCACGTAAATACGCCCGCGCTTTAGCGCCGGAAGCCTGTTGAAGCTGTTGCTCAAAATAGCTCGTCGCCATCTCCATGACGTCTTCAAGAGTTGCACGCTTTTGCTCACGACGCGCTGATTCAGGATCAGGTGCCGGTAACGTTACACCTGCTTGATCAGCAAGACGCGTAACTGCTTCAACAAAACTCAAGCCCTCATAGGAAGTCAAAAACTTGAAGTGATCGCCTTTTTCACCGCAACCAAAACAGTAATATCGACCTTTTTTATCCTCACAGTGAAAACTTGGTGATTTTTCACCATGGAATGGACAACATGCCCAAAAATCACCGCGTGGCGCGTTTGTTTTCTTGCGATCCCAAGTCACATGGCGGCCGATGACTTCCGAAATCGGAATTCGGTCACGCAGTTCTTCAAGAAAGTTGTTCGAAAATCGCAAAAACGCCTCCAGGGATCGATATTCACATAGCATAAATATCTCGAGGCGTTTTGGCTAGAAAGTTAAATCAGGTCAAGCAAATTCATCGCGTAAAAAGAACTACGACCTGATTGATTGGGGGATTTGCCAAAAAATTATCTTATGAGACCAAGTCGCATTGAACGCACAACCGCTTGCGTGCGATTAACGCATTCAAGTTTTTGCACTGCCAGCATTGCATAGTGGTTTACGGTATGCTCTGACAAAGACATGATCGTCGCAATTTCTGCACTGGTTTTACCCTCAGCAATCCACTGCAGTACTTCGTTTTCACGTTGTGAAATATTAGCATCTGCTATTTGATTACCAGGCAAGATTTTAAGTGATTTTTCAACCAGACGCGCGGTGAACAATTGAATATCTGCCAAATGTTCGTCACTAAGTAAAACATCTCGGCCGCCAGTTAGCACAAGCAAGTGCAAACCATCGCCATTATTGATTGGAAAATAGCCGTTGCGCTCATACTTATAGCGCGTCAACAGATCAACATGCATTTCATTAAGGGCACTATAATCGATATCTTCGATCACTGGTGCAAGACGCTGACGCGAATCTTTAATCAGGTAATCGCTTTCCACCCGACCCATCATGTCATAATGGCCAAGGACTTCAGTCGGCCAGTTATTTGTAATAGCGATAGAATTTATGGTGAGCTTTTCGTTTTCAGAATGCGGGACATAGGCCAGCATGAAATGTTTAAACCCATACTTCTCACAAGTCGCACGCAATATTTGTTTAATATCAAATACCGTCGCTATATCATCAACAAATGATGATGACACTGCCTCCTGCCTAATTTCTGCGACTTGCCCCATAATTTTAATCCTACCATTAGCGTTAAGTGTTAACCTAGATAAATGGGCTTGTCCGAAACTGACGAAAGGTTAACGTCTAAAACCGCAAAAAACTGGCATTGGATCGTATTTCAGTACTATTTTATACTCAATAGACGGCTTTAGATCCAACAACTGTTCATGTCCTTTGCTTAAACGTGGATTTTGCTACTCAGATGTTGACCACAAAGACAGGCTAAGTTATCAGCATGTTTCAGATGGCAATTCTTTGCGCGATCTGTATCTGGCCCGCAAATACAGCCATTCAATCGAACAATAATGCCCAATTATTTCGCTAAAGCTGAATGGATCCGCTAATGTCAAACGCGCAAAACAACGACCAACCATGGCCAATCAAAAAACCAACAGCTGTTTTAGTCCTTGCGGATGGAACTGTCATTTATGGACAAGGTCTTGGCGCAAGCGGAGAAGTGGAAGCTGAAGTTTGCTTTAACACTGCGCTTACCGGTTATCAGGAAATTCTGACTGATCCATCATATCTCGGCCAAATCGTAACATTTACCTTCCCGCATATTGGTAATGTTGGCGCAAATGGTGAAGATATTGAAGATCTAACACCGGCTGCAAGACGTGGTGCTGTTGGTGCAGTATTTAAAGCCGATGTGACAAACCCTTCAAATTACCGCGCTGTTGAACATCTCGACAATTGGTTAAGCGCACGCGGCATTATTGCTTTAAGTGGTGTTGATACGCGCGCGTTGACTGTTTTAATTCGAGAAAACGGCGCACAAAATGCTGTGATTGCCCATGCATCGGACGGCAACTTTGACCTAGATGCGCTTAAAGCAAAGGCTGCAAAATGGTCAGGGTTGGAAAATCTTGACCTTGCGATTGAAGCAACATCGGGTCAGTCAAGCCAGTGGACACAAGCTCCTTGGAAACTTGGCGAAGGTTTTGAAGAACTAAACAATGACGAATATCACATTGTTGCGCTTGATTATGGTGTTAAGCGAAACATCCTACGTTTGTTTGTTGGATTGAACTGCAAAGTGACAGTTTTGCCCGCAAAGACTTCCGCAGAAGAAGTGCTTGCGCATAATCCTGATGGTATTTTCCTATCAAACGGCCCTGGTGATCCAGCAGCCACTGGTGAATATGCCGTACCAACAATCCAAGCTTTGATTAAAAGCGGTGTTCCGATTTTTGGTATCTGCCTTGGACACCAAATGCTCGCGCTTGCACTTGGTGCAAAAACGCTCAAAATGCACCAAGGACACCATGGTGCAAATCACCCGGTGAAAGATCACACAACCAATAAAGTGGAAATCGTTTCAATGAATCATGGCTTTGCTGTTGATAGTGAAAGCCTTCCAAACGGTATTGAAGAGACACATGTTTCACTGTTTGACGGCACAAACTGTGGTTTACGCGTTACAGGAAAACCAGTCTTTTCTGTGCAGCATCACCCAGAAGCATCACCTGGCCCACAAGACAGCCACTATCTATTCCAACGCTTTATTGATCTAATCGAAGACAACAAAAAAGCGCTTGCATAAAGCATCTAACGGGCGGGAGATTTAAGCGATTTCCCGCCCGATTTGTTTGATTTTTTGAAAGTATCTGGCGCCCAAACAGATAAATGAGAAGGCAAGTCCTGCGGTTAATCCGTACCAAATTCCCACCGGACCAAGCTCAAAGTGGAAACAAAGCAGATACGCTAATGTTAAGCCTAAGCTGTAACACACCAAATTTATAATCATTGGCATTGTCGCATCTTGAAATCCGCGCAAAACGCCTGCAGCGATCACCTGCCCTGAATCAACAAATTGAAACGCGGCCGCGACCAAAACAAGTGGGATTGCAATGGCCGCAACAAAGGCTGCATCTGAATTTGAACCATCCAAAAACAAGTTGACCAATTGAACTGAAAATAGCGCAATGAAAACCGCTGTAATAAGCGCAAAAAACATTGCGACGACGAGCGCAGCTTTAGATGCGAGAAGAATATCGGACATATCTTCGCGCCCATATGCATTGCTCACGCGAATTGTTGCAGCACCAGAAATCCCCAGCGGTATCATAAATGCTATTGCTGCCACCTGCAGCGCAATACCATGTGCAGCCAACTCAATTGGCCCGATCCACCCCATCAATAATGATGCACCAGAGAACATCGATATTTCAGCTAAAATCGAGATCGATATCGGCAGTCCCAACTTTGTAACACGCCAAAATATAGCCCAATCTGATCGCCAAACCCGTGTGAGCAACTCATATTGGCGATACTGTTTATGGATATAAAGCCAGCCAACAAGCACCACCATGATGATGATATTGGTACCCAATGATGCCCATGCAGCACCTACAACACCAAGTTCAGGCGCACCCCAATTGCCAAAAATAAGCATATAATTGAGGAGAACGTTTAACAAAATACCAGGCACAATCGCCCAAAAAACGATTTGGGCTTTTTCAAGCGTTGCAAAAAAGTTTCGAAACACCAGAGCCCAAAGCGCGGGAAATAAACTCCATTGCGCCACGCGAACATATTCCGCAGCTAGCGAAGATACATCTGCATCTTGACCTAAAGATACAAATATACTTTCAACGTTCCACATAATCGGCATCGAGACGAGCACAACAAGGCCGGTAATCCATAGCCCCATTCGCATGGCGCGACGCAAAGATTTGGTATCGTCTTTTGCGAATGCGCTGGATGCTAAAGGCACCACCGCATGGCCAAACCCTGCACCAAAAATAAAGAAGAAAAACACCGCTTGCGTGCCAAGCACGCCGGACGCCAAACTAAACGTTCCATGCCAACCAAGCATGACGGTATCTGTCGTATTAATGGCGATTTGAGCCAACTGGCTCCCAACAAGTGGGAGGCTTAAAAGCCATGTACGCTTTATGTGGTGAATATAGTTCATCGAACGACTCAAATTTATTGCCCAAAGAAAAGACAATAACGACATATTGTTTGAGAATATAGCGCCTATTTTTTATGCAGAGAAAATACTGCTAAAATAGCGAATGTCGGTTTTCCGTGACCTAAATCCTTGCGTTAAAAGTATCACACGCTGACAATCTACCGGTTTCAAACCCGCGCGAAAACCATTCTTTTCTCTGAGCTGAAGTTCCGTGGTTAAAGCTTTCAGGTACAATAAAACCCTGCGTGCGCTTTTGTATAGTATCATCACCAATTTGATTAGCAGCATTTAACGCTTCTTCTAAATCCCCGCGTTCAAGCAAACCTTTTTGTGCTGTGTAATACCCCCAGATCCCTGCGAAACAGTCCGCTTGCAACTCCACACGCACAGACATCCGGTTTTCTTCTTGTTTGCTCATAGAACGGCGCATCTGATTAAATTTCGGCAAGACCCCAATAACATTTTGCACGTGATGCCCAACTTCATGCGCGAGCACATAAGCTTGAGCAAAATCACCAGCAGCACCAAATTTTTGTGCCAGCTCGTCATAAAATGTCAGATCAATATAGATTTTGCTGTCAGCTGGGCAGTAGAATGGGCCTGAGGCTGAGCTAGCAAACCCGCAAGCCGATTGGACTTGATTTGAAAACAGTTTCAAAGTGGGCTCTGGATAATTAACGCCTTCCGAGCGCATCACACCATTCCAAACGTCTTCTGTTTCAGCCAAGACTGTTGCGATAAACTGTGTCATCTCATCAGAGCTCGGGCTTGGTTGGCGTGTCTGTGTCGTTGTTTGTTCAAAATTTGATGTTGGTGCACCACCCATTTGCGATAAAATATCTGAAGGGCTCACAATGCCAAACGCCCAAAGCCCCAAAAACACAACGCCCATCAACAACAAGGATTTGAAACTCATGCCACCACGGCCAACGCCGCCACGACGCGATGGCAATTGAATACCGCCACGGCCAAATGGATTTCTGCCACGCGATCGCGTTGTTCTAGAACCAGATTGTCCGCGAACATCCTCGATATTGCTTGATTGGCGACGACCTTTCCAACGCATGACATACCCCTTAGTCTGCTAAATTATTGCCAACTACTGGTAATGCCATTTGAACGGATAATCAAACATAGATTTGGTTTGTAGACTTGCAAAAACCCTAACCAAGCACGAGTTGGTGCATGAGGCGGCCCGGCAACAGTGTGAAAAGCCCTGCACCAATCAGCGCGTAATAAAACAGCCCTTTCATTGTTTTTTGGTGCTGCCCTATTTGCCCCGCCCTTGCATGCTGCACACCTCGTATGACCGAATAAATTGTCAATATAGATAAAAGATGAATTGGGCTAAACGGACCAACCAGCTTAATACCATGAAGCAAAAAACTTGAAATTGCTGTGACTAAAAGAGCTATCACCCATACCTTTCCCACGGTTTTATGAAGTGGTGATCCCTTTGTTCCAAACATGATCCAAATCCCAAGTAAAAGACTTAAAACCGCTGCATATACATGGGTTTGAACGGTAAAACTGGCATCAAAAAGTGGTGAAAAGTTAAACATCAAAATATCTTCCTCATTGAATGAATGGAAGAATGGTTCTATCGGTTATAGCCCAGAGCAATACTTAGTTTACGTGGAATGCATGACTGAATTCGCCAATGATACCGTTTTTCAATTGACGCTTCGTCAAATGCAAGCACAATTTACGGAACCAAAATTCTACGGCTATGTTGGTGTGGCGGTTCTAATTCTGACACTGTCGGGCCCTTTTGGAACTTTAGAGCACTATAACTTTCTAGAACGTTTTGCCTACTGGGCCATCCTAACGCCTGCGACATACGTATTGGCAAGTGGAGTAGCAACTTTTGTGACTGTTGCGCTCAAACGGAAAAACATCAATGATTGGTTTTCTTATATCCTTGGAGGAAGCGCTGCCGGGGTTATTGTTGGAATGTTCGTCTGGCTGTTTGGTGTGTTTTTAGAGCAATCCTTTAGTCAATCTTTTGCTGGTCTATTGAAAGTAATGACATTCACAATGCCAATTACAATTGGCGTGACAATGCTATTCAAGCTATCTGAGAAAAACGACAAAAACACTTCTGGAGAATACTCAGAAGAAAACCTTGCTGACACAAGATTTTTTGAACGTATTCCAAAATCCTTGGGGCGAGATCTAATTAGCCTCAACTCCCAGGACCATTATGTAAAAGTGACGACATCCTTTGGGTCCGATCTTATCCTCATGAGGTTATCAGATGCTGTTGTTGAGCTGAAAGACCATGATGGCGTTCAGCCGCACAGGTCATGGTGGGTTTCAAAAAACCATATCGCTTCAATAAAGGTCGTCGCTGGTAAAAAGATGCTCGAACTCAAAAATGGCGATCTCATCCCGGTAAGTCGAGCAAATTTAAAAAATGTCACAGAATTATTAAGTCACTAAATTGCATCAATATTTCACAAGCAAGGTGAATATTGTTGTGTGCAGTGCAAAAATAGACCTTCTTTTTGTCATATTCGAGCGCTAAACAGCCAACATCTTCTTTTGAGATGTTATGAGGGCGACAATTTCCTCAAAATTGAAACGAACAAACTTGGCTCATGCCAATAAGGACAAACACATGAAAAATTTATTGATTGCGCTAGCTGTAACAGCAATGGCAGCGCTTACGCTATCAGCTTGTAGTGATGAGAAAAAAGAAGCTGAAGCGAAAGCCAAAGCAGCTGCAGAAGAAAAAGCGGCTGAAGCTGCAAAAGCCGAAGCCGCTACAAAAAAAGCAGCTGATGAAGCTATGGAAAAAGCTAAAGCAGAAGCTGCTGCTGCTGAAGAAAAAGCGAAAGCGGAAGCTGAAGCGGCTGCAAAAGCTGCAGAAGAAGAAGCTGCTGCTGCGGAAGAAAAGGCGAAAGCTGAAGCAGAGGCCGCTGCAAAAGCTGCAGAAGACGCTGCAAAAGCCGCTGCCGACAAAATGAAAATGGAAGCAGAAGAAGCAACTAAAGCCGCTGGCGATGCGGTCGACGCTGTTAAAGCAGAAGCAGACAAAGCAATGGAAAAAGTTGGTGAAACTATGAACGCAGTTGAAGACACTGTTAAAGCTGTCGACGGCTTACTAAAACAACCAACAGAATAAGCTTTCAACATTTACCGAAGAATTTAGGGCAGCTATTTGCAAAATTTGCTGCCCTTTTTTAATGCACTTTAAGTGGTGGAACCGTTTGCCTTTTAATAGTGCAACTTTGCCCACAATTTTCGTCTTTTAAGGGGTTACAATTTATCAAACTTCCCCTATAAGGCACGCTTAGCCACTTAAAACAGATTACACCTCCGATGGACTTATCCAGCCGGAGTTTTTGTGTAGCTTGATACGGATATACGCGATGACTAAACGTACTGATATTAAATCCATTCTGATTATTGGTGCCGGACCGATTATTATCGGCCAAGCATGCGAATTTGACTATTCTGGAACTCAGGCTTGTAAAGCACTGAAAGAAGAGGGTTACCGGGTAATTCTGGTAAACTCCAACCCAGCAACAATTATGACAGATCCTGGTCTTGCTGATGCAACATATATCGAACCTATAACTCCGGAAGTTGTTGCCAAGATCATAGCAAAAGAACGCCCAGATGCGCTTTTGCCAACTATGGGTGGGCAAACAGCGCTCAATACAGCGCTATCCTTACGCCGTATGGGCATCTTAGATCGCTACAATGTTGAAATGATCGGTGCGCAACCTGATGCAATTGATAAAGCGGAAGATCGCTCATTGTTCCGTGAAGCCATGGATAAAATTGGACTTGATACACCAATTTCAGTCTTGGCAAATGCTACGGATATTAAAGACGTTGATCGGGTAAAACACGAGGCAGCACGTGCCGAACTGCGGGAAAAGTTCAGCGGCGATGAACTCGACAAGGAGCTGGATGCGCTTGAAAACCAGTGGAACCTTGGCGAAAGTGATCGTAAACAACGCTATATCGCCCATGCAATGGGGATTGCAGCAACGGCCGTTGACAAAGTTGGACTTCCAGCGATTATCCGGCCTTCCTTTACCTTGGGCGGTACAGGCGGCGGCATTGCTTATAACAATGACGAATTCTTTGAAATCGTTCGTTCGGGCCTTGATGCATCACCGACGACGGAAGTTCTTATTGAAGAGTCTATTCTTGGATGGAAAGAATACGAGATGGAAGTTGTGCGCGATAAAGCGGACAATTGCATCATCATTTGTTCAATTGAAAACCTCGATCCAATGGGTGTGCATACAGGCGATTCCATCACCGTAGCCCCTGCCCTGACATTGACGGATAAAGAATACCAAATCATGCGGAACGCTTCGATTGCTGTTTTGCGTGAAATTGGTGTGGAAACAGGCGGATCAAACGTTCAATTTGCGGTTAACCCTGCAAATGGCCGCTTGATTGTAATTGAAATGAACCCGCGTGTATCGCGTTCTTCCGCTCTTGCATCAAAAGCAACTGGCTTTCCAATTGCGAAAGTGGCTGCCAAGCTTGCCGTCGGTTACACACTTGATGAGTTGGAAAACGACATCACGGGCGGTGCGACACCTGCATCATTTGAACCATCAATTGATTATGTTGTGACAAAGATCCCGCGCTTTGCATTTGAAAAATTCCCAGGTTCTGAGCCAACACTAACAACAGCAATGAAATCTGTTGGCGAAGTGATGGCAATTGGCCGTACGTTTAATGAATCGCTGCAAAAAGCACTTCGCGGTCTTGAAACAGGTCTTACCGGACTTGATGAAATTGAAATTCCCGGCATCGGTGAAGGTGATGATCAAGACGCGATAAAAGCTGCGATTAGCACTCCAACGCCAGACCGCTTGCGCATGGTTGCCCAAGCTATGCGCCTTGGAATGAGCAATGAAGACATCAATAAAACCTGCTGGATTGATCCATGGTTCTTGGAGCAAATGCGTGCTATCATCGACATGGAAATGCGCGTGCGCCAGTATGGGCTACCAAAAGATGCTGAAAATTTGCGTATGCTTAAGTCTATGGGCTTTTCAGATGCACGCCTTGCATCACTTACCGGTCAAGACGAAAGCAATGTCACAAATGACCGCCGTGAACTAGGCGTTGTACCAGCTTATAAGCGCATTGATACCTGTGCAGCAGAATTTGCGTCACCAACGGCTTATATGTATTCAACTTACGAAACACCGTTTGTTGGCGAACTGCGCTCTGAAGCTGATGTTTCTGATCGCAAGAAAGTTGTAATTCTCGGCGGTGGTCCAAACAGAATTGGCCAAGGCATCGAATTTGACTATTGCTGCTGTCACGCATGTTTTGCGCTAAATGATGCTGGCTATGAAAGCATCATGATCAACTGCAACCCTGAAACGGTTTCGACTGATTATGACACCTCTGACAGATTATATTTTGAACCACTAACGGCTGAAGATGTAATCGAGATTTTGCACATTGAGCAATCAAAAGGCACGCTTGAAGGTGTAATTGTTCAATTTGGTGGGCAAACACCATTGAAACTTGCAAATGCACTTGAACAAGCTGGCATCCCTATTTTGGGAACAGCACCTGACGCAATTGATTTGGCCGAAGATCGCGATCGCTTCCAAAAACTATTGATCAAACTTGATCTCACCCAGCCAAAGAACGGCATCGCGTATTCAGTTGAGCAAGCAAGATTGGTTGCCGCGGAAATCGATTTCCCATTGGTTGTACGCCCGTCTTACGTATTGGGTGGTCGCGCGATGGAAATCATCCGTGATGAACCTAATTTGTCACGATATTTGCTGGAAGTTGTTCCTGAATTGGTTCCAGAAGAGATCAAAGCAAAGTATCCAAACGACAAAACTGGCCAGATCAACACCCTGCTGGGCAAAAACCCGCTGCTATTTGATAGCTATTTGACCAATGCGACTGAAGTTGATGTCGATTGCCTTTGTGATGGTGAAGACGTTTATGTGTCCGGCATCATGGAGCATATCGAAGAAGCTGGTATTCACTCAGGTGACAGTGCCTGTTCCTTGCCTGCGCACTCACTAGATGACGCTATGCTAGATCGTTTAGAAGAGCAGACAAAAGCGCTGGCAAAAGCACTTAATGTCGGCGGTCTAATGAACGTTCAATATGCGATCAAAGATGATGAGATTTACGTCATTGAAGTAAATCCTCGTGCTTCGCGTACAGTTCCATTTGTAGCGAAAACGATCGGAGCACCAATTGCGAAGATCGCTGCTCGTGTGATGGCTGGTGAGAAACTGGACGCTGCATTTAAAGCTTACGGTGAAAAACCAAACCCAAGACAGCTTGATCACATTGCAGTTAAAGAAGCTGTATTCCCATTTGCGCGTTTCCCGGGCGTAGATACGCTGCTTGGACCAGAAATGCGTTCAACTGGTGAGGTCATGGGATTGGACAAAGACTATTCATTGTCCTTCGCTAAATCACAACTTGGTGCTGGTGTAGACCTACCAAGAAGCGGCTGCGTATTTGTGTCAGTTAAAGATGACGATAAAGCCGGTATTTTGGAAACGGCTAAGAAGTTAGCCGATGGTGGTTTTGAAATCATGGCAACAACAGGAACTGCAAACTTCCTTGAAGGTGCGGGCGTAAAAATTACCCGCGTTAATAAAGTTCAGGAAGGTCGACCAGATGTTCGCGATGCCATACGCAATCGTCAGGTTCAATTGGTCATCAATACAACATCCGGCGCAAAAGCGATCTCTGATTCCAAATCCCTACGTTTGGCAACATTGACCAATAAAATCCCGTATTTCACAACGCTTGCGGGCGCTGCGGCGGCAGCTGATGCGATTATTGCACTCAATGCCGGTAATCTTGAAGTCAAACCACTACAGGATTATTTTAAATAAACCGCTGAAACATCAAACGAGCGGGGAAAACAAAACCATATTTGCGATCCCCCTTGTTTCAGGTTAAGAATCACTATCTGATATTGGTATCGGCGAAGACTAATTTAAAGCTTCGCAGCCAAAACCCCTATTTAGGGACATTTTATTAAGGATTGAGCCATGGTTGAAAAAGTACCCATGACCCAACAAGGTTTTACTGACCTTCAAGAAGAACTTCGCGTTCGCACACAATCTGAGCGTGGTCGTATCATTGACGCGATCTCTGAAGCGCGTGCACATGGTGACCTATCAGAAAATGCTGAATATCATGCTGCTAAAGAAGCGCAGAGCATGAACGAAGGTCGCATCATGGAACTTGAAGACCTAACTTCGCGTGCTGAAGTTATCGATCTAAGCCTAATGTCCGGAGATACGGTTAAATTTGGTGCGACCGTTAAAATGGTTGATGAAGATACTGACGAAGAAAAGACCTATCAGATCGTTGGCGACCAGGAAGCTGATGTAAAAAAGGGTAAGATCTCGATTTCATCGCCAATTGCGCGCGCTTTAATCGGTAAATCAGTCGGTGATTCTATCGAATTTAATGCGCCCGGTGGCGCCAAGGGTTATGAAATCCTAGAAATCTCCTGGGGTTAATAGCTATTTCCGCTATGAAGCTTGGTGTATTGGCATGAAGACATATGTTGACCTTAAAGACATTCATGTTCTTGCACCAAACTTAAAAAAGCGCCTTTCTGGCGTAACCTCAACTATTGTAAATCTGGTACCTAAGCAAAAGAAGCTTGGTGTAAAAATCGCGTCTATTGGACCCGGTTTGCCAGACTTTTTACCGCATGTTGGTTTTCATCAGCTATGGAAACTTTGGCAAACGCCAATTGACGGTAAAATGCGGGTATGGCATGCACGCAGAAACGTCGAAATGCTTCCAGGGATCATCATGCGTGACATCCTGCGGATGAAAATCAAAGTCATTTTCACATCGGACGCGCAACGTCACCACCGAAGCTATACCAAGTGGCTGATCTCAAAAATGGATCACGTGATTAGCGGATCTCAAAAAGCAGGCAATTTTCTTGAAAGAGACAGCACTATTATACACCATGGTGTAGATCTGGATCGCTTTTTCCCCTCCCATGACAAGGCAAAAGAACGCGTTGAATTAGGGTTGGATCCCCAGCAGAAAATTGCAGGTTGTTTTGGGCGTGTTAGACACCAAAAAGGCACCGATATTTTTGTCGAAATGATGATTAGGTTGTTACCGCAACACCCTGAATGGGTTGCTGTGATAACTGGACGCGTCACCGCAGAGCACATTGGATTTGCTGAAAAACTTAAAAAAAACGTCCAGGATGCAGGTTTAGCCGACCGCATTATCTTTGCTGGCGAGGTCGATGATATTGAAAAGTGGTTTAGAGTATTAGACCTTTATATCGCTCCACAACGTAATGAAGGCTTTGGTCTCACCCCTCTAGAAGCCGCCGCTTGTAATGTTCCAACTGTTGCTGCTGACGTCGGTGCTTTTGCAGAGCTAATTGTTGATAATAAAACCGGTATTGTTGTTGAAGTTGAAGATGTTGATGCTCTTTGTTTTCATGCCAATGCATATATGGCAGATGCCAAACAGCTTGAAGCTTTGGGGCAAAATGCACGAGAATATGTTAGTGAAAATTTCTCTCTTGAAAAAGAAGCTACAGCAATCAACGCGGTTTACGAGGCAGTGCGCAAGGGATGAAGAAAACTTTCCTGCTGATAGCAAAAAGTAATTCTTACGGCCTAGTTCGCGATGCAGAATTAATCGCAGATCAACTTGAAAAAAGTGGCCATAGCGTTAAGCAAGCAACACCTAAAGATCGCTCGTTCAATTCACGCCTCACCCGAAAAAAACATGCAGACGTCATCATCTTTTTCGAACGTTGTTTCCCTGCATGGTTTTCTGCTGCTGATGAATTGTACCTCATCCCCAATCAAGAACGGTACCCAAAACGTCAGCAGTCGCGACTAAAAAAACTTACTGCGGCATTGACGAAAACCAAACATGCTGATGAAATTTTCAAGGCTATTGGATGTCCAACCATTGAGATTGGTTTCTCATCTGAAGATCGGCAAGCAAAGCAATTCAAAAAAGACAAATCCAAGTTCTTCCACTTAGCCGGCGGCAGTACGCTAAAAGGTACAGAAACCATCTTGGAGCTTTGGAACAAACATCCTGAATGGCCCACACTTACTTTGGTTCAAAAGGAAAAGAACGCTCCAACAATTATACCAGAGAATGTTGATCTCCATTCGGGGTATGTTTCCGATAAAGATTTATTAAAACTGCAGAATGAGTGCGGTGTACATTTGTGCCCTTCCCGTTCCGAAGGATGGGGGCACCATATTATTGAGGCTCTTTCAACTGGTGCTGTGGTATTAACAACAGATGCGCCTCCCATGAACGAACATGTTAGTTCAGATATTGGCGTGCTCGTAGCGTATAACCGCCAAAGCCCTCGGCATCTTGGAACCAATTTTTATGCCGATAGCGCAGCCCTAGAAGCGGCAATATCAAACACCTTAAAAATGGATGATGCAGCGTTTTTAGATAAGTCAAAAAAAGCACGCGCTGCTTTTGAAACCATCCATCAAAGTTTCATCGCAAAATTCGCCAATTTTATCACTTCTCATGGTCAGAAAAACTAACTTAGATTAATCCCTGGGCAAAAAACCTCAAATAAGGTCATTGAATACGCTGTTCACGGTAAATTGACAGGGAGATCTGTGAGTAACTTGGTCATAAACCTTGAAACACCCTATTCAGTCTCCCTAAATTTGCGATAAATATCCCACAAACATTATGCTGCTGAACATAGCGCTACTAAAGGAAAATTCATGTCTGATCGCCACGTACCCGTTCTCATCATTGGCTCTGGCCCTGCTGGTTATACGGCCGCAATTTACGCAGCGCGCGCTATGCTTAAACCAGTTATGATTTCAGGCATGGAACAAGGTGGTCAATTGATGATCACAACAGAAGTTGAAAACTACCCTGGTTATGCGGAGGCTGTGCAAGGTCCTTGGATGATGGATCAAATGCTACAACAAGCGCAAAATGTTGGTGCTGAAATTATCACAGATGTTGTCACCGACGTTGATGTTTCAAAACGCCCATTTACGGCCAAGACCGATAGCGGTGTGACATTTACCGCCGATGCACTGATCATTGCGACTGGCGCTCAGGCAAAATGGCTCGGCATTGAGACTGAACAAACCTTTATGGGCGGCGGTGTATCTGCATGTGCAACATGTGATGGGTTCTTCTACCGCAATAAAAATGTTGCCGTTGTGGGTGGTGGTAACACAGCTGTTGAAGAAGCGCTTTATCTATCAAACCTTGCAGCCAAAGTGACACTTATTCATCGCAGGGATGAATTGCGTTCGGAGAAAATTCTGCAAGAACGCTTATTTGCAAAAGAAAATGTCGAAATCATTTGGGATAGCGAAGTTAAAGAAATCACAGGCGAGTTAGCAAAAGCGCCGCTTCCTCCAACTGTTACTGGCGCGATTTTGCATAACCGTAAGACGGGCGAAGACAGCACGATTGATATTGATGGTATTTTCATTGCTATTGGCCATGCACCTGCTGTCAGCTTATTTGAAGGCAAGCTTAAGCAAAAACCAAACAAGTATCTTTGGACGGCACCTGATTCGACTGCGACCGATATTGAAGGCGTCTTTGCAGCTGGCGATGTAACAGACGACATCTATCGTCAGGCTGTTACTGCCGCAGGAATGGGCTGTATGGCAGCACTCGAAGCTGAGCGCTTCTTGGCATAGTCACATAAAAACTTGATAATATAGACACCCAAAATGTTGGAGATTGCACATCTGCTTCATTTACTATTAGATAAAAAAGATAGAATCCTTGGTGCTATCAATGTTTTGGGAGAAATTTTAGATGCCGCTAGATTGGGACAAATTACGCATTTTCCATGCCGCGGCAGAAGCTGGTTCATTTACCCATGCTGCAGACAAGTTACATCTATCCCAGTCGGCAATTAGCCGTCAGGTTAGCGCTCTAGAACACGAAGTAAGTTCAAAGCTTTTTCACCGCCATGCGCGCGGGCTTATTCTCACCGAACAAGGCGAATTGTTGTTTCGCACGGCAGATGATGTGCTTCATCGTTTGGAAACAGCGCGTATGCAGCTTATTGAAACAAATGAGCGCCCTAGCGGTAGTCTACGTGTGACGACAACCGTCGGCTTAGGGCAAGGCTGGCTGACAGGCCACATACATGAGTTTTTATCGCTCTATGATGATATCCGCCTGCAATTACTTTTAGATAATGATGAAATTGATGTTGGCATGCGCACGGCTGATTGCGCCATTCGTTTGCGCCGACCGCATGAATCTGACCTCATTCAGCGAAAATTGTTTACGGTGCATTTTCACGTTTATGCTTCTCCAACCTATATCAATAAATTTGGAGAACTGAAATCTCTCGATGATCTCGACAACCATCGGATTATCACATTCGGGGAACCAGCGCCAAGCTATCTGTTAGAGATGAACTGGCTGCAATCACTGGGGCGTTCAGCTGACAACCCCAGAACACCACATTTGCAAATTAACTCGCTGCCAGCGGTTAGACGCGCCTGTATGCGCGGTATCGGTATTTCACTTTTGCCAGATTATATGGTGTCAAAAGAAGATGGCCTCGTTCAACTGCAGATAAATGCTGACATTCCTTCATTTGATACGTATTTCTGTTATCCAGAGGAAATGAAAAATGTTGCGAAGCTCCAAGTCTTCCGCGACTTCCTTGTTGCGAAAGCACGTCGTTGGGAATTCTAGCCCTATTATAAAATAGGCATACCCGCGAAAAAACGCTGCAATATTAACCATTTGGGTATTTTTGCTGCACTGCACGCGCATCTAAAGCTATGCACTGAACGCATAACAGACATGCGGGATAATTTATTGTCAAATGATTAATAAAACATCATATTGTAGTTAGCAAATGCACAAATGGTGGTCACCTCCCAGTCCACCGCATGAGCTGTTCCCTCCGAAGGTAACTCCTTCTTACTTGGCCGTGGTTCAATCTACGGCCTTTTTTTTGTCTTTTTTTCAAACTCGACTAAATATTGCCCACAAAAAAGGCACACCAAACTGATGTGCCTCTTAAAAATGATAAATTTATTTTGGTCTTATTTCAAAGATCCACAGAAGCGCTGAATACGCGTACATGCTTCTTCAAGCAATTCATCTGATGTTGCATAAGAAATACGGAAGTTCGGTCCCTGCCCAAACGCAGAACCATGCACAACAGCAACACCTTCAGTTTCCAAAAGCTCTGTGACAAAATCAGCATCTGTCTCAATAACTTTACCGCTTGGCGCTGTCTTACCGATTAAAGCTGCACATGATGGATAAACATAAAATGCACCTTCAGGTGATGGGCATTCAATGCCAACTGCTTGGTTAAGCATAGACACAACCAAATCACGACGACCTTTAAACAAAGTTTTATTTGTTTCGATAAAGTCCTGAGGACCGTTGAGAGCTTCAACAGCTGCCCATTGCGCAATCGAACATGCACCAGAAGTTTGCTGACCTTGGATCATGTCCATCGCTTTGATCAGTTCAATAGGACCTGCAGCATAACCAATACGCCAACCGGTCATCGCATATGCTTTTGATACACCATTCATTGTTAGTGTGCGCTCATATAGCTTAGGCTCAACTTCAGCAGGTGTTACAAATTTAAAGTCATCATAGACAAGGTGCTCATACATATCATCTGTGAGTACCCAAACATGCGGATGACGCATTAACACGTCTGTAAGAGCTTTTAACTCATCATGGGAATAAGCACCACCTGATGGGTTAGATGGAGAGTTGAAAATCAACCATTTTGTTTTAGGAGTAATGGCTGCTTCAAGCGCTTCTGGTGAAAGTTTAAATTTGCTTTCAATTGATGTAGCAACTGGCACTGAAGTACCACCGCAGATCGCCACCATTTCAGGGTAGCTTACCCAGAAAGGTGCAGGAATGATAACTTCATCACCTTCGTTCAATGTCGCCATGAGCGCATTAAACAAGATTTGCTTTCCACCTGTTCCGACGATCACTTGGCTTGGGTCGTAATCCAAACCATTCTCACGTTTAAACTTCTTAGCAATAGCTTCGCGTAGTGGCGGAATACCAGCAACTGGGGTGTATTTCGTTTCCCCGCGCTTGATCGCATCCATCGCTGCTTCTTTAATATTATCCGGCGTGTCAAAATCAGGTTCGCCAGCGCCAAGACCGATAACATCTCGGCCAGCAGCTTTTAATTCGCGTGCTTTTTGTGACACGGCGATAGTTGCAGAAGGTTTAACTCTAGAAAGTGCATCGGCTAGAAAGGCCATTTTGTGCTCCATATGTTATTACGAAAGTGGTATGTCGCAAGGGCAGTATTGTTGCAAGTTGAAAATCAAAAAATAACACTAATTTTTGTTTACATAATATAAAGCACAACTTATGCGCCACTAAATGGTCACAAAAACTATCCTGTCGCGCCGTATTTCAATCGCATTGAGGTCGATATTTTTGATCATAACGCCGTTAGAAACGGAGTATCTAAAATGGATCAATTCATACGCAATCCCCGAGCAGGAAAAGAAGACAGACAGTTAAAACTAACAATCTTGGTCTTTGCTGGATTTTTGTTAAGCCTAACTGCAATTGCCGGCATCGGCCAAACCGACGACAAAGAGTATTTTGCAACAGAGCAAATTCAGTTTACGCAGCGCTCTTGAACAGCCTTTAATGCAGCTTGTGGATCTTTTAATCCAGAGACAGAGATCGACTTACCCGCTTTTGGATAAATATGCATCGACGCAACGCCAGTTATCTGGCCAAGCCAACCATATTCCAATTTAACATTTTTGATAAACTGATATTCAATCTCCATTGGGTCCCGTGTCGGAAACCCCTTATGAACAATCAAGTGATCACTAAATAACCGAATTCCCAAAGTTGCAAATTTCAGCACATTATAAGCAATAAGAAGCGGCACACCTAACACCAAAACAAACATGCAAAGTCGCGCTAACGCCGTGTGCGATTGTTCATGAAGGTGCAGCCAGCCCCATGCACCTCCATATCCCATCGCGATAATGAAAGTTGGCAAAAGTAATGTCATAAGGCTGGAACGAAAATGCAAACCTGGTTGCTCATTTTGTTCAGTAACTTTTACAATATTATCCAATCCAAATTCCCGATAAAGATCTTTAAAGCACAAGTTTTTACAAGATTACGCGTAGTTTAATTAGAACTCAACTCCGCGACCAAACATAACCAGTTAATTACGACTTGCTTATTTACATAAAATAAGACATCAAAACCGTTCAATTACGCACAAAATCTTCCTGTTAAACTATTATAGAATGCCCCGATATGACACGACGTAACGCGAATTTGCTTCTCCTACTTGCAGGCGCTGTGTGGGGTATGGGCTTCATTGCGCAAACAACTGCAATGGATGATATCGCCCCCTATACGTTTGTTGGTGCAAGGTTTATCATCGCAAGTCTGGTGCTCATACCCTTTGCTGTTTGGGAGACCAAACGCGCGGAAGTTTCACTACCAAAAATTGCCTATTTTCAATTTGTGATGATTGGTTTCGTGCTGTTTTTAGCAATGGGATTACAACAAGTAGGACTATTGACCACGACCGTCACCAATTCAGGTGTTTTAACCGGACTTTATGTAATCTTCGTTCCGATACTTGCGTTACTGCTTTACCGAATGATCCCGCACGTCATCGTGTGGCCAAGCGTGATTATAACTTTTGCAGGCATCTATTTGTTATCTGGTGGCGCCCTCACCTCGCTCTCTTATGGAGATGTACTGACAATTGCATGTGCAGCGTGCAATGCACTTCAAATGGTTTTTATTGCCCGCTATGCCATAAAGTATAATAGACCAATGACATTTAGCTTCCTGCAATTCTTATCCATAGCAGTATTTGGAACTCTTGTTGCAGTAACAACCGAGCAAATATCCATAGCCCCTTTGATGAATGCGCTGCCTGAAATTTTATATGCAGGCGTTTTCTCAAGCGCACTTGCATTTACTATCCAAGCAGTTGCTCAGCGCTATACAACAGCACCACAAGCTGCCATTTTTATGTCTACAGAAGTTTTATTCGCAGCATTATTTGGCGCGATATTCTTAGGCGAACGTATTGCTTTTATTGGGTATATGGGTGGATTACTCATCTTCATTGCAATGATTTTAACCGAAACAGTACCCTTCTTGAAGATTAAATCTTCAAGAAAATTAAGCCGTTCATAAACCGTTCAGGTTCAAAATTGTAACTTAGTCTCACAGTCAAAAACATCATGCGGCGACGCATAAAATGTGAGGTAAGAACCATGAGCAAAATTGTAAAATCATTTATCATAGCAGCTTCAATCGCAAGCGTGACGTTATCAACGACAGCAACTGTGCAAGCACATGATTTCCATAAAAGACATCATCATAAGCATATTGTAAAAAAGAATAATAACGACGCGGTTGTTTGGGGCATTATTGGCCTTGCAGCTGGAGCAATCATCGCAAATAGCGCAAATAACCAACGCAAAACGCGTGTATATCAACGACCTGCACCGCAAAAAGTATATCCTGGTGCAAATCACTACCCAGCGGCGCCTGGTAAGCACTATCGGACACGCTCATATGTAAGTTACGAGCCATGGAGCCAAGGCTGGTACAATTACTGTTCGCAAAAATATCGTTCATTTAACGCCAACAAAGGAACATTCCGAGGTTATGACGGTAAAGACCATTTTTGCGTCGTTAAATAAAATCTAATTAATACCGGTCAGGAATGGGTTTGATCGCCTCTCCTGGCCGATTTGCCCCCCGGGGCCATGCCCACAAATAAAGCCAACATTGTCTCCAAGCGGAAGAACTTTATCACGTATCGAATTTAGCAATTGTTGATGATTTCCTCCCGGAAGATCTGTGCGGCCGATAGAGCCTGAAAACAACACATCGCCAACATGTGCAAATGCATTTTTCTCATTATAAAAAACAATATGACCGGGCGCATGCCCTGGGCAATGCAAAACCTTAAATGTATGACCGGAAAAAGAGACTTCATCTCCCTCATTCAGCCATTTGTTTGACAAGACATTTCTCACGTCCATCGTCACACCAAACATCTGAGCCTGATCTTCCAAACCTGATAACAGTGAAAGATCATCTTCATGAGGACCTAATATATCAACGTTCAAGTTTTCTTTCAGTTCTTCTGCACCACCTGCATGATCGATATGACCATGGGTAAGCCAAATACCCGTAATTTTAAGTCCTGCTTCTTCTATCGCCTTTAGAATATGCGGTACATCACCACCGGGATCGACAACCACACCCTCTTTAGTCTCTTCATCAAACAAAATCGTACAGTTTTGCTGAAATGGCGTGACAGGAACTATAATGGCGCGAAGTTCAGACATTTAAAAATCCTTCAATTATGATGAGTTTTATATTGCATAGTTTCAGAGCTTCCGTCAGTCCAAAATTTTATTCATCCCTATTTTACCAGCCAAAACCTATAGTTGGAGCCAAATCATGTATTTGCCATATTTTATGTGTTAGTTTTTCTTGTGTTTAAACATCAATAGGGGGATGTTATGGATTTTCTACCACTCATAATTCAAATTGTAACCGGGATTATTGGCGGGCACGCCGTCAGCGGCGCACTCAAACAGGCAGTATTAGGAACAATTGGCAGATCAATTGCCGGTGCAATTGGCGGCGTTGGAGGCACAGCAATACTGGCAAGCCTTGGGGCTGGTGATTTGACCGGCGCGATGGGTGCATTAGCTGGTAGCGCAATCAGCGGAGTAGCAGGTGGTGGGATCGTCTCTGGCGGGATCGGCGCTATCTTGGGTATGCTGAAAAAGTAGACCGCAATAAAAAAAGGTGGCACCAGCCACCTTTCAATTCTCAATCTAGCGAATGATTATTCTGCAGCTTGCAGGCTTGGTGTGACTTCCTGCGTATAGTCATCCATCAAAGCTTGGATAATTGAACCAACTTCAAACTTATATTCGCCTATTTCTGATACAGGCGTTACTTCCGCAGCTGTTCCAGTTAAGAAACAACCATCAAAATCCGCCATTTCTTCTGGCATAATAACTCGCTCAATAACTTCAATATTACGGCGTTTTGCCAATTCGATCACGGTTTGACGGGTAATGCCGTTTAAGAAGCAATCAGGCTTAGGCGTATGGATTTTATCGTCTTTTATGAAAAAGACGTTCGCACCAGTTGCTTCAGCAACTTGCCCGCGCCAATCAAGCATCAATGCATCTGCATAGCCTTTAGACTCAGCCATATGTTTTGACAAAGTGCAAATCATGTAAAGACCAGCAGCTTTTGCAAAGCTTGGGATTGAGCGTGGATCTGGGCGGCAGTAATCTGCCATCGTTAAACGCAAGCCTTTAAGACGCTGTTCTGGATCGAAATAACTTGGCCATGCCCATACTGCAATTGCGAGATTAATCTTGTTTGATTGCGCCGAAATACCCATCATTTCAGATCCGCGCCAAGCAATTGGGCGCACATAGGCATCGGTTAGTCCTTGACGCTTGAGCGCCTCAATACATGCAGCATCAATCTCATCCGCTGTGTAAGGAATTTCGAACCCTAGATAGTCCGCTGATTTGATCAATCGATCTGTATGCTCACGAAGTTTAAAGATTTCACCGCCATAGGCGCGCTCACCCTCAAACACAGAACTAGCATAATGCAAGCCATGACTTAACACATGAACTTTAGCATCCTTCCACTCGACAAATTCTCCATTAAACCAGATTTCACCATCCAGTTGATCAAACGGCGTTGATGCCATCTTATTTCCTCCAACGCATACAAAAAGCTGTTGCGCACCACAATTACACAAGCTCAATCGGATTACTGATTGATCGATTAGTTATATTTAAGGCGATTTTTGAAGTTTAATCAAAAAAATTGATCTCTCAAACATGCTTTAGATTAACAATCTGCGAAATATGTGTCAATAAGGCTGACGTATTATGTAAACTCTCGGAGCAGCGCATGCGTGGCGACAAAACACAAATGCTTGAAACATCAGACACAGACAACGATCAGCTTGATACATTTGAGATCGATTATGAAATTATCGAAGCTATGTTTTTTGCTTACCGGGATTTTGTTTCTGACCCTGATCTGGTTCTTAAAGAGTTTAAATTCGGGAGAGCCCATCACCGAATTATTCACTTTGTAAGCAGGCAGCCGGGTTTAACAGTGGCTGAATTGCTCGACATTTTGAACATAACCAAGCAAAGCTTAGCAAAAGTTCTCAAGCAACTTATTCAAACCGGTTTTATCAAACAAGAAACAGATCACGAAGATCGTAGGCAACGGCATTTATATACAACACAAAAAGGTCAAAAACTTGCCTTAAAGCTCTCCAAGCAACAATCTCGCCGAATCTCGCTTGCCCTTAAGGAAATGGCACCCGAGGATCGGAATACGATTTTGTCGTTTTTAAATGGGATGCACAACAAATAAGAAGGTGCATCTCTGATTTTGAACAAAGGATGGGATGCAAAATTGGTTGATGATGTGATTGATGATGGGGCTAAACATATCTTGGTGGTGGATGATGATACTCGTATTCGAGATCTTTTAAGGCGCTATCTTGCTTCAAGCGGTTTCAGAGTAACAACAGCATCAGATGCTAGCCAAGCAAGGCGAAAACTTGAAGGCATGGATTTTGATTTATTAATTGTCGATGTCATGATGCCAGGTGAAAGCGGAATTTCTCTCACCAGCTCACTTCACAAGATAAAAGAAGTTCCAATTTTAATGCTCACAGCATTGTCCGAGGTTGAATCGCGTATTTCAGGTCTTGAAGCTGGCGCCGATGACTATTTGGGTAAACCATTTGACCCAAAAGAGCTAGTTTTGCGCATTAATGCCATTTTAAGACGTGGCGGTACGCCTGAAACGCCAACTATCCAACAAGTCATGTTTGGGCCTTATACCTATGTGTTGGAAACGCGCGAGTTGAAAATGAATGGTGAAGCAGTTCACCTGACTGACCGAGAAAAAGAACTCATGTCGATTTTCTCAAGCAAACCGGGCGAGACTATTCACCGGATGGAACTCGCAGGCGAAGATCAATCTGTTGGTGATCGAACAATTGATGTGCAAATCAATAGACTTCGTCGACGCATTGAGGATAATCCCGCCGAACCCACATGGCTGCAAACCGTGCGTGGCATTGGGTATCGCCTTGCTGTCGAATAATCAGCGGTCGAATAATCAATTAAATAAATATTCGCTATCGGTAGTTTTATTTCAGCACGAATTTGCTTTATAGCTAGATGTCAATGCTGGCTGGAGCAAAAGATTATCTGAATGGCTACGATTGAATCTATAAGACGAGAATATGAACGCTATCCTCCAACAGGGATACGCCGTTACACACGTTGGTTTCGTAGACGTGTTCCAACAGGTCTATACGCGCGTTCTTTGCTAATTATCATTGTTCCAATGGTGTTGCTGCAGTCGGTGGTGGCGTTTGTTTTTATGGAGCGCCACTGGCAAACAGTAACGCAAAGACTATCAACTGCTGTAACGCGCGACATTGCTGCCGTTGTTGATATGCTTGCAACCTATCCAGAAGAAAAAAGCTATGAAGAAATAGTGCGAATTGCGCGCGATCGTTTGGATTTAAATATTTCAATTGAAGAAGGCACAACCCTACCTCCGCCACGACCAAAACCATTTTTTTCTATTTTGGACCAAACACTTAGTGATGAATTAACTAAGCAAGTGCAGCTTCCATTTTGGATCGATACGGTGGGAGATTCAAACCTCGTTGAAATCCGCATCCAATTGGGTGCAGAAGTTCTACAAGTATTTGCGCGGCGCAGTCAGGCTTATGCCTCCAACACACATATTTTCCTGTTATGGATGGTCGGAACATCGCTCGTTTTGCTTCTGATTTCAATTTTATTCCTGCGTGGCCAAATCCGGCCAATTTTAAGACTAGCCGACGCTGCTGAAAAGTTTGGTAAAGGACAACCAACACCTGAAGACTTTCGCCCCAGAGGCGCTGATGAAGTGCGGCGCGCAGGTCTTGCATTTATTCGAATGCGGGAGCGAATTGAAAAGCAAATTGAACAAAGAACAGCAATGCTATCAGGTGTCAGTCATGACTTGCGCACCGTTCTCACACGTTTTCGTTTGCAATTGGCTATTCTCGGTGATGATGAGGAAATCAAAAGCCTTGATCAAGATGTCAAAGACATGCAGTCCATGCTTGAAGGATATCTTGCGTTCACCAAAGGTGAAGCGGAAGAAGATTTTGGTTCAATTGATCTCAACGCGCTTGTCAGTAAGCTTGAAAAAGATGGCAAGCTGCACGGTAAAGAAGTCTCTAGCAGCGTCTCTGGCATTAGCCAAGCAGATGTGCGCCCAGGTGCTTTTACCCGTATCATAAACAATCTATTTTCAAATGCTTGCCGCTATGGAAACAAGGTCAAAATTACCGTCACATCAGATGCAGCATGGCTGGTATTTACCGTTGAGGACGATGGACCGGGTATACCTGAAGCCTCACGAGAGGATGTGTTTAGACCGTTTTTCAGATTGGATGAAGCGCGCAATCAAGATGAGCAAGGAACGGGTTTAGGGCTTGCAATTGCGCAAGACATAGCAAGGAGCCATGGCGGTGATATCACGCTTTCTGATAGCAACCTTGGTGGTTTAAAAGCAACTGTGCGCGTGCCAGCTTAATAGCGAACTACATCAAGCGTTCGCCGTTTGGGATATCTTTGGTAACACCAGCCAGAACGATTGCACCATCTTTATCAGCAAATCCGAGCGTTAGCACTTCGGACATAAACGGGCCAATTTGACGTGGTGGAAAATTAACAACTGCCATGACCTTGCGACCAACCAAATCCTCAGGCTTATAATGTACTGTAATTTGCGCGGATGTTTTTTTAACACCAATTTCTGGACCAAAATCAATTTTCATTTTTATCGCAGGCTTACGCGCTTCTGGAAATGGATTGGCTTCAATCACGGTTCCCATGCGAATATCAACTTTTTCAAAATCTTCCCAAGCAATAAAATCAGACATTATTTTGCAAGTTCCTCTGAGCGTTTTTTAGCAGCCATAATTGCGCGATCAAAAATCTGTTGCATGCCGTCTTCTTCTGCCATCAGCACTGCAAGCGCTGCAGCCGTTGTGCCACCTGGCGAGGTCACATTCTGCCTCAGCGTACTCGCATTTTCATCTGCGCGGCGCATAAGTTCGCCTGCTCCTGAGACGGTTTCACGCGCAAGACGCATGGCAAGCTCAGGCTCCAATCCTGCCTTTATTCCCGCTTGCGCCATAACTTCAGCCAACAAGAAAACATATGCTGGACCGCTACCAGAAACAGCGGTCACCGCATCAATCGTGCTCTCTTCGTCAAACCACTCAACCGGACCACATACCGATAAAAGCTGAGTAACGAGTTCTCGCCCCTCGCCTGACACTCCTTCTTGTGCCACCACACCGGTAATCCCGCGACCAATCATTGCTGGTGTATTGGGCATTGCACGCACAACAAGACCCTGAGCAATATGTGATTTAATCACCGCAATCGTTGTACCGGCCGCTATGCTAACAATTAAGGTGTTTTCATCAACACATGAGATAACTGATGGTAAAATTTTGTCCATCATCTGCGGCTTGATTGCTAATACTAAGACAGAAGCTTTTGTATCTGAAGGAACCGAAGGTCCATAACCAACACCGCGTTCATCTAGCAGCTTGACCATATCAGTTTTTAGACCGGGATCCGCTACATAAATTGGTGCGACATTCAAATCATTATCCAACCAGCCGCGCAATACGGCACCACCCATATTTCCTGCACCCAAGAGAATTATTGGACGATCAGAAGACATTTAGGCTGAACCTTGGGTCTCAAACATGACAAGATCGATTGCTTTTTGCGCATCAATGCTAGCCCAAGCCACAAATTGGAAAGACTGAAAATATGCTTCGCAGGATTCTACTGCGCTTGAAAGTAAGCTTTCAACCTGCTGGCTCGTCGGTTCCGCACCACCAGATAAAAGCAAAGACTGGCGGAAGATCATCACACTGTCTTTCAACCACAAATCAAAGTGCCCCATTAAAACCTGACCATTGATCAAGGAGATAAGTTTCAGCAATTCGTGAGATCTGTTGTCTTGGACGTTAAAGTCAAACGCACAAGCAATATGAAGCGCCTCATGGGCTTCAAGCCAGGAGAATGAGATTTGATAATTTGCCCACTCACCTTCGATGATCATCGCAATTTCATCATCACATGAACGCTCAAAAGACCAATCATTATTGGCCGCAACAAATTCAATCACATCTACCGGGTTAGAATGCCGTTCAATATCTAACTCAACCAAATTCATCACAAAGCCTCATCTGCTTCAAAGCTCTTATTCTTTTCGAAAGCGAACTCAAAACCAACAATTATCAAATTTATATTTAGGATACTGACGCAACAAGCATTTGCGAGGCTTGCCGGACAGAGTTCCGAATCATCTATAAGAATCAGTGTATAAGAGCAGATTCAGCATTCCATCCCCCGATGCTGAAAAATATTTTTTAAGGGGTTATTTACAATTACCAAATTGATTCCAAAGTCTTTAGTAAATGACTCAGGAATAAGGGTTTTTTGGCTCTCCACAGGACGCGTCGCCCTGTGGAAAAAAAATATGTATAAAGTTTTTATAAGATTCAGAGTGTTAGTCTGAAGATGCTTTCGGTTTGCGTGTAGATGGTTTTGTAGGTTTTTGACTTGCAGCTAGCTGCTGTTCAAGTTCATCAATCCGCGCTTTAAGGGCATCGTTTTCTTCACGTGCTTTTACGGCCATTTCTCGCACAGCATCAAATTCATCGCGTTTGACAATGTCGGCATTGTTTAAGAAACGCTCAAACTGACTTTGCAGCGCTGTTTCCGCTTCTTTTGCCACACCTTGTGCCGCGCCTGCCGCATCTGTCATAAGCTTTGCAAATTCATCGAATATTCGATTTGGACCTTGGTTCATCTCATTCACCTCTTTGTGTGATCGTGCATCAAGCAACATTCTTTGTAACTGAAGTAAGTATAAGCTTAGACATTTGCAAGAAATTTCAGCACCTAAATAATGGGCAAATCACCGCAAGTTGAATGTCTTTGCCTTGACCAGACCATAAACTAAACGCATTGTCGCGACGCAGTTTTAGGCGCTTTTTAAGGGCACCAACAATATCAACTTCAGATACGGATCAATTTCTTGGACATTATACTACTTCCATTCTCACTTCTCACATTTCCGAAAATTGATCCCGTCATCTTTTCTATCGGCCCTTTTGATGTCAGATGGTACGGCTTGGCCTATGTCGCAGGCATTTTATTAGGCTGGGCATATGCAAGAGAATTGCAAAAGCGCAACAATCTTTGGCCAAACAATCAACAAGCCATGAAAATGATTGATTTAGATGACTTTGTTTTATGGGCGGCTATCGGCATCGTTGCAGGTGGGCGTATCGGCTATATCTTATTTTACGATTTCGCGTCGATACTTGAAAATCCCGCACGAATTATTGAGGTATGGAATGGCGGCATGTCTTTTCATGGCGGCGTATTGGGTACAGTTATTGCAATGATGCTATTTGCATACTTGCGCAAATTCAGCATGTGGAGCCTGTTTGATATTGTATGTGCAGCGGCCCCTGTAGGAATATTCTTTGGACGTATTGCAAATTTCATCAACGGAGAGCTCTGGGGTCGATTAACCTCAGCCCCTTGGGCTTTTGTATTCCCAGGCGGAGGCCCGTTTCCGCGTCACCCTTCTCAACTATACGAAGCCATATTGGAAGGCATTGTGCTCTTTTTAATTCTAGCGGTTCTGTGTCTTGTGTTTAAAAAACTCAAACAACCTGGCTTCATCGCAGGCGCCTTTATTTTTGGATATGGAAGCGCACGAATATTCGTCGAATTCTTCCGCGAACCTGATGCACATATTGGTTTTTTATTCGGCGGATGGTTCACAATGGGAATGCTTCTGTCCATTCCACTGCTTGCGATAGGCCTATGGGGTATGCTAACTGCATCTTCGCGGGTTAAAACAATCAGGTCGGAATAGCTTAAAATATGCCTACACCCTTGGAATTAAAGATCCGGGATTTAGTAAACGTGAATGGTCCAATCAGTGTTGCGGACTATTTTGCGCTGTGCTTGGCTGACCCTGAACACGGTTATTACAAAACAAAAGAACCCTTCGGGCATGAAGGTGACTTCATAACCGCCCCTGAAATCAGCCAACTTTTTGGTGAAATGCTTGGCATATATCTCGTGCAATCCTGGCAGAAGCATGCGCCACAAGGTCCGGTTCGCTTAGTTGAAATTGGGCCAGGACGCGGAACTTTAATAGCAGATGCGCTCAGAGTGATATCTCAAGCGCAGAAAACACATCTTAATCAACTGACTATTCATATGGTTGAAACGAGCCCTCGCCTGAGAGAAAAACAGGCTGACACTTTGTCCGCCTATAAAGATAAAATCACCTGGCATGATACATTTGAAGATGTTCCAGACGGCTTTACTTTGCTTGTCGCCAACGAATTGTTTGATGCAATCCCAATCCGGCAATTTGTAAAAACAGACACTGGTTTTCGCGAGCGTATGGTAACAGTTGACGCGGACGATCAACTCAATTTCACTGTCGGTGTTGCAGGCATTGATCCTGATTTATTACCTAAAAATCATAAAACCCAACCCTTGGGCACGATATATGAACTTGCACCAGCGCGCGCAAATGTTATGGCATCCGTTGCTATGCGCTTACAGGAACAAGGTGGCAGCGCCTTGATCATAGATTATGGGTTTAATGCGGCTGGGTTTGGTGACACATTACAAGCGATCCGTAAGCATGATTATGATCACCCGCTGGCCAACCCCGGGGTTGCAGATTTAACAAGTCATGTGGATTTTGAAACGCTTATGCATGTCTCTCATGCGGCAGGCTCACATATTCATGGTGTAATGCATCAGGGTGATTTTTTGGTCGGACTAGGACTGTTACAGCGCGCTGGTGCGCTTGGACATAATAAAGACCATGCAACACAGCAAGAAATCAGAAGCGCAGTTGAACGCCTCGCAGGCGAAGGTCAAGGCAATATGGGTGAATTATTTAAGGTCTTAGCGATTAGCGGTGCACCTATTCAACTTGCACCCTTTATCGCCGGTGACACTATCTCAAATGAAGAGAATCATCCAAACTAACGCTTCATCAAATTTAAAAACGCACACCAAAAGACGTTTAAGGTGATGCAAGAGGTGTAGTCAGTGAATTCAAAATCAGATGCTCAATTTGTTGAAAGCCCCAAGTTAAAAGCGCTTCAAGCCCAATCTGGTATCAACCACGGCTTCTTTACGCGGCATGGCGGCTGTTCAGATGGTATCTTTTCAAGCTTAAATGCAGGATTAGGATCAGGTGATGAAACCACAAGCGTTATTGAAAATAGAAAACGCATTTGTAATGCTTTGAACACAAAACCCGCAAATTTAGCGACGCTTCACCAACATCATTCGGCGGACGTATTTGTTGCAACAGGTGGCATTGAAAATGATCGCCCAAAAGCCGATGGCATTGTAACCAATACACCGGGAACCGCTGTGGGGGTTGTCACAGCAGATTGCGGCCCTGTACTGTTTGCAGACCCTGAGAACAAAGTTATCGGCGCTGCCCATGCTGGTTGGCGCGGTGCATTTGATGGTGTCTTACAAAACACTATTGAAAAGATGATTGACCTTGGCGCTAAGCGTGAGAATATCACAGCTTCACTTGGACCATGCATTTCGCAAAAGAACTATGAAGTTGGCCCTGAGTTTTATCAACGTTTTGTCGATAAAGACAAACGCCTTTCTCAATACTTCAAACCATCTGATCAAGTAGATCATTATCTTTATGACTTGAATGCCTTCATTCAGGATCAGTTAAAATCAGCAGGTGTGATTGCCGAAGATTTAGCGGTTTGCACATATGATGAAGATAATGGCTATTTTTCCTACAGACGCACGACACATCGCAACGAAAAAGACTATGGTCGGCAACTTTCTGTTATTACGTTAGGTTAAACCAATGCCAATTTATTTCACCGATGATGAGTATAAGTCCCGCCTAGAACGCGTTCGAGCGGGTATGAAGGCAAATAAAAATGATGCCATGCTGATCTTTGCACAAGAGAGTATGTATTGGCTGACAGGCTATGACACTTTCGGATATTGCTTCTTCCAATGCTTAATCCTTACGCAAAACGATATGATCTTGCTGACCCGATCCGCAGATTTACGCCAAGCACAACAAACATCCAATATTGATGATATTCGTATCTGGAAAGATCGCGCAAATGCAAACCCCGCATCTGACCTCAAGGCCATTTTATCTGAGCTTGGCTTATCAGGTAAAAAGCTAGGTATCGAACTCGACACACACGGATTAACAGCTGCGAACTATCGCAAAGTCACTGGTCAATTGGATGACTTTGCTGAGCTGATTGATCAATCCTATCTCATTAGCGAATTACGACTTGTTAAAAGTGAGCAAGAGATCAAATATGCAAAACGTGCAGGTGTTTTAGCCGATGATGCATTAGATGCAGCAATCGCTGCTATAAAATCCGATGGAAGTGAAGCAGCAGTGCTTGCTGCCATGCAGGGGGTAATCTTTGCAAATGGAGGTGATTACCCCGGCAACGAATTTATCATTGGCTCCGGAAGGGACGCTCTTCTTTGTCGATATAAATCAGGCCGTCGAAAACTATCGCAAAATGACCAGTTAACTTTGGAATGGGCTGGTTCTTTTGCCCATTATCATGCGGCAATGATGCGCACGATAATTATCGGCAAGCCAATGCCACTTCACGGCAAACTGTTTGAAGCAAGCCAAGAAGCACTCATTGCTGTGGTTGATAACATGCAACCGGGCAAATCATTTGGAGACGTTTTCCAAGCGCATGCAGATGCATTAGATGCAAAAGGATTATCCAACCATCGTCTAAATGCTTGCGGTTATTCACTTGGCGCACGGTTTACGCCATCATGGATGGAACATCAGATGTTTTACGAGAACAACCCGCAGGAAATCAAACCGGGGATGACATTGTTTGCACATATGATTATTGCTGATTCTGAAACCGATACAGCAATGACTCTCGGCCAAACCTTTTTGACCACAGAGGGAAAGGCTGAGAATTTATCTAAAAACGGCTTCGACTTAATTCAGTGTTGATACTAAACTATCATTTTTATCGAAGGTAAGCACAGCGCATGGCATTTAGATATAAAAGTTTGGTTGGGTTCGTCTCACTTGTTGTTTTTGCACTTACCGGCTGCAACAGCACTGAAAGTGTGCTTCAGCCCATACCGAGTGCGAGCAATAATACAACTCCACCCTCGTCCGCTGCCGTTACTCAACAAGTAGATCAAGGTATCTTGGTAAGCTTTCTGCCTGTAACCGGAGCGCCAGCAGATAAACTGAGTATCTTATCGCAAACATTGGCTGAGAAAACCAAAGAGAACGGCATCACGATTGTCTCGGTTTCCAATGCAGAAGCACAATACACAATTAAAGGATTTTTATCTGCATTCTCCGATGAAGCGAATACAACGATTGTCTATGTTTGGGATATTCTGGACCCAACAGGTGCGCGAATTTACCGAATCCAAGGACAAAGCGACACAATTGGCGCTGGAACAGACCCTTGGCAGTTCGTAACGCCCCAAGTTATGCAAGAAATTGCCAGCAAAAGCGTAACAGAATTTGTAAATTGGCAACGACAACAAAGTTAATGGCCACCTGAAACGTTTTAAATTGGAGCCAGCTTCAGGATTCTGTCAAGAAATGCATTTTTATGTGGAAAGGTTCTTGAAATCGTCGTAAAGGCCGCTAAAAGCACTGCCATAGCCTTTTGGCAGAGTTGATTAACTTGACCAAATGCGCATGCATATATCATACGTTATGTGCGGGACCCAATTGTAGAGATACGGGCGGAACAAGATGAAGATTTTTGCGGGCAACTCAAACCAGCAACTGGCGGAGAATATTTGCCAATACCTTAACCTTCATCTCGGAAAGGCAAGCGTCCGACGCTTTGCAGACCAAGAGATATTCGTTGAAATTCAGGAAAATGTTCGAGGTGAAGACGTCTTCATCGTTCAATCGACATCCTATCCTGCTAACGATAATCTGATGGAGCTTTTGATCATGATCGACGCGGCGAGACGTTCGTCAGCACGCAGGATCACAGCGGTACTTCCTTATTTTGGATATGCCCGTCAAGATCGTAAACCCGGTCCACGCTCTCCGATCTCAGCTAAACTTGTTGCAAATCTGATCACAGAAGCTGGTGCAGACCGTGTTTTGACTATGGATCTTCACGCCGGTCAGATCCAAGGTTTCTTCGATATCCCAACAGATAATCTATTTGCAATGCCGACTTTGGCGCGTGACATTAAAGAACGTTACGAAAAGGGCAGCTTAATGGTTGTCTCGCCTGATGTTGGTGGTGTGGTTCGTGCCCGCGCATTGGCAAAACGTTTAGATGCGCTTTTGGCAATCGTTGACAAACGTCGTGATCGTCCAGGCGAATCTGAAGTTATGAACATCATTGGTGATGTATCTGGCAAAGATTGTCTATTGATCGATGATATTGTAGATTCAGGCGGCACATTGTGCAATGCTGCAGATGCAATGCTCGCAAATGGTGCGAATTCTGTGACAGCTTATATCACCCACGGTGTTTTATCAGGTGGTGCGGCAGCAAGAATTGCAGATTCACAGCTCCGCGAATTGGTGATTACAGATTCAATTCGTGCAACACCAGAAGTGCAAGCAGCGCCGAATATTAGAGTAATCGAAACTGCTAGCTTAATTGGTGAAGCGATCAACCGAACATCAGCAGAGAAGTCAGTTTCCAGCCTGTTTGATTAGGATTTGTATGGGTAATGCCATAAAATTTAAGCAGTTTTATGGAGAGCGCCTACTCGCGAGCGTAATGGCCGCAGCAATGATGCTCATCGTATTGTGCGCAAATTCATTTGCTCAAACGAACTATTCAACTAAATACAGCACATTTAACGTTCGCGGTACGAGCGTTGAACAAATCTGGCAAAGCATCCAAAAAAATGGCCCAAGGTCAAATCTAGGTATTGGACATGCAGGCTATACAACTTTTGATCTAGAAAGTCCGGTGCGGTTTATTACCAAGAACGGCAAGTGCCATATCTCCGCGGCAAAGTTCACTATGGTAAGCTCGATACAACTACCAAAATGGATTGATAATTCAAAATCACCTGAAAGCGTGCGTATTTTTTGGAAAGCACTTTACAGCGATGTCAAACGGCATGAAGAAGATCATGTCCGTATCGCCGAGGACGCAATTACAGATTTGGCTAACTCAGTTAAAAACTTAAAACCACAACGAAATTGCGATGTTATGAACCGTAAAATTTCCCGCCTCGCATCAGCCAATCGTCGACAGTTAAATCGTGCGCAAAATAAGTTTGAACGTTCTGAAATGCGCGGTCAACGCAAGCGTATTGCTGATCTCATTCAAACATATTCATTAAACTAGCGATCGAGCCATTGCTTGGGTGATAAAATCGGTACAAAAACTTGCAAGTCACAGCACAATGGTCTAAGAGCCTCTCATCCATGTAGACACCCTTGGAGGCAACATGGTTTCGGACTTTATGTCCGATGTTTAAGCCGCCTATTTGGCCAAGCATAAACAACTCCATATATTTAAAGTAAGGAACACGCTATGAGCGATACACTCAAAGCTGTTGCGCGCGAACGGGTTGGTAAGGGGTCCGCCCGGGAACTTCGTCGTAACGGTCAAATTCCAGCATCTATTTACGGTGATAAACAGTCCCCTGTTTCTATCGCCATCTCACGTAAAGAAGCAACAATGCGTATTCACGCAGGTGGCTTCATGACAAACATCCTTTCGATTGATGTCGATGGTGATAAAGTCAACGTTCTTCCAAAAGATTACCAGCTAGATCCTGTACGTGACTTTGTCATGCATGTTGATTTCTTGCGCGTATCTAAAAACACACAAGTTGTTGTGGAAGTACCTGTTCAGTTTGAAAATGAAGACACATGTGTCGGCATCAAACGTGGCGGTATCTTGAACGTTGTGCGTCACACTGTTGAAGTTGCTTGCCCAGCCAACTCAATTCCAGAAGCACTTGTTGCTGATCTTGCTGAATTGAACATTGGTGATGCAGTACACATTTCAGCGATCACATTGCCTAAAGGTGTTGAGCCAACAATTACAGATCGTGACTTCACAGTTGCAACGATCGCATCTCCTGGCGGTGCACAGGACGAAGCTGATGATGCAGCCGATGCAGCAGCTGCTGCTGAAGGTGGCGAAGCAGCAGAAGACGCTTCAGAATAAGTTGTTTGGGGCTTAGACCATGTTACTCATTGTAGGACTTGGAAATCCCGGCCCCAAATATCAAAAACACCGGCACAATGTCGGCTTCATGGCGGTTGATGCGATCATCGACCGCCATAATTTTTCCAAATCACAAAACAAATTTAAGTCTGAGGTCTTTGAGGGCAAAATTGCCGGCGAAAAGATCCTGATTTTAAAACCCCAGACATTTATGAATCTTTCCGGCGAAGCGGTCGGAGAAGCAATGCGGTTTTATAAACTCACCTGTGATGATATTATTGTCTTCCATGATGAATTAGATTTGGTTGCAGGCAAAACACGCATTAAACGCGGCGGCAGCCATGGTGGTCACAATGGTTTGAAATCCATTGATGCGCATTGCGGTAAAGATTATCAACGTGTGAGAATTGGGATTGGCCATCCTGGCAATAAAGCTCGGGTAAATTCTCATGTGCTGGGCGATTTTGCAAAAGTTGATTACGAATGGTTAGACCCGCTTTTACAAACGACAGCTGACCAGATCGAGCAACTCGTACAAGGTGATGCAGCTGGATTGATGAATAAAATAGCTTTAGCTATCAATCCCAACGGCGAAGCTTCGAAATCCAGTAAGCCAAAAGATACATCTAAAAAAGCCTCCGGCTCACCAAAGCCAAAGGCTAAATCTCATATTCATCAAGCTAGAAAGCCATCGCCAACCACTCAATCAAGTGGTCCAATGGCCGAAATGCTTAAAAAACTACTTGGTGACAAGAAGTAAATAAGCGCTAATCTAGTTAGCACTGATGCGAGTAAGTAAACACCAAGACATCTGTTGTGATCACACCTGTTGACACACATTGTCTGGATTTTTCGCGTGTACCTGTCATCGTAATACGCAATGGGTTACGACTTACTGGCCCTTCAACATAATATTCCAATGGATTACCAACACAGTATTTTGAAAATACGCGCGCGAGACCTGAATACCAATCACCATTATTTTGACCATTAAACAGCAATGTACCGCGCTGAATTCCAGATTGTCTAAGCGATGATTTTGGATTTTCGTATGAGAACCAGCGGTTACTTCCATCCGCCTGCAAACGCATTAATGACCCATTATGTGTCCAACAGCTATCTGCCAAAACAGATGTCGTCATTATTGCTAAAAATGAAATAGTATTTATCAAAATTTTCATAGATCCAAATTCGCCCATATTGTTCCGCTCAATTTTTCTATTTTATTTCATAGATTTGCAAAAAACGCAAAAATCTTTCTACTACAGCCCGTTTTGACGCAAAATAATAAATAATCCCAGCAAATGATCTAATCAATATTCGTTCGCGTAGCCTTACCCATAACCTCGAACGATAAAGGATCAAAAAATGAAAACTCTATTGAAAAGAACTGCAGCCGCTGCTGTAATCGCACTTTCTGCAACAGCTGCAAATGCAGCTAGCATTGTTGACATCGCAGCAAATGATGATCGCTTCACTACTCTTGTTGCTGCAGTGAAAGCTGCCGGACTTGCAGAAACACTTGCAGGCAAAGGCCACTTTACAGTTTTCGCGCCAGTCAACGCTGCATTTGACGCGCTGCCAGCAGGCACAGTTGAAACACTATTGAAACCAGAAAACAAAGGTCAATTGACTGATATCTTGCTTTACCACGTAGACGACCGCAGCTTGGTATCTGGTCAGCTTCCACACGATTCAATCTACATTAAACCAATTCTTGCAAGCAAACGTCTTTGCGTTACAAAAAGCGCATCTGGCGTGACAATCGGCGACAGCACACCGCAAACAGCAAATGTTGTGATCGCAGACATCAAAGCAGATAATGGTGTGATCCACGTGATCGACAAAGTATTATTGCCAGGCAAACGCCCTGCTTGCCACTAAGCATTAAACTGATATGTCCCTGCCCTGCATACTGCATGGCGGGGATATTTTTCCGCCGAACCACAACATTCAACTGAATATTCGCCCAAACCCTTGACCAAGCGCTGCGTTTCCCTCATAGCCTGATTATTATTTTCATTACATGAGAGAACGTTTCTATGGGATTTAAATGTGGTATTGTTGGTCTACCAAATGTTGGAAAATCAACACTTTTCAATGCGCTAACACGAACAGCTGCCGCGCAAGCTGCAAACTACCCATTTTGTACAATTGAACCAAACACGGGTGAAGTTGCTGTTCCAGACAAACGTCTTAATCAACTTGCAGAAATAGCCAGTTCTAAAGAAACAATTCCGACCCGCATTTCATTTGTTGATATTGCAGGTCTTGTTCGCGGCGCCTCAAAGGGTGAAGGCCTAGGTAATCAGTTTCTAGCCAACATTAGAGAAGTCGATGCGATCGTTCATGTGCTTCGCTGCTTTGAAGACGATGATATTACCCATGTTGAAGGCAAAATCGACCCAGTAGCTGACGCCGAAACAATCGAAACTGAGCTTATGCTATCCGATCTTGAAAGCCTTGAGGCGCGCACGGATAAAATGCGAAAACGCGCTACGGGTAAAGATAAAGAAGCGCAAGTCCTTTTGCCAGTTATGGAAGATGCTCTTAAATTGCTCAATGATGGCAAGCCTGTTCGCCATATGCTTGATGGCATTGCCGACGAAGATTTGCGCATTCTTAAAAGCTTGAACCTTTTGACCTCTAAACCTGTTTTATACGTCTGTAATGTTGCAGAAGAAGACGCAGGCAAGGGTAACAGCCAATCGGAAGCTGTTGCTAAAATGGCAGCTGATCAGGGTGCTCACACTGTGGTTATATCAGCGGCTATTGAAGCAGAAGTTGCACAGCTTGATGACGAAGAAGCAACTATGTTCCTAGAAGAACTAGGCTTGGATGAAGCTGGTTTAGATCGGCTAATTCGTGCAGGTTATGAGCTATTGGAGCTTATTACATTCTTCACTGTTGGCCCAAAAGAAGCGCGTGCTTGGACGGTGAGTAAAGGTACAAAAGCACCAGCATCTGCGGGCGTAATCCACACAGATTTCGAACGCGGGTTTATCCGTGCACAAACAATTGCCTTTGATGATTATGTTACTCTCGGTGGTGAAACAGCGGCAAAGGATGCTGGTAAAGCCCGTGATGAGGGTAAAGAATACATCACTCAAGATGGTGATGTAATGCTCTTTAAATTCAATACCTAATCGCAACAGACTACTCAATGAAGTTTAATCAAAATGACACTGACGCGCTTTTAAACTTATTGTCGTGGCGACGCGATGTCAGACATTTTGAGACAACACCCATACCTGATGCAGATATAGAGCAACTTTTACATGCGATCGATCTTGCCCCATCAGTTGGCAATAGCCGGCCTTGGCGGTTTGTTAGAGTTATTAGTGATGATCTAAAAATGCGCGTCTATGAAAACTTCAAGTCTTCAAACGCCTCGGCCGCTGATGTCTATTCAGATGATGAACTAGATCACTACACCAATCTCAAGCTGGCTGGTTTAAAAGAAGCGCCCTTACATCTGGCAGTTTTTACAGAGTTGAACCCAGAACTGGGTAAAGGCCTCGGCAGACAAACCATGCCAGAAACGCTTATTTATTCTACTGTGATCGCCATCCATAATCTATGGCTTGCTGCTCGAACCATGAATATTGGTGTTGGTTGGGTATCAATTCTCAAGCCCAATGAGCTCAACACCATGTTGGATGTTCCCAATGACTGGCAATTTACCGGCTATCTATGTCTGGGTTATCCAAAATTTAACACAGAAGAACCAGAGCTGCATCAAACGTCTTGGCAAAAAAACGTAAAAACAGGCTGGATAGAACGGTAGCTTGTTGTCGGGTGAGTGCCTTTTAAAAACTATTCGCCTTCAAACTCTAATAGAGTTCTGACAGGTACACCCAAATCTTCAATCTTTTTGCGGCCACCAAGATCAGGTAGATCGATCACAAAGCACGCAGCAACAATATCAGCCCCCTGCATTTGTAACAGCTTGATGCCTGCTTCAGCTGTGCCACCTGTTGCAATAAGATCATCAACTAAAATAACCTTTTCGCCCTTTTGAACAGCATCTGTGTGAATCTCAAGTTCCGCTTCACCATATTCCAAGGCATAACTCATGGTGACGGTTTCGTATGGCAGTTTACCTTTTTTACGAAGCGGCAAAAACCCTGCGGACAATTGGTGAGCCATAGCGCCACCGAAGATGAACCCGCGCGCATCAATACCGACAACTTGTGAGATACCTGCACCGGTAAAGGGGTGAACCATTTCATCCACTGAGCGTCTAAACGCGCTTGGGTTACTCAAAAGCGTAGTGATATCTCTGAACATAATTCCTTCATGAGGATAGTTAGGAATCGTTCTGATCGCATTTTTTAGCTCAGATTGTAAATCACTCATTATGTGCTCCTGGCATAGACGTCCGGTATTTAAAACAAAAACGCCGACTTAATTTGACGAAATCAAGTCGGCGCTCTGTATATATTTTTATGAACTTAGTGCTCAATTCTTGAATAGATTGAACGCTTAGTTAGATAGACCAGGATTGTAAGGATCAACAGGAAGCTGATCACAACAAAACCAGTGCGCTTACGCTCTTCAAGGTGTGGCTCTGCAGTCCACATCAAGAACGCAGCAATATCTTTTGCGTACTGATCTACAGTCTCAGGCGAGCCATCATCATAAGATACTATTTCATCAGATAATGGCGCTGCCATTGCAAGTGCTGAACCCGCGATGAAGTATGGGTTATAATGTGTGCCGGCACCAACTTCCACATCTGCAGGCGCATCTTGGTAGCCTGTTAGAAGTGAATAAATGTAGTTTGGTCCAGCTTCATTATAGCCTGTGAAGATATCAAAGACGAATTGCGGGAAACCGCGCTCAACATAACGAGCTTTCGCAAGCAATGAGAAGTCCGGAGGAACCGCACCACCGTTCGCAGAAGCAGCTGCTTCTTTGTTCGGGAATGGAGATGGGAAGTGATCCGATGCAATTGCTGGACGATCTTCAACATCGCCATCTGCATTTGGTTCAGCTTCTACTTCATATTCCGCTGCAAAAGATTTGACCTGATCACGTGAGTAACCAAGTGCTTCCAAAGTACGGAAAGCAACAAGATCCATTGAGTGACATGCAGAACATGCTTCCACATAAACCTTCAAACCACGTTGTAGCTGGCCTTTATCGTATTTGCCAAATGGTCCAGCAAATGACCAATCAAGCTCTTTTGGCTTATTGATTGGATAACCACTTGCTGCATTTGCAACACCGACGCCTGCCAAACCTATCAACATCAACGGCAGAAGGAGAGTTGAAATAACTTTTTTCATGACTTTAATCCTTATCTGTCGTCGACTAACCGCGTGTTTCGGCAGAGGCTACAGCCTCATCAGGCTTTCCAGCCCCCGATCCACTTTTGGCAAGAACTGCTTCAGTAATTGAGTTTGGCAAACGCTTTGGAGTTTCGATCAAGCCAAGGAGCGGCATGATAATGATGAAGAAACCAAAGTAGTAGGCTGTACCAACTTGAGCCAATGCTGTGTAAATACCTTCCGCAGGTTTCGCACCAAGCCAACCTAGCAAGATGGCGTTGAATACGAAGATCCAGAAGAATAACTTATACCAAGGACGGTAAACAGCTGAACGCACTTTAGATGTATCAAGCCATGGCAAGAAGAACAGGATGATGATTGAACCAAACATCGCCAATACGCCACCCAATTTAGAATCGATTGGACCTAGATCGAATGTGATCGCACGCAAGATTGCGTAGAATGGAAGATAATACCACTCAGGAACGATGTGTGCAGGCGTTACCAATGGATCAGCTGGGATGTAGTTATCCGCATGGCCTAGGAAGTTAGGCATGAAGAAGATGAAGTATGCAAATACCAACAAGAACACGACCATGCCAAGTGCATCTTTAATTGTTGCAAATGGTGTAAATGGAAGCGTGTCAGTTTTTGACTTAACTTCAACACCTGTTGGGTTTGTTTGACCAGTTACGTGAAGCGCCCAAACGTGAAGGACAACAACACCTGCGATCATAAACGGCAATAGGTAATGAAGTGAGAAGAAACGGTTTAGTGTTGGATTATCAACTGCAAAACCACCAAGTAGCAATTGCTGAATAGGCTCACCGATCACTGGGAAGGCTGTAAAGAAGCCGGTGATCACTGTCGCACCCCAGAAAGACATTTGTCCCCAAGGAAGAACGTAACCCATAAAGCCTGTTGCCATCATAAGAAGGTAAATAACAACACCCAAAATCCAAAGAATTTCGCGAGGTGCTTTGTATGAACCATAATAAAGGCCACGAGCAATGTGTAGATACACAGCAATAAAGAAGAACGAAGCGCCGTTAGCGTGCATGTAACGCAACAACCAGCCGTAGTTCACATCACGTGTGATGCTTTCAACGGAGTTAAATGCAAGCTCCGTTGACGCTGCATAATGCATTGCAAGCACGATACCTGTGATGATCTGCACGACCAACATGATCGACAAGATGCCACCAAATGTATAGGCATAGTTTAGGTTTCGCGGCACTGGATAGGACACGAAACTATCGTGAACCAAACGTGGCAACGGAAGACGGCTATCTACCCATTTCCCTAAACCGCTTGTTGGTTCATATGTTGAATGATTTCCACTCATAAATATCTCCCCTTATGCCTGATCTGTGCCGATAACGAGCGTTGTTTCGTTTGCAAAAACGTAAGGTGGTTTCGGCAAGTTAACAGCAGCTGGACCACGCAAGATACGACCAGTTGTATCAAACACAGAACCATGACAAGCACATGCCCAACCTTCCGGCTTGCTATCAACAACTTGAGGCACACAACCAAGGTGCGTACAGTTTGCAGATACGACAACCCATTTTTTTGCTTCATCTGTTGGACCGCCCAAACGCGTATCAACAGGAGCATAGTCTTTCATATCGCCAGCAGTTAACTCGTCTGCAGCAACCACTTCGTCATCTGTAAGATAGCGCACAAAGTAAGGCTTACCGCGCCATTTAACGATGACATGGCCACCAGGCTCTAGACTTGAAACATTGACCTCGATCGGCTCACCCGCCGCACGTGTGGCAGCATCCGGGTTCATTTGATCGATAAACGGCCAGGCAACACCGACAGCACCTACGGCTGCGGCCATTCCAGTCGATAAATAAAGAAAATCGCGACGAGTTGGCTCGTTTTGATCATTATTTCCGTTGTCTTGTTCACTCACGGTTCAATGTCTCCTTAAAAACTTGCTCGATAATTTTGATTAGGTCAAATTATTGACATGAATCAACACTATCGGCGCGAGGGCACCCAATTAAGCGCGTTCTATGCCCCTTCTATCAATAAGTCCATACCCAACCCGCAAAGGATGGCACATTGTCGCGGCAAAAAAGCACTCAAATCAACAACAAACTTTCCATTTAGTGGAAAACTTCCAAACAGGCAGGTTTTCAAAGCGTTTTTTCCTCCTAAAGAGAATCAGAATAAACGCAATTTAGTCTGACGCGATAAAGCCGCCAGACTGTCTGGACCAGAGGCGCGCATAAAGCCCGTTATTTCGCAATAACTCTTCATGTGTTCCATTTTCCACAATACGCCCCTCATCGAGCACAACTAAACGATCCATTTTCGCAATAGTGGATAAACGATGCGCAATGGCGATGACTGTCTTACCCTCCATCAACTTCTCCAAATGGACCTGAATGATAGCCTCAACTTCGGAATCAAGTGCTGATGTTGCTTCATCTAACACCAAAATTGGTGCATTTTTTAAGATGACGCGTGCAATAGCAATCCGCTGTCTTTGTCCACCTGATAACTTAACTCCACGTTCGCCAGCATGGGCGTTCAGCCCTCTGCGCCCTTTATAGTCTTCAAGACTTTCAATGAATTCTGTCGCTTGTGCTTGTTCAATTGCATCTAACAAGTCAGTGTCATCAGCATCGGAGCGACCAAATAAAATATTATCGCGAATGGAACGATGGAGTAATGCTGTGTCTTGTGTGACAACCCCGATTTGCGAACGCAATGATCGTTGCGTTACATCGCGAATATCTTGACCACCCACTCGAATTGCACCCTGCTCTACTTCAAAAAAGCGCAACAATAGATTTGCTAGGGTAGATTTTCCGGCACCAGAGGGACCCACCACACCAATCTTCTCACCTGGCTTAATGAAAAGCGAAAGGTCTTTAATGACCGGCTTATCTTCAAGATAGTCAAAATGAATTCGGTCAAATTCAATAGAGGCATTCTCGATCTGCAATTTGGTTGCAGATGCTTTATCCAATAAGCCTATCGGTTGGGAGATCAGATCTGCACAGTTTTGGATAGTGCCATAATTGCGCATCAACGAATTTAGCTGCGTCATTAATCGCCCCATGAGCAAGCTTAAACGAAGCATAAGCGCCAAAGCAAAAGCCACTTCACCAATTGTAATCAACTCTGACAACCAAAGGTCAATGGATAACATAGCGATGAGCGAAATCATCGAACCAGACAAGACAGCGAGTGTGAGACGAACTGTTGTGATGTTTCTTGTGAAAATAATGAGCGTTGCGATAAATTGCTTTACGCCATCCTTGAGAAAATGATCATTTTCCTCATCATTGGCAAAAAGTTTTAACGTCTGAATATTGCTATAACTGTCAGTCACGCGACCATTGAGCATCGAGCTTTTTTCGGCCATTGTTTTTGCACTACGCCTCACACGAGGAACCAGATAGCGTGCTATAATGACAAACAACAAAATCCAAACCGCGACCAACGCAGCTAGGCGCCAGTCTAGCGTCGCAACCATAGTCAACGTTGTGACTGAATAAATCACAATAAACCACACCACTTGTAGTGCGGAAATCATCAGATCGCCTGTCGCTTGCCCTGACTGCAATATCTTGGTGGCAATTCGCCCAGCGAAATCATTTTGAAAAAACGGTAGGTTTTGCTTAGACACATGACGATGAGCTTGCCAGCGCACGCGGTTGAAAAAACCCGGAACGACGATCTGCTCTTCTAAGATGGCGCTGCCTGTTACGATCGTCACGCGAGCAATAGTCGCGATAAATAACATCGCGGCAAGCTCAAAGCCGTATTGAGACAACAATCCATCCCAGCCCTTCGTTGGATCAACATTGGCCAACACATCTACAATCTGTCCGATAAAATAGAACATTGCAGCTTCAAAGAGGGCAACGAGACCACCAAACACTAACATAAGAGCAAATACAGGTTTTGCCTGGCCTATATAATGCCAAATGAAAGCCAAAGTCGTTTTAGGTGGCTGAAGATTATCAACTTCTTCAAACGGATCGATAGTACCTTCAAATTTTTTGAAAAAACGATCTAGAATCATGGATTTCTTTTAACGCGCATCAATGCTGCAGCGCAATGCAATTCATATCAGTTCGACGATAATTGAACGATAGAACCCATCATTGAGAGAAAATTAACCATAAAATGAAATAAAGCTTGCAATAGTAAATTTTGTATCGGTGTAAAAATGCGTATTGTAAAAGTTGCCGCGTGTTTGGTAAGTGTAGCCCTGTTGGCTGGGTGTGCAAGCAAGCAAGCTAAAGTTGACCCTAACGTGAGGAACTTATCTTCACCTAAGCTCTCTAACACACAACAGGCCAACGCTGTTCGAAGTTTTGCCCCGGTAAGAGAAGCTAAAAAGCCTAAAGTTAAATTTCCTGAAACACCAAGCTCGTCCCCTTTATCAAAACCATCATCAGGTGGCCTTGCGGGCAGAACGCTTTATATAAACTCAGTTGCAGATATAAAGTTAAAACCTGGCGAAGTGGTACTGACATTTGATGACGGTCCGGTCCCCGGTAAAACGCCTGCCATCCTTAACACATTGAGCAATTATGGTGTGAAAGCCACCTTCTTGATGGTTGGAAGCATGGCAAATTATCATCCCGGTCTCGTTAAACAAGTTCGTGCACGAGGACATTCAATCGGCTCGCACACATATGATCACGCAAATCTTGCAAAGGTTTCTTTTGATGCTGGAAAATCGAAAATTCGCGCCGGTGAAAAGGCATTAGCGAAATCAGGCATTAATGCACCGTTTTTCCGCTTCCCATACCTTGCAAGCACCACCGCATTGCGCAAATGGCTTTCGCAGCGCGGCGTGACAGTTCTTGATGTGGATATTGATTCAAAAGACTATTTCAAAGATTCAGCCGATACGATTGTAAAGCGCACAATGGCGCGCGTTAAAGCTCGCGGTAAAGGCATTATCTTATTCCACGACATTCATGCCCGATCAGTAGCGGCATTACCGGCATTCTTACGCGAGTTAAAAGCAGCTGGATATAAAGTAGTTGCGCTTAAATCAAACCGTCGCCCAAGCACTGGCTCATCGCTTCAAGTAAGCGCGCTTAGCGAATAACTTATATTAAATAAATTGATGAAGAGGCGGTGCAAACAGCATCGCCTTTTTTGTTGCGCTTTACTTTGGCCAGACAACGCCTTTACGAAGAATGAAGTTCCCGTAGAACCGAGTTTCAGTGGTTCGAATGACAACATAGGTTTGTTTTGCAGATGCGTAAAATGCGTGTCGTTCAATCAATTCGATGTCAGCGCCGGCTTCTTTGACAATAGGGTCTGCAATTTTCACCACTTCAGGTATTTCATTTGGTGCGCCAACCACTTGCATTCCGCAAGCTGGTGGCACATCAACATCAAATGTATCGACCGGAAAAACACTCAAAATTGCTTCAAGTGCGGTAATTGAATCCACACTCATTTCAAGGTGATGCCCAAGCACGCTCTCGGCAGCGACCGCAGCAGAAGGAAAATTAGCATCACAAATGACAAGACGATCACCATGCCCCATAGAGGCAAGCGCATGTAAAATATCTGCATTTAGCAGCGGGTTTATACCTTTGAGCATAATCTATTCCTGTCAAAATTGTGGTTAGGGCCGTTATTCCTTACTCAGCGCTCGGTCGAGATGGGTATATCCACCATCAACAAAATGCCACTGCCCTGTTGTATGAGCAGCTTTACTTGATAATAGAAATACCACCGCGTTGGCAAGCTCACGCGGCTCTGTCATCCGGTTACCCAAAGGAATACGTTTTAATATTTTTGCAAGTTCATCGTCTGGTTCACCCATTTGTTCAAGACAGCGTTCATAAAGTGGGGTCATGCTTTCTGCCGGGATAACAGCATTGACGCGAATGCCATCATCAGCCAAATCAGCAGCCCATTCGCGGGTTAAACTAAGCTGAGCACCTTTTGCAGCACAATATGCGGATGTACCGCCCTGTCCTGTAATCGCAGTCTTGGATGAAATATTGACAATCGAGCCTTTCGATTTTTTAAGGCTCGGCAGGCAAAGATGTGCCATCGTATAATAATGCGTTAAGTTACTTTCGATTGACTTACGAAATGCATCTGGCCCAGCATCCAAACCAATCGCATCATTTGCCCCGGCATTATTGACCAATCCATCAATGCGCTCAAATTCATCAAGCGTTTGTTGGACGGCACTCTTGCATTGATCATCATCGGTAAGTTCAGTGATTATGAACCGTGCTTTTTCGTTGAGCGCAGTTAGTTGATCTTTAAATTCAGCATCAGGTTCCCGGCGGGTTAAGACAATCGGGATCGCACCTTCTTCGGCAAGAACGGTAGAAATTGCCGCGCCAATGCCCGATGCACCACCTGTTACCAAAACAACTTTATCTGTCAGTCCTAAATCCATATCAAACACTATCAAATTTATATTTTGCCAGTGAGGCTGGTTTCATTTCAATCGAAAACCCCGGCGCTGTTGGAGCAGTATATGCCGCATTTTCTATCTTGCACGGTTCAATAAAGTGCTCGTGCAAATGATCCACATATTCAATCACACGCCCTTCTTTTGTTCCAGAAATACAAACATAATCAATCATAGAAAGATGTTGTACATATTCACATAGGCCAACGCCACCTGCATGTGGGCAAACTTTTAAATCATATTTTGCTGCCATCAGCATGACCGCTAAAATTTCATTCACACCGCCAATGCGACAACTATCAATTTGTACCACATCGATGGCACCACGCATAATTAGCTGCTTGAACACTATCCGGTTTTGACACATCTCACCTGTTGCAACTTGCACAGGCTTGATTGCTTCACGGATCTTGCGGTGGCCTTCAACATCATCAGGGCTGGTTGGTTCTTCAATAAACCATGGATCAACAAATGAAAGCTTATTAACCCAATCTATTGCTTCATCCACCTCCCAAACTTGATTGGCATCGATCATGAGTTGAACATCAGCTCCACATTCTTCTCGTGCTATTGTAAGCCGCCTGATATCATGTTTAAGATCATGGCCAACCTTCATTTTAACGTGCTTAAAGCCAGCATCCACAGCTTCACGACATAAACGACGAAGCTTTTCATCATCATAGCCTAACCATCCAGCAGACGTTGTATAACAAGGGTATCCTTCATTTTTTAAATTAGCTATTCGCTGCTGTTTTCCCGCCTCTAACTTTTTCAGATGTTCAAGCGCCCATTCAGGCGTTATGCAATCTGTGAGATATCGGAAATCTATACAACGCACGAGTTCTTCAGGTGACATATCAGCAACCAATTGCCATACGGGTTTTCCTTCAAGCTTCGCCCAAAGATCCCAAACAGCATTTACAATCGCGCCTGTAGCTAAATGAATGGCACCTTTATCAGGCCCAATCCATCTTAACTGGCTATCAGAGGTCACATGGTGCCAAAATCGCCCCATATCCTGCGTAACCCACCCCATATCCAAACCGATAACTAAAAGCTTTAGAGCTTCAATTGACGCTACACAAATTTCATTACCACGGCCAATTGTAAACGTTAGGCCATGCCCTTCATGCTCACTATCAGTTTCCAAAATTACATAAGCTGCAGAGTAATCTGGATCTGGGTTCATCGCATCAGAACCATCTAAAGCGTCGGATGTAGGAAAGCGCACATCAATTGTGCGAATATTTGTAATTTTGGTCATGATATCGGTCCAAGCACATTTTGCGTTTGTGTTCCAAGCCCTTCAATCCCGAGCTTCATAACCTCACCGCCTTTTAGGTAAACTGGTGGGTTTTGCCCCATTCCAACACCGGGCGGCGTACCTGTAGAAATTACATCACCGGGTTGAAGGCTCATGAATTGTGAACAGTATGAAATCAAGAACGGAATTTTATAGACCATGGTGGACGAATTTCCATTCTGGTAGCGGGTGCCATCAACCTCGCACCACATAGCGAGATTATCGACATTATCAATCTCATCCGGCGTGACTAACCACGGGCCAGTTGGACCAAACGTATCGCAACCTTTTCCTTTATCCCATGTTCCGGCACGCTCAATCTGAAACTCCCTTTCAGACACATCATTAATGACGCAATATCCTGCAATATGTCCACTCGCATCAGCTTCATCGATATAGCTACCAGCTTTGCCGATCACGACGCCAAGCTCCACTTCCCAGTCGGTCTTTCGTGAATGTCTTGGGATTTGAACATCATCATCTGGGCCCACGACCGCTGATGTCCATTTGTTAAAAATAACGGGTTCAGGAGGAATATCCATGCCCGATTCTGCTGCATGGTCTGCGTAGTTCAACCCAATACAGATAAATTTTCTAATATTTCCAACGCACGAACCTAAACGAAGATTTTGCTGTGGCACACCTTCGACAACAGGTAGTTTGGAGATATCCAAAGAACGCAATCTATTCATTACGTCAGGGCTCAAAGCTCGGCCTGCTATATCATCAATATGAGAAGAGAGATCGCGGACTTGACCGTCACCATCCAATAGGCCAGGCTTTTCCAGACCAGTTGCTCCATACCGCAACAGTTTCATCGTTTTATTCCTATTTATTATGAGGTTGGGATAGGACTTGGCAAATGACTGCCAAGTCCAAATTTTTAAGACAACTTAATCGTACAACACTGCTTGAATGGTTGGGTCATCGATATTTGACTTATCGTACCAGTAAAAACCTGTATCGATATGCGGCTCAAGTTTTTCACCTTTTGATGCAGCAATACCAGCTTTGACAACTTCGTAACCAATACCAACTGGGTTTTGTGTAATCGCACCAGCAATTGTGCCATCACGAACCGCATCAGTTTGCGCTTTACCACTATCATAACCAACAACAACAATGTCAGAAGAAGACTCTTTTTTGCCAATCGCAACACCAATAGCAGAACCTTCATTGGTACCGAAAATACCCTTCAAATCAGGATAAGCCTGAAGCAAAGTCTTTGTGATTTCGGCTGATTTAAGATGGTCACCACCACCATATTCAATGGCAACGATTTGGATATCACCATGCGATGCCTCAATCTGGTTTACAAAACCATCACGACGCTCAATGCCTGTTTGACTGGTTTGGTCAAATGACACGATCGCAACTTGGCCAGAACCACCAATGAGTTCTGCAAGTTTATCTGCAGCCAATGCAGCAGATGCTAGGTTATCAGTTGAAGCCGTTGTTAGTGGGATATCACTTGCAACACCTGAATCAAATGCAATAACAGGAATGCCATCTTTCTGCGCAGTCTTTAATAGTGGCACAGTTGCCTGACTATCAATTGCAGCAATACCAATTGCTGTTGGTTTTTTTGCAATAGCAGCAGAGATCATATCCATCTGACGATCCACTGCACCTTCGCCATCTGGACCCTCAAATGTCACTTCAGCACCAAGCTCTTCAGCTGCTTGCTCAGCACCAATTTTAACAGCTTGCCAGAATTGGTGTTGGAAACCTTTAGAAACAAGCGCAATGTAAGGCTTATCCTCGGCAAACGCTATGACTGAACTTCCTGCCAACGCAGTTGCGGCAACCAGTCCCATTACTATTCTTCTCGTGAACATAATTTTCCTCCCATATAGGTTTTGAGTAGACGAGTCTTGATTGTGGAGATTTTCACTCCGTCCCCCCAAAGCAATTTGCTTTGGAGAAATATTCTTGAAATTAGAGTTCATTCACGCTTCTGATCATGTCTTTCCGCGGCGAAGTTGATCAGCATAAACCGCTAGAATAATGATCGACCCAGTGACAACGATTTGCCATTCTTGGGGAACCGATAAAATACGAAGCCCATTGGCGACAACTGAGATAATCAAAGCACCAATGATTGTGCCTAACATCGTTCCTTTACCGCCACTTAAAGAAGTCCCGCCGATAACAACAGCTGCGATTGCATCAAGCTCATAGCCTTGACCAATAGCCGGTTGCGCTGAGTTGATACGTGAAGCGAGCAAGATGCCTGCAATTGCGCAAATACCGCCTGCAAGTGAGTACACGACAATCTTCCAACGATCTGTGTTTACCCCAGATAAACGAAGCGCTTCTTCATTACTGCCGAGCGCGAAAATAAACCGCCCAAGAATGGTCCGCGTTAAAATAAACGATGCTAAAATGGCAACCAAAAATAGGATGAGAACACCATTTGGAATTGGAAAAGCTGGAAATACATGCCCAATTATTGAACCTGTTGAAATGTCAACAAACCCCTCAGTGTCATTGAAGTATATCGGACGACCACCACAAATTGCCAGTGATAAACCTTTATAGACAAGCATCATTCCAAGGGTTGCAATAAAGGGTGGAATATTGAGTTTCGCAACGAAGAAACCAGAGAGTGCACCGGCTAAAAAGCCAGCCAAAAGCGCGCCAGGTATACCAATATACATTGGTAAACCTAAATTGGTGAGCAAGACCCCTGCGACAACAGCACAAAATGTCATCAATGTCCCAACAGAAAGATCTATCCCCGCTGTTATGATGACCAAGGTTGCGGCAATTGCGAGAACCCCGTTCACCGATGTTGCTTGCAAAATGGATATAATGTTTGACGTTTGGAAAAAGTTTGGTGAAGCTAAACTAAATCCAATCACCAAAAAGATAAGGCCGCTAAATGCCCAGAAGCGATGTTGGTTTCGTTTGGCGCGCTCAACCAAGCTGTTAGCACCAAGTTCGGATGAATTTATCGTTGTATCATTCATGATGACATCTCACTGATTTGATTGTTTTTATTGTTGGATGATTGCATGGTGGCCGTTGCCAAACGCATGATCTCTTCTTGACTGGAATTAGCAGGTAAAAACCCCGTAAGGTTACCCTCGCACATCACCGCGATGCGGTGACTTAGGCGTAAAATCTCGGGAAGTTCAGAGGAAATAACGATGATTGCTTTTCCACTTGCCGCAAGATCACGCAGGATTTTATAAATCTCACTTTTTGCGCCGACATCTACCCCTCTTGTCGGCTCATCAAAGATCAAAATATCGCAATCGCGTAGCAACCATTTTGCAATGACAACTTTCTGCTGATTGCCACCTGATAAGAGTTTGACTTCCTGCTTTTCAGACGGTGTTCTGATATCTAGTTTTGAAATAAAATCCGTTGCAGTTTTAGAAATTTTTGCTTCATCTAAAACCCCTAACGCACTGCCAAATCGTGCAATACTCGCAAGCGAAATATTGGTTCGCACATCCATACCTAATACGAGACCAAAGTGCTTTCGGTCTTCGCTTAAATAGCCAATCCCCGCTTCCACAGCCTTACTCGGCGTATCGATATATTTGCGATCACCGTCGACATAAATCTCACCACTTTCAAGCCTATCCGCCCCAAAGATGACGCGCGCAACTTCTGTACGTCCTGCCCCCATCAATCCAGCAAAGCCCAAGATTTCGCCCTTCTTGAGAGAAAAGCTGACATCTTTGACAAACTTGCCGCGATTTAAGTTTTTAACTTCAAGCGCTGTTGTATTATCTGATGTATCTGGCTTTTGTTCTGTTTCAAGTTCAAGATCGCGCCCCACCATCATAGATATGATATCTTCAATGGAGGTATCTTTACTATCGCGTACACCAACAAATTCACCATCGCGCATAACGGTTACGCGATCAGAAATCTGCTTAATCTCATCCATTTTATGGCTGATATAAACAATACCAACACCGTCCGCTTTCAACTGATCAATAATGCGAAACAACTCTTGAATTTCAGTGTCGTTAAGCGCTGCGGTGGGTTCATCCATGATCAGGATTTTAGAATTATAGGACAGCGCTTTAGCGATCTCGACCATCTGTTGCTTTGCGATGGTCATCGTACCAACATCAGACCCCACATCCATCGCGACATTCATCCGGCGAAAAATATCCTTAGCATTTTTGTTTAATAATGCTTCGTCCAAAATGCCTAAGAAATTACGAGGTTCGCGACCAATGAAAATATTCTGTGCAACAGTCAAATCATTCATCAAACTCAGCTCTTGGTGAATAATCCCAACGCCTGCGTCTTGCGCTTCACGCGGCCCCGCAAAAACCACATCCTTTCCCATGACCTGCACGGATCCGCCATCTTTGGTGTAAACACCGGAAAGGATCTTCATCAATGTGGATTTGCCCGCACCATTTTCTCCCATCAGCGCATGAACTTCACCTTCACGAAGTTCAAATTGCACAGACTTAAGTGCATGAACCCCAGGGAATAGCTTTTCAATACCATTCATATCGACCAGAATGCTCATGTCGACACGCCCTCCAAACCATAAAACTGTTCTGCTGTTTTAAATAAAATCGCGTCCTGACTAGCTGGATCCAGATCCATCAGAAGCGCGAGCGTCAAATCATTCCATCGTGCATACGCACTGGTTAATCGAAGTACAGGCCAATCTGATCCCCACATAATTCTCTCAGGACCAAAGGCCTTGATAAGTTCGTCAACTAAGGGCTTTAAGATGTCATATGCATTGGGGAGTTGTTCAACGGACATCTCAGTTAATAGTCCGGATAACTTGCAATAGGCATGCGTATCATTGGCAATTTTTAATATGCCTTCCAACCAAGCATCAATGCGCGCTGGATCATTCGCAGCAAATTCAGGCTTCGCGCAATGATCAATAACAATCGGCAAATTTGGGTGATCTAAACAAAACTGAGTTATCATGGATAAATGCCTTGGCTTTACCAATGCATCCAATCGCAAACCCTTAGCTACCATATGCTCCCAAACATCATCTTGCGGGATGTTAATCAGCCAATCAGTATCCTCGATATCCTGCAACATCGGCCGAATACCTTTGAACTTTTTGTTCTCAGCGAACTTATCAATCTGTTGGTTCGCATCTTTTTTATTGAGATCAACCCAACCAACAACTGCTTTAATTTCTTCGTGTTCGTTGGCCAGAGACAAAAGATACTCGGTCTCAGCCTCTGTTGCCGCAGCTTGAACAAGCACAACATCAGATACACCGGCTTCACCACGCGCTCTTGCTAAATCAGATGTATCAAAGTCGCGTGCAATTGGAGCGAAACTTGGATCAGACACATCCATCCAATGATAATCGCCACGCTCTAAAGCCCAAAGGTGACAATGTGCATCAATTCGTTTTTGAAAAACGTCGTGCATCATCAGATTGTCACCCCACCATCAACAAGCATGGCTTGGCCAGTTACAAAACTACTTTCATCCGATAAAAGATATGTCACCAGCGGAGTAATATCATCAACTGTTGCAAGCCGGCCGACAGGCTGTCGCGCGATAAAGTCTTTTTCAGCTTGAATAGGATCATCAGCCTGCGCAATTCGCCCTCGCAAAGATGGCGTATCCACAGTGCCAGGACATAGAGCGTTACAACGAATACCTTGGGCAACAAAATCAATTGCGATGGACTTGGTTAAACCGATAACCGCAGCTTTTGTTGACCCATATGCAGCACGATTGACAAATCCTTTTATCGAAGAAGCCATCGACGCCATATTTAATATCGATGTTGAACCCGTTGTTTCAGCGCGCTCCAACATACCCGGAATAAACGCTCGGCACATACGGATGATTGAAGTTGTATTGATGTTGAAATTGTTTTCCCACACCTCATCGCTTAGATCCAATATCGTGCCATGATGCACAATACCTGCACAATTAAACAATCCATCTAATTGTGGAAATTCAGCTGCCAGACGATTAATCGCTTCGCCATCGCGCACATCTAAGACGCGGGTTTCGATCCCTGAATTTTCAGCGGAGAGAGCTTCAAGCGCGACTTCATCAATATCCGTAGCAATGACATTTGCGCCCTCATTTGCACATGCAATAGCACTGGCCTTCCCCATTCCACTACCCGCAGCAGTGATGAGGATAGTTTTACTATCCAGTTTATGTGTCATGGGTCCTCCCAAACCAAAAATACAATATGTTTGTATATAAACATAGTATTCATATATAAAAATAAGAGTCAACAGACGATTGACTTTAAAGAGCCAGATAGGCAAAGGTGAGCTGGTGGAGGCACAATGACAAAGAAAGAAAACGAAGACCGCTATCGCGCACCTGCGCTGGACAAAGGGCTTGATATCCTTGAACTCTTAGCCGAGCAGCCGCAGGGCATGACACGCAGTGAAATCGTGAAAACGATGGGACGTAGTCCAAGCGAAATTTATCGAATGATTGAGCGACTTGTGGTGCGTGGCTACGTCACCAGATCATCAGGTGGTGACCGTTATGCGCTAAGTATGAAGCTATTTCTGCTTGGATCGGCACACCCACCGATTCGTCGCTTAATCACCTATGCTCAGCCATTTATGGATCGTTTTGCCAACGAAACATTCCAATCCATTCACCTTGCTGTCCCTGAAGGCGGCTATGCTATTGTGATTGCTCAGGCAAGCGGTCCAGCAAACTGGGAGTTCCGCTTACGCGTGGGTGCCGAACTTGATCTAATCAACACAGGATCTGGCCGCACGTTGTTAGCGTTCCAAGATGAACGCGGCTTGGAAAGGCTTTTTCCTTTAGCAAAAGACAGCGAAGAACGAGCCAAATTTAAGCCAACAGCCGAGCTTAAAAAAGAATTAGACGACATCAAAAAACAAGGCTATCGATTGCTCGAAAGCGGTCAGCTCGTTGGTATCACAGATGTCTCTGTGCCGGTAAACGGATCAGATGGCAATGCGTTTGGTGTGCTCACTTGCCCTTATATCGAACGCGTTAATCCTCGTTCAGAGCTAAAAACCCGCAAATCAATTGATGAGATAAAATCACAGCTTTTGGAACTTGCGACAGCAATCTCTATTGAATAAAAAACAAACTTAGCTCTACAAAAAATGCCTGTAATCGAAAAATTACAGGCATTTACAATTTCGATAATGAGAACAGAGCTTTACTTTATCTCAATCCACTCAGCATTTTTAGCTGATGACTGTACACAGGCATCGATGAATTTCACTCCCAGCAATCCATCTTGAACCGTCGGGAAGATAACATCGCCATCAACAGCACTTTGTGTGCGTTTGGCAACTATTGCCTTTGCAGCTTCACTATAAATATTAGCAAAACCTTCCAAGTAACCTTCAGGATGCCCTGGCGGAATTCGGCTTACACGTGCTGCTGATGCACCTGCACCTGCCCCGTTTCTCGTGATCAAACGTTTACTTTCGCCAAGCGGTGTATACCAAAGATAATTTGGATCTTCCTGCGCCCATTCAAGGCCACCTTTTTCACCATACACCCGCAAGCGAAGAGCATTTTCATTGCCCGGCGCCACTTGAGAACACCAAAGCATACCGCGCGCACCACCTTTATAGCGCAACATCACATGCGCGTTATCATCAACCTGGCGACCATCAACAAAGGCTTGAATATCTGCTGACAAACTATCAAGTTCCAAGCCTGTTACAAAAGCTGCTAAATTAAATGCATGTGTACCAATATCGCCTGTTGAACCGCCAGCGCCCGAACGTGCCGGATCTGTGCGCCATTCAGCTTGTTTGAAATCTTGCTCTTCAGATAACCAATCCTGCGCATATTCAACTTGGACCACACGCAAAGCACCCAAATCACCATTGGCAATCATCTCACGTGCCTGCCGGATCATTGGATAACCTGTATAGTTATGCGTGAGTACGAAAAGCGCATTTGACTTTTCTGCAATTGCAACCAGCTTTTCAGCATCTTCAAGTGTTGAAGTTAGCGGCTTATCACAGATGACGTGGATGCCGCGTTCCAAGAAGGCTTTTGCCGCAGCATAATGCACATGATTAGGCGTGACGATTGCAACAGCTTCAATCCCGTCCTCGCGCGCGCTTTCAGCTTCAGCCATCGCATTAAAGTCATCATAAATACGATCATCCGCTAAACCCAATTCGCGTCCAGATTTTTGCGCGCGTTCTGGCGTTGAAGATAAAGCACCTGCAACAAGACGATAATGATCATCAATTCGTGATGCTATTCTGTGAACACCGCCGATGAAAGCATCGCTACCGCCACCGACCATACCAAGACGAATGGGTGAATCTATCTCTTCGCTTCGACCTTCAATAGCCATGACTAATCCTCCAAACCTAACATCTGACGGTTGACCTTATCGTCCGTTCCACCATCTGCGAAATCATCAAATGCGCGTTCTGTAACGCGAATAATGTGATCCTTTACAAACTGTGCACCTTCACGTGCACCATCTTCTGGGTGCTTTAAACAGCATTCCCATTCAACGACAGCCCAGCCATCAAAATCATTCGCCGCCATTTTTGAGAAGATCGCGCCGAAATCAACCTGGCCATCACCAAGGCTGCGGAAACGTCCTGCACGATCGACCCAGCTTTGATAACCGCCATAAACACCCTGACGACCTGTTGGATTAAATTCAGCATCTTTGACGTGGAACATTTTGATGCGATCTTTATAAATATCAATGTGATCTAAATAATCCAAGCACTGCAATACAAAATGCGAGGGATCGTATAGCATATTGCAACGTGCATGATTGTTCACACGCTCTAGGAACATCTCAAACGTTACACCATCATGCAAATCTTCACCGGGGTGAATTTCATAACAGATATCAACGTCACACTCATCGGCGTGATTTAAAATTGGCGTCCAGCGTTTGGCAAGTTCGTCAAACGCGGCTTCTACCAATCCTGCGGGGCGCTGCGGCCAAGGGTATAAATAAGGCCACGCAAGCGCACCTGAAAATGAAACATGTTGTTTGATACCAAGGTTCTTCGATGCGCTTAGCGCCATCATCACCTGATTGACAGCCCATTCCTGCCGCGCTTTGGGATCATTGTGCACATGAGGCGCCGCAAACCCATCAAAACCCTGATCGTAAGCAGGATGAACAGCAACAAGCTGACCCTGTAAATGTGTTGATAGTTCGGTGACTTCCACACCGTTTTCCGCGGCAACGCCTTTAAACTCGTCGCAGTAATCGCGTGAATTTGCAGCTTTTTCCAAATCGATTAATCGCGCATCCCAGCTTGGCACTTGAACGCCTTTATAGCCGCATTCTGCAGCCCATTTGGTTATACTATCCCAGGAATTAAATGGCGCTTCATCACTTGCAAATTGAGCTAGAAAGAGCGCAGGACCTTTTATCGTTTTCATCGATTTTCTCCGAAAGAAAAGTTGAGAGGGCAATTTGCATTGCCCTCATATTGTTGTTTTTTCTACGCCTTAGAATGGAGAATCTGGGAAGTAGAATTGGTCTGCATTGCTCTGATCGATCAATGTCGCACCAAGGATGTAACGACCAGCAACTGGGCCATTTGATTTAAATGCAGCAACAGTTACATCCATCGCAGTTGCAAGCATTGCCGGTGGGTAAAGCACATCAATCGGCTGAAGCTCATTACCATCCATGATCGCTTTGATCGTTTCTTTCATGCCGGCACCACCAACAACAAACATACCATCGCCATCGCGACCAGCTTGTTTCAGAGCTGCAACAACACCAATTGCGATGTCATCATCTTGCGCCCAAACAGCGTCGATATCAGGGAAGCGGCTTAGGAAATCTTGCATTACTTCAAAACCATCATCACGGTTCCAGTTTGCATGTTTATGATCAAGTACATTAATGCCTGTACCTTCGATTTCAGCCATGAACGCATCAAAACGCTCATTATCGATCGTTGTTGGAATACCGCGAAGGATAACAATATTGTCGCCTGATTTTAGACGGCCCTTCATGTATTCAGCTGACACACGGCCTAGCTCAGGATTGTTACCAGCAACATAGATATCTTCGATACCTTCTTTAGAAAGGCCACGGTCAACAACAGTGATCAAAGCACCAGATTTCTTCACATTCAAAACTGGATCAGTCAGTGGATCAGATTCAAATGGCAACACAACAAGCGCGTCGATTTGATTAACTGAAACCATATCCTCAAGCGCGCTAGCTTGCGAAGCTGGATCTGGTGAGTTGACCAAAATAAGGTCGATATCTGGATATAAAGCCTCGAGGCGTTTTTCAGCCTGCTCTGCATGCCAGTTCATCCCAGCTGCCCAAGCATGAGTTGGTGTCGGATAAGACACTCCAATTTTGATTTTGTCTGCTGCGTTTGCCACGCCACCAAATGCTATTGCAGCACCGACAGTTAAGGCAAAAATTGATTTCTTAAACATCATTGTTCCTCCCAACGGGTTTAAATTTGCACGAGTATCGTGCTGTTATTGCTGCGGCTAATGCGTTTAACCGCTGTACAATTTCGTAAAAATTAGTTTTTCTTTTTGCTCCATTCGGCGCGTTGCAACCAAACGGCAATGATAATGATCAGACCTTGCATCGTGCCATTGAGATAGTTCGAAATAAGGTCCGTGAAGTTTAGGATATTGCCAATTGTCGTTAGGATCAGTGCACCCAAGATCGTGCCACCGATGCGGCCATAACCACCTTTTAAAACCGTACCGCCAATAATCACCGCAGCAATCGCTTCAAGTTCCCAAAGCACGCCAGTTGATGCAGATGCCGACCCCAAGCGTGGCACATAAATGATCGTTGCAAGCGCCACACAAAATCCCTGAATGACATATGTCATGGTTTTAATGCGATCGACATTGACGGCTGAATATTTCGCAACGCTTTCGTTTGAACCGATAGCTGTACAATAACGGCCAAACGCTGTGCGGTTTAGCAAAATCCAGCCAGCTATTGAAACACCGGCAAACACCCAAACAGGGATCGGAAGCCCCGCAAAACTATCGTAATAAACAGGACGATAAACATCACGCAGATCAAAGCTAAGAGATAACGTTCCGCCATCAGCAAAATAGGTTACGAGCGAGCGGTAAATACCCATCGTTCCTAAGGTAACAATAAAAGCTTCAATCTTGCCCTTTGTGGTCAATGCACCATTGATCCAACCCGCGCCGAAACCCAAAATGATACTACAGCCACACCCAACCAGAACGGTCGTTAAACCAGCGCCAAGCGTATCGATCAATCCATTCATAATGATGATCATCACACCTGAAATAACAGCGGCCATAGAGCCAACAGAAAGATCGATACCACCAGCTGTAATCACAAACGTGGCGCCAACCGCTATAATACCGATGAATGCAGAGCGTGTTAGCAGATTAGTGATGTTACCTTCACCCAAAAAAGCAGGATTTAATAAATAACCAATAATACATAAAATCAGTAAAGCTAAGGCTGGACCAATCGCTTTGAAATCTACTTTCTTCAAAGCACTTTTATCCGTGTCAGTAAGTTCAACCGATGACATCAACTTGCCTCCTTCAGGCCTGCGGCGTAGCGCATAATATCATTTTCATTAATTTCACTACCGGACAGAACGCCCATAATGCGGCCTTCGCGCATGACATATACACGGTGGCAAATTCCGATAATTTCGGGCATCTCAGATGAGATAACCACAACTGAAACACCTTCTTTGGCAAGCGCTGCAATGAAATGGTAAATTTGTTGTTTGGTACCCACATCAATCCCGCGTGTGGGCTCGTCTACGATGATAACCTTTGGGTCGGTTTCCATCATTTTCGCGAGCAGCAATTTTTGCTGATTGCCGCCAGATAGATCGCCTACCTTAATCTCAGCATCGCGCGTTCTAATATCAAACCTGCGTATGCCGCGCGCTAAAGCGTCCTCTTCAGCTTGACCATCTAAAAGCATTCGCTTGATGAATTTTGGCAACGCAAAAAGGCTCATATTAGGCGTCATCTTTTGCTCTAATAACAGGCCTTTGTTTTTGCGATCTTTAGTGAGATAAGACAGTCCCTTCTCACGTGCTTGAGCAACGTTTGAAAACAAAACATTTTCGCCTTCAAAAGAGATCAACCCAGCATCAACATGTTGCAGACCACAAATAGCCTCAAATAAATCCGAACGGCCGGACCCAACAAGGCCCGAGAAACCTAAGATTTCACCTTTACGCAACTCGAAATTGACATCATTCAATTTGCTTGTGGAAAGGTCTTCAACTTTTAAAATCACGTCGGCATCAATATTAACTTCATTCATTGGCGGATAAAGATCAGATAGCTCTCGTCCCACCATCATCTGCGCCATATCATCGAGTGACAAATCTTCGATGTTCTTGGTACCGATCCACTGACCATCACGTAAAATCGTGACACGATCTGAGATTTCCTTCACCTCAGCCAGTTTATGAGAGACGAATATAACTGCAACACCACGCTCTTTAAGGCGCTTTACCTGTCGGAAAAATAGCTCCGTTTCAGATTCGGTCAAAACCGCTGTTGGCTCATCCATAATCAAAACACGGGCATTGCGGTTCATTGCTTTTGCAATTTCGACCATCTGCTTTTGCGCGATTGATAAATCAGAAATACGAGCTGTTGGAGAGATATCTAAACCAATTTCTGTAAGTTGCTCTCGGACCTGATTACGCATTGCAACGCGATCAAGGAAAGCCCCTTTTAAAAGCTCGCGACCCAAGAAGATATTTTCTTCGACAGTCATCTGCTCAGCCAAATTCAGTTCCTGGTGAATGAGAACAATACCAAGATCTTCAGCCTTACCATTTGGCGGTAGAACCTTTGGTTGACCATCCAGATAAACGCTGCCTGAAGTGGTCGCATGAAAGCCAGCCAAAATCTTCATCAAAGTTGACTTACCGGCGCCGTTTTCACCGATTAAAGCATGGACTTCGCCGGCCTCAATATCAAAACTGACACTGAAAAGCACTGGAACAGCACCAAAGGATTTACTGATACGATCAGCTGCTAAAATTGAATTAGAACTACGTGCGCCTTCAAACATTTTAGCCCCTCCCAAAGCCGCAAGTTTTTGCAATCTGTAAAAAATGTAAACGTTTTTATTTTTAATGTAAACCTTTTTATTTTGCTTTAATGCACAATACGGATCTTTTCATGTAAGTTAAAATGTTGGATTAATTCTGTAATTTTAGTATAGAATTAAATAAATAAAATTGAGTCACGCTGAAGTATGCAGGTGTGGAACATGCCAGGGATGGCGGTTGGGATGAGGCGGTTTGGAAAAAATTACAAAGAAACCTGCGACGATTGAAGATGTTGCAAAAATTGCAGGCGTATCGATTGCTACCGTTAGCCGTGCATTACATTTTCCTGAAAAAGTAACACAAAGCACCCGCAAGAAAATCACCTCAGCAATTTCGCGAACCGGCTATCGCGCCAATCCGATGGCGCAGAACTTACGCATGCAGCGCTCAAAAATGGTGATGGTTTTGACCAACTCCATTTCAGATCCAAACTTCCCCGGCATCCTCACAGGACTTGAAAAGATTGCCAACCAGCGTGGTTACGGCTTGCTAATTGGTGCAACAGAAGGCAAAGCCAATCTTGAAGAAAACTACATGCGCTTTTTGGCATCGGGCATGACGGATGGGTTGATTCTTTTAACAGGCAGCATGCCAATCCAAGACGCCGAGGAAGGTCGCGCCAATAGATTGCCACCACTTGTGAGCGTCTCGCAGCCAATCGAACATACCGATGTGAGTTATGTCGGTATAGACAATATCAATGCTTCTAAGCTTGCTGTGGAGTATCTGCTCTCACTTGGTCACAAGCGCATCGTTTATATCTCCGGTCCGCAAGGAGACGCTGTTTCTGAATTACGTCATCAAGGGTATTGCGCAGCATTAGCCAGCTCATTTGATGAAAGCTATGTGTGGAAAGTCAACGGCAACGGCACCAGCGAAGGTGGCCGCTCAGCAATTGAGCAGCTGTTCATCAAGGATAAATTACCAACGGCGTTTTTCTGTTATAACGATGACACAGCAATAGGCGCCATCAGCGCCTTGCAATCACGCGGGTTCAAAGTTCCAAAAGATTTCTCGGTCATTGGCTTTGACGATATTCCATTTGCAAATAACGTTACGCCCGCGCTCACCACAATTCGCCAGCCCCGCCGTCAGATGGGCGAGATTGCAATGAACCACCTTTTAGATAATTTACCGGATAGAAGCATCCCGATTGAAAGCGCATTGCTGCACGGTGATTTAATCGTACGCGATTCATGCACAACACCAGATAATTCCAAATTTAGATAATCATCTATTGGAGAACCTGCTAAGCGCAGAAGCGGGGAATTATTCCCCCGCCTCTTTTTGTTTTTCGTCGATATTGATGAAGCCGCCGGACTGGCGAGACCAAAGGTCTGAATACACACCGCCCTGCTCAACAAGTTCATCATGCGAACCTTCTTCCAAAATGTTACCCTGATCGAGAACGATCAAACGATCCATTGCAGAAATTGTTGAAAGTCTATGGGCAATCGCAATCACCGTTTTACCTTCCATCAATTCAAACAGGTTCTCCTGAATGGCAGCTTCCACCTCTGAATCCAAAGCAGACGTCGCTTCATCAAGCACTAAGATCGGTGCATCTTTTAAAAACACTCTGGCAATCGCAATTCGCTGTCTTTGACCACCAGAAAGTTTTACTCCGCGCTCACCCACATGTGCATCTAATCCTTTCCGTCCCTTCAAGTCTTCCAGACCAGAAATAAACTCAGATGCATTTGCACGACGCGCTGCTTCTAAAACTTCCTCATCACTTGCATCAGGACGCCCGTAAGCAATGTTATCCCTCACGGATCGATGCAATAGTGAGGTATCTTGTGACACCACACCAATTTGCGATCTTAGCGAATCCTGCGTTACTGTTGAGATATCAAATCCATCGATTGAAATCTGACCTTTTTCGAGATCAAAATATCGAAGAAGCAAGTTAACAAGCGTTGTTTTACCTGCACCTGAGCGACCAACGAGACCAATTTTTTCACCAGCTTTAATATCAAGTGAAAGATTATCAATCACACCGCTATCTTTGCCGTAGTGAAAGCGAACATCTTTATAAGATATTGTTCCAACTTTGGCGCTTAGATCTTTCGCACCATCGACATCATTAATCTCAACAGGTTTTGTCAGCATGTTAATACCATCCTGAACAACACCAATTTGCTCAAAAAACCCAGCAAGCTCCCACATTATCCAGTGCGAAAGGCCATTAAGTCTCAAGGAAAGCGCAATACCAACGGCAATCGCACCAATGGTGATATTACCAGTCGACCAAAACCAAATTGAAAAAGCGGCGACAGAAAACAACAACAGATTATTGTTATACGTCACACCCAAATCAAGCTTAGTCACAAGCCGCATTTGCTTAAAAACAGTAACCAAAAACGGATCCATGCTCTCCTTTGTATAATCGAGCTCTCGTCCTGCATGAGAAAATAGCTTCACCGTTCCGATATTGGTGTAACTATCGACAACACGGCCCGTCATAATCGAACGAGCATCAGCCTGCGCTTGCGATACGACTTTTAACTTCGGCACGAAATACAAAAGCAATGAGGCGTAAATTGCAAACCACACAAGAAAGACCAACGAAATCCGCCAATCAATACTAATCAACAAGACAATCATGGCTAAAAACTGCACGATTACATAAACAAATGTATCGAGCATCTTCATCACAGATTCGCGAACAGCCAAGGACGTTTGCATCACCTTAGTGGCAACTCGCCCGGCAAATTCATCGGCGAAAAAGCTCATGCTATGTTGCAACAATCTACGATGCATCAACCATCTGATCGACATTGGATAGCTGCCCAGCAAAGTTTGGTGCGTTACCAATCCGTGCAGCGTTGAAATAATTGGTAAACCAATCAACACGACCAAACCCATCAACCATAAAGTTGATGAATGTTCTTCAAAGAAGGTCTCAGGATCACTACCTGTTAAATGATCCACTAGATCGCCCATAAAACTATAGAGCAGCACTTCCCCGACAGCGATGCCGGCAACCAAAATTGTTCCCATTAGCAACCAAGGTGAAGCGTGTTTTGAATAATGCCAACAAAACGCAAAAAGCCCTTTAGGTGGTAAAACAGCATCACCGTCAGGATATGGATTTATACGTCGTTCAAACCAAGAAAACATGAAAAATGTCCTATGTAATAACAAAATCAGTCAAGACAAAACGTGGTTTTACGCGTCTCAAATACTGATAAAGATAAAAATGAACTCGCAAATAAATGCGAATAGAATTTAATTTTAATGATGGAGCCAGGTGAAAGTGACACGTGGCTTCAGTTACGACAAAATGTGTAACGGGGGGAAATTTTAAGCGTTATTTGCCGGTCGAATAACTTGACGAGTGCGCCGAGACATACAACCCAAAATCCATTGAGAGCGAGACATAACGCGTGTAACTTTGTCCATGACGGCATACTCCTTCTCTTTGGCAAACAACTGTTCGTTGCGAACTTCACATTTGTTAACTATATCCGCTCATCTGTAAAAAGCTAGCTGCGCTGACGCCACAAAGTTGGACAAATGAAAAGACTGTTGCCTATTTGCACCATTCATTCTATCCAGTCGACATGATTCAAATTGCACTGTACCAACCAGATATTCCAGGCAACACTGGCACAATTATGCGCATGGCTGCTTGTCTTGGCGTATCATTGCACATCATCGAACCCGCAGGATTTGACCTGTCTGAGCGTAATTTGAAGCGCGCTGGGATGGATTATTTAGAGCTTACCAACTTAACGCGTCATATTTCATGGCAGGCGTTCTATGATTGGCACATTAAAGAAAACAATCGCCTAATCCTTGCTTCAACCAAAGCTGCTCAACCCTATTGCGATGTTGCTTATCACGATAATGATGTTTTGTTGTTTGGCCGCGAAAGCTCTGGTGTACCCGATAGTGTTCATGACAGCGTTAATGAACGTATCCTCATCGAAATGCAGCCTGAAATGCGGTCATTAAATCTTGCTGTGTCCGTTGCCATGGTAACTGGCGAAGCCCTGCGCCAAACGAGCATTTAACAAATGCGACAAACACGCAGTTAGATATTCCATTCAACCTATGGCATTCCGATCAGCATATTGTTATGAACGGATGATATAAACGTAATTGAGATTTTCATGAGACAGCGCCCTGAATTACCCGTTGGATTACCCGATGACATCGAAGAAAAAAAAGAAAAAGCGCGGCTTTGGTTTGAAAACCTTAGGGACGTGATTTGCGCGACTTTTGAAGCCTTGGAAGAATCGGCGGACAATCCGCAATATGAAGTTGTTGCTGGCAAGTTTGTTCAAACAGATTGGCTTCGCGATGAAGGCAAAGGTGGCGGTGGCCTCATGTCGATCATGAAAGGTCGCATCTTTGAAAAAGTTGGCGTTCATACATCAACTGTCTATGGCGAGTTTTCACCTGAATTCCGCAGCCAAATTCCTGGCGCCGAAGAAGACCCAAGATTTTGGGCCTCAGGTATTTCGTTAATTTGCCATCCTGTAAATCCAAATGTGCCGGCTGTACATATGAATACACGCATGGTGGTCACATCCAGCAATTGGTTTGGTGGCGGTGCCGATCTCACTCCGGTGCTTGATCGCCGTAGAACACAAGAAGATGCGGACACGCAGCTTTTTCACAAGGCTATGGAAATCGCATGTAACCGCCATGAAATTGCAGACTACCCCAACTACAAAGAATGGTGTGAAGAGTACTTCTACCTTCCCCACCGCAAAGAAGCGCGTGGTGTTGGCGGCATATTTTATGACTGGCTGCATAGCTCAGAAGAAGAAGGCGGCTGGGATGCCGATTTCTTATTCACTCAAGACGTTGGCCGAGCTTTTTCAGTTGTTTATCCAAAAATCGTTAATGCCAATTCTGGTAAAAGCTGGACACAAGAAGATCGAAAAGAACAAATGGTGCGACGCGGCCGCTATGTTGAGTTCAATCTTCTCTATGATCGCGGTACAATTTTTGGGCTTAAAACGGGCGGGAATGTGGACTCTATTTTATCGTCCCTACCCCCAATTGTAGAATTCCCGTAATAGGAAAATTAGAGCTTTTCCAGCAAATCAGATTTACTTAAATTGAAATTGCTTTCGATCCAAAGCTCTTCTAACTCCTTAAGCTTTGTACCCATATCTTTGCCAGCATTAACTCCGTGCGCAATGAGGTCTTTACCTGACAAAGGAAATTCAGGTTCTGACCAATTGGTCGCTCGTGCAAGAAGCTTTGAAAAACCGGCTGCTTCAATCATTGCAGCATCATCTGCTTCAGCTCTTGAGCGTGCGCTTATCAAAGATAACTTCAAAACATCTTTTATACCCGAATGAGATCCACGATAGATCTGTCGGTCAAGCGCAGTCTCCGCAAGTTCATGGGAAATTTTCGGTGTTTTTGCCCAATTTTTAAGGCGGTCGCGCTCTTTACCAGACATTTTCAATCGGCTCGCCATCTCCGAAATACGATCCCCATCAGGCGGAATGATTGCTTCTAACACAAGCAATGGATCTTGGTCCCACCCTAGAACCGAGCGCGTTTCAATTAACGGCCCAATACTATCAATCCCCCACTTCTCTGTTTCAGGGAAAATAGCTGTTAAAACACCCGTTGTTCGCATCCATAGCATTGCGCGTGAGGGGTCTGATGCACCAAACAGCAGACGCATTTCTTTCCAAATTCGCTCAGCCGACAATTGCGATAAATTCGATACAGCTCGCGCACTTGCTTTCAGGCCTTCTGCATCAGGACGCCCTTTACCATACTGAGCAAAGAAACGAAAAAAGCGTAGCACTCGCAAATAGTCTTCTTTTATGCGCTGCTCAGCATCACCGATAAATCGCACATTTGCGCTATTTATATCATCAAGCCCGCCGACAAGATCGATCACACGGCCATCAATATCTGCATAAAGTCCGTTGATTGTAAGATCACGTCGATCCGCGTCTTTTTGCCAATCTGTTCCAAATCGTACTTCCGCATGACGGCCATCTGTTTCAATGTCTTCTCTTAAAGTTGTTACTTCAAAAGTTGAACCTTTATTCACCAGCGTAACGGTCCCATGATCAATACCAGTGGGAATAGCTTTCATGCCCTGAACTTCAGCGCGCTCAATAACATTACTTGGCAACAAGGTTGTCGCGATATCTACATCTGCAACAGCGTGCCCCATAAGCGAATTACGCACCGCACCGCCAGCAACACGCGCTTCACCGCCATCAGCATTTAACATTGTAAAAACGTCTTGAAAGCGTTCATCTTGAAACCAGTTCTGATCTTTAACAGAATGTGCTTCACTCATGCATATAGCCTCTCATATAGCGTGCGAATAATGCCCGCGGTCACCCCCCAAATTCTGTGTTCGGGGTGTTTAATTGTATAATAGTATCGGCGCTTGTTTTGCCATATCAAACTATCGCGAACATGGTTTTCTGGATTCATCAAATCCATAAGCGGTACTTCAAAAATCTGATCAACCTCATCAGGACTGGCCTGAAGTGAAAAACCCGGCTTAACCAATGCCAATATGGGCGTGATTGAAAACCCAGTGAGCGAGCGATAAATCGGCAGTTGACCCACGGTTGTTATGTAATCGGCATCCAGACCGATTTCTTCTTCTGCCTCGCGCATAGCAGCATGCGCAGGCGAAGCATCATCTGCATCAATTGCACCACCAGCGAAAGCCACTTGTCCGGAGTGCTTGCGCAATTTCTCAGTCCGTACCGTCAGTATAACACGCGCCACATCATCATCCGCGATCACAGGAATTAAAACCGCTGCCGGACGGAGTTTTAGCTTTTGCAATTCTTCCGACAAATCAGGGTTTATCCGATGATCGCCATGCGTTTCAGACAGCTTGATCGGATCATGTTTTAAAACCTCACAATGATCGGCTTGGGAAAGTTCAGCAAATTCTTGTGCCGAAAATCTTGGGGAACTGTTGGCAAAATTGTTCATTACGATTGCGCGTTCAATTCTGCCATCGACATAATCGGATAAACTTCACCATCTGATTTCACCGCAAACATTGCTTCGCCGTCAATTTCGACTTGTTCACCCAATTCAACAAGATCATACATCGTTGCGCGATTAACTAATGCTTCTAGTCGTCCACGAACATGGAAATATGGTTTCAGCTCAGCATCCTTACCGGCAATATCAAACCGTAACGGATTATCTTTTCCAATTTCGATAAGTTCGCCAACATTTGTTCTAAAGGTTAAAACCTGACCATTATCATTTTCACTTACTTGCATTTCAACAGCCAAGAAATGCGCATCGACCACTCTGATTCGCACTTTCTCAACGGGTGTTACGAGATAAGTTTCCCCATCTTCGTCTTTGCGCAACACAGATGAAAACAAACGCACCAGCGATTTACGCCCCATGGGTGTTCCCATATAAAACCACGTGCCATCACGGCGGATTTCCATATCCAAATCACCGCAAAACGGGGGGTTCCAAGCTTCAACGGGCGGCATACCACCATCTGTTGAATTGCGATCCTCCATGGCTCTGCGAACCATTTCAGCTAAGCCGCTGGTGTCCGTTGAATTTGTTAAGCTGTTATTTGTCATTATTCTGTCCAAAAAGCACTAGATAACGAAATAGTGCATCATTGCCCTCTTGTCAGCCATCTGTAAGAGAATAAGCTGCGTAAAACAAATCAGTTATGAATTTTAATCAGCATTGAAAGTAGATCGTAACATGGGAACCAATGAAAACCTCGACAAGGGACTGAGCGAAAAAGAAATTGTTAAACGCGCAGATAAAGCGCTTGAACAATTAGCAAATGTACGCACCGAAGTTGGTCAGGTTATCTTTGGTCAGGAATCTGTTGTTGAGCGGACAATTGTTTCTGTTTTATCTGGAGGTCATGTTCTGCTTGTTGGGGCTCCAGGTTTGGCGAAAACCAAACTCGTTGAAACCTTAGGCACTGTGCTGGGCATTACCTCAAGTCGCATTCAATTTACACCTGATCTGATGCCTGCTGATATTCTTGGCTCAGAAATTCTAGATGAAGACCAAAAGGGAAATCGCAAGTTCAAGTTCATCCCCGGTCCTATCTTCACACAATTGTTGATGGCTGATGAGATAAACCGCGCATCCCCGCGAACTCAATCAGCGCTGTTGCAGGCCATGCAAGAACATCATGTTACAGTTGCTGGTCATCGGCATGATATGCCAAAGCCATTTCATGTGCTTGCAACACAAAACCCATTAGAGCAAGAAGGTACATACCCATTGCCAGAAGCACAGCTCGACCGCTTTTTAATGCAGGTTGATGTGCCGTATCCCTCTGATGAAGCGGAAAAGCGTATTCTTCTCGAAACCACGGGCCGCGATGAGAACTCTGCAAAAAGCGTACTTGATACAAAGTCCCTCATTGCAATTCAAGAACTCGTTCGCGCCATGCCAGTCAGCGATAAGGTTGTGGATGCGATCCTTGAATTGGTGCGCTCCGCTAGACCTGGTCACGGCGATGACATTGTCGACAATGCTGTGTCTTGGGGACCTGGACCCCGCGCTGGACAAGCCATGATGTTATGTGCTCGTGCACGTGCTTTATATGATGGTCGCCTTGCCCCTTCAATTGACGATGTAGCAGAGCTTGCAGAACCGGTCCTCCAGCACCGCATGGCATTGAGCTTTACCGCACGCGCTGAAGGTACGAAAGTTCAAGATGTAATTGCAAAGCTAGTTGGCAGGATTAAGGGCTAATAATGTCACCAATCGGCCAGATCTCCCAAACTGTAGATCAGACGGATACGCTTGCACGTGGTCGATTACGAGCCGCTCTTATTCCAGATTGTTTGGTTGAAGCCCGGCGCGTTGCAAATATTGTGATTGCTGGTTGGCATGGACGCAGAAAACGCGGCACAGGTGACAATTTTTGGCAATTCAGACAATTCACGCAAGGTGAAAGTGTATCTAATATCGACTGGCGAAAATCTGCGCGTGATGATCAGCTTTATGTACGAGACAAAGAATGGGAAACTGCGCATACAGTATGGCTATGGGCAGACTTGTCGCCTTCCATGCAGTTCCAATCGGAAATGAGCGAAGTTTCAAAAGAAAGCAGATCACTCGTCATTTTATTTGCGTTAGCTGAGATCTTATCCCGTTCTGGTGAGCGCATTGGCATTCCAGGCGTCATGGATCCCATTTTAGCTCGCAATGGCGCGGAACGTTTGGCGCAAGTGCTTGCACATAACCAAGCACAAAAACAAAAAAGCTCCATGCCTGACATCTCCAACGTTAAACGCTTAAGCGACATCATCATTATCAGCGATTTTCTCGGCGATGGCGAAGAGATCATCTCACAAGTTGCACCAGTGGCACAACGCGGAACGCGCGGGCATCTTGTTGAAGTCAGCGATCCTGCAGAAGAAATTTTCCCATATACTGGTCGAGTTGAATTTACCGACCCTGAAACTAATGCGCGTCTGGTGGCAGGTAAAGCTTCAACCATCGCCGAAGACTATTCAAAAGCATATAAAAACCGTCGCTTGGCCCTATCCGATGAAATTCGGCGCATGGGATGGAGCTACACCCATCACCGTACTGATCGCCCGGCATCTGAAGCTTTGGCAGCTGTTCATGGTTTCTTGTCAGGTCTTGGTTCAAGTCAAAACGGGGGTGCAAGCTAATGAGTGCCATACCATTTGCATTTGGATTTCCAATCGCCCTTTTTGCGCTAGCGCTACTTCCGGTGATCTGGTGGTTAAATCGCTTAACTCCACCCAAACCAACGCAAGAACCATTTGCGCCATTTGAAATATTGGCAAAAGTGCTAAAAAAGGAAGATACACCTGCCAAGAGCCCATGGTGGCTAACGCTTTTAAGAGTGTTACTTGCTGCAATTATTATTTTCGCGCTCGCAGAACCCATTTTAAATCCGCGTGAAGAGCGTCTTATTGCACAAGGCCCTGTGCTACTTGTTGTAGATAATAGTTGGGCAAGTGCGCCGGATTGGCAACAATATCAGGATACTGCCAATGCAATCATCAACGAAGCGGAAGATAAAGATTTACCAATGATCGTTGCCCAATCAGCGTCACATCAAAACGATTTGTCTTTAGGAACAGCAGATCAAGCTAGGCAAGTGCTTGCAAGTTTTGAACCTATTCCTGTTCAGCCTTATCAATCAGACCTTGTCGCTTCAATTGAGACAGCGCTTTCCGGTCGAAAGATAGATACAGCTGTTATTTTAACGCATAATGTTGAAGCTGAAAATACATCCACCTTTTTCCGAAACCTGTTGCAGCTTGAACCAAATCGACTTGAATTCATAACCCCAGACAATTCCAATTTACTTGGCATTACATCGGCACGGAATGAATCAACATCAGTCACCGTTGATTTGACCAGACTATCTGCACAAACCGCTACTAGCTTTAAAATCACTGGGTATGACATACAATCGCGGCCCATCGTTAACGGCAACGTTCAATTTGAAATTGGAGAACAAGCAAAAACGGTGGATCTCGCAGCTCCATTTGAATTGTTAAATGATGTGGTTCGATTATCCGTTGAGAATAATAAACACGCGGCCGGAAGCTACCTTTTAGACGATCGTTTTCAACGCAGGAAACTCGCATTGTTTTCGGGTGAGACTCAAGACCTTATCAACCCTCTTTTGACACCATCTCACTATATCCAGCGCGCAGCACAACCATTTGCCGACTTCATTGATGTTACCAATGCTGATTTAACTACTGAATTTTCAACTTTGATTGAACAGGGACCATCGGCACTCATATTGTCTGATATTGGCAACCTGGATGCGGATGTAGAAGATGAACTTTTACAATGGATCGAAAATGGTGGAACACTGATTAGATTTGCGGGCGCAAGCCTTGCAGCCACCTCATCATCGCAAATTGGAGATGATCCTTTGTTGCCGGTCCGCTTGCGCAGTGGCGAACGACAATTTGGTGGCTCTCTCACGTGGGCTGAGCCAAAATCCCTTGCACCATTTACCCAATCCAGTCCGTTTTTTGGAATAGAACTTTCAAATGACATCGTTGTCAAACGCCAAGTATTAGCAGAGCCAAGTTTGGACTTATCTGATAATACATGGGCAAGTCTTAATGATGGCACACCGCTCGTCACAGCTAAATCATTGGGTGCAGGACGCATCGTTTTGTTTCACATCAGCGCAGAAACCACTTGGTCGAACCTACCCTTAACGGGTGAGTTTGCTGAAATGCTGCGCCGTACCATTGCGCTTTCACACTCAGCGACCTCAAGTGATACGAACGCTTCACAATCAACGCAGACATCATTCTTTCCGCCCTTTAGAACATTAACTGCAGATGGCACATTGGAATCCGCAGATGGAAGTATCAACCCGTTAGAGATTACCCCCTCTGGTGCAGTGGTTGAAAATCAACTCACCCGCCCCGGCCTATTTGGCTCACAAGACGGTTGGCGCGCAGTGAACCTGTTAAAGGATGGAGATGTCTTACAAGAAGCAACCCTACCGGATGCAGATATGGATGTGACTACAACAAAAATGACTTTGGGATCGGCTTTTGAGTTCAAATCGTGGCTATTATTGATCGCTCTGATCATGCTCATCATCGATGCCTTTGTTATCATGTTTATGTCCGGTGCGTTTTCTCGGTTACGGATGAGCAGATCGAACCTATTTGCGTCAAAAGCTTCGCTAATTTTATGTGCTCTTTTGAGTGTGAGCCTGATGGGAACAAATGAAAGTTTGGCGCAGGACACCCAAGTCGGTGATGCTGAAATCATTGCTAAACTGGAATCAACTCAACTTGCTTATGTTGTTACCGGAGATCGCCAGCTCGACCGCATCAGCGAGTTGGGCTTAAATGGCTTAAATTTCTATTTAAGAACAAGAACCGCACTCGAACCCAGTTCATCTGTAGGCTTGGATCTTGAAACTGATGAGCTTTCGTTTCACCCGCTTATATATTGGCCAATCAGTGAAACCGCGCCAATGCCTTCAAAGCAAGCGATGTCGAATATTGAAAACTTTATGAAACGTGGCGGCACGGTCTTATTCGATACCCGCGATGCGATCTCAAATATTTCGCTAAATGGCTCTGCCTCCACCAGAACAAAGAGGCTTCGTCAGATTTTAGATGGATTGATAATTCCTGCGCTTGAACCTGTTCCAATCGATCATGTTTTAACAAAGACATTTTATCTTCTTGACAAATTTCCAGGGCGTTATTCTGCCGGAGAGCTTTGGGTAGAGGCTTTAAGACCAGAAACAAGCAATGATAACCAATTGGTAAATGGCGGCGATGGTGTCAGCCCAATTATGATCACAAGCAACGATTTTGCAGGGGCATGGGCCATGGATGCGTCTCGCAGATCGATCTTACCAATGGTACCACCCAACGATCGTCAACGAACGCTGGCATTCCGCTCTGGCGTAAATATCGTCATGTATATGCTAACGGGGAACTACAAAGCAGACCAAGTGCATCTTCCGGCATTACTTGAAAGGTTGGGACAGTAAGATGGCGATCAGTTTTGCTCCGCTCATACCGCTGTTTTTATTGGTCATTTGCGCTATATTTGTCGCAATTATTTGCGCCATCGCATTTTTATCAAAACAACGCGGAGCCATTTTGCGAACAACCGCTTTTGCGCTTGTCTTACTCGCATTAGCAAATCCAATTTTTACCGATGAGGAACGCGAACCAGTCCAAAACATTGTCTCAGTTATCGTTGATAGGAGTCAAAGCCAATCCGCTGAGAACCGCGAAGAACAGACAGATCAAACGCTCGCACTACTTGAAGAGCAGTTAGCTAAATACAAAAATATTGATGTTCGCGTTCGTGAAGTTGAGCACGATAAAAGTGATAATCCAGCAACAAATTTGTTTTCAGCACTTAGCAATGAGATTTCTGACATTCCTGCAAATCGTTTGGCCGGTACCATACTTATCACCGATGGCCAGGCGCACGATATCCCAGAAAACCTAGAGCAGATTGGAATTAACTCACCAATACATTCTCTGATAACAGGAGATGAGAACAAATTAGATATTCGCGTCGAAATCACCAAAGCACCGCGTTTTGGTCTGGTTGGTGAATATCAAGAGCTAGTTTATCAAGTATTCATTGACGGTAATCGCGAGCTTTATCCACAATCAGATATCGAAGTTGAGTTAAAGCTAAATGGTGAATTCATCTCAACTGAAATCGCCCCAATCGGCAATGAAACATCAGCTTTTGTCGAAATACCTCGCCGCGGTGAGAATTTAATTGAGCTCTCGGTTACCCCAATTGAGGGTGAAGTGAGCGAGATCAACAACAAAGCTGTCATACAAACCGAAGGTATTCGCCAGAACCTGCGTGTTTTGCTGATCTCGGGCGCACCGCATTCAGGCGAGCGTGCTTGGCGTGATTTGCTTAAGTCAGATACCTCAATCGACCTAGTGCATTTTACTATTTTGCGTCCGCCAGATCGCAGTGATGGAACACCAATTGATGAGTTATCACTCATCGCTTTTCCAACGCGTGAACTTTTCTTAGAGAAAATCGATGAATTCGATTTAATCATCTTAGATCGCTATCAAAGACTGGGTGTTCTTTCGATCTTGTATTACGATAACATCGCACGTTATGTGGAAGATGGCGGTGCGTTATTGATAGCTGCAGGACCTGAATTTTCAGGCATTCAAAGCATTGCAACAACTCCGCTAGCCACTGTGTTGCCTGCACTTCCGACAGGACGCACCAACAAAATTGGTTATTATCCGCGCATCTCAACAGAAGGTGAAAAACACCCTGTCAGTCGTGATCTACCAGGCAGCGCTACAGAACCACCGAACTGGGGTCGCTGGTTCAGATCTATTGAAGTTGATGGGATTGAAGGTGACAACATCCTCAACGGACCAAACCAGTCACCGCTTCTTGTTTTAAATCGCGTAGACCAAGGGCGCGTTGCTATGCTGCTATCTGATCACAGTTGGTTATGGTCTCGTGGCTTTGAAGGGGGTGGCCCACATGTCTCTCTTTACAGACGTATAGCCCATTGGCTCATGGGTGAGCCCGCCCTAGAAGAAGAAGCTATTTTTGCCTCATCCGACGGTGAGAATATTCAAATCACCCGACAAACAATGGCTGACAATATTCAACCATTGGAGCTCATATCGCCTTCTGGTGAGCGTGGTCAGATTATTTTAGAGCAAACCTCTCCGGGTCGTTTTGAACTGGAATTAGATACGCAAGAAGCGGGGCTTTATCAAATCATTGATGGAGACCTGTCAACGCTTGTGCATGTTGGTGCTGTTGATGCGCCAGAATTTAAGCAAGTTATTTCGACCGTTGAAAAGCTGCAACCAATCGCAACGCAAAGCAAAGGCATTGTTAAACGCGTATCTAATGATGGCGCAATCGAGCTACCTCAAATCGTGCCTGTCCGACAGCTTCCTAACAGTTTAAGTACAGCAAATTCTAATCGCATGCTTTTGCGTACATCCAATGAAACCGTGCTGGTTGGCGTAACGCAATATCCGTTATTGGGTGGTTTGCTGGGTCTTGCAGTATTGCTGATGATAATGTCTCTGACATGGTATCGTGAAGGTCGTTAGGCGATTTTTTTATCGCGGAAACACACATTTCCTGACAATACTTCATCCACCGCTAGTTCCTTGTTGATCAAAATACGTGATTGATCGACAGGTCCTGGGAATTCGATATCGTCTGCCGCAAACTGATAAAATCCCTTTGGGCCATAATAGGCAAAATCGCCGACCAAAATTATCAGAGCATCATCGGCTTGCGCAATTGAACCGAGCGCAAGTTCAATAAGCTTGCCCCCAACTCCTTTTGACTTGTGGGATGGACGAACGGCCAGCGGGCCAAGCAGATAAGCTTTTGTTTCACCAATCCAAACAGGTGTCATACGCACAGAGCCAACAATCTGCTCTGCATCCTGACATATGTATGAATGCTTATAATCGTGGGGCCCTTGCTCACGAATTCGGGCTGCTGCACGTGCAAAGCGCCCCGGGCCAAAAGCTTCTTCATTGATATCGTGAATAGCGTTGTCGTGCGAAATGTCTTCGTTGAGAAAAGTAAATTGAGAAATAAACATTTTTAAGTCCTGAAATTGCATAGATAAACCGTCCCACATCCGGGGTAGTTGATTTATCGTCGTCGCAATTTCAGTCTTTTAAGCACGGCAAATTCCTTTGTTGGCGCTCATCTATCAACAATTTTCGTAACAGTCCAACAAAAAGTTAGAAAACTTGTGACAAAACGATCGTTGCAAAAATCGCGACAGTTTAGCTCGAAATTGATAGCTTGTTTATTTTCATCAAACCCTCATATTCCGGAACAGATCATAAAGGAGATTATTATGGGTATGCTAGTTGATGGAAAATGGCACGACGTTTGGTACGATACGAAAGCCAGTGGCGGTCATTTCAAACGCAAAGATGCAGCTTTTCGCAACTGGATCACCCATGATGGTAGTGCAGGCCCGAGCGGTAAAGATGGCTTTAAAGCAGAAGCAAACCGCTACCACCTTTACATCTCATATGCATGTCCATGGGCGCATAGAACTTTGATCTTCAGAATGCTCAAAGGGCTTGAAGATATTATCGATGTGTCCATTGTTGATCACTTCATGGGGTCAAACGGTTGGGAATTCCATGATCGTGATGGCGGCACCGTCGATCATCTTCACGGATCTGAATATATGCATGAAGTCTATACAAAGGCCATGAGCGATTACACAGGTCGCGTCACCGTGCCAGTGCTTTGGGATAAGCACAACAACACAATCGTTTCGAACGAATCTTCTGAGATCATTCGTATGTTCAACAGTGAATTTGCAGAGATGAGTTCATCAGATCACGACTATTACCCCGAGCACTTGCGTAAAGATATCGATGAAATCAACGCCATTATCTATCACAATGTAAATAACGGCGTTTACAAGTGCGGTTTCGCGACAACGCAAGAAGCCTATAACGAAAACTATGACAAGTTGTTTGCAACGCTTGATATGTTGGATGAAAAATTAGCAAACCAGCGCTACCTAGTTGGCAATCAAATCACTGAGGCAGATTGGCGCTTATTTACGACTTTAGTCCGCTTTGATGCGGTTTATGTCAGTCACTTTAAATGCAACAAACAGCGCATCGCAGATTATAAAAACCTATCAGGTTATTTGCGCGAATTGTACCAAATTGAAGGGGTCGCAGAAACGGTAAACATGCTGCATATCAAGCATCACTATTTTGCTAGCCATGAAACAATCAACCCAACGCGCATCGTGCCAAATGGACCTGAACTTAATCTTGAGACACCGCACGGGCGGGATCATTTAGCTTAGTTCTACCATTTAACAGGATGGCCAAGACCAGCGGCGATTTCATCAATTCGCCGCTGAGTGGCAGATGTCACCCCCTCAGGTAAGCTCGCTAGATCAAAGAAACCAGCTTCTGCAATTTCATGATCATTTTGCTTAATTTCTGTTTGTTCGACATTGCATTTATAAAACAACACATGATCGCGGTTAGTCACATGAGTGTTGTAAAAAACCGCTAAGAGTTTCGCCTCACCTTTGACTAAAAGGTTGCCCTCTTCCCACAATTCCTTGTGCACAGCTTCAAGAGCTGCTTCTCCGCGCTCTATACCACCACCAGGCAAGTGCCAGCCACTAACATAGGTGTGACGCACCAGAAAAATGTGCTCCTTATCATTAAAAGCTGCAACCCTCACCCCCATGGTCATTGATCGCGTGAGCAAAAACCAAGTGTGAAAGATCTTGTTTCGCAGTTTTTCCAAAAAAGACTTTTTTTGCATATTTCCTTGCCCGATTTCATTGCAAAGGTTATCAGGTCAATCATGTTCCGTCTCGCACATATTTCTGATCTTCATCTAAGCCCTTTACCGAAGGTTCGATTAAAAGAGCTCTTCTCAAAACGTATAACCGGCTATGTGAACTGGAACAGACACCGCAAAGCATTTCATCAAATTGGTGTTTTAAACACCCTGATGTCAGAGATTAGCAGCAAAGAGATTAATCATCTTGCGATAACAGGCGACATGGTTAATCTGGCAACAAACCCTGAAATCATCGCTGCTAGAAAATGGCTTGAGCAAAATTGTCCGATTAAGACCACAAGTCTTGTTCCAGGAAACCATGATGCATATGTGCCCGGCGCTTTTAAGCAAGCCATGCAAGCATGGAAGCCCTGGGCCACAGGAGACATGGGCGAAAGTGCTGATGTCTTTCCGTATATGCAAGTAAGGGGTCCCGTTGCGATCATTGGGTTATCGACCTCAAACGCAACGATGCCCTTTCGGGCGACGGGTAATCTCTCTAAAAAACAAGCAGCTGCAGCAACAAAGCTCTTAATTAAAGCAAAAGAGCAAAACCTCTTTCGCATTATCCTCATTCACCACCCACCATATGATGGTGCAACACATCGCATGAAACGCATGTATGGAACTGATAATTTTTCCGATATGCTGAACCAAGCTGGTGCGGAACTCATTTTACATGGCCATACGCATCTTAATACGAGGTTTGACATCAAATCAGACAAGGGAAAAGTGCCAGCCATTGGCATTTCTTCTGCAACACAAATCCATGGCGATAAAAAACCAGTGGCAGGCTTTAACCTCTTTGACATCTCAAAACAGGGTGATGCTTGGCAATGCGAACACGGACGTTATCTGTTAGACAAATCAATGCAACACACAGAATGTGTTGAGCACACAAAGCTTTACTAATTTAACCTGACTAGAATGACTGCAAGAAGTTTGCCAGTTCTTCGTGATAGTTAAATGTCAGAGCAAGGCCCAACAAACCGCCAAGAATAAACCATGTCACACCAATAACAAATGCGCTTGATGAAGGTTCACGTGTTTCTGCAACAAGCTTTTCATCGTCATTTTTATTATCATTTGATGTGCTTACAGTCGCGTTTAAATTCTCATTGGTCATACGCGCATAATAATCTTTAAAGGCTTCCATATCACCCTCAAGAAGCTTTTCGCGCTCAATCACACGATCAGCAATATAATTAGTCACATAGGAATAAACTTCGTCCGCATCACCACTTTCAATCAGTATAACGCGTCCTAGTCGGCTATCACGAACAAAACGATAAGTTCGTCTATCGCGTCCCATATGCACATGGGCAACACTATCTATCCAAATACGCGGCTGCGCACCTGAAGAGATGTTAAAATCAAAGCGATCATCTTCTTTATCAACATCATCAAAGATCGGTTCAAGCTTTTCAGCCAGCAATTCTAATCTAGCTTTATCCGCCTCTTTCATATCAACAACGACATCCTGCCGCTCGGCAGATGATACCCGTGCTTTACGCACGATATCAGAAAGACGATTGTTGTTTTGTGCGTTGTCTTTTTTCTCAGACATGGTGCTTCACCCAGTAATTTATGGTTAATATTAAATTAACACATAAAACAGTTAGTGGCGAGAACGATCATCCCGCCACACAACAAATCCAATTGTTTTTCTAATTCTGTTACTTATTTGCAAGGAAACGGTTAGCAGCAGACAAAATGGCCACAAGCGATGCAGCAGAAATATTTGTGTGTATCCCCGCACCATGAAGTTTATGGCTATTGCTTTCGATTTCCATATAACAAATTGCCGACGCGTTCGATCCGTGTTGCAAAGAATGCTCAGAGTAATTGGCAACAGTCATATCCATACCAAGGTAGCTGGAAAGCGCGTTGATAAAGCTATCAACAGGTCCTGTACCTTTACCTTCAATATCAACTTCTTTGCCATTGTCGGAAATCTTGGCCTTGATAACACGTAGTTCCGTATTATCAGGATCAGTGAAAGTCGCATGATCAATAAATTTCAAACGCCCGTCTTTTTGATTGACGTAAACATCCATAAACCGCTCGTAGATACGACCAGCGGGCAGTTCAACACCCTCCTCATCGGTAATCTTTTGGATTTCACCACGGAATTCAACCTGCAATGCACGCGGCAGAATCAATCCATAATCTTCTTGTAAGATATAGGCGATGCCCCCCTTACCCGACTGAGAATTAATACGAATAATAGCTTCATATGTGCGGCCAACATCTTGCGGATCAATCGGCAAATACGGCACTTCCCATTCAGGCTTGTTTGCCTTTTTAATTGATTTCATGCCTTTGTTGATCGCATCCTGGTGGGAACCGGAAAAAGCTGTGTAAACCAACTCACCTACATATGGATGACGCTCCGGAATAACCATTTGGTTTGAATATTCATAAACTGATTTAATCCGTTCGATATCAGTACAGTCTAACTCAGGATCAACACCTTGGGTAAACATGTTCAATGCCAATGTCACAACATCCACATTACCTGTGCGTTCGCCATTACCAAACAACGTTCCCTCAACACGGTCAGCACCAGCCATCAAACCCAACTCTGTAGCAGCAATTCCAGTGCCGCGATCATTGTGTGGATGAAGCGAGATGATCACGCTATCGCGGTTATCAATATTACGGCAGAACCATTCAATCTGATCAGCATGGATATTTGGCGTCGACATCTCAACAGTCGCAGGCAAGTTAAGGATCAACTTGTTATCTGGTGTTGGCTTAATCTCGGCAATTACTGAATTACAAATATCAAGCGATACATCCAATTCAGTTCCTGTAAAGCTTTCAGGAGAATATTCAAAACGATAACCGCCACCGGCTTTTTCAGCCATATCGACAATCATCTTTGCGGCATCGACGGCAATCTGTCGAATGCCAGCGACATCTTTATTAAATACAACGCGACGCTGAAGTTCAGATGTTGAATTATAAAAATGAATAATTGGATTTTTGGCGCCATCAAGGGCTTCAAATGTGCGCGTGATCAATTCTGGACGACACTGCACCAAAACCTGTAATGAAACATCTTCAGGTACATCACCCTCTTCCACACACCAGCGTGCGAAATCAAAATCTGTTTGCGAGGCTGACGGAAATCCAATTTCGATCTCTTTAAAGCCCATATCAAGTAATAGCTTGAACATCCGCGCTTTGCGATCATGGCCCATAGGATCAACCAAAGCCTGGTTGCCATCGCGAAGATCAACAGAACACCAGATCGGCGCTTTCGTAATTGCTTGATCCGGCCAAGTGCGATCTGTTAACGGCACTTGCGCATAAGGCTTATATTTTTCAGCTGCAGTTGGCATTCCAATAATGCCATTTTTTGAAGTATTTTGAACCATTTTTCATCTCTTACTTTTCAACGTCTTCGGACAGCTACATGGCAGTTCAACAAAGACGCTACCCATATGGGATATTCAATTTAATCTGTAAAGGAATTAAGGAGCTTTTTCCGAAACGGCTTCGACCGCCGGACGCTCCTTATAGAGCCCGACGACCGCTTGTAAGTAAGAGAAGGTCAGAATTATTACGTAAAGCCGGCGCAGCTAAAAGCGCGGTTTCTTGCGTAAGTCCAATAATTCTGTCGTGTCGGTTTGTCATAGTGCAGCAGAATTAACGCGATTTGCGTTTTTGTGCAACCCACGAAATTTCGCAAGCGGTTTTAACCATTACCTTAAGACAAAGGCTCGCTATCCTTGAGAAGATCATCATTCATAAGTTCTTCAACGAAGTAACTGATCAATTGTGGGCGGCCAGACACATCCGCTTTGCGGTAAATGGCATTTAATTGTGCTTTAACAGTACCTTCTTTGGTTTCCCGCATCTTAGAAATTTCCTGAATGCCAAACCCCTTGATTGCTAGCAATGCAACATCTTTTTCAGAACTTGTAAGCCCCCACTCTTCAAAAGACTGCATCAGCATTGCATTAAACTCACCCGATGCCGCGCGTAATTTATCTTGCAAGTTATGTGCCTTCATGCGGCTAATGCGCAATTGACGTGCTGTGATGAACATACTCAGCACCATGACAATGACGATCATGAACTCGAAGATCTCAAAATCAAAGCCACCAAACTTGTGCGGTAAATTTAAAAACTCGCGGATCGCGTCGAAAATGAAAAATACAACACAGAGCAATTGAGCAACAAAGAGTGACTTCAATCCACGCCTTGTTTCGAAATATTCCAGATACAGCATCAGATAGTCCTTATAAGTCGCAATTACTTACGGTTAAACATTCGCAAAACAAGTGACAACAGATAGCGTAGTCCAATGCCTGAGCGAATTTCAAATTCTTCATAATGGAAACGCGCACGAGAAAGACCGCGTGCAGCCAAGCCTTTTTGAAGTGTTGTGCGCATAACTTCAGGACCACAATAATATGCGTCTGCATCAGAGACGGAAAAGTCCACGGCTTCAACTATACGATCAACAGTTAAGCGGCCACTTGTTTGCGAACAAACAAGATGGAGATTGAAATTTAGCTTTCCATCCAGCGCACGAAGCTCATCTAGATGAACTGCTTCTTGTTCATTACGAACACAATAAAACAAATGCACAGGATGCTTTAGTTCGCCAATTTCGCTCGCCCAGGCGAGAAATGGCGTTATACCAATACCGCCCGCAATCCAAATTTCTGCACCACGGTTTTTACGGCGAAAATGACCATAAGCGCGCGACACGTTTGCTTCTTGTCCAACCTTTACAAATTTTGCAATATCATAGGTGTAATCACCCAATGCCTTGATCGTAAAGCGCAGACGACCATCATTGTTAGGCGCTTTAGAAATCGTAAATGGATGGATTTCAGACTTCTTTGCGCCTTTAAAATCCAAAAACGCAAATTGCCCAGCTCTGTGCGAAATACCCCGGGACACTGGTTTTAATTCAAGCGAGGTCGTAGATCCGCTGGTTTGAATATCAGACACTTGATACTCGCGCCCTCCCCTGAGCGGCAGCAAGGTATATATGTATGACACGACACCCAACACGCAAAACACCAACATATAAATGCCAAGCGGTGTGACCGGATCAAGTGGCTTCATCAACAAAATGTAATGCACCGCAGAGAATGTGAAAAACAGCCCCATAAATTTATGGGTCCAGAGCCACAAATGATATGGAATAAACGTCACGATGGTGATGACAACAAGAATAAGGATACCATAAAGGCTCACTTCCCCAAGTGTTTCACCTAAATCGGTCAGGAAAGTTTCGCGCCCCTGCAATTCAGCATCAACAGTGTCATGAACGAGAATTGCGACCACGGCTAGAATGCCCAGCCATTTATGAATTACATAAATGCGATCCAATCCACCGAATATCGGTTCCAGCCCCATAATACGCGTTGATAACATCATTGAAATGCCCATTGCGATGATGGAAACAGAGCCAATGTACTGACTAAACATTGCAGAACCATTGAGGCCAGCAATCCAGCCAACATACCAATATAATGGCGTCAAAAGAGCCGCTATTATGAGGATAATTCCAAATGGGCGCATATCAATTCCTAAGTTTTGTCGTTCCTTGCGCCCGCACTATGCGGAATTGCAGGAAAGGTCAACTCAACGGAACACTATCCACACGCCCATAAACTAAAGGCATAAAGGCGTAATCACTTCAGAAAAAGCCAATTTGAACCTTAGTTAGAGCGCTTTGCCAAATGAGCAACGACATTTTCAATCATGCGCATGCCAGCCTCCTGCCCCAAAGACATGATAGATTCTGGATGAAACTGAACCGCTGCCATTCCAGCGTCCAAATCCTCAATTCCCATCACAACGCCATCTTCTGTTTCTGCTGTAATAGAAAAACTCTCAGGTAGAGTGACAGGATCAATAAAGAGCGAATGGTATCGACCAACGGCAACATTGTTTTCTACGCCTGAGAAGATCAAGCTTGGATTACTAATACGAATGCGAGATGGTTTACCATGCATAGGAATTGCCAGTTGGCGCAAAGAGCCACCGGCAGCTTCTGCCAATGCTTGCATACCTAAACAAACTCCAAATATTGGAATATCTCGTGCACGAGCTTTCGCGATCGTATTTTTACAATCAAAATCTGTAGGATTTCCCGGCCCAGGCGACAAGACAACAAGACCAGGCTTATGCTCATCAAACACTTCATCAGAGACCGGTGAGCGAACAGTTGTTACTCTTGCACCTGTTTGCCTGAAATAATTTGCCAATGTGTGCACAAATGAATCTTCGTGATCAACAAGCAAAATTGAAACACCCTCACCGACATTTGCCCGTTTTACCGAACTTGCATCATTAGAGCGCATATCCCCACGGATCGCAGCTAACATTGCAGACGCTTTCAGTTCTGTTTCAGCTTCTTCCGCATCTGGATCTGAATCAAACAATAGTGTTGCACCAGCGCGAACTTCAGCAATGCCATCTTTAATGCGAATGGTACGAAGCGTCAGGCCCGTATTCATGTCTCCATTAAAATTAATCATGCCGATCGCGCCACCGTACCATGAGCGCGGGCTCTTTTCGTGGTTTTCGATAAAGCGCATCGCCCAGAGCTTTGGCGCACCTGTGACTGTCACAGCCCATGCATGAGATAAGAAGCCATCAAAGGCATCCATACCATCGCGCAAACGACCCTCGATGTGATCAACAGTGTGGATAAGGCGTGAATACATCTCAATCTGGCGACGACCGATCATGCGCACGGACCCCGGCTCACAAACACGGCTCTTATCATTACGATCTACATCTGAGCACATAGTAAGTTCAGACTCATCCTTTTTAGAATTTAGTAACTCCAAAATTTGTTCTGAATCTTCAATTGCATCGCGACCACGCTTAATAGTGCCAGAGATCGGACATGTTTCAATCCGGCGACCATTAACACGTACAAACATTTCAGGTGACGCGCCCACCAGATACTCATTTTGGCCTAGATTGATGAAAAACGAATATGGAGATGGATTAATCTTCTTAAGACGTCGCGCAATATCTGAAGGCTTATCGCGGCACTGCTCAAAGAACATCTGCCCTGGCACAACCTCAAACAAATCGCCGCGCTTGAAGCTTTCTTTTGCCTTCTCAACCAATTTGGCATATTCGCCAGGATCATGGTCCCCACGAGGCGGAATAACATCTGAAGGGACAAATGGCACTTCGTCGATTTGTTTTTCTCGACCGACTGTTGTCAAATCACCCAATGAAAACTCGTAAGCTTCAACCCAAGCATCTTGGTTGTGGTGATCAACCACCAAAATTTCATCTGGCAAAAACAACACAAGATCACGCTGATCATCCGGTCGGGCGATCTGATATTCTATCGGATCAAATTGAAATGCCAGATCATAGCCAAACGCCCCAAACAACCCGAGATTTCCATCTTCATCTGAATGGAACAACTCAGTCACAATCCTCAAAACAGCAAAGACGCTCGGCATTTTTGAACGTTCTTCTTCGGTAAAGCTGCGCGTTGGTCGTTTCACATTCAAAGATAAAGATGATGTCGAATGCGCATCAACATCAATCTCATCATGGTTTTTAAATGCTGGCGATATCATTGCTAACAACGCAATGCCGCGATCATTATAGGCCTCAAACTTTACGCTCTGCCCTCGAGATGAAATCCCTAAAGGCGGGTCGATGATTGCAGTATCCCAGCGCGTATAGCGTCCTGGATATTCGTAGTTTGAGGAAAAGGCAGCCCCTCGACGAGAATCTAAAGCATCAATATATGATGAAATCGCGTCATTATATGAACGGTCTTTACGTTCACGGGTGACATTTACGCCGCCCTTGGTTTGGTATTCTTCAGCTTCAGTTTTCATATTCACCACACTCTTCTGGCGTGCTTTAGATTTCATTAGCAGACATAAAAAAAGCCGCTAACAAAATCAGCGGCACATTTTCATTCAAACAGGTGTAATTGCGGCCGCTCTTAACGAACCCACCACCACATTGCTGTTTGATTAATCTTAGTCATGTTAATTGTGTTAAACCAACAATTTCACTTTTGCAAGTCAGCTCAACAAACTAGCTCAACAATACCGATAAATTTTCGATTTATTCCCAATTACGATTGATAACTTAACAGCAAAGCTCTAAATTCGAATCCAACGTCGGAACAATAAAAATATGTCAATTAAACTGAGCCAAAACTCACTAGCACAAACGTTAGGACAAATTCAGTCTATCGCTGAGCTCGGTGATGCATTGCGTGCGACGGCAGAAGAGTTTGATATCGACAAATTAGTTGTCACCACTGTTCCTGCGACATCCAGCCGAAAATTGTCAGATCATGTTTTGTGGAGCTGCTTAAGCCCTCAACTCATCTATGACTACGACCAACAGGACATGCTAAGCTACAGCACGCATTTTGAAGCTCTCAGACAGTCTGTCCAGCCAAGAGTTTGGCGTACAGATATGGTTGATGAATACGTAATCACGCAATCAGCTGTAAATATTAATCGCACACGCGAATTTTTGTTTGATAACAATATTTCAATGGGCTTTAGCTTCCCTGTTAATTGCAGAAATGCCTCAAGAGGCGCTGTTATGTTCATGGGAGATCGCGGTGAGATTGATGATCTCAGCCTTGCTTACCTGCATACTATTTCATCCTATGCCTATGACCTAATTTGCGAACTCACCAATGAAGAAAGTCGCCCCAATCGGAGCCTTACTCAGAGGGAAAGTGAAATTTTAACCTGGGTTGCCAACGGCAAAACATCGTCCGAAATCAGCCAAATTCTGAACGTGTCAGATCACACTGTGAACGCACACTTGCACAGTGCTATGAAAAAAATGGATTGTGTGAATAGGCCCCAATTGGTCGCCAAGGCTTTGCGCCTCGGCACCATTTCGTAAACTCAGCGCAATTAACGATCTAGAATCGATCTAATTTCCACAAGATTTGATCTAAATCTTAGAATATAAAAACCCATGGTCGCCAAATGTGTTGGCATGATCCAACCACTTTCATTACCATTTGATATCAAAGCAGGTTGAATTTTAAGTGCCGCAACCAACTGCCCATCCATTTCCTCCCACGGACGGGTTAGATTTCGCTGAGTAATGACTTCAACAAAATCAGCGCGTGCTGCTTGTAGTATTCCGTGATAGGCATATAGCTGGCCGTAAGCGAACCAAAACCTGTCGTCCGCTCTGGTATCAAACCACCCTGCATTGCTGCTTTCAGAACGTTTTCTCAAAATATCAGATGTTGAACCGATATCAGATGCAATACGGTCAAGAAAACGAATGAGGTTATCCGCGCGTGCATCAAACACAGTATCACATTTTACAAGTCGGTCATTATAACTTGTCAAATGACCAATTCCGCTTCGGTAATAGCTCTGAGATGGTGTAGTAAATCCAAATGGATCTAAACTAAAATACCAACGCCCTTCATCCGTTTGCATAACACCACGTGCATCTTGAAGATCATTATCAATTTGCGAAGTACCGCGCACCCGACCAAGTGTATCAACAAGCTCGGCGGTTGTTCTGCGGATAGCTTGGTTCACACCGCGCTGGAAACTGGCTTTATTATCGAAATATGGCGTATTATCCCAATCCAAACCAAAAAGACCTGCTTTATAAAGCAAGCTAGATGATACCCAGCCATTTTGATTAACATTAAAGTCGATCAAGTCGCTTGTGACGGTTACGATACCAGAAGGTGCACAAATATCATTACCGACGACAGTTCCGGGAACAGCTGCTTCTGAAAACTCATACTTACTTGTGTAATTGGTATCAAACCCGTGCCAGAATTGCGTGGAATATGTGAACATTCCATATCCGCCAAATATAACAATCACGACAAATGCGATGATAATTTTCAAGATAAATCCGCTTGCCTTGAAAAGCGCAATCAGAGCAATAAATGGGGCCAATATCCATGCGATTAGCTTTGCAATTCCGCGTTTGATGGCATCAAACATATTTGCGAAAAACTCAATAATTGGATCAAGCATGGGAATATCCCCCCTCAGTTTGGTAAAGTCGCGACCTTAGATCTTGCTTGTCTGATAGATATGTATTTTTGAGTTTAGAAACAACCTGCTGCTTAAACTCATCACTGTAATTTTGATAAACTTCATAAAACCCCTGCTTATCAAAGACAAATCGGGAAACAAAATCAAACGGCGTTAAACGCGAAACCAATCTGTTCACTAGCCATTTTTCTTTGTGCTTGGGATTTGCTCTACACAATAACAACCACTCACTTTTATTGATGTCTTTTGATGAAAGCTTACCAACATCATCAATTTTATCCAGCATGTCCTGAAAATACCCATAGCGCCCATCGCGAGCGATCTTACGGTTGTTTCCGCGCAACCAAGACCGAATGTTACTGTCAGACAGATCGTCAAAACTGATATCCTCACCCTCAGAGCGAAGGATATCGCGTATGACCATCTCGGCGCGATGCTCTAATAAGTTAGACTTCTTAATCCACTTTTTCGTTGGCAATTGCAGCCGGTTTGTTGATTTCAAATAATCAAAAATTCGATCGTGATCATCGATATCTAAATAGCTTACTTGCCATGGTCGTGAACGTCGAAAACCCGGTGCTTTTGAATCGCAAATGATTGTTGTCGTGCGTTCATCTTTGAAAACGAAAACACCACCAAAATGATTTGCCCAATACGAACCCTGATCAAAAACCAGATGTTGCGGAACCAATTCATTATTGCGAATATCGCCGGTTTTAGCGGCTAACTCGACCATCCGGTTGAGCATTTCATCATCGCGCCAAGCCGTCTTAGATACGTTTAAATGATCGACTAGCGAACGAAGTTCATTTGCATTATCGAGCAAAGAGTCCGCTGATTTGACTTCAAACTTCACCTCTTCAATCGACAATAGATCATCAATATCTTCAACCCGGGCGATCGGATCATCGATTTCCCCGTAAAGCGCATCTTTAATCGTCACCGCCCGTAAGGCGCGACCATTATCGTTAAAAAACTGATGCATGAGCCAACCGGTATTTGAAAACTTCGTATGAACGACAGGCAAATGCTCTTGATCCGGCGATAAAATGATAAAACGGCGATTCACACCCAAAGGGTCAAGATAATTTTGATCATCCATCTCCTCTGCAATTTCTGGTGAAAATCCAGTCATATCAATATGGAACTCATCCAACTCAGTAGTCTTGAGCCCAAACCCTTTCATAGCCTTGCGGTAGCGATCGACCAGATAATTCTGATTAACGAGCATGAGACGGCCGTAAATCAGATCATTTTCATAAAGCAGCTTCATCTTATTACCTATCAGACCACCGACCATCGGCGCGCATGGCTTCAATTTCCGCTACAGCACGCTCACGTTGACGTTCGCGTCTTATGATATCTTCGACAGCGGCTGCATCACTCTTATCGGTATATCTGAACTCGCTATCAGCATAGCGGTTGATTTCCTGCATAACCATATCAAGCGTAAATGGTTGACGAAGTTCGCCGATCATTGCTGATTTCTCATCATAGCTTTTATGCATAAAGGCCTCAGGTGTTTCAAACCATTCATCAGGAAGTTCAACGTCCATTGCGCGCATTTTGATTGCATCTGTAATGTTCTTAATGGCACGGCCTGTAAAGCGCGGCTCAGCACGTTTAATCGCATACAAATAGGAACCGACATCTGCCATTGTTTTGATAGCACCGTGATTCTTCTCAAAGTGCTCCCACACTGCCACAAGCCCGTCTTCTTTTGGTCTATCATGACCTTGATAACTTGCAGATACCGCCTTTTTAATTTGCTGACCTTCAAACAACTCATGATCGCCCAAGTCGATTGAGTGATTTTTCCCAGCAAGGAGCACGAAAATGTCGACATAGTCATCTTCGGTTTGCGGTCCATCAACGAGCCATCGCGCACTTGCTCTTTGGCGCAAAGCATCGTCCACATTTTCAGGATAATTTGAGAACATACCAAAGGCACAATTGCCGCGCACAACCGTTGAAGCGCCTGCAAAACTTTCCATCAAGACGGCAGTTACTTCTTGCTGACCTGCTGATGATTTATCATCTGATCGACGGGCTGCCACCTGATCAATATCATCAATAGTGCCAAGCGATATCGATCTCGGATCAATAACGTTATTGACGAATTCCTTACAGTTTTGACCTGACTTACCTTGATATGATGAGATCTGATCAACACCAAAATTCTCATAATGAAACGGATACCCAGCGACCTGGCAATAATCATTGATCATGCCGGCAAGCATTTGAATAAGGATGGTCTTACCAGTCCCTGGCATACCGTCGCCAATGAATGTAAAGACAAAACCACCATGCTCTACAAATGGGTTCATCTGCCTATCAAAATCATAAGCCATCAACATTTTAGCAAGCTTAAGTGCTTGATACTTTGCGATGTGGTTACCGATGATCTCATTCGGTTTTTTGAAATTCATCACCAATGGCTTGCGCGCTTTACCCGGCGGTGTTTCAAATCCATCAAGATTGAAATCATCTTGCTCAATGCGAATATGTGTGTGCTCAAAGCCCTGTAGCGCCACAAAACGACTACGGCGTGCTAATAATGCTGAAATCGTTTCTTCAGCATAAGAGCGACTGCGCGCAATTAGCGCCTCATCATCTTTCACGTCAGATAATGCTTCATCTAAACCTGAGATTACGCTTTTAAGCGCATCTTGAGAGGTATCGAAATTAAAGTTCGGCGCTTCAACATCAGAAACACCTTCTGTATCTGATGGCAGATGGCGCAGCATATATGCCGCCCAAGAAAACGCAGCGACATATGCTGATGCGGAGAGCAGATTTTTATAATTTTTTGCATCTTCCCCAGTAAGCGGTGACGTCGCATTGCGCGATTGCAGATCTTCCAACCCTGTTGATTGCGAAAAAACTTCCGAAACCGCCAGCGCAATTGCAGCCCCACGGCGGGAACGAAACAACAGATTATGCTGAGGAACTGATAAGAGGGGATCAGTCGCGTTTATGTTTTGCAGCGTAGAAGCCAGTTCAACTTCATGCGTACGACGCGTACCACGCGAAGATACTGTTGATACAAATCGACGTCTGGTGCCAGCTAGCGGAGTGGATGATTTTGCTTCACCTGCCATCATTAAAATAAATCGCGTTACTAGCGATTGGGCAGTGTGATGGTGCTCAGTAATCTGGTCTTCATGAATAGTGGTCAAACCGCTGCTCTGTTCCAAAGTCTAAACTCCTATAACCTGATTGCCTGAAATAACATAAACGGTGAAACCATTGAAAATTTCAGCCGCTTTTCCATCTGCATAAAGCGCCTGATAAGCATCATGAGGCACCAACGCATATTTCTCATAATAGCTCACGCCTTGTCGCGTGGCTTCTAAATCATCTGTGTTAATGTGAAATTCTTCGCGTGCTGGACTTGAAGACCAAATCCCACGTTTGGCTGGAATTTCTGCCTTTGAGAAAACCTCCTGCATCGTCCATGTTAGCACCCATGCATTTTCTGGTTTTCTCACATTAGATAGAATTTCAGACACACGCTTATTATTTTCCGTCAAGCCTGCCCCATAAAACGGCCCAAACACAAAACGCCTCAATAGTTTTGGATGTAGAAAATCAAAGTCTTTATCCAAATTTTGCGCAATCGTTGTTGGGCTCAATGAATATGAATTGTTTTTCTCAACGAAATCATCAAATTCAAGAGCAAATTGCGGATTGAGCAAACCACCCACAGGAAGCGGAATATTGAGATTTGGTTTTAATTTGCCATCTTTGCCAATGAGCATATCAGCAATGGATTTACTGGAATCTTCAATCTTTGCCATATAAACAATCGGCAAAGTGCGGCTGCCATCAAATGCGCCCCAATGCACATGATATGATGGGCGATCAGTTTCAGAATTGATGGAAACTTCGATTGTTTCTGGCAAAATTAGTGAATTAAAAATCTCGCCTTTCTGGATGTGTTCCAAATAAGCTCGCTCAGCCATATTTTCCTGTTGCTCTTCAGGAAAGCCTTTGCGCGATAAAATATGGTCAATCATATCCGCTTTGAGCGCGCTATGATCTTTTAAACTGGCAAGTCGATCCTCTGCGCCCTTGCGATCCGCTTCCAGTTCAAGCACATTTTGAAAAATTGGAAAGCCGCTATCAGCCTGATCAATTCTAAAACGCTCAACAAACCCTATCTTGTGATGCCAACATGAAAATGTTGCCGCCAGTTTTTCCATATAGGGCGATAAAGTACCACCAATTATCTCATGGCTGTAAAGCTCTGAATCATTGTTCGATAAAAAGAGATTAAAACCATCAAGAGCGGCTTCCATTGCCTGGAAATACCGCTCAATTGGGCTTGAACTGTCACGTCGGTTCAAAACCTGATCCTCAAGGTTTATTGTTGCACGTAATCCGCTGCATTATGCTTATCCATCACCGCTTGGAAGCGGCGTGCAAACGCATCGTCGGCCAACTTTTTACGGCGCTGAATATCATCTGTTGCCAGCATGTTTTTCTCATGCATTTCCAACAAGTCACCAATATGTTTTTGCGAGGCAGCACCAATGCCAGCCATTGTTTCTTCAGCTGCGGTATCAACTGCACTACCAAGCGTGTTGATCTTGTGCGCAACATCTTGCTGAGCAGCAGTTTTTAAGGAGTCTTCCAAAGCTTTATAAAGAACAATACGTTGTTCTGTATCTATTGTTAGCTTATTGATCAGTGTATTTTGCGCTGCGATCTGATTGTTCAGTGAATCTACAAATGTCTCAAACATTGACGTGTAACGCTCAAGTGTTTGGCTTTCTGCTAAAAGCTCCTGCTCTTTGGCCATCGCTTCATTATATTCAGTTGAAATTTTCGCACGTTCCGCTTCAAGATCAGTACGTTCTTTCTGATCCGTTGATGTTGAGATCTTGTTCTCAATATCCATCAACATTGGATTAAGCTCATTAATCCGGTTCTGCGTCGTTTCGAGCGCTTCCATAGCAGTTTTTCTGCGCTCGATAACTTCCGTCAGACTTGCTTCAGATGTTTTGTAACGTGTTTCCAAGACTGATTTTTGTTCTTTCAAAATACCAACAATGGAGTCAGACTTTGAAAGTAATTCCTGTAAATTCCCTGCAAGTGACATGTTGCGAACACGATCTGAACGCATGCGCTGCATTTTTTGTTTTGAAAAAATACCGATGAACTTTTCATAAGCTGAATAGCTTTTCATGCTTTCAAATTCAGAACCGAAAACATTAGTTGCATCTTCAAGACCAATGATTAGGTCAGCGATATTGCCTTCCATAACCTTTTGTTGCTTTAAAACATCGTCGATGCGGGCATTTTCTATATCAAAATCAGCATCACCAATCTTAGTATCCGCTTTGGCGAATTCATCCAACACCTTGCTAGATTTATCGATTTTGCTGCGCATTTCTTCAACTTGAGAACGCGTCTTTTCAATTTCGCTATCCAATGATGCTATTGATGCCATTTTAACTCCCCGAACAAGGCCATCTCTCAGACCCACCCGTTATATCTGTTTTGTTACAACTTAATCTCTATGTAAGGCTGAAAGAGATAAAATCAACTTCTGGTCAATAATTCAACTGAATTATCGCTATTCGTGACCAATCGCCTTTTTCCAGTGAACACGACAATATGAAACATAGCTTTCATTGCCACCGACTTGAATTTGCGCACCATCTTGCACAACCTTCCCATCCTCATCAACGCGGACAACCATTGTTGCCTTGCGGCCGCATTCACAAATCGTGCGCACCTCTCGCATTTCATCGCAGATCGCAAGCAATATTTTTGATCCAGGAAAAAGCTCTCCCTTAAAGTCGGTTCGCAAGCCATAAGCCATAACTGGAATTTTCAACTCGTCTACGATTTTTGATAACTGCCACGCTTGCGCTTCTGTCATGAAATTCGCTTCATCAACAAAAACACAGGCAATATCGCCGTTTTGCAAATCAGCTTGGATAATTTCAAACAAATCATCATCTGGTTGAAATGCCGTTGAATCGCTAGAAAGACCAATACGTGAGCCGATGCGCCCTGCACTTCCTGCGCGATCATCCAATGCAGCATTGAGCAAAACCGTGCGCATACCGCGCTCTTGATAATTATATGATGCTTGAAGAAGTAAAGTCGATTTACCTGCATTCATTGTCGCATAATTAAAATAAAGCTTTGCCACTAGATATCCTCCCATATTATGGTGTTATTCAATGCGATCAGCAGATGCTAATTGCTACTCAATTATATCAATATCAACAAAATTGTTCAGACCATGAGTAAAAATAAAACAAATGTCATTCGAGAAACTAATGACGAAGCGCGAGAGCTTGCAAAACAACTTATCCGCACAGCCAGATTTGGTGCTCTCGCAGTTAATTCAGGCAATCCCGGATTTCCATCGGTAAGTCGGACACTTGTCGGGCTTGATACAGATGGTGCGCCTCTAATACTGGTGTCTGAACTATCTATCCACACCAAAGCAATTATTGCAGATAACAGAGTTTCCATTTTACTTGGCGAACCAGGCAAAGGTGACCCAGTTGCTCATCCGCGCATATCAATTGCCTGTAAAGCAAATTGGATAGAGCGATCCGATCCGCGATTTAAAAACCTGCGTGCGCGTTTTATATCTCGCCATCCTAAAGCCGCTCTGTATGTCGATTTTGCTGATTTTCGATTCTACCGTTTAGAGCCTATTGCTGCGGATTTAAATGGCGGTTTTGGCAAAGCATTTGCACTTAGCCCAGATGATTTTTTACTTACGAATAAAACTGAAGGCGAATTTGCCAGCATTGAAGAGGAGTTCCTCGCCAAGTTCAACAACGATCATGCAAGCGATATAGATAAGATCACATCTACGCATCTAGGACATGATGAAAAGAACTGGCACTTGATAGATATCGATTGTGAAGGTGTGGGACTTGCAAAATCTGACCGCATCATAAGGATCAATTTCACACAAAGACCAACATCTGCCCAAGAGCTTGAAACCTGCATCAATAATCTTGCAAACCAAGGATAAGGCAGAATAAAAATGAAAAAGGGCGCGCTAGACAAAAGCGCGCCCTTTGTGCCACACACGGGATAGGGCCCGAAGTGCCGCCGGTCACGGACAAACTGACATATGAAACTTGCGCATATCTTATGCGGCAAACCATTGAAAATAAACACAAATTACGATTTCGCCGAAGAGTTAGGGAAAAACATGCCACATAAAATCATCTTAGACACCGATCCTGGCATTGATGATTCGTTCGCAATAGCATATGCGATCGCACATCCAGAAATTGAATTGGTTGCTCTAACTACAATCTATGGCAATGTTACGATCGAGCAAGGAACTGAGAATGCGCTCAAGATCCTCTCCGCATTTGGCGGCAAAGCGGATGTAGCAAAGGGTGAAGCTGGACCTCTCTCAATCGTACAAAACCACCCGAGTGATTATGTTCACGGGAAAAATGGTTTAGGCGAATATGAGCTACCACAATCGGATCAAAAAATTGTCGACATTTCTGCTGCACAATATATCGTGGATGCCGTTAATGAAGCACCAGGTGAAATTACAATCTGCGCTGTCGGCCCTTTGACAAACATCGCAAAGGCATTGGAGCTTGATCCAACGATTACTTCCAAAGTGAAGGAGGTTGTTGTGATGGGGGGTGCAGTGTTTCATGTTGGCAATATCACACCCGTAGCTGAAGCGAATATCTGGAATGACCCACACGCAGCGGACATCGTTTTTGCCGCTGATTGGCCACTTACATTGGCGCCAATGGATTGCACAATGCCAGTGACATTCACTCGCAAAGATTTGCAAATGCTCGCGGACGATAACCCCAAAATGGGTATCCCATTGCAAGCAATGTCAGAGTTTTACATCAAGTTTTATAGACGCGTCGCAGGTCTTCACGGCCTCGTTCCACATGACGTGATGGCGCTCATGTGGATCACAGCGCCGGGTGCTTTCCACGCTAGAAAAGGCGCATTGGCAGTTGCATTGGAAGGACCTTCTATCGGTCAAACTCTTTTCCAAGCTCAGGGCAGATCTTCGTTATCAAATGCGTTTGATGACAGACGAAACCACACTGTTTTAGTTGACACTGATGTGCGCATGTTCAGATCAAACTATTTCGGGGTTCTGTGCGAGAATTCGTAACCGCCCTGCGATTAATCGCTTGACGTATCTGCAAGAAACGCTGCCACCCAAGACAATGCCGCATTCCAGTTAATTGCAACTTCATTTGTCGAAAAAGACTTATGATGGTCAATATAACAGGCTTGCGGCGCACATCCTTCCAACTCTTTAATCGCAATATCATCTGCTGGGATGGAATTAGGACCACCTGCAAGCGCACCATTGGGCATGGGTTGAAAAGAAGTATCAATGTTTTTTGCAAATATGCGCGCATGCTGGTTTTGCGATGAACGCGTTCCATGACCGGTCACATATGAAATACCCATCACATTGCGCCCCAAAACATAATCCATCCCTTTTCGCACAGCGCTGAGATATTTTTTGTCTTTGACAAGATCATAAGCTGCGGCGACAACAACCATATTTTGCAGAACAGAATGATTAGATCCCCACCCTAAACCTTCATCGGCCTTGTACATAATATCAAAGGCTTCACTATCTTGCATCAAAATGTAGTTTTCAGCCGCCGCAAGAACGGATCTCTGTACGAATATTCGATCTTCATCAGAAAGCTGATTTGGTATCAACGCCAATTGAAGTCTGGCAAATCCAGCTAAAAAACGCCAATCGATACCGTTTGGTTTAAACACACCAGTCGACCAATATTTTGACGCTTTCAACCGCTTCAGATAAGTAGCTTCACCAGTTGAGATATAAAGCTCAACATCGGCCCAATAAAACTCATCAGACACATCTTCATCGTCATAATCACCACCACCATACTGCCCTCCGGACGAGGGTGCAATTAACGAAGGCGTTTTAATTGCAGCAGCATGCGCGCGTTTTGATGCGGATAGCAACTGCTCAGAATATGCTTGATCATAGGGCAAGAATAATCTTGCAGCTTGCGCGGTTACCGCAGCAAGATTTAGCGTTGCGGCAGTTGATGGACGGTGCACCGCACGTTCAATTGGATCTTCATGCGGCCAAAGCGGCAAACCATTCCATTTAACTCCATGAATCTTATGATGCGCCATACCAGCATATTTCTCGCCCTCAGGCACCTGCATGCGCATTAAAAAGTCCAGCTGCCATTTCGCTTCAGCCAACACATCTGGTAGAGAACTTGAAGCGTTATCATTACGTAATTTGGCTTTGATCAGCTTTGAGTTTGATCCAGAGTAATACAACGCACGCTCATATGTTGACATAACTTGGGCAACAGCTATGCCGCCATTTACAACATATTTGCCAAAATCACCCGCGTCATACCACCCGCCGGACACATCAATTTTATAATCGCATGACCACGCTTGACCATAAATGTCTAGCGATGTCGATTTATCGATGCAGCGCGTTGAACGATCAGCTTCGTGGCCTGCTGGTCGTCCAAATTCACGTCCGGCAACATCGGGGAGTATTTCAACGCCGCTTCTAACAAGATAAAAATAGGACAATGCATCTATCGGCAACTGATCATAAAGATCACCAGAGATCGAGAATAAATCGCTACGTGCGCCATCTGCTTCAATATACACGTCTGAATTTTCAGCAGTGTATTTGGTGAAGTTTATCTGATGCGCATCAAAACCTGAAGACGGATCATAGCCAAACGGCTTTGTGTTGCCATTTGCTAGTAATTCGCCAGATTGCGTTTTAAGTGACCATCGCACTGGTTCTAATGAGGGATGCACTAGGGTCGCGTATTTCGGTCCGTTTGGTAAAAAACCTAACTGATTTACATAAATCGCAATATCGTTTGTGCTAGTATTTCCGCGTTCAACTAATCCATCATTTAGCGACACCTTTGATAAACAAAATGCATCACCAACGGGTGCACCTCCAAATTGGAAAACTACCTGCGCTGCATCTACATTTTGATCAACCGAAAACACCGACGAATATTCCGTCTCCTGAGCATTTAATTGCTCAACCATCTCATTTAATGGCCTCCACGGCTCATTACCTTCTTGAACAATGGCTCGAATGGTTTGAGCACCAATTCCAACAGCTTCTATCCCAAACCGGTATTCAACACCCGATTTTAGATTTACATCGTTCAAGCCAATAATTGCATCCCACGGTTCAGATGTAGGCGCTAAAAGCTTAGTGCATAACTTGTTGTCTTGATAAAAAACTTCCACATTTGGCGTGCTCCACCAGGTTTCATTCACGCCTTGGGACAGAAACTTCGGGTCACCAACAAGCTCTTTGGCCTTTGTATCAAATATGAAGGAGTTAAACGCGAGACCAATGATAATCGTATTGGCAATAAGGTGTTTAATTCTAAGATTGGTTATCATCTCATATCCCTCTTCATATTCGGGCAAACCTACACGGCAGGCTTCATTGCGTCATGCAAACAATATTCACGCGACACAATGCTATAATAATATGAAAAGGTTACTAACGATCAGAGATTAGGAATTGGTTGTCGCTGAAGCTGGTAACAAGTCATCAAGACCCAACAATGAATTTATATCCGGACGCGCTTTGACCAAGTCTTCAATTGTATATTCTGACAGAACTTCAAAAAACGCATTTAGGGCGCGACGCAGAGCTGAGTTTAACCCACAACTGTCGACCAGCGGACATTCCGAAGCATCATTTTCAAAACACTCGGCCATGGCAAAATTATCTTCTGTTGTCTTAACAACATCAAGCAATGTAATTTGATCAGCAGGTCTGGCAAGACGAACACCGCCATTTCGACCACGCACTGTTTCCATAATTCCAGCTTTTGCTAAAGGCTGCAAAATTTTAAATAAGAACAGCTCAGACACCGAATACGATTTCGCAATGTCTGGAATTCGGCTCAGATTTTCAGGATCTGCAGCACAATACATCAACATTCTGACAGCATAATTTGTTTGGCGCGTTAATCGCATTGCTAGTTCCTATATTTAATTTCTGACTTACCAGTTTAGAACACTTCTAATTAAAGTACACCCCTTTTATCAAGTTTAATTTACTTAAATCTTTGGTTCAAAAACGTTGATTATGTCATTTGGTTGTGTAGAGTTTGCTCGGGGAAGTTAGCTTTTTGCATTTTTCGGGGATTTGCAGAAAGGAAAAAAACCAACGGAAGGGTAGTAAATGAAGTTTTTAAGAAAGATCAAAACAGTGTCTGCAATTGCTGGCATCTCGGTTATGATGATGGTCGGCCCGCAAGCGATTGCAATGGATGATCCGGATGCAATTGTTAAGGAACGTCAGGTCGTCATGGACAACGTTAAAAACACAGTTGGTGCTTTATCAAAAGCAGTTAAATCCGGCGCATCGACTGAAGATATTCTCGCAGCGGCTGACGCATTTTTAGCGGCAACTGCATCTTCGGTAACAGTTGAAGCTTTTAAAACCAATACCCACGGCAAATCGACGGTCAAAACAACGGCAACGGAAAAGGTTTGGACAGACTGGGCGCGCTTTGAGCAAGCACTGCTGGATATGGAAAGTGGCGCAAAAGAAATCCAAGTGGCCGCCGCCGCCGGTACATTGACCTCTGATGATCAGCTCGGCGTTGCGCTAAAAGAGTGCGGGTTTTGCCACCGGAGCGCAGGCTACCGCGCAAGATAAGTTGATCGACGCTAAGCGTTAAAGACAAGATAGGCTATGGCAATTGAAACCAATATTGCCATAGCTGCCACAATAAGCTTTTTCTCATCAAGTGGCGGTACCTTTTCCGCATAATCCTCAGTGACTTCTTTCTGACCACTAACCATTGGCTTCACAATGTTGTCTTTTTTGATAAATCTATAAAAAGCAATCGCTGCCAGATGCAAGACGATCAATCCAATGATCAATTTCGCATTGATCCCATGATATGTTGTTGCCTGATAACTCATATCACCAGACACGTATTTGGCAAGCGGACCTTGCAGCAAAATCTCATCGTCTGAAATTAAACCTGTTCCCACTTGAACCAATATTACTACTAGCATCGCAATCACCGACAATGCTGCAATCGGACTATGACCAATCATGCCTTTAAATTTCTCAGAACTTGGGTTTTTAACATAGTTTAGTATCGCCCCAGGCCCTTTGATAAAAGTATGAAACAGCGCTGTCCTTGAACCAATCACACCCCATATCACTCTGAAAATAAGCAAAGCCAAAACGCAATGACCAGAAATAAAGTGGATATCCATTTCATCTAATCTAAAGGAGATGAATGAGACCAATATACAGATCAAAAGCAACCAATGGAAAATACGAATATAAACATCCCAAACTTTGACTTTCGCTGTGCTGTTAGCCATCATACCCACCTATCTACCCATGACAATTAACCCATCTTAGCATGTTGGAAGTTTTGTTCAACGCCACACAAAAAAGCCGCCAAACCCATGATGAGTCGGCGGCCAATTTCGAGTAAACAAAAGCTTTTATGCGTCTTGGTCTACATTCTGAGTTTGTGTTCCCAACTTAGAAATAGACAATGACATCACATCACCCTTTTTAAGATAAACTGGCGGCTTCATGCCCATACCAACACCCGGAGGCGTACCCGTTGATATCACGTCACCTGGGTGTAAAGTCATCATTTGCGACAGATGCGAAATGATCTTAGCAACGGTAAAGATCATTGTAGACGTTGACCCCGTCTGCATGCGCTTACCATTGACATCAAGCCACATGTCCAACTCTTGAGGATCGCCCACTTCATCCGCTGTTACCAACCATGGACCGATAGGACCAAAAGTGTCGCAGGATTTACCCTTCGTCCACTGGCCTGTAAGTTTAGTCTGGAATGTACGCTCTGAAACGTCGTTAGCAACACAATAACCAGCGACATAATCCAGTGCCTCTTCTTCAGACACATATTTACACTTCTCACCGATCACAACGCCAAGCTCAACTTCCCAATCGGATGTTTCAGACCCTTGCGGCAAGAAAACAGTGTCATTTGCACCGACGACAGCGGAGGTTGCTTTCATGAACAAAATCGGATGGTCCGGAATAGGAAGATTGGATTCAGCAGCATGGTCTGAATAATTCAATCCAATACACATGAATTTACCAATTGAGCCAACGCACGCACCATATCGTTGTTCACCCTCAACCAATGGCAAGCCACTTGCATCAAGCGCTGATAGCTTAGCCAGCGTTTCTTTCGATAGCGCTGCACCATCAATATCACTTACAACAGCGGACAAATCGCGCAAATTACCATCGGCATCGATCATACCTGGTTTTTCTTGCCCTTCGGCACCATAACGAACAAATTTCATATTTTTTCCTCACAAGTTTGACCAATGTCTTTGGCCGAATAATTTAATCTTAAAAGTCTACTAGCTGATAATCCGTTTTAATGATTATCTCTCGGTATGCCTTTTTTCGCGATAGACTGATATTTAGTCGCTCCACGAAGAACCATGCCTTCTGAAAATGGCTCAACCAACCCTCGGAAGTACTCCTGCCATGGCGACTGATGTCCAGGGTGGTCATAACCACTACTTGCTTCAAACTCAGCTTTTCGTGCAGCTAAATCTTCATCGCTAATAACGATGTCAGCTGAACATGCATTTAGATCAATGCGAACTGTATCACCGGATTTAACAAGTGCTAATCCACCACCTGTGGCAGCTTCTGGAGACGCATTTAAGATAGAAGGTGAACCAGATGTTCCCGATTGACGGCCATCACCAACGCAAGGAAGCGCTTCAACACCCTTTTTAAGCAAGTAGCTTGGTGGGCGCATATTAACGACTTCTGCGCCACCTGGATATCCCACAGGTCCCGCACCACGCATGATCAAAATACAATGTTCATCAATGTTTAACTCGGGATTATCGATCCGATGGTGAAAATCCTCTGGTCCGTCAAATACAACAGCTCGTCCTTCAAATGCATTTGGACTATCTGGGTTTGACAAGTACCGTGCACGGAAATCTGGTGAAATAGCACTTGTTTTCATAATTGCTGAATCAAACAGATTACCTTTCAAATTCACAAAACCAGCATCTGGCTTCATCGGACTTGAAATGGATTTGATAACCTCACCATTTTCAACTTTCACATCCGCGCAATTCTCGGCCATAGTCTTGCCATTAGCAGTCACAGCATCAGGATGTGGCAAAAGGTCATTTGCAATCAACTCGCCGATAACCGCAGGCACACCCCCTGCTCGGTGATAATCTTCACCCAAATATTCACCAACTGGCTGCAAGTTCACCAGCATTGGGATCTTATGGCCAATGTTTTGCCAATCTTGATTATCAAGCGATACACCAAGATGGCGTGCAATTGCGTTTAGGTGAATTGGCGCATTAGTTGAACCACCAATCGCTGAATTCACGACAATCGCATTTTCAAATGCAGCGCGTGTCATAATTTTCGTCGGAGTTAGATCTTCCCAAACCATGTCGACAATACGTCGGCCAGTTTCATAAGAGATCTGACCACGCTCACGATATGGAGCTGGAATTGCTGCCGATCCTGGCAATTGCATGCCCAGTGCTTCCGCAAGCGAATTCATTGTTGTCGCAGTGCCCATCGTGTTGCAATAACCAACAGAAGGTGCTGATGATGCAACAAGATCCATCATACCAGCGTCATCGATCTCACCTTTTGCATGAAGTTCACGTGCTTTCCACATGATCGTGCCTGAGCCTGTGCGTTTGCCTTTATACCAACCATTAAGCATCGGCCCAACAGATAGCGCAATTGCCGGAATGTTCACAGTGGCTGCTGCCATAAGCAAAGCTGGCGTTGTTTTATCGCAACCAATCGTAAGAACCACACCATCAATTGGATACCCATAAAGCGTTTCCACAAGCGATAAATATGCCAAGTTACGGTCCAGCATTGCAGTTGGGCGTTTACCAGTTTCTTGGATAGGGTGCACTGGGATCTCAATGACTGTACCACCCATTGCAATCACACCATCACGCACGCGTTTTGCAAGCTCTATGTGATGACGATTACACGGCGAAAGATCGGATCCGGTTTGTGCAATACCAATAATTGGCTTGCCAGATTGCAGCTCTTCACGCGTTAGCCCATAGTTCAGATAGCGCTCCAAATAAAGCGCTGTCATTTCTGCATTATCGGGATTATTGAACCATTGCTTGGATCTAAGATCCTCAGGTTTCACTATTTTTTTTGACATTTATTTCTCCAAAAGGGCTCTACCCAGCCCAGCCACCATCAATCAACATGGTTTGTCCAGTTGTAAACGCACTTTCATCTGATGCGAGATAAACAGCTAAGGCACCAACTTCTTCAGGTGTTCCAATGCGGCCCATAGGCTGACGCGCAATGAAAGCTTTCCTAGCTTCTTCATAATCACCCATGGCATGCAAACGATCTTCAAGCGAAGGACTTTGAATTGTGCCAGGGCAAATTGCATTGCATCTCACACCAGTTTTAATGTGGTCAACAGCAACAGATTTTGTCATTCCGATTACGGCAGCTTTTGTAGCGCCATAAACAAAACGATTGGGCGCACCAATAATAGAAGATGCAGCCGAAGACATATTAATGATGGAGCCATTGCCCTTTTCAAGCATGGCAGGAATGAAAGCTTTGATCGTTCTAAACATTGATTTTACATTCAAATCAAAAGCAAAATCCCAGTCTTCGTCCGAACATTCCGCGATAGAACCAGAATGTACAAAACCTGCACAGTTAAACAAAACATCTGGTGAAAATTTACCAGCGACAGCGCGCACATCATCATCTGAACGTACATCAAGTTTGTGGGTCGTTAAATTCTCAACCCCAAGATCATCAAGTTGCGCAAGTAGCTCTTCATTAACATCAGTTGCAATAACCGATGCCCCCTCATTTGCCATCGCTATAGCTGTTGATTTTCCAATGCCCTGCCCTGCTGCCGTTAACAAAGCGGTTTTACCGGCCAATCTATTTGTCATTTCGCATCCTCCTGTAAGTATCTAAACTTCAAAAAATAATCCAAACATCAGTCGCTGTGTAAATCTAACCAGACTTATGTAGGTGGTTTGATAGTGCTGTTTGGCAGGCCAAAACATCGCGCTCCAAAGCTGCATTTAAGATGTTTAAATGTTCTTTTATATTGTCCTGACGAAATCCAGACCCCTCAGAAACAGCCAGCATATGCATACGATGCAGATCGTAAATATCGCGGTGTTTTTTGATTAAAAGCGAAGAGCCACATCGCGAAATCAGCGTTTCATGAAACTCCCACTCACAATCACACCAAATATCAAACAACTCTTCGCTATCCTGGTCCGCCTTAAATTTATTCTCAACATGCGCTAATTTATGATGGGTCGCGGCAAGTTGCGCTTCCCATTCAAGACCACCTCGTTCAACCGATAAACGGGCTCCTTCACATTCAATGAGTATCCTGTGCTCAACAGCTTCATTACAAAGCTCAAGTGATGCCAGAGGAACTTTAAAACCTTTATTATCCTGAAATTCCACCAACCCGTCGCACGACAACCTGAATAAAATTTCTCGTAGCTGACTTGCAGAACAACCGTATTGCAACCTCAGCTCTTCAGGCTTGAGTTTCTGGCCCGCTTCAAATTGCGCAGAAATAAGTCGTCGCCGAAAATCCCAATAGATATCAACATTCCCGTCGCTATTTTTATCCAACAATCTGGCGTCCATACCAATCTCTCATAGGGTTTTGCAGTTGGTGTTTTTAATCCACTGCATCTCTCATTAAATACGGATGACATACTTTTTTGATAAAAACTAGTATTTTCGTGATTTTTTATTTTTCACAAAAATACTGATATTTTTGTTTAATCTCTTGTGAGCAATGATCATTCTTGATACCAATGCATAGAAAAGAAGCAGCGCACATATATTTGAAGCACAAAAAAACAGCTTCATTTGAGGAGTGAAAGTGACTGATTTTGTTAAATTAAATGGTGCAGACAATGTTGTGACCGTCACACGCGCAATAGAATTGGGCACCGAAATTTCAGGCATAGCATCCAATCAAAACATTCCGCGTGGACATAAAATCGCCATTGAAAATATCGCCCTTGGCGAACCGATCATAAAATATGCACAAAAAATAGGTTATGCCAGTCAGCCCATTCAAGCCGGTGATCATGTTCATACCCACAATGTAGAATTCCGCAATGTGGATGCAGAATATGAGTATTCGACAAATATCTGCGAAACAAAAACGGCCAATGACAATCAACTTGATACGTTTAACGGCTATCGCCGTGAAAACGGCAAAGTCGGCACTCGTAACTATATAGCCATTGTTACGTCAGTAAACTGTTCCGCAACAGCTGCCCGCAAAATCGCAGATGCATTCGGCCCAGAGGAGTTAAAAGACTATCCAAATGTTGATGGTGTTGTTGCTTTCGTTCACGGCACTGGTTGCGGCATGGCCGACAGTGGAGACGGGATGGACGCGCTTCAACGCGTCATGTGGGGCTATGCCAAACACCCAAATCATGCCGGCGTTTTAATGCTTGGTCTGGGATGTGAAATCAACCAAATTGACTGGTTGCTTGAGGTAAATGACCTTAAACAAGGCCCCTTGTTTCACACCATGAATATACAAGATGTCGCTGGACTACGTATTACAGTTGAAAAAGGTATTGAACGCATCAAGGCAATGTTGCCCGAAGCGAATAAATTCACGCGAGAACCTTGCCCCGTATCTGAGTTAAAAGTTGGATTGCAATGCGGTGGATCAGATGCGTGGTCTGGCATTACCGCAAATCCTGCATTGGGATATGCCTCTGATTTAATTGCCGCACAAAAAGGCACAGCTCTTCTTGCAGAAACACCTGAAATCTATGGCGCAGAGCATTTGCTTCTTCAGCGTGTTCGCGACAAAAAAACGGGTGACAGACTTCTAGGTTTGATCCGTTGGTGGGAAGACTATACTGAGCGCAACAAAGGATCGATGGATAACAACCCTTCACCAGGGAATAAAAAAGGTGGTTTGACGACTATTTTGGAAAAGTCATTGGGAGCTTCTGCAAAAGGTGGAACATCACCTTTAAATGCGGTTTATAAATATGGTGAGGAAATTCGCAGCGAAGGTTTTGCGTTTATGGATTCCCCTGGATATGACCCAGCATCCGTCACGGGTCAAATTGCCAGCGGATGCAATATTATAGTATTTACAACTGGACGCGGATCCGCCTTTGGTTCTAAACCAGCCCCCACTATTAAAGTTGCCAGTAACTCAATCATGTATAATCGCATGAGCGAAGATATGGACGTGAACGCAGGCGACATGCTCGAAGGCGTTAGCCTGGAAGAAAAGGGGCGAGAAATGTACGACCTAATCTTACGCATTGCATCCGGCGAGCAATCAAAATCTGAAGCACAGGGGCTCGGTGACCACGAGTTTGTACCATGGCAAATTGGTGCCGTAATGTAGCTTCTAACAATCTCCTTCAACACGACAAATATAGAATTAGGACAGTAAAATGACGCAGCAAAAAATTGGATTTATCGGCCTAGGATTGATGGGCGCGGCTATGGTCGACCGCCTTATCGACAAAGGCTATGAGCTTACTGTAATGGGCAACAAATCACGCCCTCGCATCGACAAGGCAATCTCTCGCGGAGCGGTTGAGGCTGCCTCAGCAAAAGATTTGGCGGAAAAATCAGATATCATCATGTTATGTATGGATACATCCCAATCTGTTGAATCACGTATGTTTGGTGATGATGGCGTATTAGCAGGACTAAAAGAAGGTTCTGTTGTCATCGATTTTGGCACATCACTACCAAGCTCAACCAAAATGCTTGGTGAAAAGGTAGCTGAAAAGGGTGGTCAATATCTCGATGGACCTCTAGGCCGCACACCTTCCCATGCTTTAGAAGGCAAGCTTAACATCATGACTTCAGGCGATGAAGCGGCATTTAACACCATCAAGTCTGTGCTTGAAGATCTAGGGGAAAATGTTTTTTACCTTGGCGAACTGGCAACAGGTCACACGATTAAATTGATCAACAACTTCTTTGCGATGACAACAGCATCAGCAATGTCAGAAGCATTTGTTATGGCCGATAAGGCAGGCGTAGACAGACAAAAAGTCTATGACGTTATGTCAGCTGGTCCTGTTCATTCCATGATGATGGATTTCGTTAAAGCCTATGCAATTGAAGGCAATCCTGAAAACTTAGCTTTTGCGATCAAAAACGCTTCAAAAGATGTCGGTTATTATGGTCAGATGGCTGATGATTTAGGAGTTGAAAGCATCATGTCAAAATCAGCACGCACAGCGCTCACATCAGCAATGGACGAAGGTATGGGCGATAATCTGGTACCGGAAATGGTCAACTTCTTTGAGAAGAAGTTCAACTCTTAAGGAATTTTGGCTATTTGCTTAATCATCATCAAGCGAATAGCCAAATCCACGAATTGTGCGAACTGGATCAGTTTTTCCAGTTTGCTTTAACGCTTTGCGCAAACGTCCAACATGCACGTCTACAGTTCTTAAATCGATGTCGCTGTTCATGCCCCAAACTCGGTCGAGCAATTGCTCACGGCTCCAGACACGGCCTGGTTTTTCAAGTAAAAATACAAGCAAACGAAACTCTGTTGGCCCAAGTTTGATTGTATCATCACCATAGCTAACGCGGTGTCGTTCAAGATCTACGACTAACTCACCAAATGACAATGATTGCTTTGCGGTGCTCGGGCGAGATCGACGCAAGGTGGCTCGCACACGCGCCATAAGCTCAGTTATCGAATATGGCTTAACGATATAATCATCAGCACCTGTATCAAGTCCACGCACTCGGTCTGTCTCTTCCCCGCGCGCGGTCAGCATAATAACAGGGATTTCAGATGTTTCTTTCTTGCGCTTTAACTGGCGACAAACTTCAATTCCCGATAGATTGGGCAGCATCCAATCAAGTAAAATTATATCAGGGAGTACCTCTTCTGCACATAACAATCCTTCTTCACCATCGGTTGCTCTGGAGACAGAAAAACCTTCTTTTTCAAGATTATATGCAAGTAACTCCATCTGCGGCGGCTCATCTTCTACGACCAAAACTCTGGCTGCTGAAAAATCTGACATTGGGAATTCCCTCTTTGGCTTACAAAGCCTACTCGTCTAAATCTACAGTGATAGATGAAGTTAAATCACTCTTAGCGCGATCATCATCCGGCAAAGCACCGCTAACCATATAATGCACTTGCTCAGCAATATTCGTTGTGTGATCACCCATGCGTTCAAAGTTTTTCGCAATAAACAATAGGTGCATACATGAAGTGATATTGCGCGGATTTTCCATCATATAGGTCAATAATTCGCGGAACAAAGTATTATGGATAAGGTCAACATCTTCATCTTTATGACGCCAATGATCAGCCATGTCTTTATCGCGCGCTACATAAGAATCCACAACGCCTTTAATCATCTCCTGTACAATTTCACTCATACGAGAAATCGTCTCATTGGATGATCCAAGCGGTGTAAGTTCTGTGACAACACTTGCACGCTTTGCAACGTTTTTAGCGTAATCACCGATACGCTCGAGATTGCTCACCATTTTTAGAGCAACAACAACAGCGCGAAGATCTTGTGCCATCGGCTGGCGTTGAACCAAAATTCGGATTGCCATATCACCAATTTCAGTTTCCAGCTGATCCACACGCTTGTCAGAAGCGCGAATGCTTTCCACAAGTTCTAAATCCTGTTTCAGCAAGCATGTGACACAGTCGTTCACTTGCGCTTCAACTAGCCCAGCCATTTCTAATACGAGAGTTTCAACGGTCTTAAGATCATTATCAAAAGACGTTACGATATGCGCATCTTTGTTCATTTTATTCTCCACTAACCAATACGGCCAGTAATGTAATTTTCAGTACGATCATCTTGCGGATTAGTGAAAATCTGATCTGTATCACCATGCTCAACCAAGTTACCTAAATGGAAGAAAGCAGTTTTTTGAGATACACGCGCAGCCTGCTGCATGGAGTGCGTTACGATGATAATTGTAAAGCGTTCACGAAGCTCATCAATTAGCTCCTCCACAACTGCTGTTGCAATCGGATCTAGTGCAGAACAAGGTTCATCCATTAAGATAACTTTTGGCTCAATCGCAATTGCGCGCGCGATACACAAACGCTGCTGCTGACCACCAGAAAGTCCCGTACCTTGCTCTTGAAGACGGTCTTTAACCTCGTCCCACAAACCAGCACGTTTTAAGCTATGCTCGACCACATAATCCATTTCATCTTTTGATGTTACGGTTTTGTGGATGCGCGGACCATAAGCAACATTATCGTAGATTGATTTCGGGAAAGGATTGGGCTTTTGGAAAACCATTCCCACGTGCGCCCGAAGCGCAACCACATCAACATCATTTGAATAAATGTTTTGGTTCTCGATAATCACCTGCCCTTTAACGCGGGCAATATCAACAAGATCATTCATCCGATTAATGCATCTTAGAAAAGTTGATTTACCACAACCAGATGGACCAATAAGTGACGTTACCTGATGTTTTTGGAAATCAAGGTCGATCCCAAACAGAGCTTGTTTTTCGCCATAATAAACTTCAACACCTTTGGCCTGAATAATCGGACCGTTTTCATCCAGCGTTTTTTCAAACTCGCTCATTTTTTGTTCACTCTCAACAGAATTATTTAACATCTCGACCGATCCCTTCCGTTTTAGAATCTACGTTCGAATTTACGACGAAGGACCACCGCTAATAAGTTCATCAACACTAAGAACAGCAACAGCACTATAATTGCCGCCGATGTTTTTTCCAAGAAGCCACGTTGTGGTGCATCAGCCCAAAGGAAAATTTGCACAGGTAGCGCCGTGGCTGAATCTAAGAACCCTTTTGGAACGTCCGCAATAAAGGCAACCATACCAATCATCAACAATGGTGCAGTTTCACCCAGTGCACGCGCCATACCCACAATAGCACCTGTCAACATACCAGGCAGCGCAAGAGGCGTTACATGATGAAATGTTGTCTGAATACGACTAGCGCCAATTCCAAGTGCAGCCTCGCGAATAGATGGTGGCACCGCTCTTAAAGAAGCACGAGATGCGATGATAATTGTGGGCAATGTCATAAGCGCTAAAACCATACCGCCAACCAGTGGAGACGATCTTGGCAAGCCAAAAAAGTTTAAGAATATAGCCAGCCCCAAAAGACCAAACACGATAGATGGCACCGCGGCTAGATTATTGATATTCACCTCAACAAATTCACTCCAACGACCCTTTCTTGAAAACTCTTCAAGGTAGATCGCAGCGCCAACGCCCATAGGGAATGAAATGGCAAAGCAGATCACGAGTGTAAGTGCAGATCCAACAAGCGAACTTAAAATACCAGCAAGCTCAGGCTCACGGCTATCACCATTGGTGAAAAAGCGCTTATTAAACTGACGCTTTGTTTGGTCTGCCGCCGTTAAAGCATCAACCCAACTAATTTCAACGTCACTAAATTTGCGTTGGCTTTCTTCAAGGCTCGTATCAACACCACCTTTTAGATAGATGTCAGCATCATCTGATGCGAGCAACCACACATCCTCATTACCACCAATGAGATCGGGATTATCCTGGACAAATTGTTTAAGTTCAAGCGCAGCATCAGGGCTTAGCAAGCCATATAACTTACGGCGATCTTTGCGGCTTTTAACATCAGGAAATCTTTCCTTCAGCGCATCGCGTACGATTGTTCGGTAAGATGCGCCGTTAATATCACTAGGATCCACGTTATCAGACCCTAGGTTAACCGAAAGCTGAATATTGCTCTCGCGCAGTGCACCAGACCCTGTCCAGGCAATGGAACCAACCATAATCGCAAGGAAACCAATAGCGAAGATAATTGCTGCTAAGCCACTAAGCTTAAAAAGACGCTCAGATGTATGACGAGCCTTAAGGCCAGCCGCTTCTGTTGAAAAGGGATTAGTCATATTGCTCTCGGAAATGATTTACAATTTTAAGCGCGATTACGTTTAAGATCAGAGTGATCACAAACAAGAAGAGGCCAAGGGCAAAAGCTGAAAGTGTTTTCGCACTATCGAACTCCTGATCACCCGTTAGCAGTGTTACGATCTGAACGGTCACAGTTGTGACAGCTTCAAATGGGTTCAGAGTTAAATTCGCCGCAAGTCCAGCAGCCATCACAACAATCATTGTCTCACCAATGGCGCTTGACGTTGCAAGCAAGAGACTACCAGCAATTCCAGGAACAGCTGCAGGAAGAACAACCTTGCGAACTGTTTCAGCATGGGTTGCACCCATGCCAAGCGACGCATCTCGCAACGATTGAGGGACCGAATTAATCACATCATCGGAGAGCGATGACACAAGCGGCACAACCATAATACCCATTGCAATACCAGCAGCGAGTGCACTTTCAGATGAAATTTCAAACCCGGCAGTAGCGCCTGTGTTACGTATAAATGGCGCAATTGTCAGCGCTGCGAAAAAGCCATAAACAACCGACGGAATACCAGCAAGCATTTCCAGCAGCGGCTTTGCTATAGAGCGCGTACGTGCGCTTGCAAATTCTGCCAAGTAAACTGCAGAGGCGAGCCCTAAAGGTGTCGCAATCAACATGGCAATAAAACTGATGAGCAGAGTACCAGTGATCAAAGGCACTGCACCGAAGGCACCGCTTGAACCTACAACTTCAGCAGTAATAGCTGTTTGCGGGCTCCACTGCGTACCAAAAAGAAAGTCGGTGATTGGAACTTGCTCGAAAAAACGAATGGTTTCGAAGATCAATGACATGACAATACCAATTGTCGCCAAAATCGCTACCGATGCGCAAGAAATCAAAACGATCATGATTAGCTTGTCTGGTAGGCCAGAACTCTTTTTTGCAAACGGATTTATACCAGTAGCAAACTTGGATGAAATGTCACTCATATGCCCCACACTCATAAAAAGCTAGAATAGGAAGAAAACGACGCGGATGCATTATTCATCCGCGTCGATATTTTTAAGTCAATTACATTGACAATGGAGCAAGATCAGCAACGGTTTTTGCAACTGCTGCACGCTCTTCTTCACCCATTGGGATCAGACCTTTATCTGTAAGGTAACCTTCTTCACCCCAAGCATCGTCGCTTGAGAATGCAGCTAGGAACTCTTCCATACCTGGGATCACGCCAACGTGGTCTTTCTTAACGTAGAAGAACAATGAACGTGAAACTGGGTAGTCACCTGAAGCAATGTCTTCAAATTCTGGTGCTACACCATCAACAAGTGCGCCTTGTAGAACGTCTGAGTTCTGATCAAGGAAGCTGAAACCGAAGATACCAAACTGTGTTGGAGCTGCTTGAAGCTTTTGAACGATCAAGTTGTCATTTTCACCAGCTTCGATAAATGCACCATCTTCGCGGATTGAATGACAAAGTGTTTTATATGCAGAACTGTCTGAACCTTTAAGATCTTTGATCCATGAGAAAGACTTACATCCGCCTTCCATTGCAATTTCAACAAATGCAGCGCGTGTACCAGATGTTGGTGGAGGTCCAAGAACTTCAATTTTTGTTTTTGGAAGCTCAGGACGAATGTCTGACCACATCAGGTATGGGTTTGGCTGAGTTTTGCCTTCTTCGCCAGCAGGAACGTCTTTTGCAAGAGCTAGGAAAACGTCTTGTAGAGTAAGCTCAAGAGGCGCACTTTCACGTGAGTTTGCTATCACGATGCCATCGTAACCGATTTTAACTTCAACAATGTCTTTGATGCCATTTGATGCACAATCATCAACTTGTGACTGCTTGATACGAGCGGAAGCGTTTGTGATATCTGGGTGTGCTTCACCGATACCTGCACAGAACAATTTCAAACCACCACCAGTACCTGTTGATTCAATAACTGGTGTTGGGAAGTCTGTTTCTTTACCGAAACGCTCAGCAACAGTCGTTGAAAACGGAAATACTGTTGAAGAACCAACGATACGGATTTCATCACGCGCAGATGCAGCAGACGCGCTGATTGCAATAGCACACGCACTAGCAGCAAACGTAGCAACAACTTTGTTAAATTTTGACATTTTTATCTCCTGTCAGAAAAATATAAGCCCGCTTTTCTATTCATCTAGAGCGGATGAGCACCTATCTAACGACGCTTGACAACACCAATATGACAAGTGTGTAACAGTTTTATGACAGTGGATAAAAAGCGGATTTATCTAGCTAAATTTCGACCAACAGGAAGAATAATTTGAAAGGTGGATCCTTCGCCCAACTTACTTTCTATTTCTAAGCGGCCTCTATGGCGGTTGAGAATGTGTTTTACAATCGCAAGCCCCAGCCCCGTACCACCTTTTATGCGCGACCTACTTTTATCCGCGCGATAAAACCGTTCGGTTAGTCGAGGGATGTCCTCAGCCTGGATCCCTTGCCCTTCATCTTTGATAGAAACAACAATCGCGGGACCATCAACCGCGCCGATATTTAAAGACAGATCAACGTTTACTTCTACAATACTATCCAATGCACCATATTTAATCGCGTTCTCTACGATATTATGAAATACTTGGATAAGTTCATCATGATCACCAATGATGGTGGTTTCATCGGTTTGATTGTTAACACGAATGGTTTTCTGTTCTTTATCAGCAACAGGTAAAAGCGTCGCAATCACATGATCCAAAAGCTGAGCCACATCAACCTCGCCCGAAGGCCTTATTCTTTCCTTACCCTGCAATTTGGATAACGATAGCAGATCATCAATCAACCGCTTCATCCGCGCAGCTTCATTTTCCATCAATGCCAAAAACCGCTGACGCGCATCGGTATCATCTCTCGCAGGTCCACGAAGCGTTTCAATAAAACCAGCAAGAGCAGTGAGTGGCGAGCGCAACTCATGGCTAACATTGGCCACAAATTCACTGCGCATCAATTGCGCGTCTCGCATTTGCGATACATCTTCAAAAGTGATCGCAATTTTTGCATTATTAGCAAGCCCCTCACCCAACGCATGTAACTTCACATCAAAAGTCGCTGAAGGCGTTGCGCCAATCGTTAGCTCGACATGCGCCTCATCTTCACCTGCATTAATTCGATCAATCGCAGATAAAAATTCTGGATTCCGAACTATGCGTACCAAACTCTCATTTTCAATTTCATCGCCAAATCGCAATTTAGCAGCCGTGTTTGCAAAGGTAATTTTTCGGTTTTGATCGATAAAAATCACACATGCGCTCAATGCATTTAGAACCTGATCCAGCTTGCTGACTTCCATTAATTTACCGATCCGTTGGAAACAATTTTAGAAAATGATTTGTGAACATTTGCATATGACACGTGTATGACATTTTCTTAAAGCAAACATCGAGCTTTGTCATCAAACACATTTTGCGCCGTTTTAGCGACATTTTTATTCGCAAAATGAATAGCCGCGGGCAAACTGCTCAGACACATTTAAGCGAAGGGTCAACAACTACTAACGCTGGAGCAGCCACTATGTCAAAGATCGATCAAGATAATTCTGCGCCGCGCCAAGCCAACCAACCAAACCGCCGAACAGCTGGAAGAGCTGGTGGTCGGGCTAGCCGCATTGCAGCACGCGCTGCAGCGCTTCCAGAAGAAATGCGCCCAGTTCGTCCAGGATTATCGGGAGGCACATATAAGCCTTTAACAGAAAGCGACATTAAAAAAATTCATAATGCAGCACTGGAAGCTTTGGAAATTATTGGCCTAGCTGATGCCCCGCAATCTGGCATAGAACTGATGACAAAAGCAGGAGCTATTTTGGGTGACGATGGTCGATTGCGCTACCCAAAAAGCGTCATCGAAGACACATTAGCAATTACACGCAAAGAAATCACACTGCATGGGCGCGACGAACAGTTTGATATGCATTTGAGTGACAAGAAAGTTTACTATGGTTGTGCGGGTGCAGCTGTGCAGATGGTTGAAGTTGAAGATGGCACCTATCGCGATTCCAATCTTGACGACTTATTCAAAGCAGCCCAAATCGTTCAGGTCATGGACAATATTCATTTCTTTCAACGACCCATCGTTGCGCGTGACGTGCTTGATAATTTGGAAATGGATTTGAACACAATATATGCCTCTTGCGCAGGAACAACCAAACATATCGGCACCAGCATCAGCGAGCCACATCACGTTCCAAAGATGGTTGAATTGATGCATATGATTGCAGGTGGTGAAGATAAATTTCGTGCGCGACCATTTATTTCAAACACAAATTGCTTTGTCGTACCCCCAATGAAGTTTGCGACAGAAAGCTGCGAAGCCATGGAAATGGCAATTCGAGCAGGCATGCCCGTACTATTACTATCCGCAGGTCAAGCGGGCGCAACAGCCCCTGCCCCATTGGCAGCCTCTATCGTTCAAGCGGTTGCGGAATGTTTGGCAGGATTAGTTTATGTCAACGCGCTCAATCCTGGTCATCCAGCGATCTTTGGCACATGGCCATTTGTATCAGATTTGCGTTCTGGGGCTATGTCCGGTGGCTCTGGTGAACAGGCGCTACTAACGGCAGCCTGCGCACAGATGCATCACTTTTATGGATTACCCGGAGGTGCTGCAGCCGGAATTGCAGATGCAAAAATGCCAAACATGCAATCAGGTTGGGAGCAAGGCATTTCAAATACGCTCGCAGGAATGGCAGGACTTAACATGGTTTATGAAGCCGTTGGCATGCACGCATCTCTTTTAGGGTTCTGTCAGGAATCGCTCATTTTGGGCAATGACATGTTAGGACAGGCTATGCGCTGTGTTCGCGGTATTGAAGTTACAGATGAGAAAGTCTCAATTGATGTGATGAAACAAGTTTGTCTAGAGGGGCCCGGACATTTTCTTGGTCACCAGCAAACACTTGATCTTATGCAAACAGAATATGTTTATCCAAAAACCGCAGATCGATTAAGCCCGAAAGAATGGGAAGAAGTCGGCCGCCCAGAACCTTTGATTGAAGCAACGAAACGCAAAAAAGAGATTTGGGCCAATGCGCCTAAAACACTAATTGATCGTCAGATCGATAGCGAAATCAGAGCAAACTTCAACATCCATGTTTAATCTGAAATTGAATAATCAGGCAAAGCATCCAGCGCGCTCTTTAAAGATTCTCCCCATTGGTTTGAGATCAATTGATAATAAGGATGAGAAAATTCAATCCGGTCCGTGTGACCTACGCACAAACTGTCTTTCTCATAGATTTGCAAATCCAATGGCAAATCAACCGACAAGTTGGCTTTAATGGTTGAATCAAATGATACAAGCATCAATCGAATTGCTTCTTCAAAGTTCATGTCTGGATCATGTGCGCGAACTAAAATTGGTTTTCCATATTTCGTCTCACCAATTTGAAAGAAAGGCGTATCTTCAGACGCCTCGATAAAATTCCCCTCAGGATAAATGAGGAATAAGCGCTGGCCACCACCTTTGATCTGACCACCTAAAATAATTGTCGCGTTAAATGCAGAGGAACTCTCTTGACCCGATTGCTCATGGGTCGAAATAACATCACGAAGCACTTCGCCAATTAACTGTGCAACTTGAAACATTGAAGGTGCAGCAAGGATTGATGGCTCACGTTCATCAGGTGCTTTGGCACGTTCCTCGAGCAAGCTGACAACAGCCTGCGTCGTTGCCAAATTACCTGCTGTCATAATCGTAAGCATCCGCTCACCTGGGACTTCCCAAGTGAACATTTTCTTAAAGATTGAGATGTTGTCTACGCCAGCATTAGTGCGTGTGTCGGACATAAAGACCAAGCCATGATTTAAACGCATGGCAACACAATAAGTCATGAACCCTCCCACAAATGATTCGTGCACAATCTACTGCTGAACTTGCAAAGACACAATCAGATCTTCACTACCTGATCCCATTCTTAACCCAGTAATTGGTGCACAATCACGATAATCTAGTCCGCTGGCTACGCGAACATATCTATGATCGGGAGAAATTTGGTTGGAAACATCAAAACCAACCCAGCCGAGACCGGTGACATAAGCTTCTGCCCATGCATGGGTTGCATCTTGCTCCACGCGGTCATCCATCATCAGGTACCCGCTGACATAGCGCGCTGCAAATCCCATTTTCCGAGCAGCAGATACAAATATATGACTGTGATCCTGACACACGCCTGACCCAGTTTCTATCGCCTGTTCAGCTGTGGTGTTCACTATCGTATCACCAGAACTATAACTAACCAATTCGCGAATATTTGTAGACAACGCATGAAGTTTAGACAATTCGTCAGAATAATCATCACCAACAGATTTGATGATCTTCTTAACACCAGAGCCGCATTTTGTCAGATCTGTTGAGCGTTTATAAAGCCACAAAGGTATGTGCGATATATGCTGACCTACAACACCATTTCGATCAACGGTCTCAACTTCACCCTCACAACGGATAACGAGTTCGCTCTGGCGCGGGAAAACTTTAATTAATTGCACACGATTAAGATTGTGATCTTCATATTCAAGTTCTTTACGGCCACCCTCAACGGTGGTTTCCCATCGAATAACTTTTTGACCGTGATACGGTTTTGGCGTCAAACGAAGCTGCTGCACACCATAAGTAACCGACTGAGCATATCGATAGGTTGTCGTGTGAGAAATTGTTAATAGCATATCAACCCCACTAACTTGAAAATCTATAATCGACTTCGATCTGTTGACCGAGTTGAGTAACATTCGTGATAAAATCGCCTAAAAATTCATGAAGACCATCTTCAATGATCGTATCGATGGTAATTTCAGCAAGTTCTTCTTTCAATGTTTTAACACGCGTATGGCACGGCAATTCCAAACCATAGTCTTTCGCCAAATAGTCTAGATTGGTTGCAATCTTGCCAACGCAAAAGCCTAGAGATCGCGGTACTCGCTTATCCAGGATGAGAAAATCTGCGATTTCACGCGGGGTCAACTCACCACCGGAAATAGATTTAAACGAATTGAGCGCTGAAACAGATCGCAATATGGTTTCCCATTGCACATTATCCAATGAAGACCCAACCAGTGAAACCGATGGTAACAGCACGTGGTATTTTACATCCAAAATACGCGCCGTATTATCAGCGCGCTCTAAAAATGTACCAAGGCGCGAGAAATCAAATACATCATTGCGCAACATGGTGCCATGCAATGCACCCCGAACCAGCGCTGATTGCTGTCGAATAAGACCTAACACAGCGGGCAATTCCTTTTGGCGAACCGGACGCGAAAGCGCTTCACTCAGATTGATCCAGTTCTCATTAACCGCTTCCCAAACTTCCCGCGTGAGTGCTGTTCGCACAAGCCGCGCATTGTTACGCGCCGCTTCGCTTACGACAATCACACTCGATGGATTTTTCTTATCCCGAAGCAGGTAGTTGATTACAGAATCCGCATCAAATTTGTCATAGTGAAGCAAATACGTTTCCCGCATACCCGACGTTGTTAGTATGGAGGACCATTCGTCCTCTGAGGTCGCAGTTCTGGTTAGGGCGATGCGAAATCCGGCATTTAAAATACGGGCTGTATTTTCGCTCCGCTCCAAATAGCGGAACATCCAAAATAGACCACCAGCCGTTTTACCTAGCATGATTGACCTCCTGAATTTGTTGATACGCCTTCATTGATCAATCCCTTAAAACCCACGTATCTTTGGTACCGCCGCCCTGACTTGAATTCACAACGAGTGAACCTTTTTTCAAAGCTACGCGCGTTAGACCACCGGGAACAATGTCGATCTTTTTCGGCGAAACCAAAACAAATGGACGCAAATCAACATGGCGAGGTGCTAAACCCTTTTTGGTCAAAATAGGAACAGTCGACAAACTTAAAGTAGGTTGCGCGATATAATTATCTGGCTGTGCTTTAAGCTTTTCACGGAATGCAGCTATTTCTTTTTTGCTGGCCGCAGGGCCCACCAACATTCCGTAACCACCAGAACCATGTACTTCTTTGACAACCAATTCATCAAGATGTTCAAGCACATATTTCAGCGAGTCTTCCTCAGAACACCGGTATGTTTCAACATTCTTTAAGATCGCTTTACGCCCTGTATAAAACTCAACGATCTCCGGCATATAGCTATATAATGCCTTATCATCTGCAATACCTGTGCCTGGTGCATTGGCTATTGTAATCCCGCCTGAGCGATAAACATCAAAAATCCCCGGCACTCCAAGCATAGAATCTGGATTGAAGTTTAATGGATCTAAGTATTCATCATCAATGCGGCGGTATAGAACATCAATTGCTTTGTAGCCTTCGGTGGTTCGCATCGCAACGCGACCATCAATGATCTGAAGGTCGTGCCCTTCAACAAGTTCTGCACCCATCTGTTCGGCAATAAACGAATGCTCGAAATATGCTGAGTTATAAATACCCGGCGTCAACACCGCGACAACAGGTTTGTCTTCGCATTTTAATGGCTTTGACGCACGAAGCGATTTGAGCAAACGCTCAGGGTAATCACTCACCGCCCGCACGCGATTTGATGAAAACAACTCAGGAAACATCTGCAGCATCGTTTCGCGGTTTTCCAACATATAGGACACACCAGATGGCGTTCGCGCATTATCTTCCAGCACAAAGAAATCATCTTCACCGGTACGCACAATATCAACGCCAACAATGTGCGTGTAAATATTCCCCGGCGGGGTAAACCCAATCATCTTTGGTTCAAACGCGACATTGTTCGCAACAAGACTAGTGGGGACAACGCCCGCCTTCAAAATTTCTTGACGGTGATAAATATCATGCAAAAAGGCATTTAGCGCCTGAACACGCTGCTCAATCCCTTCGGCAAGTTTAGAAAACTCTCTCGCAGCCAACACGCGCGGTACAATATCAAACGGGATTAGCCGTTCGGTTGCCGCATCATCTCCATAAACATTGAAGGTGATACCTGTTCGGCGAAAAAATATCTCCGCTTCTTCTGCTTTTTTGGTAAGAGTTTTTGGGTCTTCTGAATTAACCCATTCGTGTATAGATTGATAAGGACTGCGTGGGTCAACACCCTTCGCAAACATTTCATCAAAGAAAACTTGGTCTTTACTCATAGTAAAAGACTACATTTCTAACAATTGATTACAACCCCCAAAAGCTATATTTCTCAAACGATTATAAGAAATTCCAATTCTCCAAGAAAGCCATAAGGTTCATCCTATGCAAAATTTAAACACCTGCTCAATTATTCATCAGTTTGGTAAGCTTGAAGACGTGATTGAAATTGAGGTGAACGATTTGCCAGTTTGCGGACCAGATGATGTTTTGGTCAAAATGGAATATGCACCGATAAATCCATCCGATATTATCACAATCAGCGGCGCATATCGTGGGCGTACGCAATTACCTTTTCACCCGGGTTTTGAAGGCGTCGGGCTAGTGCATCAAAAAGGTAAAAACATTTCGCATTTAAATGTTGGTGAACGTGTTATGCCGATCCGCCAATCTGGCACGTGGCAAAAATTTCAACTCGCGAAGGCGCAGAACTGCTTCAAAATGAATGCCACCCTTTCGCCGCAAGATGCAGCCATGTCCTACATTAATCCAATGACCGCACTAAAAATGGTTGATGAAATTGCGAAGGTAGATCATTCAATGCAAGTGTTGGTGAATGCCGCGAATTCAGAGATTGGTCATATCATTATCGAATTATGCCTAAAGCTCGGAGCGAAAGTGACCACACTTGCGCGATCTGTAAAATCGAGCATGGAACTAAATAAAGTATTTGGCGACAAGATTTCCGTTCAAAATGAGGATGTATTTATCAATTCGAAAACGGGGCAAAACTTCGATGTTATGTTTGATGCAATTGCCGGCCCAAAGGCCGAACAGCTCGCCCTAGCTTTAAAAACTGGCGGCATGATTGTGCATTATGGTCTTTTATCCGGTGTTCCAATTAGCCCAAAACTGAACCAACAACGACCTGATATAAAATTGAAACTATATTGGCTGCGCAATTGGGTTCACCAAGCGCCTTATGAAGATATCCAAGAGATGTTTGATAAGACCGCAGAATTAATTTTAAACGGTACAATCTCAACGCGCGTTTATAAAACGCTGGCTCTGGATGAGATTAAAACAGCCGCAAAAGTGCTTGATGATCCAAACCGATCTGGCAAAGTACTGCTAGCGCTTTAATTTTAGCGTTGATCCATTTGCTTAATAAAGAATTTTTCAAGCCATCCTGTCGGCAAGGTCGAAATCAACCATATGAAAAACGCCTGATGCCATGGGAATATGATACGGCCTTTGTTACGTTTTAATCCGTGGACAATTTTAGCAGCAGCTTCTTCAACAGGCATGACAGACATGTTTTTTGGCGCATTTTGAACCATCGGCGTTTTCACAAAACCGGGACAAACAACACTCACACCAACACCGTATTTTGCATATTGCCCGCGCAATGCTTCGCCATAAAGCCGGACCCATGCTTTGCTAGCTGAATACCCCGCAGGCCGCCCAAATGTGCGAAACCCAGCAAGTGAACTCAACACCGCAATTTGCCCTCTATTGCGTTCTTTTAAACGCGGAAGAAGCGGCTCAACCATATTTAAAACACCAAATACATTGATCTCAGTGGTGAGACGGATGAATTCAGCATCTTCATATTGCCGACCTACCCCAGCACTTGCGATCACTAGGTCGAATGAATGCTGATCATCCTGCTCTAACAATAGCTCTTCCATATGCTTATCATCACGCACATCAACTATATGGATCGATGTGGCAGCACCTTTTAACTGGCACTTTTGGGCAATCTCAGTAAGGCGTTTTTCATCTCGTCCTAGCAAACATAAAAAAACGTCCTTGGCAGACAGTTGGATGGCAAGCTCTGCTCCTATGCCGCTGGAAGCACCAGAAATAACAATGTTATTGTATTTAGATTGCGCCACTAGCTTACCTTCTTTGATCTAAAAAACGTGCTGACACCCATGCCCCCTGCGGTACCTAATGTAGCAAGAGAAACGGCATCATTTTGAAAATTCTCATCTCCGAGCATTTGCGAAAACAATCGAACAACCAATATCGCCCCAGAGGCGCCAAAAGGGTGGCCAAGTGCAAGTGCACCGCCATCTTTATTTATACGATCGCAAGCAATGTCCAATCCATCAATTGATGCTAATACTTGCGATGCAAATGCTTCGTTAAATTCAATATATTGTAAGTCATTGCTCGAGAGTTCTGGTTGACGCGCGAGCAGATGTTTCGTCGATGCGATAGGTCCGACCCCCAAATAATTTGGGTCAACTCCACGTGCACAACCATCAATGAATTCAATCGCACGCCGAGCACCTAATTGCTGAGCCTTTGCTAAACTCGTTACAACAACAAGTGCTGCACCATCATTTAATGGGCAGGAGTTACCGGCTGTGACTGAACCACCGTCGGAAAATTTTGCTGGCAAAGCCGCCAGTTTATCCAAACTCGTGTCTGCTCTCGGACATTCATCTTTATGATGTGAAATGTCACCAACCTTAATCGGTACAATTTCATCATCAAATTTACCCAAGTTCTGGGCATCGATCGCACGGTGATGGCTTTGCAAAGCAAATTCATCCTGCCGCTTGCGGGAAACTTTATGCTTCTTTGCAACATTTTCTGCTGCAACACCCATATCCGGATCACCAATACTGTCGGGGGAAAATCTTGCACGCTCATAAAACTCTAGGTCATCTAGTGAAGATGATGATTTCCTTGCCCGCATTGGCGCTGTACTCACACTCTCAACACCACCAGCAAGGTAAAGTTGCCCAGCACCTGACATGATCATCCGGCAGGCTAAGTTAATTGCCTCAAGACCGCCACCGCATTGCCTGTCAATCGTTAGACCCGGAACTTGAATATCAACCCCGGCTAAAAGCGTCGCTAAACGCGCAACATTTCCACCGCCACCGGCAGCATTCCCAATAATCACATCATCAATATCGCAGGTTTTAAAACTTGATGCTTGAGTGAGTTCAATCAGAAGCGACGACAAAAGTTCTTCGGCAGCAATGTCTTTAAACATGCCATTTGCACGGCCAATGGGCGTGCGCTTTGCAGCAATGATAACGGGCCGACGCTCCGCATCCAGATTATAATCGCTGTAACTGGTCATTATTCGTCGACACCCAATCCATCAATATCTTTTTCGATATTTTACCACTTTCCGTCATCGGCCAATCTTGAACGTAGTAAAATAACTTTGGAATAGCATAAACGGCAAGTTCTTGCTGACAATGGTTTGTTAAATCAGCTTGGCATAATTGTTTACCCGATATGATGGCGACTAATTTTGAACCAAGATGAGCATCATCTAGTCCCAATACAACAACATCCTCAACTGCGGCTAAACCCTTTAGTACATTTTCCACACTCGATGGATAAATATTGTTTCCGCCAGAAATGATCATATCACCTTCACGGCCAGCGAGAACCAATCTCTCATTTTCATCGAGATATCCAATGTCTCCAACGCTTGCCCAACCATTCTCCATAGAAAAACCAGCGCCATCATGTTTGGAGATATAACCATCGCAAATGTAATCGCTTTTCACACAAACCTTGCCGCTATCACCTAGCGGTAAGTTCTCACCATCTTTATCCAAAATCGCCAATTCAACGCCCGGAAATGCATGCCCAACATCATAACCATCGTCTAATTGCCGAACAGCATAGGTGACAAAACCAAGCTCAGATGCACCGTAATATTCAAAAACCTTCGCATTCGGCATAAAGTTTTGGATATGCCTCAACAAAGTAGCGTCAAGTTTTGAACCTGCAGTCACAATGGAAGTAATCTGATCAAGTTGAATATTCTGTGTTTCAAGAACTTTGCACAATCCGGACAGCATCGTTGGCACCATGACCAGTCGTTTGGCATTATGTTGAGCTATCAGTTCGACGACCCCCAAAGCATCAAACTTTTTCATCGATATAAAATGCGCGCCTGCTGATAGTGTTTCCGCCATTGCATATAGCGATAATCCGTGCGCCAACGGTCCGGGTGAAATTGTGGTTGTTGTTTCATCAACTTCAAAAACCCCGCGACTTTGCATAAGACTAACGCGCCAAGACTGGCGATTGCGAATAAACGCTTTAGGTTGGGATGTTGTTCCTGAAGTAAGGCCAATTAAAAAAGGTGTTGAGGCATCGTCATCGTTTTCACCGGCACCACTTTCGCCAGCATCGTTTTCACCGGCTAAATGCGCCTTAAATTGAGAACTATCAGCCTTGGAAATTTCATCATAACTGTGCTCAAATTCATCAAAAAGCGAATGTGGGAAAATGACATCGGGGCGGATTTGATCACACGTTGATTTAACCTGCGATGCTTTAAGGGCTGAGGACAATAAAAGACAACAATTATGCCCGTATGTTGTCGATAGAAACTGACCTATGAACTGCAGCGAATTTTCAGCAACCAACGCAACCACTTTAGCATTGAGCTGATGTAAATATTGCCGCGTATCGGTTAGGACTACGCGGCAATTCAATTCATTTCGCTGAGCTATTAATTGCTGAAACGAAAGTGTTTCGTCACCAATTGTGACAGCATCAGCATTAGGTTTTAGATCACACCATTTTTCAATATCTGCATGAAAGGGCATGATCCACCGGATTATTTAAGTGCGATTGGGTAAATACGTCGAACAGCAACTGTTACAAGCATGGCAATAATCACCTTGATAAAGTCACCAGGTATAAAGACCAAGGAACCAAGATAAACGTCTACAAAAGATGAGCCTGTATTTCGTGCAATCCATAATATGCCGGGAAGATAAACGACGCAAATACCACCCAAAAAGCATGCGATCAGTATAATGAAATGTGCTCTGATATTGATCTGCGTATCGGAAATAAAGTTTTTCACAATAAAGCCGATAACAAAGGCACCAAAGAACCAACCAACAAGAAATCCGCCACTATTACCAACAAAGTATTCAATTCCGCCGCGCCCACCTGCGAGCAAAGGAAGACCAGCTAACACTAAAATCAAAAAGACAGCGACGGCAAGCGCACCACGTTTCGGGCCCAAAATGGTACCAGCAAGCATTACACCAAGCGTTTGTGCTGTGATCGGTGCTGGTATTCCTGCAACCGGTATAGCAGGCAAAAAGCCTAACGCTGCAATGATAGCCGCAAACAATGCGATGAAAACAATATCTTTAGTAGCCAAACTACTCTCCAATTACAAAAAGAAATGAACTAGTCCAACATTCTAGCATCGAGCGCATCTGAAATATCATCTGCACGCTTTAAGGTCAAAACTATTAGCGGTACAATCAGGGCAATCGGGTTAGATTTTAAACCTCGGGCAGCCTGCGCCTCTTTGATGTCCATCCCCAATTTAAAAATCTCCGGAATAAACCGTAGTGTTAATGACAGTGTTAGACTAACCGTCGCCGGCTTAATAAACGGGATGAAAGACAATGGCAACAAGAGGTTCTCGATAAAGGCCATAAAATCTTCGATCTTTGTGGTGACAGTTACACAAGCAGCGAGAATAACGAGGCTGGACAGTCTAAAAAATGTCAAAAGACCAGCATTTAGGTCGTTCACAACAAAGCTAAAAATAGAAAACAAGAGGACCATAAAAAGTGGAAGCGCAAACATCGCCTTTAAACGCTTCAATGGCACTTTGATATATACCACTAACAAGATCACCAACGCCAATTTCGTGATCAAGATCTTGAAATCATGGATAGCATAAAAAGCAATTGAAAAGGCAACGAGCAACGCAAACTTACTCCACGTCGGCATCTTATGGAGAATTGAATTGCCATGCAGATAAAACGATAGATCCATCAGCTTGCCATCTTACGTTTATACCAAGCGATCGCTTCTTTCGGACTATCATCCGCTGTAATTCTACCTTCATCAAACACCAAAACGCGATCAAACGCGCTTAACAGCTCTAAATCATGGGTAACCAAGACAACATATTGTTCAAGCGCCATAATCGTTGAGGCAACAACGTTTCTATTGCGCAAATCAAGTAATGTTGTCGGTTCATCAAAGACGATCATCTTAGGCTGCATGATCAATACAGACGATAATGCAATCATCTGCTTCTCCCCACCGCTCAACATATGTACGGAACGGTCTTTAAGATGAAGCAGATTAAATCGAGATAAGATTTCTTCAACTTTTGCTTTGCGTTCAGCTTTAGGGATATTCATTCCCTTCAAACCCAATTCGATATCTTCGGAAACAACTGGATAAACAATCTGATTGTCAGGGTTTTGGAAGACAAATCCCACCTGTCGACGGACTTCCTTTGTCGATTGCTTGACATCATGGCCCAATATTTTTGCACATCCATTCGTTGGAACAAGCAATCCATTTAAAAGTCTTGCAAAAGAACTTTTGCCAGAACCATTGGCGCCAATAACTCCGATCCTGTGTTCGGATGTTGTTACATTTAGATTGTGCAATACCTTCTGGTCATTACGCACCAAGTCAACATCGCTAAATTCCAGCACCGGATTTCCCTCAAGATGGACCATATTATAAAAGCGCCACCAATTTATCACGCAAAGGAGATGTTATTTCAGATGGCTGCCCCATCTTATCCACAAAGACCCAAACGGCATTTTCCTGCACAATTAGTTTGTCTTCGTTCTGGCTCTTATCAAACATCTCACAGAATAGAGTAATACTGGTGTTGCCAAGTTTTTGAAGAGAAACCACGATCTCATATCGGTTGTTAAAATGCGCTGGCAAATGATAGGTCAACTCGATCTTCTTGATAAAAAACCGATATTCAGATGTCAAAGGATTGAGATCTGCAACAAAATCATTTTGTTCAATCCAATCAGTTATGGCCTCTTCAAAGTAACAAATATAAGCGGAGTTGTGCACATGGCCATGCATATCAACATCGCGAAATGGCACTTTTATTGTGTAAGCATTCAAATTGCTAATCCCTTTATAAAAACTATTAGCTTTTTGCGTCTTGGAGCTATAACGATATAGATAAGAAGGGTCTAGTCACCAAAAACTATTGCGCGAAATTATCTTTCTTCGTCAGCCTAACTAAAGGCTTCTCTGCAGTCATTTCTAAAATAACCTCACACAAGAAAAGCTAATACCAGCCATTAGCTGAACTTATGAGTGTAAAATTTTTATATAAGACTTGCAGTTATTTTTGAGCTCGCTAATATAACTGCAAAAAGCCCAAAAAATGGGATAAAAATACTAAAAACAGGGTTCGGGAGTTAAATTTGGCATGATCACATCAGGTGACGAAAATGTCGTGGTGGCCAATAATGTCTGGAAAATATTTGGGGATCGCGCCAAAGAGGCATTAGAAGCCATTAGGAAAGATAATCTTTCCAAAGCAGAAGTTTTGGAAGAATACGGTGCCGTAGTTGGCGTGAAAGATGTCAGCATCAACGTAAACAAAGGTGAAGTTTTTTGCATCATGGGCCTTTCGGGTTCTGGCAAATCCACACTGGTTCGCCATATTAATCGGCTTATTGAACCAACGCATGGTGATATCCTCATTAATGGTGTTAATGTCGGTAATCTAAATGCTGAAGAATTGCGTGCCATGCGTGCCGACAAAATCGGCATGGTGTTTCAAAATATGGCACTACTCCCTCACCGCACTGTCAGTGACAATATTGCTTTCTCACTCGAGTTGAGAAATGTCGACGCGTTTACGCGTTCCCAGGCTGCAGACAAGGTGATCGAAACTGTGAGCTTACAGGGTTATGGCGACAGATACCCATCCCAATTGTCCGGCGGTATGCAACAACGTGTTGGTTTGGCCAGAGCGTTAGCGGCAGACCCAGATATTCTATTGATGGACGAGCCGTTTTCAGCGCTTGATCCACTTATCAGGCGTGGTCTGCAAGATGAATTTTTGGCTTTATCGAAAGTCATGAAGAAAACAACATTGTTTATCACGCACGATCTTGATGAAGCCATCCGCATGGGTTCACGTATCGCCATTATGAAAGATGGTGAAATCGTTCAGATCGGCACCCCTGAAGATATCGTGACAAAACCAGCGGATAAATATGTAGCTGACTTTGTTGCTGGTATTTCGAAACTAAAATTGATCTTCGCACACACAATCATGCAACCGATTGCTAAATACGAGAAGAACCACGGCAAAATTAAAGATATTGATGCGTGTCCGAAAGCAGATACAGAAGATGATCTGGATACCTTAGTTGGTCATGCAGTTGGCCAGGATAATCCGGTTGTTATCATGAGTGATGGTAAACCCGTCGGTGTTGTGACCAAAGATGCCCTGTTACGCGGCGTTCAGGGAGAAGCATAATGGAAACAGAAAAAGATCTTCAAAAGCCATTTAAAGAATTTGCCGGTCCGAACGGCGAATATTATGGCAACACTTTTCTAAAAATTCAAAAGGCGACGCTTGGCAAATTTCATATCAATTTTGCAGCCGCTATCGGTAGCTTTATTTGGGCAGCCTTACGAGGAAATTGGTTCTTATTCTGGATCGGCTTTTTGGTAGATCTCGTAGCGCTTATCAATCTTGCATTAGTTTCAAAATATGCGCAGGCAGCCATAGATAATGCCGATAAAGACTATCTTGTTGTTCGATATGAAGGCTGGTCAGCAGATCACCTATTAGGCGCCATTGTCGTCTTTATCTTAGGACGATTATTGCTCGGGTGGCTCGCTGATCGCATTTACTACAACCAGTACAACAAATGGCGCGTAGATCACGCGGTCAATTCAGGTTCAAAATCCTCACGCCTTATACTTGTGGCAGTTATTGCGGCACTGATCGCCCCACTAATGCTTTATCGTTCAAGTCAATTTGCACCTGATGCACGCACATGTATTAAACAAGACCGTGCGATTGAAAAAGGTGAGACCGTACCATTTAAAGATAAGTTTGATTGCGCAATTATTGGTGAGTTTCCAACCCTTGTATGGTTGGATAGACCCGATGAAATCACTTATCCACGTGATGAAAACGGTAACCGCTTCATTGAGCGCAAGCCAGCACGCGATGGTCTTCCGCCACTTGATCTTAACAAATACGCGGCGCAAGCTATCGATGATGGTATTGGCTATCTAACTGCATTTTACGGCTTCTTCTTTGATGGCATCACCGCTTTCCTAAGAACTATGCTGAACATGATCACAGCGGTATTCGTCGGAACGCCTTGGATCATTGCCATGGGTGCGATCTTAGCAATTTCCTATTTCCTTGCGGGCACACGAATTACCATTTTTGTCGGCGCTTCTCTTGCATATCTTGCACTATTTGGGTTTTGGCAAACTGCGATGGATACGCTCTCGCTCGTTGCAGCATCTTCCATCATTTGTGTCGTCTTTGGATTGCCGTTAGGCGTCTGGGTTGGTAAATCAACTCGAGGGCAAAGCATCGTCACACCGATCTTGGATATCATGCAGACGATACCCTCATTTGTGTACCTGTTGCCAGCTGTTGCATTCTTCTCCATCGGCAAACCACCAGGCATCCTTGCGACCGTGATTTTCGCGATGCCACCTATGGTGCGTTTAACAGCCTTGGGCCTACGTCATGTGCCTGAAAACACAAAGGAAGCAGCACTTGCATTTGGTGCGAACCCGAGACAATTGCTGACGAAAGTCGAGCTTCCACTTGCGCTACCTTCCATCATGGCAGGGGTGAACCAAGTGGTCATGATGAGCCTTTCCATGGTGGTGGTTGCAGCACTTATTGGTGCTGGTGGTATGGGCTTCATTGTGACAGAAGCGCTTGCAAATACTCGTACGGGTGCTGGCATATTAGCGGGGATCGGAATTGCACTATTGGCCATGATGGTTGATCGTGTTGTGCAAAAGGCTAATCCTACAGCCGAAAAATAACAAACACATTCATCGGCAGTCATGATCTGCCGATGTTCAAATTTAAAATTGAGTTACAAGGGAGATAATAATGAAACTCATCAAAACACTAACACTTGCAGCAGCACTAACTGCGTCTGCATCAACATTTAGCTACGCAGCAGATGCAAAAGTTGCAATTTCTGACCTTAACTGGACAGGCGCAAAAGCAATTGCTCACGTTATTAAAGCAGTGATCGAAGGCCCACTTGGTTCTGAAGCTGATATCATCGAAGGTCTTTCTGATCAGGCGATCATTGCAGCTGGTATGGACAAAGGTGATGGTTCTGCTGACGTTTGGACAGATATGTGGATGCCAAACCAGCAAGGCCCATGGGATAAGTTCATTGTTGAAGCAAAAACAGTTGCTCACAACTCACCTTACCTTGGCACGCAGCAAATGTATGTTCCTTCATACTTGGCTGACAAAATCAAAAACTTTGAAGATCTAAATGATCCAGAACTCGCTGCAATGTTTGATTCAGACGGTAACGGCAAAGGCGAATACTGGGCTGGCGATGCATCTTGGAAATCAACAAAAATCTGGCAAGTGAAGATGAAAGATTACGGTCTTTCAGAGCTTTGGGAGCCAAACATTATTTCTGATGCGACATTTAAAGCGCAGCTAAAAGCAGCATACGGCAACCAAAAGCCAATCATGTTCTACTACTGGACACCTGAGTGGATCCACGCTGCATACGATCTATCACCATTGTCTGAGCCAGATGGAACAGAAGGTTGTATCGATCTTAAATTGGACGGTGAAGACTGGCTTGAAGCATCAACTGCTTCTTGTAAAACACCTGACGCTGAAATCTTCGTATCTTACTCAAAATCATTGGAACAGCGTAACCCTGCTGCTGCAAAATTCTTGAGCCAAGTACAATTTGACCCAGCGACAGTGAACGACTGGATCTTGAAGATTGGTCGTGATGAAATGGACCCACAAGATGTTGCAGAAGAGTGGGTTGCTGCAAACTCAGACATCGTGAACGCTTGGATTAAATAAGATCTAACAATTACGTTTGTTTAAGGCCGTCGGAACTATGTTTCGGCGGCTTTTCTTTGTTTGACTATTTTTCATCTTATTCTTACGACATCTTTCGATGGCTCTGTATAATAGGGCAATGTCGAATCGAACATCTTCTTTTTCAACTGGCTTGCAAATCCTTATCCTTTGGGTAATTGGACTAACAGCAGCAATGCAATTTGCAAAACTCAGTTTAACCTTCAACGTTTTGCGCGATGCCTATCCAGACGCAGGGTCCAGCCTTGGTCTCATCGTTTCAATCATCGGATTGGTTGGCATTCTCTTTGGACTATGGGCAAGTTCGGTCGTATCCCGTTTTGGTTTCAAACGCCTGATGATTTATGCTCTGTTATTAGGTGCTGTTTGCTCATTTTATCAATCGTTTTTACCAGACTTATCATACATGTTGATAAGCCGCGTGATTGAAGGACTTTCACATCTGGTCATTGTGATCGCTGCGCCAACGATGATCTCAAACGTTAGCCCTGAAAAGTTTAAAAGCGCCACCATGACCCTATGGAGCACATTTTTCGGCGTAGCCTTCACCATCACATCATGGGTGGGATTACCTTTTCAACAGGCCTATGGAATTGATAGTTTCTTGCAAGTTCATGCAAGCATCATGCAGGCTTTAGCAGTCATTGCATATATCTATTTACCGGAACTAGACACCAAAGAATCCGCACCTCGCAGCATGAGCCTCAGAAGCTTAATCAAAACTCATTATGATGTTTATCGCTCGCCATATGTATCAGCCCCTGCTTTCGGCTGGTTGTTTTACACACTGACATATGTCTCACTATTGACCATACTACCCGACTTGTTCACTGCCGAAACAAGCGCATTCTATTTGGGTTTATTGCCGATCGTCAGCATTGGGGCATCGCTTTTTTGTGGCGTGTTTTTGCTGACCAAATTTAAAGCTGTAAATGTTGCAATTTTTGGATTTATCGGATCGGCAATTTCCATAAGCTTGTTGATGACAGGTGTGCAAATCGAATTCGTCGCAATCTCAATATTTGTGATGTTGGGCGTCATTCAAAGCGCGAACTTTGCAGCAATCCCTGCTTTAAATTCCGATTTGAAAGATCTAGCCAATGCAAATGGAGCTGTGGCGCAGATGGGAAATTTGGGCAACACCACCGGAACACCTATTTTGCTTTCAGTTTTAGCTATTTCAGGCATGACAGGCATGATCGTTTTAATCACACTTACCTATTTAGGTGGCGCTGTTGCACACATTTTACTAGCCAGAAAACGGGCCAGGATAAGCTAGGCGAGAGCCATTAAACTGTATGTCACCTGTGCTGCGGTGAAGTTCCAACCATCCATATTTTCAATGGGTGCCAGTTCAACAACATCTATGCCAACAAGATTGCGTCCCCTCAAGGCTGATTTAACGATGTGGATAGATTGAAAATACGATAACCCGCCAGGAACCGGTGTGCCTGTTGCAGGCATTTGTGATGGATCCAAACCGTCCAGATCATAAGAAACATAAATATCATCCGGAAAGTCATCGGGAAGCGCCACCTCATTGATATTACCAAGATAAAGCTCTTCAGCATCAATGTAGAATACATTTAATTCAATGCGACGATCAACTTCTTCGCGGCATAAAGCTCGCACCCCAAACTGCGCAAGGCGCGTTCCTTCATCGCCCAACAATTGCATCACCGATGCATGGGAGTGTTTTTCATTCTGATAGGCTTTTCGTAAATCAGCATGAGCATCTATTTGCACAATCCCAATAGATCGCCCCAATGCTCGTTCAACACCTTTCACTGCCCCATAGGTTAAACTATGTTCGCCACCAATTGTGACAGGTATCTTATCGGCCTTCACGGCATTATATGTCCGCTCACTTAGACGTTCCATCACCTCAGGTAATGGACCAGAACAATCAACACCAGGCTCAGTAAAAACACCTTCCTGACAAGGTTCAATACCAAAACACAAGCGCTCCAACTGATCGCTTGCTTCAAGTATGGCAAAAGGTCCTTTACTTGTACCACTGCCATAAGAGACGGTCCGTTCCAATGGCATGGGAATAACGCGAAATTTTGCCCGCGCTTCGTCTCGTTCGAGATCACTCAATTCACTATCTAAGAAACAATTGGCCATTTAAGAAATCCGCATCAAAAAGTCATCATAGGAAAACTCTCGAACCATGCGCAACGTATCCGATTTCGAATTCCAAATGGCGATCGCTGGAAGCGGCACACCATTAAATGTATTAGTTTTCACAAAGGAATAATGCGCCTGATCTAAAAACGCGATGCGATCACCAATTTGTGGTTGCTGTGCAAAACAATAATCACCGATAACATCACCAGCCAAGCAAGAAGGACCACCCAAACGATGCGGTACACCTTCATCAACTTCATTAAGCATTTGTGGTCGATAAGGTGCTTCAATAACATCCGGCATATGACATGTTGCAGAAATGTCCGTGATCGCCAGCTTCATCTCATTTTCAGGTAAATCTAGAATTTCGCCAACTAAAATCCCTGCATCAAGCGCAACAGCTTCACCTGGCTCTAAGTAAACATCTAATCCGGTTTCTGCGCGAATATTTTGGATCAATTTGATCAAGCCAGCTCGATCATAGTCGGATCTGGTAATGTGGTGCCCACCGCCAAAATTGAGCCATTTCAAGTCTGGTAAATATCTCTCAATTTTAGGTTTTACAGCAGACCATGTCCGTTCCAGCGGCGCAAACTCCTGTTCACACAAAGTATGAAAATGCAAACCATCCACATCTCGCATGATCTCATCTGTCAGTTGAGATACAGGAGTCCCCAACCGAGAAAATGGTGCACAGGGATCATACTTTTCAACAAGACCTTCAGAATGCTCGGGGTTTATCCGCAAACCAATATGGATATTCTTTCCGCTTTCTTTCACAACAGGCAAAAAGCGTTCAAGTTGCGCGGGTGAATTGAATATCAGATGATCACTTAGTTCAATGATCTCTGGCATATCTTCAATTTTATATCCGGCACAATAAGTTGCGAGTTCACCACTGTAATGCTGACGCGCTAATTTTGCTTCGAACAACCCTGATGAACATGTGCCTGACAAATAACGACTGACGAGAGATCCAACAGCAGGCAGAGAAAACGCCTTTAATGCCGAAAGTATCTTCGCACCCGATTTTTCTGAAATATCCGCAAGGACTTTAAGATTGTCTTCAATCACAGCTTCATCGATAACAAAACATGGCGATGGCACGCTGGTTAAATCAAACCGAGTAAATTCACCCGGTCCCCCTGCTTGTGTTTCCATCATCGTTTGGTCACTGGTCATGTAAGAACCTTAAAATTCAACAGGCCCATCTAATTCATGGACTTGCCACGGCAAACCATGAACATTGAGCATGTCCATATAATCATCTGGATCGAGCTGTTCAGTATTCCAAACACCTGGTTCAGTCCAGTTACCTTTGAGAATTTGTGCTGCACCAATCATCGCAGGAACACCTGTCGTATAAGCAACAGCTTGCGATCCAACTTCAGCATAGCATTCTTCGTGATCACAGATATTGTAGATGTAGTAAGTTTTCTCAACACCATCTTTTAGACCAGTCGCGATATCACCAATACAAGTTTTGCCTTTGGTCAATTCGCCCAATTCGCTAGGATCCGGCAGCACTGTTTTTAAGAATTGCAATGGGACAATTTCAACACCTTCATGCATGACAGGTTCAATGCCAGTCATACCGACATTTTGTAGCACAGTGACATGATTGATATATGCATCACCAAATGTCATCCAAAAACGAGCACGCTCTAATTCTGGAAAATGCGTTTTCATGCTCTCAAGTTCTTCATGATACATTAGGTACATGTTCTTTTTCCCAACACTTGGAAAATCAAACTCAACCTTCTGCGACATCGCGGGCGTTGTCACCCATTGGCCATTTTGCCAATGGCGCGCCGGTGCAGTAACTTCGCGAATGTTAATCTCTGGATTAAAGTTGGTTGCAAACGCTTTGCCATTATCACCACCATTACAATCCAAGACATCGATCTGGCGGATAGTGTCTAGTTTATGCTTGCGCAGCCATGTTGCAAAAACACTTGTTACGCCCGGATCAAAGCCAGATCCAAGGATCGCAGTAAGTCCGGCTTCTTTAAAGCGATCTTGATAAGCCCATTGCCAAGAATACTCAAACTCAGCTTTTTCCGGCGGCTCGTAGTTGGCCGTATCCATGTAATTCACACCGGCTTCAAGACACGCATCCATCAGCGCTAAATCCTGATACGGCAAGGCTAAATTGACGAGCAATTCAGCGCCTGTTTCCTTAATCAAGTTAACGGTTGCAGAAACATCCATTGCATCCAGTTCAGCCGTTTTAATCTCAACGCCAAGGCGCTCTTTAACCGCTGAAGCAATCTCATCACACTTGAATTTACGACGGCTCGCGAGCGTTATCTCGCTAAAAATATCTGAGTTCATTGCCATTTTATGCACAGCAACCGAACCTACCCCACCGGCACCAACAACAAGCACTTTACCCATGGATATTCCTTTCAAATTTGATGAAATTAATGCGTTTCCACACCTTCAAAATAGGTGTAACCGTTCATAGCTTCCTTGTAAATCGCCATCATAGTTTTACGATCTTTGACGCCAATTTTGCCATCACTAACGGCCTGCTCGAGTATATTTTTAAAGGCGTCCACACAGTCCTTAGGATCATATTCAACATAAGACAGCACGTCATAAATCGTATCACCTTCAACCTCATTTAGAAGTTTAAAGCCCCCCTTATCGTCAAAATCAATAGTCACAACATTGGTATCGCCAAATAGATTGTGCAAATCTCCAAGTGTTTCTTGATAGGCACCAATGAAAAACACGCCTAAATAATAAGATTCACCGTCTCGCAATACATGCACAGGTAAAGAGGATGCATCCCCATCTTCGGTGACAAATCGATCAATCTTTCCGTCAGAATCGCATGTGATATCAGATAAGATTGCATGTCGCGTTGGCTTCTCATTTAATCTTTGCAACGGAACAATCGGGTGCAACTGATCAATCGCCCAAACATCTGGTAAAGATTGAAAAAGCGAGAAGTTACAATGGTAGATATCAACCATCTGATTAAGCTTATCTTCCATACCCTCAGGTGGAGAATCCTCATTGTCGACAATCGCTTTGATAAGCGCACAAATATGCAAGTAAGTTTTCTCCGCGCGCGCCATTTCACGAATAGAAATATTACCAAAGCTAAACAACGTTCTTAGCTCATCGCGGTAATACCGAGCATCATTAAAACACTCCTGCACACGATCGATAGTAAGATAGTCTTTCACAGCGACTAAATCTGAAATTAAATGATGATCACCGCTTTCTGTCTCTGGCATATCGTCTTTTTGATACGCCGTTGCTTCCAACACGCTAAACACTAAAAACGAAGATTGCGCGACAACTGCTCGCCCGCTTTCCGTTACAATAGTGGGATGCGGAAGCTTAGCCTCTTCCATAGCATATCCAACAGATTCAATGATGTTTGAGCAATATTCTGACATAGTGTAATTGACGGAATTAACCGCATCACTTTTTTGCCCGGTATAATCAATGCCCAAGCCACCACCAAGATCGAGATAAGATAAAGGCACCCCTTCAGCGCAGAGCGAAGTAAACACCCGACAGGCCTCTGAAACCGCGCGTCTAACATCGTTGACGTTAGGAATTTGCGAACCTAAATGCGAATGCTGCAAGACCAAGCAATCGATCAAATCAACTTCTTTAAGACGATCAACCACATCAATGATTTGGTTGATACTCAAACCAAACGTTGAACGATCACCCGAGCTTTCCGCCCATTTACCACTTACGCGATGATTAAGTTTAATACGAACGCCCAAAAGCGGTTTCAAACCAATTTCACGCGTTGTTTCAATGACAAGCTCAAGCTCTGAAACACTTTCCAGTACGATAACGACATTAAATCCGATTTGTTGCGCACGGATCGCAAGCTCAATAAACTCTTTATCCTTTACACCATTACAAATGATGAGAGCATCAGGCGATAACTTCTGACTTAAAGCTATAACCAATTCTGGTTTTGAGCCTGCTTCAAGGCCATAATGATACGGCGCGCCATATTCAGTAATGCGATCAATGACCTGAGCTTGTTGATTGACCTTAATGGGAAACACCCCACGATAAACGCCCTGATAATTATAGCTCTTAATCGCAACTGCAAAACACTGGTTCAGATGATCAATTGAGTGCTTCAAATAAGATGCCACACGCACCAATACTGGCGTTTGAATGCCGCGAGCTTCCAAGTTCGATACAATCGATGGCAAACTCAATGGGGTGTCATCGGGCTTAATTGGATTTAATAGCGCTAACTCGCCATTATCCTGCTCGCAAACAAACCCATCCCCCCAACGCTCTACACCATAAATGTCTGCCAAAATCGTTCCAACCTTTTAATATCGCATGATAAATTAGTGCAGATCGGTAAATCGGATTATGGAAGAATTATCAAGATAAATCTTCAATCAAACCCTTCAACAATCCAAAACACCTACTTATTAGCATAGCACACTGAGTTCTGATATAATTGTCTATACACACCAATAGAACACTGGAGTATGTTTTGCAGTTCACACTAATGATCGAAGAAAACAACGCCAAAGATGTGCTCAAATACCAACGATTAATAGACGTACAATCAAGTCTACTGTTTCTAACTCCTGAGTTGGATCGGAAAAAGATTGGAAAATTAGACGTGTTGAAAAGGTTTATGTTTAATTTCGGCATTCCGAAGTCAACACGATCATTGTTTAGTTCGCATGAACGGCAATCTCATACATAATCCAAAGATCATTACATACCGGAACGCAAAAAAGCCCCGCGAAGATGCGAGGCTTGTATTTTTGTTTTGCAAAGAATGCTTTGGTTGCGGGAGTAGGATTTGAACCTACGACCTTCAGGTTATGAGCCTGACGAGCTACCGGGCTGCTCCATCCCGCGCCAGCTATGTTTGCCTTAGCAAACATGCGTCGCACAAACAGACAATTTGCGTTAGCAGATGT